>NZ_CP157875.1:2270000-3742500 GCF_040215105.1 Aeromonas veronii
TGACAGATGGCGGCTGGCGCCGGGCCCGAACGGGGTTAACATGGACCAGCCACCACGGGCACACTTGCCAAGGTAGAGACCATGAACATCATCTTTGTCCTCATCCCCATCGCCATCCTGTTCGTCATCATCGCCGGGGTCGTCTTCTTCTGGGCCATCCGCTCCGAGCAGTTCGAGGATCTCGACCGGCAGGGCTCCAACATCCTGTTCGATGAGGAGCAACCGCTCGCCAAGGCTGAAGACAAGGAGCCAGAGGACGAGAGCAAGGGGCACCATGACCAGCAGCCTTGATCTGATGGGGGCCCTGCTGGTGGGGCTGGCGGGATCCGGCCACTGCATCGCCATGTGCGGCGGGGTCTCGGCGGCGCTCTCCATGGCGATCCCCCCGAAGAGCCAGCACTTCTGGGGGCGGCTCGGCTACCTGCTCAATTACAACCTCGGCCGGATCCTGAGCTACGTCATCGCGGGGGCGCTGGTGGGGGGGCTGCTGGCCAGTGTCGGCGAGCTCGGTGCCGGCAAACAGGCCATTGCCGGGCTGAGACTGATGGCGGCGCTCTTGATGATAGCGCTCGGCCTCTATCTCGCGGGCTGGTGGCAGGGCATTCTGCTGCTTGAGCGCATGGGGGGGAAGCTTTGGCCACATATCAAGCCGCTGGCCAGCAGATTCCTCCCCTTCCACTCCCCCGTACAAGCCCTTCCCTTTGGCATGGTATGGGGCTGGCTGCCCTGTGGTCTGGTCTACTCCATGTTGACCTGGAGTGCGGCCGCGGGCTCTGCCACGGGTGGGGCTCTCATCATGCTCTTCTTCGGCCTCGGCACCCTGCCGACCCTGTTTGCGTTGGGAGGTCTGGCCGATCGCCTTCGCTACTGGCTGACCCTGCGCAGTCTGCGCCTCGGCGGCGCCCTGCTACTCATCGCTTACGGCCTGCACACCCTCTGGATCGGGATCACATCCTTTTGAAACCCTATCCAAAACGGATGAGTTGGTGGTAAACTTGTTTGATATAAATCAATTATTCATTTGAGCCTATGATCCCGGACAAGAAACCTGGCAGACGTATTCAGAGCGGTGGCTGTGCAATTCATTGCCAGGATTGCAGCATCAGCCAGCTCTGCATCCCCTTCACCCTGAACGACAACGAACTCGATCAGCTCGACAGCATCATCGAGCGCAAGAAGCCGATCCAGAAGGGTGAAGAACTGTTCAAGGCTGGCGACGAGCTGAAATCGCTCTATGCCATCCGCTCCGGGACCATCAAGTCTTATACCATCACCGAGCAGGGGGACGAGCAGATCACCGCCTTCCACCTCGCCGGCGATCTGGTCGGTTTTGATGCCATCCACAAGCAGGCTCACCCCTCCTTCGCCCAGGCGCTGGAAACCGCCATGGTGTGCGAGATCCCGTTCGATGTGCTGGACGACCTCTCCGGCAAGATGCCCAAGCTCCGCCAGCAGATCATGCGGCTGATGAGCAACGAGATCATGGGGGATCAGGAGATGATCCTGCTGCTCTCCAAGAAAAATGCCGAAGAGCGTCTCGCCGCCTTCCTGCACAACCTGTCGGTCCGCTTCTCCGAGCGCGGTTTCTCCGCCAAGGAGTTCCGCCTCTCCATGACCCGTGGCGACATCGGCAACTATCTCGGCCTCACCGTCGAGACCATCAGCCGTCTGCTCGGCCGCTTCCAGAAGTCCGGTCTCATCAGCGTCAAGGGCAAGTACATCACCGTACTGGACCACGTGGCTCTCGGCATCATGGCCGGTGCAACCCGCCCCGCCTGCGGCTGATCCTCCTCCTCAAATCGTTCTCGGCCGGGTCTGTTCGCCCCGAATTTTGATCCGGCCCACCTTATTGCACCTCCCCTTGGACTAAGCTGTAAAGGCTAAAGAGCTGCCATCATTGGCGTTTTTTGCCAAGGAGGAGAACCATGGTCAAATACCGAAACATTCTGGTGGTGATCAACCCCGAAGAGGAGCGCCAGATCGCCCTCGAACGTGCGGTCAAGGTCGCCGAGCTGGACGAGGGTGCCCAGCTGACCCTGCTGCTGACCATCTACGACTTCTCATACGAGATGACTGCCATGCTGTCGGTGGATGAGCGTGAGGAGATGCGCCACGGTGTACTCTCCCAGCGCCGGGAATGGCTGGAAGAGATACTGCAGCCCTATCGTGCCAGAGGGCTGGAGTGCGAAGTCAAGGTGATGTGGCACAACCGTCCGTTTGAGTGCGTCATCCAGGAGGTGCTCTCCCAGCGCCACGATTTGGTGGTCAAGGCGACCCACAAACACTCCTTCCTGCAGACCTTCATCTTCACCCCCACCGATTGGCACCTGCTGCGCAAATGCCCCTGCCCGGTGCTGCTGGTGAAAGAGGGCCATTGGCAGCGTGATGGCAACATCATCGCCGCCATCAACTGCTCGAGCGACGATGTGGAGCAGAAGGTGCTCAACGAGCGCATCACCCGCGAGGGGGCCGCCATCGCCGATCTGCTCGGCTCCAACCTCTACCTGGTCAATACCTACCCGGGCACCCCGGTCAACGTGGCCATCGAGCTGCCCGAATTTGATCCCAACGCCTACAACGACGCCATCCGCAAACATCACGAGGATCTGCTGCGCGAGCATGCGGAGCAGTTCGGGATTGGTCACATGTGGACCCGTGTCGCAGAAGGGTTGCCCGAGGAGGTTCTGCCCGACATGGCCGACAGCCTCAAGTCCACCCTGATGATCATGGGCTGCGTCGGTCGTACCGGCCTGTCCGCTGCCCTGCTCGGCAATACCGCCGAACACGTGGTCGATCGGCTCAACTGCGACATCCTCATCCTCAAACCGGACGATTACAGCTGCCCGGTGGATGACAGACGCCATCCGACATAAGCGTTTCTTGCCCTCCCCCGGGACATGGCTATAATAAGCCGCTTATTTTTGTCCCGGGTTTGAGGCCATGCTAGAAGAGCTTAACGCCAAAGAGAAATACAGTTTCAACAAGCTGCAGAAACGCCTGCGGCGCAATGTGGGCCAGGCCATCGCCGACTTCAACATGATTGAAGATGGCGACAAGATCATGGTGTGCCTGTCTGGCGGCAAGGACAGCTTCGCCATGCTGGACATCCTGATGAGTCTCAAGGCCAGCGCTCCCATCCATTTCGATCTCGTGGCCGTGAACCTGGATCAGAAGCAACCCGGCTTCCCCGAGCACGTGCTACCCGAGTATCTGGCGACCCTGGGCGTCGATTTCAGGATCGTCGAGGAAGACACCTATTCCATCGTGAAAGACAAGGTGCCGGAGGGCAAGACCACTTGCGCCCTCTGCTCCCGCCTGCGTCGCGGCATCCTCTACCGGACCGCCCAGGAGCTCGGCTGCACCAAGATTGCCCTCGGCCATCACAGGGACGACATCCTGGAGACCCTGTTCCTCAACATGTTCTACGGCGGCAAGCTGAAATCCATGCCCCCCAAACTGGTGAGCGACGATGGCAAGAACGTGGTGATCCGCCCGCTGGCCTACTGCAAGGAGAAGGATCTCGTGCGCTACGCCGAGGTCAAGGCCTTCCCCATCATTCCCTGCAACCTGTGCGGCTCCCAGGAGAACCTGCAGCGCAAGGCCATCAAGCAGATGATGCAGGATTGGGATCGCCGCTTCCCCGGCCGTATCGAGACCATGTTCACCGCCATTCAGGACGTGATCCCGAGCCACCTGCTCGATCACAAGCTGTTTGACTTCAAGAGCATCAATCGCGACTCCGGCATCATAGACGGCGGTGACAAGGCGTTCGATCCCCCCGAGCTGCCCACGGCGCCCCTGCTCAACATCGACGAGATGGATGTGCTGGATGTGATCGAGGTGCGCTAAGCCCTCATCCCACGAGCAACAAAAAAGGAGCGCCTTGCGCTCCTTTTTCATGTCTCATTTTCCCAAGGTTCAGCCCTGATGCAGCCAGGGGGTCAGCCGCAAGACCTCACCATCGAGCTGCAGCTTGCCACTGGCAAAGTCGGCTAGCTGGTCATTGCTGAGCAGCAGTTGCCCATCCTGCCACGGCAGCGCCAACCGGCGATCCCCTTCACTCAGATAGGCGGTGCCGCTTGGGCTGACCAGGCTGATGCGCACCCCTTCCATCTTCGGCAGGAAGTGCTTGCCGATCATGCCCGCCAGCTTGTCCAGCAAGGCCTGCATCTGCTGCTGGCGCACCAGGAGTTCCTTCACCCGCAACCCTTTTGGGGCGTCCGCCATCACCTGCACCGAGAGATCGCAGCGCTCGTGAGGTTCCCCCAGTTCGACCCAGACGCTGGCCTTGTCGAGGTTGAGATCGTCGTCATAGGGCAGACGCAGCTCGCCATCCACCGTCACCTCGGCGGGCACTTCACGCTCCGGCGTCGATACACGAGCCGATAGCAGGGTGCAGCGCTGGCTGTTTTGTGGATCGGTCAGATAAAAACCGAGGCGGGCATCGCCAAAATCCCCTCTGGCAGCCGTCTTCATCTGGCTGTAGAAGGTGGCGTATTGCAGCTCGAGTGGCTGCGAGGGCTGCGCCAGCCCGAGTGCCGGTATGAGCAGCAAAGTGACCGCGAGGCCGGCATCGATCTTTTTCATCTGCAATCCTTTTGCCATGCGCCCATCAGGCGTTGAAATGATCCGGCCCCTGCGGGGTGTTCTGCTCCCCCACCTCGGTCACCTCGACGGCGACCCCGCACAGATCCCGATAGAGGATCCCCTTGCAGTTGAAGTAGAGAGGGGCCACCCAGATGAGGCCAATTCCCATGGGGATAAGGGCCACGAAGAAGAGCGCCAGCATGACGCCATGCAGCAACACTATGCTGGGCCAACCACGGGCGAACAGCTTGAGGGAAACCAGGATGGCCTGGGCGGGCGACAAGCCGCGCTCCAGCACCAGGGGCACGGTAAACACCAGCCCCATGCCGACCAGGGCCGAGGGGATGAAAGCCAGCATCACCGGCAGGCCCACCAGTTCGAACAGGGGACCAAACAGGCTGGTGATGAGGCTGCCCAGCAGACTCAGGCTCCCCAGGCGCAGGAAGTGGCGGAAGAAATCGAACACCTGGTTCGGCCGGGCACGAACCCCGACGGATTGCTGCAAGCCCAGCATGTCGAGGGACGAGGTCATGGGGGACATGATGACGGTGATGAGCAGGCTCAGCACCAGCGCCATGTCCATGTCACCCTCAGCCCCCATATGGGAACTCAGCAGGGTCTGGCTCAGCAGGATCCAGATCGCCATGACACCCGCGATGGCCAGCGCCAGACCGAAGCCGGTGCGACGGGTCTGTTGCCAGCCCTCTTTCAGCACCCCTTGCAGGTCCAGACGATATCCCTGGCTGAGGGACTGTTCGAGGGTTCCACCGATCCGCATTTTATTACTCAATTGACTATCCAACATCGAAAGCGACTATCAAGGTGGCACATTATAGCGATTTGACCGGGCATGCGTAGCCGTTTTTCCTGTTATCTTCTGTTCAGAAAGCCATTGATTTCACGCCATATCGTTTAGTTTTTCCAAACAAGATCCCGGCTATCCTTTCTCTTCTCGCCCCTTCTGTCCCTACTCGCTTGGCCCTCGCACGACATGGGGGTAGGATGCCCAAGACGCCCAGGAGATCCCCGGGTGCCCTCTCCCTGCCACACCGTTAGCTTGAGGATCTTTGCATGTCAGAACTGACCCTGTATCTCACCCCCGGCACCTGTGCCATGGCCGTGCGCATCGCGCTGGTGGAGGCCAATGCCCCGCATCAGCTCAAGCTCGTCGACTTCGCCGCCGGCGAGCAGCGCTCCCCCGAATATCTGGCCATCAACCCCAAGGGACGGGTACCGGCCCTGGTCACCGAACGCGGCGTGCTGACCGAGACACCGGCTCTGCTGCTCTATGTGGCCCAGCGCTTCCCGGCCGCCGGGCTCGCCCCCCTTGACGATCCCTTCCTGCTGGCCCGCATGCAGGAGGTCAACAGCTTCCTCGCCTCCACCGTACACGTCGCCCACGCCCATGGCCGGCGCGCGGCCCGCTGGGCCGATGATGAGCAGGCCATCATTGCCATGCAGGCCAAGATGCCGCAAAACATGCGCGACGGCTTCGCCCAGATAGAAAACCACTACCTCACCGGCCCCTGGGTACTGGGGGAGCAGTTCAGCCTGGCCGACATCTATCTGTACGTGGTGGCGAGCTGGCTCAAGAGCGACGGCGTCGACATCGAAACCTTCCCCAGGGTGGCAGACCATACCCGGCGGATGCTGGCCCGCCCGACCGTGCAGCAGGCACTGCTCATTTGACCCTCAGGCCGGCAGCAAGCCGGCCTGTTTATTGCCCAATCCCCCTTCGCATTGAGATCGTTTTCACATTTTCATCACGGTTTTCTAGACCCGTTAACCATTAGGGCCTATCTTCCACCCCATAACGCAACCGGTTGCGTAACCGGTTGCCCAGCCAAATGCGCGAGGCGAAAGCCCAAGCCTGATGAGGTGCAGTATGAAACGAGGCAAATTGCTCAATGCCCCCCTGAGTGCCCTGGTGGCACAGATGGGCCACACCGACGAGATCACCGTCTGCGACGCCGGCCTGCCCATTCCGGCCGGTCCCGAGCGCATCGATCTGGCGCTGATGGCGGGCATTCCCAGCCTCGATACCGTACTGGGAGCCCTGCTCACCGATCTGGTGGTGGAGAAGGTGATCATGGCAAGCGAGATCAAGCTGACAAGCCCCGCCACCCATCAGGCCCTGCTCCTGCAGATTGAGCAGCATGCCAACGCCCAGGGCAAGCCCATCGCCATCGAATACTGCCTGCACGAGGCGTTCAAGACCCGCTCCCGCCAGAGCAAGGCCATCGTGCGCAGCGGCGAGGTCACCCCGTACGCCAATCTCATTCTCTGCGCCGGCGTGGCGTTTTGAGCCCTCGAACAAGCCATCCAAAGGAAGCTGTCATGAACACAACCTCCTCGGCCCCCTCACCCGCCACCGGCCACGACAGCGTCGCCGACCAAGTCCTCAGCCCCATTTTGGAGCTCAGTGGCATCGTCAAGACCTTCCCCGGGGTGCGCGCCCTCGACGAGGCGGGTCTGCGGGTCTATCCGGGCCAGGTGATGGCCCTGCTCGGTGAGAACGGCGCCGGCAAGTCGACCCTGATGAAGGTGCTCACCGGCATCTATCAGGCCGATGCGGGCAGCATTCAATACCGTGGCCAACCGGTTCACTTCAAGGGACCGCGCGACTCCCAGGATCAGGGGATCAGCATCATCCACCAGGAGCTAAACCTGCTGCCGGAATTGTCAATTGCCGCCAACATCTTCCTCGGCCGTGAGCCGCGCACCCGCTTTGGCAACATCGATCACCAGCAACTGCGCGAACGTGCCAGTGGCCTGCTGGCGCGCCTCGGGGTCAAGCACGGCCCGGACACCCGGCTCGGGGATCTCTCCATCGGCGAACAGCAGATGGTGGAGATCGCCAAGGCGCTGTCGTTCGATGCCAGCGTCATCATCATGGACGAGCCCACCGACGCTCTCACCGACACCGAGACCGAGCAGTTGTTTGCAGTCATTCGCGAGCTGCGCGAGCAGGGCTGCGGCATCGTCTACATCTCCCATCGCCTGAAAGAGATCTTCCAGATCTGCGATCAGGTCACCGTGCTGCGGGACGGCAAATGGATAGGTCAGAAGGCGGTGAGCGCCCTCGATGAAGACAAGATCATCGAGATGATGGTGGGCCGTCGACTGGAGGAGCAGTATCCGCGCCTCGAGCGCGAACTCGGCCCGGTCAGCCTGCAGGTGCGGGATCTGATGGGCCCCGGGGTGCGCGGAGTAAACTTCACCCTGCGCCAGGGAGAGATCCTGGGCTTCAGCGGCCTGATGGGATCCGGGCGCACCGAGCTGATGAAGCTCATCTATGGCGCCAACCTCATCAGCGCTGGCGAGATCACCGTGGATGGGCATCCCCTGCGCCCCCGCAGCCCCGCCGACGGCCTCAATGCCGGCATCGCCTACATCTCCGAGGATCGCAAGGGGGATGGTCTGGTGCTGGAGCTCTCGGTGCGGGAAAACATGAGCCTGTGCGCCCTCGACGAGTTCAACAAGGGTGGCAAGATTGACGGCAAGGCGGAGCGTCAGGCGGTGGCCGATTACGTGCGCCTGTTCAATATCAAGACCCCCAGCAGCGAGCAACTCATCAAGCTGCTCTCCGGCGGCAACCAGCAGAAGGTGGCCATCGCCAAGGGGCTGCTCACCCGTCCCAAGGTATTGATCCTGGACGAACCCACCCGCGGCGTGGACGTGGGGGCCAAGAAAGAGATCTACCAGCTCATCAACCAGTTCAAGAAGGAGGGGATGAGCATCATCCTGGTCTCCTCCGAGATGCCGGAAGTGCTCGGCATGAGCGACCGCATCCTGGTGATGCACGAAGGGCGCATCAGCGCAGAATTTAACACCCAGGACGCCAATCAGGAGAAACTGATGGCGGCCGCCGTGGGCAAACAGTGGCAAGCAGAGCAAGAGGCACAACGATGACAACCCAAACCCTTCCCCGCCGTGGTCTCATGAGCAAGGCGTGGTGGATAGAGAACAAATCCCTGGTCGCGCTGCTGGTACTGATCGGGGTGGTCTCCTTCCTGAGCCCGAACTTCTTCACCGCCGACAACCTGCTCAACATCCTGCGTCAGACCTCGGTCAACGCCATCATCGCCGTCGGCATGACCCTGGTCATCCTGACCGGTGGCATCGATCTCTCGGTGGGGTCCGTGCTGGCCCTGTGTGGCGCCCTGGCCGCGACCCTGGTCGCCATGGAGCTCCCCATCTGGCTGGTGGTCCCCCTCACCATCGGGGCCGGCGCCGTGCTCGGCAGCATCAGCGGCCTCATCATCGCCAAGGGCAAGGTGCAGGCCTTCATCGCCACCCTGGTGACCATGACAGCCCTGCGCGGGGTGACCATGGTCTACACCGAGGGGCGCCCCATCTCCACCGGTTTCAGCGATGGCGCCGATCACTTCGCCTGGCTCGGGACCGGTTACCTGTTCGGCCTACCCGCCCCCATCTGGCTGATGGCCATCGTCTTCCTGCTGGCCTGGTTCATGCTCAACCACACCCGCCTGGGTCGCTACATCTATGCCCTTGGTGGCAATGAATCCGCCACCCGCCTCTCCGGCATCAACGTGGACAGGGTCAAGCTCGCGGTCTATGGCCTCTGTGGCGCCCTCGCGGCCCTGGCTGGCCTCATCGTCACCTCACGACTGTCGTCGGCCCAGCCGACCGCCGGCATGGGGTATGAGCTGGACGCCATCGCCGCCGTGGTACTCGGCGGTACCAGCCTGATGGGCGGCAAGGGCCGGATCATGGGGACCCTCATCGGGGCGCTCATCATCGGCTTCCTCAACAACGCCCTGAACCTGCTCGACGTCTCCTCCTATTACCAGATGATTGCCAAGGCCAGCGTGATCCTGCTCGCCGTGATGATCGACAACAAAAGCACCCGATAAGAACGTTAACCACGCACACACAAGGAATGAAACGATGAAAAAGCTCAATACCCTGCTCGCCGCCGCCGTCATGTCCGTGCTGGGCACGGCCCACGCCGCCGACAACACCCTGGCCATGGTGGTCTCCACCCTCAACAACCCCTTCTTCGTCACCATGAAGGAAGGGGCGGAAGCCAAGGCCAAGGAGCTTGGCTACACCCTGGTGGTGCTGGACTCCCAGAATGACCCGGCCAAGGAGCTCTCCAACGTGGAAGATCTCACCGTGCGCAAGGTCGACGCCATCCTGATCAACCCCACCGACTCCGAAGCCGTGGGCAACGCCATCCGCCTGGCCAACAAGGCCAACATCCCGGTGCTGACCCTGGACCGCGGCGCCGCCCAGGGCGAGGTCAAGGCTCATATCGCCTCCGACAACGTGGCGGGTGGCAAGCTGGCCGGTGACTTCATCACCGAAAAGCTCGGTACCGGCGCCAAGGTGATCCAGCTCGAGGGGATCGCCGGCACCTCCGCCGCCCGTGACCGTGGCGAAGGCTTCGCCCTGGCGGTAGCCGCCAACAAGCTGCAGGTGCTGGCCTCCCAGCCTGCCGACTTTGACCGCACCAAGGGTCTGAACGTCATGGAAAACCTGATGGCCGCCCACCCGACCGTGCAGGCGGTGTTCGCCCAGAACGACGAAATGGCGCTCGGCGCCATCCGCGCCGTGCAAGCGGCAGGCAAAGAGGTGATGATCGTCGGCTTCGACGGCACCGATGATGGCAAGGCCGCCGTCGCCAAGGGTAAACTGGCCGCCACCGTGGCCCAGCAACCGGCCCTCATCGGCGCCATCGGTGTGGAAACCGCCGACAAGGTGCTCAAGGGTCAGCCGGTGGAGCAATCCATCCCGGTTCCCCTGCAGATCGTCAGCAAGTAAGTGCAAGAAGGGGGAGGCTCGCCTCCCCCGTGCAAGACCCGTATCAAGGGTGCTTTGCATCCCAGTGCCTCTTGGCTTGAGCCCCCTCAAGCCAAGATGTTCTAAACCAAGGGTGACTGAATATGAATCGTCTCGTTGTGCTCGGCAGTGTCAATGCGGACCATGTGCTGCGCGTCCCCCACTTCCCTCGTCCCGGTGAGACCCTGACCGGCCACGGATACAAGATAGTGCCCGGCGGCAAGGGGGCTAATCAGGCAGTCGCCGCCGCCCGGTTAGGAGCAGACGTCTCCTTTATCGCCCGGGTCGGGGATGATGCCATCGGTCGCCAGATGCGCGATGGCTTCGCCAACGACGGCATCGACGTGAGTGCGGTGGAACTCGACCAGACCCTCCCCACCGGCATCGCCATCATCTACGTGAGCGACGAAGGGGAGAACAGCATCGGTATCTCCGCCGAGGCCAACGGCGCCCTCTCCCCCGCCATGGTCAGGGAACACGAAGGCCTCATCGCCGCGGCCCACACCCTGCTGTTGCAGCTGGAAGTGCCGCTCGAAAGCGTACAGGAAGCCGCCCGGCTGGCCCGCGCCCACGGCACCCGGGTGGTGCTGAATCCGGCGCCCGCTCGCCCTCTCAGTGCCGAACTGCTGGCCCTGGTGGACCTCATCACCCCCAATCAGACCGAAGCCGAGCTGCTGACCGGCATCAAAGTGAAGGACGAGGCGAGCGCCCGCGAGGCGGCTCTTCGCTTCCATCAGATGGGCATTGCGGACGTGATGATCACGTTAGGCTCCCAGGGCGTGTATTGCAGCAACGAGGCGCGCCAGATGCTGGTGCCGGGCTTCCGGGTCGAGGCAGTGGATACCACTGCCGCGGGGGATACGTTCAACGGCGCCCTGCTGTCAGCAGAACTTGCAGGAGATGATTTCACTGCCGCGGTACGCTTTGCCCACGGCGCGGCGGCCCTCTCGGTCACCCGGCTCGGGGCCCAGAGCTCCATCCCCGCCAAGGCTGAGGTCGAGCGCTTCCTGCAAGCCCAGACGGCCCTGGGTCGCTGATGGCCAATATCAAGGAAGTCGCCGCCCGGGCCGGGGTCTCCACCACCACGGTGTCCCACGTCATCAACGAGACCCGTTTCGTGGCCGAGGAGACCCGGGAGCGGGTCTTCGCCGCCATGCAGGCTCTCAACTATGCCCCGAGCCTGGTGGCCCGCAGCCTCAAGGTGAAGGAGACCAACAGCATCGGCATGCTGGTCACCACCTCCAGCAACCCCTTCTTCGCCGAAGTGGTGCGCGGGGTGGAGCGCTACTGCTTCGAGCAGGGCTACAACCTGATGCTGGGCAACACCGAAGGAGAGGCCCACACTGCCCTCTCCTACCTCAAGATGATGCTCAGAAAGCGGGTCGATGGCCTGCTCATCATGTGCAGTGAAGGCCAGCAGGAGGTGTTCAATCAGCTCGACTGGCTCAAGAATCTGCCGGTGGTGGTAATGGACTGGGGCATGGAGAGCCGTGAAGTGGATCTCATCGCCGACAACTCCCATCAGGGAGGCTATCTGGCCACCCGCCATCTGCTGGCCCTCGGCCACCGTGACATCGGCTGCATCACGGGCCCGCACAACCGTGCCCCCGCCGATCAGCGTCTCGCCGGCTTCACCCAGGCGATGCAGGAGGCCGGGCTCACCATCAATCCGGCCTGGATCCAGGAGGGGGATTTTGATTGCGCCAGCGGTCACGACGCCATGGTGCGGCTGCTCAGCCAACCCAGTCGGCCGAGTGCCCTCTTCGTGTGCAACGACATGATGGCCATGGGGGTCATCAGCGCCGCCCATCAGGCGGGGCTCAGCATCCCGGCGGATCTCTCCCTGGTCGGCTATGACAACGTGGCTCTCGCCCAATACATGTCGCCGCCACTGACCACCGTCAATCAGCCCAAGGAGGAGCTGGGTCGCCTCGCCGTCACCCGCCTGCTGGCACGGATCAACGGTGAAGCCATCGACAACCGGCTGATCACCGTGGACCCGGATCTGGTGATCAGGTCATCCTGCGCCCCCTTCCCCCAGCCATGAGCCTTTGCAAACGCCAGGCATGAAAAAGGCGACCCTGGGTCGCCTTTGTCGTTTTCAATGCCCTGTTCACCCGCACGGCCGCTCGACTGGCCGTCTAGCCCATCAGTTCGTCCCATCTGGTGCCGACCCTGGCGTTGGCCAGCCGCCGCAACCCGAGTCGCTGGGCCAGGGGTTGCAACAGGATTTCGTGCTCCCCCATCATCGGCAGCCAATAACCCAGGGGCCAGCCCGCCTCCAGCAGATCCGGCGTGCGGCTGCCGAGTTCCCGCACCGCCAGCACGCAACCACTCTGTTGCAGCTTGGTCAGCAGTTCAGGTTCCTCGTACAGGGTGGGCAGCGCCAGGATCACGGCACCGCCCGGCAAGGGTGGCAAGCTGGCGAGCAGATGAGCCAGCTGTGCCTGCTGTTCCAGCGCCAGCAACAGTGGCAAGGGGCCGACGGCGTCCGTCAGGAGTCGTGATACCACGGGCCCCAGTATGCCCCGCTCCTGCATCCAGCTCATTTCACACGCCTGCTGCCCCGCACACCAGCGCAGGCGCATGGCCGCGATGCGCTGGCCCCGCTCGTCCTCGAGATCCTCAAACACGCTCTCAATGGGGGCAGGCCCCGTTCCCGCCAGCCAGTTGCGCAGTTGCTGCAACTGCTGCTGATCCCGCCTGAGCGCCATCTGCATGGCGGGCTGGAACCAGACGAGGGAGAGATTGTCCCGCTTGGCCTGATTGAGGGCCAGGATGGCCTGTTCCTGCAGCAGGTTCGCCTCTCCCCCCTGAGCCAGCGCCACCCCGAAGCGACAGGCAAGCTCGACGCTGCTCTCCCGGGTGACGAACTCGAACTGCAGGAGGTCTTGCAGATCTGCCAGCTGGGATGCCAGCAGTGACTCCTCCCCATGCAGGATCACCGCAAACTCATCCCCCCCCAGCCGATAGGCCCGATTGGGATGGGCTTGCCGCAACTTGGCCGCTACCGTCTGCAGCAGGCGATCACCGACCTGGTAGCCCAGCTGATCATTGACCTGCTTGAAGCGCTTGAGATCCAGCACCACCAGGGCCATGGCAGGGCTCTTGATGAGGCTCTGTCGCAACTGCCCCTGAAGGGCGCGGCGATTGCCGAGGCGCGTCATGGGATCCAGCAGGGAGAGACGGCGGTTTTGCAGGTTGGCGCGAATGAGGGCAAACACCAGGATACCCCCGGTCACCAGCAGCAGCAGTTGCCAGATCTGCAGCCAGAACAAGCTCTGGCGCAGCTTGTTGACCGACTCCTCCCGCTCCTGGCCGGAGAGGATCTGCTCCCCAATCTGTTCCACTTGCTGGGTCAGCGCCGCAATCCGGCTCTCAATCTGATCCAGGGCGGCATCATTTTGCAGCGCCCCGGCCTGCATCTGGGGCTCCAGTTGCTTCACCTGGGCAAACAGTTGCGCCAGCACCTCGCCAAGACCGTGGCGCGTCCGGGCATCGGCGGTTTCACTGCTGATGAGAAAGATATCCAGCCGGTTCCACAACAGGTCGTAATTCAGGCTCAGGGTCTCCATGTCGAGCCTGCCCGCCCGGTAGAGGCGCAGGTCAAACAGGAAGCGCTGGGACTCCAGCATGACCTGGCTGATATTCCAGTGCGTATTGCGATAGAAGATATCGACCAGCTGTTCATGGCGGTTCTGGAGGAAGAGCCCCCAGACCGACGAAAACAGAAAGAGCGAGGAGATGGCGACAAGCAGCAGATTATGGCGCTGGCGACGACTCACTGGACGACCTCGAGACGGATCAGCTGCCATACCATGTAGCTGTGGATGGTGGGCAGATCCAGCGCGGGGTAGGCGGAAAACGGCATCAGCAACCAGAGCGGCCCCTTGTTGCGACGGGTCAGCGGTTTGTCATCCTCAAAACGTGTGACGGTAAGAGGAATCCCGCTAAACAGGGAGAGATCCAGCCGTTGACGATAGCCATTGAGACCGATGACATCGATGATGCTCACCTGTTTGAGCCCCTGCGACGCGAGCAGGGAGGCCAGGGTCGGCCCCCGGTAGCTGTGCACCCCCGTGGTCCAGGGGGTGGCGGTCTTGAACTCCACCTCTGGCAATGCCGCCAGCGCCGCCTCATCCATGTTGACGACCGTTTTGTCAGCGAGGACCAGCTGCAGCAGGGGTGAAGAAGCCCCGGCACCGAATGAGATCAGTACCAACAGGAGACCTGCCATCCATTGTTTCAAGATATCCATGAGAGGTTGCGCCAGCTGCACCTGATACTTTAATGGTCAGTGTGGCGACTTCATCGAACCAATGCAACTGTGCAATGACACAATAGTCAGGGACCGCGCATCTCCATCCAGTTATGTCCCTGGACGGCCTTGGGCTGCTGTATCCCGAGGGCTTGCAGCAGCTCGTCCACGAAGGCTGGCACCAGTACAGAAGCCGGGCCATAGCGTTTCTCATCGAACTGGCTGCCCACCTCGCTCGGTTCCAGATTGAGTTCGATCGTATGGGCACCATTGAGCCCCGCCTCATGGACAAAGCCCGCCGCCGGATAAACGGCCCCCGAGGTGCCGATGGAAATGAAGAGATCGCACTGGGCCAGGGCGGCATAGATGCGATCCAGTCCCAATGGCATCTCTCCGAACCAGACCACATGGGGCCGCAAGGGCTGGGGAAACTGGCAGCAGGAGCAGAGCTCCTCCTGATGCAGATCCCCCCGCCACTCCACCACCTGACCCGATGCGGGACAACGGGCCTTGAGCAGTTCACCGTGCATGTGAATGAGGTTCTTGCTGCCCGCTTCTGCGTGCAGGTTGTCGATATTCTGGGTCACCAGCGTCACCCGGCCTGGCAACAAGCGCTCCAGACGGGCCAGGGCATAGTGGGCGGGGTTGGGGTGAATGTCGGCACTTTGCAGATGCTGGCGGCGGGCGTTGTAGAAACCCTGCACCAGAACGGGATCCCGGGCATAGCCTTCCGGGGTAGCGACATCCTCAACCCTGTGCTCTTCCCAGAGACCGTCACTGGCCCGGAAGGTCTTGATGCCGGACTCGGCCGAGATGCCGGCACCGGTGAGGATCACGATATGTTTGGCAGACTGCACCATGTTGATTTCCTCTGACGATGACCAGCAAACCTTAACACAGGGGACGAGTCCGGCCCATTCGCCCTTGGTCTTAGGCCCGATGGAGATCCAGCTTGCCGAGAACGCTCAAATCCAGGCGCACGAAAACCATCTCCCGTCCCGTCACCAGGGTCAGTGGCAATCCCAACCCCTTCAGCAGGCTCAGCATGGGGCGATTCTGACTCAGCACCTCGGCGGTCCACTCCCGGATCCCCTCCCCGTATGCCAGCAACGCCAGCGCCAGCAGGATGCGCCGACCCGCCCCTTGATGCTGGAAGTCATCCGCCACCACGCAGGAAAACTCTGCCCGATCCGGATGTCGTCGCCGCCGTATGGACTGCGCCAGCGCCAATGGCGCCCCATCGTTGTCCGTCAGCAGCAAGCCTATCTGGGTGTCCCTTGGGTAATCGATGAAGAAGGAGACCTGCTCGGCGCTTGGCTTCTGTCTGGGGCGCATGAAGCGCAGGTAAATTGTCTGCTCGCTAAGACGCTCGTAAGCGGCCACCAGCTGGACGGGATCCGCCCCCGCCAACTCCCGTAACCAGCAATCACGCGCACCCACCACCATCATGACCGGCAGGTCGCTGCGCCGCGCAGGATGCAGCCATCCGGTAAACCCGGCCAATAGCCGCGCCTCGTCCACTGGCCAGCAGAGATAGCGAGTCACCAGTGACCCGCGACGCCGCGCTCCTGCCACAAGGCCGCATCCTGCTGGTTGAAGGGATCATCAATATAGAGGCCGATACCGAGCTCTCTGGCGCGAGCGATGAAGCGATCCAGCAGGGAATCCGTCGCCATCGCCTCCAGTTCAGGCAACAGGTGGGGCCCCAGCAACAGGTAACGCAGAGGCAAGCGCTCCAACTCCTCGAAGGGCAGATGCTGACCATTGTCCAGCAGCAGCGCCAGCTGCCCCCCCGCCATGCTCGCCTGCAAGACCAGTGCGAAGCGATCCGCTCGGCTCAAGAGCTGATCCCGCTTGTGCACGATCAGGGTCAGTTCGTCGGCTCGCCGACCGTGCTGTTCCAGCCAGGTCTTGAGGGGATCCCAATGAGGTGGCACGCCACTCAGGGCCAGCCAGATGGGGGAATGGGTGGTGGCAGCATCCGCCATCAGGCTGATCTGGCCCAGCACCTCCTCCTGCCAGTTGCGGATGGTGCGCTTCAAGCCGTGTCGTCTGAGTGACTGGGCCGGCCCCAGATAGAGGGCCTTGAGCTGACGCAGCAGATCGCCGTGATTCAACGGTTTGGCGAGGGCCGCCAGCACGTTGAATCCCGCATCGTGGAGCAGGCGGCGAGCACCATCGATCAGCGTCTGATCGTGGCTGGAGAGCAGGATGATGGGCAGATGCTTGTATTGGGCGTGGCCCATCAACAGGCCGATGGCATCCTCCTCCCCCAGGCTGAGATCGCAGACCAGCAATCCCACCTCGTGCTTTGCCAGTACCTGCAGACAGGCGTCCCCATCTTGCACCCACTGGCAGGGCATCCCGAGAGACTGGATCTCCTGGGCAATGCAGGCCCCTTGAAACGGGTGGTCCTCGAGCAGCAAGACCGAGAGCCTCGCCAGCCAGTCACGCCAGCGCAGCTCCCGGGCCTGTAGTTCGGCCAGCCAGGGATCCGTCACGCGGTAGATCCCCTGCCCCTCGGCCATCAGCTGGGGCAGATAGGGTTGACCCTGGTGGGCCTCGGGCTCGAACAGGGCGATCGCGCTGGTGGTGAAGGCCCCCTCCCAGCGCCAGTGGATATCAGGCTGAGTACGGTGCAGGCTGGCATAATCCGGGATGCCCAGAGCCTTGGCGGCCTGGTATGACACGGCGTCGAGGGCATGAATGCTGACGGGGTGAAATGCCGGCTCCAGGTTCACATCGGACTCCAGCAGCGCTAATAACTCTTCCTCAGTGATGATCATCTCATGCTCTCTTGCTCAGTTGCCGGCAGACATCATCCACGGCACGGGTAAGGGGCTCCACCAGGGGCTTATCGGGCGCCTTCTGCCAGGCATCGATCACCTGGACCAGGGGCATCGCCCCCACCATTTTGGCGGCCCCCTTCATCTTGTGTAAAGCCGTCTCGAGGGCTGCAATGTCCCCTTGTGTGACACAGCGCTCAATGTCGGCGAGATCCTGGCGGGTGGAGGTCAGGTAGAGCGTCGCCAACTCGGGACTCAGTGGTACTAGGCCCTGCTGGACCCAGGCGGGGGTGGGTTCCTCCCTCTCTTGCGAAGTGAAGCCCTCGCGACCGGAGACAGTGCGCAGCAAAGTGGCGAGCTCCCTGAGCAGAACCGGTTTGTCCAGATGACCGTGGCAGCCACAGCTGGTCAGCAGTTGCGCGGCCTGCTCGCTCAGGTCCGCGGTGATCACATAGACCGGCAGATGCTGCCAGCGCTCGCTACCACGCAGTTGCTGGCACAGTTCGGCGCCATCCATCACCGGCATCTGCAAGTCGGTCAGCACCAGATCCACCGTCTCCTCCTGCAACAGATCCAGGGCCAGGCGACCATTGGCCGCGCTCAGTACCCGGGCGCCGAGCTGGCTGAGCTGCATGCTGATCAGCACCCGGTTCACCTCGTGATCTTCCACCAGCAGCACCCGCATTCCCGCGCCGGGCAGGGTGCCGGGCACCGCTTGGTGCTGGCTCAGCCTGGGTTGCAGCAAGGTCACCACGGTTCCCGGGATCCAGGGTTCTTCCTGCCAGAACCAGTGCTGCAGCCCTTGTTCATCCCGGACGGCACTCAGGGGCTCTCCCGCCGGACTCTCCCTCACCCCCAGCTCCTGCAGCCAGGTACGCATGTAGTCGCCATCCTCCCCCATCAGTTGCAGGTAGACAGTGTCGACGCTCGGCTTCCAGGGAGCCCGCTCCTGCAGGGCGTGCAAGGGGAAGCGGCAGCGGAAGCGACTGCCGCCGGCGGACAGAGGTTCCACATCAATGTCGCCACCCATCTGTTCCATCAGTTGGTGGCAGATGGCAAGACCAAGCCCGGTGCCCTGAGCCCTCAGCTGGCCGGGCTCCTCCCCCTGCTCGAAAGGAAGAAACAGCCGGGGCAAGAGCTCGGCACTGATCCCGGGGCCTTCATCATCCACGCCGCAGCAGAGCATGTCCCCCTGACGTTGTGCCCAGATGACCACCTGCCCCTGCTCGCTGAACTTGATTGCGTTGGAGATAAGGTTGTGCAGCACCTGCTGCACCCTGTGGGGATCCAGCTCCAGCAATGCAGGCAAGGCGGGATCGAGATGGAGGCGAAGCTGCAGCCCCTTGGCACGAGCCTTGGACCAGTGCACGGCGGCCACATGCTCACACAGCTCTACCAGATCCGTCGGTTGGGGAGAAAGGCGCAACTGGCGCGTTTCGTTGCGACTGAAATCCAGCACGTCGTTGAGCAGCCCCAGCAGTTCGTTGCCCGCCTGCCTGATGTGGGTCAGTACCGAGGACTGCTCTGCCGAGAGTTCGGTCTGATCGAGCCACTCCAGCAGCCCCAGCATGGCGTTCATGGGAGTGCGGATCTCATGGCTCACGGCCGCGAGGAAGCGTCCCTTGGCGAGCACCGCCTGCTGGGCCTCCTCGTGGGAGATCTGCAGGGCCTTCTCCTGCTCGACCCGGGTAGTGACATCCTGAACCACCCCGTAGATGCGCCAACCCTCCCCCTGGCGGCGCCCCCGGCCGGAGAACTGCAACCAGCGACTCCCCTTGCTCGGGTGGCGATAGCGCAGCAGGTAGGTGAAAGGACGCCCCGCCAGCAACATGGTCAGCATGGGGGCGCGCATCTCTCGCCTGTCCTGGCGCGCCAGCCTGACGAGGGTTTCGTTGGGGTTGAGGCGGATCTGCTGGCTGGCCAGGCCGAGCAGTTCATGACTGCCTCGGCTGACAAATTCAACCCGCCCGATGGCTCCCTCCTTGAGGGTAAACTGCAGCACCACGCCGGGCACCGTATTGGTCAGTGCCCGCAGCCGCCGTTCGGCCTGACGCAGCAGACGGGTTCGTTCGCGCAGGGCGCTGATGTCGGAGAGTGCGATGAGGTCGCCCGCTGGCGTCTGGCTGCCCAGTTGCAACGGGATTTGGGCATAGGAGTAGACCTGATCCCGCAGGGCCAACTCCCCCTCTCCCCCCTGCAGCTGGGGTGATGGCAGCACCAGATCCGCCAGATAGCGGGCCTCCAGTTGCTTGGCTCGCTTGTTGCGCTTGATGATCTCGCCCCGATCATTGCGCAGGAACACGGGGACCGGTAATGTCTGGAAGAGCGACTCCCGGAACTTGCTCTCCAGCGCCAGCGCCTGCTCTGCCTGGTGACGCTCGCGGGCCGCCTGGGCGAGCTGCTGGCGCGAGCGCCAGATCAGCCAGATGACCGCACCGCTGATCAGCATGGCCAGCAGCAAGGAGGTGAGCCATAAACCATAGCTGACCCCCTCCTGCTGATTCAGGATCAGACGATGCCAGCGCTGTACCAGCTCATCCACCTGCCGATCGTTGATGGTCATCAGGCTCTGCTCCATCACGCCGGAAAGTCTTGGCTGATCGTGCCGGATGGCAAAACTCAGACCCAGATTCTGGGGGAGCTCCCGGATGGCGAGATCCGCCAGCAGGTTGTTGCGCATGGGGTATTGCAGCTGATAAAGCTCCGCCAGCATGGCATCAGCCTTGCCATCCTGCACCGCCTGGATCCCCTGCTGCAAGTCCTGCACCTGTACCCAGTGATGCGGGCCCAGCAGCGACAGCTGGCTGCCATCATAGAGGGCTTTGGGAACCACTATGCTGCCCGAAACGCTATCCAGGGCCTGATACTCCGCCCGTTTGCGGCTGACCAGGGCGTAGCGACTCATGGCAATGACCCGGGTGAAGTTAAACTCCTGCCCCAGCGCCGGCGACTCCGGCAAACCCGCCATCATCGCCGCTTCGCCACTGCGAAGCTTGGCCAGCGCCTCCTCCTTGCTGGCCGTGGGAATGAGTTCAAAGTTGAGCCCGGTCTGTCGGCTCACCCGCCGCAACACATCGTCACTCCAGCCGATCAGCTCCCCTTGCGGATTGATACCGCTGTAGGGCATCAGGCCAGGCGCCGCCACCATCTTGATGGTACGGGCCGAGCCAATGAGCCAGGCCTGCTCCTTGTCGGTAAAATGCAGGGGATTGATATCTTGCTCGCTCTGGGGCAGATAGCGTCCCAGATCCCGATAGAGACTGCCCGGCGGCAAGAAGCGGATCGCCGTATCCACCAGTTGCAGCAAGCCCGGGATGTCTCGCATCATCAGCCGATAGCTCACCACCAGTTCGTCACTGCGCAGGCGGCGCAATCTCAACCCCTCATCCGGGTACTCCCGCATCAGGTAGCGCAGTTGCAGGTAATCCCCGAGATAGGCGCTGCCCTTTTCTGCAAACAGCGCCAGATACCAATTGTCCGCATCGGTCAGCTGCAACTGGGTGGAGTGGGGATAGAGACGTTTCAGCACCTCGCCCGCCTGCCAGACCGGCGAGACCAGAAAAGCCGCATGCTCGAGATCCCCCCGATAGAGGATGGCGGATTCCGCCTCCAGCATGGCCCGGCTCAGTACTGTGCCTGAGCGGGTCTCGACGGAAGGACCGATGTGAGGAATGAGGTCGCACTGGCCATCACGCAGGCCCTGCTCCACCGCCGGCCAGTTGGGCAACGTCTTGAAATGCAGGGGCACCGGCAGTTGCCGGGCCAGGCGGGTCATCTGATCGATAAGCAGTCCTCCCTGATCTTCGAGATAGGGAGGACGCTCCAGACTCGGGTAGCAGAAGGTCAGCTGACCGATGTCATCGGCATAAGCCTGGGCGGCGGGCGGCAGGGGAAGTACGGCGGCACGCAGCGGCAAAGCCAGCAACGCACCCAACAGCAGGTATATTTTTGTCATCGAAATGCAAAAGCCAGGCATCTGCCTGGCTTTTTATTACTCATTGGGTTCAACATTTTCTACTCTGGCCTTGAGCTTCTGGCCAGGCCGGAAGGTCACCACGCGACGGGCGCTGATAGGAATATCCTCGCCCGTCTTGGGGTTACGTCCGGGACGCTGATTCTTCTCACGAAGGTCAAAATTACCGAAGCCTGAAATCTTGACTTGTTCACCGCGCTCGAGCGCTTGTCTGATTTCCTCAAAGAAGGCTTCCACCATATCTTTGGCTTCACGCTTGCTCATCCCGAGCTGGGTGAACAGGTGCTCTGCAATGTCGGCTTTGGTAAGCGCCATAGATCAATCCCTCAAGGATGCATTCAACTCTTCACCGAGGGCCCGCACGACATTGTCCACGGTCTCGGCGATCTCTTTCTCCTCCAGGGTGCGTTGTGCGTCTTGCAACACCAGGCTGATAGCCAGACTCTTCTTGTTCTCGGCCATACCAGCACCCTGATATACGTCGAACAAGTTTATTCCAACTAACTGATTTCCGCCAACTTTTTTAATTACTGCCAGGACGTCACCGGCCAGAACCTGACTGTCAACCACCACGGCGATGTCGCGGCGGTTTGCCGGGAAGCGGGAAACCTCGGTCGCAACCGGCACCTTGGCCGGGATCAGCTTGTCCAGTTCCAGCTCGAACATGATGGCCCGGGACTTGAGGCCCAGCTTCTTGTCGAGGCTCGGGTGGATGACACCGATGTGACCGATGACGACACCATCACGCAGGATGGCGGCACTCTGGCCCGGATGCAGGGCGCTGTGCTCGGTACGCTCGAAGCTGAAACTGGCGCCTTCGGCGGTCAGATCCAGTACCGCTTCCAGATCCCCTTTCAAATCAAAGAAGTCGGCGCCGCGGCTCTTGATGTCCCAGTGCTCGTCGCTCTGGTTGCCGGTGATGATGCCGGCCAGCATGGGCTCCTGACGGATGCCGTTCTCGGCACTGGCGTCCTTGATGAAGCGCAGGCCCTGCTCGAACAGACGCACGCGGCCCTGTTGACGGTTCTGGTTGTAGACCACGGCCTGCACCAGACCCGGGAACAGGGAGACCCGCATGGCGGACATCTCGACCGAGATGGGGTTTGGCAGCACGATGGCGTCGCTTTGCGGGAACAGCGTCTGCTGGGCCTTGGGATCGACGAAGCTGTAGGTGATGGCTTCCTGGAAGCCGCGATCCACCAACAGGTCACGCACCCTCTTGAGGGTCACCTGCCCTTCCGCCTGTTCCACCATGGCGAGCGAGGCCGCCGGTTTCAGGTTCGGGATGTTGTTGTAGCCGTAGATGCGAGCCACTTCCTCGATGAGATCTTCCTCGATGGCGATGTCGAAACGCCAGGAAGGTGCCAGGGCAGTCCAGCCATCGGCGTCGACGCTCACCTGCATGCCGAGGCGAGTCAGGATCTCGAGCACCTGGGCGTCCGGCACGTTGATGCCGATCACCTTGTCGAGCTTGGCGCGGCGCAGGCGGATCGGGGCAGCCTTGGGCAGGTGGGCGTCGGATTTGACCTCGACAACCGGACCCGCCTCACCGCCGCAGATATCCAGCAGCAGACGGGAGGCACGATCCATCACCTTGGCTTGCAGCTCGGGGTCCACCCCGCGCTCGAAGCGGTGGGAGGAGTCGGTGTGCAGGCCATAGGCGCGGGCACGACCGGTGATGGAGAGCGGCGCGAAGAAGGCGCACTCCAGCAGGATGTCGGTGGTGGTGTCGGACACGCCGGTGCGATCGCCGCCGAAGATCCCCGCCATGCAGGCCGGGCTTTTGCTATCCGCGATCACGAGCGTGGTCTCTTTGAGCTTCACCTCGGTGCCGTCGAGCAGGGTCATGGGCTCGTCGGCCTTGGCACGGCGCACCACCAGTTCCCCTTCCAGCTTGGCCAGGTCGAAGGCGTGCATCGGCTGACCGTATTCCAGCAGCAGGAAGTTGGTGATGTCGACGATGGCGTCGATGGAGCGAATGCCCCCCCGGCGCAGCTTCTCCTGCATCCAGAGCGGGCTCTGAGCCTTGAGGTTCAGCCCCTTGATGACACGGCCGAGGTAACGGGGGCAATCCGCCGGTGCCTCGACCCGGATCGGGAAGGATGCGTCCAGGGTAGCCACGGCCGGCACCCAGCTCGGCTCGACCACGTCGACGCTGTTGAGCACACCGATCTCGCGGGCCAGACCCGCGATGCCGAGGCAATCGGCGCGGTTCGGGGTAAGATCCACGTCGATGGCGACATCGTTCAGGTTCAGGTATTCACGAATATCGGTGCCGATGGGGGCATCCCCTGGCAGCTCGATGATGCCATCCGCTTCCACGTCGATGCCGAGCTCGCTGAAGGAGCAGAGCATGCCGTGGGACGGCTGGCCGCGCAGCTTGGCTTTCTTGATGGTGAAATCGCCCGGCAGGGTCGCGCCCACCTTGGCCACGCACACTTTAAGGCCTTGGCGGCAGTTCGGCGCGCCGCAGACGATGTCCAGCAGCTCGGCGTCGCCGACGTTGACCTTGGTCACCCGCAGTTTGTCGGCGTCCGGGTGCTGGGCGCACTCGACCACTTCACCGACCACCACGTTGTTGAACTGGCCTGCCACGGCCTCGATGGCATCGACTTCCAGACCGGCCATGGTGATCTGCTCGGCCAGTGCGTTGTCACTCAACTCGGTGCGGACCCACTCCATCACCCAGGATTTACTGAATTTCATGTTCTCTCGCCCTTACTTGAACTGCTTGAGGAAGCGCAGGTCGTTTTCGAAGAAGGCACGCAGGTCGTTGACCCCGTAGCGCAGCATGGTCAGACGTTCGACGCCCATGCCGAAGGCAAAGCCGGAGTATTTTTCCGGATCGATGCCCACCGAACGCAGCACGTTCGGGTGCACCATGCCGCAGCCCAGCACTTCCAGCCACTTGCCATTCTTGCCCATCACGTCCACTTCGGCGCTCGGCTCGGTGAACGGGAAGTAAGAGGGACGGAAGCGGATGGTGAGATCTTCTTCGAAGTAATTGCGCAAGAAGTCGTGCAATATGCCTTTGAGCTCGGTAAAGCTGGCATGTTCGTCTACCAACAGCCCTTCGACCTGGTGGAACATGGGGGTGTGGGTCATGTCGTAATCGTTACGATAGACCCGGCCCGGGGCAATGATGCGGATCGGCGGCTGCTGATGCTCCATGGTGCGGATCTGCACGCCAGAGGTGTGGGTGCGCAGCATCAGGTCCGGATTGAAGTAGAAGGTATCGTGATCGGTGCGGGCCGGGTGATGAGCCGGGATGTTCAGGGCATCGAAGTTGTGGAAGCCATCTTCGATTTCGGGACCGCGCTCCACTTTGAAGCCCATCTCGCCAAACAGGCGCTCGATGCGCTCGATGGTGCGGGTCACCGGGTGCAGACCGCCGTTTTCGATACGACGGCCCGGCAGGCTGATGTCGATGGTCTCGGCAGCCAGCTTCTGGTTCAGCACGGCGACTTCCAGAGCTTCACGGCGCGCGTTCAGGGCATCCTGAACCTGCTGCTTGGCCTGGTTGATCACGGCCCCCGCGGCGGGACGCTCCTCGGCAGTGAGTGCCCCGAGGCCCTTCATCTGCTCGGTAAAAAAGCCTTTTTTACCCAGATATTTGACCCGGATCTCGTCGAGGGTCGCAATGTCGCTCACGCCCTCAATTTCGGCCTTGGCCTGGCCGACTACTTCTTCAAGCTGTTGCATGTCTTCCTCGTCACCACTCCCGGAACAGGAGCCTTTAGGCTAAATAAGGTCAAGAGGGCGATAATACAAAAAAATGGCCTCGGCTGACCATAGTTAAGGTGGGCTTTTCTCCCGAGAAATCATTTTGTTATGACCCAGAACAACACCATCCCCTCCCCCTGATCCGGCAAGGCTCGGTATCCCTTCTCCGGGCTGTCGCCGACATGACTCAAAATTTAAAGCCAAATCAATGTGATGGCGATCATGTTATCGGCACAAGGGCACCGTCGCCCGGCGCTGGCGCGACATAAAGGTACGCCGCCGCCCCTGTTCCCTTCACGCTCGGCCAAACCATGACCCCAGAGACAAAAAAGGCGTGGTCCTGATGACCACGCCTGGTGTGACGAGCGGACGCTCAAGCCTTATCAAGGCGTCACAATGTTGAACCAGAACTCGAAGTTGTCCAGATAACCCAGCACTTCCTTGAGTTTGTCGGCATTGCCGCTGATCTTCACATCCCCTGCCGCGACGGCTTTTTCCAGGGTGGTTTGCTTCAAGATCAGGTTGTTCAGGGTATCCCGTGACAGGGCGATCGTGGTATCGGCGTTGCTGGCCTCGCTGTTGGCGGTGTGGTTCAGCACCCCGTTCTCCAGTTCCACCTTGTACTTGCCACCGGTATCGCCGAAGTCGAAGTTCAGTACCGCCTTGGCTGCGCCGGACTTGGGCCCGTTCAGGCGCACCGCCAGGTAATCGAAGAACATGTCGAGCGACATGGCGCGTACCGTATCCGGGCTCGCGGTGTTCGGGGTCGGCAGCGGCGTGACGCCGCTGCGCAGCTCCTTGGCACCGGTCAGGTAGAAGTTGCGCCACGGGCCGGACTCGGCCTGATAACCCATCTGCTCAAGGGCATCGGCTTCGAGCTCCTTGGCCGCCTTGTTGCTCGGATCGGCGAACACCACGTGTTTCACCACCTGAGCCACCCAGCGGTACTCACCCTTGTCGTAGGAGGCCTTGGCTTTCTTCAGCACCTCGTCGGCACCGCCCATGAACTCCACGTACTTCTTGGCCGACTCGGTCGGGCTCAGCTCGTTCAGGGTCGCCGGGTTGCCGTCAAACCAGCCGAGATAGAGCACATAGGTCGCCTTCACGTTGTGACTGATGGAACCGTAGTAACCGCGGTTGGCCCAGGTGTTGGCCAGGGTATCCGGCAGCTTGAACTGCTCGGCGATCTCGTCGCGGGTGTAGCCCATGTTGGCCAGACGCAGGGTCTCATCGTTGATGTAGCGATAGAGATCACGCTGGGATTTGAGCAGGGTGGTGACCTCCTTGTTGCCCCAGGTAGGCCAGTGGTGCTGGGCGAACATGACCTCGGCCTTGTCACCCCACATGGAGAGCGCCTGGTTCAGGTACTTGGACCAGGGCAGCGGCTCACGGATCTTGGCGCCGCGCAGGGAGTAGGTGTTGTGCAGGGTGTGGGTCGCATCCTCGGCGGCGGAGATGGCCTTCTTCTCCTCGATGAACCAGAGCATCTCGGACGGCGCTTCCGAGCCCGGCGCCATCATGAACTCATAGGTCAACCCGTCGATGACCTCTTTCTGGCCCGTCTTGGTGATGATGTTGGTGGGGGCGATCAGGGTCACGGTCCCCGCCGAGGTGGTGGTCCCAAGACCGGCCCCGACCTGGCCCTTCTCGTCCGCCGGCAGCAGGTTGCCATACATGTAGCTGGCACGGCGACTCATGACGTTGCCCGCCATGATGTTCTCGGCGACCGCCGCCTCCATGAAACCATCCGGTGCGTAGATCTTCACCTTGCCGGTCTTCACATCGGCCTCGTCAACTACGCCGCGCACGCCGCCGTAGTGATCCACGTGGCTGTGGGTATAGATCACGGCCTTGACCGGCTTCTTGCCCTGATGCTCGTAGTAGAGATCCAGGGCTATCTTGGCGGTTTCGGCAGAAACCAGGGGATCAACCAGGGTAAGCCCCTCCTTGCCCTCGATGATGGTCATGTTGGACAAATCCAAGTTACGCACCTGATAAATCCCATCGGTGACCTTGAACAGGCCGCTGATGTTGATCAATTGGGACTGGCGCCAGAGGCTGGGGTTGACGGTCGCGGGGGCCTTCTGCCCCTCCTTGATGAAACCGTACTTCTGCGGATCCCAGATGAGGTTGCCCGCCTCCCCCTTGATGGGGGCTGACGGCAGGGCGGCGATGAAGCCCTTGTTGGCATTCTCGAAGTCGGTCTTGTCGGCAAATGGCAGCTCGGTCAACAGCTTGTCGTTGGCGGCCTGGGTGGCGGCCGCGGCCTCCTTGCGCAGATCCTCGGCGGCCAGGCTCGGCAAGGACAAGCTCGTGACCAGACCGGCCAGCACCAACTTGATGAAAAGAGGTTTCATTTTTCGTTGCGTGTATTTCATAGACACTCCTTGTTGCAAACGCTTGTTTTTCTCGCCCACACATTCTAGTCGACATACAGTTACTTAATATTGTTTTTCAATCAACTGTTTACAGAAACAATAACAGCGATTGACACATCAAGAATGTAAAGAATGGATGACAATGCCACTACAGAACGGAAAAACAACGGAAACAAACAGCGGAACAGAAAGGAGTGGGTAAATCGACTATTTAACTGCGCGACAGGCAGCATAAATGATGAGTCCAGGATGAAGGCAGGAAGCGCAGGCCGCCAAATTCACGAGTCGGCAGCCTGGTATCGACGCGACAAGCGATGACCACAGGTGACTCCCACGCAGGGAGGCGCCCAACAAAAAAGGAGGCCGAAGCCTCCTTTTATCTTTCATAACAGAACCGGATTAAACCAGCGCTGCTTTAGCCTTTTCAACCAGGGCGGTGAAAGCCAACTTGTCGTGAACGGCGATATCGGACAGGATCTTGCGATCGATCTCGATAGAAGCCTTCTTCAGACCGTTGATCAGACGGCTGTAGGACAGACCGTTCTGACGGGCAGCAGCGTTGATACGCGCGATCCACAGCTGACGGAACTGACGCTTCTTCTGACGACGGTCACGGTAGGCATACTGACCAGCTTTGGTTACCGCTTGTACCGCTACGCGGTAGACACGGGAACGGGCGCCGTAGTAACCCTTGGCGGCTTTCATTACTTTCTTGTGACGAGCGCGAGCGGTCACACCACGTTTAACTCTTGGCATTTTTCACATCCCCCTTATGCGTACGGCAGACAAGCGACAACACGTTTGTGGTCGGCAGCAGAAACCATGAACTTCGGCCCCAGCTTACGCTTACGCTTACTGCTCTTCTTGGTCAGGATGTGACGCAGGTGGTTGTGCTTGCACTTGAAGCGACCTGAGCCAGTCTTCTTGAAGCGCTTTGCGGCGCCCCGGTTGGTTTTCATCTTCGGCATTTCATACTCCGCATTGTGAGTGACAACAAAATCGCAAGGCGAACCGACTCATGAGGCGGGCCCCATGAGTCAATTTCTTGTGGGCCTTAAGATTTCTTCTTAGGTGCGAGAACCATCACAGCTTGACGGCCTTCGACTTTCGGGAACGATTCGACTACGGCCAACTCTTCCAGATCGGTTTTGACTCGCTCCAGTACCTTGATACCAAGATCCTGGTGGGCCATCTCACGACCACGGAAGCGCAGGGTGACCTTCGCCTTGTCCCCGTCTTCCAGAAAGCGAACCAGGTTGCGTAGTTTTACCTGATAGTCGCCTTCGTCAGTGCCAGGACGGAATTTGATCTCCTTGACCTGGACGACTTTCTGCTTTTTCTTCTGTTCTTTGGTGGTCTTGCTCTTTTCGTAGAGGAATTTGCCGTAATCCATGATCCGGCAAACGGGCGGCTCAGCGTTAGGACTGATCTCGACCAGATCCACTCCGGCCTCAAGGGCCAAGTTCAGTGCATCCTGGATGGAGGTGATGCCAATGGCTTCACCATCCAGACCGGTCAGACGAACTTCTTTCAGACGGATCTCTTCATTGATCCGGTGAGCGCGGGCTTGCGGTTGCTTGCCCAGTTTTTTTCCGCCTTTTATAGCTTATTCCTCCACTTTCTTTTGTCCGCGGGTCTGAACTTCCTGGGTCAACAGAGCAATCAGCTCTTCAACAGGATAAGTCCCCAGGTCAGCCCCTTTACGAGTCCGTACTGCAATCTTACCGGCTTCTACTTCTTTATCGCCGCAGACCAGCATGAAAGGTACTCGCTTCAAAGTATGCTCGCGGATTTTAAAGCCAATCTTCTCATTTCTCAAGTCCGCTTTTGCGCGAAGGCCCGCATCATTCAATGCCTTGGCTACTTTCACCGCATAATCGGCCTGAGCATCCGTGATATTCATCACCACCGCCTGGGTCGGCGCCAACCAGGTCGGGAACAGACCGGCGTACTCTTCGGTCAGGATCCCGATGAAGCGCTCGAGGGAGCCCAGAATGGCACGGTGGATCATCACGGGGACGTGGCGCTCGTTGTCTTCGCCCACATAAGTGGCGCCAAGACGGCCCGGCAAGGCAAAATCGAGCTGCACGGTACCACACTGCCACGCACGATCAAGACAATCGTGCAGGGTGAATTCGATCTTGGGACCGTAGAAGGCCCCCTCACCCGGCTGCAGATCGTATTTCAGACCGTTCAGCACCAGGGCTTCTGCCAGGGCGGCTTCGGCGCGATCCCAGGCTTCATCGGAGCCGATGCGCTGCTCGGGACGGGTGGAGAGCTTGACCACGATGTTCTCGAAGCCGAAGGTGCCATAGACGTCGTAGACCATGCGGATACAGGCCGAGACCTCTTCCATGATCTGATCTTCGGTACAGAAGATGTGAGCGTCATCCTGGGTGAAGCCGCGCACCCGCATCAGGCCGTGCAGAGAACCGGACGGCTCGTTGCGGTGGCAGGAGCCGAACTCGGCCATGCGCAGGGGCAGATCGCGGTAGGACTTCAGACCCTGGTTGAAGATCTGCACGTGACCCGGGCAGTTCATCGGCTTGATGGCGTACTCGCGGTTTTCGGACTGGGTAGTGAACATGGCCTGGGCGTATTTCTCCCAGTGACCGGAACGCTCCCACAGCACGCGATCCATCATGAAGGGGCCTTTCACCTCCTGATAGTCGTACTCCTTGAGCTTGCCGCGGATGAAGGTCTCCAGCTCGCGGAAGATGGTCCAGCCGTCGTTGTGCCAGAACACCATGCCGGGGGCTTCTTCCTGCATGTGGTAGAGGTCAAGCTGCTTGCCAATCTTGCGGTGATCCCGCTTGGCGGCCTCTTCCAGACGCTGCAGGTAGGCCTTGAGCTGTTTCTTGTCGGCCCAGGCGGTACCGTAGATGCGCTGCAGCATCTTGTTGTTGGAGTCGCCGCGCCAGTAGGCACCGGACATCTTCTGCAACTTGAAGTGGTGGCAGTGACGCATGTTCGGCACGTGGGGGCCGCGGCACATGTCGATGTACTCTTCGTGATGATACAGACCAGGCTGGTCATCACGAGCGATGTTCTGATCCAGGATCTCGACCTTGTAGGTCTCGCCGCGGGTTTCGAACACGTCGCGCGCTTCCTGCCAGGAGACCTTCTTCTTGATGACGTCGTAATCCTTGGCAGCCAGCGCCAGCATGCGCTCTTCCAGGGCTGCCAGATCTTCGTCGGTCAGGGTGCGGTCAAGATCGATGTCGTAATAAAAACCGTTGTCGATGACGGGACCGATGGCCATCTTGGTCTGGGGCCAGAGCTGCTTGATGGCATGGCCGAGCAGGTGCGCACAGGAGTGGCGCAGGATGTCCAGACCCTCTTCGTCTTTGGCGGTGATGATGGCGAGGGAGGAATCGGTTTCGATCAACTCGCAGGCATCCACCAGTTCACCGTTCACCCGACCGGCAATGCACGCCTTGGCGAGACCGGGACCGATGTCCGCGGCGACGTCCATGACGGAAACGGCCTGGGCAAATTGACGTTGACTGCCGTCAGGCAGAGTAATGATTGGCATCGTGAGTTTCCTTATACAGTGGTGACCCGTACCAAAGGTCACATGCAGATTGGGAGAGTCCTCGAATGAGTGGCAACTCACCACGGTGTTTCACCGTTCACAATACGGTTAGTACAAGGGTGATACGCACGGTCGTGGCCGTGCTAGGCCCGTCATTCATAGGAACAGTGGGGGATTGTATCAGACGTCACAACACGGACAAGGGTGATGATGCATGCTGGTCAAAAATTGGCAGCCATTGACAGGGTATGGTGCTACAAATGGGTAGCCAAAAATAGTGTTCAATTGACCCTGACATCGCGCATAAGGACGATCTGCATGTCGAAATACTCTTCCTTCTGGATCTCGTTGGCGCTGTTGCTGACCCCCCTGCTGCTGGTCGTTGCCCTGAGCCCGCTCCTCATTACCCCTATCAGCCGCTATCTGCTTATCGATAAAGAGCAGGAGCTGCGGGCCTATCAAAACGAACGTACTCAACTATTGAACGAGAGCGTGCGAACCCAGCTTGCAAGTTTCAAGTTTGACTGCGGACCCACCGACATGGCACTGCTGCGGGACCCGGCCTACTACAGTCGTCATATCCGCTTCGCCGGCATTTATACGGCCAATGGCAAGAGCTGCTCCACCATGGGACCCGGATTGGCCATTTTGGAAGACATCAAGGATCTACCCAATGGGCAGAATTACAGTGTCACAGCCACCACTGGAGCCTTTGACACCGAGCAGGAGACGCTGATCTACTCCAAACGTAGCGGTAATCTGGCCTACTGGGCACTCGACAGCAGCTGGGCCCATGAGTTGATGCAAAGCCCCTGCCCCGACTGCTTCTACCTCGAATTCTCCCACATGGATCCCGCGCGCGAGCACCTCTACTTCCCCCGTGGCAATGCCGCCATCAAGACGCAACCGGACCGACTGTCGGTCTCCTCATTCGACCAACGCAACAAGGTGGATCAAACCCTGTCGGCCGGCAATGAACTGCGCCACTATGTCGCCATGAAGTTGCGCGGCTACGGGTTGCCTAGCGCCATCCTCCTCGGCCTGTTGTTGACCCTCGCCTACTGGTTGCTGCGCAACTATCGCAATTCCCTGAGCGGCCTGCTCAAACTTGGGCTCCAGCGAAGAGAATTCATTCCCTTCTATCAACCGATCGTCGACTCTCGCACCCAAGAAGTGGTGGGCTATGAGGCACTCATTCGCTGGCAGCGAGGCAAGGGGTTCATCTCCCCCGCCATGTTCATCGATTATGCGGAGCAACAGGGATTGATCGTCCCCATTACCGAACAGCTCGTGCTCAAGGTGGTGGACGATCTGGCGCACCTGCCCCCGCCTCGCTGGGTCAGTGTCAACCTGGTCGCTGACCATCTTGAACAGCGCTATCTGCTGGATATGCTGGCCAAAGTGAAGTGGCCAAGCCCGGACAGGTTGACGTTCGAGCTCACCGAACGCCTTCCCATCACCAATATCAAGGTCGCAGCACGCGAGATAGCCAAGCTGGGACTGCGGGGATATCACTTCAAGATCGACGACTTTGGCACCGGTTACGGGGGATTCGCCTATCTGCAGCAGTTGGGGATCCGCAGCATCAAGATCGACAAGATGTTCGTCGACACCATAGGCACCCAGGATTTCAAGCGCACCGTGCTGGATGCCATCATCGCCTTCGGCCACGAATCCAAGATGGAGATGATTGCAGAAGGAGTGGAGAATCAGGCGCAGCTCGATTACCTCACCAAACACGGCGTCTATCTCATCCAGGGTTATGTCTATGCCAAACCCATGCCGCTGGAAGAGGCGCTGGCCTGGAACCCGCAGCAAGAGAGCGAGCCCGGCGAGATCAAACAGGCCTGAGCCTCTGCCATGAGGCGTTCGCGCCCATGGCAGACATGATTCACCCTAGCGAGATGAGAAAGCCATTGCGGCCCCGCGCTTTCACCTGATAGAGGGCCTTGTCCGCTCGCTCGCAGCTTGCCGCCGGAGGCTCATCGAGGCGGCATTCGGCAATCCCGATACTCAACGTAACATGCTCAGACACGGTCGATGATCGGTGGGGAATGGCCTGTTCTCGCATCCAGCGGCCAATCCTGGCTGCAACGATCTCAGCTTCAACGCAAGACGCCCCGTCGAGGTAGACGCAGAACTCTTCCCCCCCATAACGCGCCACCAGATCCATGTCATCCCGCGTACACTCCAACAGACCCTGACTGATGAGTTGCAAACAGGTGTCCCCCTCGGCATGACCATAGCTGTCGTTGTACTTTTTGAAGTGATCCACATCGATCATCATGAGACACCCTGGCCTCTCCCCCGCCCGCTTTCTGGATAACCGTTTCTCAAGCCGGGTGAAAAACATCCGCCGGTTGCTGATCGCCAGCAAGGGATCGAGATTGAGTCGCCCCACGACCTTCTTGGTCAGCAGAAAATGTTGATACTCGAGCCTCACAATGACGGTGAGGACGTAATACGCCAAGGCCACAACGCCGATGACGAACAGCATCAAGAATGCGAGGTTGATGACAAACAACCCGATATCCAGCTCAACCACAGGGCGCATATTGGCTACCAGCAGCGCGGCCAACATTGCGACGCTATAAAAAGGCAACGTGACCATGGCACAGATAAACGATAATGGCAGCACCACACTCAATACGGGCAGCAATGAATATCCCATCGGGGCGACAGACACCATGTTGTGATGCAGGTGCAGCACCCACATCCAGGCCAGGCCGACAACATAGACGAGTGATGTGAATAGTTTTTGGTGAGGTATGATGATGCAGGTCAAATGGCCTTCCCGGGACGTCACTCCACCCGGTCTGAATAAAAAGACCACATATGCAACCGAGGCCAACAAAAAAGAGAATATATCGACCTTGCTTTGCTCAAATGGTATCCATGCTGCGGGATTTAATATCAGCATGTCATTGGCATGTAAATAAGACAACCTTGCCCCTGCCAAGGCGAGAAAGAACAGATTGGCGATGATAAAAGAGAGCATGCAGAACTTGCTCAATTTAGCCAGCCGGGTACCCAAAAAGTCATTGTATTGCAGTTCAGCGTCTTCGGTAGTCAGGACCGATGATACAAATGTCTCATCACCCGTGGCGATGGCATCGATAATTTTCTCTCTCATCAGGCTAACTCCAGCAATTGTAGAAATGGCGTGATGATATGGCGGGTGAAAAATAAAACCCTTGCATGCAGTGACAGCCCAGTGCTTTGAGTGCATGGATCTGATCGATGTTTTCAACCCCCTCCGCGACTGTCTGCAGCCCCAGGCTTTGGGCTATCGAGATGGAGGTTTTCACCGCTGCATAGTGGCGAGGATCGTCCAGCATTCGACTGATAAAGGCGCGATCAATCTTCAACTCGGTCACCGGATTGCGGATCAGGTTGAATAGGGATGCATGCCCCTTCCCGAAGTCGTCGAGCGAGAGCGCTATGCCATGCAGGCGCAGGCGGGCAGCGCCTGCCAGCGTGCGGGAAGCATATTGATGGCGCTCATCCTCAGTGATCTCGATGCACAGGCAAGATGAAGGCAATCGGTACTTTGCCAGCAACGAGACGACCCGTTCCGGATAATGTTCATCGGCGATCTGATCCGCCGAGACATTGACCGACACCCGGATCTCATGGTTGGCATCACACCATTTTTTCGCAAATTGCAGTGAGGCATCCAGGATGACCTCGCTCAGCCGATTCAACAAATCATGGCGACGTATTGCATCCATGAACTGCGCCGGAGCCAGCAGGCCGAGATCGGCATGTTCCCAGCGGGCAAGGGCCTCAGCCCCCATCAATCGTCCATTGTGAATGGTTATCTGGGGCTGAAAATAGGGTTGAATGTGCCCGCAGGATAACGCCTCGAGCAGTTGCACTCTCGTCGGTTCAAACGCCAACACCGGCTTGTCCACATTCATCCCTTGCATCATCAGCAGGCTCTGCAGCGTGCAAACCAGCACTCCATCATCCGCCATGTGGCCGGATAACAACCGGACATCCACCTGATTCAATCGCAGCATGTCGATTATCGACGGCAAAATGTCATGGTGAGTCTCTGACAATAAAATAACGCCAGTCCATTTCTTTACCTCAGAGAATGCATGAAGGAATTTCACGACATGGCTGTCCCTGGTGTTAAAGTCACACATGACGATATCAGGCCAGCCCATATCAGCCATGGACATATATGCCGCCAGGCAGTCATCGAAACAATTAATATCATCGGTGAATGTAGAACAATAATGTACGAGACTGTCTTGTTGCTGACTAATAATGAATGTTTTTTTGGGTTGCATCGCTACTCCAGAATGGTCTGACATCAGAACGTTCCATCTGGCAAAACAATGAACACTCCATGTTTCTTTATTAAATGCTCCGGCATAAGGATTAGGTTTATTTTATTGTTTTACATGATGGCACTTTCATATATTAACAATCCATAAAGGGAAGCTCTGTTCTTTGAAGAACATTGGCGATAATATCCCGGATGAATAACGCTGTCGGTTATCTCGATAGAACAAGGAAAGCGTGGATGAGTACGAAACAACGTGACTGGCGTGGGGAGTTGGCGACCGACATTCGATGGCCCTGCCCCTTGCCCCCTCAGCTTCGCGATGACTTCATCGATATGGCTGAGCCGCTGGACCTCAAGAGATTGAATGATGGATTACCCGGTATCGTGTATATCCGCTCCGGCTGTCTCACCGGCTATACCTTCAGTGAAAACATGGATGCCTCCCTTGGCATGCTCCATGGTCATGGCTGCTGGTTTGGTATCCAGTCAATCCATGCGATCTCCACCCCGGGTATCTACGAGGCCATCACCCCCACCGAACTGGTGCTATTCCCCAAGAAAAAGGTGGAGTCATGGCTGAACCGCCATCCCGAGGGATACCAGCTCCTATTCTTCATCGCCCAGCACATAGGGCGGATCCTGGTGCAGACTGGCAGCAATACACTGCTGTCGTTGAGCTCCAGGATCATTTATGTGCTGCTGGAACTGGCCAACAAGGCGGCCCCGCCCAATGACGTCGAAAGCCGCATCAAGATCACCCAGCAAACTCTCAGCCACATCGTGGGCATCAGCCGCCCCAGACTGAACGAAATTTTGCATGTCCTGTCAGAGCAGGGGGCCATCAGGACGGAAAGGGGCACCATCGTCATCCGGGATCCCGCCGGATTGAAAACGCGGCTGCACAGCTTCTCGTTTCAGTACCACGACCCACTAACGGCATGAATACTCCCTGCTCTTGCCGCATCCAGGTAAGAAGGTGATGTCGAGGAGTTTGACTCAGGAGGTGCCGAGCAAGGGTTGCCAGTTGAAGTCAAATTCGCTGCGCCCCTCCTCGGCCAGGGCCAGCTCCTGCAATACCTTGAGTGCCAGCTTGTTGCCTCTCTGGGAGGCCTGATAGAGCCACTGCTTGGCCTCTCCCATCTCCACCCGGCCATTGACCCCCATCAGGTGCAGAACCCCTACTTTCAGCATGGCGGGCACGTCCCCGTTGCGGGCAGCCCGCTCCATCCACTGAAACGCGAGGTGCAGATCCCGCGGCACCCCGACCCCGCGCAGGTAAAGCTCCCCAAGCCGGTATTGGCCAAAGGCATCCCCCGCCTCGGCGGACTGGCGATAGAGTGCAAGGGCGCGATCCAGATCCTGCTCGCTCCCCTGCCCCACCTCGAAGCTCCAGCCCATCAGGGCCTGGGCCCTGGGCTGGCCCTGCTCCGCCAGCGGCTGCCAGATCCGGGTCGCTTCCTCGAGATGGCCCACTCGCCAGGCACGGTTCGCCGCCGCCATCTCCTGCTCGGTGGAGAGCGGGATCAGGCGCCAGATGACCAGGCCGATGACACCGATAAAGAGCCAGCGTGAGGCAGTGGGTTTCATGATGATTTCCGTGATCCAGTTCGCATTTCGTCTATGTAAACGAAATGTAGCGACAGATCAAGCAGGAGATTTATTTGCGATGCAGTTTTAGATAGCGCCCGATCAGCGTGGCTTGCACTCTCGCCCCATTGCCGCCACAATAACTGTATATATAAACAGTATTGGTATGACGAGATGGCGGGACGCGGCAGCAGCCACAATGTCGATCACAGATTCAGCGGCCCTCGGGTAGACGCCGTCGACGATGGCTGGCAGACCCAGGAGTGGGAGCCGGCGTTTGGCACCCAGGCCATCCAGACCCAGGTGCAGGAGATCGAGGCCAAGAGCATCATCAGCCACAACCTCTCACCGGATGTGCCTTTCGGGCGCTCCATCAACCCCTATCAGGGCTGTGAGCACGGCTGCATCTACTGTTACGCGAGACCCAGCCACGCCTATCTGGAACTCTCGCCGGGCCTCGACTTTGAGACCAAGTTGTTTGCCAAGCTCAATGCCGCCGCCCTGCTGCGCCGGGAATTTGCCAAGCCGAGCTATCAGCCTCAGACCATAGTGCTCGGCGCCAACACCGATCCCTACCAACCCATCGAGCAACACTATCGCCTCACCCGCGCGCTACTGGAGGTGATGCTGGCCCACCGCCATCCGGTGGGGATCATTACCAAGAGCGCCATGATATTGCGGGATCTCGATCTGCTGGGGGAACTGGCGAAGGAGGGACTCTGCCAGGTGATGGTATCGGTCACCACCCTCAACGACACCCTGAGGAGACAGCTGGAGCCCAGGGCCAGTAGCGGTGCCGGGCGTCTGAAGGTGATCGAGAAGCTGGCCGGGGCCGGCGTACCGGTCGGGGTGCTGGCCGCCCCCATGATCCCCCGCCTCAACGAACCCGAGCTCGAACAGATCATCAAGTCCGCCGTGGCCGCGGGGGCTGGCTGCGCCGACTACATACTGCTGCGCCTGCCCCACGAGCTCACCACCCTGTTCAGTGACTGGCTGGATGAGTACTATCCCGGGCAGAAAGAGGCCATCCTGAATCAGTTGCGGGCAAGCCGGGGCGGCTCCCTCAACAGCCCCGCCTTCGGCACCCGCATGCGCGGTGAGGGGCAATTTGCAGACCTGCTGTCCCAGCGTTTCAAGCTTGTCAGCAGGCGCCTCGCCCTTGGAAAGCGCCACATTCCACTCAATACGGAGCGTTTTATCCGCCCCAACGAGCAGTTGCGGCTATTTTAACGTTGCCTTTACGCTGTGACGGCTAGCCCCGCGGCCTTGGCGGATAGGGACGTGTCGCCCTGCCCTCGGCAATCAGCTCCACCGGCAGGCGGGATGGCTCATGGGCCACCTCGGCGTCGTACTCATATTCGGTTGTCTGCCCCAGCGCAGACCCACCCCACATCCGGCTCCACCAGATCTCCCACATTACCCAGCTGGTCATAAGATGCTCCTTTGACGAGGCGTTGGCCCATGGTGACCGGCGGATTTTGGCCGCCTGTCGATAGGGGCAGCCTGCCCCGGCCAGATGACACCGGGATGACCGAACGGTGAAACATTGATGAGAGAACCACTGCGAGGCGGGGCGCCTGGCGCCCGGTCAGACAATGAAAAAGCCCTGCCAGATCTGGCAGGGCTTTGCATCAGCGCACGTTGACAACCTTATCGAGGGGAGAAAGCATCCCCACCCGGTTCTTACTGGTTGTGGCTGGCGCGACGAGGGCGACGGGCCTGAGCCGGTTTGGCGGCACCGTCAGCCGGGCGCTGGCCGCCCTGGGGCTTGGGCTTGCCACCGTTACCGGAGCGGGCACCGCCGCCGTTGCCACCATTGCCGGAACGGCCGGCACCCTGGCGCTGGCCTTGACCCTGCGGGCGCGGCGCACGGCGCTGCTCACTCGGATCGCGGGGCTCTTTGCGAAGAGGCGCACCGATGCCACGGGCGATGTTGTCCAGGGTCTCGCGGGACGCTTCAAAACCCGCCACCTGCTCGCAGGGGATGTTCTGCTTGGTCAGGCGCTCGATGGCCTTGATGAGTTTGCCCTCATCGGCCGCCACCAGAGAGATGGCGTGACCGGCGGCGCCAGCACGACCGGTACGGCCGATGCGGTGCACATAGTCTTCCGCCACGTTCGGCAGCTCGAAGTTGACCACTTGTGGCAACTTGTCGATGTCAAGACCACGAGCGGCGATGTCGGTCGCCACCAGCACCTTGACGCTGCCATCCTTGAAACCGGCAAGGGCGCGGGTACGGGCACCCTGGCTCTTGTTGCCATGGATGGCGGCGGCGCTGACGCCGTTCTTGTCCAAGGTCTCGGCTACCCGGTTGGCCATGTGTTTGGTGCGGGTGAACACCAGCACCTGCTGCCAGTTGTTGCTGGTGACCAGGTGGCTCAGCAGTGCAATCTTGTTGGCCTTGTCGCAGGGGTGTACCAGCTGCTCGATACGCTCGGCGGTGCTGTTGCGCGGGGTCACTTCGATCACCGCCGGGTTGTCCAAGAGGCCGGTAGCCAGCTCGCGGATCTCGTCGGCGAAGGTGGCGGAGAACAGCAGGTTCTGACGCTTCTTCGGCAGCAGGGCCAGGATGCGGCGGATGTCGCGGATAAAGCCCATGTCGAGCATGCGATCCGCTTCGTCCAGCACCAGGATCTCGACTTCGTCGAACTTCACGGCGTTCTGGTTGTAAAGATCCATCAGGCGACCCGGGCAGGCCACCAGTACGTCCAGACCACGGCGGGTCGCCATCATCTGCGGGTTGATGCTCACGCCGCCAAAGACGACATGGCTGCGAATTGGCAGGTGCTTGCCGTAGTTGCGCACGCTCTCGCCCACCTGGGCGGCCAGCTCGCGGGTCGGTGTCAGCACCAGGGCACGGATGCGGTTCGGGGAAACCTTGCGCTTGCTCTCGGTCAAACGCTGCAGCATGGGCAGGGTGAAGCCCGCTGTCTTGCCGGTCCCGGTCTGGGCGGCGGCCATCAGGTCACGACCGGCCAATACGGCGGGGATCGCTTGCTGCTGGATGGGAGAAGGAGTGTCATAGCCTTGCTCGGCAACGGCACGCAACAAGGGTTCGGCCAGACCGAGGGAAGTAAAACTCATAATTACCTGCTAGGGATAGTGGCGCCGGGAAGTTGTGGTGGGGCTCCTCTGCTGAGCCGATGCCATCTCACAGGGTCCGGGCCTATGAAGAAAACACGATTTCCCCGGGGAGCAGAGCAAAGGGGAAAGAATAGAGGCGCAGTTTAACGGAGTTGTCACAGTTACACGAGAAAAATGTGACCCCCCTCCCAGCACGACTGGAAAAAGCCCGTGGCCACGGGCAGAATGACGACGCAGTTACCTGTGTGAGCCAGGTCTGACACCTGCCTCGCTGACAAGGGTCTCGACATCCAACGGAACAGGAGGTTCTGGTTGACTGGCATCAATACAAGGCGCGCCATGCCACGGGCACTGGTGTCGACGCTGATCTGGCTAGGCCTGAGTTTGCCTCTTTCCGCCCAGGAGACGCTGTCGGTGGCCTGGAGCCACTGGCCCCCCTTCAGCCAGCGCGAGGCCGATGGACATCTCGATGGCGTGGACATTCGGCTGACCCGCCAGATCCTGCAGGAGGCGGGCCTCTCTCCCGAGTTTCGGGACATCCCCTGGGCGCGGGCCTTGCACCTGATCGAACGCCAGCAACTGGACATGGCTATGGGGGCGATGGATACCCCGGAGCGGCGCCAGTTTGCCCACTTTTCCGTCCCTTATCGGCATGCCAGCTTCGTGCTGCTGAGCCATCAGGGAACGCAGGAAGCCCCCGATCGCTGGCAGGGAATTGCCCGTTTCGCCGATCTCTGCCAGCAGACGAGACTGCGCCTTGGCAAGCTGCGTGGCACCCGCCCTACCCCGCTGACCGAGGCGTGCCCCTCACTCAAACTGGCGCGGGAATACAATTCGGATGACAAACTCCTCGAGCTGCTGCTGGCCCGGCGCCTCGATGGGGTCATCATGGAGTGGCAGCACGCCCAGCACCGGTTGACCCAGCTGGGGGTACAGGAGCAGATCCAGTGCCAGTTGCTGCTGCATCGGCAACCGGTCAGCCTGATCATCGCCAAAGGGGCCCTCAGCACGGCAGCCCTGGCCCGCATCGATATGGCCATCAACACGCAGCGCCATCTTGTCCCCACCCTGAGCGCCCCTCGTTGCCGCTTCGACAATACCCGTTTCCCCGACTCGGATGTCTGATCCTTTGCAAGATATGATGCAACAACAAGAAGGCGGCCCTGGGGCCGCCTTCTTTCTTTCACTGCAACGATCAGCCGGTACGCCGGCGGGACGCTCAACGCAGCTGGGGGGTCTGGGTCAGCACGCCCTGATTCTGGGCACGGTGGCGCAGCAGGTGATCCATCAACACCAGGGCCAGCATGGCCTCGGCGATGGGCACGGCGCGGATGCCGACACAAGGATCGTGGCGACCCTTGGTGATCATCTCGGTGGCCTCACCGCTGGTGGTGATGGTCTTGCCCGGTACCGTGATACTGGAGGTGGGCTTGAGCGCCATGCTCACTACTATCTCCTGACCAGAAGAGATCCCCCCCAGGATGCCGCCCGCATGGTTGCTGGCAAAGCCGGTCGGGGTCATCTCGTCGCGATGCTCCGAGCCCTTTTGCTCCACCACCGCGAAGCCGTCACCGATCTCCACCCCCTTCACCGCGTTGATCCCCATCATGGCGTGGGCGATATCCGCATCCAGCCTGTCAAACACCGGCTCGCCGAGGCCGACCGGCACATTGCGGGCAATGACCTGCACCTTGGCACCGATGCTGTTGCCCTCTTTCTTGAGCGCCCGCATGTACTCGTCGAGGGCCTCCAGCTTGCCCGCATCCGGGAAGAAGAAGGGGTTCTGCTCAATCTGGGATGCATCGAACGCCTCGGCCTTGATGGGGCCGAGCTGGGAGAGGAACCCCACGATCTCGATGCCGTGCATCTGCTTGAGGTACTTCTTGGCGATGGCCCCTGCCGCCACCCGCATGGCGGTTTCCCGCGCAGAGGAGCGACCACCGCCACGATAGTCGCGCTGGCCGAACTTCTGGTGATAGGTGTAATCGGCGTGGCCCGGGCGGAACAAGTCCTTGATGTCGGAGTAATCCTTGGAGCGCTGATCCTGGTTCTCGATCAAGAGGCCGATGGAGGTACCGGTGGTCTTGCCCTCGAACACCCCTGCCAGGATCTTCACCTCGTCATCCTCGCGGCGCTGGGTGGTATAGCGGGAGGTGCCGGGCTTGCGGCGGTCCAGATCGACTTGCAGATCCGCTTCGCTTATCTCCAGCCCCGGCGGGCAGCCGTCGACCACGGCGCCAAGGGCGAGACCATGGCTCTCGCCGAAGGTGGTGACCCGAAAGAGTTGGCCAAAACTGTTCCCTGCCATGCGTGCTCCTGCTTAGCTCTTGTAAATCGCGAAATGAGACTGGTATTGCTCGAGTTCTGCACGAGTCATCACGAAGACACCGTGGCCGCCATTCTCGAACTCGACCCAGGTGAAGGGCACCTCGGGGAACTGCTCTTCCAGGTGGATCATGCTGTTGCCCACCTCGACCACCAGCACACCGTCCTCTTTGAGGAAGTCGGCAGCGTTGGCCAGCAGACGCTTGGTCAGCTTGAGGCCATCGGAGCCGGAGGCCAATGCCAGTTCCGGCTCGTGGCGGAACTCGTCCGGCAGATCCGACATGTCCTCGGAATCCACGTAGGGCGGGTTGGAGACGATGAGATCGTACTTGTCACCGGCCGGCAGGTCGCGGAACAGGTCGGAGCGGATGGGGATCACCTGCTGCTCGAGGCCGTGATCGTTGATGTTGCGCTCGGCGACGTTCAGGGCATCGACGCTGATGTCGATGGCATCCACTTCCGCATGGGGGAATTCATGGGCCATGATGATGGCGATGCAGCCGGAGCCGGTGCAAAGATCCATGATCCGGGTCGGCTCCTCTTTGAGGAAGGGCGCGAAGCGGTTCACCACCAGCTCGGCGATGGGAGAGCGCGGAATGAGCACCCGCTCGTCCACATAGAACTCCCAACCGGCGTACCAGGCCTTGTTGGTCAGGTAGGCGGCGGGCACGCGCTCCTGCACCCGGCGGATGATGAGCTCGGCGATGCGGTGGCGCTCGCTGGTGGTCAGGCGGGAGTGGCGCATGCCGGGATCCACGTCCGGCGGCAGATGTAACGCGGGCAGCACCAGTTGCACGGCCTCATCCCAGGCGTTGTCGGTTCCATGTCCGTAGAAGATCCCGGCGTCGTTGAAACGACTCATGGCCCAGCGCAACATGTCCTGGATGGTGTGCATCTCGGCAACCACCTCGTCGATAAATATCTTGTCCAAATCCACCTCCAAGTCGAGTAATATCCGGCCCGAGCATTCTTATATAGCGAGCAAGACGAGTACCTGATGAAAAAAACGCCCTCACCCACAGACGAGGAAAGCCTGCTGTTTCGCGATGCGGTCAAAGGTACCCGGAAAATAAAGCAAGATACCATAAGGGCCGACTTGCGCCCGGTCAAGCAGAAACGCGAACTGCGTGAGAGCCGCGAAAAGCTTGGGGTTGACCACTTTTTCAGCGATGAATACCAGCCCCATCTGGAGGAGGATGGCCCGACCCGTTTCGTGCGTGAAGATGTGTCGGCCTTCGAACTGAAAAAGCTCAAACGGGGCAGCTATCCGCCGGAAATTTACCTCGATCTGCACGGCATGAACCAGCACCAGGCGAAACAGGAGTTGGCCGCCCTGCTGACCCTGTGTCAAAAAGAGAACATCCACGTCGCCTCGGTGATGCACGGCATCGGCAAACACATCCTCAAGCAGCGCATTCCGAGCTGGCTGGCCCAGCACCCCAATGTGCGCGCCTTTCACCAGGCCCCCCGCGAGTGGGGGGGCGACAGCGCCATCCTGGTGCTGCTGGACGTGGAAGAGTAAGCATACCGAACGGCAAACAGAAAAAGCGCGCCTCAGGGCGCGCTTTCCATATACCGCTTGAAGTTGTTGAGGATGCTCTGCCAGCCGGCTCGTTGCATCCCTTCGCTATGCTCGGATTCGGCGTCGAACACCTCCTCCACCCGGGTTCCCCCCGCCCCCTCCCTGAACCGCACCTGGACCTCACGACCATCGTCCATGACGTAATCCAGCAGCCCGGGCGGATCCACGGCGGTGAAGGTCCCCTCGAAGTCGAAGCCGATGCTGCCATCCCGGGCCGCCATATGGTGGCAGAAACGCCCACCGACGCGCAGATCCACCCGGCTGCTGTCGGTGTGCCAATCCTCGGAGGCGGCGTTCCACGCCATGATGCTGGCGGGGGTGTTCCAGCACTGCCACACGGTGGCAAGGGGGCGCTTCACCCAGACGCTGACGCTTATCTTCATCCTGCTGCTCCTCTCATTGCCTCGCCTTAGAGGCTAGCGCCCCTCCAACCCGCTTGCCGCTGCTATGACATTCACTCGCAGGCACCAGTGAGGGGGCGCTGCCCTCGACGCTTCTTTTCGAGTGGCAAGCAAAATGCGCTACCCCTGCGCCAGGAAGTAAGCCACCATGCCGTGCTCCTCTTTCAACCAGGCCACCAGTGCCATGTGTTTTCGCTCTTCCCGGCTTGCCAGCAGCCCCAGCCAATGCGCGATGGGCTGGCCATATTTCTGCTCGATGGAGGGAAAATAAGAGGCGGGTCCCTTCACCTTGGGTTGTTCATCCATGACAGTCTCCTTGGCCGCGGCTCCCGTGCTTGTGACACGGCCTGAGCCGATGGGTTGCTTTAAGGCTTGGGGGCAAACTGCTCGAACACCTGATGACCGGTCAGGGTCGGGGTGTCGTTCTCGAGCGCATAAAAGTCCGGCTTCTCGTCGATGAAGATCTGGCTCGCCAGTTCGAACGCCTCCCCTTGGAACAGGCCAGCGGAGAGGATGTATTCATCCGTCGGCAGCAGGTGGTAGAAGAGATGGGTACCGCAGGTCGGGCAGAAGCCGCGCTCCGCCCACTCGGAGGAGCGGTAGGCCACCGGAGTGAGTCCCCTGAAGCTGACCTGGGTACCGCCATGCACCGCGAACATGGGCCCACCGGACCAGCGCCGACACATGGCGCAGTGACACAGGTTGATTTCCTTGTGATCGCCGCTCGAGACGACGATCCCGCCACACAGACAATGACCTTCCATAACGCCTCCTGAAAATAGAGACCGATGCCTCGGCCTGCTCCCTCTCACTTGAGCGGGTTCCGCCCGTTCCGCTTCGTCAGACGACTTCCGGCAAGGGCTTCGTGAAGCGGACCTGCCCATCGTCCTGAATGCCGTCATCCCGCCAGCCGAGATGACGATAAAACCCATTCGCCCTGACGGCCCTGTCGGCGTCCGTCAGCAGCCATACCTCGCGGCAACCCTGTGCCGCCAGCCAGTGCTCGGCCGCCTGCATCAGCTGGCGTCCCAGCCCCTTGCCCTCATGACTCTGACGCACAAACAGGGCAAACAGAGTCGCCTCACCGGCATCCGCCATGGCAAAAGCCACCACCCTGCCCTCATCGCAGGCAACCCAGCCGCATCCGCTACCGCACAGCATGGCGGGCAGGCTCTGTGGGGTGATCCCAAGCTCTGCCAGCTCGGCGAGGGACAGATGGTTCTCGCGTACCTGGGTGCGCACCTCGAACATCCCGGCGACATCCGCCGGGGTGGCAATACGTATCGTCATCATATGGGTTCCGGCCCCTTGGCCTTGTCGATTGATAGTGAAGGCTCAGCCCGCCGTCATCTCCTGCAGGGCGATGCGATTGCCCTCGGAGTCCCGACACTCCGCCACCCGGATAGTCTCGCTCACCCGAGTGACAGGGTAGAGCACCAGAGCCCCCGCCGCGAGGGCGCGGCCCATGGCCAGTTCGATATCCGCCACCCTCAGATAGATGCGGGTGCCATCGAGGCTCGGCACATAGCTCTCCCCCATGGCCAGAGCTCCCGAGCAACCGGGAGCCGCGTTGTCCAGAGGGAACAGGGCCATGTCGTTGCCATCGATATTGACTCGCTCGAGTCCGAGTCCAAACACCCGTTCGTAGAAACGGATGGCCCGCGCGAGATCCCGTACCGGGATCTCGAAATGGATGGCGATATTCATGACCGACTCCTCCTGTTGATGGCCGCCAGCTGACGCTGCCATGGCCGCTTTTTATCTGTGCAATGAGCGGATGTGCCCCAAGACGCGACCTACGGTGCCGATCCGGGGGCCCCTTGCCACACTCTCAGGGCACTGGTTTTCAGCGACACACTGGTCATCAGCAGCAAGATGGGCACCGCCTTGATGCCAAACGCCAGGCTCAACAGGTCATCGCTTTCCCGTAACGCAACCATAAGAAAGCCGCTCATCAGCAACCCATTAACAAGCGGACTGCGGCGCACCTAATACATCTCAAGCCGGGTATCACAGTGCTTGCAATTGAATTTAAGTTTGGGGCTGATCAGCGTCGCCTTGAATGGAAATAGTCGCTGCTGGCAAACCGGGCAGAGTCGCACTGAAGAGAAGATCATATTGGACTCGAAATGAAAAGGAGCCGCTATCAATAAAGCAGCCATGATTTCAAATCAACTCCCCATATGATGGCGGTACCCGCACCAACGATATCTTGGCGCCTCCCTCATGAATAAAAGTGCCGGGAATAGACCCGGCATTTTTATTGTTGATCAGGCTTTGCACATGAGAACCTTATTATTGATCAGGCAGCCGGTGCCCAGGGTCCCCCCTTGGTGGGATCGTCGCCTTGCGTCCACCACTTGGCCTGATAAATGACGCCTTGATGGCTCACCTTGTTGCCGGCGGTATATACCTTGCTGGCCACCCAGGCTGGAATATCGCCAACGGGCGGATGGGAAGGAACGACCGGGGCGGGATCCAGCTTGGCGACAATTCTGACCTTGGGCCAACTGGCATGAGAGCCATAGGCATTGGTCACACACTTCTCATAATCCCCCGGCACCAGTGCCGAATAAGCGGTCTGAAAGCCCACCAGATCGCACTCGAAGGAATAACCACCGGGTCTGTCGGCGTAATATTTCCAGTTGCCATCCCAGTTGGTATAAAGCACGTCGGTGGCACCGTTCAAATTCAGACTGCCGTAAGGGGTCTGCTGCCAGCAGGTATTTTTTTCATCCGCCAGCAGGGGGATCCCGTAATGGGCTGCCAGCCCTTCCCAATAACGAATGCGGTTGACCGGTTGCCCCTTGTCTTTATTCTGCTCGCCACATTCGATACCACCATTGATGACGTTGATGGTGGTGCCAAAGCCATAGCCAATTCCGGCGGCAATCTCGCGCTGGGAGGGAACCCAGGTACGATCAATCACATGCAGCATGGCGGGCTTGGGGGCCTGCGGGGTCAGGAAGAACCAGATGGCCGAGGCCAGGTTCAGCCAGGAGTCGGCAACCCGGCCGGGATCGTTGAGCAGTACGCTGGCATCCCCGTCGAACATCGCCTCGGAGAAGGCGCCGTAGTTGAAGTGATAGGAGAGCTGCTTGGCCCCGCGGCCAAAATAGCCCTGGCCGTTGGCACAAGGCCATTTCTTGTTTTGCCAGTCATTCTGGCCACAACCCGTGGTGTAGCCAGTCTGCCCTTCCGACCACCCCATCTCCCGCACATGTACCAGCGCCTGCTGCCACTCTTCCAGGCCGAGGGGATTATCCGAGCTGTTATTCTTGGCGATGTGACCACCGGTCTCCTGGGCGAAATGGGCAAAGGCGGTCACGATGGATTTCTTGCAGATGGCATCCGCATTGCGACCATCGGTATATTCACCACAGAAGGCGGGGAATTTACCGACGGCGCGCAAGAAACGCTCATAGGTATATTCGGGGGCGGCCATCTGGGTGAGAAAGTCCCAATCCGATTCCGTAAATACCCGCTCGACCCGTTTCACGTTTTCCGGATTGCTGGCAAGGCGAGGCACTATGGCATCCACGATGACATTGGGGCGCGTGGCCAAGGCCTTTGACCAGACGCCATACATGGGATTGGCCGTCTTGGATTTTTCAACGGCCGTTATATCGGCAGCGGCAATCACATAGCCACCGCTATTTTGTGGATCGGGCTGAATATTCATGGCGGCCTGCGCCGAGGAGGCGCACAGCGCCGTCACCAGCCAGGCGAAGAACTTGGGTTGGAACATGATGGCAATCCTTGTCGTGAAATAATGGACAGGCCGAGCATAGGCGTTTGAATTACTAAATTCACGACGAGAATTAAGAATCTGATGATTCTGTGAGCTATTTCACTTTGTGATAACGAGCCCCCTGGATTATTGCCTGCGGCGATATTCCAGCATCGATAAGAGGGATATATACATTTAACGACGGTGCGCTGGCAAAAATAGGTTGCCCGGTCCCATGAGCCAGGCCTGCTTTCCCCTCAATATCCGCTGATACGGCCAAGATTGATGCCAGTGACCTGCTATGGCTTGTTCTGCCGGGCCGCAATAGGGCTGGCGATCAGGGGAGTACCGCCCGGATAAGAATGTTGCGCGGTGTCACCGGTTTGTCGCAAAACACCCCCACCTCCACCCGATAGCCCTGCTCTTGCAGGAAGAGGGCGCGATCGAGCATGAGCCAGATCTCCAGCGGGCGGCGAAACAGGTGGCGTACCAGCTCCATGCGGGCGATATCCCCGTAGCGCTGCTCTCCCTTTGCCAGGAAGGCGGCATAGTCGAGCCCGGCAGGCAGCGCCAGTCCCTTGCGCTCGGCGGCCCAGCCACAGAATGCCTCGAAACCGTCGGCGAGCAGACTCTTTTGCATATTGGGTACCGGCATATAGGCATCCACCCCGCGCACCGCCCGCTGCAGGCAATCAAACGCCAGGCGCCACACCACCTCCTGCTCGCGCAGACGGGCGATGCGGGCACCGCCGGTCACCGTCTCCTGCAGCGGCAACTTGAGATCGCTCTTGCCAAGGTGCAAACGGCTGGCCTTCGCCGCCTCGGACAGGGGCCGATAGTGATCGCCGCGAATAAGGTGATAGCAGCAGGGAGAAAGCGTCACTCCCCTCGCCCCCCGCTCGGCGACCAGCTCCAGCAGATGGGTATGCAATTCGCCACAGGCGTGCAGGGCCATGGCATGATGCTCCGCGCCGATGAGGGCTCCCGACTCGGGGGCGAAGGCGTCGGCCTTCACAAACTGCATCCTGGCGCCGTCCCGGGCCGCCAGCGCGCGGCCCTCCTCGCACAGCTGACCCTGCAGCTCCAGGCTGGTCACCTCCGCCCCCCGATGCAGGGAGACCAGGCGTCCAAGGTGTCCCTTGCCGGCACACCACTCCAAGTAGGGCCCCTGATGGGCTGGCAGAGTACCGACGAAGGCCTCAATCTGGGCCTGCTTGCGTCCCGGCATATACATCGCCATCCCCTTGCCGCAGGTGATGGGCTCGGGGATGAAGGGAGCAAGATCACTCAGGGCATGCAGCTCGGCCCCTTGCGGGATCCAGGGGGCGAGCAGGTCGCACAGCGCCCCCATGTCGGCGTCGAGCGCCATGACCTCATCCAGACTGAGTGCATTGAGGCAATCGGCCAGGGCTGGCGCCTCCTCGGCGAAGGCGAGGCTCAGGTGGTGGTAGGGCTGGTATTGCCACCAGCGCCGGGTCTGCGTCAGCAAGCCGTCCAGTTGTTGAAAGCGATGAGCGAGCACGGCAAGCTTGTCCTGCAATAAAAAGGAGGCTCATTCTAGCGATCTGCCGCCAAAATGCATCCCTTGCCCACCTCGATACACGGCCACCGTCCAGCCTGTATCGGCCACTCCGGCAAAGACGCGACGCCGCTCACCAAGGTCCCTTGTCTGGTAGCCACGCAACCCCAATGACCCGGGTAGCCTGACAAACAACGTGGATTTGTGCTATATTCCGCCCCCTTGTTAGCACGGCACGCTCTGGCGGGCCGTTTTCCCCCTATAAACGGAATCGAAACATGACCATCAATGCCATCCTGCAAGCGCGCGCGGGCGCCAAGTGTGAACTCTGTGGAGCAGAACACGTCCTGACTGCCTTCCCGGTGCCCCACTCCCCCGCCAGCGACGACGATCATAGCGTGGCGCTCTGTGCCACCTGTCATGGTCAGCTGGAGCAGCCGGACACCACAGTGGTCAACCACTGGCGTTGCCTGGGTGACAGCATGTGGAGCCAGGTCCCTGCGGTGCAGGTGATGGCATGGCGTCAGCTCAAGGCGCTGGCTGCTCGTGGCGAGATCTGGGCGCAGGACATGCTGGACATGATGTACATGGAAGAAGAGACCAAGGCCTGGGCCGAAGCGGGCATGGCTGCCGATGATGACGACAGCGTGCCGACCGTTGACTCCAACGGCGCCGTGCTGGTGGAAGGAGACTCGGTCACCCTGATCAAGGATCTGGAGGTCAAGGGCGGCGGTTTCACCGCCAAGCGCGGCACCCTGGTCAAAGGGATCCGCCTGACCAACAACCCCCTTCACATCGAAGGCAAGGTCAATGGCGTGCAGATCGTGCTGGTCGCCGCCTACCTCAAGAAGGCCTGATCCCCTCCTTGACGGCATTGCCATCAAAGCGCCCAATGGGCGCTTTTTTATTGCCAAGCTATTGATGCAAAGTCTGTTTTCTTCGCCTTCCTGGGCCAGGCTTTTCCCATCAAAAGCATCATCACTTGACTCTTGATGCGGATTTTTTGCTTGCTTTGTGGACAAATAACACTAGGTTGTAGAGACGCTGGTGACAGGGGAAAACAGGCAGAATGAGTCTGTTTCTCCCTCGGCCGGACGCCAGAGCCACAACTCGGGACAAGGCGCATCGGGCCACAACACCATTCACCCAACCATCAGTGCGATGTCGATGGAAAGACCCCCAAGGGCAACGCGCCGCCCTTCAAACAAGGAGAAATACCATGGCCAAAGCGTCCAAAAAAGAGATCAAGAAGCAGATCAAATCCCGCGAAGCGAAGATCGCCAAGCAGGAGAGCAAGATCAAGAAGCTCAAAAAAGCCCTGAAATAGAACTTGGCAGCAATAAAAACCGCCTGATGGCGGTTTTTTTATATCTATGGCTACCAGATATCTCATGAACAGCAGGCTGTGCTATCCCGACATGGCGGCTGCAAGTTGTCCGAAAAGGAACCGACAAGCCGCTGGACGGGGCGTCAAATTCGCTGGCATCATGCTGCTTTGGCATCAAGGAAGTGCTCATGGATCCGCACACATGGATGTTGTTCCTGCTGGCCTATCTGCTGGCGACGCTGACCCCGGGCCCCAACGTGCTGCTGGTGGTGAAAAACGGCCTTCAGCACGGCTGGCGTGCCGCCATCATCAGTATTCTCGGCAATCTTTGCTGCCAGGCCATGCTCATTACCCTGGTCGCCATGGGGGTGGGTGCCCTGCTGCAAACCCTGCCCCCCCTCTTCATCGCCCTCAAGCTGGCAGGGGGTGGCTATCTGGTCTATCTCGGATTCAAGGCGCTGCGGGCGGCCAGGGAAAACGCTCCGGGTATGAACCCCTCAACCGGCCAGCAGCGCACCAGGACGACCCTCTCTTTCTTGCGGGAGGCCTTTTTAGTCTCGGCCAGCAACCCCAAGACCATCATCTTCCTCTGTGCCCTGCTGCCCCAGTTTCTCGATCACCAGAGCCCGCTTCCCCTGCAGTTCATCACCATGTATCTCACCATCTGCATCATCGTCAGCCTGGTGCACCTCTGCTATGTCGCCCTGGCAAGGCGCGCCGGTCGCTACTTCCATCCCGGGCGCAGCCAGCGTCTGTTTGGTCGCATCACTGGCGGGCTCTTTATCACCTTGGGCGGCGCCATCCTGCTGAGTGGGCGACCTTGAACTCCCAGCCCCTCCCCCTTTGATGAACTATCTGCGCCATCGGTGCCGCTCGGGCGCCGCGGATCCCGGCGCTGACGGCTAAAGTTGTGAATACGTGTCTGTATATGTGCCTGTCGTGGAGCACCATATGTTTTCTTACACCCTCAGTTTTCGCGAAGAAGCCGACAAACTGACGGCCCCCGAGCACGAAATCGCCCTGCAAAGCCCCGCCCAGGCCGGGGATTTCATCATCCTCTCCGACGGCAGTCGCCATCAGGTGATGCTGGTCACCCACCGCGCCCACTACAGCAGCCTCTATCTCGACAAGGGAGTGAGGATACCCCAGAGCTGACAAGGCCCGCCGGCAACGGCGATGTCAGCCCGTGCCGGTCTGAGTTCGGACGCTGCCGCGGGCTGGCGCCCACACCATCACCCCCATGGCGACCAGAACCCCGGCTATTCCCCCACCCACCTGTTGCCAGGGAATGGCACTGCCCAGCCACCGATCGCAGAGCAGCACCAGCACCGGAATGAGGAAGGTGTAGGCCGATACCTGCTCCGGCCGCAGCGCCACGCTACCTTGCTGGAACAGGAAAAAACTCAGGGCCGTGGCGAAGAGCGCCAGATAACCCATGCCCAGCCAGAGCGGCAGGGTGACGGCCTGCCAGTCTGCGGCCAGCAAGCGAGGGGCCGTCACCAGCGTGAGCAGGACACTGGCGCAGATCAGGGTCCAGCAGGTGAGGTGAACGAAGGATTCCCCCCGATAGCAGCACTTGACCACAATGGGGTTGAGGGCCATGGCCACGCAGCCGAGCAGATAGAGGCGGTTGCTGGCGGTCAGCTTCAGCGATGCCAGCTGGCCGAGATCGCCCCGAAAGATGATGAGGGCCGCGGCGACCATGCCTCCCATCAGGGCCAGCCCCGTCCACAGGCCGATGGGTCTTCTCATGATCACCATGCCGGCCAGCGCGCTAATCAACGGCACTGTGGTATAGAGTGCACTGGCATCCAGGGCGCTGGTCTCCTGCAAGGCTATGAACATGGCGACGAAGTAACAAAGCGCCGGCAAGCAGATCAGGGTATAGCGCCCCAGATCCCGCCATGAGGGCAGTACCAGCTTGCGCTGACCCGTCAGCAACACCACGAAGCAGAGCGCTGCCAACAGGTAGCGTACCCAGGTGACCACCAGGGGATCCAGCGCCGCCGTCAGGGCGCTGCCGATGGGGAAAGAGAGGCTGATGAGCAGGGTGAACAGCAGCACCTTGCCGTGGGCCAGGGCGAGAGGGAAACGATGATGGAACATGGAATGGATCTCTGATGAAGGCGCCCCGGGAGGCGCCATGGGATTGCCGGGACTCAATAGGTGGATGCGGACGCCACCCCCTCTTCCTCTTCATTCAACACCGCCAGCAACTGCGTGAGCAGGCTGGAGGCGCCGAAGCGAAAATGGGCCGCATCCGGCCAGCGCTCGCCAAGCAGCTCCTGCGCCATGCCCAGATAATCGGCGGCCTCTTGTGCACTGCGCACCCCGCCCGCAGCCTTGAAACCGACCCGCTGCCGGGCTCCCGAGTCGGCGATGGCCGCCAGCATGGTGCGAGCGGCTTCCGAGGTGGCATTAACCGGCACTTTGCCGGTGGAGGTCTTGATAAAATCGGCGCCCTCCTCGATAGCGAGCAGAGAGGCGGCGCGAATGAGTGCGGGCGTCTTCAACTCGCCGGACTCGATGATCGCCTTGAGCACCCTATCACCGCAGAGTGCTTTGCAGCGGCTTACCAGTGCTCGGGCGGGCGCCTCGTCCCCGGCCATCAGGGCGCGCCAGGGGATCACCAGATCAACTTCGTCGGCGCCGTCAGCGAGTGCTGCGCGAGTCTCGGCCAGCACGGCGTCCGGATCCTGATCCCCACCGGGGAAGTTCACCACGGTCGCAACCTTGATCGCAGGGGTGTGCTGGGTAGCGAGGGCCTGGCGTGCCAGGGCGACAAAACGGGGATAGACACAGACCGCAGCCGTATGGCCATGCGGGGTCGCCGCCTGTTGGCAGAGCGCCAGGATACGGGCATCGGTGTCGTCGTCGTTGAGGCTGGTGAGATCCATCAGGCTGATGGCCAGGCGGGCGGCCTGTTTGATATCCAGAGGATTGGCTGGGGACATAAGAAGCTCCGACATGGTTGGGATCAGGGTCATAAAAAGGGGCGCCGCAGCGCCCCGCACAGAGAAGTGAGCGTCAGAGCGCCAGGGAGAAGAAGATCCCGGCGATGGCAGCACTCATCAAATTGGAACAGGTGGCCGCCAGCACGGTGCGCAGGCCGTGGCGGGCGATGAAATCGGTCCGTGAGGGGCAGAGGGTACCGAGGCCACCGATCAGGATCCCCATGGAGGCCAGGTTCGCAAAACCGCACAACGCGAAGCTGATGATTACCTTGGATTTTTCCTCCAGCACCTGCAGACCGGCCGCGCTCACGGTGCTCGCGTCTTTCAGGTAGGGAGCGAGATCGCTGTAGGCGACGAATTCATTCACCACCAGCTTCTTGCCGATCATGGCACCGGCAACACCGATATCCGCGAGCGGCACCCCCAGCAGGAAGGCAAGCGGCGAGAAGATCCAGCCCAGGATGAGCTCAAGGGAGAGGGACATGCCCATCATGTCCCCTATCCCGCCGAGCAAAGTATTGACCAGGGTCACCAGCCCTATCATGGCGATCAACATGGCACCGATGGCGGCGGCCAGCTTGAGGCCACTGCTGGCCCCCTCCCCGGCGGCAGCCAGCACGTTTTCCGGTTTCTTGCCATCGAACTGGATGCTGTTGTCGAACACATAGTCCGGCTGGCTGGTTTCGGGGATGATCAGCTTGGCAAACAGTATGCCCCCTGGCGCTGCCATGAAGGAGGCCGCCAGCAGGTATTGCATGTCCACCCCCATCATGGCGTAGCCCGCGAGCACGGTGCCGGAGACCGACGCCATGCCGCCACACATGACGGCGAAGAACTCGGAGTCGCTCATCTTCGGCATGTAGGGCTTGACCACCAGGGGGGCCTCGCTCTGGCCGACGAAGACGTTGGCCACCGCCGACATGGACTCGGTCTGGGAGGTGCCGAGCAGCCTGGCCATGCCACCACCGATGACGCGGATCACCGCCTGCATGATGCCGAGGTAGTAGAGCACGGCGATCAGCGCCGAGAAGAAGACCACCAGCGGCAACACGTTGAGGGCGAACACGAAACCGATGCCGTCCACCGAGAAGTTGACCAGGTTGCCAAACAGGAAGTGGATACCCGCCTTGCCGCTCGCCAGCACGGCATCCACCCCGTGGGCCATCCCCTCCAGTGCCCGCCGTCCCAGCGGCACGTAGAGCACCAGCGCGCCAATAGCCACTTGCAAGGCCAGCGCCAGCCCGACGGTGCGCAGGCGAATGGCCCTGCGATTGGTCGAGGCGAGCACGGCGATGAGCACGAGGGCCGCCATGCCGAGAAATCCTGCTGCAAACATATGACCTCCTGGTCAGCCGTTACTGGAAGTGGCGCTGCACGAAGGCGTTGATGAGGCGGATGAAGTCCGCTTCCGCCAACTTGGCACACTTGAGGGTCTGCTCGTGGGAGAGCTGCACGTCACCCAGCCCCTCGGCCATGTTGGTGATGGCGCAGACGGCCAGCACCGGCAGACCGCAATGGGCGGCGCTGATCACCTCGGGCACCACCGACATGCCCACCACGTCACCGCCGATGATCTGCATCATGCGGATCTCGGCGGCGGTCTCGAAGCAGGGGCCGCTGTAGGAGACAAAAACCCCCTGATTGACGGCGATCCCCTCTGCGTCGGCAATCGCCTGCGCCTCTTGCCGCAATGTCTTGTCATAGGCGTTGGCCAGGCTGAAGAAGCGCGGGCCGTAGGCCTCGTCGTTGGCCCCCGTCATGGGCGTCCCCGGCATGGTGTTGATGTGATCGTTGAAGATGACCAGGGAGCCGACCCCGATCCGCTCGGGGCGCAATGAGCCCGCCGCATTGGTCACCAGCAGCAGCTCGCAGCCCAGGCGCTTGAAGGTGCGCACCGGGGTAGTCATCACCTTCATGGTTTCGTGCTCATAGTAGTGACCACGCCCCTTCATGCAGATGACGTCGACGCCATGCAGTTTGCCGAGCACCAGCTCGCCGCTGTGACCGGCCACGGTACTGACCGGGAAGCCGTCCAGCTCTTCGTAGGGGATGCTGACTCTCTCTTCCAGCGCATCGGCCAACACCCCGAGACCCGATCCCAGGATCATGGCGGCCCGGGGGGAGAAGCCCGGCTTGCGGGACAAAATGGTGGCGACGGCATTCAGAACGGGATCTTGTTGCATGGGATGAACCTCGTGAGTGATGACTGATGGGCTCACTCTAGGGAAGACACATAGCTAAAAAAATCATTAAAATCGGTTCTTTTATCCTGATTTTCGGCACAATAAACCCATCAGCATGGCGAGCCGGGAGGGAAAACCGGCAAAAATGACGCCAATTGACGCCATTTTGTTGCCATGAAGAGAGCATGAGGGGTAAGTGGGCCCCACGAGCGGAGGTCAAAGTGTGAACCGGATCTCCTGCGCCCCCCGCAGGCAGAGGCCTGCCCGTGGCGGCGAATGCCCAATGTTTGACGGGGATCTCACCCCGCCTCATCAATCCATCGGAGGTTATTTTGTCCCTGGACAGTCACTGGCGCGAGCGCGTCACACTCAAGATGCTGCGCTACTTCCACGAAGTGGCGCGCTGTGGTCACTTCAGTCGGGCCGCCGAGCAACTGAACGTCTCCAAGTCACCGCTGAGCGCCCAGATCAAGGAGCTGGAAACCGTGCTCGGGCTGACCCTGTTCGAGCGCCACACCCGCCAGGTCAGCCTCACCCCCACGGGGCGACGGTTGATGGAGGAGTGCGCCCTGCTGTTCGATGTACTGGAAAGCGGCCTCAACAAGGTGGTGCAGGCGGGACGGATGGAGCACAACCAGATCCGCATCGGGCTGGTCAGCTCCATCTTCTGGGCCGGTTTTGGCGAGGTGATCAGGCAGTGCCATCGGTTGCATCCCGAGTACGAGATCACCTTTACCGAGCTGTCGCCGGAGAAACAGAAGCTGGCGCTGGCCAACAAGGAGATAGACCTGGGCCTTGCCCGCTTTGCCGACACCTTCAACATCCACCCCTTGCAGGCCGAGAGCGTCTATCCCGAGTCCATGATGCTGGCAGTATCGGATGAACACCCGCTGCGGGATCGCAAGCGGGTCTCCCTCACCGAGCTGACGGGCGAGCGCTTCGTACTGATGAGCCGGGCCAACTCGGCCTCCACCGATCTCATCATCAACGCCTGCCTGATGGAGGGCTTCTATCCCCAGCTCAATCAGGAGGTGGTTGAACCCAATACCCTGATGGCCGTGGTCGCCACCAGTCAGCAGGTAGCCCTGGCGCCTGCCAGCTATGCTCACCAAAAATGGCCACACGTGCGTTTCGTGCGCCTAGAGCAGCCGATCCCGGCCGATGTCTGCGTACTCTATGCCCCCGAGGAGGCCGGGAAGCCCATCGCGCCTGTGCTTCGCGACTTCATCGACACCATGAGCCAGCAGATGAACCCTGACCCTCGATGAACGAACAGGGTGCCCGGGTACCTGTGGTCGGCTTGACCTTCCATCAGGGGGAAGAGCCAAGGTGACCTTGATCATGAATTCCCAGGAGATGAATGCGATGAACAGACGTGACTTTTTGATCCGAAGCGCCCTGCTCGGCCTCGCCGGTGCACTGCCCCTCTCCTACACCCGTTTTCTCTCCGCCGCCGAAGCCCCCAGCCTGCCCATCCCGCCCCTGCTCTCCCCGGATGCCCAGGGCAATATCGCCCTGACCGCCAAGGCGGGTGTCACCGCCTGGCGCGGCAAGGAGGCGGTGACCTGGGGATACAACGGTGCCCTGCTCGGCCCGACCCTGAAACTGCGCACCGGCCAGGCCGTCCAGCTCCATACCCTGAACCAGCTGCCGGAAACCACCACAGTGCATCTGCACGGCCTGGAGATCCCGGGCGATGCCGACGGCGGCCCCCAGGCCATGATAGGACCGGGAGAGACCCTCACCAGCCGCTTCACCCTGACCCAACCCGCCGCCACTTGCTGGTACCACCCCCATGCCCACGGCAAGACCGGACGTCAGGTGGCCATGGGGCTCGCCGGCCTCATTCTCATCGATGACGAGGAGAGCGCCCGCTGGCCGCTCCCCGCCCGCTGGGGCATCAACGATCTGCCCGTGGTCATTCAGGACAAGCGGCTCGACGGCAAGGGACAGATCGATTATCGGCTCGATGAGATGAGCGCCGCCGTGGGCTGGTTCGGGGACTTGCCCCTGGTCAACGGCGCCCTGGCCCCCCAGCATCAGGCACCCCGCGGCTGGGTGCGGCTGCGGATCCTCAATGGCTGCAACGCCCGCTCCCTGCGCCTGGCCCTCGGTGACAACCAACCCTTCTATGTGATCGCCTCGGACGGCGGCTTCCTGTCCGAGCCCGTCAAACTCACCGAACTGGAGGTGCTGATGGGGGAGCGCTTCGAAGTGCTGGTAGAACTCCAGGACAAGCGCGTCGAGTTGCTCGCCCTACCCGTCAGCCAGATGGGTATGGCCTTGCCCCCCTTCGATCAGCCGCTGCCGCTGCTCACCCTGACTCCCGCCTCCCAGGGCATCACATCGAGCCTGCCGGATCAGCTGAGAAGCCTCCCACCCCTGCCCACCGAGGATGGGAGCTGGACTCGTCGTCACTTCCAACTCTCCATGGATCCGGCGCTCGACAGGATCGGCATGCAACGACTGATGGAGCAATATGGACCGGCGGCCATGAGCGGCATGAGCATGGCCGAGCACGGTGCCCCGGCCGACAAGCCCATGCCAGCCATGAAAGGAATGAAGGACATGAAAGGCATGGATCACGGCGCCATGGCGGGGATGTCCCAGGGTGCGGACGCAGGCATGACGCCGCTGGGAGAGCGCCTCTTCAGTGCAAATCGCATCAACAATCAGGCCTTCGAGATGGGCGTGCCGGCCTTTGAGGCCAAGCGGGGCAAACTGGAACACTGGACCCTCTCCGGCAAGGGGGACATGATGCTGCACCCCTTCCATATCCATGGCGCCCGTTTTCGCATCCTGAAAGAGAACGGCCTCACGCCCCTGCCCCATCGCAGCGGCTGGAAGGACATGGTCAGGATCGAGGGGGGTGAGAGCGAGGTGCTCATTCAGTTCGATCACCCGGCCCCCAAAGAGCGCGCCTACATGGCCCACTGCCACCTGCTGGAGCACGAGGATACCGGCATGATGCTCTCCTTCACGGTGAGCTAGGGAAATCGGGAAAAACAGGCAGGGGCGAAGGCCCCTGCTGTCATGAAGGCGAGGTGCCCGATGACACGGGCTTACGGCTGCTTGGGGCAATCAAACCAGACACGAACTGGAACGCGGCCAGGGATGACCGACCAGGGCGCCCCCTCGAAGAGAAAGCGGGCCACGGCGCAGGTGGGCATCCGGGTGATCCCCCGGGATAAGCGGTGGGCCAGAGCAGTAAATTCGGGATCATGCCCCACCAGCATCACGCACTTCTTGTCGTCTGCAAGCGTCCCTATCAGCGCCAGCAGGGTGCAAACCTCTCCCTCGTATATCCGCTCATCCAGGGCTATCTCCCCAAGATATTGAAGCGCAACGGCAAGCAGGCGCGCCGTCTCCCGTGCCCGACAAGCGGGGCTTGAGAGGATCAGATCCGGTATCACCCCCTCCTGCGCCAGGCGCCTGCCCATCATGGGGGCGTCGCGCTGGCCGCGCTCGGCCAGTCGCCGCTCTCTATCCGGCAGATCTGCATCTGCCCAGCTGGACTTGCCGTGACGTACCAGCACCAGGGTCCTCTTCATGTCACCTCCCATGAGCCCGGCTCATCGCCTTCCCTCCCCAGCACGGCAGACGGGTGTTTCACGCATCCACCGCTCGGGTCTCTGTTCACATCGCCAATCCCCTTGGCAAGGATAGCGAAGCCAGGGTCCGCATCGCCGGGACATCGCCTCTCAAAAGCGGTGTGTTCATCAGGCCAAGGGGCCCACCTCCTCCAGGAAGATGAGACGCAGGGGCTCGGCCAGCAGCACATCGGCCCGGCTGGCAAAGCCCTGGAAATAGTCGGTGGCACAATGATCATCGAGCGCCGCCTGACTGACGAAGGCTTCCCGCATATAGAAGGTGCCCGGTTCATCCTTGAGCTCGAACAACACGTAATCAAGGTTGCCCGGCTCGCGCCGGGTCGGCGCGACGAGCTTTTGCAACTCGCGCCGCAGCGCCTCTCCCATGCCCGCTTTGGCCTTGAGTACCGCTATCGACACCAGCTTGTCTGCTTTCATCATCACACTCCCCTATCAAGAGACACATGGACCAAGGATGCCCCTCGCCGCGACTTGCCAGCGGATCATGGACACATCCTTCAAGATGAGAGGCAGTGTAAGAACAGGTTATTGATGGATATAGACGGACAATATGGACAAACTGTTCATCCTATTGAACAGCAGACGAAGGAGCACAGCAGAGCGTCCGTGGCGCCACTAAGGGTTTATGGCTCCCGCAGCGCTTGTAGATTGGCCAGTGGCACCCAGCCAGAGGCCGTTCCCTCGGCGTTGTCACACCAGATCCAGCCGTTGATCATCCGATGGCCAATCAGCTGATCACCCGGCTGCACGTTCAGCTCCCGGGCCGTGTAGTCCTCCTGGGCACGGGCCTGGCCCTTGTCCAGCCACTCGATAAGTTGAGCCGGCACCCAGCCCCCTTGTTGGCCCGCACACTGGCAGAAGAACCAATCCTGCCAATCCTCTGCCCCTTCATACCGCTCACCCACCATAAGCGGGGTGCCCTTGACGAAGGTGATGGGCTCCGGGTATTCGCTGCGATGGGCGCTGATCACCAGCCAGACGTTGTTTTCCATACTCCTATCGTTCCTTATTCCTATCGCTCCTTGCGGAGCCTCTTCGGATCCTGGCGGGCATCAAGTCGGGTATCGGCTCCCGACATCTCGGCTAGCAGGGCGACCCAAAGGCGAGATCCTGCTGATGGCGCCGCCAATCATGTGCTCACTCTGGTTGATACATGCTTGATGGTGCAGGCACATCTGGTGCGGCCTATGGGTTACAGCAGGAAGGTACCTTCAATGGTCATGCGGGCCTCGCCATATAGCTCCACGCGACCATCATCACGCACCAGGCAGCGGAGTGTCCCCTTGCGTGCCCCCCCTTGCTGGGCAATCAACTCCCGCTTGCCTGTGCGAGCGGCCCAGAACGGTGCGAGGAAGGTGTGTGCAGAGCCGGTCACCGGATCCTCGTTGACGCCGACCTGAGGCCCGAACCAGCGGGAGACAAAGTCGAAGCGATCATCGGCCGCCGTCACGATGACACCACGGGTATCAAACTGCACCAGGGTATTGAAATCCGGGGCCAGCCCTTCAATGACTTCTTTGTCATTCACCAGCACGATCAAGTCATCGGACCGCCATACCCCGACCACCTCGCCATCAATACCCAGAGCGGCCAGCAGACCGGCGGGTGTCTCTATCGGTGTCGCCACCTTGGCCGGGAAATCCATGCAGTATTCATGACCCGAGCGAGTCACCGTGAGCAGCCCGCTGCGGGTGTGAAACCGGATCTGCTCATCGGCATGGCCCAGCTTGTTGAACAGTACCCAGGCGGCGGCCAGGGTCGCGTGGCCACACAGATCCACTTCAACCCCGGGGGTAAACCAGCGCAGGTGATAGCCATCATTCGTCGGGATGAAGAAAGCCGTCTCTGACAGATTGTTTTCAATGGCGATGGACTGGAGCACCTCATCCTCCAGCCAGGTCTCCAGGGGACACACCCCGGCCGGATTGCCACCAAAGGGCTGGGAGGTAAAGGCATCCACTTGATAGAAGGGGATCCTTGTCGAGCCACTATTTTTCATCAAATCTCTCCAGATAGTTGTAAATCGTGTATCGCGTCACCCCCAGCGCCCTGGCGACATGATTGACACTGCCTTTTATCTTGAAAAAGCCCAGCCCATGAATCTCGGACACGACACGCCGTCTGAAATCAATCTTGCTCTCAGCCCCGGTCTGCCGGTATCGCTGCAACACGTCATCGAGCGTCTGGAGGGAAATCGTGCCCGATTTGCCATCCGTCTCCTCCTCCATGCTGGCGGGCTGGAACAGATAATCCAGGTCGCGTTTCAGCTGATTGACCGCCTCCATATCGACGTTGAGGCAGAAGGCAACCAAAGGCACGCCCCCCTCGCCGTAATAGATGGTCGATGCGCTATTCAAGCGCTTCCCGGTCGCCGTTCTCGACACATAACCGCTGAAGGTGCGGTATCGGGTATCGGATGCCCCATCGAGCAGCCCCAAGAATCCCATGTCATCATCCGGGCCGGACAGGAGGGCATCCCCTTCGCACCGGCCACTCACGTGCCCATTGACGATACCGATGACGGACTCTTCAGGCCGGGTCAGATCATGCAATACGGCTTCGGTATTGGCGGGGATGGTGGTCTTGAGGGTTTCGAGGGATGCCATCAACACGGTGAGCAGGCTCTCGCGATCCAGGTTCATGCCGCCCCTCTCGTTGCCGCTATTGCCTGGACTTCGATCTCCACATCCAACCCAAATGCCAAGGTGCTGCTGGTCACCGAACGGGCCGGAAAGCCGCTCGTAAACCAGTTGCGATATTCGGTATTGAATTCGGCGAAGTGCTTCATGTCGCTCAGCCACACCTGCACCCTGACCACATGGTCGATATCCACACCGGCACGAGTCAGCGTCGCCGCGATAGACTCCATGATCCGCCGGGTTTGCTCCGTGACCGACCCCTGCAAAGGCTCACCCGTGGTACTCATGGATACCTGGCCCGATAAAAAAACAAAACCGTTCGCTTTCACCGCATCGGCAAACGGGAAAGGCTTGCTGGTGGCATAACGTTCGATAGTCATGGGTCTCATACCCTTGGGTTGTACCTGATGGTCACAAGATAGCACTCCGCCTCGACATTTTTAAACAACTTTTCATTTATCAACATTTAAATGTTTAAAAATGAAGACTTCTGACAGAAACATCGACCGACCTGTCCACCGCCAAACAGCAAAAATCGGGCAGATCAGGCTGTGGTGCCGGATAGGCGCCACAGCAACACCCAGGCATTGGGTCAGCCGGCTATTCATGTCTCCATGTCGTGCTCATCGGTGAGCCGCGTCGATGACTTCCCAGGGAGATCCCTTATGGGGGAGCCCACCTATCGTTATTGCTGCGTGATATGACGCTGTGGCAATAACAGATGATTAAATAAATGGAGTCATTGGCTTTGTTTAACGCCAAGGTGATTAATTGTAATCAATTTTATTTATGACATCTCAAATGCCAATATCTATTCACACATTCAATAACAGTTGCACTCACCATACCCAACCAAAAATTAACACTTAAGAGGTATTTTTGCTTTTATCCATTAAAATCAAATAGATAAAACAATATAAAATGCCAGGTCTGACCTCTTTATTTTTACTATTTAGAAAAACTATGATGTTCATCACATTCCAGGAGGAACATTGTCATTAGCCGATTGGAAAACAGGATCTGAATTATCAGATGTCGCCCCCGAAAACAGAAAACGTTTTACCAATCCATAGGAGTAATTATATGAGAACCACCTTGATGGCATTAATCATCATCGGAGCCAATCTGTTTCTGGCTGGCTGTGTCACCACCTCTGGCAGTCAACAATATCGTCAGGATAACGATATGATCACCCGAGATGGCATCGCACTCCCGGACTGCGAGACGCTGCCGGATGCCAGCCAGGCCGATAATGGCTCACGCTGCTGGTACCGTTAACAGGAGAGGGTCAACGCCATGAAAAAGCGGAACATGATATTGATGATCGCGATGACAGGAGTCTGTGCCCAACCGGCCTTTGCCATCAGTGAAGCCTATCGCGCGCAATTGGAACAATCCGGTTGTACCCAGGTCAGTGAGGCCAATGGCACCTGTGACATCAAACCCGCTCGGCATCGACACGGAGAGGATGTGGCGTCATACCGCGACCATCGCGATGCCACCCATGAGATCCTGCAAGATCTTGATTCACACATCGCGGGTGATTATCAGGGAGAAGCCGTGGACTATATGGAAGACAGTGGTTGGCATGCCATGAACGACGAACATACCCGCTGGCGAAAGTCCGGCGTCATTGTGGAGTTTGATATGTCGCCCTCGGGCAGAATAGCCGGCGTCACGATCAATTAGTCGCTGTCATTCACTCATACCGATATACACAATCATTATTTTTTATTTGGCAGCAAACGACAGGTTCAACATATATCCCCTGACAATAAATAACAGCCATCCATTTGGCTGAGAATATCTCACTGCCTGTTATTTTTTTTGCTTGCAACATAACAACAAAACGGACCACAGACTACGGCTATGGTCACATTGGAAACAGTTCAACATTAATATATGGAAGGTGTTTGCTATGAAAATGGTATTCATCAGGCAATGCGTCGGCATATTGGTGGTCACGGTCAGTCTGACCGGCTGTGCCATGGACAATATGACGACAACCCAGAAAGCCTTGCTGGTCGGCAGTGCCGCCGCTGCGGCAGGCGGGATCGCATACGGCATCCACAAAAAACATGAAGCCGACAAGGCGAAACATGAAAAGGATGAAGATAACCGCCACAAGGAAAATACCTATCATGCCCACCGACATCACAGTGACCAGCGCGAGCAATGTTACGACTACGAGGGACATTGGCAGTGTTGATCTCCCCTCCCCCTGACCAGCACTGACGTAGACTCATCTCCCAGAAACCCGGTTTGGCTTTTTATTTCTCATTAACTGGATAGATACCATGAAACACAAACAGATGATCCTGAGCCTGTCACTCCTCCTCGGCACCACCCTTGGCGCCATTGCCCCTGCCCACGCGATCAGCGACGCCTATCGGCAGAAGCTGGAGCGCAGCGGTTGTACCCAGATGACGGATGGCAATGGGTGCGACATCCACAAGACCCGCGCCCAAAACCACGCGGCGGCAGCGGTGCACCCATCGGCCCCTGCGACCCTCTCCACCAACAAGGTGGCCGAAATCCTTGACCGTGCTGTCAGCAACAAACCGCTGGATGCGGCGGTGACAATTCTGCTGGGTGCCGGATGGCAACAGGACGACGACAATGGTCTGGTCTTTTATAAGGAGAGCTACCAGGCAACCCTGGATGTGAACCAAAAAAATGATGTGGTGATGGGAACATCCGTCACGACCCACAGAGGGTGACACTGTTGCAGCCCGCCCTCCGGCGGGCTGCATGCCAAGGGGAGCCTCCCAGTAAAACTGCCACCTTCCGAACCCACAGGACAAGCCGCCTGCGTGTTCTCTCATGCGAACTAGTTGACCACCTCGAGATTGACCCTGACCAGGCCGGATCTGAGGTTGCCGATGCTGCTGAAGGCGGCCTTGGAGAGATCGATCACTCTCCCCCTGGGGAAGTTGCCCCTGTCGTTGACCCGCACCACCACGCTCTTGCCGTTCGCCACGTTGGTCACCTTCACCAGGGAGCCGAACGGCAGTGTCATGTGGGCCGCTGTGTTGGCACCGTTATTGTATCGCTCGCCGCTCGCCGTCTTCCGGTTGTGATAGCGGTCCGCATAATAGGAGGCAAGCCCGGTCTGGGTATAACCGCGCCAGTCCCCCCCCTTGCCCGCCTCCGGCTGGCTGCTGCAGGCCGCCAGCAGCAGGCTGAAGGAGACCAGCAGCCCTTTTTGTACCCTGCCTCTCATGCGCTCTTCCATCGCCACTCTCATCACCACTTTTTGCACCAATCTGGCCCCTGCCAACAGAGGCCTACTCTCTCACATTTGCCATGGAAAACGGGAGGCCCTGGCCCCCCGTTTTGCGTATTGCTCCGTCAGCCCCTGTCAGGGGAACCCGGATCAGGCAATGAGCTTGTCATCGGCAAAACCAAAGCCGCGCAGCCCCACCACGTGCACGTGCTCGTGCTTGCCCTGCACCTTGCGGATGAGCTTGTAGGTGGTGCCCTTCTCGGGGCTGATGTTCTCCGGCGCCGCGATGAGCAGTTGCATGTCCTGACGCTCGCACAGCTCGAACAGGGTGGCGATGGACTTGCCATCGAGGCGCGCCGCCTCGTCCAGGAACAGCAAACGGCAGGGGGCGATGTCCTTGCCGCGCAGACGGCGGGACTCCTCCTCCCAGCTGATGAGCACCATCAGCAAGATGGCCTGACCGGTACCGATGGCCTCGCCGGTGGAGAGCGCACCGCTCTCCGCCCGCAGCCAGCCGTCTGCCCCACGCTGCACCTCGATCTCCAGCTCCAGGTAGTTGCGATAGTCCAGCAGGATATCCCCCATCACCTGATAGCTGCGCTCCCCCTGTTCAATCTGCGGGTTGAGGCGCTGGAACAGCTTGGCCATGGCCTCGGAGAAGCTGAGCTCCTTGTCGGCGAACAGATCGTTGTGCATGGCGGTCTGATCCGCGAGCGCGGTCAGCAGTCGGGTGTGAGCCTCGCGGATATTGACGTTCAGACGCACCCCGCGCACCAGACCGAAGGCGATATTCTGCAGGCCCTGGTTCAGCACCCGGATACGGTTCTGCTCCCGGCGGATGATGTTGGTGATCTTGGCCGCCACCTCGTGGGAGGAAAGCGACAAGTGGGTCTCCCGCTGCTTGAGCTCATCGGCAAGGCGCGCCAACTCGATCTCCATCTCCTCGATGGCCTCCACCGGATCGTCCGAGCGGATGATGTCGTTGCGAATGCGATCCTTCAAGTAACGGTACACCTGCACGTAGAAGGCGACCTTCTGCTCGGTGTTGCGGTTGCCCTCGGACAGACGCAGCGCATCGCGCAGGGCCTCGTCGTGCGCGACGGCGACGCGAAGGGCTCCCAATGCCTTGTCCGACATGGAACGCAGCTCGTCGCTGTCAAGATACGCCAGCTCGCGCTTGTTCAGACGCTTCTCCACGTCGGTGTCGCGTGCCAGACGCACCACCCGCGACCAGCTCGCCTTGTGGCCCACCAGGGATTTGCGGGCACCGAAGTAGTCTTTGCCTTCGAGTTTCAGACGGCCGCCGAGGGATTCGATCTCCCGCTTGGTCACCTGCAACTGGGCCTCGGCGCTGGTGCGACGGGAGCGGGTGCGGATGAGCAGCTCTTCGATCTCTTTCTTGTGGGCGCGGGACTTCTCTTCCATGTCTTCGGAAAGAGTCAGCCCCATGGCCCCCAGTTCCTGCTCGAACTCCGCCAGGGTCTGCCCCTTGGCCGACGCACTGGAATCGAGCGCGGTGCGCAGTTGCAACGCCTCCGTGTGGCGCTGGGCGATCTGTTTGTGCTGCTCACCCTTGGTTCTGGCAGTCAATTCCGCTGCTTTGAGCTTCTCTTTCAGGCGTTCACTCATCTCGGACGCCTTGCCGAGCAAGTCTTGTGCGTCCTGATAGGCGAAATGCGGCAGGCGGGCCACCAGCTGATCCAGGGCATAGACACGGCGTTTCTGCTCCGCCAGCAACGCGTTCACCTCGTCGTAGGCGGCCTGCAGGGCGGCGAGATCCTGCGGATCCTGGCGCAATACCTGCACCTTGCCCTCGAGCATCTCCAGCGCCTTGCCGTGCTGGGCGATAAAGGCCTCCGCCTGTTTCAGGCTCTCCACATCGGCGCGGGCACCTTCGAGACGCGCCGCCAGATCCCCTTCCTCAAACAGATGGGCATAGGGCAGCATGGCCTGCACCAGCTGGATGTGGCGGGTCAGCTGGGCACCGGCGGCCTTGGCCTCGGCGAGCTGCTTGTCGCACTCGCCCATGGCTCCTTGCAACTTGCGCAGCTCGCTCTGCTTGGCGTCCACTTCGGCTTCCGGATCCGGACGGAATGCGATGTCCAGATGCTGGCCGATGAAGTCGCGGAAGTGACCATAGAGGCGGTGATACTTCTGCTGCTCGAAGGCGGCCTTGGCGTAGCCTTCGATGAGGTTTTCACGCTCAAAATCGAGCTGCTCGATGCGCTTCTCGCGGGCGGCGCGGCCAAAGAGCGGCAATTCGGGGTAGCGGGAGAAACGCACCTGGCGTTTGCTGCTGCGCACCAGCACGGCGTCGCCGAGCTCGTCCGCCTCCACCAGATCCTCATCGAACGAATCCGGGTTGCCCTGAATGAGGTAGATATCTTCCGGGCAATCTTCCAGCTTCTTGAGCCGCTCGATGGCGCCTTCAAGGTCGAGCACCACCAGGGCGCTGCGAGCCGGGCCGTAGAGAGCGGAGTAGTAAGGGGCATCGTCGATGGAGATGTCGTCATAGACATCGGAGAGCAGCACGCCCCCCACCTGCTCGGCGATGCGGGCAAGGCGCGGATCCGCCTCCCCGGCCCCCAGCTGGAGGTTGCGAATTTGCAGCTCCAGCGCCTGCTTCTGGGCCTGGATGCGGTTGCTCTCCTGCTCGAACTCCCGCTCCTTGTCGAGCACGGTCTGCATGCCGGCGGAGAGTGCTTCGGCGCTGGTCAGCGGCAAGCCGCTCTGCTCGCGCAGTTGCTCGAGTTTTTCAAAGGATTTCAGCCAGCGCGGCGCCAGTTTGGTTAGCTCGCCAATGTCACGGCCAAGCTGGGCACCCTGGTGCTCCAGGCTGGCACGGCGCTGCGCTGTCTCGGCCTGTTGCTCGGCCAGCTCCTCCTGGCGGGTGCGCTGGGCTTCGAGGAAGAGCTCCAGCTCGTCGCTGCTGCCGATCTGCTGGCCTGACGCCTCGGTCAGTTCATCCCGCAGCTTGAACAGGGTCTTCTGGCTCTCGCTCTCTTTTTCCAGGCGGGCCAGGGTGACGCGCAGCCCCTGCCCCTGATTGACGCGAGCCTTGTCTTCGATATGACGCTTGAGCAGGGCCTGGGCAGTGGGCCAGGCGGCCTCACGAGCGGTTTCGGGGGCGATGCCAAGGAGCAGCGCCAGGGCCGCTTCGTGTTCGGCCACCGCGGCTTTCGCCAGGGCGAGCTGCTGCTCGGCCCCCAGCACCCGGCTGGTGAGGCTCTGCTCGGCGCTGCGCAGTTGATGCAGGGTCTCGCTCGCCTGCTCGGTAGTCAACCCCGGCAGCTCGCACTGCTCGCGGGCCGCATCGAGGGCCTGCACCGCCTGGCGGTACTGGATGGCGCGGGTCTGCTGGATATCCAGCGCCTGCTGATAGTCGGCAAGTTGGGTCTTGAGGCTGTCGACCTCGGCGATCGCCAGTTCCCGGCGCTCTTCCACTTCCAGCAACTGGACGTGGATCTCCTCCACCACCGCCTGCTGCTGCTCCAGTTTGTCATTGAGATCGCGCAGATCGGCGCGATAGAGCGCGATCTTCTTCTGCAGGGCCACCGCAGCCAGCACCCTGGCCAGATGTTCGGCGGCGGATTCCAGCTCGTCGGTCAAAAGCTTCTCGCGGCCGGTGAGCTGATCCACCTCGTCCGCCAGATAGATGGCTCGCTGCTTCTCTTCGGCAAGCAGACGGCGCTTGCCCGCCAGCTCCGCCCGGGCCTTCAGGGCCAGCTCGGAGAGGCGACTCTTCTCGGCGCTGCCCCGCACATACTCAGCCGCCACGTAATGGGTGGTTTCGGTGATGAGGTTCTTGAACAGATCCCGCTGGCCTTGCGTCTCCTTGATGGCCTCCAGGGTACGGCGGTTCTCGTAGATGGCCGCCTCCATGTCCTGGAACGCCTTGCGCACCCCGGAGTTTTCCGGCAGCAGGTATTCGCGCAGGGAGCGGCTGATGGACGAAGAGATGCCGCCGTAGAGGGAGGCCTCGATCAGGCGGTAGAACTTGCCGCGATCTTTTTGATCACGCAGCTTCTTGGGGGTGATGCCGAACTCGAACATGAAGTTGTGATAATCGGTCACCGTATTGAACTTGGCGAGCTTCATGGCACCGAGTTCGGCGGCCGCCCCCTTCAGGTCGGTGAAGGCGCGTACCCGCCCCTTGCCGCCCTCGAGTTTTTCCAGCAGGAGATCCGTGGGAGACAGCTCCTGGGGCACATCCACCAGCGCGAAGGGGGTGATGTTGACCTTGTTGTCCCGGTTCGCCACCTGCTCGAGGTGAACACCGACCCAGATCCGCTGCTCGCGGCTGTTCATCACCTCCAGCACCGAGTAGCAGTGGCCGCGCTGCAGCTTGCCGTAGAGCCCCTTGTCACGGGATGCACTGCTGGAGCCCGCCTCCGTGGTGTTGCGGAAATGGAGCAGGGACTGATCGGGGATCAGGGCCGCGATGAAGGCCGCCATGGTGGTGGACTTGCCTGCCCCGTTACCGCCGGACAGCGTGGTGACCAGCTGGTCGAGATCGAAGGTGCGGGCGAAGAAGCCGTTCCAGTTGACCATGGTCAGGGATTTGAATTTGCCTCTCACACCGCACTCTCCATCACAGCCATCATCCCCGTCGGGGCCAAAAATTTAACGTTGCAGATCATCTTCCACCTCCAGCTCCAGCTGTTCTTCGTCCAGATCCGATTCGATGTCCTCGAACAGGGAATCGCTGCTCGGCATCTCGTCGTCGTGGAAGATGGCTTCCCCTTCCTGGATCATCCGCAGTTGCACGGCGCGGGGATCCTCGTCGGAGCGCACGTCGGCAGCGAAGCGGAACACGGACTCGTTGACCCGGAACTTGTCGCCGTTGCCAAGGGCCGTGATCATCCCCAAACGCCGCAGCCGGCGCATGGAGGTGCGGATCTTCTCCAGCAGCTTCTTCTTGTCCAGATCCGTGCCACCGGAGCGGCTATTGACCATGCGCAGCAGCTGCTTCTCGTCGGCAAGGCTCAGTACCTCTTCTTGCAGCTCGCTGGTGGCAAACACCCCTTCCGAGGCAAGTCTGTCCGGGCTCAGATAGAGGTAGCAGAGTACCTTGCCCACCAGCATGTCGAGCTCGGACAGGACTGTGGTGCCAATGTCGGCGCTCGGGCGCGGACGCAGGTAGAAGAAGCCTTCCGGCGCCTTGATGAGCTCGACCTGGTAACGGCCGTAGAAGATCTCCAGCTCGCCGTGATACTCCACCAGCGCAGAGTGGGGTTCGAAATCGTCGGCACTGATGTGGCGGCCGGCGCGCAGAGCGGTGTCGATGCGCGGAAACAAGGGGTTGGCGATGGCCTCGGCGAGGCGCAGCGGCAGAGGAAACTCAGTATTGATCGATGACATAGGCCTGAACCTTGGATCCTGCTTGGTTGATGGGTTTCCATGCGGGTTGACGGTGCAGCTCGCGCTCACCGCTGGCATGGCCGAGACGCACCGCCTGATCGATCAGGAGGCGCGCCACATCGAAGTGGGCATGGGCCGGGTAATCCAGCAGGTATTCGCGCAACACGTCAGCCAAATCCAGCTGGGACTCGCTCTCGGGATAGCGGGCGAGGTAGCGCTCGATGCGCTCCGCCAGCTCCTGGTTGATGTCTACCATCTCCAGATACTCCATCTCGAGGGGCACCTCGCCGGTCACCTCCTCGTCATGGATGGCGATGGTTTCATCGCGCAGCTCCAGCAAACGGGGCTCTTCGGCCACCCTGAGCAGCCAGTTGTGCTGCTCGAAGTTGCGGATGGACTCGCGCAGCCGCTGGCTGAAGGCGCGGTTCTTGTCCATATCGATGGCGTTGCGGATGAACTTGTGGACGTGCCTATCGTAGCGGGACCAGAGCTCGATGCACTGCTGGCCCCAGGAGGTGATGACATCCAGACGCCCCTGCAGGGCATGGGTCAGCTCCTCGACGTGGAACAGATCGTCACGGCCCTGCGCCGCCTCCTGAATGTTGAGCAGCCCGGCCTGCAGGCGATGGCCGGCGGCGTCCAGGGTATCTTGCAGCTCGCGCAGGGTCTGGCCGGTTTCGTGGAGCAGCTTCTCGCAGCTGTGGATGGCATCGACCCAGTTCTGGGTCAGCAGGGCCGCAATCTCGCTCTTGACCTGATTTTGCTGCTCATCCATGGCGCGCTGGGTGAGATCGATGCGCCCAAGCGTCTCTTCCAGGGAGAAACTGAGGCGGGGCAGCACTTCGGCATCCCACTGCTCCCGGGTATCCAGCTCCAGCGCCGCCTTGCGGGCGGTGTCGAGCTCGGCAGCCAGGTGCTCCAGCAGGATGGAGAGCTTGATGGAGTCGACCTGACGGCTCTCCAGGAAGAAATCGACGATGCCAACGCCGAGGCGCGACAGGCGATAGAGACTCTCCCCCGCCACCATGTCGGTGGTGAAGCGCGACAGCAGCTGCTGGCGAATGAGGTCGTTGATGGCGTTGTTGGCGCGACCGCTCAGGGTCTCGTCCATCTGGCCAAAGGCGCTGCTGACATAACCGAAGGCGTCGTGCAGCGCGGCCTCCGAGAGATCGGACTCCTCTTCGGAGAGGGTCTTGATCGCAATCAGAAAGGCCAGCCGATCGGTGGGCAGGTTCAAGGCCAGACCCTCCTGTCTGACCCATCCTACCGTCTCGGGCAGGGTACGGGATGTACTCATCATGACGTTATCATCTCGTTGTTATGGCTGGCGGGCCGACGCACACCTCATGTGCGCGTCACGTCCGCCGTGGTGGTACAGGCCGGGGTCACTGTGCCCCGGCGATAATATCCCGCAAAAAGAGTGCCGGTAACGCCGTATTCAGCCAGCCGGTTTCTGGGCCATCACATGGATGTAGCGCCCAAGGGAGACAAAGGGTTCCTGTCGACAATAGTGCAGCTCCATGGCCAGCAGATCATCGAACTTCTCGTGCTGATCCTGCTTGTGGCGCATGTAGTCGTGGATGACGCGCACCCCGGTCTTGCCGATGATCTTGAGCCCCCCTCGCCCGATCCAGTCATACACCTGCTCGGGCAGCTGCGGATTGGTGGGGGTCAGCGCAGTCTGGCGCTTCTTGTTCAGCCCCTGGCGCACATAGTCAAAGTTGCCCACCACCAGGCTCTGGAACAGCAAGCCGTGGCGGTTATAGAAAAGCAGCGACAGTATGCCCCCTGCATTGACGAAAGGGAACAGACCGAGCAGGGTCTGGCGAGGCTCGGCGAGCCACTCCAGCACGGCGTGGCAGAGCACGAGATCAAAGGTGCCGCTCACATGGGACTTGAGCTCCTGGATGGGGCAATGGATGAGACGAATTCTGTCTTCCAGCCCCTGCTCGGCGATCTGGGTCCGGGCCAGATCCAGCATCTCGGCCGAGAGATCGCATAGCTCCACCCGATGGCCCATGGCCGCCAGCTTCTGGGCGAAGTAGCCAAACCCGCCGCCCGCATCCAGGATGCGCAGGGGTCGGTTGCCAAGCCGGGCCAGACAGGCCTCGATGTCGCTCCACACCACAGTGGTGCGGATGCGCCCCTTGGTGGAGTCATAAATGTTGCGGGCGAACTTGTCGGCCCGCCCGTCGAAACTCTGATCTTGCTTCAAGAGAGCACTCGTCTTCTGCCACCCTGCCGTTGGCTCGCCAGCTGGGCGCACGCAAGGGGATGCCGGGAAAAAAGAGGGCTATTTTGTCACATCCCGGATCCGCAGAAAATGCCGATGTTTCCCAAACTTGTCCGGGTTCACCTATCGACTCGGCGTCCATGGCGGGGGCTGGGTGAAAAAGCGGCGTTTCATGACACAGGGAGAGCGCTGACCAACCCGGTACCTGAGGCACCAGGTTGCGAAAGGGTGAGAGATGGTCGGGGATTATTGGGGGATCTGGGCGAATCGCCCGCTGTTGAAGTCATCGATGGCCTGCACGATCTCGGCCTCGGTGTTCATCACGAAGGGGCCATAGCCGACGATGGGCTCATCGATGGGTTCACCGCTCAGCAGCAACAGCACGGCGTCCTCACTGGCCTCTATCTGCACCTGGTTGCCACTGGGCTCCAGCAGCACCAGCTGCGCCTCCCCCGCCTCCTCCAGACCATTGAACCGCACCCGCCCCTTGAGCACGACCAGGGCGCTGTTCCAGCCATCCACCAACGGCAGCAGGGTACTGGCGCCGCCGTTCAATCGCAGATCCCAGACATTCATGGGGGTAAAGGTACGTGCCGGCCCCGTCTGCCCGGCCAGCTCGCCGGCGATGATGCGCACCACTCCGGTTCCGTCTGCGAGGGAATGCACCGGTATACTGTCGCTGCCGATGGCCTGATAGCCGGGGGACGACATCTTCTCTCTGGCGGGCAGATTGACCCAGAGCTGCACCATGTCGAGGGTGCCCCCCTGCTGGCTGAACCCCTCGGCGTGGAACTCGTCGTGCATGATGCCGGACGCCGCCGTCATCCACTGCACATCCCCGGGGCCGATGATCCCGCCCTGCCCGGTAGAATCGCGGTGGGCCACCTCCCCCTTGTAGACGATAGTGACCGTCTCGAAGCCCCGATGAGGATGTTCACCCACCCCCCGTGGTGACGGGGACGGGGCAAACTCCATTGGGCCCGCCCTGTCGAGCAACAGGAAGGGGCTCATGGCCTTGCCATGGCTCTGGTAGGAGAACAGGGAACGCACCGGGAAGCCGTCGCCAACCCAGTGGGGACGCGGTGCACTGTAGATACCGATGACGCTTTTCATGATCCACTCCAATACGATGATGATGCTTGGGATCATTATGTGGATGGAACGACTACGGCGGTAGGCGTAAGATCAGGCCTCAGCGTCCTATATGGTGAACGATGAAGTCATGACTCCCGATCTCAACGACCTCTATTACTACGTCCAGGTGGTGGACAACGGCGGCTTTGCCCAGGCAGGTCGGGCCCTTGGCATCCCCAAGTCCAAACTCAGCCGTCGCATCGCCCTGCTGGAGGAGCGGCTGGGGGTACGCCTCATCCAGCGCTCCAGCCGCAGTTTTCAGGTCACCGAGCTGGGGCTGGCCTATCTGGCCCGCTGCCGGGCCATGCTGGTGGAGGCCGAGGCCGCCCAGTCTCTTATCGACTCGACCCGCACCGAACCTTGCGGCGTGGTGCGCCTCTCCTGCCCCATCGATCTGCTCCACACCAAGGTGAGCAAGCTACTGGTGGCCTTCGCCCTGCAATACCCCAGGATCAGCGTGCAGCTTGTCGGGGTGAACCGGGCGGTGGATCTGGTGAGCGAGGGGCTGGATGTCGCCATCAGGGTGAGACCCCTCCCGCTGGAGGACAGCGAGCTGGCCATGCGGGTGCTGGGGTATGCAAGCCAGTGCCTGCTCGCGAGCCCCGCCCTGCTGGCCCGCCATGGCGAGCCCGGGGGACCGGCGGATCTGCTGGGTTGGCCAAGCCTTGGTCATGGCAGCACCATGGAGGGTCATCGCTGGCAGCTGCTGGGACCGGAGGGGGCCGAGGTACGACAACATCACAGCCCCCGCTTCGTCACGACCGACATGCAGGGGTTGCGGCAGGCGGCCATCGAGGGGCTAGGCGTCGTCCAGCTTCCCGTCATGATGGTGCAGGAGGCGCTCGACAATGGCAGCTTGCGGCATCTGCTGCCCGGCTGGGCACCGCGCCAGGAGGTGATCCACGCGGTCTTCCCCAGCCGGCGAGGCCTGCTGCCTTCGGTGCGGGCCCTGATCGATCACCTCGCCCAGGGGTTTGCCCCCATGGCGAAGCCGTGAGCCGGGACGGCCCCATGACACGGGTCCTGCCCCGTGCCGGCCGCTGGCAAGGCACCCGCCGAGCGTCGGCTCGCTAAAAAAACCGGAAACAAAAAGGCCGAAGCAGGGCTCCGGCCTTTTCAGAAGCGGGCACCCGGGTGCCCGTCTCATGCCTTAGAACGGCAGCTTCATGCCCGGGGGCAGTTGCATGCCACCGGTCAGCTCGCCCATCTTGGCCTTGTTCTGCTCTTCGACCCGGCGCACGGCGTCATTGACGGCGGCGGCGACCAGATCCTCGATCATCTCTTTGTCATCGTCCATCAGGCTGGGATCGATCTCGATGCGGCGCACGCTGTGGCTGCCGGCCATGGTGACCTTGACCATGCCAGCACCGGCTTCACCGACTACTTCCATCTGGGCAAGCTGCTCTTGCATCTTCTGCATGCGCTCTTGCATCTGTTGGGCCTGTTTCATCAGGTTACCCATTCCACCTTTACCAAACATAGGTCGTCTCTCGTCTTGAAATCCGGCATACGCGCCGGGCTGTGGGCTCGTTCTACCCCAGATGGGGGCAGCCAACGGGTTTTTCAACCGGGAGCAGCTCCCGGTCTCCATTCATCAGTCACTCTCAACGGCTCAAGGGCTCGATGCTCTCGGGATGAAGCACGGCGCCAAAGCGCTGCTGCAGAAATTGTACATGGGGATCCTCGGCCAAGTCCCGGCTCACCTGCTCACGGACCCCGAGGTAGAGGCGGTGCTCTATCTCAAGGGGGGTTTCCTGGGCGGGATCCGTGCCAAGGGTCACCTCCACCTGCACCGTCCCCCCCAGTTCGGGGCCGATGATCTCGGCCAGATCGGCGCGGGCCCGATCGCTCACCAGGTGGCGCTGCTCGGGCTTGAGGGTGAGCAGCACTCTGTCTCCCTGCTGGCTCATCACCGAGTTGATGGCGAGCTGACGCAGACGCCCGCCCACACCGGTGCGGGCAATCAGCTCGGCCCAAGGGTCACCGCAGTTGACCAGCAAGGAAGAGGGAACGAGCCTTGGCACTTCCCCCTCCTCTTCCGGCTGGCTCTCACCTTCCAGTTCATCCCAGTCGATGGTCTCCATCAGGGGAACCAGCGGCACGTCATCTTGCACGGGGGCAGGCATGGGTGACGCAGACGGGGCCGCGGCGGCAGGCGCCTGGGCCATCGCAGGCGCTACCCCGTCCAGATCCCAGGGCGGCAGATCGTCCGGCGCGGGTCGTGCCATGACGGGTGCCGGCACGGTAGCGCGAGGGGCCGCAGTGGCTTGCGGTGCGGGGGCGCTGAAGGTATCGCCAAAGCCCTGGCTCAGATACTCCTCATAATCACTGCCGCTCTCCTCGTAGGCATCGAGGGGGGGCAGATCGTCATAGTTGGTCGCTGGCTGAACCGGGGCACCAATCGCACGGGGGTCGGTTGCAGGCACCTGGGAGAGTGCCTGGGCTTGCACCGCAGCCGGCTGAGCCGCCGCAGCTTGGGCCACCGCAGCTTGGGCCGACACAGATTGTGCCGTCGCGAGCGGCTTGCTCGGCGCCGTTCTTTGCGCTGCCGCCGGGGTGGTGGCGTCGCCGCGCAGACGGCTTCGCAGCAAGTTGCGCTTGCCAAGCAGGCTCTGCATGCTGGACGCGGCGGATGGCGCGGCTTGCTCCGCGGGTATCGCCTCTGGCGTGGCGATGGCATCAGCCGGCTCAGGAGACATGGCACCGGGCTGGGCGGTCACGGGCAGATCCGCCTCGGCGACTAGTGACACGGCTTCCGGCTGCGCATAGCCCATCTGGTGAGCAGCTTGCAGCAGTTCCTCCTGCTCGGCAAAGAGCGGCGTCAGCGTGTCATCCCCATCGACATCGTGGCCAGTTCCCGCTTCAGCCGACGTGTCTGGCGTCCTCTCGGCATTCCCATGCGGACGGACGCCTGCTGTTGCCGACCCGGAGATGGCCGTTACCGGCTCGGGATCGACCGATGCGACGGGGGCTGGCTCAACCCCGCGAGGCTTTCCCAGGGTGGCGGGTGCCGCCCCCCCCGCAGCCTGCGCTGGCACCATGGAGAGGGGGACCGCGCTCAGGTTGGCAGGATGCAGCACCTCGCGACGCGGTGAAAACGCCAGCATGCGCAGGCAGGTCATCTCCAGCGCGGTGCGCCCATCCGGTGCCCAGGGCAGATCCTTGCGTCCCCCCAGCACTATCTGGTAGCAGAGCTGCACCTCTTCCGGGCTCATGGCCTGGGCGAGCTGCAGCAGGGCATCGGCGTCCGCCCCCTGCTCCTGCACGCTGGCCGGCAGCAGTTGCGCCATGGCGACGCGGTGCAGCAAGGCTTCCAGCTCGGCGTGCAGTTGATCGAAATCCGGCCCCAGGGTGGCGATCTCGGTGATCTTGGCCATGGTCGCCGGGGCATCCTGGCGCAGCACGGCCTCCAGCAACTGGTGCAGGTGGTGATGGTCGAGGGTGCCCAGCATGGTGAGCACGCTGTCGAGGCGCACGCTGCCGTTGCCGTGAGCCAGCGCCTGATCGGTGAGGCTCAGGGCATCGCGCATGCTGCCATCCGCCGCCTTGGCGAGCGCCAGCAGGGCGCGGGGCTCGAACGGCTGGCCTTCCTGATCCAGCACCCACTCCAGCTGCTTGGCGATCTGGCTCTGATCCAGACTCTTGAGATGGAACTGCAGGCAGCGGGAGAGGATGGTGATGGGCAACTTCTGCGGATCCGTGGTGGCCAGCAGGAACTTCACATAGGGAGGCGGCTCTTCCAGAGTCTTGAGCAGCGCGTTGAAGCTGTGGCGCGACAGCATGTGCACCTCATCGATGAGGTACACCTTGAAGCGGCCGCGGGCCGGGCGGTACTGCACATTGTCCAGCAGCTCGCGGGTATCCTCCACCTTGGTACGGGACGCCGCATCGATCTCCAGCAGATCGACGAAGTTGCCCTGATCGATCTCGCGGCAGGTGTCGCAGACGCCGCACGGGTGGCTGCCGATCCCCTGCTCGCAGTTGAGACTCTTGGCCAGGATGCGGGCTATGGTGGTCTTGCCGACCCCGCGGGTGCCGCTCAGCAGATAGGCGTGATGCAGCCGTCCCTGATCCAGGGCATTGGTCAGGGCGGTCAGCACATGTTGCTGGCCAACCACTTGTTCGAATGTATGGGGGCGCCATTTACGCGCCAGAACCTGATAGCTCATAGATCTCGATGCTGGAAAACGAGGCATTGAGCCGGATGCTAACACAAATGCGGAACGGGCTGTATGGACAAACAGTCGTCTTGGGAGGGATCGCTGGATTTTCAAACCGATGTCCGTTCGGGCGCCGGCTGCAACGCAAACAGGCAGGCTGACGAGGCCTGCCTGTCGATCAAAGTCGCGGTTTATGCGCCTGCGAGTTCGACCAGAGAGACCACCTTGACGCCAGCGGCGGTCAGGCGGGCATCACCGCCGAGGGACGGCAGGGAGATGATGAAGGCCGCATCGACCACTTCCCCGCCGGCGCGGCGGATCAGCTTGACGGTGGCATCGACGGTGCCGCCGGTGGCCAGCAGATCGTCAACGACCAGCACCTTGTCACCGGGGACTATGGCGTCGGTGTGCAGTTGCAGGGTGTCGGTGCCGTATTCCAGGGCATAGGACTCCTCGATGACGGCGCGGGGCAGCTTGCCCGGCTTGCGCACCGGCACGAACCCCAGGCCCATGGCGAATGCGACGGGGGCGCCGAAGATGAAGCCGCGGGCCTCGGTGCCGACGATCTTGGTGATCCCTTGATCACGATAGTGGTCGGCCAGCAGATCGATGGTGGCCTTGAAGGCCTCGGCATTCTCGATCAGGCTGGTGATATCGCGAAACAGGATGCCCGGCTTCGGGTAGTCGGGAATGGTCTTGATGCTCGCTTCGATAAACTTCAGGGTATCCGGATTCATTATTTGACCGCTTATTTTTTGAGCCCTGCTGTGGCGGTTTGTGTGAATGCCGCCTGGGGCAATAAAAAGGCCCGTCACGCAAAAATGACGGGCCGACTCCATAGCATTATTGCTGCAATAGCTTAGGGATTTCACTTCTCCATTGCAACTGGCGCCAGCACCGGCAGACGCATTAACCAGGTGAGCAGGATCACCATAATAGCAACCAGCAAGAGCCGTACCCAGGGCATGGGGACCACCCAGAGCGATACCCCGAAGGAGATCAGGATAAAGATGATGGCCCGGCGTCTGGCATGGCGACGAATGCCGCGATATTGCTGCCAATCGGCAATGGGGGGACCAAACCAGGGGTGCGCCAGCAACCAGGCGTGAAAACGGGGGGATGAGCGGGCAAACAGCGCCGCCGCCAGCAACATGAAGGGGGTGGTCGGCAGCAGGGGCAGAACGATCCCGACAATCCCCGTGGCAAAGGCCAACCAGCCAAGGGCCATCAAACACCAACGCTTCATTCAGACTCCGGTTCAATACATCTTTCCCTAGCCTAGCAGACTTGCCCGAGGCACCGACAGCGCCGCGAGCGGCCCGGCGTCTGTCTGCCCGTTATCTGAGCGCCTCCCGTTATTGCCCCATTTAACTTGCGAAACGACGCTGACAGCGCCCCCCAATACCTCTACAATCTGCCCTCTTTTTGACTCCTTCACCCTGGCGGAAGCTGTTATGCGCGTTATTTTGGCCCCCATGCAGGGGGTGCTGGACCACCTGATGCGGGAGGTGCTCACCTCCGTCAACGATTACGACCTCTGTGTCAGCGAATTCATCCGCGTCGTCGATCAGTTGCTGCCCGCCAAGGTATTCCATCGCCTCTGTCCCGAGCTGCGCCAGGACGGCAAGACCCGCGCCGGCACCCCGGTGCGGGTGCAGTTGCTGGGACAACACCCCGAGTGGCTGGCCGAAAACGCGGTGCGCGCCATCGAGCTCGGCTCCCCCGGGGTGGATCTCAACTTCGGCTGCCCCGCTCCCACGGTCAACAAGAGCAAGGGAGGGGCCGTGCTGCTCAAGGAGCCCGAGACCATCTATCGGATCGTCAAGGCGGTGCGTGAAGCGGTGCCCGCCCATCTGCCGGTCAGCGCCAAGATCCGCCTCGGTTACGATGACAAGGCCCTCTATCTGGACAACGCCCAGGCGGTCTATCAGGCCGGGGCCTGCGAGCTGGCGGTCCATGCCCGCACCAAGCAGGAAGGCTACAAGGCGCCAGCCCACTGGGAGTACGTGGACGCCATCCGCCGCGCCCTGCCCATTCCGGTGACCGCCAACGGGGAGATCTGGGATCGTGCCGATGCGCTCAGCTGCGCCCAGGTCTCCGGCTGCGAGTCCCTCATGGTGGGGCGCGGGGCCATCTCCCTGCCCAACCTCGCCAACGTGATGAAAACCGGGTGCGCCCACATGAGCTGGGCCGAGGTGCTGCAACTGATGGTGAGCTACACCGAGCAAGATCTGGCGAGCGAGAAGGCGGATTACTATCCCAGCCGGATCAAGCAGTGGTTCAGTTACCTAAAACGCGAATATCCTGAAGCTGACGACCTTTTCCGGGATATTCGTCTGCACAAGGAAACAGGACCTATTCGGGAAGCCTTGCTGCAAGCCGCAAAAACTGTGAGCTAACCGACTTTTACTTGACTCATGTCATCTCGACAATCCACACGTCTCCCTATACTGGCCGAGTTTTATAAACCGTATCTAAGGGGGCGAGTGTGTGTGACATGACACCAGCCCAGCTGGCCGAGTGGCGTGAGCGCTTGCAGGCAGACTGGGCGCAAATGAGAGAAGAGCTGATTGCCGAACTGAAGGCCAACCGGCGCAGCGACTGGGCAGAGCAGATCGAGGGTTGTGAACGCGACCAGCTGGTGGATCTCATCACCCGCCTGCGGCTACCCAAGGTGGACTTGCTGATCGCCCGCCTCAAGCGCATCGATGCCGCCCTCTGCCAGATGGATCTCGACCTCTATGGTTTATGTTCCGATTGCGAGGAGCCACTGACCCTCGCCCAGCTGGCGCAAGATCCCAGCCTGCAACGCTGCCCGTCCTGCGAAACCCGCTACCGCAAAGGGTTCCACGCACACGAACTATGAAGAGGGGACGCCCTGTGCCCCTCTCTGTTTGCCTAGCCCTCCCCACCTCTTCCCGATAACGCCGTCGCCCCTCATGGGGTAGCACCTCTGTCTGCCTGTTTTTACCCTGGCAGCATCTTTCTCTACCCGGCAGGCTCGCCACCATAAAAAAGGGAAGCCATTAGCTTCCCCTCTTGTCATCTCGACTGTGTCAGCGGTCCGGCATCACTGGGCCAGCAGGTGGCCCACCAGTTCATGGCGCCAGCCCTGCAGCAGCATGGGCTTGTCGGCCCGGGCCCGCTCCTCGTCGCTCATGCGCCAGCTCCAAGTGAAGTACTGGTGAATGATCTTCTTGCTCGCCACCAGCTCGGGGGGAACATTGCTGGCCTTGGCCTTCTCTTCCACCATGCCCTTGATGCGCTTGAGCTCAGCCTTGTACTGGGGGTAATCCACCAGTCGGCGAATGGGCTCGGGCCAGCTCTCCGGCGCGCTCTGCTGGGCATTGGCAACGATGTCCAGCATCCGCTTGCCGTGGATCTTGATCTCGATGGGGGCCAGCCCCAGCTCGTTGAGATCCCGCAGCGAGACGGGTTTGCGCTCCGCCACCTTGAACAGGTGCAGCTCCTTGACCACGAAGTTCAGGGCCAGATCCCGGCGCACCGCCTCCTGCTGGCGCCAGGCGGCCAGTTCCCGCAGGATGGCGAGTTCCCGGCGCCCCAGCTGCCAGGCGTTGATAATCTCGAGATAAGCCTGACGGGGATCGCTGCTCTGGGTCTTGCGGGCGCAGTGGTTCTGGCACTCCTGCTCGAACCATGCCTGCTTGCCGCTCTCTCGCAACTGGGCCATCACCTTGTCGTAGAGGGGCAGCAGATAGAAGACGTCGGCGGCCGCGTATTCGAGCTGACGGGCGGTCAATGGGCGGGCCAGCCAGTCGGTGCGCGCCTGATCCTTTTCAAGCTCCACCCCGAGGAACTCCTTCACCAGGGCGCCGAAGCCCACGGAGACACCATGGCCGAGGAAGGCCGCCGCCAGCTGGGTGTCATGCATCAGGTTCGGCAGATGCCCCGCCTGATGCTGGATGAGTTCCAGATCCTCACCGGAGGCGTGCAGGATGGCGACCTGCCCTGCCTGGCCCAGACGTTGCCAGAGGCCGGACAAATCCAGGGTCAGGGGATCCAGCAGGGCCAGTTGATGACCGTCGTAGATCTGGAACAGACCGAGCTGGGGGTAGTAGGTACGGGTGCGAACGAATTCGGTATCGATGGCCAACGGAACGTCTGCCAGGGCGGCGAGATACTGTTCCAGTTCGGCTTGCTGTGAAATGAGTTGATATTGCATCTTTACCTGCACCTTGGTCGAAGATAAGGGTCGAAGTCCGGAGCCCCAAAAAGAAAAAACCGTGGGTTGACCCACGGTTTTGCACGATATCGTGTCTTGCCCGTTACTGCTTCGCAATCTCCTCGTCGCGTAACACGCGGCGCAGGATCTTGCCCACATTGGTCTTGGGAAGTTCGTCACGAAATTCTACCAGTTTCGGTACCTTATAGGCAGTCAGATGTTTGCGGCAGTGGGCAATAATCTCATCCTCCCGCAGGCTTGCGTCTTTCTTGACCACGAAGATCTTCACCAGTTCGCCGGATACCTTGTGGGGCACGCCCACCGCCGCCACTTCCAGCACCTTGGGATTGAGGGCCACCACGTCTTCAATCTCGTTCGGATAGACGTTGAAACCGGAGACCAGGATCATGTCCTTCTTGCGATCCACGATCTTGAAGAAGCCCTGATCGTCGCACACCGCGATGTCACCGGTACAGAGCCAGCCATCCTGCATCACCTCGGCGGTGGCCTCCGGGCGCTGCCAGTAGCCGGTCATCACCTGGGGGCCGCGTACCTGCATCTCCCCCGGCTTGCCGAGTTCGTGGATCACCTGGCCATCATCGTCCACCAGGCGAATGTCGGTGGAGCAGACCGGCAGACCGATGGAACCGTTGTAGTCCACCAGATCGTAGGGGCAGACGCTCACCAGGGGTGAGCACTCGGTCAGGCCATAGCCTTCCAGCAGCGGGGTCTTGGTCAGCCCCTTCCACTGCTCGGCCACCGCCCGCTGCACCGCCATGCCGCCGCCAATGGTGAGCTTGAGGCGAGAGAAGTCCATGGTCCGAAACTCGTCGTTGTTGACCAGGGCGTTGAACAGGGTGTTGACCCCGGTGATGCAGGTGAAGGGGTATTTCTTGATCTCTTTGACAAAGCCCGGGATGTCGCGGGGGTTGCTGATGAGCAGGTTGTAACCCCCGAGGCGCATGAACAGCAGGCAGTTCACGGTCAGGGCGAACACGTGGTAGAGCGGCAGCGCGGTCACCACGAACTCCTTGCCACGCTCCAGCACGGGGCCGTAGACGCCGAGGCACTGTTCGACGTTGGCAATCATGTTGCGGTGAGTCAGCATGGCCCCCTTGGAGAGGCCCGTGGTGCCACCGGTGTATTGCAGGAAGGCGATGTCCTGGTTGCTGATCTCCGGCTTGATGTACTGCAGGTAGCGCCCCTTGGCGAGGGCCTGGCGCATGGTGCTGGCGTGGGGCAGGTTGTATTTGGGGACCAGCTTCTTGACGTATTTCACCACGAAGTTGACCAGGGTCCCCTTGGCCAGTCCCAGGTTGTCCCCCATCCGGGTCAAGATCACGTGCTTGACCGGCGTGTTGTAGACCACCTTCTCCAGGGTATGGGCGAAGTTGGAGACGATGATGATGGCACGGGCGCCGGAGTCGTTGAGCTGATGTTCCAGCTCGCGCGGGGTGTAGAGCGGATTGACGTTCACCACCGTCATGCCGGCGCGCAGGATGCCGAACACGGCGATGGGATACTGGAGCAGGTTCGGCATCATCACCGCAACCCTGTCCCCTCTGGCCAGTTTCAGCTCGTTTTGCAGGTAGGCGGCAAAGGCGCGGGACTGCTCTTCCAGCCGGCGATAGGTGATGGTCTGCCCCATGTTGACGAAGGCGGGCTGATCGGCGAACTGGGTCACCGACTCTTCAAACATCTCGACCAGAGAGCCGTATTGGTCTGGATTGATCTCGGCGGGAACCCCGTTTGGATAACGCTTCAGCCAGACTTTTTCCACGAACTTCTCCTGCATAACTCGCACCTGTGCACTCACTGTGTTGCCTCCGTCCCTGTTCCACATCTTTTCAATCAGTTGTTTTAAGCTCAAGCTCTAACGTCGCCATAGTTACACAAGGCAACATCGATTAACAGCATATTAACAACGAGAAAGTGTGAGGGAGAAAGCAAACCTGAAAGGATTCAAAGCCGCCGATCCTACCGGATCTGGCAGAAACTTTCGATACAAACGGCGGTTTGCGCTGAATTATCCATATGAAAATGATGATTTCCTGCCACTACCGCCATTTCTATCTGTCTGAATGCCCCGGCCCGCTGTTGCCACTGTGTCTGCAAGGCAGCAAATCCCTGCTCGCCGCGGATGAAGAGCACGGGAGAGCGGATGGCGCGGATCAGCGCCCTGGCCTGCCCCTCGCTCATGCGTAGGGGTGAGAGATCCCGCAGGCGCGGATCACTGCGCCAGTGCCAGCGCCCCTCCCGCACCACGAGCTGGCGCTCGCAGATGAGGCGTGCGGCATCCACGCCGATATCCGCCACCTTGCAGCGAGCCGCCACCGCCTCCTCGACGGAAGCAAAGCCGGCCGCAGCCCGCTCCCGGGTGCGACTGCGGTTGAGGATGGCCCGGCGCAGTTGATCCGGCACCTCGTCGTCCGGCTGGCTGAGTGGCCCGATCCCTTCCAGCAGGATGAGCCGGCTCACCTGATCCGGGAAGACACCGGCATAGGCGCAGGCGATGAGCGCCCCCAGCGAGTGGCCCAGCAGCATGAACGGCGGCCAGCCAGCCGCCTGGACAATCTGATGAAGATCGTCCAGCCAGTCGACGAACACATAGGGGGTCGGCTTGTGATCCGAATGGCCGTGTCCCGGCAAGTCGATGCAGATCAGGTGAAACCCCTCGAGATGAGGGGCAAGGGGCAGGAAGGAGGCGGCGTTGTCGAGCCAGCCGTGCAGGGCGATCAGCAGGGGCTTGCCCTGCTGACCATTATCCAGCAGGGCAACCCGGCGGCCATTTGCCAGGGTGAGGCTGCGCGCTTGCAGCGGCGCCTGGCTCATCACCAGTAACGGTGGTAGGGCCGTCTCGGCCAGAAGGGATCATAGAAGGGGTCGTAGAAGTACGGATCCGCGTAGCGGATCTCCACCTCTTTGACCGGTGGCCACAGCTTGCTGGCGTTCACCTTGAGCACGGAGAAACGGTACTTGTGCTTGCCTATCTCGCTCTCCTCCGGTGACTCCAGGGTGCCGAGCACCGTCAGACTGCGGCCCTTGGCATAAAGGCCGGGATCCGCAAAGCCCTTCATGATGGCGAGGAAGCGCCCAGGGCTTTTCTCGGTCTGGGTGGGTACCCCGTTGCTTTTCAGCGGCAGGTAGACCACCTCGATGATGCTCTGATCCTGCTCGTTGTGTACCGCGGCGATCACCCCGCTCCAGCGGGCGGGCTTGCCGTTCATCCCCTCCAGGGCGGGCTGATAGGCCACCAGGGCACTCTCGGGTTCATAGGCCAGCTCCTTGGGCACGGAGCTGCAGGCACTGAGCAGCAGCCCCATCAGACCCAGCACTATCATGCGTTTCATCATTCGCTCTCCTTCATGCCGGGCCATGCCCGAATTGACTCTTCATGCCCGAGGTGGCAATCCCCCTTGCCGCAATAGATGTCGTGCCTCTGGGCGAGGCCCATTCATCACTCGCGACCGGGCAGCTTCTTCCAGGTGACCTTGTCACGCAGGTAGACAGGGGTCGCCTGCTCCACCGGCACCGCTTCACCCTCCAGCCAGGCCCGGCGTGCCAGCGGCAACATGTCGAGGGCCGCCGGGAAACGAACCTGCTGACTCGATACCTGTGTCTGCGCCAGGGTTCCCAGAGCCTCGCCATAGGTTTCAAAGCCGGTGCCGACCGCAAACCAGTTGCCCGCGAGCGCCCCGTTTGCCGTCAACTCACCCGCCAGCGCCAGGGGTTCGCTCACCACCTCGTCCCCCACCAGTACCATGCAATCTTCTTGCAGATCAAAGCGGCCGAAGTAAACCTCGTTCATCCGGGCATCGATGGCGCTGAGCACCTTGTCCGCCCCTTCCAGCCGATGCACGCCCTGGGCCATGGCCGCCAGGGTGGAGATACCGATAAGCGGCACACCGGCCCCAAAGGCCAGCCCCTGAGCCACGCTGATCCCGATCCGTACCCCGGTGAAAGAGCCGGGGCCACGACCGAAGGCAATGGCATCGAGCTGATCCAACGATAAACCGGCCTCCTCTAACACAGCCTGAACCATGGGCAGGATTTTGCGGGTGTGATCCCGCGGCGCCTCTTCCCAGCGGGAGAACACCTTGTCCCCCACCAGCAGGGCGGCGGAGCAGGCTTCGGTGGCGGTATCAACGGCCAGGATCTTCAACTCATCCATTCTTTTTATGCTCTTCACATCAGTCAGTTAAGTCATCGGCAGGTCTCACCTGCCCTGTTCATGTTCGGCGAGGCGCCAGGGCCCCTCGCAGCAATCCGGAGATCTATCACCAACAGATCCTCCCTCGCCCCTCTTTTCTGCAACACGTTTTTGCAACACGCCAGAGCGGCGAGCTCGCCCCGTTCAAGCGTCAGCTGCGCTGGAAGAACGCCCCTACCCCGTTGAGATCGCGGGTGCGCGGAATGGCGGGCAAGCTCTTGATGAAGGTGGCGCCATAGGGCTTGTTGACCATGCGTGGATCACAGATGACCAGCACGCCGTGATCACTGCGATCACGGATGAGCCGTCCCACCCCCTGTTTCAAGGCGATCACCGCCTTGGGCAGCTGGATATCGGCAAAGGGATCGCCCCCCTTCAGCTTGCAGTCGTCGACCCGCGCCTTGAGCAGGGGGTCGTCAGGGCTCGCAAACGGCAGCTTGTCGATGATAACACAGGACAAGGCGGCCCCTCGCACGTCTATCCCCTCCCAGAAACTGCTGGTGGCCACCAGCACGGCGCGGCCGTTCTCGACAAACGTCTTGAGCAGCCGCTGCTTGTTGTCTTCCCCCTGCAGCAAGACGGTGCGGCCTATCTCCCGGCGCAGCACCTCCGCCACCTGGCGCATCACCTGGTGGCTGGTACAGAGGAAGAAACAGCCTCCCGGAGTCTTGTTGATGAGCGGGATCATCAAGGTCGCGAGCTGCTCACCCCGCCCGAAGGCATTGGGCTCGGGCAGATAGCGGGGCACACAAAGACGTGCCTGCTCGCCATAGTCAAACGGGCTGTCGAGGATCAGCTCGGCGCTGCCGGCCAGCCCCAGCTCGGTCTTGAAGTGGTCGAAGCGCATATCCACCGTCAGGGTGGCGGAGGTAAAGACCCAGGTCACCTCGGGTCGCAGCACCTCGGCGCCGAAGCGCTCGGCCACCGATAGCGGGGTGAGGCTCAAGGTAAAGTGCAGGCGCGAGCACTCATACCAGTAGGAGAAACCGCTCTGGTTGACGGCGAGCACCTCGCCCAAGCGAGTGCGCAGCTCGCTGATGCGCTCGAAGCAGTGATCGAGCTGCTCGCCCCGCCCGAGGGCAAGTTTGAGCACCTCGTAACACAAACCCAATGCATCGTTGAGGCGGGCCAGCGCCTGGGCCCACAGTGGCAGACGCAGCATGTCGCGGGTATTGCCGCGGCCCCCGTCCACCCCGAAGGCCAGACGCAAGTCCTGGCTTGCGATGGCAAGCCGGTCCGCCGCCTTGCCAAGCTGGGCCATGTCATGGGCCTCGGCTCGATAGGCCAGCTGGATGTCTTGAGCCAGATCCTGGATGGTGCGACTGCCCACCGACTTGCCGAAGTAGTTGGTGGCGATCTCGGGCAACTGGTGCGCCTCGTCGAACACATAGACCTGGGCCTCTGGCACCAGCTCGCCGAATCCTGTGTCTTTTACCGCCATATCGGCGAAGAAGAGGTGATGGTTGATCACCACCACCTGGGCTTCCATGGCCCTGCGGCGGGCCACCACCAGGTGGCAGTCGTCATAATAGGGGCAGTCACGGCCGAGGCAGTTGTCGTTGGTGCTGGTGACCTGGGGGAGGATCTCGGCGTTCTCCTGCAGCTCCGGAATATCCCCCACATCGCCAGTCAGGGTGGCGGTGGACCAGGATTTCACCTTGACCAGATCGCTCAATACCTCAGGCTTTTGCAGGTGGGATTCGCTGAGCAGGCGGTTCATCCGCTCGATGCAGAGATAATTGCTGCGCCCCTTGAGCAGGGCCACCGGCGGGGTATAGGCGAGCGCCTCGGTGATGGTGGGCAGATCCCGGTAGAACAGCTGCTCCTGCAGGTTCTTGGAGCCGGTGCTGATCACCACCCGCTTGCCGGATTCCAGCGCCGGCACCAAGTAGGCGTAAGTCTTGCCGGTCCCCGTTCCCGCCTCCACCAGCAGACGGCCGCCACTGTCGATGGCGCTGGCCACCGCTTGTGCCATCTCCAGCTGGGGCGCACGGGCCTTGAAGCCATCGATATGACGGGCCAACGGGCCGTCAGGCTTGAACAGGGTCTGTATGGTCAAAGGGGAGTCCCGCGCAAAAGCGGGCATTATGCCAAACCTGAAGGCAAAGCGGGATCGCTAAATCTGGCCCCGCCCTCCCATGCCACCAATCCGGGCCTGCGGTCGGCGTGACAGGGTCAGACGAAGATATCAATCTTGTGCTCTGGATCGGGCTTGTGATCGTCATCTTTGGATACCTTCTGATCACGACTTCCCTGGGAATGGGGAGCCTGCTCCGAGCCGCTGTCACCGCCCGTACCACCATCGGCGCTGGTCTTGCGCAGCTTGTGTTTCTGGCTTATCTCTGTCACCTCCCGCTTGATGTCATCGGGGCTCGGGGCCGCTGGTGCGCGCGGCAAGATGGGGAACAGCAGATCCTGGCTTGGCATGGGACGACTCCGATTGGGTTGATTGATTGGATATCGACCAATAAATCGCTTTCTTGATTTTAATTCATCAAGACACATTCTCGGGTTGCAATTTCCGTCAAGGTCGGTAATGTAAATCGGGCGTCATTTACGACATCTTTTTTGTAAAGGATTCAATACATGAAGTTCAGCCAACTGAAGACTCATCACCACCATCATCATCCCGAATAGTCTTTCAGGAGGTTGACTGCTGGAAGACACTTAACTGGTGACTTCCAAAAGGACCGCAAGATTCATAAACCCTCGGAAGCACACACTTCCGAGGGTTTTTTCGTTTTTGACTAGAAGGAAATCGAGCAATGGAAACACAACGTCTGCGCATCGCCATGCAAAAGTCCGGTCGCCTGAGCCAGGACTCCCAGGCCCTCTTCAAGAGCTGCGGCCTCAAGATCAACCTGCGGGAACAGCGCCTCATCGCCCATGTCGAGAACATGCCCATCGACATCCTGCGGGTGCGCGATGACGATATCCCCGGGTTGGTGATGGAAGGGGTGGTCGACCTTGGCATCATCGGCGAGAACGTGCTGGAAGAGGTGCAGCTCATCCGCGCCGCCCAGGGCCAGCCCTCGGCAGTCAAGGTGCTCAAACAGCTCGATTTCGGCGGCTGCCGCCTGTCGCTTGCCGTCCCCGATGACGTGGAATACCAGGGCCCGGCGAGCCTCGCCGGCAAGCGCATCGCCACCTCCTACCCCGGCCTGCTCAAACGCTTCTTCGACGAGCAGGGCCTTGGCTTCAAGAGCGTGATGCTGGGAGGCTCGGTGGAAGTCGCCCCCCGCGCAGGATTGGCGGATGCCATCTGCGATCTGGTCTCCACCGGCGCGACCCTGGAGGCCAACGGTCTGCGTGAAGTGGAAGTCATCTACCGTTCCAAGGCGGTGCTGGTGCAGGCCCCCAATCCCTTGAACGAGGCCAAGCAGAAGATCATCGACAAGCTGCTGCCCCGCATCCAGGGCATGCAGCAGGCGCGCGAAAGCAAGTACATCATGCTGCACGCCCCGAAAGAGAAACTCGATGCCATCACCTCCCTGCTGCCCGGCGCCGAGCGCCCTACCATCATGCAGCTCGCCGGTGACACCAACCAGGTGGCCCTGCACGTCGTCTCCAGCGAAACCCTGTTCTGGGAAACCATGGAACAGCTCAAGGCCCTGGGTGCCAGCTCCATCCTGGTGCTGCCCATCGAGAAGATGATGGAATAAGGAGAGCGCCATGCAGACCCTGATCTGGAAGACCCTCTCCCCCACCCAGCAAGCCGACGTACTGACCCGGCCTGCCCTTGGCGACGAGGCGGATATCGGTGCCGTGGTGCAAGACATCATCGCCTCCGTCCGCAGCCGGGGAGATGCCGCCCTGCGTGAACTCAGCCAGCGTTTCGAACGTGCGCCCCGCGAGCAGTTGCGAGTGAGCGAGGCCGAGACGGATGCCGCCTGCGCGCGCCTCGGCGCTGACATCAAAGATGCCATCAATGCAGCCATCAACAACATTCGTACCTTCCACAGCGCCCAGAAGCAGCAGATTGTGCGGGTAGAGACCCAGCCCGGCGTCGTCTGTGAGCTGCGCACCCAGCCCATCGGCCGGGTCGGCCTCTATGTGCCGGGGGGCAGTGCGCCACTCCCCTCCACCGTGATGATGCTGGCCATCCCTGCTGCGATAGCCGGTTGCCGGGACGTGGTGCTCTGCACCCCGTCCCCCGCCAGCGACGAGATCCTGTTTGCCGCCCGCGCCTGCGGCGTCAAGCAAGTGTTTGCCATCGGCGGTGCCCAGGCCATCGCCGCCATGGCCTATGGCACCGAGTCCATCCCGAAAGTGGACAAGATCTTCGGCCCGGGCAACGCCTATGTGACCGAGGCCAAGGGCCAGGTCTCCCGGGACTGGCGTGGCGCCGCCATCGACATGCCGGCCGGCCCCTCCGAGGTGCTGGTCATCGCCGACGACAGCGCCAACCCCGCCTTCGTGGCGTCCGACCTGCTCTCCCAGGCCGAGCACGGCCCGGACAGCCAGGTGGTACTGGTCACCACCTCGCCCCGTCTGGCCGATGCCATCAGCGGCGAGATCAAGGCCCAGCTGGCCAGGCTCAGCCGCCGCGACATCGCGGCCAAGGCCCTCGGCGCCAGCCTGGTGATCCTGTGCGACGATCTGGACGAGGCCTGCACCATCTCCAACGCCTATGCCCCCGAGCACCTCATCGTGCAGACCGAGGCGCCGCGGGATCTTCTGGACAGGCTGGAAAATGCCGGCTCCATCTTCCTCGGGCAGTGGACGCCGGAATCCGTGGGAGATTACGCCAGCGGCACCAACCACACCCTGCCCACCTACGGCTATGCCCGCACCTGCTCGAGCCTGGGGCTCGCCGACTACCAGCGCCGCTACACGGTGCAGGAGCTGAGCGCGGAGGGGATCAAGGGGCTTGGCCCCATCGTTGAGCGCATCGCCGAGGCGGAAGGGCTCGATGCCCACAAGAATGCCGTTACCCTGAGGCTGAAGGCACTGCAGCAGGGGCAGTCATGAAGATGACAGCCCCAGCGGGCCTCGCTGCCCGCCCAGACAGCACCGTCACCCTGAAACTCACAGCACTGCAGAAGGATTTGTCATGAGCATCGCCAATCTGGCTCGCCGCGTGGTGCGGGCCCTCACCCCTTATCAGTCTGCCCGCCGCATCGGTGGCAAGGGCAACGTCTGGCTCAACGCCAACGAGGCGCCCCTGGCCTATCCCTTCACCATCGAGGGCAGCCGCCTCAACCGCTACCCCGAGTGTCAGCCCGCAGAGGTCGTCAACAGCTACGCCGCCTATGCGGGGGTCAATCCGGATCAGGTACTGGTGAGCCGAGGCGCCGACGAGGCCATCGAGCTGCTCATTCGCACCTTCTGCGAGGCCGGTGAAGATCAGATCCTCATCTGCCCGCCCACCTACGGCATGTACGCCATCAGCGCCGAGACCTGCGGGGTCGGCATCGTCGAGCAACCCCTGACCGCCAGTCGCCAGCCGGACTGGCCCGCCATCCAGGATCGCCTCTCTGACGTGAAACTGGTGTTCCTCTGCTCCCCCAACAACCCCACCGGGGATCTGGTGGGCCGCAAGGGGCTCGTCAAGCTGCTGGAGAAGGCTCAGGATCGCGCCATCATAGTGGTGGACGAGGCCTATATCGAATTCTGCCCCGAGGCTTCGGTGGTGGACCTGCTCGCCCGCTTCCCGAACCTGGTGGTGACCCGCACCCTCTCCAAGGCCTTTGCGCTCGCCGGGATCCGCTGCGGCTTCACCCTCGGCAATCCGGAGGTCATCGCCATGCTGGCCAAGGTGATCGCCCCCTACCCCATTCCCGACCCCATCGCCCAGATAGCGAGCCTGGCGCTTTCCTCCATCGGGCTGGAACTGATGCAGGAGCGGGTACTGGAGCTCAACAGGCAAAAAGCCCTCATCAAGGCCGAGCTCACCCGCCTCCCCTGCGTGCAGGAGATCTTCGAGGACAAGGGCAACTTCGTGCTGGTGCGTTTCAAGGATGGCGCCGCCGTCTTTGCCGCCATGAAGGCCGCTGGCATCATCTTGCGGGATTTTTCCAGCAAACCCGGGCTCGACAACAGCATTCGCATCACCATCGGCTATCAGGGAGAGATGGACGCCGTACTGGCCGTGCTGCGCACCCTGCCAAAGGACGCCAGCCTGACGGCCAGCAACCAGCCCGCCGCCAACGTATAAGGACGTAACAGATGAAGACCCCGTTTTTGTTTATCGACCGTGACGGCACCCTGATCGAAGAGCCGGTGACCGACAAGCAGGTGGACAGCCTCGCCAAGCTGCGCTTCGAGCCCATGGTGATCCCAGTGCTGCGTGAGCTCCAGGCCGCCGGTTACGTGCTGGTGATGGTGACCAACCAGGATGGGCTCGGCACGGCCAGCCTGCCCCTCGAGGACTTCCAGCCTCCCCACGATCTGATGATGCACCTGTTCGAATCCCAAGGTGTGCAGTGGGAGCAGGTGCTGATCTGTCCCCACTTCCCCACCGACGGTTGCAGCTGCCGCAAGCCTCACCTCGGCCTGGTGAAGGAGTACCTCGCCTCCGGTCGCATCGACTTTGCCAACTCCTTCGTGATTGGGGATCGCCAGACCGATCTCCAGCTCGCCGAGAACATGGGCATCCGCGGCATTCGCTATCACCCGCAAGATCACGGCTGGATCGCCATCCGTGATCAGCTGCTCTCCCGGGGACGCATCGCCGAGGTGGAGCGCTACACCAAGGAGACCCGCATCCAGGTGGCGGTGGATCTCGACAAGAGCGGTGGCAACCAGATCGTCACCGGCATCGGTTTCTTCGATCACATGCTGGATCAGATAGCGACCCACGCCGGTTTCAGGTTGAAGCTGAAAGTCAGCGGCGATCTGCACATCGACGATCACCACACGGTGGAAGACGTGGGGCTGGCCCTGGGTCAGGCCCTGCGCCAGGCGCTCGGTGACAAGCGCGGCATCGGCCGCTTCGGCTTCGTGCTCGCCATGGACGAGGTGCAGGCGGTGATCGACGGCCGTCCGCGCCAGAGCGACGCGGCGCCCTCCCTCACCGAACTGGACGTGGCCACGGCGCTGGATTTGAGCGGCCGCCCCTACTTCGTGTTCGACTGCCCGAGCGGCTTTGGCCGCGACAGCGTCGGCGAGATGGCCACCGAGATGGTGCCCCACTTCTTCCGATCGCTCTCGGACGCCATGGCCATCACCTTGCAGATGAAGGTCGGCAGCGGCAACACCCACCACCAGGTGGAAGCCCTGTTCAAGGGCTTCGGCCGCGCCCTGCGCCAGGCCATCCGGGTCGAGGGGAGCGAACTGCCCTCCAGCAAGGGAGTGTTGTGATGGCCAAGCAAAATCTTGTCTTGGGCGAACTGCCCATCTTTGTCGGCAACAAGGGAGTGTTGTGATGAGCGCACAGAACCTTGTCATTATCGACACCGGCTGTGCCAACCTGGCCTCGGTGCGGATGGCATTCGAGCGCCTCGGCGTGCAGCCGCAGGTCTCCCGCGAAGCCGCCGACATCGAGCAGGCCGACAAGCTGATCCTGCCCGGCGTCGGCACCGCCGTCGCCGCCATGAAGAACCTCAACGAACGGGGTCTGGTGCCGCTGATTCGCAATGCCAAGCAGCCGCTGCTCGGCTTTTGCCTCGGCATGCAGATGCTGGCCGAGGCCTCCGAGGAGACCATGACCGGCGAGGATGACAACAGTAGTGCGCTTATCGAGGGCCTTGGCATAGTCCCCGGCAGGATCCGGCTGATGGAGGTGGGCAATCTGCGCCTGCCCCACATGGGCTGGAACCAGATAGCGCACGACGAGACGCACCCGCTGCTCAAGGGCATCCCGAGCGGCAGCTACTTCTACTTCGTCCACTCCTACGCCCTGGAGGTGACGGATGCCACGCTCGCTACCTGCGACTACGGCAGTCCCTTCACCGCCATCGTGGGGCGGGACAACTTCTTTGGCGCCCAATTCCATCCGGAGCGCTCCGGCCCGGCCGGTGCCCGCCTGCTGCAAAACTTTCTGGACTTATAAGGCAAGGAACCGCGAATGATTATTCCAGCCATTGATTTGATTAACGGTCAGGTAGTGCGCCTCTATCAGGGGGACTACGGCCAGAAGACGGCGTACAGCGACGCGCCCCAGGCACGCTTTGATGACTATGTGGCCCAGGGGGCGGCGCAGTTGCACCTGGTGGATCTGGACGGCGCCAAGGACGCCAAGGCGCGCCAACTTGCCCTCATCACCCGGTTGCTCGCCGCCACCGGCGCCCCGGTGCAGGTGGGCGGCGGGGTGCGCAGCGAACAGGACGTGGCAGACTTGCTGGCCGCCGGTGCCAACCGGGTGGTGATCGGCTCCACCGCGGTCAAGTCCCCGGAGCTGGTAGCGAGCTGGATGGAAAAATACGGTCCGGAGCGCATCGTGCTGGCGCTGGACGTGAACATAGACAGCGACGGCCAGCGCCAGATAGCGGTAGCGGGCTGGCAGGAGAACAGCGGCGTCACCATAGAGGCGCTCATCGAGCGCTTCCTCCCCGCGGGCCTCAGGCACGTGCTCTGCACCGACATCAGCCGTGACGGGACCCTGTCCGGCAGCAACGTCGAGCTCTATCGGGACTTGTGCGCCCGTTTCCCCACCGTGGCCTTCCAGGCCTCCGGCGGCATCGGCGCTCTTGCTGATATCGAGGCTCTCAAGGGCTCCGGCGTCAAGGGCATCATCCTCGGCCGCGCACTGCTTGAGGGCAAGTTCGATGTGGCGGGCGCCATCGCCTGCTGGGCAGATCAGCCGCAAGCGGCATCCGAGACGACAAGAGGGGACAACTGATGCTGGCAAGACGCATTATTCCCTGTCTCGACGTCAAAGATGGTGTCGTGGTCAAGGGCGTACAGTTTCGCAATCACGAGGTAATGGGGGGCATTGTCGAGTTGGCCCGCCGTTACGCCGAACAAGGGGCCGACGAGCTGGTGTTCTATGACATCACCGCCTCGAGCGATGCCCGCGTGGTGGACAAGAGCTGGGTGAGCCGGGTGGCGGAGGTCATCGACATCCCCTTCTGTGTCGCCGGCGGCATCAAGAGCGTGGAGGACGCCCGCCAGATCCTGGAGTTTGGCGCCGACAAGGTCTCCATCAACTCCCCGGCCCTGGCGGATCCGACCCTCATCACGGCGCTGGCGGAGCGCTTCGGCGTGCAATGCGTGGTGGTGGGCATCGACTCCTACTTCGACGCCGAAACCGGTGAGTATCAGGTCAAGCAGTTCACCGGCGACGAGAGTCGCACCCGTACCACCCCCTGGACCACCATGGAGTGGGTCAGGGAGGTGCAAAAGCGCGGCGCAGGCGAGATAGTGCTGAACGTGATGAACCAGGATGGCATGCGCCAGGGCTATGATCTCGAGCAGCTCAAACTGGTGCGGGCCCTGTGCAAGGTGCCGCTGATTGCCTCCGGCGGCGCTGGCACCATGGCACACTTTCGCGATGCCTTCACCCTGGCCGATGTGGACGGCGCCCTGGCGGCGTCCGTGTTCCACAAGGGTCTTATCCCCATTCCCGAATTGAAACGCTGGCTGAAAAACGAAGGAGTTGCCATCCGTGAATAATCAAGCCGTAAACAACGATATCCCGCTGATCGAACGCCTGGACTGGGCCAAGTGCGAGGGCATGATCCCCGCCATCGTCCAGCACGCCGCGAGCGGTCAGGTACTGATGCAGGGCTTCATGACCAAGGAAGCCCTGGCCAAGACCCAGGAAACCGGTCAGGTCACTTTTTTTAGTCGCAGCAAGCAACGGCTCTGGACCAAGGGAGAGAGTTCGGGTCACGTGCTCAGACTCGTCGCCATCAGCACCGACTGCGATCAGGACTCCCTGCTGATCGCCGCCGAGCCGGTCGGCCCCACCTGCCACCTGGGTACCCCCTCCTGCTTCGACGCCCACCCGGTGCCGCCGCTCGGTTTCCTCGCCGAACTCGAGCAGATCCTGGCGGCGCGCAAGGGCGCCGATCCCGCCACCAGCTACACCGCCAGCCTCTATGGCCGGGGCACCAAGCGCATCGCCCAGAAGGTGGGTGAAGAAGGGGTCGAGGTGGCGCTGGCTGCCATGGCCAAAGACAGGGAAGAGCTCATCAACGAGTCCGCGGATCTGCTCTACCACCTCACGGTCTTGCTGCAAAACGAGGGACTGGGGCTGAAAGACGTGGTACAGCGGCTCTATGAGCGGCACAACAAATAACATGCAATGACATAAACAACGGGCCCAATGGCCCGTTGCTTTACCAATGCTCTATGAAAAGTGGAACTGATAGCGATTCATTCTACCAAAACCACGTCAGATAGCAGTCCATCCCATTACGAATCAGCGCAGTTCCGCTTACAGCAGCAAGCCCTCGGCGCCACCCTTCCTCGGCATAATCCAACACAGCCAAGCCCCCGTTCAGGGAGTCGCCTCCGCGGGATGAGTCGCGATAATGGCCCACATTTCCTCATTTTTTTGCAGGACCCTATGAGCAAGTTTCAGGTGTTTGCCACCCCGGATGCCCCCGCCGCCTTTACCCTGCTCGACATGGGGGCGGACAACTTCCTTGTGGAGAAGGCCTTCTTGCTCGATCAGGGCTTTGAGGTCATAGGCGAACCCATATTGGCCCAGGATGCCGACACCGCGGCCCACGAGCATCAGCTCAACCTCGCCGACCCCAGCCGCCCCTATGGCGGGCCGGGCACCATAGGCCTCTTCAAGACCATATTGCTTCACGCTCCCAGGCTGTTTGGCAAGAAGGGAGCCACCAAGCGCTAGCTGAAACCGGCCTGCACAACAGTGTCTTTTGACGCCGCAGATGGGGGGTGCCCAGCAGGCCATGCGACCTCGATAATGGCGACATACCCCCAGCGCCAGAGGTCCTATGAGCAAATACCAGTTCTTTCGCCAGGAGCAGGATGCGGCCAGCGTCACCTTCCTGCTGATGTCCTCCCCTTCCTTCTTGTCCGAGAAGGAGCAGCTGCTCGAACAGGGCTTCGAGGTGGTGGGGGATTATATCGACGCGGCAAATGATGAAGAGGCCATCGCCAAGTTCAGAAGCGGCATGATTGAGCCCCTCACCGAGTACACCAAGGCCACGGAGGAAGGGGGGCTCTATTACTTCCTCACCGGGATTGCCGAGTCCATCGGCAAACGGCTGAAGGGAACGAGTCACCCACGCTGAGGGTTGCCGCGCGTTACCCTGCGTTAAACCCATAAAAAAACGGGCCAGCGCCCGTTTTTTTATTGCCAGCATTGCCCATCACACCAGTTGCTGGCGCAGCATGAATTTTTGCACCTTGCCGGTGGAGGTCTTGGGCAACGGGGTGAAGATGATCCGCTTGGGCGCCTTGAAGTGAGCCATCTGCTCGCGGCAGAACGCAATCAACTCCGCCTGGCTGAGCTCCCTGCCCTCTTTGAGTTTGACGAAGGCACAGGGCACCTCCCCCCACTTCTCGTCCGGCATGGCGATCACCGCCGCCTCCTCCACGTCCGGGTGGCGATAGAGCACATCCTCCACCTCCAGGCTGGAGATGTTCTCCCCGCCCGAGATGATGATGTCCTTGGATCTGTCCTTGATCTCCACATAGCCGTCCGGGTGCCAGACCGCGAGATCCCCGCTTCGGAACCACCCCTGTGCCATCGCCTCCTCGCTGGCGGCCGCATTCTTGAGATAGCCCCGCATCACCACGTTGCCGCGCAGGAAGATCTCCCCCAGGGCCTTGCCATCCTGGGGCACGGGCTCGCCACTGACGGGGTTGGCCACGATCATCTCCCCCTGCAGGGGAGCCGTCACCCCCTGACGCGCCTTGAGACGGGACAGCGCCGTGGCATCCATCCCCTCCCAATGTCGCTGGGGCTCGCACACCACGCAGGGGCCATAGGTCTCGGTCAGCCCGTAAACGTGGGTGACGGCGATGCCCATGGCCTCCATGCCGGCAATCACGGTGGCCGGTGGCGCCGCCCCGGCGGTCATCGCCTTGATGGGATGGGTGAGCCCCACCTTGAGGGCCGGATCCGCGTTGTTGAGCATGTTCAGCACGATGGGCGCGCCGCAGAAGTGGCTCACCTTGTGCTCGTGCATGGCTTCGAAGATAGGTTTGGCCTGCACGTGGCGCAGGCAGACGCTCACCCCGGCAATGGCGGCCAGGGTCCAGGGGAAGCACCAGCCGTTGCAGTGGAACATGGGCAGGGTCCACAGGTAGACGGGATGCTTGGGCAGCTCCCAGGAGAGCACGTTGTTGATGGCGTTGAGGTGGGCGCCACGGTGGTGATAGACCACCCCCTTGGGGTTGCCGGTGGTACCGGAGGTGTAGTTGAGGGAGATGGCCTGCCACTCGTCTCTTGGCAGCCAACCGGACGCCTGCTCATCACCGCTGGCGAGCAGGGCCTCGTAGTCGAGATCCCCCGTCAGCTCCCCGTCCCGATAGAGGGGATCGTCGATGGCGATGACCAGTGGCTTGTGTTCAACCAGGGTCAGTGCCTGGCGGACCAGGGCGCCAAACTCTCTATCCACCAGCACCACCTTGCTCTGGGCATGCTGGAGGATGAAGGCGATGGACTCGGCATCGAGGCGGGTATTGATGGTATTGAGCACGGCGCCGCTCATGGGCACCCCGAAGTGGGCCTCGAACATGGCGGGCACATTGGGGGCGACGATGGACACCGTGTCCCCCTCGCCGATGCCACGCTGGCGCAAGGCCGAGGCGAGACGGCGACAGCGCCGTTCGGTCTCTCCCCAGCTCTGGCGCAATGCGCCATGGATCAGCGCCGGGTAGTCGGGATAGACCCGCGCCGCCCGCCCGAGGAAGCTTAAAGGGGTGAGCGCCTCGAAGTTGGCGCCATTTTTATCAAGACCTGTCTCATAGATGTTCTGGCTCGTCATCGGATCCTTCCTTGTCGGGTACAAAGCCGTGCCGGGAACGCGCCCTGGCCTCATGCCGGTGGCGACGTTGCGGTTCTTGGCAAAGGGTATCAAGGGGGCCGGGTCCCAGATATTAGCAAAACGTAGTAGGTTGCCTTCGGCGAAGGCCCTGCCCCGTTTTGTCGCCAAACACAGACGCCTTTTTGATGCGGTCATTTTTTGCGCAGTCAGCCCCTGTCGCAGACAGGGGCTCCTTTGCTTGAGCGGGAGAGACAAAATGACAAGAATGTCCACAAGCCCAGAGAGCGGGCAATCACAGTAGACAGGAGTAAAGAGATGAACAAATCCATGTTGGCAGGTGTCGGGATCGGGATTGCCGCTGCGTTGGCATTGTCGGCGGCAGCCAGCGGATCCCTCTTCTCATCCGAGCCCCAGTTTGCCGAGGTGCTGGCCAGCAAGCCGGTGACCGAAACCATCAAGACCCCGCGTCAGGAGTGCCGCAACGTCACCGTCACCCACCGCAAGCCGGTGCAGGATGAGCACAAGATCCTGGGGACCGTGGTCGGTGCAGCCCTGGGTGGCGTCGTCGGCCACCAGTTCGGTGGCGGCAGCGGCAAGAAGGTCGCCACCGCAGCGGGAGCCGTGGCCGGTGGCTACGCAGGCAACCAGGTGCAGGGCAACATGCAGGCCGGTGATACCTACACCACCACCGAGCAGCGCTGCAAGACAGTACAAGACAGCAGCACCCGCACCCTGGGTTACGACGTGACCTATCGTCTCGCCGGCCAGGAAGGGGTGGTGCGGATGGAACAAAAACCCGGCAACACCATTCCGGTCAAGGATGGCAAGCTGGTACTGAGCAACGTGCAGGGTTGATACTCCGTTAGGAGCGCCCGGCCATGAAAAAGGCCCACCGGATGGTGGGCCTTTTCCATTTTCGATGCTCTCAGCATTGGGCGTCAGCCACCCAGATGCAGCGCCAGCCAGACCGCCAGCGGGATCACCAGCACCGAGAGCGCGTTGCCGCCGAGCACTATGCTGGCCACCTTCTCGGGCTGACACTGGTACTGCTCGCACAGCATGTAGTTGAGCACCGCAGGGGGCAGCGCCACCGACAGGGTCAGCAATGGGATCCACGCCGGATCCAGCGGCAACAGCCAGACCACGAACCAGAGCGACAGGCCCCCGGCCAGCAGATAGAGCAGGTTGCATTTGAGCGCCAGTCCCAGGTGTTCAAGTTCCCCTTCCAGCAACCGGATGCCGAGGGCAAACAGCATCAGCGGCACCGACAGCTGCCCCAGCAGGGAGGCGCTGGTCACCACATAGGCCGGCAGCGAGATCTGCAGATTGGCCACCAGCAACCCCGCCAGCGCCGCCCACAGCATGGGGCTGCGCAGCCAGAGCCAACGAGAGGCGTTGGCCGAGAGCAGGAAGATCCCCACCGAGAAGTGCAGCAGATTGGAGAGCACGAACAGGATCACGATGGCGCCGAGCTGTTGCTCGCCAAACGCGAGCACCTGTAGCCCGCCGCGAAAAATGAAAAAACCTTGCGCTGAAAACGACTAACAGAGCCCCGTGGATGTTTTTCAAACTCGGCGGCATAGAAATCACCGAGTTTGAAAGACGTTTAACAGGGGATTAAACCTCGATCTCATAGGTCGGCAGGTTCGGGGCAGGCCCCACGATGGCCCCGGCCCGGTAGAATGCCTTCTGGCCGATGGCCACCCCTCCCCCTCGCACCACTACCACACCGCCTCCCAACGTCTGCAATGTGGTCTTGGTCGCCCCCACAGCCGTGACGGTACCGACCAGCAGAGGAGCCTCACCAGGCACCAGCTCTAGAAACTGCTTAAACAGGTTCATACAAAACGCTCCACACTGAGTTGCTGGCGCACTGTCATGGCCTTGTTCTGCAGCGCAGCAGAGACCCGCACACCCCGGTTGTAGCCCTTCCAGTTGTCCACCGCGAGCAGTGCTCCGGGCAGGATAAGTCCGGTGTCGCCGGATAGCGGCAACTCTATGGTCTGGGTACGCCTCGGCATGGTCTTGGCCAGCCCCACCACACCTTGGGCGCGGGCGGCCAACACGTCGCACACCAGGGGATGGGTGATGGTCGCAGCCTGCCGCTCTCCCGCCGTCCCTTGGCGCAGCACCCGCCCGGTGATGCCCTGATGGCCACCACTGACCCAGATACCGTTGGCCGCCTGACCCGGTTGGAAGTCGCTGCCCAGCGTCGTGATGATGGCGCGCGGGATGGCTACCTCGGCTTGGGCAGTATCGAGTTGCCAGGGTACGGTGGGATAGCGCGGCTTGATGACCAGGTGCTGGTTGCGCTGGTGCGGTAACACGAATCCTCCGGCCGCCTCGGCCAGGTACTTGATCGCCTCGATCGGAGTCTGCCCATCCAGACTAAAGAAGCCCCCCGGCACCAACCAATCCGCCGCCTGCCACTCCAGCGTCCAGCCGTATGGCAGCAAGGAGGCCGCCAACTGCTGCATGGTCGCCGCCGCCCCCTCGCCCACCGCCTGCGGCAGCACATGGGTCGGCGACAGGTAGGCCGTGCGCGAGCGCCCGGTAAGGGTCGCCGACTGCCGGCCAAAGCTCTCGCTCGACTGCCAGCCATCGCACACGCAGTCCCACTGCTCCCCGTTGATATGGATGCTCACCTCCTCGTCATCGGTCAGGGCTGCCGCCGCGATGCGCGGGATCTGGGCGCTGAACTGCCAGGCCCAGGAGTCGGTGTCGAGCTCGATATTGACGGCGGTGGCGGGAATATCGAGCCCATCGCGTACCCGCACCACGCTTGCTGTGTTACTCACCAGATAGACCCTCCGGGTTGGGATGACATAGGCCGCATCCTGGCCGAACCAGACGAACTCTAGGGAGGCATCCCCCCGGGGCCGGCCGAACGCCAGGCGCAGCTTGCGCTTATCCGGCTTATCCGGGGTGATGGGCGGCTTAGGGGGTGGGCTGGTACCGAGCGCTGGCCAGATGGCCTCGTCCCAGCCATCCAACCAACTGAGCAGCAGCAGGGCACCGAGATCCCAGTCGCTGCTCAGCTGCAGCGACAGCTTGGTCCCCTCTCGCCAGCAAGCAGCCCACTCCTTGTCGCCCCGGGGTGGGTGGGTGTAACCAGAGAGGTGCCACTGGCCACAGGCCGCCCCTTCGACCCAGAGCCCCACCACGCGAGCATGGCCCGGGGGCAGGCTATCCATGCCCTGCCCGTGGACGGTACCGAACCCCTGCCCCTCCTGCCAGTCGGCCGCCGTCAGCTGATAGCAGCGCGGCGCCTGGTCGATGCCCCAGCCCGATTGAGTGTGATAGGCCGCCCCTTCCTGCCAATCGGCCGCCACCGTCACCACTTGGTCGGCCGCGACCTCCCACCCTTCTGCTACCACGTCGGTCAACAGGCTGGCCCGCTGCCAGTCATCCTCGACCTGATGGCTCGGCCCTCTGAACACGTTGATATCGTACTCGGCCTCAAGGCGCGGGATGACCGGGTGCAGGGTGCTGGCCATGTTGGCCACGATCACCAGCCTGGCTGGCATGACCGCCACCGGCGCAGGCGCGGTGGCAGCCAGCACAGCATCCTGCCCCAGTATCACCTCGGCCTGCAGGCTGGGGGGTGGGGTGCTGGCCAGGGTCGCCGGGTGGATAAAGGCCACCTCGGCCGTCAGCATCGGGCTGGCCACGATGCCTCGCAGCACCCCTAGCAGCCGCACCACCTGAGCCTGGTTCAGCTCAAGGGCGGCATCGTTCTTGCGCGCCTTGCGCAGCTCCAGATTGGCGTTGGTGGGTCTGGCCATGGGAGGCTCCCGTCAATGGGTGGATCAGGGTTCAGTCACGGTGGGGCTGTTGATGCGGATATAGGCGCCCTGGTACACCTCCAGCACCGGGATCTCCAGATCCGCGCCGCTGTCCGGCAGTCCCACATCCAGATCCGCTACAAAGGCGCCGTCCCGGTTAGATAAGCGCCCCCAGGTGATGGTCCCGTTCCCGGTCACCATGGCCTCGGCGATGGCCTTCAAGGTCAGCACCCCGCCGGTCACCGACTGGGCGCAGGGGTTGGCAAGCGGCAGGGTGATCAGCAGCGGCTGACCGCTGATATTGTCCCCGCTGCCCGGGCGGGTACCCCCATACAGCTTGAGGGTGGCGGCGCCGGCCGAGCCGGCGTCAATGGCATCGGCCAGCAACTGGGCGCGGGCCGTGCGCAGGGCGTTGGCAAAGGTCAGCATGGTTAACCTCCGGTCAGGCCTACCCCCTCACCGGGGGCATAGGCGGTGGGCAGCTGGTAGTCGGCCGCTACCGCGTTGTAATCGGCTGGGCTGAATGCCGGTTCATCCTGAGCAACCAGCATGTAACGACGGTTCAGCCAGAGCAGATCGAACCGGTACTTGCCGTCAGAGGCTCGGCTGTAAGTTTCCCCTTCCAAATTGCCCGCCTGGTCGAAGCAGAGCACCCGGCGGCGCACCCCGATCCCGCTGATGGTCACAGTGCTCTCGATATAGCCCTGCAGGGCGTTTTGCACCCCATCCCGGATCCACTGCATGGAGTAACCGGCACACAGCATGGTGGCTTTCACCTTGTTGCTGAACACTGGCCCTGAGTAGACTGCACCAGGACTGCCTCGCCAAGCCACATCCTGCGGCTGGAACGCGCTGCGGGATTCCTGGTTGGCGGGGATCGGTTTGATGGGTTGGAGCTTGAACTCATAGGGATTGGCAAACATATCTGCCCGGGCTTTGCGCTCTGCGGCCGACAGCTCACGGTTATAGAACGCCACATGGGCCAAAAAGGCAGAGGTATTAGCACTGCCGCCTCGGGAAAACAGATGGATAGGCAGGGTGCCCTGATTACCCTGGGTGCCGTTGCCAGTGGCACTGCTTCCCTCCAGTAGCACCTGACCATTCCAGTAAATCTTGGTTATCCCCAAAACGCTGGTAAAGACCAAATGCCCGAGAAAGGCAGGGCCTGCGCGGCCATTGGCTGCTTGAGTTGATGCTCCCAACGCGAATTGATAGGAGGGCACTGGCATACCTAGTCCAGAACCCACACTTTGCAACGACCAGTTCTGGTTATCACCGCCCCGCTCTGCAATCACCAGATTGGCATTTTCGCTATGGCTGATGATGCACTCCATGGTGAAGGTGCGCCCCTTGTACTCGGCCCGGTCAGGGATGGCAACCAAGGGTGAACTGATACCCTGTGTCATCAAAATATCCATACCAGCCACGGTGTTCAGAGCCTGGCGAAAGGTGCCGCTCTGGCTGCCGTGATTGGCATAAGGGGAAATGTCGGTTCCCAAACTGGCGGGCGTATCCAGGGGGTAATACCCCACAGGATTGCTGGCCAAGATCAGATCCCGCAGCGCTTGATCACTTGCCATGGCTTACCTCCAGGGGCCGGTCAGATCGAAGCCAACCAAGCTGCGGTAATCACCGCCAAAAATACTCAGGTTGTAAATAGGCCTGATAAAGCGAACAGTCTTGCCCGGCATGGCGGGCAGGTTGGCAAAGTTCTTACGATCCCACGCAACCACATCCCCGAATGGAGCGATGAGACCGGGGAGGTAGCCACGAAGATGGTTACCGGTTTCTATGATCATGACCGGATCCGCACTCATGTAGAACGCGTTATCTGGCCCATTGGGAACGTTCAGACCCTGACCAAAGCGGGTAAACACCCCTCTGGTAGACCACCCCGTAGTGCCAAACAACTGGGTGTATGGCCTCGCTAACGCCTTGTTGCTGCCTTCGCTGAACGTGGTCAGGGTGGTCCCCAAGTAGTTGACGTTTGCCCCTGTATCGCGCTGTGACCAAGTGTGGCTGTTGTCGTTGGTGGTGGTTACGTTGTAGTGACAGAGGACGGCATGGTAGCGATCACCAGGACGAACCGACTTGAGGTAGCCAAAGCAGTAGATGGCCGGATAACTGACGACACTGATGGCTTGCACCCAATAGAACAACTGGCTATCACCGATAAAATCCCATGTCTTGTTGCTATAGCGTTGGGTGGCTGGCCAGCGATGTTCGTAGATCAGGGTGTAGGTGTTGATATCCACCACATCCTCGACCATCTGCACCTTGGCAAGGTACTGGTTACTGCCATAGCCATTTGTGCCGGTCCAGCCAGAAAACGCCGTGTTGTCGATGCGCAGGCTGACGTTGCCAGAAGCCGAGACGTCCGTGGGACGATAGATCGCCACCTTGCCATCGCTGCTCTCGTGGGTCTGGGTCCAGCCGAGCGGGGCCACCTTCATGGTCATGGTGCCGCTGGCCGCGCTGCCTGGGTTGCCACCGTCCAGTTCGATCCAGACCTCGGTGGTGCTCACCTTCTTAACCCTGTGCTCGCCGTTATAGGCGGCCGGGCTGGCCCCGCTCACCTCGACCACCGAATCCGGCAGGTAGGCGTGGCCGGCGGCGATGGTGGCCTTGGCGGCCCCCTCGGTGGCGTCCCATACCAGGCTGTTGAGGGTGAGGGTACCAAAGCCGGTCACCAGCACTGCCTTGAGCAGCGCAGTCAGGGCACCGTCGGCGGTGTCGCCGAGGCTGGGGGCGCCTTGCATCTGGCTCGCATACCATTTCACGGGATAGGCCATGGTGATCTCCTGTTGATTCAATGTGGGTGGGGCAATCTGCCCCACCCGGTTAGCGGTTCACGTTGCCCCGCAGCTGGATCTCGAACTTGTCCGACTCCTGGGCCGCAACCGACTGCAGGATGGTGCGGATAAACCACACCGGATAGTTCGCCGCCTTGGTGGTGAACCGCAGCACATTGGCGGCCGCCCAGCCTGAGCCCCAGCCCCGCTTGTCCAGCCGGAAGTAAGGCTGGCCGTTGTTGGGGTTGATGGGGGCAAAGTCGGTGTTTACATCGCCGAGGGCTATCTGGCCCACATGCTCCCCGACCAGCACAAAGGAGGTGCTGGACTGGAAGATGATCGCCCAACGCTCCTCGATGGTGGCCCGGTTGGTCACCTGCAGAGGAAAGTCGGTATCGTTGAACGTCGGGCTCGCCGCATCGCCGATCAGGGTGTCGCTCCAGACGTTGGTCCAGGTTTTCTGGTCGAACAGCCCGGTGTAGCGCGTCCACAGATCCCCGATGATGAGCGCGCTCGACACATGGGTATCCGCCGCGCTGTAGGCGTGAGAGAGCGGTCTGGCCAGGGTCAGCCGGCCCGAGATCTCCACGTCCGTCACCAGGCTCATGTCCTCGATGCGATGCACCACCGCCAGCGGCTCCACGTACCCGGTTAAGGAGAGGGGGCTGGCCATGGTCACCACCCCGCTGTCGAGGTTCACGCTGTAGAGGTTCGCGGCCAGCAGCTTGCCGTCGTGATCCTCCACATGGGCGTAAGCCAGTCGGGTGCGTCCGGTGTTGAGGGTCTGCCCCGCCACCACCCCGAGCGGGAAGGCGCTTTTCAGGGTGCTGTGTACCACCACCACGTTGCCCTTGCGGATGAAGGGCACCCGCCCGTCTGACGGCAACCGCACCGGGTCCAGCCCGATCTGGTCTGCATCGAGCGGCAGATAGGAATAGACCACGCAGTTAAAGCGGATGGAGTCCGCCACCGCGCTGATGGGCCTCCAGATCTTGCCGTTCGCGTCCACCTGTTCGGCGTCATACCAGGGCTGGCTCTCGTTGCCCGCCGCCGTGATGAGCCGCCCAAAGCGGATGCTGACGATGCCGGTCTGGTGATCCACCTGGCCGTCCATGTCCACCGTGGTAAAGAAGCCATCCCCGTCCGCCGTCGCCTCGATGCGCCGGCCGGTGGCGGTGTTGGCCGCAATGTAGAGACTGCCCGGCGCCAGTGGCGCCCCCGGGGTGCGGAAGGTCACCCGGTCCACCGACTGGGCGGTGAACGAGGTGGCCAGACTCAGCAGCACCGGCTGGGCAGTCGCCCCGGCCGCCCAGTCAGACAGGGTGCCCACGCCGTTGCTGTAGTCGAGCGTTCCCGCCTGGATGCCGCTGCCGGTCGCCGGATCCGGGTCGCGGTAGAGCAGCCCCTGCCGGTCCACGTAAGTAGAGCCGCCGAGGGTGAAGCGGGCCGAGCCCTCCAGGATCGCCTCGGCAAAGCCGGGGGTGACGTCGATCTGCAGCGCGTTGGTGGTCAGGGTGGCATTGATGGCCTGGGCGCTGTTGTTGTTGCGGTAGGTCACATCCACCCAGCCGTTTTCCCCATCGGGGAAGGTGTAGGCGGTAGTGATGTAGTCGATACCCAGCATGGCCCAGCGCTTGGTTTCAATGAGCTGGTTACCCACCCACTGGCTGCCCACCGTGACCCAGCCATAACGGGGACGCGGCAAGGGGGCCGTGCCGTCCGGCATAAAGTGCAGGGTACCGGCGGCATAGTTGATGGCCCCGAGTGTCACCCCGCTGGCATCCTTGAGGTTGCCCAGGCCATCGTCCTGCAGCGTGATGATCGGATCCTTGGTCTCGATCACCAGCTGCTCCTCCACCGCATCAAACTTGTGATAGAGAGCGTTGAACTTGACCCGCACCGAACCCGGGGTGAGGTTGAGCGCCCCGCCACCGTCCCCGTCCAGGGTGATGGAGAGGTGCCCCACCTGGCCGGGGGTGCTCAGGCGCCCCGGTTCGATATGGCGCTCGGTCACCGGTTCCCCGTACTGGTAAGCCGCCGTGAACTGTGCTCCCAGCGCCGGCAAGGTCACATGGTCCAGCTCGATCTCGCCGGTGGCGTAGTTGATGCGCCCGACGATATCCCCGGCGATGGTGCCGTTACCGGCGGTGTCGTTGGCGGTCTTGTTGCCCCCCCAGGTCAGCACCAGGCTCTTGGGGGTAACGCCGGTGTGGGGCAGTTGCCAGCGACTCTTGCCGATGGAGATCGCCTGGCCAGAGCGGTTGGTGTAGTTCACCGGGGTACCCCAGCTGAACATAATCGCCGTGTTCACATCCGGCAGTGCGCCAAGGGTCAACAGCACAGAGCCGGTGGCATAGTTGAGGGTGGCCGAGCCGTAGCTGCTATCCATCCCCTTGCACTCGCCCCGGCCGTTGTCCTTCAAGTCGTACCATTTGCCCTGAGCCATAAAGCTGATGGTGAGCGTCCCCGGTGCCGGGGTCGGCTGCAGGGTGGTCACGTAGGCATAGCCCCGGTTGTTGGCCTTGATGGGGATCTGGGCCGTATCGGCGATCCGCGCCGGACTGGTCGCCGGCCAGAACACCACGCTCTTGCTTGCGGTGCCGTAGTTAGGGCACTGATTGTTGAAGTCCAGCCGCCCCCGGCCGTAGTCGATGGCACCGATCACCGAGCCCCCCAGCACCAGCTCGCCGCCCCGGTCGGTGATGACGGCGGCACCGATGGTGACCGACACGCTGCCCGGCTTGGCGCCGGTACCGAGAAACAGGCTCTTGCTGGGTGCAATGCTGGCCACCGTGCTCAGGGTGACGCTTTGGCGACCCGAGTCCACCAGGGCGGCCAGCTCCCCGGCAGCGGTCAAATCCACTGCCGGGGTTTCGCTGCGCGCCGCCGGCACCAGCTGGGTAAAAATGGTGTTGGCCTTCACCTGCATAGCCCCGAAGGCCGCATTCTCGGCCAGCCCGGTGGTGGCGAAATATTGCGAACCATCGGCCACCACCGTCTCGCGCAGGGCGGTCTTGGGGTTGGTGATGGTGTCATAGGGGGTAGGCTGTTCCCCCTCGAAGGTGTAGCGCAGGGGGTCGGCCAGCTCGCAGGTCACCACCAGGCGCTCGAACTCGTTGCCGTAGCCGGCGATGAGGAACTTGCGCAGCTGGGTGCTGACCGACAGCACCCGCACATACTGCTCGGTTTCGGTCGACTTGGCCTCGTCCCCCACCAGACACAGCACCTCACCGATCTCGGGGATGCGCAGCTCTTTGCGCTGGAAGAAGCGGATCGCCCGCTGCCCTTCCAGCTGGGTGTCGTAGAGGAAGCCCTGCCACTTGGGACCACGGGCCAGATAGCGCTCGACCCGATCCCGGGCCGCGTCACGGGTGTCGTGGTGGTCCTTGGTAGTCATCATGCACAGGCCGACGTTGGGATCGGTCGGCGGCAGCAGCACGGTGACGTTGGCCCCGAAATAGGTGTCTGTGTTGTCGGTCTGGACGGCCAGGAACCCCTTGCGCAGGTTCACCACCCCATAGGCCCGGTCCAGATCCGAAATGTCGGGGAACATGGCGTTATGCTCGCCACTCAGGATCTCGTGGCCGGTGAGGCGACCCCCGCCGTCCGTGGTGTCAGTCATGCGCTGACTGGCCATCAGCTTGATATCGCCCGCGAGAATGGTCATCAGCTTACCTCGGTCAGGTTAAGGGTCAGGGCATAGGGGGAGCCCGCCTCGGGGTCCGCCATCTCGATAAGGGGGGTAGCCACCACCCCGGGCCGCCGCCAAATCACGGTGCGCCCTACCCCATCAAGCAGAGTCAAGGTCAGGGTCTGGGCCACCTGTGCCTCCAGCTCCTTGAGCGCGAGCACGGTGGCGCGGCTGCAGTGGCCCACCAGGGTAAGGGGGCGGCCTTCGGGTCTGGCGGTCTCCTCCACCAGGAGCGCACCGGAGAGAGTTGGCGTCACCACCTGCTCGACCGGCGCCCAGTCGAACTCGTCCCGCCAGACGAGATCGTCGGGCAGCAGCACGCTGTTTAAGGTCACGTTCATGAGCGCAATCCCTGCTGTTTAAGAAGGCGGATAAAGGCCTGCGCGTTGGCCTCGTCGGCCTGCACCTCGGCCCGGGCACCGTTCGATGCGCGCAGCTCGATGATGATCCGCTCGGGTTGACCCGGGGTTTGATGGCCTAGTGACGTGGTAGGCGAACTCGGCCCTGACACCGATGGGCTGGCGGCTTGTGCCTTCTCGGCCTCCTTGGCCTGGGCCTTGCTGAGCTCCGCCTTGAGCTGGGCGCGCATGGCTTCCATCTCTTTCTGGAACTTCTCGCCGTAATACTTGCTCCACTCGCTGTAGGCGGGAATGTCTTTGACCTTCTGGCTGTAACGGGCCAGTTCCTCTTCCACCCCTGCCAAGGTGTTGGCCAGCGCATCGGCATTGCCGCGCAGCCCGTTGATATCCACGCTCTTGTAGAAGAAACCGCCCACCGTCTCGGTGCGGGTGCTGCCACGCCCACCCGCACCACTGCCTCCGGCAGAGGCCACAGCTGATCCGGTCTGGTCGGCCTGGTCTTTGACACCCTGCAGACCGGAGCGCATGGCATCGGTCGCGCTCCTGGCCTTGGCGGCCGCCTCATCGAAGCCATCGCCGATGGCGGCCACGGCTTGCTTGGCCTCCCCACTCCCCCCCTTCACCTTGTCCATGGCCGCGGCGGCAATGGATATGGAGCGGGCCAGCGCCTCACCGGTGATCTTGCCCTGGGCGGCCAACTGCTTCTGGCGCTCGATCACCGCGTCGATCTCGGCCTTGGTCTTGGCGCTGTTGTAGGCGCTGGCCAGCGCCTCCTCGATGGCGGCGCTGCTGGCACCGGTGTGCTGCACCAGCACATCCAGGGCGCCGAGGGTCTTCTGAAAGCCGGCCCCGATGCGGCCATTGGCCCGCTCGAAGTCCAGCCCCAGCTCATCGAATGCCTTGGCGAGCGCGGCGGGCCCCTCGGCCGCCGTCTTCTTGGCCACGGCGTTGATCTCGTCCAGATAGTCACGGGTCTGCTTGACCTCGGTACCGAGCTCCTGGACGGCTGCCGCCCCTTGGCGCCAGCTGCCGGTGGCCTCGTCGTAATGCACCTTGCCATCACGAACGGCTCGATCCAGGTCTTCCACGCTGGTGATGGCGATCCCGAGCTCGGCCGACAGCGCCGCCAGTTGGCCATTGAGCTGGGCCTGGGTCTGTGAGCGCAGGGCTTGGGAGTCCCGCAGGGCCAGTTCGGCCTGCATCCACTCTTTGAGGGCCGCGCTCATGCGGATGATCTGGCTCACCGCCTCCACCGTCACGGCGGCCAGCAGCCCCCTGATGGCCAGCCCCAACGCCCGCACCCCGATAGAGGCAGCAGCGGCGGCCGTGCCTGCCGTGGTCATGCCCCCCGCCGCCGTGGCGGTCGCGGCCGGCAGGGCGATGAACTGGCCATAGAGGCCGCGCAGATCGGCTATCCAGTTGGCGACCTTCAGGCCAAACCAGGCCTGGGCCATGATGACCAGCTCGGCGCGCCACTGGGCGGCGGTCTGGATAAAGGACTTGAGGGTTTCACCGAGCGAGACTATGCCGTCTGAGACGCGCTTGGCCCACGCCTGCAGGCGGCCATCCTTGGCCATCAGGTCGAACTCAGCGTTGAGCTGGGCCAGCTGATTCTTGAGCCAGTCCAGAGCGCCCGATTCGCTCACCATGTGGTAGAACTTGGCCAGGTTGTCCTGGGCGTTGGAAATCAGCCCGGACAGCAGGCCCATGTTGTTGGCGGCCGCGCCTCCCGATTGGGCCGCGATCTCGTTCATCAGCCCCTGGATGGTGTCGCGGCCGAGCTTGCCGGCTTCCGAGAGCTTCTGCAGCTCGGCGGTGTTCTTGCCGGTAACTTGTTCCAGCAGTTGCCAGACCGGCACCCCACGCTCGATCAACTGCAGGATCTCCTCCCCCTGCAGCTTCTGCTTGGCCCAGGCCTGACCGAGCGCCAGGGAGATGCCCTGCACCTCCTCGAAGCCGCCGCCCAGCTTGTAGGCCTGATCGACGATGCCCTGCATGGCGCCGTCCATGGGGTCGATGCCAAAGGCCTTGAGGCGCACGAAGACCTGGGTAACCTCGTCGAGCTGCAGCGGGGTGTTCTTGGCGAAGTCCTGGATCCATGCTGAGGCCTGCTTGCCCCCTTCGATGGAGCCCATCACCGCCTTGAGTTGCACGCTGAGCCGCTCGGCTTGATCGCCGGTCTGGAACATGGCCATCAGCTGGGTCGTCAGGGTCTGGATACCGAACCAGGTACCGGCCAGCGCCACCAAGCGACCGGTCAGGCTGCCGATGGCATCCTGGAAGCCGTTGGATTGCTGGCCACTCTGAGCCAAAGAGCGACCCAGCCGCTCGGTCTGGACCGCGCTCTCGCGAAGCTCTCGCTGCAGTCGGGTCTGCTCCTGAGCAAGGTTGCGGGTGTCCACCCCGGCTTGGGTGAGACCGGCGTGCAGACGGCTATGACTGGCAGACTGTGCGATCAGCTGGCGCTCCAGCTGCTTGACCTCGGAGGCCAGTAGCCGCTCCTGGTCGGTCAACTGACGGGCGCTACCTGCGGCCCCCTGCTGCTCGCGGCGCAGTTCGGTCAGGCGGTCACGGGAGAGGACAGTGGCCTGCTCCAGCTGGCTCAGGGCGCGGCCGCTGGCCTCGAACTGATTGATCAGCTCCTGCTGCTGGCTCAGGTTTTCCAAGGTAGTGGCAAGGCGTGCCGTTTCAGCAGCGGTCTCGTCAGAAAGGGGCCCCAGCTCCTGCACCTGCCCCGCCAGCGCGGCCAGATCCTCACGGCCGGTGACCTTGGCCGCCAGCTCCAGGGCTAGTTTTAAGGTGGAAGAGGTGGACATGGACATTTCCGAACAAGTAGGAGATGCCTCATGGTAAAGAGATGACAAAGTTGAGGGGTTTACGACAAATTACAGATACATGTCACAAGGAAGATAACTTTGCATGGCACAATCTGGAACCCAATGGCAAAATGTCGTCTGTATTTTTCAATTATATGAGCTTCTGGTGTTATGAAAGAAACGGTCTTGCGAAATCTCTGGTGGATTGCATTTGGGGTTGCTTTCATTTTACTCATTGACCATAGCTTAAAAATTGTAAATCTAACCGTTGATACGACTTCAATTCTCTTATTAGTCGTTATGCTTCTCAGCCCTTTCGTGGCCGCAGTTAAGAAAATAAAATTCGGGGACTTTGAAGCTGAAATAGATATTGATGAAATCCGCAAGATAAAATCGGAAACTGAAAAAACACTCAATGAAACCCAAGAGACTCGTGAAGAACAAGCTGAAATATATGCTACTAGTGATGCAATCAAGGCATTAGCAGAATCAGACCCAGTAATAGCTTTGGCAAAAATCCGCATTGAGCTTGAAAAAACCCTTGGGCAACTTGCTCGTTATAATTCGATTACCGTTAAAAACTTCTCGCTTGGAATTCTCGTAAACCAACTCACCAACCAAGAAATAATCAACCATGACATAGGAAAAGCATTACGAGAAGTTATTGCTTTATGCAACCGTGCAATTCATGGCGAAAGCATATCTGAAGAAGGTGCAAGAACAATTGTTGATGTGGGTATAAATTTACTCGAAGAATTGTATTGGCTTGCCAGAATGCAGGCATCTGGCGGAACTGTGGTTCTCGAAGAGATAATTACGCCCGAGCAGTCCAATGACTATTATTATAAAAAAAGGTATCGACTTACATCGATAACCCCATACGTTAAAAACCCCAAAAAGGTTGTGCGAGAATTAACTCAAGAACAGTTGGATGAAATCCTTCAAGGTTATGAAGAATATGCAGAGTTCATTGTGGAACTTGTTGAAATAAACAGCAAACAACCATCCGAATAGCAATGTATTTACATTGCGAACCCGGCTACAATGAACAAACACATAGGTTAACAAACAATGTTTAATTCATACATAAAATACGAACTAAAAGCCCATATGGCTATGAACCAAGTAGCAATTGTGTTTGATCTGGCTCGTTCTGCTGAAAAAATGTGTGAATGGAAAAATATAGGTAATGACAATGACGCTTGGCTTGAAGGGCCATTGATTGAAGCCCCTGCAAACAAAGTTAAAATTGATAGAAGTTTTCCTTACATTGTAAAAACAAGCATCGAATCTAGAGTTATTGCTGCAAGAGCAGATGTTGTTTTTAAACGTGAGCCAGAGAATGGTATGCGTAGGATAGATCTCCCTGAGGTTGATGGTTCCAGAGTGGCCCCCTACATTGCCAAGGCGGCGATAATTGAACAGTTCGAATTATTCAAGGAAATATGTGTTCTTTTCAAAGCCCCATTCAATATTAAGCAAGCAAAGACGTTCCGTGGCATTGTTGATGACACTCTTCTGGAGCGCTTAGTGGCTGCTGTTAAGAGACGAAATGAACTAACCCATCAGGATGAATGCCAACCACCAACTATGCGTGAAGCTGTAGAATATTTTTATGACATTACTGAACTTGCTGTGCGATTCGGGGAACTAGCAAGTGAAGGTGTTTTTGATAACAAATCCATGTGACAGATTCGTTTATGAGTAAGCATTGGCGATAGCTAAGAAAAAACGGCGGGTCTTCCCCGCCATTCTGCAATCCAGTGCCTTACACCGTTTCTGGTCGATCCACATAGAAGGGTGCAGTCTCGCCATCCAGGGCCAGCAGCTCCCCCTCCAGCTCGATCTCGATGGGCTTGTCGCTGAGGAAGTCCACCGCCTTCTTGGGGGCCAGCGAGGCACGCGGCACCGTCAGCACGATGGACTCCCCGCCGATCACGCTGCGTCCGTCCAGGGTCAGCTTCGCCTTTACCTCCGGCTGCACGTTGCCGGCGATGCGCGTGCCGGTGACGGCGTTATAGCTGGCGCTGACGGTCACGGGCCCGCCGTCTGCTACCACCCCCACCTTGGTGGCGCGCAGCAGCCCCAGGGCATAGTTGATCTCGAAGTCGGTACCCAGCACCAAGGGGGTGGTGCCCTCCTTCACCGCCAGGCCGGTGGCCGACAGATTGGTCTTGCCCAGGCTCACCCACTTGGGATGCGCCGGCAGCGTCACCGGCAGATCGGTGAGCGTCCCCGCGCCCTGGTTGATGGGGCTCTCCAGCCCCATAAAGGCGGCAGCCAGCAGCACCGGCGGGATCTCGCTGGTCTTGATGCTGACAGTGGCGGGCTTGGGTACGAAGTAGGTCTCGCGCGCCTGACCGAGCTTGCCCTTGCGCTTGCTCGGGATGCTGATCTTCTCGCTGTCCGGTTTGACCTCCAGGCTGTTGACGTCCACCGGGCCGATCACCCCGTTCGAGACGTTGTTGGTGAAGGTCTCGATATAGAGATCCCCTTCCAGGTGCAGTGTTTCGCTCATCATCGCTCTCCTTTGAATTTCACGGTCACGGTAAAGGCGAGCGGCAGATAGGCCACCCCGCCCTTGTAGCTCGGCCGGGCCGGGCTGGCCCCACGGCTGAACACGCTGTTCTCATAGGGCCGACCTGCCACGGCCTGCAGGATGCGTCCCATCCACACCCCGGCACTCGGCTGGTTTGGGGTGGCGCGATGCACCAGCAGCACCAGCCAGAGCTGCTCGAAGTAGCTCACCCGCCCAGACTGATTGCCCTCCTGCGGGCGCTCCCCCTGGTAGATGATGTGGATGGCCGGGTGGTGCTGGCCCAGGTTGGCCACCGCCTCCAGGTCGGTAGCCACAAACACCTCCTTGACTCCCTGCCCCTTGAGCGGCAGCAGCAACCCCTTGAGGGCTTCCCCTGCAGCCAGGTAGTCGAGTTCAGGCTCACTCATAGGAAGCCCCCACTGCCCCGCCCAAACACCCGGCCATCGGACTGCAGCTGGGCCAGGTTCTGGCTCTCCAACTGCTCACCGTCGGCCGCCAGCCCCAGCGCCAGCTCCCCCTTGCCCACCGATTTGAGGAAGGCCAGGGCCGCCTCGTTGCGTTTGGCGATCTGCTCCGGCGCCTGCTCGCCATAGAGGCGGTGGCGGGCGATATCGGCGCAGATGGGCACCAGGGCGCTTGGGACATGGGCCAGCGGCAACGGGTAGCGCCCCGCCAGGTAGCCGTCGATCAGCGCGCTGGCGTCACTCAGGGCGAGCGCAATGGCCGCACTGTCCAGCTCGCCGGCCGGGGTCATGGCGAGGCGCAGCAGCTCCGCCTCACCAAAGCGGGTCACCATGTCGCTGACGCTGGCGTAACTCATTTGCCCTTACCCTTGCCGCTATCGGGTTTGACGGCGGGCTCTACCGCCTCAGGGACCAGGCTTTCGGGGGCCTGACTCAGCTCGCCCAATGCTGCATCGTCCAGATCCCCCGCCGCCGGCGGTGCATCCGGCGCGGGCTTGGTATCCGCCACAGGCGCAGGCTCCTCCACCTCCACGGCCAAGCGGAAGACCGACAGACGCGGATCGCCTTCCAAAGCCGAGCACTGCTCATCCGAGACAACCAGCTCAGACTCGCCAGGTGCAATCGCCTGGCCCGCCCGGTGATAGCCCTGATGAAGTTTCGATATAACGAGCACTCGAATAGCCATCTCATGTTTCCCTCTATCTCGTTCAATCCAGGGGCCGGTTTAAACGGGGTTAAACGGTCAGACTGTGGCCGTTTAACCCCGCCGTAGCACCGGGCCCACGGGGTTACCGCCCTCGGCGTTACAGGTAATCCGCCACCACCAGTTCCAGCTTGCCCTTGAGCTCGTTGCTGGAGCTCTCGGAGAGCTCGCGCTCCAGCATCTGGGTGGCCAGCTTCTCCAAGGAGGGCGGCACCACCAACAGGGTCGGCTTAATGCCAAGCTGACGGCCACCATCCGCCTTGAATTCGCGCATCCTGGTAATCGCATCCCACAGGTTGTCGGGGGTCAGGGCGCGCTTGTTGGCGAACGCCAGTTGCCAGAAGCCGAAGCCGGCGGCATCCCGGCAATCCACCCCGTAGCGGAACTGCTTGGAGGTGAACACCGCCTCGTCATCGGCTTTGGTCATGGCGATGAGCTGTGGCGACTTGCGATCCTGGAAGATGATCGGCTTGAGGGCGCGACTGGTGTCGAGCAAGAACCAGGGCTCGCCGACATAGGCGCCATCCACCACCAGGTTGGCGGCCACCACGGCGGTGCCGGTGCCATCGGCCTTGGGGTAGACCGGGTGGTCGGTGTCGAAGAAGTACTGGCCGTCATAGCAGGGGCTGCTGAAGCCGGCGCCGAGCAGACCGAAACAGAGCTCGTCGGGATGCACCCCGGCCGAGCGTCCCATCTCGGCGAACAGAGGTGCGTAGATGCCCAGCTCGTCGTCCTCGATATCGTTGCGATCCACCCCCACCGTGGCCTCGAAGTCTTCGTTGACGATCTGGTAGCTGTGCGCCTTCATCGACTCGATCACCCGGTCTCCGATCCACTTGCGCAGGGTCGGGAACTTGCCGAGCCAGCCATAGGTGTTGGACTTGGTGGTCGATTTGATCACGGTGGCGATCTTGGTGTACTGAGTCGGCGCCTCCCCTTTCGCGTCTTCAAAGTTCTTCTTGAAGCCGGTGAAGAGGGCCTGCAGCAGCGCGGGTGTAACAATGGCCATGGTTTATTCCTTCTCTGGTTAAACAGAACTGCCTTCGCGTGAAACGGGAGGCGCTTGCCTAGGCTTTCGCCTTGGCAAAGTCCTCGTGGCTGATGCCGAGCTGGTCGGCGGCGTACTTGTCCTCGGCCGAGAGCACCGCATCGCCCTTCTTCTCCGGCAGGGTGACGGCGGCGGTCTGGCTGGCGGCGAGCGCCGCTATGGCCGGACGCGGGGCCAGCAGCGCCTTGAGGGCTGCCACCCCCTTCTGGGAGGCATAGGCGGTCAGGTACTCCTCCTCGGCCGCCACCACCTTGCCCTGGGTGCGAGCCTCCTTGATGAGGGTCGCGGCGTCGGTGGTGTCGACCTGGGCAGTCAGGGCTGCCACCTGGGTGACCAGGGCGTTATAGGTCGCCACCGGCACGTACTGAGCCAGGTCAATCTGACCACCCGGCTGCGCCTTGAGAGCAGCCAACGAGGCCTTTTCAGCCGAGAGCGCGGCCTCCAGCTCCGGCGCCTTCTTGGCACTGGCCTGCAGGCTGTCGAGCTCGGTGAGCGCCTTCTGCAGTTGCTCGTCGGTCGGGTCGCCGGTCAGCTCGATGCCGAGCTTGGCCAGCAGCTTTTTCAGCAGTTCATTCATGGAGTTCTCCTTCTGTGCCACATGGGCGGGGGTGGCCGGCTGGCCGGGTTGAACAGGGTGGGCACTCAAGGCCGCCAGCGCCTGCATGCCCACCACCCCGGGATCGTTGGTGATGGCGGTCATGCGCAGCTCCAGAGGGCGGCCCTGGGCGTCATAGGGGAAGACGGCTGAGAGGAAGCGGTATTCACCGGCCGCCACCAGGGCGGCGGCGCGATCGGTCCAGCGCGGTTTGATAAAGAGGCCCTGCCCCTCTCGCCACTCGATCTCGTCGGCGTTGTACCAGCCGGCCGCCGGGGCGGGCTGGCCGTTCTGGTCGGTCTTGAGGGTCTGATGGTCGTAGTCGATGAGGATGTCTTGCCCCTGCTCCCGCACCCGGTTAAGCAGGGTGGTGGCGATGGCCTTGTCGAGCTGCCAATGGCCGCCGGGCACATCGAAGGGGCGACCATCCCTGGCCTTGAAGGGGCCCATCGGCAGCAGTTGGTGCCAACCATCGGCGCCGGGATTCAGCGCAGCATCGAGCACTGCCAATCCCAGGACGGTGGGGCGGGCGGTCAGAATGGCCTGGGCAATGGCAAATTGGGGCATCACTCTCACTCCGGCGCTGGGCGCAAAACATCACTGCGGCCAGTGTCAGGGAGCGAGAAGGGGCGTCGGGTTTATGGTGGGTTACTGCAACAACAGGGGGTGGTGCTGTTTAACGGTGTTTAAACGCGGTTTTGCAGTGCGGGAAACGGACGGGCCATGCCATCGCACCGGCCCTCCCCCTGTAAACGCGCTCAGAGGCTTAGGGCGCGCCCGCCGTCAGATAGCCTTCCAGGGTCTCCAGCACGCTCTGCTGGTCTGCTTCCGACAGCCCCAGATAGGGGCGCTCGGGCAGGTTGATCTCGGGGCGGCCAAACTGGTGGGCCGCGCCATATTCAAGCGGGGTACCGAAGTAGAGAGTCTGGGGGTCGGCTTGGTAGTTGAGGGTATCGCGCAGATCGTCGTTGAGGCGCAGCACCTCGTCGGCATGGCGCGGTTTGCGGGCGCGGTAGTTATCCGAGAGCGGGGTCCAGGCCTCCCCTTCCGGGGTCTCCTGAGCATCCCAGCGATCCCGGTGGGAGAGCGCCAACCCCTCGCCGATATCCGCCAGCGGTTCGCTGAGATCACCTGAGCGCCGATAGAGCTGGTCGAGCAGTTGATAGGCATCGACCACCCCATGGTGGCTGATGGCGATAAAGCTGCCCGCCATCAGTGCTTATCCTCAAAGGTGGTCATAAAGTGCAAGGCCTCCGCATCGGCGGCAAGCATGGCGGCTTCCCACAAGTCAGCCAGCAGCTCAGCCTCATGCTCCGTCGCTTGTTCACACAAGGCATCAAGGGCCTTGGCTTGCGCCAAGGTAAAAGCACCTTCAGTCTCCAGTAACTGGCTGGCTTGTTCCAGCAAGGTCCCTCTCATGGCTTATCTCCTTTGGTAGCCACTGCTGTGGCCCGTTCTATCATGTCTTTCACTCGTTTTGCCAATTCGGGAAAGTGTAGTGCCATTTCTTCACCTGCTAGCACCCAGGCAGCAAAGGCCTCGGCGGCGGCCTCCATTCTGGTCTTGCCTGCGTACTCCGTCAGCAGACCGACTCCAGTCAGATCCGGTTCACCGGCCCAGAAGTGAACCTGATGGCCCAGCTCGTGCAACCAGGTAGAGAGCCGCTGCGCAGATTCCCCCTGCTTGCCGCCGACGTTGGCCGATACGCTCCAGTGACGTCGCAGGGTCTCGCCGCTGGTGCCTCGCGGCAGCCATTGGCGCGGACCGCTGTTGTGCCTGGCATCGGCCACCACCTCGGCCGCCGCTGCCCGTACCGCCTGCATATCCACCGTTTTGAACGTATCACCCGCCTTGACCTTGATAACCAGGTGATCCCAACTCTTGGCGGTGAAGCCATTGGTCATATTGGCCCGGCGTGAGTGATACAGGGTACGTACCAGGTAAGCATCTTTACCAAGATATTCCGCGATGGCCGGCGCCACCTTGAGCCCGGCTGCCCCCTTCCCCATCTCGGTCTGCTTGATAAACAGCGTCTTAACCGGGTGTGCCTTGAGGAAGGCTGCCAGCGGTTCTCGCTGTGGAGCCGGCAGTTGGGCCAGCAGATCGCTGAGTCCCTGGGCCGTCACCCCTTTGGCGCTGGAATAGGCGCTCTCCACCATGCGCTCGGGCAGACGCTCGGCCAGCGCGGGTTTGGCGGACTCCCGCTTGGCCATGACCTCGGTCAGGGAGGCCGGCGTCTGCGGCAGGTAGTCAAATCCTGGGTCGATGCCACGGGGGATCCGGTGTATCTCCCCGGTCGCCTTGTCCACCCACTCATAGTCACCATCGTCTGGCGCCTGGCCCACCGTCAGGCCGCGCCCCTTGAGGTCCGCCTCGGAGAGCAGGAACTTCTTGCACTTGCAGCCATAGCCGTTGCTGGGGCTGTGGGTACCCCACCAGGGATGGTCCACCGGCAGCACCAGGTTGTTCCATTTGAGGTGCAGTTCCCTGGGGTGCTCCGAGTTCCCGTGGCGATAGAGGGCATAAGGGCGCTTGTGCTTGATACGCTCTATTTGCTCCTCGCGGCCAGCGTTGTAGCTCTGGCGCAGGTTGGTCTCGAAGATCACCTGGGAGCGCCACGACGCCGGGCCGGTATGCGCCCAGCCGTGGCGGGCTACGATGTCCTGGAACGCCTTCTGAAAGGACCCGAGCGACTGCCCTTCGCTTATCGCCTTGTCCACCGCCCCGCGCAGATCGGCCAGCAAGTCCGTCTTGGTCGCCCCCGCCACCATAAAGGCGCGGTTATGGGCGTCCCGCCACACATCGGCCCAACGCTCGCTCGGCATATCGAGCTTCTGGCGAAAGAAGGCGATCGCCTCGGCAAAGGGGAGCGAGCCATAACGAACGGGCATCAGTTACCCTCCTCCATCTCCAGCATCCCGAGCAGTTCACTGGCGGCGATGGCCTGGGCCAGCAAGGTACCCAGTTCGTCATGACTGAGGTTGGGCTCCAGTGCCAGCAAGCCATCCCGGATCTCCTCCAGGGTAGTGGCCTGCATGACCAGTGCCTGAACGGCGTCGGTCATGCCCGCCAGCAAGGGGGCCACCTCGGCCTGCAGCCGGGCCAGCTGGGCGTCGTTGTTATCGCCCTGGGTGGGGTGCTTTGCTGCCAGCACCGCCAAGCCCTGCGCCTTGAGCGCTGCCTCTCCTGACCCCACCTGCTTGTCGACGATGACCAGCACCTCCTCGCCATCCTTGGGGACCGGGATCTGCAGCTTGTCCCGCACCCACTGCGCCGGGATCTGCATTCCCATCCCCACCAGGGCGCGCAGCGGATAGGCCAGATCGCGCATGTCCTCCGGCTCGGTCACGTCGAACTCCAGCCGGGGAGCCCGGCGCGGGCCCTGGAAGCTCTTGCCGTTCAAGGCAAACAGCGGATAGACCAGATCCCGGGTCAGGGTCGCGGCCAGTTGGCGGAGATCTGCGTCCCGCACCTCCTGGCGCACCTCGTTATGGACATTGCCGAGCGCATTGGTCGAGCTCTTGCCGTCGGCCTGGCTGGTAAGGGTACCGCCTAGGACGGCCTTGCTGATGGAGCGCTCGCACCAGTCCATCATCACCACGAAGGGGTCGGCCTGGCCGCTGGCGGCGTTCTGGAACTCGATCTCCATCCCCCTGGGGATGATGCCGCCGGCGTTGTGGCCGATGGAGAGCACCGCCTGCAGCAGAGTCGCCTTCTCCTTCTCGGTGGCTCCTTCCGGGTATTTGCCGAGGCGCACCGGCAGACCGTAGATCTCCAGAAACTCGGCCAAGTCCCGAACGCTGTAGTTCTTGAACAGGAAGGGCCAGATCAGGGTGCGGATAAGACCGGTGCGGGCGAGATACCCCGATTTGGATTTGGCTTTGTGAACCAACCAGCCGAACGGATTGAGGCCTGCCCCCTCCTTGCTGCCGTCTCGCAGTCGCAGCTGGTTCCAGTCATCCGGGTGGGTCTGGAACCAGGCGGGATCGCGCCAGATGATGCCCTTGGGGAGCTGCAGCCCCTCCACCAATTCCCAGCCGCTGAACTCCTGGGCACTGAACCCCTTGAGCACCGCATCGGTGGCGTCAAAAATGGCATCGTCCAGCCAGGTGAAGTCCTCCAGCAGCTCGCGGATCATGTCGCTGTCGCGCTTCTCGGCCGCGCTGGCGTTGCGCGGCGGCTCTATGGTCCAGCTCACCCCGAGCAGGGCGCGCCTGCGCTTGCCGAGCTCGCTCTGCAGGTGGGCATCCTTCTCCTCCATGTCCTCGGCCAGTTCGCACTGGGCGATGAGGCTCCCCTCCTCCGCCTCTTTGAGCGCGGCGGCCGCCTTGCCTGGGGTGAGCCCCACCGTCGGGTGCTCACTGTAGTGGCGACGCAACTGGGCCAGCTTGGCGTCGTTCTCCGTCTGCGGCTCCTTCTGCAGGCGCAGCGAGTTGCCATGAATATCAATCAGTTCAGCCATTACCAGCCCCCTCGTTCAAATTGGTGGTAGTCGTCGTGCCGCCCTTCGCCCCGCTTGCCTGGCAAGGGAGTGAACTCGATGGCGCCACCTTCCATCCAACTGGCCCGCACCGCCATGGCCAGCGCCACCGCAAAGTCGCCATGACGCTGCTGGCCGCCCTGACCGGTGTTCTTGCCCTTGTCGATCTTGGGGATGCCGTTGATGACCTGGATCTTGCCGAGATCGTCCTGCACGTCCGCATGGCGTGGGATCACCAGGTTGTCATCCTCCAGCTCGGCCTTGAGCTTGGGCATCCACTCCCGATACCAGGGGTCGCTCAGCATCACGCACTCGATCATGCTGGCGCCCCAACGCAGCCGGGCGGCCTCCGCCAGATAGCCGCCGTTGCCGGTGGCATCGAAGGCCGCCGCCGTGAAGCGGTGCAGCCCCTGCAGCAGGTAAAACAGGATCTGGCGCTGGGTCTCATAGGGGGCGTTGACCAGCTCCACTACGAAGGGCACCCGTTTGCGTAGGTTGGCTGCGATGGAGAGCGGGACGAACACCGAGAGATCCCCCTTGCGGGCGAAGTCCTCGCCGAGCACGTGGCGGCAGGTGCGATCGAGTGCCTCCAGGCAGGGCTTGAGGTGCTCCTCGCACCAGAGCTCCGCCACCGCCTTGCGGGTCTCCTCGCTCTGGAGCTCGAAATCCTTGGGCGCAGTGAAGCGCAGGATGGGGATATCCGGCTGCATGGCCCGCTCGATCAGGGTGCGCTTGATATAGACGCCGCTGCTCTGCTTGGGCACGCAGAAATACTCCTCCAGCGCGTCCTCTTCGGTGGCGGTGTCCTTGAGCAAGCCCGCCTTCCAGGCGTCCTCTGCGTCTTGTGACCAAGGCATACCCTTGACCTGGCAGATGCGTTGGTAGAGCCCCTGCCGACAAGCGTCGTCCAGGGTGATGGTGTGAATGGAGTAGCGTTTCTTGCCGGCGCGGCTGTCGCCGATCAGCTGGTTGAACAGGTTGTCGACGCCGTTGTGGGTGCTGATTAAACGCACCCTGGCCCCCCACATGGTGAGCGCCAGCGCGGCCTTGAGCACCTCGGCCAGCCGGTCGTGGAAGGCTGCCTCGTCGATGGTCACATTGCCCTGCATCCCCCGCAGGTTGGAAGGATTGCTGGAAAGCGCCTGCACCTTGAAGCCCGAGGCGAAATAGACCACGAAAGTCAGGATCGCCTTGTCCTCGTCGTCGGTGAACACCTCCTCCAGGATCTCGCCGGCCGCCTTGTTGAACGCCTTGGCCCACATGGCCACGGCGTCGATAAACTCGCGCGCCATCTCCTTGTTGCTGCCCACGTAGAAGTGGTGACCACCGCCGGCGTTCTTGGCCTTGGAGGCAGTGAGGGTCGCGTCGGCCGCTTCCGCCCAGGTGATGCCGGTTCGGCGGCTCTTCTCGGCGATCTTGAGCGGGCTCTCGTCGGCTATCCAAATCTTCTGGTACGGCAGCAGTACCTCATCGGGGTTGTATTCGGTACCGAGGGCCTGAGCTAACTGCTGAGCGATCGTGGTCATCAGGCGATCCCCAGGATTTCACGACGAATGGCCGCCGCGGCTTCACCACTCAGCCCGGCCTGGGTGACGATGACCTCGGTCTTGGCGGCCACCTCCTCGGCGAACGCCTGACGGATCTCCTTCTCCCGCTTGTGGCTCTGCATGGCGGTGGATTCGAGGCGCTGTGCCGCCAGCATGGCGTTTTTCAGCATGTCGATATCCACCGCCTCCTCCGGGTTCTGCACCTGGGCCAGCATCGCCTTGAACAACTGGGAGCGGCCGAGTTCCAGGATGAGCTTGGTGGTCTCCCCCATCGGCTTGTTACCGAGCTGGGAGGTGAGCGCCGCCGTGGTCTCCCGCAGGTCGCGCAGGTGCTGACCCACCTGCTCCACCTGACTGGCGTGACGACTGAGACCCGAGCGGGAGAGCTTGAGATCGTCCGGCAGCCCCGCCTCCTCGATGAGGCCGTTGATCTCATCCAGGATGGCGGCCTGGCTGTTGGCTTTGTCGCGCAGCAGCTCGTTGAGGGCGTTGCGGATAGACTCGGGCAGCAGCCACACCTTGCTGGCACGACCCCGGGTCGGTTTCTCGGCCATGGTCAATCCTCCGCCCTGGGCTTCTTGACGCCAGGCACCGAGGCGCGCCCCTCGGCCGCGTCCTGACCCCGGCCGGTGAGGTGAGCCACCTGCACCTGGGCGAGGCGCTCGATACGCACCAGCCCCTGCTCTTCCAACCAGGCCAGCAGGGTCTTGACCCGATCCCGGGTCACCCGGCCGGTGCCCAGCTGGTCCAGGCAATCGTTGAGGATCGACTCGTTGGCCGCACCGCCGATATCGAGCAGGGAGCGCAAGATCACCAGGCGTTGCTGGGCGTCCAATATTCCTTGAATGCTCATGCCTTCTCCTTCTGTACCGATGCCAGCTCGTTCTCCAGCAGCATGTCGGCTAGCCGGCGCGCCTGGCGCAGCTCCGGCTTGACCTCCCGCAGCTCGCCGCGCAGCTCGCTTATCTCCAGCTGCAGCTTGTGCAGCTCCTTCTCACTCGGCAGATCGGCCAGCACCTGCTCTACTCGCTGCACCCGCTGTACCAGGGCGGTGAGATCCTCCCGTTTGGCGTAGGTCTTGGAGAGCAAGATGATGACCACCAGCCCCACCAGACTGGCCAGGGCGTACAGCGGCCCCCAGTTCTTAACGATGAATTCCCACACGGACAGCCTCCTTGCGCTCGAATAGGGTCTGGCACTCGATACAGCGCGGTGCGTCCGGCTCGGCCTTGAGCCGAGCCGCCGGGATGGGCTCATCGCAATCGCAGCAGATGCCATCACCGATGGGTTTTGCTCGCGCCCGATGGGCTGCAATAAGGCGCCCGGTTCGCTCGGCGTCGAGCTGCTGGGCGCGGTCTATGGGATCGCTCAAAGCCGTCTCCTTGCGAACCGGTTATTTGATGATGTGAGTCGCCTTGAGGCGGCCCCAGATAGCCAGCAAGCCGCCCACCGCACTGGCCACATCAATAGCAGTAGTGGCGATCGTGCTCTGGGTCTGGGCATCCACGTCGATGCCGAACAGGCCGGCGATACCGGCCCCCACGGCGATGACGCCGCCGATCACGGTGCGGCTCCTGAGTGCCGGCTTTGCTTGAGGTAACAGGGAATCAGGCATGATGGTTTTCCTTCTCTTGGGGTTGGGAACGACGGGCACGGGCCCGCAGGCGATCCAACTCGGTCACCGACTGCCACCCCTTGGCAAACAGGGATTGGCGGGTGGCGTGATGGCTGTAAAGCGGGATCGCCTGTGGGTCGGTGCTGGTCAGTGGGTCGGCCAGCCAGGCCTTGAGATGGGCATGGCGCCCATCCTTGAAACAGACCAGATAGCGGGGGTTCTTGAGCTCGGGGATGCCGAAGTAACCGGCCACCTGGATCCGCTGCTGCGCCCGCTGGCGCTTGTTGGTGAGGCTGGCGCTGCTCATGGCGCCACCTCTTCGAACTGGGGGAGCAGGTAGCTCTGCAGACGCAGCAGGCGGTTGATCCAGCCCCAGGCGTTGACCCACTGGCTCGGGTCTTTGCGCACGATGCCGAGCAGAAAACTGGCTCGGACCTCCAGCAGGGCAAGCAGCAGGGCGCGGCCACCGTCCCGGCCTGTCTTGGCGGCCAGCACCCGCAGGGTCTGAGAGCCCAGCACCCCGTCGGCCATGATGCCGAGTGCCTGCTGCAGCTGACGCACCGAGCGGCCTGGGCCGTGATGCACTGCCCCGTCGAACAGAGCAATGGCGATCAACGGGCAGACGCTCTCGACCCGATCGCAGCGAGCGGGCAACCAGTAGTTGGCTCGATAGAAGGGCCCGGCATGAGCAGGAGTAAGGGCCGAGATGGCGATATCCGGCTGACCGTCCCGATCGAGATCGGTCATGCCATCTTTCTTGCCATCGGCAGCATCGGCGATGCCGTACTTGGTGTGACCACCCCGGTCGGCCGGATGGTTGACTTCGTCCCCTTCCACATCGGGACGAAGCAACCAGGTGAGTGCAATAGGAAAGGTGTCAGGCAACATAAAAGGCCTCTCGATGAACTGCGTTATCGCAGCGTACCGAGGGGCCTTAATGGGGCGGGTTTATGGTAGGTTACTTGAAATACAAAAGCCTAACGCTTGAGCTAATGCTATGGGACAGCTAAAACGAATGATTCTGTTCACACTGTACCGATAACTTCCATCAACTGATCTGCGATTTCTTCAATGCTGCTCAGAGAAGAGTTAATTGCAACCTTGTCGGCAAGAGTTGGACTAAAGCGAATGACTTCTGATTTCGATACCTTGTGCCAAATTGGAAGTATTACTTTATGACCATCCATTTCGCGGGCGACCATTCCATCCAACTCATACTGAGGCCAGTTTTTCACAAAGAAAGCTCCTGACAGAACTACAATCCCATATCTGGAACGAGCCAACCCCTGATCGATTTTACGCCTAAGACTATCGCCCACTTTAAGCGTTGATTCGTCATACCAGACACGAACATCACGCCCTGAGAGCTCCTCTGCCAGCGGACGAACAAAATCATCTTTATCTTCACTGGCATGGGATATGAAAACGTCAAACTCAACATCTGAAGCCTGATGCTCAGATACTCTTTCGACTTCACGTACAATCTCTTTCTGAAGAACCAATTCTTGAGTAATAAGCCGCTGATGCCTTAGAGCTTCACTCTCTCGGCGTCGCTGTGCTTGTTCTACACGGCGACGTTCAGCCCCTTGCTCGCGCAGAAGGTCAGCCTGGGCCTTCATCAACTGATTGTTTTTATCGGCAACTCTTCTTGATATATTTGCCTTCTTACCCTGTATCCTTGCAATCTCATCGGAACAACGCTGAATATCCTTCAATTTGCTTTGAATCGTGGATGCGCTGGTTGTCTTTGTTATCGACGACTGAATCTGAAGAATTCTTTTCGACTTATCATTTTCTGCTTTAGTTTCTTGCGTAAGTTTACGCTGCAAGTCGGCAAGTTCCCTTTGAAGTTGCCCAATTCTTGATATCAGAGTACTGACAGACACTCGACTCTCTCCAAATGAATATAATGTTTGACATGATAGGAAGGCGCGGTGGGGTAACCCTCAGTGGCACATTCGCCTGAGAGAAGGGTTAGATCTTCGTTTCTTAGTTTTTTGTGTTACGCGCCTTAGGTCAATGCATAGAATCGAGCCAGTAACTCACCCTGCTGGTCCGCGACGCGCTGGAAAAAACGCTGCCCCTCGGGGCTGAGTTTGTATTCACCCTCATCTGCTTCTACATACCCTATAGTCTGCAGCGTAGTAAGCAACTTTTCGATCTCGCGAGTTAATGTCAAGATTAGCACTGGCGGATGCTTTGGCTGCTCTGTACCCGTACTCATGGCCCCTATAATGCGGTGAGCAATGTTCTCGAGCCTAACAGGGGTTGTTGACTGTAATAAGTTCAGCCCAACAAGGTCTGCAAATGAGTTGTTTAACTCACGTGCAGCACGATCGATTGCTTGCAATTTTTCTGGTGACACATCCGACGGCTGGGACTGAGCCAACAGGGCTCTTTCTTTCGCAAGCTCCTTGGCTGTTCCAGAGATTTGTACCTCCTGGCCCATTACACCCAACTTCAACATTTCGGCGGTTCCTAACCGCTCACTGAATTGCCTAAGGATTCGCTCAATGTTGGGGCGAAACAGCAGTACTAGGGTGAATATGACGGAGGGCCACACAAGAACCTTTAGAAATTCGAGAACCAGCTTTGCGATTTCCAACTAGGTCACCCTCTGCAATCTAACCGTTTACCTACGACGGATGTATTCCGCATAGCCTGAATTATTGACCTTTGTTGTAACAAAAAAAATTCAGTGTCTCAATGTGTTATTGGTATTACGGGCCTACGTGCATAACCTCAGAACAACAGTCCTCAACAATTTGATTGAGAGGGTGAGCAGATACATACTATCGGATCGGCATACCGCAACCCTTCGGGCGAAATAGAAAGACCCCGCCAAGGCGGGGTCTTTCGTTACAGTCCAAACAAGTCCGGTTGATGACGTCGCCTCGTCAACTGACGCTGCTCCGCCACCACCGCATAAGTCTGCGGTACCGAGAGGCCATGCTTACGGGCAAGCGCATCGATATTGCGGCCATTGAACTCGTCCCAGATGGCCCGGTCACGCAACGCCGCCTTGAGGTGTTCCCCGGTCGGAATGTAGTAGGCACGCCCACCCATATAGTGGGCCTGCACCAGCGCCAACTTACGGGCCTGGGCCATGGCCTGCTCCGTTGACATACCACTTCGACCCAGTTCACAGGCCAGCACGTCCACCAGCTCGGCCAGCGCCTTGGGCCACTTAGCGGTCAATTCGCTGGTCGGGATCTGATCCAGCCGATCCACCAACTGACCCAGCGATTCGTGGTCCTCGGCGAACAGATCCAGATTCTCCTGGTTGCTATCCATGTTGCACCTCCGCTTGCATCTGCTCGAAGGCCGCCAGCACGGCCTGATAGCCTGCTACCTTCGCCCCGATCCTACTGAGGGGGACGGGCCGTTTGGCTGCCTGCAGCGCCTCGACCATCTCCCGCTTGTGCCAGTTCTTGAGGGACTCCAGCACCGGGTAAGCCAACTCTTCGCTGAGCCAGGCCACCTCGGCCACCCCGATCCCCTTGTTCAGCCGCACCGTCTGACGCTCCACATAGTGATTGAGCGCAGTTTCGCTGCCATCGCGCAGCAGACCGTGGCGATACATGGTGATCCAGACTGCCCGGATCACCCCTATCTCTGCCGTCTTGACCTGGGTCCCACGGGCAGGGCTTAAACGCTTGCTGGTAATCTCTTTAACGGGGCGTTTAACGGTTGGTTTAAAACCCGCCACCTTCATGGCCACCAGCACCTTGTCCAACTCTTGGGGCGTCAGCTCGGCGGCCGAGCGCTTGCCACTCTGCTGGGCCAACAGCTCTCGATAGGTTTCATCGTCCAGCCCCAAAGAGCGGCGGCCCACCTGCACCAACCGGATCAAGCGGGTGCGTTCACTGCTCGTTGTCATGATCCCCTCCCCGCTTTCGCCACCCAGATCTGGCCGGCCGTTACCTCATCCCCGCTGCGCCACTGCGAACAATGGCTGTCCAGCCACTTCTCAGCCTGCGGCTGGCTCAGGGCGCCAAACTTCATCACATAGGCCAGCAAAGCCTGCCAGTTAGACGCGGCCATGGTGGACCTCTGCCGTCCTAGCCTGTTGCAACTCCGCCACCAGTTGCCAGCGCATCTGGCTGGCCTCCCCTGCCAGGGCATGAAAGCCCTGTTGGCGAGCCTCTTTATCAAACTGCTTGAGCTGTCTGCACACAGCCCGTTTGTCAGGGGTCGCCAGTGCAATAGCGGCCGCGCTGAAAATCTTGGTAAGCCGAATATCCATCTCTGTTTTGGTCATCGCCGTGCTCCTTTATCGAGGCGGTGAAGACCTGGGCCCAGGTCGGCTGCTCATCAGTACCCAACCACCACGTTGGGTAGACGGGGAAAGCCCCCGTTTCGCTTACTTGGACAGGCGCTTGCGCGCCTTGTTGACGATGGCGGATAACATGGTCAGCCGGGATTTTTGGCTGGCAGCCTGGCCGTATTGATTGATGAAGTCGATGGCCAGTTGCGCATCATCCAGAGACCGCTGTGGGTTGCTCCTCAGCTGGCATTCCAAGGAGCTCTTGGCATCGGCCACGCTTGTGTTCAAAAGGGCTTTCACGTTTTCCATCCTTCCTCCGGCTGCTCATCAGTACCCGACCACCACGCCGGGCAGACAGGGCGGCAGAGCCACCCTGTTTCGCACTGGCTTATTCTTCAAATTTCAACGGCATCAACCCCTGATACTCCTCCTCATTGAGCGGCATGGGGCCCAGTCCCAGCGCCCACAGCAGGGCGGCCTTGATCCCATCCTCATAGGTGTCGTCGGGGTAGCAAGTGCCCTCTGTCTCGCTGATCTGCTCGCACAGCAGCAGTTGCTCTTCGGCCTGTTCTACGTTGATTTCCATCGCTCACTCCTCCCTTACAACTTCGCCAGATCCAGGCTCATCTGGACGTAACGGCCCTGTCCGTCACGCTCGTAGAGCCGCAGGTATTGGCTGGTGCCGGTCACCTGGATGGCGTCGGCGATCGCCTGCATGGCCTGCTCCCAGTCGGCGTCCTCTATGTTCAGCTGACGCAGGGAGAGCACTTGGTTGACGTCGATGTGTCCCGCCTTGGAAACCCGAAAGGCATGGTCCACCAGGGCCCGCAGCTTGGCGTCGGCGCCATCGCTCCAGCGCGCAATACACTGGTCGATAAGCGTCTTGGCAGCCTGGATCCGTTCATCAAATTTGCGGTGCTCCCCCACCGCCCGAATGAGCTTGTAACGGCCATCGAAGCTGAGCAGAGTGACGTTGCCCTTGGTGCCGCCCCAGGCCACCCCGTATTGCTCGGCCGAGAGGTCCACAAAGTCGGCGATCTGCTGCATGGCGTCGATCTTAAAGGCGGCGAGCAGTGAACGTTGCTCACGGGCCGCCGCGATGATGGCCATCACCACCTCATCGCGCAGCTTGTCCGCCGGAGCGATCAGGTTCTCCGGTACCCAGTGCCCCTGGGCGTTCTGCCGCATCGGGGTGGTGTTGCTGGTCTGTGCTTCTTGCATAAAGCTCTCCTTGATTTATCCCGTTGTTGTTCGGTGGTCGCTTACTGGCGCCAGTGCAATACGCAGCCACCAAAGCGCACCATGGCCACTTCGCTGACCACGCCGGCCAGGTATTCGCGGCCCCATACCGCCCGCCGGGTCATCTCCGGCGGCAAGGGCCCGGTCACCATCAGCAGCGGGGTATGGCGAACCTGGCCGGTGCGTACCTTGCACCCGTTTGCCGTCAGCCAGAGGCGCAGCTGGTCAGCGGTGTTCTGCAGATTTCTGTTCATCCCGTTCTCCTTGTGATCTCGTCACTGGGCCCACAGCACAACCCGAGCCCGCTGGTTTACTGGCCGTGCTTCTCCACCTTGTCGAGCAGCCGGTTGTACTTGATGCCCATGATCTTGAGCTCCTCCGCCAGCAGTTCGGCCAGAATGCGCAAGCTACTGCTTGCGTTTTCACCATCGCTTTTTGCCTGGCGGCGCAATCTGGACAGGGTGGCATCAGCGTCATAACGAACGTTTTTGTCCCCTCCTCGGCCACCCTGTCCGACGGCGAGCCGCATTGGCCGACGCAGTTGCTGGTCCTCGCTGAGCTGGCTATGGGGGCAGCCGCTGTGACAGGCCTTCCAGAGCTTGATATCCATCGGCCTGGTCCCGACCTCATCCGCCTTTCTGCGCTGATGGGCCAGACACTGATGCACCGGGATTTCCCCCAGGATGGGACACATCACCTTGTGGCCCATCAGGTTCCCTTCCACCAACTTCTGCACCCGCGCCAGATCCCCTGGGTACTTCTCGTTGCAGACCTGGCTGATCAAGGTTCGGGACAGACCGAGCTTCTCGGCTACCACGGCCAACGAACTGGCCTCCACTTCGGCCTGCAATACCTCAAGCCACGTTTCCATGCTCATCCCCCTCCACCAGGAACGGATAAAGCCGCTTCTGGTTTTGATCCCAACAACCATTGGCCCGACAGATAGGGGAATGGCGACCGGTATCCCTGACCAGTTGGAACCGCCCTGTTAAACCTGTTCTCGCTCGCACCGGCAAAAATTTGTCCACCTTGTAGAGGACTTTCACATAACCCGCTTTGACCAGGCTGTTAGTGAAGTGCCAGGCTTGACGCTGGCCTACGTTGGCTGTGAGCATCAAATCTGACAGGGTAAATCGGCTGCTGATCTTCATGGTGTTCCACATCTTCTGCTGATTGGTTTTGCGCTTGCTCCGACATTTGGGCTTTTTCGCACCACTGTTTTTCCCTATTGGCGGAGCCTTGCCCAAAGTGGCCACCTTGAACCAAGCCGGTTTCGTCGCAACACCCGCTGGGTTTTTAATCAGGTGGCCAGAGGAGAGCCAATCTTTCACAACCTTGTAAATGTGGGGCTCTGACATACCGGTCACGGCAACCACATCCTTGATGACGAAAGCCTCCTGCTCGCACATCCATTGCCAAGCCCGTGCCGTCATTGGCTCATTGTTTTGATCAACCACTGGTATCCCTCCCGTGCTTTGTTCTTGTTTCGACCTTGCGAATACCTAGCGGCTGCGGCGCACGTCGTGCAGCAACTCGCTGGCGTCGACATCCTCCAGCCGGATAATCCGGGCGTCTGAGGCCATGGCCAGCTTCTCGATCTTGTCCAACGCGGAGACGATGGTGCGCACCACCCCGTTGGAGCGCTTGCGGATGAGATCCAGCAGGGCGTCGTCGATATCCACGTCCACCTCCAACATCTCGCTGGCAATCAGTGACACGTCTTCCAGGTCAGCGGGCTTGAACTCAATCCATTGGGATATGCGGTTGAACAGTTGCTTGCGTTGGCTGATGCGGCGGGCGATCTCCTCCATCCCCACCAGGATCAGGGGCTGCTCGGTGGCGTCATAGATGTCACGCAGGGTCTCCATGATGCGGGCATTGCCAACCACGTAATCCGCCTCATCCACGAAGATGGCCAACTCTTCGGCCCGCACCGCCTCCACGATGCTATCGACCTGCCCCCGCAAGTTATGGCGCTGGGGAATACCAATCTCCTTGGCAATCTGCTCCAGCAAACTGGTCACGGTGTCGGCCTTGTAGCAGCGCACATAGATGCCGTTTACTTCGTCCTGGTTGAACAGCCACTCCACGGCGGTGGTCTTACCAAAACCGCTGGGGCCATGGATAAGCCCGATGCCTGGCACGATGCTGGAGCGATTGAGCAGGTTATCGAGCAACTGCTCGGTCTTGATCATGTTTTTGACTTCGACGATCTTGTGTTTCATAGTCTTTGTGTCCTTATGTCCGTGGTTTACAGGGCCGCTCGTTAACCTTTTGCCTGGGTGTTGCGAGTGGCCCTGATCTCGTCCAGATGGCGGTAAATCCGTTTCGCCATCAACTTGTGGCTATAGAGGTACTTGGTCAGCCACTCCTTCTCCCGCTCGCCAAGCGGGGCATCCAACTCTTTCTCGGCCAAATAAATAGCCTGCTCATACTCGGTCTTGAGCGCCCTGGACTCCTGCCCGGCCATAGCCTGGGCACGGGCCGCCTTCTCTTCACGCCTGGCTTCTATCGCAGCCAGCTCGGCGGCGCTGAAACTACGTTCAACGGGTTGCAACACCACACCGCTCAAGGCTGCCAGAGCACTGTTGTTGAGGCTCTCGTCTGGTTGGCGGAACAGCAGGGTGTCCTTGGCTTGATCGACAAAGTGGGTAACCACGTCCTGATGGAGCTGGTCGATACCAAAGGTCTTGGCGAGGCTTCTCATCTCACGGCGGAAACTCCCCAGTGCCTTGGCATCGGCCTTTTTGGCGGCGCGGAATGCATCCGGGCTCACTCCGTTGCCCAGCAAGTCGAGATTTACCGCCTCGATCCGCTCGTTCCAGTCACCGGTGCGGTACAAGATGGCTCGGCCCACATCGCAAGGATCGAGGAACACGCTAACCCGCTGGCTCTTCCAGTTGTGCTCCAAGAGCTCTGGCGCGCTGTACTTAAGGCCGCCTGCCTTGATAAAGCCCTTCGAGACGGTGGCCTCACCGATATGGTTGAGCAGCAGATCCAGCGCGGAATCATCGCTAATGGCCCTGCGCTGGTAACGGGCGTTTTGGTACTTCTCGTTGGGGGTCACACCTAAGGAACTGTGCTTGCGGTTGTGGTAACGAGCATCCAGCCAGTTATCGAGCAGGGTCTGCAGCTCGGCTGCCGTCATGGCCAGCTCGAAGAGCTCCTTCGCAGTGTCAGGCTTGCGCTTTTCCTCCAAACGTTCGGCAAAGCTCTTGCGCGCCTCGATCACCTGGCGATCAGCCACGCAGTGCCCGATATAAGAGGGCAACAGTTCAATCAGACCGTGGCTCAGGGTGCGGAAGAAGCGCTCGATGTGTGGCTTTTCCCACCCCGAATAGGCGTTGGAGCGGCTGACGTTCATCCCCAACAGGGTGCAAATGGACATGACCCGTTGGCTCACATAGTCGGAACCATTGTCGGTTCGCATCACGCCGTTCTCGTTGAGGGTGCCCCAGGCCAGCAGGGTCTTGCGCAGCAGCAAGCAGATCCCCTCGCTCGATGAGCTCTTGGCCACCAGCAGGCGTACCCGACGGGTAAACACATCGATCACCGCAATGATGCTGTGACGACCGTCCACCAGCATGGCGTCGACCGGGGTGCTGTCGAACTCCCAGACGTCATTGGGCTGGGCCATCCAGGGGTACATCTCTTCGATCGCGCTGCGATATTTGTTGTTGTAAGCATCCGGGTTGGTGGCATAGGTGAAGGCCACCTTGTTCTCCGCCAGCCATTTGACCAACCAGCGACGCAAGGAGGATTGACTGGGGATGTGCCAACCTAGCTGGTTCATATCGCTGTATTGGTTGGCAAGCTCGTGCAGAGCGCCCCATTTGTTAGCCAGATGCGGTTTGGCGGTAACTAGGGCGGTGAGGAACTGGACAAGCTCGGGGCTCTGTTCCACAGTCGATGGCCGTTCCCGCTGGTAGTTGCCAGCCAGAGCTGCCGGGCCTTCATCAGCCAACGCGCCCTGCCAGCGGCGCAGCGTGATAAGGCTGAACGGCTTTTGCCTTTCATAGACATTGGAGGGTAAAGAAAGCGTACGGGTACGGTATGCCTCGATGAAGGCGCGGCGACCCACCTCCCCTTGCTGGCAGGCCTGATACGGAGCCAGGTATATATCGGCGGCCTGCAGGATCAGCAACCTGGCATCGACTTTCTTGCGCGCGCCTTCTCCCAGTGTCAGCAGCTTGCGACCAGCATCCGGCTTGAGCTGTACCTCTGACGCCAGCAATTTGGCCATCGCCGTGCCGCCGGCTGCATGATCGGTCACGGCCTGACCTTGCTCTGCCACGGCTTGTTCTGCCAGATACCGACGGGTTTCTACTGGCAGGGAGCTGATGTGATACTCCGCCCCCTTGCCATCTGCGCATTTGCGCGAGTTGAACTGCTCAGACTTTGCACGATACCTGACCCCCTGTACCGTGCTGGGCATTCCCGGCAAGCTGACAAGATCCATGGATGTGAACCACTCTTTCATTTGCCTTCTCCATACAGAGCAACGCCAAGGGTTTCACTCAGTCCAGCCATGATCCTTGATGAAACAGTGCCATCGGCGGGCTGACGGTGCTTGCAAGGGGCATAAGTGTGAATACACTCCTGTACGGTGCGGGGTTTGAAACCACGTTCAATGGCCCAGTTCCTGACGGAGTAACCACGCTTTCTAAGCTCTCCGTAGATGTGATTGGCTGTACTTATGCTCATGGGATCACCGTGATACAATTTGAGAAATCTTTCGCGCATTGCGCGAACAATTGAGAGTATTGATCAACTCAAAAACTCTTGCAATGGAAAGATTCACTCTTTTCTTTTCGTAAATTCACTCATTTGAGCCTTTTCGTTTTAGGCCTTTTATATCAATGAGTTAAACAATGGAAAGTGCTCATAACAAAAGAAAGCGCGCTTTCCTTCTTGAGGGACTTTATGGAAAGTGAATTCAAGAACAGGCTTGAATCGATTATCGGGACGGAAAGCGCGCGCTCATTTGCGTTGAGAGCTGGGATGGCAGACACCACTTTGCGCCAGTATCTGAATGGCCGTTCTGAGCCAAACATGAGTCAGCTGATCAAGATTGCGGATACTGCTGGGGTCAGAATTGACTGGCTGGCCACAGGGCGTGGTGCAAAGGAAGATGTGCAGGACGAACGCCTCAACCCGGATGGGTTGGATAAGGCGCAGTTCGATGAGGAATACGCACTAATCGATGGTTATCACATTGCCGTCAGTGCAGGCCATGGCGCGTTCAACGATGAACATGAAGTTAAACGCAAACTGGCTTTTCGCCGTAAGTGGCTAAAGTTCCGTCAGCTCAACCCGGATAACCTGGCAGTCGTGTTCGCCAAAGGCGACAGCATGGAGCCAACCATTCACTCTGGCGACTCCATCCTGGTTGATATGAGCCGTAACCAGATCCAGGATGGCGGTCTGTTCGTGCTACGCCTTGGCGATGAGCTCTATGCCAAACGGCTGCAGAAACGGGTTGATGGCGGTGTGAACATCATCAGTGATAACAAGACGGGGTATGAGACGCTTGCCGTACTACCCGACGAACTAAGCGCGCTGAGCATCATCGGCAAGGTAGTTTGGTTGGGGCATGACTTTTTCTAAGTCAGCGCACTCTATCTGAGGTTTAAACCCTTCATTAAACCTCTGCTGGTGATTAAAACGAAAAAGCAGGCGACAAGCCTGTTTTTCATTTTCTGCGTATCAATGGCTAAGATCCTGAGCCATTTTTCATTTTGGTGTCTTGCGCACCTATCCCCTACCGATCGCCCTCCAAGCCTTGTCAGGCGTGAATTTGTCCCGCGAGATCCCACTTGCTTTCGGCTGCTCCCGGTTTTTTCATTCTCAGTGGTCGGGTACAGCACCATCAGGGGGATGCCGAGATTGCCCGTGTTGCGGAACATGGCGGGCAGGATCAGCGCCGCCCGCTCCATCTCCCTGGGCCTTATCAGGGAGAGCAGCAGGCCGGGCAGCAGGATCACCAGGATGCCGGCGGCGATGAGGGGCAGATGATCCCCAAGCGCCAGGGGGTATTTCACCAGCGCCGAGAACACCAGCGCCGGGGAGAAGAGTTCGATGTTGGCGCGATTGATGTAGCCGAGCTCGGCTCCCCCACGCAACCGGCCATAGAGGGCCCCGAGGCCCACCACGGCAAACACCGGAATGACGATATCGAGCAGGGTCACGAACATGGAACGGCCTAGATCTCCCGGGCGGGTTTGCCCATCAGCACAATGGGATCGAGGGTCACTTCCTGCTGGCCGTTGCTCACCCAGAGCTGACCGTCCGAGATGGTGCAGGTCAGCGCCATGGTGCGCTCGACCATGGCGGTGAGCGGCAGGGTCTGGCTGTCGGAGAGTTCAATGATGCTCAGGTTGTCATGCTGGCTGAGCTTGCCCTGATTCTGCTTCCACCAGACGCTGGTGCCACGGCCGCCGTAGAGGTAGAGCACCACCTGGCGGGAGCGATTGCAGGCTTTCTTGAGCCGTTTCTCATCGGGCTGGCCCAGCTCGATCCAGAGTTCAATCTCGTCGGAATAGTTCTTCAGCCAGAGTTCTGGCTCGTCGTCCGCCGACAACCCCTTGGTGAACTCCAGCCGCTCGGCGGCGTGCCAGGCGAAGGCCGCCAGGCGGATCATCATGCGCTCGTCGGTCTCGGAGGGGTGACGGGCCAGGGTGAGGGAGAAATCCTGATACTGATGGCGGTCCATGTCGGACAGACTGAGTTGCGCCTTGAATACGGTTGCCTTGAGAGCCATAGAAACCTTGAATACCTTGAAGTGGAATACGCGCCGAAAAACTGCGCGCCAGTGTACTCAATATTGACGCAGGGTTCGACCGCCAGGCCGAAGATTTGCCCGGGAGGGCGCAGATAAGTGCTTAAAAGATGAGAAAAACAAATGCCAGCCCGAAGGCTGGCATTTGGCGGTATGAACCGGACTGGCTCATTTCTCGGCGGACTTGACCCCGAAGAGGTTGAGCAGCACGCAGCAGGTCACGGCGACGGCTACAAATCCGCTCAGGAAGATAAAAGGCATGGCCCCGTATCCCAATATGTTCCAGATGGTTTGTTCAAGCAGACTCATAATGTGTCCTTCATCCAGTGAAAATGGGTGTCCCTCTTGGTTGCGGGTATGTTCCCGCTCCGATGGGACTATTTGAACTCAAGCGGCCCCCAACGCCTATGCCACCAAAGTAATAAATAGGGGGCTGGTTTGCGCCAGATCAATAATTTCCCCCCCTTTTCCATCCGCAATGGTCCCCCGCTGAACCATAGCCGACTCCGGCGGGATAGCACCAGATGAAAGAGGCGGCCCTGGGCCGCCTATTGCTCATCACGAATGCAGTGCCTTCACATCAATAGAAGCTCTGCCGCTCCGCCGCCATCGCCTTGAGGCGTGCGCAGGGGGCGAAGCGATCCCCGTGGCGCTTCTGATAGTGCTCGAGACGCTCCACCAGATGGGGGATGCCGAGGCTGTCCATGTAGCGGAAGGGGCCACCCAGGAACGGCGGGAAGCCGATGCCGAAGATGGCGCCGATGTCGCCGTCACGGGCCGAGGCCACCACGCCGGCATCCAGGGCCATGGCCGCTTCGTTGAGCATCATCAGCACGCAGCGCTCTGCCATTTCCTGGCGGGCCAGCTTGGGAGAGACCGACACCCCGAGCACGGCGTAGACGCTGTCATCCACCGTCTTTTTGCCCTCCTTGCCGGTGAGCTTGTTGCGCGGCGCGGCCTTGCCATAGAGGTAGAAGCCCTTGCCGTTCTTGCGCCCCTTGCGCTCGTTTTGCAGCAGCTTGTCAAACGCCGCCGGCGCCTGGAACTGCTCGCCGCCGAGCTCTTTTTCGAGGATGGGGGAGATCTTGGCCCCCACGTCGATGCCCACCTCATCCAACAGCTGGATGGGGCCGACCGGGAAGCCGAAGTCAAGCAGGGCGCCGTCCAGCACCTCCACCGGTTCCCCTTCCAGCACCAGCCGGGCCGCCTCGTTCATGTAGGGCGCGAGGATGCGGTTCACGTAGAAACCGGCCTCGTCCTTGACCACGATGGGCGTCTTGCCCTGGGCGCGGGCGAAGGCCAGGGTAGTAGCCACCGTCTCCGGGCTGGTACCGGCGTGGGGGATGATCTCGGCCAGCGGCATCTTGTCCACCGGGCTGAAGTAGTGCAGGCCCACCACACGCTCCGGATGGGCGGCGTTGGCCGCAATCTGGTGGATGGGCAGGGAGGAGGTATTGGAGGCAAACACGGTCTGCTCGCCGCATTCCCGCTCCACGTCCTGCACCATCTGATGCTTCAAGGCGAGATCTTCAAACACCGCCTCCACCACCATGTCGACCCGGTGGAAGCCCGAATAATCCAGGGTGCCGGACAGCATATTCATCTGCTTTTCCAGATCGCTTCGCAAGATCTGACGACGTTTTAGCTTCTTGGACAGCAGATCGTAGCTGTAACGCATGGCATTGCCGATGCCTGCACTATTCACGTCCTTGATCCGCACCGGCACCCCGGCCTTGGTGGCGGTAACAAACGCGATACCGCCCCCCATCAGGCCTCCACCGAGCACGGCAGCCTGGCTGACCTTGCGCGGTGCAGCCCCCTGGTAGGCCACCTCCTTCTTCATCTCGGTGGTGGCGAAGAAAAGGGAGCGCAAAGAGGCAGATTCAGGCGTCATCACCAGCTCGCCGAAGTGGCGAGCCTCAGCGGTGAGGCCGGCCTGCATCCCCTCCTCCACACCGATACGCACCACCTCGAGGATCCGCTCGGGCGCCGGATAGTTGCCACGGGTCTTGCTCATCACCCCCTTGCGGGCTTGATCGAACAACACCTTGCGACCCAGGGCGTTGGTTTCCAGCAACTTGCCCTGCAGATCCCGTTTGAGGGCATGGCGCGGCTTGCCCTTCTTGGCCAGTTTGACGGCGGCCTCCAGCAGGATGGACGGGGGTACCACATCATCCACCAGGCCGAGCTTCTTGGCCTGCTTGGCGCGCACCTGCTTGCCGGTCAGGATGAGATCCAGTGCCTTGGCCACCCCGATGAGGCGTGGCAGGCGCTGGGTACCGCCGGAGCCCGGCAGCAGACCGAGCTGCACTTCCGGCAGGCCCAGCACCGTCTTGCCGTGATCCGTGATGACCCGGCCGTGGCAGGCCAGCGCCAGCTCCAGTCCGCCGCCGAGGCAGGGGCCGTGAATGGCGGCGATCACCGGGATGCCGAGGGCCTCGATCTCGGCGAACACCTGCTGCCCTTCCCGGGCCAGCTGCTGGGCGTCGCTCGCGCTGGTGCAGGCCGCCAGCATGCTGATGTCGGCTCCCGCGATGAAGGAGTCCTTCTTGCCGGAGACCACCACCAGGCCGATCAGATCCTTGTTCGCCTTCACCTCGGCCAACAAGTCCCGGATCTCGCCCGCAAATGAGGCCTTGAGGGTATTCATGCTCTCGCCGGGCACATCCATGGTCAGGATGCCGATGCCGTCCTTGCGAACGGCCAGCGCGAAGGTATTGGTACTCATCTTGTTCGTCTCCATTATTCCACCTCCAGCACCATGGCTGCCCCCAGTCCGCCCGCGGCGCAGGCGGTGTTGAGGGCAAGGCCCCCGCCCCGGCGGCGCAGTTCGTTGAGGGTCTGGGTGATCATGCGTGCCCCGGTCGCGGCGAAGGGATGGCCATAGGCCAGGGAGCCGCCGAGCACGTTGAACTTGTCCATGTCCACCTCGCCAATGGCACTGTCACGACCCAGCTTGTCCCGGGCGAACTCGGCGCTGGCAAACATCTTGAGGTTGGCCAGGGTCTGGGCGGCGAACGCCTCGTGCATGTCGATCAGGGTCAGATCGCCGAGGGTGATGCCGGCGCGGTCCAGTGCCAGCGGGGTGGCGTAGGAGGGGCCCATCAGCATGTCCTGCCACACATTGATGGCGGAGAAGGCGAAGCTGCGGATATAACCGAGCGGCTCCAGCCCCAGCTCCTTCGCCCGTCCCTCGCGCATCAGAAGCACGGCGGCGGCGCCATCGGTGAGCGGGGTGGCGTTGGCGGCGGTGACGGAGCCATGCAGCCGGTCGAATACGGGTTTGAGCTTGGCGTAGCTTGCCAGGTCAGAACTCTCGCGGATGTTGTTGTCCCGCTCAAGGGGCGACTTGTAGGGGGGCACGTGGGCGGTGAACACCTCGTCGCTCAATTTGCCCTCGGCCCACGCCTGCGCCGCCAGGGTATGGGAGCGGTGCGCCAGGGCGTCCTGGGCTTCGCGGCTGATACCGTGACTCTTGGCCATCTGCTCGGCGGTCTGGCCCATGGAGAGACCGGTGGAATACTCGGCCACCGCCGGCGGCACCGGCATCAGATCCTTGATACGCAGCCTGCGCAGGATATTGAAACGTTGCTGGAGGTTTCGGGCCTTGTTCAAGTCCACCAAGGCGCGCGCCAGGGTCTTGCTCACCCCGATGGGCAGCACGGAGGAGGAGTCGGCGCCGCCGGCGATGGCAATGTCGACGCTGCCGGCCACGATGGACTCGGCCACGTTGGCCACCGCCTGGAAACTGGTGGCGCAGGCGCGCGACACGCTATAGGCATCGGTACTGACGCTCATGCCGGTGCCGAGCACGATCTCGCGGGCGATGTTCGGCGCCTCCGGCATCTGCACTACCTGGCCGAATACCAGCTGATCGATGAGCATGGGATCGAGGTCGGTACGGGCGAGCAGCTCGCTCACCACCAGCTTGCCGAGATCCACCGCAGGCACCCCGTGAAAGGCGGTTGCCTGCTTGGCAAAGGGGGTGCGCAGACCCGCCACGACGGCAATCCGTTCGCCCTGGCGCGTCGTCAGTTTCAATGGCTGTTTCATCCTGGCTCCTTGGGTTGAAGGGTAGAGGTCTGACCTCATTGCGCCACATCTTAACAATCCAATCACAACTTTCATACGCCTGATTGAAACTAAATTGTCGCCATCTCGGCCCCCTCCCTCGCCCTCGTCGGGCATCTGGGGTATAAAAAGAGCAACTTCTATTAAAACAACGGCTTCATCTCATGACAGCGACCGGGTTCAGACAACTAAGCGACTATCTTGGCAGCCAGATCCTGGGTCAGGGCCCCCTCATCGAGGGGCTCCTGATCGCCCTGTTATGTGAAGGACATGTGTTGATCGAAGGCGCCCCTGGCCTTGCCAAGACCCGGGCCGTCAAGGCGCTGGCCGGCGCCGTGGAGGGACGCTTTGCCCGCATCCAGTTCACCCCGGATTTGTTGCCCGCCGATCTCACCGGCAGCGAGGTGTTTCACCCCCAGGATGCGAGCTTCGTGTTCCAGCCCGGCCCCCTGTTCAACCATCTGGTGCTGGCAGACGAGATCAACCGGGCGCCCGCCAAGGTGCAATCCGCCCTGCTGGAGGCCATGGCGGAGCACCAGATCACGGTTGGCAAGAAGAGCTGGCGCCTGCCGCCACTCTTCATGGTGGCGGCCACGCAAAATCCGATAGAACAGGAAGGCACCTACCCCCTGCCGGAAGCCCAGCTCGATCGCTTCTTGCTCAAACTCATGGTGGAGTACCCGAGCCCCGCCGTGGAGCTCGCCATCTTGCAGCTCAATGCCCGGGGCGAGCAGGTCGCCTCCCCGCCCCTGACCCTGAGTCAGGCCGATCTGCAACGCGCCCGCACCGAGGTGTTGAATGTTCAGATGCAGGGGCGCCTCGAGCACTACCTGGTGCAGCTGGTCTGCGCCACCCGCCCAGGCAGCGGGCTCTGCCCCGAGCTCGCCCCCCTCATCACGGTCGGCGCCAGCCCCAGGGCCAGCATTGGTCTCGCTCGGGCTGCCCGGGCGCGGGCCTGGCTCGCCGGGCGCGACTTCGTGCTGCCGGAGGATATCCAGCAGCTCGCCCCCGCCGTGCTGCGCCATCGCCTCATCCCGAGTTATCAGGCGCTGGCCGACAACCTCGACAACGAGGCGCTGATCGCACTCCTGCTGGACACCATACCGTGCCCCTGAGCCCCGCTCTCACACCGGATCATCGACAAGGGGGGCGCACATGTCCCTGATCGCCGATACCGATCCCCGCCAGCATCCGGATATCGCCCTGCCGCTGGATCGCTTGCTGGCCATCCGGCTCTGGGCAAGAACGGGCCCCCGGGCCCGCGTCCATCAGGCGAAGCAGGGCCGGATCGGGCGGATGCCGGGCTTGAGTTTTCGCGAACTGCGCGCCTATCAGGCGGGGGACGAGGTGCGCCACATCGATTGGCGGGTGACCGCCCGCCTCGGCCGCCCCTATACCCGTCTCTATGGGGAGGAGCAGGAGCAGGCTCACTGGCTGCTGCTGGATCTCTCCCCGGCCATGTACTTCGGCTCGGGGCCACAGCTCAAAGCCCGCCTGGGTTGCGAGCTCGCCGCCGCCCTGCTCTGGCAGGGGGAAAAACAGGCCAACACCCTGATCTGCCAGGGTGCGCAGAGCCAGATCACCGTCCAGCGCGGCTCGCTCCTGCCCCTGCTGCAAACCCTCTGCCACCAGTACGCGCTGGGGCTGGATCGCGCGCCCTGCCCCCAGTCCCTCGCCCAGACCCTCGCCAGACAAACCCTGCCCCAGGGGGCCAGACTCACCCTCATCGGGGATCACAAACCCTGCGATCCCGCCCTGCGCCAGCAGTTGCAGCGCCTTGGCCAGAGACATGACATTCACTACTGGCAGATCCGGGATCCCCTGGAGGCGACCCTGCCAGAGGCGGGACGGTTGGCGGTGCAGACAGGCAGACATAGCGGCTGGCTCGATGGAAACAGCGTATCTTTCAGGTTGAAATACCAAGCGGCAGCAGAAGGTATCGCAGAGTCAGGACAACAGCAGTTGTTACCTCTGGTGCAGCGCCTCTATCGTCTCGACAACGGCAAACCCCTGCAGCGCCAGTGGCAGGAGGGTGGATGCCGTCTGATCTGATTGCCCCCGAGGGTTCCCCCTCCAGCGCGCCCACGGAGCGACTCGCCGAGATCCAGGCCCAGCTGCGGGACATCCATCCCGGGGCCGCCCTGACCAGCCCTGCGGATCCCCGCCTGCCGGCGCTCGGCTGGTTGGTGATCATCCTGCTGGCCATCTGCCTGATCACGCTACTTGGCAAGACGAGCTGGCACCAGCGCCGCTGGGCTCGCCAGCTGACATGGCAGGGCCCGGACCTCGTCCCCCGCCTGCAAACCACCCTGCGAGCGGCAGCCCTGGCCCGCTGGCCCGAGGCACGGACCCTGCAGGGGGACGCCTGGCTCCGCTGGCTGGATGAGCGGGGAGGCAGCCACTTCCATGCCTTCGCCAGGGAGTGGCCACTGTGGCTCTATGGTCAGGGGGAGCCCGACGCAGAGCAGCGTGCCCAACTGCGCCGCGCTTACCTGCGCTGGGGTCGGCGCTGCGTCAGTGCGCCCCGGATCCCCTTCCTGGCGCGCGCCCCTCGCAGGCGGGCCCCATGATCCTCGCCTGGCCCTGGTTCGCCCTCGCCCTGGTGCTGCCCTTGCTGGTGCGCTTCGGGTTGCCGCCGCTGCTCCCCGGCCGGCGCGGCCTTTCCCACGACGGTTTTCCCCTGCTGCAACCCCAGGCGGGACAACCCCTCTGGCGCATGACCCTGTGCTGGTGCGCCCTGGTGCTGGCCCTGTGCCGCCCCCAGTGGCAGGAGGAGCCCCTCGTCCATTACCAGACCAGCCGGGATCTCATCCTGGCGGTGGATCTCTCGGACAGCATGCGCACCCAGGACATGCTCGACGACGGTGAGCAGCGCGATAGGCTCAGTGCCGTGAAGACGCAGATCCAGGCCCTCATCCGCAGCCGGGAAGGGGATCGCATCGCCCTGGTGGTGTTTGCGGATCACGCTTATCTGCTCTCCCCCCTGACCCAGGATACCCAGGCTCTGCTGACCCTCTCCCGGGAGCTCGACTTTGATCTGGTGGGGCGTACCACCGCCCTCGGGGAGGCCATACAGCTGGCCCGCCAGCATGCCGAACCCGGCCGCTCCACCGCCCTCATACTGGTGACCGATGGCCGCAACACCGCAGGCAATGCGGATCCCCTGACCGAGGCCAGGCACGCCAGCGCCGCGCACATTCGCCTCTACACCCTGGGGGTGGGGGCCGATCCCGGCACCTTCGCCGATGTCCAGTCCCCGGGGAGCCAGGATCCCAGCGCAGAGCTGGATGAGCCCCTGCTGAGGCAGTTGGCCGAACTCGGCCATGGCCGCTATTTTCGGGCCCGCTCCCAGAGCGATCTTTCGGACATCAACCAGGCCATCGACAGCCTGGAGCCCATCACTCGCCCCCGCCTTCTCTATCGCCCGAACCTGGAGCTCTATCCCTGGCCGCTGGCGCTGGCCCTGTTGATGCTGATGTGGCCTGCTCGCCTTCGCTGGCCCTCGCGACAGTCACGGGGCGTCGCCCATGACTAGCCAGATGAAAGGAGTACCGTGATGGAGCTGATCCTGCTGCGCCCGCTCTGGCTGCTGGCACTGCTGCCCTGGCTCTGGCAGGGTTGGCGGCGTCGCCATCAGGCCGCGCTGCTCGCCCCCGCCATGGCGGCCTATCTGCTGCCGCGGCAAGGCCGCTCTCGCCCCTGGCTCTGGCTGGCCTGTCTGCCGTTGATCCTGGCCCTCGCCGGCCCCGCCCTGCGCCAACAGAGCCAACCGGTTACCCAGCCTGCCACCGACATCTGGCTGCTGGATCTCTCCGATTCCATGCTGGCCCAGGATCTGGCGCCGGATCGGGCGACCCGGGTTAGGTTGATGCTGCAAGAGATGCTGGCCCAGAGTGGGCAGCACCCGGTCGCCCTCATTCTCTATGCCGCCGATGCCTACCTCGCCATGCCCCCGAGCCGCGACCATGACGCCATCGCCCTGTTGCTGCCGGACCTTCGCCCATCCATCATGCCGCTGCAAGGCAGCGCCCCTGAGCGGGCCGTCGCCCTGGCGCTCGCCCAGATCCCCGCCGGCCAGCAGGCGCGGCTCCTGCTCATCACCGACGGGCTATCTCCCCGCCAAATGGATCACATCGCCGCCCAGTGGCCCTGCCAGGGCAGTCTCTTCTGCCATGACTCTGCCAGCCCCCGCCTCGATATCCTGCTGGCCAACGGGGGCCAGGCCACTCCCTTGCCCCCGGCCAGCGAACCCGGGCTGAACCTGCGTCTCGGGCGCGTCCTCCCTCCCCCCGATGTGGATGCCATGACCCGGCTTGCCAGCCAGCTCGGCGGCTCGCTGCAGTGGTTGCAGGCAGGCACGCCGCGCTTTGCGCCCCTGCCCATGACCCAGACCCCAACTGAGGGACAATCCCGGGATCTCGGCCCCTGGCTGCTGCTCCCCCTGCTGCCGCTGGCGCTGCTGGCCCGCGTCGGTTCGGCCTGGCTGCTCTTGCTGGGCCTGGGGCTGGGTATGACCAGCCCCCCCTCGCTGTACGCCAAACCGGCGCTCCCCACCGCCTCCCCGCCGCTGTCGATGCTGGAGGGAGAAGCCTGGCAGGCTTATCAGCACGGGGATTATCTGACTGCCACCCGTACCTTCGAGGATCCCATCTGGCAGGGCAATGCCTGGTACAGAGCGGGGGACTATGAGCGCGCGGCGAAGGCCTATGGCCGTGCCAGCAGCGCCACCGCCCACTACAACCGGGGTAATGCCCTGGTGCAGCTGGGCAACCTCAGCGGCGCCGAACAAGCCTACCTGGCCGCCCTGGCGCTGGATCCCCACAATGAGGACGCGATCCACAATCTGGCCCTGCTGCGCCCCCAACCCTCCCAGGCAACTTCCCGTTCCCAGGCGGGTACTCCCGAGCAAACCCGGGAGCAGGATGCCATTCCGGAGCGCCCCCGCCCCCCTGCGCCCCCCGTCATCTTGCTGGAACAGCGGCTTCGAAAGGAGGCGCAGCGTCGTCCCCTGCTCAAGGTGGAGGAGCCCTGGTGACAGTGCCAACCTTCCGCCTCTCATGGCACAGACCCGGCATCGGGCCCCTGTCCTCCTTCTTACGACTCGCCACGTTACTCGTTTTATTCGCCATGCCGGTGCAGGCCGCCCCTCCCCGGGCACAGTTGCTGCCAGGGCAGAGCGAGGGGAGCTGGCTGCTTGTCATCGAGGTCGATGGCGAGCGGGGCAGCGATGAGCTCAAGCTCACCCCGCTGCTGCGCCAGTTCGCCGTGGGCCGGGTCAGCATCAGCCGCGTCAGCACCCCGGTCACCCGCCTGACCCGCTGGCAGATCCCCCTGCACCGGGTCGCGAGTGACGCAAACCAGATCCCGCCTCTGACGGTGGGGGCCGAGCAAACCCCCGCGTTGCCGCTCACCAGTCGCCCGCCGCCGGACTCACAGGCAAGGCCCGCCGCCTCCCCCATTGAACTGATCGCCAGCGTCCCGCACCAGGGGCCGCTCTACCCCGGCCAGCCCTTCATCTATGAGCTCAGCCTCTGGCTGCCCGCCAACCTGGAGGCCCCCAATCTCGACGAACCGGTCGGTGAGGACTTCATCATTCGCCGCCTCGGCAACGATCAGTGGGAATCTCCCGCCAGTCCGGGCATGCCCGGCAGACTGACCCGCAAGTGGCTGCTGCAGGCCAAGGAGGCGGGGCTGCACCCTGTCGAGTCTCCCCGCTTCCAGGGACGCCTGCCCCAGTCATACGGTGGCAGCGAAGCCCTCTCCGCCAGGGCCGCCACCCGCCTCATCAAGATTGACAAGGCGCCGGTGGAACCGGTGGCCAGCAGCCTGGTGCTGACCGAGCAGTTCACTCCGGCGGCGGGCGCCCGGACCGGCGAGCCGGTGATCCGCACCCTGACTCTGGTCATGGAGGGCGGGGATGGCAGCCGCATGAGGCTGCCGCCTCAGGCCCCCTTGCCAGCAGGCCTCACGATGAGGCCAGATGGGGAGCAGCAGCAGGAGCGCTTCCTTGCCAAGGGGGCTCTGCGCAGTGAGCATCAATGGCGCCAGGCTCTGATTGCCGAGGCGCCCGGCCGCTATGTGCTGCCCGCCGTGGAGCTGCCCTGGTTCAATACCCTGAGCGGACGCATCGACCATGCAAGCCTGCCGCCCAGGACGCTGATATTCGAAGGCTCGATGGATGAGGAAGCAAGGCCCCCCCTCACGCCTGGTGGGGAGAGCCTGCTCTGGGTACTGGGGGCGCTGCTGCTGCGCGGCTTGTGCCAGCATGGGACGCGCTGGCTGGCATTCTGGCGCCTGCAAAGGGCGCTGGCCCGGCAAGAGCCGGACTCGGCCAGGTGGGCACTGCTCGGTTGGGGGGAACTGCGTTGGGGAAAAGCCTGCCTGCATCTGTCCAGCCTGCCCTGTCATCGGGATCCCGTCATCGCTCCCTTGCTCGATGCACTGGACAGGGCCTGTTTTGCCGACGTTTCCCGCACGCCGGTCCAGCTGCACTGGTCCGCGCTCGCCAAGGGATTGTGCACCAGAGAAACTTTTGCGATAGCCTATCTCCTCAGGAAACTGGCGTGTATTCATGAGTGAATGCACAGCAAGCCACCTCAGATAAAAGGAAGTCCAGCAATGGCGTTTGGTTTTTTCAGAAAAAAAAGTGCGGGGGCAGGAAAGGATCCCTCGACCACACCGGTCTATGGAGGTATGGCAGATAAACAAACCAAATATGAAGCTCTGGTCCATGCCCTGCACGCAGACATCTACCGCTATGCCTACTGGCTGTGCCGGGATCCGCAGGTCGCCGAAGACCTGGTGCAAGAGACCTTCCTGCGCGCCTGGAAGGCGATCGACACCCTGATCGACGACAAGGCCGCCAAGGCCTGGCTCATCACCATATTGCGGCGGGAAAACGCCAGGCGCTTTGAGCGCAAGCAGTTCGATCTGGTGGATCTCGACGATCACCCCCAGAGCGATCCGGGCAACCTGCACAACGAGCAGGAGATGGAAAACGAGTGGCTCAGGCGTCATATCGCCCGGCTGCCCGCCGAATATCAGGAGCCCCTGCTATTGCAGGTGCTGGGGGGGTTCAGCGGCGAGGAGATCGCCGAGCAGCTGGGCCTGAACAAGAACACCGTCATGACCCGGCTGTTTCGGGCTCGCAACCAGATAAAAGAGGCCATGGAGTCAGCAGCACAACAGAGAGGACACAACAATGGATGAGCTTGAGTTTCGCCGCCGGGCCACTGCCCATCCGACGGACACCGATCCTGTGTTCCTCACCGCGGCCCAGGGCTCCCCGGCCAATCGCAAACATCTGGATGAAATGAAGCAGCTGGATCGGCATCTGCATCGTGCCCTCGAGGTGGAGGTACCGCCCGGCCTGGCCGAGCGCATCCTGCTACGCCAAGCGATGGAAGCCGATGATGAAGTCGTGGTGCCCCTGCCGCCGCCCGTGGCACGCCCCCAGTGGCGCAGTCTCGCCATGGCGGCCTCTGTGGCGTTCCTGCTTGGCATGAGCACCCGCTGGCTGAGCTGGCCCACCCCGGCCCCGGCCGAACTCTCCCTCGCTCAGGTGGCCATGGCCCATGTCTATGGGGAAGAGCCCTTCATCAAGGGCGTGGACGAGAAGGTCAGCCTGCAGACCATCAACGCCAAGATGGAGAAATACGGCGCCACCCTGATGGACATGCAAGGGATGAAGGTGACCTATGTGAATCACTGCGCCTTTTACCAGGGGCCGGCGCTGCACATGGTGATCCAGGGCAAGATGGGACCTGTCACCTTGTTCCTGGTGCCCAAGCATGTGCCCCTCAGTCTCCAGCCTGACTTTGAGGATGGTCAGCTCAAAGGGGAGATCATGCCTCTCAAGGGCGCCAACATGGTGCTGATAGGCGACATGCAGGAGCCCCTGGCCCCGGTCGCCAAGCAACTGGAGTCCCGGCTGCACTGGTCGATTTAACAGAACTTAACCCAGACTGACGCCCCCCTGGGGATGTCAGTCCCACAGGCAGACAAGCCCTTTGTCTGCCTGTTCCTCTCCACATCACCGCAATTCCCCGCCCATTTCCCGCGTGAAGTCACAAAACCACGAATTTATTTGAGTGACACAAACGAAACTGCATTGGCCATTTATTACCCAATAATGGATAAATCTGACTAATAAAACGCCAAGTTAAAACAAATGATTAACACAATGGAAACTTTTATGTATTCTGCTGTCACTGGTCTGATTTCTTACCTCCTACCAGATCCATAGAATCACGCCAGAAGTGAATGGGAAGAAGCTTAAATAACAACAGATCTTGTCGTTTATAGCGGACAAAGAGCCGTGATATCGACATAAAATCTGCTTACAAGAGAGAACACTATGACTACTGCCTTTTTCAAGAAAAGCCTGATCGCCGCGGCCGTCACCCTGGCCAGCACCCAGACCTTTGCGGCTGCCTTCCAGCTGAACGAGCACTCGGCCTCCGGCCTGGGTCGCGCCTACGCCGGGGAAGCAGCCGTTGCGGATAACGCATCCGTACTGGCCCGCAACCCGGCTGCCATGACCACCTTCGACAAGATGGCAGTGTCCGTATCCGGCACCTATATCAAGCCTGATGTGGATGTAGAAGGTAAAATTGCCGGTGCCGTGCCGGCCAGCGAGAGCGATATCGCGCCGGATGCTTTCGTACCGGCGGCCTACTTCATCCAGCCCCTGAATGACCAGTGGGCCTGGGGGATTGGCCTGTTCTCCAACTACGGTCTCTCCACCGAATACTCCAAGACCTATGCCGCGGGTGCTCTTGCCGGTGATACCGAACTGTTGACCTTCAACATCAACCCCAACATCGCCTATCGCATCAACTCCAACTTCAGCATCGGTGCCGGTATCAACGCCGTTTATGCAGAAGCCGAGCTGAACCGCTACGCCGGTGCGCTGGCCGCCGCCATTCCTGGCGCCAAGGCTGACTCCCAACTGGCCCACCTCAAGGGTGATACCTGGGGCTTTGGCTGGAACGTCGGTACCCTGTACGAGATCAACGACAGCAACCGTCTGGCGTTGACCTACCGCTCCCAGGTAGACCTGAGCTTTGATGGCGACTTCCAGGGTGCCACCTCCGGCAACCGTGTGGTCGATGGCAACCTGAAGCTGGATCTGCCGGCCCAGGCTGAATTCGCCGGCTACCACCGTCTGAACCAGCAGTTCGCGGTGCACTACTCCGTCAACTGGACCGACTGGAGCGCCTTCCAGGAGCTCAAGGCGACCAGCAACAGCTGCGCTGGCGGCGTCTGCCTGCAAAAAGACGAGAAGTTCAAGGACGCCATGCGTTACGCCATCGGCGGCACCTGGTACGTCAACCCGGCTTGGGAAGCCCGTATCGGCTTTGCCTACGACAACAGCCCCATCGAGCCGGAATACCGCAGCCTGAGCATTCCTGACTCTGATCGCGTCTGGTACAGCGCCGGTGCCACCTACCACATCGATCAAGACATGAGCATCGATTTCGGCATGGCTTATCTGGATGGCAAGGAAGTGGACGTGAACGAAGGTATGCGTACTCACGCCGACACACTGCGCTGGCAGGGTACCTCCCACGGCAACGCCTTCCTGGCCTCTGCCCAGTTCAACATGAAATTCTGATTTCAGGATTTCTAGAAGAGCGCCTGCGGGCGCTCTTTTTTTGTACCGGGATCACGATTGAGCGTACAGCTGTAGCAAACAGCTGTACGCTTTTCGTTTTTTATCAAGCTGTTACCACCCACTCCCTCAGCATTTAATCCCGTTTTGCCGCCACGCCCTCCATCCCCATTGCCTTGCTGGTCATACCATATAAAATCCCGCCCCCAACCAAAAAACAGAATGAACACCAAGTTCACCCAAGGACTAGCAATGCACCCGAACATGAAGCTCTCTCTTCTCGCCCTGCTGATGGCATCAGCCCAGGTCCAGGCCGCCGGTTTCCAGCTGGCAGAGCAGTCTGCCACCGGGATGGGCCGCGCCTTTGCCGGTGAAGCCGCCATCGCCGACAACGCCAGCGTGCTGTCGCGCAACGCAGCCGCCATGACCCGCTTCGATCGCACCGCCTTCTCCGGCGGCGTCATCTACATCCATCCCGACGTCAACATCGAGGGCACCACCCGGGTGCCGACCGCCACGGGGCCGGTGAACCTGGACGCGGGAGCCCATGACATCGCTGGGGACGCCTGGGTACCCAATGCCTACCTCATCATTCCCCTGAACGATCAATGGCGACTGGGGCTGGCGGCCACCTCCTATTACGGCCTCGGCGTCCAGATGCCGGACAGCTACAACGCCGGCCATTTCGGCAATGTTTCCGACATCAAGACGGTGGATCTGGGGGCGTCTCTGGCCTATCGCATCAACCCTATCTGGTCTGTCGGCGCGGGGCTCTCCGCCATTCATGGCGAAGGGGAAGTGGGCGGCACCTTCCCATCGAACAACAAGATTGCCAAGCACCTCAAGGGCGATGGCTGGGCCCTGGGCTGGAATCTGGGGACACTGCTCGAGCTCTCGTCCTCGACCCGTGTCGGCCTCTCCTACCGTCACGACGTCAACCTGACCCTCTCCGGTGACGCCGTCGGCACCGATCTGCAAGGGCGCACCTTCACCGATACCGGCAGCCTGGACCTGCCCCTGCCCGCCACTGCCGAGCTGGCCCTGTTCCATCAGTTGACCCCCGCACTGGCGCTGCATTCAAGCATCAACTGGACCAACTGGAGCAAGTTCGTATCACTGGAGGCCGGGCTCGATCACTATGGCACCATGCACATCAAGGACGAGCACTGGCAAGACAGCTGGCGCTATGCCCTGGGCCTCACCTATCGACTGGATCCAAAGTGGCTGCTGCGCTCCGGCATCGCCTATGACCGCAGCCCGGTGCCCGCCGATCGACGCACCATCTCCATCCCCGATTCAGACCGGATCTGGTACAGCGCGGGCGTCGGGTATCAGCTCGACAAGAACCTCACTCTGGATCTCGGTCTGACCCTGCTCGATGGCAAGAAGGTCGATGTCAGCGAGACCATGCAGCTCAAACCCGGCGTGCCCCAGACGACCTCCACCTTCCAGGGCACCTCGGAAGGGGATGCCTGGCTGGCCGGTCTGCAACTCAACTATCTCTTCTGACAAGGAGTTTTTCGCCGATCACTCTGCCAGTTGCTGTCCCTTGGCACGGCTTGGCGCTGGCATAGTGATCCGCTTGCCCATAGAATCTAGCCAGAGCCCATGCTGGAGAGAAATATGTATTCCTATGTTGCAAGGCAGCCCATTCTGGACCGTGACCTCAATACCCACGCCTATGAGCTGCTGTTTCGCGACAGCCTGGATAATGTGTTTCCCCATATTTCGTCCCAGCAGGCGACGGCCAGACTGGTCGTCGAGCAGTTCCTGCACCAGAACATCGATCAGTTGCTCGGCGGCCACCCCTGTTTTATCAACTTCCCCCACTCCTTGTTGCTGGATGGGCTGGCCGAGTGCCTGCCCCAGGGCAAGGTGGTGATCGAGATCCTTGAGGATGCCATTCCCGATGATGCCCTGCTGGCCAAGGTGGTTCAGTTGCATCAACTGGGCTATCGGCTGGCGCTCGATGACTTTACCCTCTCACCGGCCTGGGAGCGCTTCCTGCCCTATGTCCACATCATCAAGTTCGACTTGCGCGCCACGCCACTGGCGACGATAGCGTCGTTCATAGAATCCCATCGCCACATGCCCCTCACCTATCTCGCCGAGAAGGTGGAAGATGAGGAAGAGTTCGAACGGATGAAGGCGCTGGGCGTCGCCCTGTTCCAGGGTTTCTTCTTCAGTCGCCCGCAACTGGTACAACAGGCCACGCTGCCGCCTGATCAGCTGGTCGTGGTGCAATTGCTGCAAGAGGTCAACCAGATCAGCCCGGATCTGAACCACATAGAGCAGCTGCTCGACCAGGATGCCTCTCTCTCCCTCAAACTGCTCCATTACGTCAACAACCTGAATCCTGAGGCCTCCCCCCCCGTGACCTCCTTTCGCCAGGCGGCCAGCCACCTCGGCCACACCCAGCTAAAACGCTTCGTGACCCTGGTCGCCGCCACCAGTGCCGGTCATGACAAGAGCGCCGAGCTCTATCAGATGTCCCTGATCCGGGCCCGCTTCTGTGAATTGCTCGCCCATACCCATGCACCCGCCCTGCAGGCGCAGCAGGCCTTTCTCACCGGCCTGCTCTCCTTGCAGGATGTGCTCATGGGGCAGCCACTGGAACAGCTGATTGCCTCCATCCCCCTCACCGATGCAGTCCGCGCCGCCCTGCTGGCTCGCCAGGGAGACCTGGGGTTTTATCTCAGTTTTTGCGAGGATTACGAGAATGCGGACTGGCAGCGGATCATGGCCAGCACGGCCCGCCTTGGTTTGAGCGAGGAGAAGGTCAGTTACCTCTATCTGAGCGCCACCGCCTGGGTCAATCAACAGCTGCTCGCCATGGCGGGAACTGACTAGCGCCTCTTCCTGCGAGTACGAGACCCTGACACGCAAACCCGGTTTGGCACGCTGTCCATATCGGCTGCTGCCGTACTATGATGGCGATTTCCCGGCTGCACGACGCCTGCCACTTCTCCCGGCACTGCGCCTGCGCACCTTGATGCCTTCACCCTTTACTCTCCCTGTTGCCAGCCTGGACACCATGACGCTCTGCTCATCAGGCGGCAGGATCCACTGACAAGCCCGGAGATGATGCGGCAATGCCATGCCAAGGTGCCATTAAAGGCATGTACGCACGCCAGATCCGCACCCTTCATGGTAAATCACCCGCCAAACTGAAAGATGCCTCTCCCTCAACCGGGGTAATCCCCTTCTCCTGACAGGCGTTATGACATTCTCTGACAGATAACTTGCTGATGGGTAGAAAAAGGTGGCCCAGACACCTCAACATCACCTGGATGACAGTTTCTGGCTCAGCCAGTGACAATATTGCCGATGAAAATTTGATAAAAACCAAATGAGACCCATAAAAACCCTTGATGAAAATTATGGGGAAAACAAACAATCAATTGTTTTTATTGGATAAATAAAATCAAACAGCCATATCGATCTCCAGCAAGAGGCCAACGGTTCAAAAAAAAGCCATAAAAACATAAAAACACCACTCTCAGCCCGTACGACACAAAAAGACCGCAAAAATCACAATTTCCGTTGTTTTATCGCCCCAATATGGTATCTTGGTCCCACTACTCATCAACCAAGGGAGACAAATGATGACTGAGTTCGTTGTTACCGCCGTTTTTACCGTATTTTTCACTCTGGTTGCCGTCTCTCTGCCCTCCCTGGGTCAGCTCTGAGTCGGTCAATCAGCCAGCGCAGACCTGCTGTTGCGAACCAGCATCTCCGGGGTGCTGGTTAGTTGAACAGAAGATTGCACTTTTGATGATCTGGAGTGAGATATGAATGGGAGTCGATGTTTATCGACAATCGCCGTCCATTTTTCAATCACAAGCATCCAGACCACGAGGGGAGCCACAGGCTCCCCTCGTTGCATTCCGTCACCGGGATTTACTCCGCCCCTCCTGCCCTTCACAATGTCCACTGGACTCGACATGCAGGATGTACCATGACTCAGGATGCTCTGCGCCGCTGGCGCCGTGACCTTCATCGTTTGCCCGAAGCGGCCTGGTGTGAATTTCGAACCAGCTCTCTCATCGCCCGTCACCTCTCTGAACTCGGTTTTTCCGTCATGCTGGGCGACCAGCTGCTGGCCAGCAACCTCATCATGGGCCGGGAAATCGACGTACCCGCCCAGAAGGCGCGAGCCCTTCGTCAGGGTGCCGACCCCGACTGGCTGGCCCGTATCGAGGAGATCACCGGGGTGATGGGACTCTGGGACAGCGGCCGACCCGGCCCCACCCTGGGGTTTCGCTTCGACATCGATGCCGTGGAAGTGGAGGAGCAGCAGGATCCCGGTCATGGCCCGAGCCAGGGGGAGTGGCAATCGTGCAACCCGGGCTGGATGCACGCCTGTGCCCACGACGGCCACACCGCCATCGGTCTGGTGCTGGCCGAGCGGATAAAAAGCCTGGCCGAGACACTCAATGGCCGAGTCAAGCTGTTCTTCCAGCCCGCCGAGGAGGGGTGTCGCGGTGGCAAGGCCCTGGCCGCCGGTGGTCAGCTCGATGACGTGGATGCCCTTCTGGCCCTGCACATCGGCATTCATGCCGAGAGTGGCGAACTGGTGGTCAATCCCACCGATTTCCTCTGCTCCACCAAGTTCGACGTGGAGCTGATGGGGCGCGCCGCCCACGCGGGGCTTGAGCCCAACGCCGGCTGCAATGCGCTGGCGGCGGCCTGCATGGCCACCACGGCCATGCTCGGCATTCCCCGCCATCGCGATGGCATGACCCGCATCAACATCGGCCAGCTCCACGCCGGCAGCGGTCGCAACGTGATCCCGGGCCACGCCCTGTTGCAGGGAGAAACCCGCGGTGCGACGCCTGCGCTCAATGACTACATGTTCAGCCAGGTGCAGCAGCTCGTGGCGGGCGCCGCCGCCATGCAGGGAACCACCTACCTCATTCGCAAGCAGGGCGAAGCCATCGGTATCGAGAACAGCCCGGCCCTGCTCGAGGAGATAGTCCCGCTGGCCAATACCCTGTCGTTCAAGACCATCCACAGCCGCCGCTTCGGGGCGAGTGAAGATGCGGGTTTTCTCATCGAACGGGTGCAACGCAATGGCGGGCAGGCGGCCTACCTCATCCTAGGGGCCAACCTGGCAGCCCCCCACCACCATCCGGCCTTTGACTTCGACGAATCCGTGTTGGCTCCAGGGGTGGCCCTGCTGGAGGCCTGGCTGCTGGGCCGTCTGGCTCGCTAGGGCCGCTCATTCATGCAAAAAGGCAGCCTTCGGGCTGCCTTTTTTATACCTGCGCCATCATGGCACCTTTTCTCATACACTCTCCGCCTCACTGCCCCAATACGATGGCCCCGAGGTGAGCGAAGTGATGGATTTCATGGGTCGGCTCACAGGAGGCATCCTGACGCGCGGGATTGTACCAGCAGGTGGCGAGCCCCTGGGCCGCGGCACCGGCGATATCGGTCTTGGGGTTGTCCCCCACCATCAGTACCCGGGCAGGATCCGGTCGCCCCATCCGTTCGAGAGCGAGCTGGAAGATGGCGGGAGCCGGTTTGGTCACCTTCACCTCATCGGAGATGACCAATGTCTCGAACCTGTCGCCCCAGCCAAGCTTGTCGAGACGACCCCGCTGGGGCAGGCTGAAGCCATTGGTGATGATCCCCATCCGTACCCGTCCCTGCAGCGCCGCCAGGGTCTCCGCCACCCCGTCGAGGGGGGTGCTGAGAGCGATGATCTGCTGCAGGAAGGTATCGTTCATGGCCATGGGGGCAACATTCACCTGTTCGGCAAACAGGGCGAAACGGGTCTGCTGCAGGTGGGTCGCGTCTATCTCACCACTGTTGTACTGCTGCCAGAGTCTGTGGTTCAGCCCTTGATATTCCGCCATCTTGGCGGGACTGGGCACCACTCCGTAGATCTGCAGGGTCCGCTCCAGGGCTTCGGTCACCGGGAAATCCAGCAGGGTTTCGTCCAGATCGAACAATACCCAGTCATAACTTGGTTGTTTCACGCTTGTCCTCAATGCTTGGCTCTTTGCTTGTATCCAAAGGGGGCACGGGGCCCCCCGCATCCCATGTTGATCAACGCAGCGGGCTCGCGAGCAGATCCAGGGTCAGCCGAACACCAAACCCCGTCACCTCGCTGCTGACCACGCCATTGCCCCCCTTGCTGCGAAAACCGCTCAAGTCCAGATGCAACCAGGGCGTCTGTGCCCCTACAAAACGGCTGAGGAAGCGGGCGGCATCAATATGATCCGGCGAGCTGCCGGGGGCGCACTGCAACAGATCCGCCCATTCGCTCTCGAGGTCGTCGTCGTAATCCTCATCCAGCGGGAAGGGCCAGATCCGCTCGCCACTTTGCTGACCCAGGCTTATCAGTTCGCCAAGCCAGGCGGGACGATTGGTAAAAGCACCGCTGTAATGGCTGCCAAGGGCCCGCTTGCAGGCACCGGTCAGGGTGGCGTAGTCGATGAGCAAGTCCGGCTTGTCCCCAACCGCCATGGCCAGGGTATCGGCCAGCACCATGCGCCCCTCGGCATCGGTGTCCACCACCTCGATGGTGGTGCCATCGATGGCAGTGACGACTTCACCAGGCTTGTAGGCCAGCGGGCCTATATGGTTTTCACTGATGGCGAGCCAGCAATGCACCTCATAGGGCAGCCTGGCGCGACTGATGGCAAGCAGGGTGCCGAGCGCCACCGCGCTGCCCCCCATGTCCAGGTGCATGCCATACATGCTGCCGCCGACTTTCAGGTTATAACCGCCGGAATCATGGCAGATCCCCTTGCCCACCAGGGCGAGGCGGCGCTCGGCACTAGCCGGACAGTAGCTGAGCTTCACGATGGCGGCCTGGCCATCTGCCGAGCCCCTGGCCACCGCCAGGAAGGCGCCAGCACCGAGGCGAGTCAGCTCCGCTTCATCATATTCCTGCCACTGCCAGCCTTCTGCCTTGGCGAGTTCCCGGGCCAGGGCGCGATAGTGTTTGGGGGTCAAGTCCGAGGCGGGCAGCACGGCAAGGTGGCGCGCCAGCGCGTTGCCCTCGGCCTCCGCCAGGATCCGTGCCAGATCCAGGGCGCAGCCGGGCGACACCAGCAGTTGCTGGTAACTCACCGGGGCATGGGTTTGCTGCTTGTAGGTCGGCAGTGCCACATTGGCCGCGAGCAGGGCGGCGATCACCAGCTCCGCCAGTTGTGCCCGATGTTCATCGTCAAAACCGGCAAGGTGCAGCGCCAGTTGCTCGGTGTTGAGACTTGCCAGAGGTGCCACCCAGTCGCGCACCTGCTTGTAGAGACGATGATCCCGCGGCGGGGCGGCATCGAGGAAGATCACCAGTTGCAAGCCGGCTTGATCAGTCAGGCGATAGGGCGCCTTCTGACCCAGGCTGATCTGGGCCACCACCGCGGCAAAGGCAGGCTCGGCCAGCAAGCGCGCCCGCTCGGGTTCGGCGATCAGCAGCAGCTTGATGGGGGCCTGACTCGCCATCACCTCGGGCAGGGTGGTCTCTTGCAGCTCTATCTTGGGAGGGAGATAACGAAAGGGTTGCAACATAAGGGGAAGCCTCATCCATGGACAGAAGTCAGGATGATACAGAACAAACGGCAGAAACGACCAGTCTCTTGAAGATTAATGTTCAAGATCAGGGAGATAGTCAGGGGAAATGATAAGGGGGAAAGAAAAGATAGAAAGTTGGTTGCGGGGGCCGGATTTGAACCGACGACCTTCGGGTTATGAGCCCGACGAGCTACCGAGCTGCTCCACCCCGCGTCCGAATTGTTGTCCGTTGCCAGACGATTTCACCATCACACTGCCGAGCAGTAGCAGTCGATGTCGTTGCAGCATCCCAGAGACTTGCGCCCCTGCCATGCCGGCAAAGAGTTGGTTGCGGGGGCCGGATTTGAACCGACGACCTTCGGGTTATGAGCCCGACGAGCTACCGAGCTGCTCCACCCCGCGTCCGAATTGTTGTCCGTTACCAGACGTTTTCACCATCACACTGCCGAGCAGTAGCAGTGGATGTCGTTGCAGCATCCCAGTGACTTGCGCCCCTGCCATGCCGGCAAAGAGTTGGTTGCGGGGGCCGGATTTGAACCGACGACCTTCGGGTTATGAGCCCGACGAGCTACCGAGCTGCTCCACCCCGCGTCCGAATTGTTGTCCGTTGCCAGACGTTTTCACCATCACACTGCCGAGCAGTAGCAGTGGATGTCGTTGCAGCATCCCAGTGACTTGCGCCCCTGCCATGCCGGCAAAGAGTTGGTTGCGGGGGCCGGATTTGAACCGACGACCTTCGGGTTATGAGCCCGACGAGCTACCGAGCTGCTCCACCCCGCGTCCGAATTGTTGTCCGTTGCCAGACATTTTCACCATCACACTGCCGAGCAGTAGCAGTGGATGTCGTTGCAGCATCCCAGAGACTTGCGCCCCTGCCATGCCGGCAAAGAGTTGGTTGCGGGGGCCGGATTTGAACCGACGACCTTCGGGTTATGAGCCCGACGAGCTACCGAGCTGCTCCACCCCGCGTCCGAATTGTTGTCCGTTGCCAGACATTTTCACCATCACACTGCCGAGCAGTAGCAGTGGATGTCGTTGCAGCATCCCAGAGACTTGCGCCCCTGCCATGCCGGCAAAGAGTTGGTTGCGGGGGCCGGATTTGAACCGACGACCTTCGGGTTATGAGCCCGACGAGCTACCGAGCTGCTCCACCCCGCGTCCGAATTGTTGTCCGTTGCCAGACGTTTTCACCATCACACTGCCGAGCAGTAGCAGTTGATGTCGTTGCAGCATCCCAGAGACTTGCGCCTCTGCCATGCCGGCAAAGAGTTGGTTGCGGGGGCCGGATTTGAACCGACGACCTTCGGGTTATGAGCCCGACGAGCTACCGAGCTGCTCCACCCCGCGTCCGAGGTGGCCAATAATAGGCTCCATCCCAAATATTGCAAGCAAAAATCTTGAAAAAGTTGAGTGTGTGTACTAAGCCGCCGCTATTTGCTGCTTTGCCGGACAAACCGCTTTGTTTTTATGCAGTTAACGCCGCCACCTCTTCGTTCATCCCCTTTCACAACAAAAAACGGACCCGCAGGTCCGTCTCAACATTCCCTGTCCAGGCCATCAGTTCAGCTGATAGCGATAGGCGATCCCCAGTTGCTGATCATTCCCATAATTGTTGTCCGACGCATAGGCATAGGTGCTGATGGACTGACGCTTGGTGATCTTGTAGCCCATGCCGAGACCGGCAAAGTAGCCATGATAATCGTTCGACCCCATAGACCCCGTCCCGAAGGCAATGAAGGTCCACTTGGGCGAGAGCGGCTTGAGGGTGAAGACGCCAAGATATCCCCCCTTGCTGGTATTGGGCATCAAGACGAACTCCGAGCCGGTATCGATGTCCACCGAGCCACAGCCCTGGGTGCCGACTTCGCAGGCGATGTCCCCGTCGTTGTAGCTGACCCCCGCCATGGGGAAGATCTGCCAGCCCGCGGGGGCAAAGCCGAAGGCACTCAGGGGAATGAAGGTGCCGAGACTGTAGCTGGTCTGCTCCGCATCATGATCAAACTGCTTCTTGCGGAAGTTGAAGTTGAAGATGCCGATATCGGAGAGCCAGGAGCCCCCCAGCCGCCACTCGCTGCCATCCTTGTTGATGGAGGCGTTGAGCTTGCTGACCGGCCCCATCCCGATGGAACCCGACACCTTGAACTCATCGGTGTAACTGGCCCCCAGCTGGGTCACCACCTTGGTGGGATCGTCCGCCAGCTTGTCCGCTTCCTTGATATCCCGCGCCGACGCCTGGACACCCCCACTGACAGCCAGGAGCAACAATCCCCCCGTGATACGACTGACCCAGTCCGTATTCATCCCCATCTCACCCCTGCTTGTCTTGTTGTGAACCCACACCATAACCGATTTTCTCTTTCAAGGCAGAGACAACTGCTGCAATGCGCCACTTGCGGCGATTTCGGCGATCAGCAGACCGCAGAGCGTCACGGAGAGCACCACGGGGGCCGTCTCCTGCTGTCGATAGAGGGGGGTGAACCAGAGCAGCAAGGCGGCGATCAGCAGCGCGGCCTGGGTCAGCACCCAGGGTTGCAGGGCGCTCAGCACCTGAGTGGCAGGCTCCGCCATCATCATCAGGGCGACGAACCAGAGCAGGCTGGCGATGGCCGCCACCAGACCGGCCACCGGCAGCAGGACATTGAACGCCTGCAAGCGGTGACGGGCCCGCAGCAACATCAGGTGGGCAAACGCCGATCCCAGCAGCACCATCTGCAGCAAGCCGTTCACCCATCCCTGCAGTTGCAGCAAGCCTGTGCCATAGAGGGCCAGCGGCAGGGCCGGCAGCCACAGCAGGGTGGCGGGAATGGCGCGTTTACCCTCGAGGCGGGACTGGACCAGCGACAGGACAATTCCCAGCACCAGGGCTGCCCCCCCGCTCCAGATAAGCCAGCCGCTCATCCCGGCTTCGATGGCCAGCATCAGGGAGAGACCGGTAATGACCCAGACGGAGAAGAGCTGGGTGGTGATCCGCGAACGCTGTCCCGGACAGAGATCGCCGCGCCAGAGCACCAGCGCGAGGGCGATCAGGGCCCCCAGCGCCATCAGGCCGGTCAGGGGGAAGAGCCAGGAAGGGAGTTGGACGAACATAGGGTCTCCAGCAACAGACAAAAAGTAGGCGTGACGCGCGCCAACCATAGGTGCGCGGCTTCATATAGAAGGGGGCGAGTATACCCAAACTCGCCCCCTTCCCCAACGGCCGACGATCCGCACCGATCAGCCCTGGCCGCGAGCCAGCGCCACCACCCGTCCAAACATCTGCTTGATCACCGGGGGAATGCGATCACTGCCGAGGCGCTCTGCCTCCTCCACCACCGCCAGCGCCATGCCGGGCTTGCTGCGATGATGGATGGCCTTGGTGATGATGCGAGAAGGGCTCATGGTCGAGCGCCCCCCGACCCCGGCTTCACGCCGGAACACGGATTCAAAACCGTTCTGGTAGAGGTAGTGCTCGATGTCCGCCGCCGGCAACTGGGTCACCCGATCGCGCTCGCGCTCCCCCTTGAGCAGGGCACGGGCGGAGCTCGCGTACTTGACCCCCGCCTCGTCGCCGTCGGTGAGCAGGTGCCACTCGATGCCAAAGTCCCGGGCCACCTTGATAAGGGGCGCCTGGCCGCACTGGGCAAACTCGATGATCCGCACCCCCTCGGCCCGCAGGCTATAACCGCAGATCTGGGCCAGCTCGGAGAGCAGCCAGATCTCGGTCTCCCCTTCCACCAGCAACCAGCAGCGCGCGAACAGGGACATGGGCCTGTTGATGCGCACGTGAAACGCTATCTTGCGCAGATCGTCGCTGCTGTAGCGCTCGCCACCAAGCTGCTGGCAGAGGATATCCTGCTGGCGCCGTACCAGCCGGCGCACCTGATTGAGCGGCAGTGACGACAGCAAGTCCCCCGAGTTGGTGGTGAGCAGCTTCTGCCCCGGCAACTGCTCCAGCAGCCCCCAGGCCAGGGCCAGCATGGTGGGGTGCAGCCGGCTCTCCGGATCTTCCAGTATCATGATGGGTCTGGCCCCTTCCTCCAGCTCCCGGTTGCCACGGGCATTGAGCAGCATGGCCGCCATCCCCGCCATGGCCAGTTGCAGCGCCCGGTTGTCCGCACTGCGCAGCAGCACCTGCAGGTTGCCGGGGTTGCGCAGGGTCATGGGGCGATTGACGATCTCCCGCTGGCTGCGCGGCTTGTGCTTGATGGGGGCCAGGGCGCGGAAGTAGTGATCCATCAGCTGACGCACCGCCTCCAACGCCTCTTTCAACTCGGGTTCGCCGATGCGCTGGGGTTCGTCCGTCAGCTTGCCGGAGAGATCTCCCAGCCGCTGGGTACTGAGATCTCCCCAGGGCAGGGTCTCGATGCCATCCCGCGCGGTGCGGGCATCCCGCAGGCGGAACACCGGGTTCATGGTGATGAGCAGTTGCACCAGATCGTCGTTGTTCTCTACTTCCAGGCTCTTGCCGATGCCATCGAGAAAATCGTGAATCGTCAGCACGCTGCCGTCATCTTGCAACTCGGCGCTGGCCCGGTAGTGAACCCGGTGGAACTTGTCCTTGTGGGGGATCCAGGCCGCACCGAGGCGAGCCAAACGGCGGGAGTGCTGGCACATCTGGGGACGGTATTCACAAAAGGTGAGCACCAGTTGCAGGGTGCGGGAGGCGGCCAGCTCAGGATCTTCCGGCTGATGGAAGTCATCCGCGGTGAATTGATAGGGCTCGGCATCCCCCAGCAGGCACCAGAGGGCACGCAGCAGGCTGGACTTGCCCCAGGCGTTCTCGCCGATGAGCACCGTGGTGTGATCCAGCCCGAGCGAGAGCCGGTTTATGCCACGAAAACCTTTGACTTCAATACGTTCCAGAAACATTCAGCCACACCAGATCCATATACATGGAGCCATAGTGGCAAAGTTGCCTGCAAAAACCTACCGGGTTGCGACGATTTTCAGCGGGAACTGTGAGGCACGAGGGGTTCGGGGGCGGCAGGGGCACAGAGGCGGATCTTGGGGCCATTCCAGTGGCTGAACCAGAGGTGGCGGGTACGGGTCTGACGTTTGCGATGATTCAATGGGCACTCCGTTTGAGACAAGGGCAGCCAACCGCCGCCATGGCTTCGCAGTGTGCCCCTCAACCGTGACAGCCAGATGACAGCTGGCCACGCCACTGGCCCGGGCTCAGGCCGAAGGCCTCCTTGAAGCGGTTGCCAAGGTGTGCCTGGGAGGAGAAACCGCACAGGGCGGCGATCCCGGCCAGGGATTCGGGCCCCGCCAGCAACTGCTTGGCCCGCTGCAAACGCAGCCCCAGCAGATAGCGATGGGGTGGACAGCCAAGGCTCTGGCCAAACATGCGAGCGAAGTGATATTCGCTCAGACCCGCCTCCCGGGCGAGATCGCTCAAGGTGACGGGATCCGCCAGGTGGGCCAGCAGGTACTCCTGCACCCGCCGGATGGTCACGGGTGCCAGCCCGCCACGCACCTGCGGCAGAGCCGGCGCCTCCCGGGTGTGGTGGCGATAGGCATGGAGCATCAGCATCCAGGTGCCGTGAGAGAGCGCCATGCGATCCCCGTCCATCTGCCAGTCCAGCCCCATCAGCTGTTGTTGCACCAGGGCCGCGGCCTGGGGATCCTCGATGAAGGTCTTGTCCTCCAGCAGCAGATGCCGCCCCTCCTTGTCGCAAGCCTCCTCGGCGATGCGAGCAAGGTGGGCCGGACTGAAATAGAGGTGGAAGAAGCGAAACTCTTCGCGCACCAGCCACTCGGATCTGTGGTGATCCGGCATGATGCACACCTTGCCGGTTCCGCCGTGGCCGCCTGGTCCATCGAGGCGCTCGGTCTGCTCGCCCCCCTGCAGATAGACGCTGATGGTGTGATGACCGGGCTTGTGATAGCGGGTCTGATCATAGCGGTTGCACCAGCTGGCGAGGCCGAGCCCGGGTTCCAGCCAGCAGGCGTTCTCCAGCCGCGCCCCCGTGCTGACCAGGGCATCGAATACCCCCGCCTGTCTGATGGGCGGCATCATTGGCTGCATTGCCTGTTGCACCTCGGTTCTCCTCGTTGGCCGCGCTACTTGGCCCACTCTCCCGTGGGCCCATATTCGCCTTTGCCCTCATCTTATCGTGGGCCCTGCCCGGGCGCTGCCCCTGGCGGCAAAAAACCGCAAGATGCTGTAAGCCAGCGTTGCGCACCGGGCCCATGCTGGGATCCTGTCATCTTGCTCCACGGAAAACCCATGAACCTCTTGCTCTATATTTCCACCGTCCTCATCTGGGGCAGCACCTGGATTGCCATCGCCTGGCAGCTTGGCCCCATCCCCATCGAGGTGTCCGTGCTCTATCGCTTCGCCCTGGCGGCGCTGGCGCTGTTTGCCCTGCTCACGATCACCGGCCGGTTCCCACGCCTGCCCTGGCAGGGGCAGCGTTATGCCGCCCTGCTCGGCGCCCTGCTGTTCTCCACCAACTTCCTCTGCTTCTACCACGCCACCCTCTACATCCCGAGCGGCCTGTCGGCGGTGATCTTCGCCAGTGCCAGCATCTTCAACGGCCTCAACCTCTGGCTGTTCGAGGGTAAGCGCCCCGGCTTGCGCTGGCTGCAGGGCTCCGTATTGGGACTGCTCGGCACCCTGCTCCTGTTCTGGCCGGTGCTGGCGGATGCCCAGCTCGGTGCCAATGGCTGGAAGGGGTTGTTGTTCGCCTGCGCCGGCACCCTCTGTTTCTCGCTCGGCAACCTGGTGTCGGCCCGGGGTCAGCGCCAGGGCTATCAGGTACTGCAGATGGTGCCCTGGGGCATGGTCTACGGGGTGCTGCTCCTGCTCGGTTGGGTCGCCCTGCTCGGTCAGTCCCTGACCCTGCCCACCGAGCCCCGTTATGTCGCAGCCATGATCTACCTGGCCATCTTCGGCTCCGTCATCGCCTTTACCGCCTACCTCACCCTAGTGGGGCGCATCGGGGCCAGCAAGGCGGCCTATGCCACCGTGCTCTTCCCCCTGGTGGCGCTGAGCCTATCGACCCTGTACGAGGGGTTCGTCTGGCAGACGGTCTCCATCGTCGGGGTGGTGGTCAGCCTCATCGGCAACCTGGTGATCTTCGCCCCTCCCGTCAAGGCGTGGCGCTGGCCGCTCTCGAGGGCTGCAAACGGTACTTGCCCCTGATCCCGCCAGCCCCTAAGGTAACGACTTCCAACCAAGAGGCCGGGAGGCGACATGTTACTGGAAGGACTGGAGACACTCTGCCTGCTGGCGAGCGAGGGGACCATGGCCAAGGTGGCCAGCCGCCTCTATATTAGCCAGTCGGCAGTGAGCAAGCGCATCAATCAGCTGGAGCTGCGCCTTGGCAAGAAATTGATCGAGCCGGACGGGCGCCAGATCCGGCTCACCCCCCAGGCCCGCGAGCTGCTGGCCCGGGTGGCACCGAGCCTGGCCGAGATGAAGGGGGTACTGGCGGACAGCCAGATCCTCACCGATGGCAGCCCCCTGCCCGTCGCCTGCTCGGAGACATTGCTGGCGGGCTATCTCGCCCGCTTCATGCACGACTATCTCGGGCAGGATCCCCACCTCGCCCTTTCCACCCACCACACCCCGGTGATCCTGGCCCGGGTGCGCGGCGGCGATGCCCTGCTCGGCATCTGTGCAGGCAGACTGCCGCCCGGACACGGCCTGTGCGCCGAACTCCTGCTGACGGAGCCCTTCTATCTGGTGGGAGGTGATCAACAGGAAGCGGAAGTGGGTGATCAGGGGAGCCAGGGGGAGATGCGCAAGATCCTGACCATGGATCTGGACAACCCCTCCAACCGCTATCTGCGCGAGCCGTTGGCGGCGCAAGGGTTCGAGCCCGCCATGGAGCTCGACTCCTATCTGGCGTTGATTGAACTCGCCAAGGCGGGCATAGGCCCGGTGCTGCTACCCGCCGGCCTGCTGGCCCTGGTGGGAGAGCAAGGTGTACAGGCCCGCCCCCTGCCGGGATTGGGGCGCCCCCTGCACCTGGTCTATCGCCCCAACAGCTTGAAGCGATCCCGCATCGCTCGCCTGGTGGCGGCCATCAAGGGGCACTTCGCCGGGCTCGATAAAGAGCCGCAGCCCGGCCTCAGATAATGCTCAGTGAAGCCAGGAAAACAGTTCGGGATACTGGCTCCACACCAATTTGGCGGACATCAGCAAGGAGACGGTGACCAGCAATGGTTTAATCAGCTTCACCCCTTTTTTCAGCACCAGCCGGGAGCCGAGCCGGGCGCCGATGAACTGGCCAAGGGCCATGCAGAGCCCCACACTCCACACCACCTTGCCCCCCAGGGTGAAGAACAGCAGGGAGGCGATGTTGGAGGTGAAATTCAGCAGCTTGGTGTGGGCCGTGGCCCGCGCCATGCCAAACCCCGCCAACGCCACGAAACCGATGGCAAAAAACGACCCCGTGCCCGGCCCGAAGAAACCGTCGTAGAAACCGACCCCGCCCCCCACCAGCAACGCAAACAGCATGGGGCTGAGGCGGCGCTGGCTCTCGGCATCGCTCACCCGGGGGGAGAAGTAGAAATAGCAGGCGAAGGCCACCAGCAGGAAGGGCAGCAACCGCTCCAGGATGGCCGCGTCTATGGTCTGCACCGCCAGGGTGCCGAGCGCCGCGCCGATAAAGGTGCAGATCACCGCGGGCCAGATGATGGACCACTCCAGCAGGCCGCGGCGGGCATAGAACCAGGTGGCGGAGAAGGAGCCGAAGCTGCTCTGCAACTTGTTGGTACCGAGCACCAGGGCCGGCGGCATGCCGGTGGCCAGCAGGGCCGGCACCGTCAACAGGCCCCCGCCCCCGGCGATGGCATCGATAAAACCGGCGACAAGGGCCACCCCGAACAGGGCGAGCAGGGTATACAGTTCCAATTCCATCCATAGACCTCGTGTGATTGCGGCGCCCGGCGCTAGCCAGGAACCTGAATGAGTCAGCAGGCCGCTATCCTAGCGAGCCCCGGCTCATGAAGCCAACGAAACGATGGCAGCCAATTGATTCCTGATATTCATCAATAGTCCCGACTCAGAGACTGCGACTCCCCTCACCTTCGCCTTGCAAGGCCGCCTCCCCCTTGATGGCCTCGAGGGCCCGCAGCAGCGGCTGTTCATCCTCTCCCGGTGCCCGGCTCACCCGGCCCGCCATGTAGCGACTGCTGAAGAGGTTGAACCAGTGCTGCAGCGCCTGCCCCACCCTGATCTCGCCAGCCACCTCCAGCACGCAGGCCGCCACCTCGGCGGTACACAGATGTTCATCGTTGTGGGCAACTCGCATGCCGTAAGTGGAGAGCGCATCCGGCTTGATGGCGAGCACCGGGAAGCCATCCAGATAGGGGCTCATGTTGAACATCTTGCGCGCCTCGGGCCAGGTGCCGTCCAGCAAGATGAAGAGCGGCTTCTTGCCGGGGAGCGGCACGACCTCGGTGGTGAGGCGGGCCGGCGCCTTCTCGCAGGCGGGAAACACCACATAGGGCTGCCAGGCGGGATCCGCCAGCAGAGCCAGCAGCTCGGGATGGGGCTGAGTGCGCTTCCAGAGAAAGGCCCAAGTGGTGCCTGGCAACACGTCGGCAATGAGGCGACCTGTGTTGGAGGGCTTCATGGGTTCGCTGTCATACATCAGCAGGCAGAAACCCGCTTCGGCTTTCAGTGCGGGGCGCCACTCGCAGGCACACCAGTCGTGGCGCAGCTGGCACGCCTCGCAGCGGGGTACGGCGCCGCCACGGGCGAGAAAGGGTCGGGTCGAGACGCTCTTGCGCCAGATGCGCAGGCGATTGACGGCGTGATCGGGGATGGGCTTCATGAGAGGAGGCGCTCGGGATGCGGGTTCACGGGTAAAGGGAGCGGATTGTAGCGAGCGCCATGATGGCTCGCAAGCAGTGGCTCACCGGAGCGCCGGCATGCCTGCCATCCCCTCCTATACTTGGTCGTCACCCATCCACCCGGCCCGGGCAACCGATGGGACAAGGAGCAAAGATGGCAGAACAAGACATGGCAAAAGAGCACGCCCTGGCGGAGGGGTCGACCTTCACCTGGCACGAGCTCTATGTGCCGGATCGCGATGCCGGGGTGGCGTTTTACACCCAGGTGCTCGGCTGGCAGGTGCAGCAGACGGCGCTGGAGGGGTTCGACTACCCCATGCTGGTGGCCAACGGCCGACCGGTGGCCGGGGTCATGTCCACCCGGGACAACCCCGACATGAACGGGGTGCCCCCGCATTGGGCAACCTATGTGGCGGTGGACGACGTGGATGCACGGCTCGCCAGGGTGGCCCAGCACGGCGGCACCGTGGTGGTGCCCCCCATGGATATCCCCAGTGTCGGGCGCATGGCGCTCATTGCTGACCCGCAGGGCGCCCATATCTGGCTGTTCACCTCGGCCCCCATGTAAACCGGGTTGCCACCCATACGACAGAGGGGCCCGTGGGCCCCTCTTGCTTGTAACAGTCCGCGTTATTTGCGCAGGATCTGCTCGAGGTAGTGCGCGAAGTTGTGGCCGTGGTGGGCCAGCAGTTTCGGGAACATGGAGATGGAGGTCATCCCCGGGAAGGTGTTGATCTCGTTGAGCAGGATCTCCCCCTCTTCCGTCAGGAAGAAGTCGATGCGCGACAAGTGGGTCAGCTTGAGCTGGCGGAACGCCTTGAGGGCGTACTCATGAATGGCATCGGCCTGAGCCTGGGTCAATCCCTCGGCCCGCAGGGCGGTCTCGGTGTGGCTGGCGCTGCTGTACTTCTCTTCATAGGTGTAGAACTTGTCGGTGGGCACGCAGATCTCCCCCGGATAGGTGGCCACCAGCTCGTCGCCGTACTGATAGACCGCCACTTCCAGCTCGCGGGGCTTGACCGCTTTTTCGATCAGCACCTGCTCGGAATAGCCGAAGGCGTCCTTGATCCCCTGCAGCAGCTCGGCCTCGTTGCTGGCGGCATAACAGCCGACCGACGAACCTTGCGACGCCGCCTTGATGAAGACCTTGCCCCACTTGGCCAGCCCGGCTTTTGCCTCGGCCAGGCTCTCTTCGCTCTGCTCGGTCAGGAACAGGTAGGGAGTGTTGGGGATGCCGAGGGCGGAAAACCACAGCTTGGTGCTGATCTTGTTGAAGCAGATCTTGCTCGCCTCGGCGTCACAACCCAGATAGGGCAGACCCGCCAGCTCCAGGAAAGATTGCAGATCACCGGTCTCGCCGGGGTAGCCGTGGATGCAGGGCACCACGAAGTCCACCGGACGGGCCACGCTGTCAAAGGAGAGCAGCTTGTCGAGCCCCAGCTTGCACTCGCGGCCATCGGCACTGAGCCAGCGATCGGCGAACATCTCGACCCGGGTCACCTCGACCCCGGCCAGCAGACCGAGTTGTTGCTCGAGGAAATTGGCGCTGCGCAGAGAGACTTCGTGCTCGGCGCCACCGCCGCCGCACAGCAGCAAGACATGCATGTTCTTCATTAGATGTGATCCCTTGGGAGAAGCGGCTTCGTCATGAACGGTGATAATGCCATCGCGCGATCCCCGCACGAAAACCGGGCGAAGCCTGAAACGAACATAAGTGCGGGCAGTGTAGCAAGGGAGGCGAAGCCTTGTCAGCCGATGCGCCCCCTCTTTCCCCCCGGATGAGGCCAGAAAAGGGGGATGGGGGCCGTCCCTGTGTCAAAAATGGTCCTGCACCCCTCAACGAGGGGGATCCACCCGCCCGGCCCCGTTGCCATTGACCCGGAACCAGCCGGCGATGCTGTAACGCTCCTGGCTCGCAGGCAGCACCTCGTGGGGAAACTCTTCTGACAGAAACAGCACCAGCCGCCCTCCTCTGGGAGAGACATCCATCAGAAACTGCTCGTCATCGTCATAGACCCGCAGTATCCCGCCCGCCTCCGGGGCCCAGCCGTTGTTGAGGTAGAACACCGAGGTGAGGCGGCGATTGGATCGCCCGGCGAAGGCATCGCGGTGAGTGGCGTAGAAATCCCCCTCCCGGTAGCGGGCGAAGTGGGCCTCGTAGTCGAACAGCCCCAGCATCAGGTTGCGGTTGGCGGCCAGACGCAGCCCCTCCATCCGGGCCAGATAATCCGCCACCGGTCCCCCGAGATCGGGCTCGAGCCAGTGGATCTGATCCCGGCGAATGTCGGTATTGCCCTGATGCAGCCCCTCGCGCCCGATGCCCGCCGGCTGCCACTCGTGGGGCAGGCAGGCTTTGAGTGCATCCACCTCGTCGGCGGTTAAAAAGTCGTCCACGATCACCCATCCCCGGGTGTAAATGGCATCCATGACGGCCTGATAGTCCAAGATAGGGCTCGCAGCGAATGAAGAGAGTGCGCTTTGTAGCGACTTCGGCGCCTTGGCACAAACCGGTTTGCTTCTCTTGAGAAGTCCCGCCATCAATGCGTACGGGGAAAAGGCCACGGCGACCGCTTTTTCCCTTGCTGCTCGGCTCACTGGCCGTTAACGTGCTGATATCACTCGGCTCTTGTCCGCCGAGGTTTATCAACAAACGGTTATCACCGGATCATGTGAAAAGGATATGCCCATGCCTCTCGCCTCCTTCCCCCTGCAGCGACTCGATGGCAGCGACTTTCCCAGCGCAGACCTGCACGGCAAGGTCATCCTGGTGGTGAACGTGGCGAGCCGCTGCGGCTTTACTCCCCAGTACACCGCTCTTGAGGCCCTCCATCGCCAGTTCGGCCCAGAGGGCTTGCTGGTGCTGGGCTTCCCCTGTGATCAGTTCGGTCACCAGGAGCCGGGGGATGCCGAGGAGATAGCCCGCTTCTGCTCGGTGGATTACCCGGTGAGCTTCCCCATCCTCGCCAAGTGCGAGGTCAACGGGGATCAGGCTCACCCCTTCTATCGCTGGTTGAAGCAGCAAAAACCCGGGTTGCTCGGCATCGAAGCCATCAAGTGGAACTTCACCAAGTTCCTCATCGACCGCGAAGGCCGGGTGGTGGACCGCTTTGCCCCCCAGACCAAGCCCGAGGATCTCGCGGCCCCGATCCGCGCCCTGCTCTAAGGCCTCCCTCCTTCGTCATTCGAGATGCCTCCCAACGTGATGCGGAGGCATTTTTCATGGGTAGCCCACCGCCCTGCGCCACAGGGTTACTGCGCCCTTGCCGCAGTTCTGCTATATTACGCGCCCATGATCTTTCCTTTCCATGTTGTGGCGGCCGCTGTGCGCCGCCCCCGTTGAGCCCAAGGCTCGGAGTCTTTCGCAAAGATGTCATTCAATGAACTGGGTCTGTCACCGCACATTCTGCGCGCCGTCAAGGAGTTGGGTTACGAACAGGCAACCCCCATCCAGCAGCAGGCCATCCCGGCCATTCTGGCGGGACAGGATGTGCTGGGCGGCGCCCAGACCGGCACCGGCAAGACGGCCGGCTTCACCCTGCCCATGCTGCACCGGCTGCTGGCCAACCACGGCCGCGGTGGCCGTCGCCAGGTCCGCGCCCTGGTGCTGACCCCGACCCGCGAGCTGGCGGCCCAGGTGGGCGAGAGCATCGTCAAGTACGCCCACCACCTGCCATTTCGTACCCTGGTCGCCTACGGCGGCGTCAGCATCAAGCCCAACCTCGATGCCATCAAGCTCGGGATCGATATCCTGGTGGCCACCCCTGGCCGCTTGCTGGACTTGCTGACCCAGGGCGCCCTGACCCTGAGCGCCCTGGAAGTGCTGGTGCTGGATGAAGCGGATCGCATGCTCGACATGGGATTCATCACCGACATCCGCCGCATCATGAAGGCGCTGCCGGAAGAGCGGCAGACCCTGCTGTTCTCCGCCACCTTCTCCGATGACATCAAGGCGCTGGCAGACGATCTGCTCAAGACCCCGACCCTCATCGAGGTGAGCCCGACCAACAGCACCGCCGAGCAGGTCAACCAGCGCATCATCAAGGTGGACAGAGAGCGCAAGCGCGAGCTGCTCTCCCACATGATCGGTCGCAACAACTGGCAGCGGGTGCTGGTGTTCGTGCGCACCAAGCAGATTGCCGACAGGCTCGCCGAGCAGATGGTGAAGGATGGCCTGGACACCGTCGCCATCCACGGCGACAAGACCCAGGGTGCCCGCAACCGGGCGCTGACGGATTTTCGTGAGGGCAAGGTACGGGTGCTGGTCGCCACCGACATCGCCGCCCGTGGCCTCGACATCGACGATCTGCCCCACGTCATCAACTTCGAGCTGCCCCAGGTGGCCGAAGATTACATTCACCGCATCGGCCGTACCGGTCGGGCCGGGCGCGGCGGCGAGGCCATCTCCCTGGTGAGTCTGGATGAGCACGATCAGCTCAAGGCCATCGAGGCCCTCATCGGTCTTAGCATCCCGAGCGAAATCCAGGAGGGTTATGAGCCAAGCGGCAAGCCGACTCGCCAGACCCTGCCGGGCAACAAGCAGTTGCAGAACCCGTCGCGGGAGCGGGGTCATGCCAACGCCAGGCACAACAGCGGCAAAAACGGCGCCGGCAAGGGGCAATCCGCCAAGCCCGCAGGCAAGCGTCCCGCCAAGGGGGGTAGCAGCAAACCCGTCGCCCCGGCGCGCAAGAAAGAGGTGCGTGGCGAGGATACCGGTTTCGCCCCCCTGCGCCGCCTGCCCAAGGCCCAGCGCGACGACTACCAGGACAACTCCAACGAGGAGTGAGGCCTGGTTGTCGTCCATCAGACAATAAAAAACCGCCGAAAGGCGGTTTTTTATTGTCCATCCGGGGTCAACTCGCCCCGGGCTCGTCGGCCAGGGCCATATGCAGCAGGGGATAGGGTCTGCCCTCCCCATCCAGAGGCGAGCGTCCCTCCACCACGAAGCCCATCCGTCGATAGAAGCCGAGTGCCTGCTCGTTCTGCTCATTCACATCCACCCGGCGCGCCCCGAGTGCCGCGATGGCATGGCTCACCAGCTGGCGGCCCACCCCTTGCCCCATCCCGGCAGGAGCGACGAACAGCATCTCGATATTGCCGTCAGCCACCCCGATAAAACCGACCAGATTGCCATCCAGCCTGGCACCGTAAAGGCGCACGGCATCAAAATAGTGTTCCAGGATCAACGATCTCAGGGCCACTATGTCCGCTTCTGGCAGGAAGTGGTGGCTGGCGCGCACCGAGGCTTCCCAGATGGTGATAAGGGTCGGGTGATCGCACGGGCGTGCGGCTTCAATCTCCATTGATACCTCGCATGTGTCGTGAACGGGGCCCAGGTCTGGCTGTTGCTGCCCCACTTAGCGCGGCGCCTTGATGACAAAGCCCCGCTCGATGCCCGCCTTGAAACCGAGCCCCTCGTAGAGACGGTGGGCGGCCTCGCGCCCCTCCCCCGAGAGCAGCATAACCTTGTAGCAATCCAGCGCCCAGGCGAGTGCCAGGGTGCGCTCCAGCAGCCGATGGCTGAGCCCCTGGCGACGAAACGCGGCGCCTGTTATCACGTGCTCGATGATACCGAAAGGGCGGCCACCGTTGGTGAGGGTCGGGATGATCCCGAGTTGGCAGCTGGAGGCAAGCTCGCCATCCACCAGGGCCACCATGATGCGGGTATGGGGTTGGCCAAGCAGGGCCGCCAACCCCTCGTGCGCCGCTTGCTCATCGAGCACGGGATCCCGGGGTCTGAGCTCCTGGTAGAGGGCCAGCAGCCCGGCCAGATCCTGCGCCTCGCATGCTCTGATCACCACATGAGTCATCTTGCTGATCTCCCTTGGCATCGATATCAAGCGGGCCTGGGGGCAAACATGATGATGGCCATGCCGATGAGGGCCACCCCGGCCCCCACCAGATCCCACAGGCTGGGTTTGATGCCATCCACCGCCCAGAGCCAGAGGATGGCCACGAAGATATAGACACCGCCATAGGCGGCATAGACGCGGCCCGCAGCGGTCGGGTGCAGAGAGAGCAGCCAGGCAAACAGGGCCAGGCTCAGGGCAGCCGGCAGCAGCAACCAGGCGCTTTTGCCCTGATTCAGCCAGAGATAGGGCAGATAGCAGCCCACAATCTCGGCGATGGCGGTCACCAGAAACAGGGCCAGGGTCTTGAATTCAATCATGGGCAGTGAGGTTCCTTGCAGGGATGCGCTTCTTTTGGCAAATCATACTGTTATATACAGACTCTGCAATTGGTCAGGCAGCTCGGTGAGCTTTGGAGGGGAGACAGCAGCCGTGGGGATAACATCAAGGCGGGGCAAGGCAGTTGAAAGGACTGGTTTGCGGTATCAGTGCTGAGGCCTGCCAGCTGGCGGGCCTCAGCAGGCGAGCCTCTCAGCGGGTCTTCACCGCCTGCAGCAGCACTGAGACATCCGCGCCGAAGGTGCGGTTGCGAATGGCCTCCCGGATATCCTGCTCGCTGTAGCGACTGCCCGGATAGACCAGCACGCAGGCGGTGTCCCCCGGTTGCAGGAAGTGGGTCTCACCGAAGGGAGTGTAACGGGTGGCGCCAATGCTGATGAGGGCATGGCTCGGGCGCCCGGCCTGGGCCAGCAGCCCCTGGATGTGCTCCGCCGGCCCCTCATCCTGCTGATGATTGAACTTGTCGATGGCCCAGTCCAGCAGCTGGCCGTGGAAATAGCTGTAACCGAGCGCCGCGCTGTCAACGCCATAAGGATGCAACTCACCGCCCCGCTCCAGATAGCAGGCGATGCGGTAATCATCGAGCTCGCAGCCCTTGGCAAAGTGGGAGAGCGGCAACAGGTTCGCGGCCAGCCCCTTGCTCTCGGGGCCCCAGTTCTTCTTCTCGCTGATTTTCTTGGCGTTGGGGCGGCGGATGGAGCAGTCGTTGTAGGCAGCAAACGCCCGGGGATGGATGGCCACCACCTGATCCCCGGCGTAGGCCAGCTCGCACCAGAGCGCCACTTCCGGCTCTATCTGCACCTTCTCGTCGCCGCTCACCGCCACCTCGGGCAGGAAGATGGCGTCACCGCTCAAGGGGAAGACCCCGAGCTGGCCCGGGTGGGAGGGCACATAGAAGGGGAACAGTGCCTTGGGGGCCGCCTTGTCCGTGACCTGCACGGCCACGAAGTCCGCTGCCTCCCCTGCCTGCTCCAGATGGCCGGCAAAATTGCCCGCCACCCCCAATCCGATGAAGTTGCTCTCGGTTATCTGCATCTGTGACTCCACTCGCGCCGGCCCCTGCCGCCGCTGTCGTTGTTCATGGTCGGTGACTACCGCCAAAGAGGGAGAATATTAAAGCACAGCCCCCTCTCCTCGCCCAGCCGGCGGCCATCAAGCTGTGCGCCAACGCCTGTTTTACCGGGTCGAGTGAGCATAAAACAGACAATTGGCATCAGGCTGTGATCCCGTCACTTGGGCAAGCCCCGTAGTTTTGCTAGTCTGCGCTATTCATTTGTCGGATGAGCGCCCGTTGCCTGCCATGACCACACATTTTGAAGGCCGTTTCGAGGTGGAATTCAAGTATCGCCTCGCCGATCGCACCGCCCTTCTCGCGGCCCTCGACCACCTCAGTCCCGAGGTGATGCTGGAGGACAATCAGGAGCGGGATTGCTACTTCGATACCCCGGCGCGTACCCTCGCCGCCGAGGGGAAGAGTCTGGTGATCCGTGCCATGGCGCCGTCCGGCATTCGGTTGTGGATCCTGAAAGGGCCGGGCGCGGATCGCTGTGAGGCGGTCAACATCAGCGACGATGGCAAGGCCATCAGCATGTTGCACAACCTGGGGTATGAGCAGGTGCTCTGCATCGAGAAGCGGCGCAGCATCTACTTCCTCGGCCCCTTCCACCTCACGCTGGATCACCTGACCGGGCTCGGCGACTTCGCCGAGCTGGCCATCATGACCGACGACGAGGCCGCCCTGCCGGGCTATCGCCAGCAGTTGCTGGCGCTGGCGGCCCGGCTCGGCCTTGACGATGCACAACGGGAAAGCCGCTCCTACCGCATACTGTGCGAACAGCAGCGGGAGTCACTTTAAAAATGGAGTTTTACATGATAGACAAACTTTCCTGGCTCACATTTCAGGATAAACAACTGCTGTGTGCGCGCTCCCACGGCAAGCACATCTACTACATCCCCGGCGGCAAGCGGGAGCCGGGAGAGAGTGACGAGGCAGCCCTCATCCGGGAGATCGACGAGGAGCTCTCGGTGCATCTCAAGCCGGATTCCCTGCGCTTTGCCTGCGAGTTCAGCGCCCAGGCCGATGGCAAGCCCGAGGGAGTGAACGTCAGGCTGCGCTGCTACACCGGCGAGGCCGAGGGCACGCCCACCGCCTCGGCGGAGATCGCCGAGCTGCGCTGGCTGGACAGCCGTCATCTGGATGAGATCTCTCCCGTCTCCCGCCTGCTGTTTCAGTGGCTGGCAGAGCAGGGTCTGATCCGCTGAGCACGGCATAGCGACAAGCATCCACCGTGCCGCGCATGGGCAGCGAAGAGCCTGCTCCAGATTATGTTCAGGGCGTGATGACCCTATTTATTGGCAATGAAGAAACGATGAGGAGTTTCAATGGAGATCCTTGAGGTCGATAGCACCAGAGGCATCAAACCGGCACTGATCACCCTGCTGCAAGACAGCGTGGCCAGCGGCGCCTCGGTGGGCTTCCTGCCTCCACTGCAAGAAGAGCAGGGACTGGAATATTGGCAAGGCATCGAGGCCGACTTGGCCGACGGGGTGCGCAAGCTCTGGGTGGCCTTCGATCAGCACCATCTGGTCGGCGCCCTGCAGCTCTCCCTCAGCACCAAGGCCAACGGTGGCCACCGGGCCGAAGTGGAAAAACTCATGGTGCACAGCGAGGCCCGTGGCAAGGGGGTGGGCCGCGCCCTGATGCTCGCCATGGAGCAAGGGGCCCGCGACGCCCATCGCACCCTGCTGGTGCTGGACTCCCGGGTGGGGGATGTCGCCTCCAACCTCTATCGCCAGCTCGGCTATGTGGAGGCGGGCCAGATCCCCAATTTCGCCAAGAGTGCAGACGGCACCCTGGCGGCGACCCAGTTCTTCTACAAGCAGCTCTGAGTCGGGGTGTATTGAACGCCCATCATAAACAAGGCCAGCCGCGAGGCTGGCCTTGTTTATTGGGGCATAAGTTGTTGAGATGAGGCTTCTTTACAAAGCAACCCGCTACCGAACAAGGAGTCCCCATGATATTGGAAGTCGCCCCATTGCAGGTCATTGCGGGCCAGAGCGCCGCCTTCGAGCAGGCGTTTGCCAAGGCCCAGCGCATCATCAGCACCATGCCGGGTTACGCCGGTCACCAGTTGCAACGGTCCCTGGCCGATCCCGACCGTTACCTGCTGCTGGTCAACTGGCAACGACTCGAGGATCACACCCAGGGCTTTCGGGGCTCCCCCCACTATCAGGAGTGGAAGGCGCTGCTGCACCACTTCTACGACCCCTTCCCCACGGTCGAGCACTTTCAAGCCGTGATCCTGGACGGTTCGGAGCAGGCGGTCTAACGCTGATCAGCCCATCACATGACGGGCTGATCACCCTCATCAGGCCAGTTGCTCAGCCCTGTGTGTTATCTGCGGCTCGGCAAACGCCGCCTGCGCATCGATGAGCTGCAGCTCATAGGCATCGACCTGCCAGGTGCGAAGCAGCACCGCATCCACCGCTGCATTGGTGCGCTCGAAGGACGCCACCGCATCGAAGCCCGCCAGCAGGTTCGCCAGCATCAGGGCGCTGATGAGATCCCCCACCCCCACCGGCTGGCGGGCAAACTCGTAGAGCGGACGGGCGATGAGGTAATCCCCCTCGGCGGTCGCGAGCAGCATCTCGAACCGGCCGACCTGACTGGCGGCCCGGCCCAGGTGCTTGACCAGTACCATCTTCACCCCTTTGGCCAGCAACTGGTGCGCCGCGGCACGGGTTTCCTCCAAATCCGCCAGCTGGGTGTCGCACAGGGTCTCCAGCTCCAGCAGATTCGGCGCCATGATGTCCGCCACCGGCAAGGCCTTCTCGGTCAGGAAACGGGTCACGCCGGGGGCGACGATACAGCCTTTCTCCGGGTGGCCCATGACGGGGTCGCAGAAATAGATGGCCGCCGGGTTGGCCAGCTTGACCGCCGCCACTACCGCCAGGATCTCGTCCCCCTGCTCGGCAGAGCCGAGATAACCGCTCAGCACGGCGTCACACAGTCCCAACACCTCAATATTTCCCAACCCTTTGCACAGCGCACTGATGTGGCCGGCGGGCATCGCCATCCCCTGCCAGCCTGCCGCGTACTGGGTGTGGTTGGAGAACTGCACCGTGTTGATGGGCCAGACTTCCATGCCGAGACGACGCATGGGAAACACGGCAGCGCTGTTGCCGGCGCAACCAAAGACCACGTGGGACTGGATAGAGAGAATGCGTTTCATGGAAACCACCGCAGAAGAAGCATGAGGAAAGCAGGCAATATATCGGATGAAGAGACGGCGGTTCCAGCGATTAGCGGCACAAACCGGTAATTCCCCATCAAAAAACCGAGAAAGTGGCGGCGCCCGCTACCAACCTCGCCATTCCCTGCTCCCTGCGAAGCCTTTTGTCTCGGTTGTCTTTGATGTTGCGTCAGCCTGAAATCGGACTGCAAGATTTTAGTTTGATGGCATATGAGAGCGTTTTTGAACCAAGATAGGGCGATAGAACAGACAACTCTAACTAGGGTGAAAAACGGGTGGCGGGTGGCGGATGGCGGATGGCGGGTAGAATGGCGCGCAGACAAACCGGGCAGAAGAGCAAACGACGGTGAATATCACGCCACCTGACCCAGAAACAACTCATGAATCAGGTGGCTGCTTCTACCTTGGGATCACCCTTGGGCGAAGTGATAGACCCAGCCCTCATCCAGCGGGAAGTCCGCCGGGGCTGACAGCAAGGGGGGCAACACGGAGACGGCACCCTTGGCGGCATATTGCAGCGCCACCAGAGCGCAGAGGGCCGCATCGTAGGGATCCGTGCCTGGTACCAAGGTCGCCGGCAGATGAGCCGCTATCTCCCCTCTCGCCAGCGAGGCCCTGCCAGCGGTTTTAGCGAGGGCAGGATAAGTCTCCAGCACGGCGCGATCGGCCTCTGCCACCCGACTCGGCACCAATTGCAAGTCCGCCAACCGTGGCAACATGGAGATCGCCAGGGTGGCGTTGTTGCCGAGCCGGTCGAAGGTGGCCGACAGCGGCTTCTTCTTGTATTGCCGATGAAGCCAGCGATCACAGTCGCGATAGGCGAAAGGGTTGTCTATCTCCCGCTGGGGCACGGCGCACTCGGGTCCCCTCCCCGCCAGCAGTTCGGCAAGGGCGCGCGGGAAGGCCAGGGGCGCATCGATGCCAAGGGCCAGTTGCGGGCAGGCCAGCACCTGCATCAACCCCATCTCGTCTTGCAGCGCCGGGCGCAGCAGGGCATCCAGATCCGGAGCCACCCGGGAGCTCAGCCGAAACAGGGGGGAGATCCCCAGCCAATGCAGCTGCTGCGTCCTCGCCTGCCAGCCCACCACGGCCACCGCCTGGGCATTGCCCTGCCAGCCTCGCACATCCCAGCCGATGCCGATGGCATCCATATGAGCAGTCGTCATCTCAATCACATCTTTCTGTTCAGGATGCTGCACAGGGTAATGCCTGCCCCCGCCAAAGCAAGGGCGAGACCACGACCTAGAAGGATTTCTTGAAATTGATGAGGGGCAGAATGGGGAAGACACCGTTCTCGGCGTAGTTGGCCAGGCCGATCTGCAAGCCATCCAGGTGTTTGGTGGCATTGACAAAGCCAATCTGGAAGGTGGTGCGCTCGGCATAATTGACGAAGCCCACGTTGGCCAGGGCATTGCCCTTGGCGATGTTCACCGCCCCCCAGTTGAGGCCCTTCACGTTATTGGTCAGGTTGACGAAGCCCAGGTTGACCCCGATGTCCTGCCCCTCGTGCCAGTTGACGGCGTTGATGGCGACCCCGCCAAACTGGTGACGCACTCGCGCAGCCCCGAAGAAGATGCCGAGCTGCAGGCCGGTGAACTGATCCACATCGGAGAGCGCAAACACCGGCAGATCGATGCCTTTCACCTGACCGGTACGGCCATAGAGGAAGGAGGCGCGCGCCCCTTCCACCTGATGGGAAGCGGGCAGATTGACGCCGGGCAGGGAGATCTGGACCGGGGTACTGGCCTGAGCGGCGCTGCTCAAGGTCACAGCACCCAAAGCCAGAGTACCGCTGGTGAGCAGCAAGGCGAGAGACTTCATCGATAAATCCTGGGAGTGGAGGTGAAACCCCTACCCTAGCAAAGCCGCACCGCGGGCACGAGGCGGCCACCCCGCGGCTGCGTCACCTCCCGTCATCCCGTAACTGCATTTGTGACGGAATACGTGCCCTTGCTCAGTCACTTCCTTGACCGGTAGAGGGTCTGACATACCGATAGCACTGGTGAATGGCATGACGCCCTCCCCTGTCACCTCGCAGCCTGACAGCAGTTTTTCTGCCTCAATCCGGCTCTGGCTCTTTTCCTGTTGCCCCTAACTGCCTAAAATAGCCGCCCTGCCGTTTTCGGCACTCATCGTCAGCAAGAGGATTCATCATGGAAACGTTTCTGCTCGAGGGTCACCCCTTCGTCGCCCTGTGCGATCTCATCAAGCATCAGGGGTGGGCCGATTGCGGTGGCGCGGCCAAGGCGCTGGTCGCCGACGGTCTGGTCGAGGTGAATGGCCAGGTCGAGACCCGCAAGCGTTGCAAGATAGTGGCTGGCCAGGTGGTCAACTTCAACGGCATGAAGGTGGTGGTGAAAGAAGGGATCAGCCCCGAGATCGAGTGAGTACCACCGCCATCGGGTCTGATGGCAGGAGAGCCCAGCCATGGGTCGAGCCCTCTTCAGAATGTGAGTCTGTGACTCAGCTGGCCTTGATCGACAGGGTCAGCACGAAACGCGCCATCGCCTCATCGCCGTTCAATGACGGACAGGTGGCCACCACCTGGATGGGGCGGTTGATGCGTTGTCCGGTCGCGAGGGATTCGTCGATCATGACATCGATGGCCTCCCCGGCCTCGCAATCGAAGCGCACGTCCGCCTCCGGCCGCTTCAAAAACTCCCCCTGCACATCCTTGAAAGCGAAATGCACCTTCTTGCGCCGCTGCCGCCCCTTCTCCATCACCAGCAGACCACCGACCAGATCGGCACCGGTCGCCAGGGCGCCAAAATACATGCTGCCCAGGTGATTGCGGGTACGCCAACCCAGTGGAATGCGGATGCGCAGGGCTTTTGCGTCCATCCGCTCTATGACGGGGGCGCAAAAACCGATGACGGGAATGTAGCGCCAGGCGAAGAGACGCAGGGCGAGGTTGGCTTTGAGGCGTTGCAGGTCCATTGCAAACTGATCCGATGAGTGAGTGTGAATGAAATGTTGCCAGCATCCCCCCTCAGAGGCAAGCGCCGATTAGCCGTTCCCTGAACGCCCCAGGATCCCCCCGTTCTCCTTGAGCAGCAGCGCCACCTCCTCCAGCACATAGTCGATGAACAGGCGCGCCGCGTAAGAGAGTCCCTTGCGGCTCGGGTAGACCAGCCAGATGTTGTCCAGGGTCGTCTCATACTCGGGCAGCAGATCGATGATGGCGCCGCTCTCCACCTGGGCACGCATGGTGAGCTCGGGCAGCACGGCGATGCCGTCCCCCTCGGACACCGCATGGCGGATGTAGTAGGAGCTGTTGGAGATCATCCGGCTGTTGATCAGGATCTCCCCGTGATTGAAGGTAAGCTTATTGTCCAGCTGGCCATCCGGCAGGCGCGTCACCAGCACGTTGTGATGGTGCAGATCCGCAAGGGAGGCGGGCCTGCCGTGGCGCGCCACATACTCCCGACTGGCGTAGAGCTTGCGAGTGAAGGGCATGATGGTGCGGGCGACAAAGCTGTTATCGATCACATCGCCGATGTGGATGCTGGCGTCCAGCCCGTAGTTCAGGATGTCTCGGTAGCCGACGCTGCTCAGGTGCAGCTCAATGTTGATCTTCGGATATCGCGCCAGAAAGCACTTGATGATGTCGTGGATGAAGATGTCAGAGTCATTGAGCAGCCCAATCTTGATGTTGCCCACCGGCTGATGGCTCTGGGTACGGATCTGTTCGTGAGTCTGATCCAGCTGGCTGATGATGTGTTGCAGGTTGTTGTAGTACTCCAGCCCCACCGGGGTCATGGTCAACCGTCGGGTCGTGCGGGTGAGCAGCTTGGCATTGAGCTCGGTCTCCAGATCCTTGATCCGGCGGCTCACGTTGGAGCGCGGAATGTTCAGTGCATCGGCCGCGCTGGTAAAGCCCCCCAGCTCCACCACCGACAGAAACAACTTGAGATCGTCGATCCTCACCCCTTACCTCCCCGTTTTCCCGCCTGGCCTCGCCACCATGGCAAGCCTGAGGCCTTCTCCAATTGTCTCACAAATCGAGACAGTGTTGGCAGTCAAAGGCTGATTATCGAACATATATCACAGGATAAAATAGCCCTTTAGTCTCTGAATCATTGGACTTTTACCTATGAAACACCGGTATTTCCCCCTTTCATCCCTCTCTGTCATCGTCCTCGGCACTCTGCTAAGCGGCTGCAACAGTGAAGCCACCCCACCCCAGGCCGAAACGCCGCGCCCGGTCAACGCCATCACCCTGAGCGAGGGCTCTGCCCAGCAGACCCTGCGCTTTAGCGGCGAAATTCGCTCCCACCAGCGGGCCAACCTCGCCTTCCGGGTGCCCGGCACCCTGGATGCCATCCTGGTGAAAGAGGGGGACAAGGTGAGCAAGGGAGCGGTGATCGCGAGGCTGGATCCCCACGATTTTCGGGTTCAGCGGGATGAAACCGCCGCCATGCTCAAGGAAGCCAAAGCCGCGAGCCGGCTGGCCGAGGTCGAGCTGACCCGCACTCGCCAGGCGGTGGGTGAAAATGCCATGGCCAAAATCAACCTGGACAGGGCCATCAGCGCTAGCGCCCAGGCCAGGGCACGGGTACAGACGCTGCAACAATCCCTCGCCAAGGCCGAAGATGCCCTGGGCTATAGCGAGCTGCGCGCCCCCTTCGACGGCGTGATAGGCCAGCGCTTCATCGACGAACATGAGCAGACGGCCCCCGGCGTGCCCGTCTTCTCCCTGCATCAGCCAAGCGTCCTCGAAGCCGTGGTCGACGTGCCGGAACAGCAGATTGGCCAGTTGAAGAACGACATGGCGGCGAGCGTCACCTGGTATCGACAGGATGTGCCCGTCAGGGCCGTCAGCCGCGAGGTGGCGAGCCTGCCCGACCCCTTGAAGCGTACCCATGAGGTGACCTTCCGCCTGCTGGACCACTCCCCCGAGCTGGTCCCGGGCAAGTCGGTCAGCATAGCGCTACCCCTGCCGGGCAGTGACCAGATCCACTGCCTGCCGGTCAGCGCCGTCACTAGCCAGGGCAAGCAGAACCGGGTCATGACGGTGCGGGCTGGTCAGGCCATCGGCGTGCTGGTCGAGATCGTCAGCCAGCACCATGACGAGCTCTGCGTCAAAGGCGCGCTCACCGCAGGCGATCGGGTGGTCACCGCCGGCAGCGCCCTGCTGAAAGAACGCCAGTCCGTTACGCTCATCAAGCAGGTGGGTGCCCAATCATGACCCTCTCCACCTTTGCCTTGCGACAAAAGACCTTCGTGGTCTTCTTCTCCATCCTCTGCACCCTGGTCGGGATCTACTCCTATTTCGATCTCGGCAAGCTCGAAGATCCCACCTTCACGGTGAAGAGTGCCGTCATCGTCACCCTCTACCCCGGCGCCACTGCCCAGGAGGTGGAGCGTCTGGTCACCGATCCCATCGAGACCAAATTGCAGGAGATGGGGTCGCTGTGGAAGCTGAGATCCCTCTCCCGCCCCGGCAGCTCCATGATATTCGTCGATTTGCAGGAGAAATACAGTTCTGATGTGCTGCCACAGCAGTGGGATCTGCTGCGCCGCAAGGTGCAGGACGTCAAGCTCGCCCTCCCGCCCCAGGCGCAGATCAGCATAGTGCAGGACGAGTTCTCGGAAGTGTACGGCATGTTGTTCGCCGTCTACGGGGACGACATTCCCATGCATCAGCTCAAGGATCAGGCCCGCGAACTGCAGCGCCGTCTCAAGGCGGTCAAAGGGGTCAAGAAGGTGCAGCTGCACGGCATCCGCGAGCAGGTGGTCAACATCGATGTGTCGAGCGAACGTCTCGCCCGCAGCCACATCTCCATGGCGGAGCTCATCGCCCAGCTCAACAGCCAGAACATGCCGGTCAGTGCCGGTGAGTACGACATGGGACGCGAAAACCTGCGGGTGGCCCAGACCGGCGCCTACCAGAACGTCGAGGATGTCCGCAATCTGATGCTCACCACCGGCCTCGTCGGTAACAAGCGCGGCACCCTGCGTCTGGGAGACGTCGCCGACGTCTACCTCGATTACCAGACTCCGGCCCAGACCGAGAGTCGTTTCAACGGCCAGCAGGCCATTACCCTCGCCGTGAGCCCCGAGACCGGCATCAACGTGGTCAGCATCGGTGATGAACTGACTGCCGTGCTTCAGCAGTTCGAGTCCGAGCAACCCCTCGGCACCGGAGTGGGCATCATCGCCTTCCAACCCGAAGAGGTGACCAAGTCCATCAACAACTTCGTGCTCAACCTGCTCGAGAGTATCGCCATCGTGGTGGCGGTGCTGATGATCTTCATGGGCTGGCAAAGCGCCGCCATCGTCGGTGCAAGCCTGCTGCTGAACATTCTGTTCACCCTGATCTACATGAACCTCACCGGGGTCGATCTGCAACGGGTTTCGCTCGGTGCCTTCATCCTGGCCCTCGGCATGCTGGTGGATAACGCCATCGTCATCGTCGACCTCTTCATCGCCAAGCTGGCCAGAGGGATCAACCGGGATGACGCCGTCATCGACTCCATCAAGGAGATGGCCGTCCCCCTGCTCGGCGCGACCGTGGTCGCCTGCCTCGGAGCCACGCCGGTACTGCTCTCCCAGACCGACTCGGCGGAGTTCTCCATCTCCATCGTCCAGGTGCTGGTCAGCTCCCTGCTGCTCTCCTGGGTCGTGGCCATGCTGATCACTCCCCTGATGTGCTGGGCCTTCATCAAGGCACCGAGCGAAGATGAGAGCGGCAAGCCGGAAGGCAAGGCGGCCCGTCTCTATCGCCGCGCCGTACACTGGACCGTGGACAACCCCAAGAAGGCCATGCTGACCGTCTTGCCGCTGCTGCTGCTGACCGGCCTCGCTGCGCCGCTGCTCAACGTGAACTTCATGCCGAGCTCGGATCGCAGCATCGTCTTCCTCGACTACTGGCTGCCCAACGGGGGTCGCATCGAGAGCACCTCGGCGGACATGAAGGAGATTGAGCAGTGGCTGCTGGCCCAGCCCGAGGTGAAGAGCATCTCCAGCTACGTGGGTGAGAGTGCGCCGCGCTTCTCTGTCACCGTCGAGCCCGAGCCCCTGGATCAGAGCTACGGCCAGATCCTGATCAACACCCACCGCTTTGACGACATCCCCGCCCTGGTGGCCAGGGGTGATGCCTGGCTCGCCACCCACTTCCCCTATGCCGAGCCGCGCTTCCGTGATCTCAAGCTCGCCACCAAGGACAAGTTCAGCATCGAAGCCCGCTTCGAGGGGCCGGATCCCGCCGTGCTGCACAATCTCTCCGAGCAGGCCCAGGCCATCATTCGTGCCAACCCACACACCAAGTACGTGCGCGACGACTGGCGCCAGCAGAGCAAGGTGGTCACCCCCGTCATCAACCAGGCGGCGGCCCGCAAGGCCGGGGTCAGCAATACCGACATCGCCATGGCCGTTCACACCGCGACCGAAGGGCTGCAGATTGGCACCCTGCGCCAGCAGGATGACCTCATTCCCATCAAGCTGCGCAGCGCCAACAGCACCCTGGAAGCCATGGCGGACTTGCCGGTACGCTCCGCCCTCGGCCTGCACAGCGTGCCGCTCGGCCAGGTGCTCGACGACATCGAGATCGGCGGGGAAGAGAGCATGATCTGGCGCCGCAACCGGCTACCGGCCATCACGGTCCAGGCCGGGGTGGACGGGGAGCTCACCGCCTCCGTGGTGCGCCAGCAACTGGCGCCCGAGCTGGAGGCCATGGTACTGCCGGCAGGCTACACGATGCATTGGGGCGGCGAGTACTACGACGAGAAGCGTGCCGTCGATGATCTCATGCTGCAAACTCCCAAGGCGGTGGTGATGATGTTCATCATCCTGATGGCCCTGTTCAACGCCTATCGTCAGCCGCTCATCATCTTCATCACCCTGCCACTGGCCTCCATCGGCATTATCTGGAGCCTGCTGCTGATGGACAAACCGTTCGGCTTCATGGCCATCGTCGGCATGATCTGCCTCACCGGCATGATCATCAAAAACGGTATCGTCCTGCTCGATCAGATTGAGCTGGAGCGGCGCAACGGCCGCCTGCTGATCGATGCGGTCAAGGAGGCGACCATCAATCGCACCATGGCCATCTCCATGGCGGCGCTGACCACGGTGCTCGGCATGGTGCCGCTGCTCACCGATCGCCTGTTCGATCAGATGGCGGCCACCATCATCGGCGGCCTGATGGCGGCGACCGTGCTCTCGCTGTTCGCCATGCCCGCCTTCTACATGCTCTTCTTCGCCCGTGAACACCGCGCCCAAGGCTGCGCGCCGCAGGCCACAGACAAGGATCACTCCCATGAATAAGTGCCGCCTCAGTGCCCTCATCGCCCTGCTGATGCTGGGGGGCTGCAGTCTGGCCCCCGATTACCAGACCCCGACCCACCCGGTCAGCCAGGTCTATCTGAACCAGGCCACCCCGGGCACCCAGGTCGGTGGGGAGAGCCCCCTCGCCTGGTGGCACCAGTTCAACGACCCCGAGCTCGATGCCTTGGTGCTGGCCGCCCAGCGCCAGAACATCACCCTCAAGATAGCAAGCCAGCGTATCCAGCAGGCCCAGGCCTATCAGGAGGCCATCGCCTCCTTCAAGGTGCCCACGTTGAGTCTGGGGGGCGGCTACACCGATTCACGCCTCAGTGAAAACGGCGATCTGACGGGGCCGGCGGTGAGCCCGCTGCCCCTGCCGGGCGCCCTCGGCGGCGGCTCGGTGCAACTGATGGAGCGGGATCCCACCGCCGTCTTCATCGGCGCCAACGCGAGCTGGGAGCTGGATCTGTTCGGTCGCATCGACAGCCTGAGCCAGGCCGCCGCCATCCGCACCGAGCAGGCGGGCATCATGCGCAAGGGCTTGATCACCGCCATGACCGCTGACGTGATCAACAACTACCTGCAGTATCGCGGCGCCGAGGCACGCAGCCTGATCGCCGCCGATACCGTACGATCCCAGCAGGAGACCCTGGCCATGGTCGAGTCCCTGCATCGCAACGGCTATGGCTCGGATCTCGACCTGGCCAACGCCCGCGCGGCCCTCGCCACTACCCAGGCCAGCCTGCCGCTCCTCGACACGGCCAGGAACGTGCACCTGAACCGGATGGCATTGCTGCTCGGAGAGCCCGTCGCCCGGACCCAGGCCCGCTTCACCCCTCGCCCGCTGCCCGCCATGGAGGCGCTGATCCCGACCGGTCTGCCGTCCAGCCTGCTGACCCGCAGACCCGATGTGGCGAGCGCCGAGCGGGCCATCGCCGCCAAGAACCAGGAGCTGGGGGCCGCCATCGCCGCCCGCTACCCCAAGGTGTTCCTGACCGGCAGCCCGGGACTGGTGGCCGGGGATGTCGACGACCTGTTCAAATCGGGCTCCACCGCCTGGGCGCTGGGGGCCGGTTTCTCCTGGGATCTGTTCGACGGCGGCCGGGGCGAGGCCAGGGTCAAGGCGCAGGAGGCGGGTCTCGAGGAGGCGGCGCTCACCTATCAGCACACGGTCAATGCCGCCTTCAACGAGGTGGAGACCGCCCTCATCGCCTACGGCAACAGTCAGCAGTATCGGGATCACCTGCACCTGGCGAGCCAGCAGGCCGAGCTGGCCCTCGGCAAGGCCAAGAGCCTCTACCGTGCAGGCCTGGTCGATCACCTGCAGGTACTGGACGCCGAGCGCCAGCAGAACAGCCTGAAAGATGCCGAAGTGGTGGCGCGCCTCGGCACCGCCACCAACGTGGTGCTGCTGCACAAGGCCCTGGGAGGAGACTGGCAGGCCCCCCAGCTGACTGAGGGATAACCCCTCTCTCACCCGTACCGACGGGCCCGTCCCTGGTGTGGCCTGAGGTCACAAGGCGCCGTCCACAACAGGATTGGCCCACACCGAGCCCCGGCATTGCGCCGGGGCTCGCCTTTTGGGGCCGTTGAACATGCTGAAACGCCCTCAAGCAGACCTTCTGGCACCCTCTTCCCAGTGATAAATCAAATGTAAAAGCGATCACTATTGATTTGGCAAATGATCAAAGAGGTCATGCTGACCGAAACAGACGCCATTTCGCCCCCTGTCCCGCGGTTTTTTCCATGGGTCGGCACCGCTGTGTCAGGGAGATGACAGCCCTAGCCAAATGAAAACCAACGACTAATCCCCTCCCCACGCGCGCTAGCCCAGCCTCCCCGCCGCGCCACTGGAATAAGTCACAGTAACCAGATGCCCCATCCCTCACTAGGCTGTGCAGGCCCGTCACTGGCCATCGGCCACGGGCGACCTTTTCGCACAGCACCTTTTCGCACAACACAAGGAAGAGAGAGATGGGTAACAATCAACTGCTGTTCAACGGCGGCGAGAGCGCCGGCACCTTCCAGCTCGATTTCAACAACAACCGCGCCTATGAGCTGTTTGGCAGGGAGTACCTCAAGTGCTACGCCAACCTGGCGGTCAAGGGCAAGATGAGCAAACCACTGCCCTCGGGTCCCTTGAGCTACCACGTCGACTTCGCCATGGATTGCGGCTGCAATTCGGTGCTGATTGACTTCAACCTCGCCTACAAGAAGACCTTTGGCAGCAACCAGGAGGCACTGCCGCTGCTGCGCGTCAGTGACTATGAGGCCGAGCTGCTGCTCTGCCAGCTGGTACGCGAGGCCGCCGCCAATCGCCTCAACAGCCGGGATCAGTTCGACGAGGCCGAGTCCTTCTTCAACGATGCCAACCTGCCCCTCGCCAGGGCCGTGGCGAACGACCCCTATGCCGACAAAGACGGCCTGGTGGAGTTCATCGTGGCCAACGAGCTGCTGGATGATCCCGCCGTCATGGCCAAGCTCGCCGAGCAGAAGGCCTACCTCATCGCCATCACCTCGGTGGTCACCGCCTACATCAATCGCTACGCCGAAGCCTACGGGGATCAGTACAAGACGGATGCGGATCTCTGGGCCAGGGCGCTCTCCAAGATCCCGTTGATGGGGCCGAGCAAGATCGATCAGCAGAGCTACAGCCGTCACATCAAGGGGATCAGCATCGCCACCGACTTCATCAACTTCATCATGGACGTGGTGGTGAGCCAGGGCACCACGGCCCTGGCAAGCTTCAACAAATTCCTGCAAAAACAGGGGGATGCCATCCGCTTCGGGGTGGAGAACAACAAGGACTACTACAAGACCATCACGGTGGGCATCACGGTGGAGGTGTTCAAGGTCGGCAGCGAGCTGGTCTATGTGCCCAAGATCAAGCAGTACCGCGTCAACTTCGACCGTCAGAACAGCAAGTTCACCTCCGCCTGCGCCAGCAGCGAGTTCGTGGACATCCACTTCAACTACCTCTATGCGGCCAATGTGTTCGACTACGAGGCGCTGAAAGATCCCGAGATCAAGCGCGACTTTGACAGCTTCATCCAGAAGCAGCGCAAAGCACAGATTGAAGAGGCCGACACCTTCTTCAACGACGACTTCCCGCCGCTGCAGCCCAAGTTGCTGGCCCGCAGCAAGGCCACGGTCTGACGGGTGAACCAAATAAAAACAGCCGGCATCTGCCGGCTGTTTTTTTATCTGCAGCTTTATCGATTACCCCACTCAGGCTCGCTTCTCCTCGAGCCAGGCCCCCTGGCTCTGCATCTCGAACAGCTGGGCGTAGTGGCCCCCCTCGGCCATCAGCTCGCCGTGGGTGCCCCGCTCGTTCACCTGACCGCGGGACAGCAGCAGGATCTCGTCTGCATCGACGATGGTGGAAAGTCGGTGAGCAATGGCAATGGTGGTGCGGCCACGGCGCGCCGCCGACAGCGCCTGGGAAAGCGCGAGCTCGGTCTGGGAGTCCACGCTGGCGGTGGCTTCGTCCAGGATGAGGATGCGCGGATCCCCCACCAGCGCCCGGGCAAACGAAAGCAGCTGACGCTGACCGGCGGAGAGGTTCTTGCCCCCCTCCTCCAGCATTGTTGCGAGCCCATCCGGCAGACTCTGCACAAAATCCTTCAACTGCACCTCGTCCAGCGCCCGCCAGAGCGTCTCCTCGTCGATGCCGTCACGGCCGAGGCGCAGGTTCTCTGCCAAGGTCCCGACGAAGATGAAGGGATCCTGCTGTACCAGCCCGATGCTGCGGCGCACTGCCGCGAGCGACAGCGCCTCGAGCGCATGATCGTCAAAGCGGATGGTGCCGCTGCCGATGGGGTAAAAGCCCATCAGCAGGCTGATGACGGTAGACTTGCCGCTGCCGGTATGGCCCACCAGCGCCAGCATCTGGCCGGGACGGGTACAAAAGCTCACCTCCCGCAGCACGGGTTGCTGGCCGTCATAGGAGAAGCTCACCTGCTCGAAGCTCACCCGCCCCTCGAGCGACGCCTCTTCACCGTCCGTGCTCTCCCGGGACTCGTCCAGCAGGGCGAATACCCGCTCCCCCGCCACCATGGCCTGCTGCAACTGGTTGAGCTGGTTGGTCATCTCGATGAGAGGCTCGATCATCCGCCCGAGGTAACTGATGAAGGCGTAGAGTACCCCCACCTGGATGGCGCCGCCGCTGCTCAATCCCTCGTGGGCGAACAGGGCCAGCAGCCCTATCAACACCATCATGTAGAAGAGATCGATCAGGGGGCGCAGCAGGATGCCGTTGATTTTCAAACTCTTGAGGCGGGCATGCCAGTGCTGCTGATTCACCTCGGCAAAAGCCCTGGCGAAATGGCGCTCCTGCACCATGGCTTGGATCACCGGCATCCCCTGCAGGGATTCGTTGAGCCGACTGTTGATGTCGGAGAGCAGGCTGCGGGTGGCCCGCACCACGGGCACGCTCAATTTCTGGTAGAGCCACATCACGGCCCCCACCAGGGGCAGCAGGGTGGCACACACCAGCATCAGCCGCAGATCCAGCAGGGCCATGGAGATGAGGATGCCGCACAAGAGCACCACTTTTTGCACCAGGAGCCCGATCACCTGCACATAGAGGTTCATGATGGCCTCGGTGTCGTTGGTGATGCGAGAGATGAGGGAGCCCGAGCGGTGCTTGTCAAAGTAACGGGCCGGCAGGCGGATGGCGGTGGCAAACACCTGCTCGCGCAGGCGCTGCACCACCGCCTGGGCGATACGGTTGAAGCGCAGGGATTGCAGGTAGAAACCGACCGCCGACAGGAATTGCAGGCCGAGGTAACCCGCCGCCAGCGCGGCGACCTCGGGCCACACCAGCTGGCGCGGGGCCAGGTAGTCGTCGATGAACAGCTTGATGAGCAGCGGCCCCGCCACTTCGGCACCGGTGGCGAGCAGCAGGCAGATGCCCGCCTGAATCAGCCAGCGGGGGTAGCGGGCACAATACGCCAGCAGTCGCTTGATGGTCGGGTTCACAGATTTTCCTCCACGTCCTGCTCCAGGCGCTGATAGCGCACCATGTCCGCGTACCAGCCGTTGTGGGCCATCAGGGCACCGTGATGGCCCCGCTCGCTGATCCGGCCCTGCTCCAGCACCAGGATCTCGTCCGCCTGCTCCACCGCCGTCATGCGGTGGCTGACCAGGATGAGGGTGCGTCGGTGGGCCTTCAGTGCTTGCAGGATCTGCTGCTCGGTGTGGGCGTCCACCGCCGAGAGGGCATCGTCCAGCACCAGGATGGGGGCCGCCAGCAGCAGGGCGCGGGCGATGGCGAGCCGTTGTTTCTGGCCGCCGGAGAGGGTCACCCCCTTCTCCCCCACCTCGGTCTCATAGCCCTGGGGGAAACGAATGATGTCGTCGTGCACGCAGGCGATGCGCGCCACCCGCTCGACCTCCTCCCGACGGGCATCCGGCCGGCCGAGGGCGATGTTGGCGGCAATGGTGGTGGAGAACAAAAACGGCTCCTGGGGCACATAGGCGAACTGGCTGCGCAGCTCCCCAAGGGCCAGGCTGTCGATGCTCACACCGCCCATGGTGATCCGGCCGCCGCTGGGGTTGGCCAGGCGCATCAGCAGCTTGAGCAGGGAACTCTTGCCCGCCCCGGTGCGCCCGACGATGCCGAGCATGCCGCCAGCGGCGATGGAGACATCGATTCCCGCCAGCAGGGTACGGGACTCGAGACGGTAATCCACCCCTTGCATGACCAGCGGGAAAGGGTGCGCGAGCGGCTGGGGCTCGGCGGGATCTTCGATATCGCTGCGCTCCGCCAGCAGGGTCTCGATGCGTGAATAGGCGGCGCTGCCGCGCTCTATGATGTTGAACAGCCAGGCGATGGCAAACATGGGCCAGATAAGCTGCCCCAGATACATGGTGAAACTGGTGAGCTCCCCCAGGGTCAGCTTGTCTTGCATGACCAGGGCACTGCCGCCAGCCACCGCCAGAAAGTAGGAACAACCGATGCACAGGTAGATGACGGGATCGAACTTGGCATCGATGCGGGCCACCGCCATGTTGCACTCCCCCGCCTGGCGGGTCAGCTCGGCGAATCCCTTGTCTTCCAAGGATTCCACCGCATAGGACTTGAGCACCCGCACCCCGGAGAGAGCCTCCTGGGTCTTGTTGTTGAGGCGCGAGAAGGCCCCCTGCGCCGCCTTGAACTCCTTGTAGATCTGGGTCCCGAAACGGTTCATGAAAAATGCCATCACCGGCAGGGGCAAGAGGGAGAGCAGGGTCAGCTGCCAGGAGTACTGGCTGCACATGATGGAGAGCACCAGGATCCCGACGATGAAGGAGTCCACCAGGGTCAGCACCCCTTCCCCCGCGGTCATCTCGACTGCCTGGATGTCATTGGTGGCATGGGCCATCAGATCGCCGGTGCGGTGGCGCTGGTAGAAGTCCGGGCTCATGCGGGTGAAGTGGGTGAAGAGCCGGTTGCGCAGCACATAGGCGAGCCGGTAGGAGGCACCAAACAGCATGACGCGCCAGACATAGCGCAGCAGGTAGATAACGACCCCCAGCCCCAAGAGCCCAACCAGATATTGTATCAAGGTGGCGTTGTCGAGCCCCCCCTTGGTCACGCCATCCACCACCCAGCCCACCACCTTGGGCGGGATCACGGTCAGCAGGGCCACCATCATCAACAGGGTGATGGCGATGAGATAACGCCGCCACTGATCCTTGAAGAACCAGCCCAGCCGCAGAAATACGCTCACATCAGGATCCTTGCTCGCGGCGCCAGGGCCGCTTGGTCATAAGAGATGCTCAAGACAATCGCCCCCGAAACGGGGGCGAGGTGAACGGGTCATCATAGCCTGAAGCGGCCAGCTTGAGAACGATGGCTATCCCCTGGATGTCACAGCCGCTCGTCCCGCCCGCCGAACAGGCCCATGGTTGGCTCCTGCTGATCCCCGCTCAGCAGGAAGTGGGAAACCTCCTCCCGGGTCTGGCTGAAGACAAGCTGCAACTGAGCCAGCTCCTCTTCACTCAGATCCCCCTGCAGCCGCAGCCGCCACTCCAGCTCACCGGCCAGCAATTGCAAACGCGCGGCGGAGATGTTGGCAGAGACCCCCTTGAGGGTATGCAGCAGTCGGCTTGCCACCTCGGGCTGCTGGCGACGCAGGGCGGAGCGGATGTCCCAGAGATCGTCCTTGTGTTCGGAGAGGAAGAGCTTGAACAGGATCTGCAGTGCCTCCCTGTCCTGCTCCAGCCGGCGCAGGGCATCGTCCAGATCCAGCACCCCCATCAGCGCCGGTGGCTTGACCTCGGGACTGGTCCGGCGCTGAGCGCTGGCCCCCTTCACCCACTGCAGCAGGTTGTTGTAGAGATCCAGCTTGCTGACCGGTTTGGTCACATAGCCGTTCATGCCGACCCCGAGGCAACGCTCCCTGTCCCCCGGCATGGCGCTGGCGGTGAGGGCGATGATGGGCACGTCGTGCTTGTCCACCATCTTGCGGATCTGGCGGGTGGCATCCAGCCCGTCCAGCACCGGCATCTGCAAGTCCATCAGGATCACATCGAAGGGCTGCTCCGCCACCTGCTCCACCGCCTCGCGTCCGTTGCCCACCACGGTGACCACGGCCTCGATGCGGCGCAGGTACTCCACGATGAGCTGCTGGTTGACCCGGTTGTCTTCGGCCAGCAGCACCCGGGTGCCCTGCAGCAGTTCCCGGAAATGCTGCTGATCCCCCTGGACCTCAGCCTGGCGTACGTTGCGATCGTGGGAGCTGCCGTTGAGCATCTCGTCCACCTTGGCCAGCAGGGCGTTTTCGGTCATGGGTTTGGCCAGGAAGTGGCTCAGCCCCATGCTCTCCATGCGCCCGTGCAGCCCTTCCCGGGCCCAGGCACTGGTCATCAGCACCGGCAGACGCTGCCACTGGCTGTGCTGATGCATCTCGAGGGCGAGATCCAGGCCATCCTCCTGACCCATGCGCCAGTCGAGAATGGCGAGGCGGATGTTCTGCCCCTCTTCCCGCAGCACCTGACGGGCGCGAGAGACGCTGTTGACCGTCATCACGCAGGCGCCGGCCCGGCCCAGGATGTCCTTGGCCAGCTCCAGTACCAACTCGTTGTCGTCCATCATCAGGATGAGGGGCTGGTGCTCGAAGAAGACCCGCCGCCCGGATACCCCGTATACCGCCTGGGACATGGGGATCTCGAACTCGAAGGTGGAGCCCACCCCGGGCTTGCTCTGCACCGAAATTTCTCCCCCCATCAGCCCGACCAGCCGCTGGGAGATGTTGAGACCGAGCCCGGAGCCGCCGTATTTGCGGGTGTTGCCCGCCTCCAGCTGGGTAAAGGGCTGGAACAGCTGGGTCTGCTTGTCCGGCGCGATGCCGATGCCGGTGTCCCGCACACTGAAGCAGACCCGCATGGGGTGCTGGTTGACCAGGGTAATGGAGAGCTCCACCTCCCCCCGCTCGGTGAACTTGATGGCATTGTTGACCAGATTGACCAGCACCTGGCCCAGGCGCAGGGGATCCCCGCGCAGGAAGTCCGGCACCGCCGGGGACTTGTTGATGATGACCTCGATCTGCTTGCGCTCCGCCAGATCCGCGAACATGGCCGCCAGAGAGTCAAGCTGCTCGCTCAAGTCAAAATCGATCTCCTCCAGGGTCAGCTTGCCGGACTCCACCTTGGTGAGATCCAGAATGTCGTTGATGAGCAGCAGCAGGGTATCGGACGAGGATTTGATCTTGCTGAGGTAGTCCCGCTGCTGCTGGCTGAGGTCCGTCTGCAGCGCCAGGGCACTGAAGCCGATGATGGCGTTCATGGGGGTGCGGATCTCATGGCTCATGTTGGCCAGAAAATCGCTCTTGGCCTGAGCCAGCAAGCCGGTGTGGCGAGACAGCTCGCTCAGCTTCTGGTTGCGTCGCCACAGGGTCACCGCCACCAGTGAGAAGCAGAGCAGAGCCCCGCCCAGCACCATCAGATAGAAGCGGCTCTTGAGGGAGGAGGCGAGATCCAGCTTGTCCTGTTTCCAGACCGGCAAGGAGGCCAGGCCCCGCATCTCGATGATCTGGTTGCGCAGGCGGTGATACTCCATCACCTGCTGATTGAAATCCTGGCTGAGCTGATTGATGGCCGTCACCTTGCCATTGTCGGCATAGTCGTCGCCGATGCGCTGTTGCAGCTGTTGCAGGTGGCGCAGATCGTGGGTATCCCAGCTGCGTCTGAGGTAATGGCTGATCCTGGCCAGGTCGGTGAGATCCCGGTGCAGCCGGGTCTCGCTCGGGAGCTGCGTCAGCACGGCGTCGAGCTGACTCTGGAAACGTGGCTCCAGATACTCGATGGTCATCTCCATGGTGTAGAGCCTGGCGAGATCCAGCAGATAACCGTCGATGTCCTTTTGCAGCGCCTGGGACTTGGGATCGTCGGCGAGATCCGGGTCTTCACGTATCTGGGTCACAAATTTGTCGAGCACGCTGGATAGCAGGCTGAGCCGCTGCTGCACACTGCCATCGCTGGCCTTCTCGCGGCCCAGCAGATAGACGGTGTCGGTATTGATGCGGTTGAGGACCAGCTCGGCGGCCATGCTCAACTCGGAGGCACGCTGCTGCTGGCTGAGCAGTTGCCAGCAATAGGCCGAAAACCCCAGCAAAGATGCGATGATAAGGCTCAGGACAACACGATTGACGCGTGCAACACTCTTCATCCCGTCTCGATTCTCATGTCATGGTCAACTATCCGGTGACGAGGTGTCACGGCCGGACCGCCAACTGTGAAAAATAACTGGCTGCTATGTTACCGTTAGTCGGCGCGATCAATGCAACAAAGTTGTTGCAAGGCAATGAAATAAGGACGCAATTATGTCATCTATCACTACCTATTGTAGCCAGTGCTTTACCCGCAATCGCCTGCCCAGCGAGAAAGTGGACCTGACCGCGAAGTGCGGTCGCTGCCGGGAGCCCCTGTTTGGTCTCGCCCCGGTCACGGGACGCAGCGATCAGTTCGACACCCTGATTGCCTCCGACCTGCCGGTCGTGGTGGATTTCTGGGCCAGCTGGTGCGGCCCCTGCCTGCAGTTTGCCCCGGTGTTTCAGGAGATGGCACGAGAACTCGCACCGCGCATCCGTTTCGTCAAACTCGATACCGAGAAAGAGAGTGCCATCGCCAGTCGCTACGGCATTCGCAGCATCCCCACCCTGATGGTGTTCCAGCGCGGGCAGATCCTGGCCCAGCGCAGCGGCTCGCTGCCAAAGAGTCTGTTCAAGGAGTGGCTGCTCTCCTCCCTTCCCCAGGACAAATGAAAACACAATGTTTAATTTTTGTTTTCATGGTGTTTAATTTCTTTTTAACTCTGTGAGACGCCACATGCTTTGCTCACTTACCCCTGTTTCAAACAGGGGATCAAATGTAACCTCGGCAACACAACAACAACCATAAATTAACCGAGAACACATCATGCATACCTCTGCCGTACCCTCTGCCCCCCCACGCTGGCTCGACGTCAAGGCCGGGATCGTCATCGCTGACGTCCTCTTGCTCTGTGCCATGCTCGCCTGGCTCCCCTTTGATCCCATGGTCAACAAGGGGCTCGCCATCCTCATCTTCATCGCCATCCTCTGGTTGACCGAGGCGGTGAACATCACCATCACCGCCATCTCGATCCCGGTGCTGGCCACCCTGCTCGGGGTGTTTGACATGAGCAAGTCGCTCACCGACTTCGCCAACCCCGTGCTCTTCCTCTTCTTTGGCGGCTTCGCCCTGGCGGCGGCCCTCTCCAAACAGGGGCTGGATACCCAGATCGCCGCCAAGGTGATGCAACTGGCCAAGGGGCACCTCGGCTGGGCAGCCATCGTACTGTTCACCATCACGGCCGCCCTCTCCATGTGGATCAGCAACACCGCCACCGCCGCCATGATGCTGCCGCTCGCCCTTGGCATGCTCAAGGGGCTCGACGTCCACAAGGAGCGCCGTACCCTGGTCTTCGTCCTGCTGGGCGTCGCCTACAGCGCCAGCATCGGCGGCATCGGCACCCTGGTGGGCAGCCCCCCCAACGCCATCGCTGCAGCCCAGATGGGCCTTGGCTTCACCGACTGGCTGAAATTCGGCATTCCCGTGGTGCTCATCTTCATGCCGGTGGGCATCGGCCTGCTCTACCTGGTCACCCGTCCCGACCTCTCCCATCAGGTCAGCACCGAGAAAGTCACCATCGAGTGGACCGGTCAGCGCAAGACGACCCTGGCCATCTTCCTGACCACGGTGCTGCTGTGGATTGGCTCCCAGCCCATCGCCTCGGCGCTGGGGGGCATTCCCCAGTTCGATACCCTGATCGCCATGGGGGCCATCCTCGCCATCGCCGTCAGCCGGGTGGCCAACTGGGATGACATCAACCAGAACACCGACTGGGGCGTGCTGCTGCTGTTCGGGGGCGGCCTGACCCTGAGTTCCATCTTGAAGCAGACCGGTGCCAACGCCTTCCTGGCGGAGCACCTCTCCAGCAGCCTGTCCACCATGCCGATCTTCGTGATCCTGCTCTGCCTCGCGGCTTTCGTGGTGTTCCTGACCGAGCTGGTCTCCAACACCGCCACCGCCGCCCTGCTGGTGCCGCTGTTTGCCGGGGTGGCCGAAGCGCTGGGGGTCTCCCCCATCGTCGTCTCCGTGCTCATCGCGGTCGGCGCCTCCTGCGCCTTCATGCTGCCGGTGGCCACGCCGCCCAACGCCATCGTCTTCGCCAGCGGTCATATCCAGCAGCGCGAGATGATGCGGGCCGGTCTGGTGCTGAACCTGGTGTTCACCGTCATCCTGACCCTGCTGGCCTATTGCTTCGGCGATATCCTGCACTGAGAAGGCGTCTCTCCTTCCCCTCGACAAGGCCCCTGACGGGGCCTTTCTTGTCTCCACAAATCCCGCTGTCTTCCCACCATTTCGCACATAATATCATCCACCATGTGCACCTCTGGCAGTGAACTCACCCTGTAAAATCCATTCTTCATGAAATAAAAAACCCCCGCGATGCGGGGGTTTGGGAGTCAACGCACTTAGCCGACGTTGCAGGCTTTCAGATTCCAGATCCGGTCCACGTAATCCTGGATGGAGCGGTCGGAGTTGAACTTGCCCATGGTGGCCGAGTTGATGATGGCCTTCTTCGCCCAGAGCGCCGGATCCCGATACCAGGTATCGATGAGCTTGTGGGCATCCGAGTAGGAAGCGAAGTCCGCCAGGGTCAGGTAAGGATCCCCCCCTTCCAGCAAGGAGCGCTTGATGGAGGAGAGCTCGCCCGGACGACCCGGCGTGAAGTAGTCGGTATCGAACCAGTCCAGCACGGCCTTGAGCTCGGAGTTGGCATAGTAGAAGTCATAGGGGTTGTAGCCCCGGCTCTTCAACGCCTTTACCTCGTCCACGTTCAGCCCGAAGATGGCGCAGTTTTCGGCACCCGCTTCCTCGGCGATCTCGATGTTGGCCCCGTCCAGGGTGCCGATGGTGATGGCGCCGTTCAGTGCCATCTTCATGTTGCCGGTCCCCGAGGCTTCGTAGCCAGCGGTGGAGATCTGCTCGGACACGTCCGCTGCCGGGATCATCTTCTCGGCCAGGCTCACCCGGTAGTTCGGCATGAACACCACTTTCAGCTTGCCCTGGATGCGAGCGTCGTTGTTGACCCGCTCAGCCAGCTTGTTGATGGCATAGATGATGTCCTTGGCCAGCTTGTAGCCAGGGGCCGCTTTGGAGCCGAAGATGAACACCCGCGGGTGCATGTCGTAGTCGGGGTTCGCCAGCAGACGGCGATAGAGCGCCATGATGTGGATGAGGTTCAGCTGTTGGCGCTTGTACTCGTGCAGGCGCTTGATCTGCACGTCGAAGATCGCCTCCGCGCTCACCTCTATGCCGGTCTCGTCCTTGATCACCTTGACCAGCTTCTCCTTGTTGTGGCGCTTGATGGTCATGAACTGCTGCTGGAATGCCTTGTCGTCGGCAAACTGGGTAACGGTGCGCAGCTTGTCCAGTTGCAGCGGCCACTCCTTGCCCACCACCTCGTTGTAGAGGGCGGCGAGTTCGGGGTTGCAGGCCAGCAGCCAGCGGCGCGGGGTCACGCCGTTGGTGACGTTGCACATCTTCTCTGGCCACAGCGCGGCGAACTCGGGGAAGAGATCCTCCTTCACCAGCTTGGAGTGGATTTCGGCCACACCGTTGACCTTGGAAGAGCCGATGACACACAGGTTGCCCATACGTACCTTGCGCACCGTCCCCTCTTCGATGATGGAGAGCTTGGCCTTGATGGCATCGTCGCCCGGCCACTTGGGATCCACCAGCTTGTTCAGGAACTGGGCGTTGATCTCGTAGATGATCTCGAGGTGACGAGGCAGTACCTTCTCGAACAGGCTGACGCTCCACTTCTCCAGCGCTTCCGGCAGCAGGGTGTGGTTGGTGTAGGAGAAGACCCCGTAGCTGATGGCCCAGGCGGCCTCCCAGCTCAGCCCTTCCTCATCCACCAGTACGCGCATCAGCTCGGGAATGGCCACGGTCGGGTGGGTATCGTTGAGCTGGATGGCGATCTGGGCGGCGAAGTTGCTGAAGTCGCTGCCATGGGCGCGCTTGTAACGGCGCATGATGTCCTTGATGGAACAGGCGCAGAAGAAATATTGCTGGATCAGACGCAGCTCTTTGCCGGCATCCGTCTCATCGTTCGGGTAGAGCACCTTGGAGATGGTCTCGGCCTGGGCCTTCTCCGCCTGGGAATCGACATAACCACCGGCGTTGAACACGTCCCAGTCGAAGAATTCGGAGGCACGGGACTCCCACAGCCGCAGGATGTTGACGGTGTGACCGCCAAAGCCGACAACCGGGATATCCCAGGGCACCCCTTTGATCTTGCGACCGGCGTGCCACACCTTTTTCAGGCCGCCGTTGTCGCCAAATACGGTCTCCACGTAGCCATAGAGCGGGATCTCCTGCACCGATTCGGGACGGCAAATCTCCCAGGGGTTGCCGTATTCGCGCCAGGAGTCCGGACGCTCGATCTGGCGGCCATCCTGGAATTCCTGACGGAACAAGCCGTGCTCGTAGTGAATGCCGTAACCCACGGCCGGGTAGTTCAGGGTGGCGAGAGAGTCGATGAAGCAAGCGGCCAGACGGCCAAGGCCGCCGTTGCCAAGGGCCATGTCAGGCTCTTGCTCGCACAGATCGGTCAGTTCCAGACCGAGTTCCCCCAAGGCCTCTTCGCAGGTCTTGTAAAGGGAGAGGTTGTGCAGGTTGTTGGAAGTCAGGCGCCCCATCAGGAATTCAGCAGAGAGATAGTGAATCGCACGAGTATCTTTCTTGAAGTGAGTCTGCTGAGTACGGGTCAGGCGCTCGTATACCTGCTCGTTGACGGCGGCGGCCGTCGCTTTCCACCACGCTTCCGGCGAGGCTTTCTGTTCGCTTGTCCCCAAGGTAGAACGCAGGTGACGCACGATGCTCGCTTTAAGCTGATCTTTATCCAGTTGGAGATCCTGGTCTGTCTTCTTCTTGGTAGCCATACACCATTTTCCTTCGTTACAAATAAAAATGTTATCCCATCTCGGGACCGGCACTGTTGTTATATCTGAATATGTTCCGGCATGAGCATACTAGCCAAAACCGCTGAATGAAACGTTAACGCGAGTCACACTTTAACGTATGGAAATGACAGTTCAAGCCTGAAAACCCTTTCCAAATCAAGATTAGATTAAATGTTAATATTCAAATAAATCATGTGGTTATATAAAAACGAAACGAGCATGTTCATGAATAGGTTTTCAATACTTGAAAGCGTTTGAAAATACATGAAAATAACGACATTCCTGAATGGATGTGAAAGCGATTTCAATCTTCACAGGATCATTTCCACAATAAAAGAAAGGTGCCCCAGTTGGAGCACCTTTTCTCGTCATATTACCCATGAGCCTTGAACTGGTTGCTCATGGGGTCGTAGTGATAGCCGATCTGCTGCAAACGCGCGGCCAGCTGATCTTCCGTCATGTCGTAGTAGGCCAACAGCTCCTCCAGACCATCGCACTCCAGCCGCAGCTTTTCGTTGATGATCCCGAGCAGAATATTGGCGTCCAGTCGTTGCAAGGTGCTGACATCCATCCCGATCCCTCCTTGTCATACATACTGTATAACCATGACCCCCTGCCCCCGCTTTGTCCATAGCGCAAAAAACACCCAACTTAGGTTGAGTGTAAATTTCATTTAAATTCAATTAGATAACAAAACATCCTGTTAGTGGGCTCACATTTTTGACCGAAAACGACTTGTCACTGGCGCTCGTTACAACTACTGTATACGCATACAGCATGGTTATTCATACAGGAAAACATATGAGCCAGCCCCTGAGCCACCCTATCCCATCCTCCCCTGCCGGTCTGATGGCCCCCTGGCCCACTCGCCACCAGGCCAAGGTAGAGCAGGCCGCACAGCCCGAGACGCCGCTGCTGAGCGAGCTGGGACGGCTCAGTCAGGATAATGGCGGCTGGATCCTGCTCATCGCCCCCCCTGGCCTGCCAGTGGCCGAGCAGTGGCAGGCGCAGGGGATCGATCCCGCCCGGGTGTTGGTGGTGCACGGTGCCAAGATCAAGAACTGGCAGCGCATGCTGGAGCAGAGCCTCGGCAACGGCCACTGCGCCGCCGTGCTGACCTGGCTACCCGAACAGGTCGCCCTGGATCGCGCCAAGTTGAAGAGACTGGGGCAAGGTACCGGCGTGCTGACTCGGTTCTTCGAGTCACAACGCCTCCCCCATCACCCGAACCTTGGTTACGGTGGTCAGGATATCTATCTCAATCACTGAGACTGGCTGATGGGGAAACGAAGGCTAAGGAAGGCGTGGTGATGGATAGTGCATCCAACCTAGGCAGTCATGAACGGTAGCCATTGGCGGTTATCAGGGCTCTGGGTCTGGAGGCTGGGTCTGGAATGGAAATGACGCTCTTTCACCCATGCAAAAGGCGACCCTGAGGTCGCCTTTTATCATTGCCGTGAGCCCAAAACCAAGCCTTGCATGTTCAGGCATCCCATGGCTGGCATGCCCGTCAACACGACTCAGGAGAGTTTGACGTCCAGCTCGGCAATCTTGGCCGACCAGTAGGCCGGGCCGGTTTCATGGATATTGTTGCCTTGGGAGTCGACGGCGACCGTCACCGGCATGTCTTCCACCTCGAACTCGTAGATGGCTTCCATGCCGAGATCGGCGAAGGCCACCACCCGCGCCTTCTTGATGGCTTTGGCCACCAGGTAGGCGGCGCCCCCCACGGCCATCAGATAGACAGCCTGGTGCTCCTTGATGCTCTGCACCGTCTTTGGACCGCGCTCGGACTTGCCTATCATGCCGATGAGACCGGTCTCCCCCAGCATCATGTCGGTGAACTTGTCCATCCGGGTGGAGGTCGTGGGACCCGCCGGGCCGACCACTTCGTCACGGACCGCATCCACCGGACCGACGTAATAGATGAAGCGATTGGTGAAATCGACCCCTTCCGGCAGGCCTTCACCATTTTTGAGCATGTCGGCGATGCGCTTGTGGGCCGCGTCGCGACCGGTCAGGATCTTGCCGGAGAGCAGCACGGTATCCCCGCTCTTCCAGCTGGCCAGCTCGGCCTTGGTGATGCCGTCCACGTTGACCCGGCGCACGTTGCCGCCGGACTCGCGGGTGATCTGTGGCCAGTCTTCCAGTTTGGGCGGGGTCAGCTCCGCCGGGCCCGAGCCATCCAGCTCGAAGTGAACGTGGCGGGTGGCTGCGCAGTTGGGGATCATCACCACCGGCTTGGAGGCGGCGTGAGTCGGCGCGGATTTCACCTTCACATCCAGCACTGTGGTGAGGCCACCCAGACCCTGGGCACCGATCCCGAGCTTGTTGACCTTGTCATAGAGATCCACCCGCAGCTTCTCTTCCGTGGTTTGCGGGCCACGGGCGATCAGCTCCTGAATGTCGATGTGCTCCATCAGGGCTTCCTTGGCCAGCACCGCCGCCTTCTCGGCGGTGCCGCCAATGCCGATGCCGAGCATGCCGGGGGGGCACCAGCCAGCACCCATGGTCGGCACCGTCTTCAGCACCCATTCGACCACGTCGTCGGACGGGTTGAGCATCACCATCTTGGACTTGTTCTCGGAGCCACCGCCCTTGGCGGCGATGCTCACTTCCACCTTGTCACCCTGCACCATGTCGATGTGCACCACGGCCGGGGCGTTGTCCTTGGTGTTCTTGCGACTGCCGGCCGGATCGGCCAGCACGGAGGCACGCAGCGGGTTGTCCGGATTGGTGTAGGCACGGCGGGTGCCCTCGTCCACCATCTCCTGCACTGTCATGTCGCTGTCCCACTGCACCTTCATGCCAATCTTGACGAAACAGGTGACGATGCCGGTGTCCTGGCACAGAGGACGGTGGCCTTCCGCGGACATGCGGGAGTTGATCAGGATCTGGGCCAGGGCATCCTTGGCGGCCGGGTTGATCTCGCGGTCATAGGCAGCCTTGGCGGCCTGGACGAAATCGAGGGGGTGGTAGAAGGAGATGTACTGCAGGGCGTCGGCAATAGAATCAATAAAGTCCTGTTTTTTAATGATGCTCATATCATCCTCACTGGTCCTTGTCTCAAGCAATGCGAGCAAGGGCTTCCATTTGAGCCGAGCCTTAGTGCGGTGCATACACAGCGCGACAGGCAGGGCGTGTTTTTATGACGTGTTTTTCTGTAAATGCCGGCGGTCATGATACGCTTGAGCACCCTTACCGGCTAGGGAGCTGGGTGCAAACTGTTGCCTGTGTAACAAAAAATGAAACCAAGACTGCATATCCACCATTTCGACCCCCAAACATCCCTTCACACCCTGTTTGGCCGCCTGCAGCGACAACCCTGGACCATCTTGCTGGAATCCGCCGGGCCCCTTGGCGCCGACAATCGCTTCGACATCATCACCGCCGATCCCCTCGCCACCCTGGAAACCCGGGGAGCCTGCACGCTCGTGCGCCAGGCCGAGGGCACGGTGCGAAGCGATGAGGACCCCCTCGCCCTGCTCGCCAGCACGCAATTGGCCCTGCTGGGGGAGCTGCAGCCCATTCAGAGTGATGTCATCGGCGCCGATCTTCCTTTTATCGGTGGCGCCCTCGGGCTCTTTGGTTACGATCTGGGGCGGCGTTTCGAGCGCTTGCCAACCCAGGCGCAGGCCGACATCCAGGTGCCGGACATGGCAGTCGGGATCTACGACTGGGCACTGCTGCGAGAGGTCGCGACCGATCGCTGGCAACTGGTGCATTGGGGTGACGAGGCGGGGCTTGCCCGCCGATTGCACTGGCTGACGGCGCAGTACGCCTCCCCCATCCAGCCCTTTACCCTGCGAGGTCCCTGGCAGAGCAACATGAGCCGGGCCGAGTATGGCGAGAAGTTTGCCCGCATCCAGGCCTATCTGGCGGCGGGAGACTGCTACCAGATCAATCTCACCCAGCGTTTCAGCGCTCCCTATCAGGGGGATGAGTGGTCCGCCTACCTCGCCCTCAGCGCCGCCAACAAGGCGCCCTTTTCGGCCTTTATGCGCCTGCCTGAGAGTGCGATCCTGAGCCTCTCGCCCGAGCGCTTCCTTTTGCTCGATGGTCGCCACATCGAAACCAAACCCATCAAGGGCACCCGCCCTCGTCACCCGGATCCGCTGGTCGATCAGGCCCGCGCCGACGAGCTGGCCCGTGCCGACAAGGACAGATCCGAGAATCTGATGATCGTGGATCTCTTGCGCAACGACATCGGCCGGGTGAGCCGGCCGGGTTCGGTCAGCGTGCCCCATCTGTTTGCGGTGGAGTCTTTCCCCGCCGTCCATCACCTGGTCTCCACCATTCACGGGGAGCTGGATACCTGCTGGCAAGGGGTGGATCTGCTGCGGGCCTGCTTCCCCGGCGGCTCCATCACCGGCGCGCCCAAGATCCGCGCCATGGCGATCATCGAGGAGCTGGAGCCCCAACGGCGCAACGCCTACTGCGGCAGCATCGGCTACCTGAGCCAGCATGGCCGCATGGACACCAGCATCAGCATCCGCACTCTGATCGCCGAAGCGGGGCAGATCCACTGCTGGGCGGGCGGCGGCATCATCGCCGACTCCGAGGTCGACAGCGAATATCAGGAGACCTACGACAAGGTGGCCCGCATTCTGCCGCTGCTGGATACGCACTAAACCAGCCATTGGACAAATCAACGTCAAGGAGAGAAAGCACGAGATGAGCGACACCCATCGGAAGCGGGCAGTGTGCCCCGTCACTCTTCGCCCCTCACTGCGGGGTCACGGGTTATGGCTTTGAATCGCACCGAGTTGCTGACCCGTTTCCTGCTGCAGCGTCCTGCCCCGGCCCATCGCCTGATGCTGGCAGGACTCAAGCCGGCCGCCGTGCTGCTTCCCCTGGTGGAACGTCCCACTGGACTTCACCTGCTGTTGACCCGGCGCAGCACCCAACTGCGCCACCATCCTGGCCAGATAAGCTTCCCCGGCGGCCGCCAGGATCCGGAGGATGAAAACCTCATCCAGACGGCCCTGCGGGAGACTCATGAAGAACTTGGGATCCCCGCCTCCCAGATCCGGGTCATCGGCAGCCTCACCCCCCTCAATACCATCTCCCTCTACGATGTCTTGCCGGTACTCGCCCAGGTGGATGCCGACTATCGGCTCACCCTGAGCCCGGATGAAGTGGAGCAGGCCTTCGAGGTCCCCCTGAGCCACTTGCTCAACCCGGCGCACCACATCGCCCTGACCCTTCCCCGGGGTGGCAGGAGCCACACCATTTATTGGATCCCCTGGCAAGATTCTTTCATCTGGGGCGCCACGGCCAGCATGATCCGCCAGCTAGCCCAGCACCTGTCGAGATAACATTCCATTAACTAGCGCCGCTGAGAAATTATCCATTTAACACTCAACTAACATTGAGGATGATAAAGAAATTTTGATTTTTTATTCTTTTGATCACATTTCCATAAGAAAGTAGGGATTCCGGCTCAACAAAGGTGAATTTGATCAACATTTTTGATTAAAAAGAAAGTATTCTTGCGCCGACTCAACAAAACACACATTCGGGGTGAGACACATGTCTAATACTGTCACCGGCGCGCAAGACGCCGCGACCACACAAACGCAAGGAACGCAGCCGCTGCAAGCGCGCAGCTGGAACAAACAGGACACCACCTGGGTGATCAGTCTGTTTGGGACCGCCGTCGGCGCGGGCATCCTGTTCCTGCCGATCAACGCAGGCATGGGTGGCTTCTGGCCACTGGTGGTCATGGCACTGCTGGTCGGTCCCATGACTTACCTGGCTCACCGCGGGCTGGCCCGCTTCGTGCTGTCTTCCAAGAATCCCGGCGCCGACATCACCCAGGTGGTAGAAGAGCACTTCGGGATCGGCGCAGGCAAATTGATCACCCTGCTCTACTTCTTCGCCATCTACCCCATCGTGCTGATCTACGGCGTGGGCATCACCAACACGGTCGAGAGCTTCATGGTGAACCAGTTGCAGATGACTGCACCGCCGCGCTGGATCCTCTCCATCGTGCTCATCATGGGCATGATGTCGGTCATGCTGGCCGGTGAAAAGCTGATGCTCAAGGTCACCGAGTTCCTGGTATATCCGCTCATCGCCATCCTGGCGGGCATCTCCCTCTACCTCATCCCGGACTGGACCGGTGCGGCCCTCTCCCAAGTGCCGTCCGCCAAGGACTTCGCCACCACCCTGTGGCTGACCATTCCGGTACTGGTGTTCTCCTTCAACCACAGCCCGGCCATCTCCAGCTTCGCCCTGGCCCAGCGCCGCGACTATGGTGACAACGCCGTTGCCAAGTCCGACGCCATCTTGAAGCGCACCGCCATGATCCTGCTGGGTTTCGTGATGTTCTTCGTCTTCTCCTGCGTGATGAGCCTGACACCGGCCCAGCTGGCAGAAGCCAAGTCCCAGAACATCGCCGTGCTCTCCTACCTGGCCAACCAGCATGCGAGCCCGATCATCTCCTACTTCGGCCCTCTGGTTGCCTTCGTGGCCATTGTCTCCTCCTTCTTCGGTCACTACCTGGGTGCCCGTGAAGGCCTGAAGGGCATGATCGTCCAGAACATGCGCAAGTCCGGCAAGACCCCGAACACCAAGAAGGTCGAGCTGTTCATCATCGCCTTCTTCATCCTGACCCTGTGGGCAGTGGCCGTGATCAACCCCTCCATCCTTGGCATGATCGAATCCCTGGGTGGCCCCATCATCGCGACCATCCTGTTCCTGATGCCGATGTACGCCATCAAGCGCGTACCGGCCATGGCGAAATACCAGGGCCAGATCAGCAACGTCTTCGTGGCGGCCATGGGCCTGATTGCCATCTCCGCCATCCTGTACCAGCTGTTCTGATAACCGCGGTCTATTGACCCATCCATGCCCGCCAACCCTGGCGGGCATTTTTTATGGGCGCAGTGTGGAGGGAATGACTGACGCCATCGTGGGGTCGTGAATGGCCCAAGGCCCCACCCCCTTTCTTCGCTCATTGCCCCACTGAGCGGGCTCGGTTCACTTTGGGCGCTACCTTCGTTCACTGGTTCACGATGCAAGCCCCTCACCAGAGCGTCAGCGCGGCAGCCTGCCGATGACAGACCATCACGCCAGACACTCTCGCCTCTCCTCCCTAGGCGTTCACCTCCTCATGCCGACAAGCGGCCTCTTGCAACGCAAGCGCCCTCTGCCCCCTTCTCCTTCGGTGATCCTTCCCATACCCTGCCTGCGTCCTGCTCATCGGAGATAACAACGCGCCCACGCGCAGCAGCCTGGAGTTGGTGCACAACGGCTGCGAAGCCTGGCAAGGATTGGGATGATGGTTGAGGGTTTGAGGGTTTGCAGCAATGGCGAAGGTGAAGGGCCATTACCCCGATGCAAGTTCAGGCCGGCATGGCGCTATGACCCAGCCCCCTTGGGACTGGACGTCCGGCAGGACATTCGGATCTTGATCACAGGCATAAAAAAACGCCCTCACAGGAGGGCGTTTTCGCAGGCTTGATGCCTTGTTATCAGGCTTTCGTTATCAAGCCTTTGGTTATCAGGCTTCACGCGACAGGGGCGCGGCGTCCAGCAGGGTCTCATCTTCGGCCATGCAGGCAGCAGCGGTGAACAGCACGTCGGTGGAGCTGTTGAGGGCCGTCTCGGCGGAGTCTTGCAGCACACCGATGATGAAGCCCACGGCAACGACTTGCATGGCGATGTCGTTGCTGATGCCAAACAGGCTGCACGCCAGCGGGATCAGCAGCAGGGAGCCGCCGGCCACACCGGAGGCACCACAGGCACTGATGGTGGCGACCACGGAGAGCAGGATGGCGGTGGCCAGATCCACTTCCATCCCCAGGGTATGTACCGCTGCCATGGAGAGCACGGTAATGGTGATGGCAGCACCGGCCATGTTGATGGTGGCGCCCAGCGGGATGGAGACCGCATAGGTGTCTTCCGGCAGACGCAGCTTCTCGCACAGGGCCATGTTGACCGGGATGTTGGCGGCGGAGCTGCGGGTGAAGAAGGCGGTCACGCCGCTCTCTTTCAGGCAGGTCAGCACCAGCGGATAGGGGTTGCGCTTGATCTTCCAGAACACGATGAGCGGGTTGACCACGAAGGCGATGAACAGCATGCAACCGATCAGCACCACCAGCAACTGGGCGTAACCGAGCAGGGCACCGAAGCCGGTCTCGGCCAGCGTGGAAGCGACCAGACCCAGGATGCCGAGGGGGGCGCAGCGGATCACCGCCTTGACGATGGTGGAGACCCCGTGGGACAAGTCGGTGATCAGCGCCTTGGTGCTCTCATTGGCATGGCGCATGGCGATGCCAAGGCCGATGGCCCAGGCCAGAATGCCGATGTAGTTGGCATCCATCAGCGCCTTCACCGGGTTGGTCACCACGTTGAACAGCAGGGTCTGCAGCACCTCGGTGATGCCGCCAGGAGGCGTGATCTCGGCACTGTTCGCCACCAGATGCAGGTTGGAGGGGAACAGGAAGCTCGCCAGCACCGCGACCACGGCGGCGGCGAAGGTGCCAAACAGATAGAGTGCCAGCAGCGGGCGAATGCTGGTCTTCTGGCCCTGTTTGTGACCGATGATCGCCGCCATGACCAGTACGAATACCAGCAGCGGCGCGACCGCCTTCAGTGCACCGACGAACAGGCTGCCAAGCAGGCCCGCTGCCTTTGCCCATTCCGGCATGAACATAGCGAGGAAGATACCGAGTACCAGACCGACCAGGATCTGGCTAACCAGACTGGTGCTGTTGACCAGTCTTATGAGGGGGTGTTGTTGTGTCATCAAATAGTCCCTGTGCACGCTTGGGTGCTTGAATCATGAGTCCTGTTTGCAATCTCCCGCACGCCGTCACCCCGGTCTCTCACCGGCGTGGTCTGTCCTGGCAAGTCTTCTTCTGGACCTGTCCAGTACGCGCGGGACTGCGGCAACGAATATCCCATCTGCCATCGGTTTTTTCCACATAATCACTGAAAAATATCAGGGTTACCTCACAAAAAATCTACAACAAAGCGATAACACAATATCAACGTCGGTCAAAATAGCGCCACTCCAGTCCCTCGGCCGGCCCGCCTGCCCCCAATGGTGGTATGATGCCGCTCTTTGTTCGTGCTGGAGCCTTGCCATGATCCCCTCCCTGTTGACCCGTCACTTCGGTTTTGATCGGTTAAGACCCGGTCAGGAGGCGGTGATCAGCCGCCTGTTGGCGGGCAAGAGTGCGGCCGCCATCTTCCCGACCGGCGCGGGCAAATCCCTCTGCTATCAATTGCCCGCCCTCGCCCTGCCCCACCTGACCCTGGTTATCTCGCCGCTGATCGCCCTGATGCACGATCAACTCGCCTTTTTGAAGAGCAAGGGCATAGCCGCTGCCAGCCTGGATTCGAGCCTGACGGCGGAAGAGAGTCGACGAGTGATGCAGCAGGCCAGCGACGGCCAGTTGAAGATCCTGATGATCTCGGTGGAGCGCCTCAAGAACGAACGCTTTCGCCGCTTTATCGCCGGGGTGCCGATCTCGATGCTGGTGGTGGATGAGGCGCACTGCATCTCGGAGTGGGGCCACAACTTTCGCCCGGACTATCTGAAGCTGCCGAGTCATCGCCGCGAGCTCGCCATTCCCCAGGTATTGCTGCTCACTGCCACCGCCACCCCGGCGGTGATGGCAGACATGCAGGCCAAGTTCGGCATAGATAAGGAAGACCTGGTGGTGACCGGCTTCTATCGCCCCAACTTGGATCTCGCCGTCGTTCCCCTGCCTCCCGAGGCGCGCGATGAGTGGCTGATTGCCGAGATCCTGAAGGAGCCCGCGGCGCCCACCATCGTCTATGTCACCCTGCAGCACAGTGCGCAGCAGTGTGCCGAGCGCCTGCAGCGGGCAGGCATCAGGGCCTGCGCCTATCATGCCGGGCTCGATAGCGACGTGCGTAGCCGGATCCAGCATGACTTCATGGCAGGCAAGCAGGATTGCATCGTCGCCACCATCGCCTTCGGCATGGGCATCGACAAGGCCGATATCCGCCGGGTCATTCATTACGATCTGCCCAAATCCATCGAAAACTACAGCCAGGAGATAGGCCGCGCCGGCCGCGATGGTCTGCCCTCCCGCTGCGTCGTGCTGGCCAATCGCGCCCAGTTGCCGGTGCTGGAGAATTTCGTCTATGGGGATACCCCGGACAGATCAGCCATACTGGCGCTGCTCGAGACGGTGCAACAAAGCGGCAGTGAGTGGGAGTTTGGTCTGCTGCGGCTCTCCAACGACACCAATATTCGCCAACTGCCCCTCAAGACCCTGCTGGTCTATCTGGAAATGGAGGGGGTCATTGCGCCGGCCTACAGCTACTTCGCCGAATATCGCTTCAAGTTCGTGCTGGACAAGGGGGAGATCCTGGCTCGTTTCAATCCCGACCGCCGCCAGTTTCTGGAGCAGCTTTTTGCCTGTGCCCCCCGGGCTCGCAGCTGGTGCACCATGGACTTCGAGGCGCTCTGGCAGGGATATCAGGGCGAGCGGCACCGCGCGGCGGCGGCGCTGGATTATCTGCAGCAACAGGGCTGGATCGAGCTCGAGAGCAAACAGATGACGGAAGTGTATCGGGTATTGCGCCAGGATCTTGCCATCGAGCCCCTGGCCACACGGCTGCACGACCTGTTCACGCAAAAAGAGCAGAGTGAATTGGCCAGACTGCAGGCGCTGTTGGCCTTCTTTACCTCAACCCGATGCCTGAGCCACGAGTTGGCCCGCTATTTTGCCGACCAGCAGGCGCCCACCCATTGCGGGCACTGCTCCGTCTGTCGGGGGGAAATTGCCAACCTGCCCGTGCTGCCAAGCCAGCCCCTGCCCAATGAGCACGGTCTGCGTGCCTGGTGCGATCCCTTTGTCACCCTTGGCAAGAGCCAGGATCCCCGCGTGCTGACCCGCTTCCTGTGCGGCATCGCCACTCCGCTCTCCACTCGCGTCAAGGCAAAGAACCTGGCGGGTTTTGGCCAATTGGCAGCCCATCCCTTCGCCGACGTGCTGGCAGCGGTATCACGAGCCTACCCCGCTATTTTCTAAGGATGTTTACCGGGCGCCGAAAAAATAAGACCCTCGCGGATGCGAGGGTCAAGCCAACGGAAACGTGCTTAAACAGAGCTTAGTATCTGCACAATCACCCGCTCTCTTGCTAAAGCGATGACTGCTCGACACAGGGCCAATCTAGTGCAGCCAGAATGTAGCGTCAATGTAAAAATTAGAGCTTAAGCACCAAACAAACACCATTACGTTAACGTAAGCGCAATGCCATTTCACTGCCAATCCCCTCGTCTCCCTTGCGCCATCTGGCCTGTGGTTTCTCCACATCACAGGGTCTCGTTTCCTGTCCCTGCCATATAAATATTTATTTTTTATGTCTTTGACATTTACCTCACTGTCATGGCAGAAATAATTTAACAGTCAGTAACATACAAAGAACACTGGCTGTTCCTTCCCACATCAGGATCGGGAAGCTTCCTTGTAAACTTAAACCAATGATGTTGATGGATTACTGGGGGCTGTTGACTAGGCTTAAGAGGTAAACAGAACAAAAGTAGTGATCCACTCTTTTCAGGGTAAGCGACTAAATCGAGGGCTAATTTATGGGCATCTTCGAGCACTATCAACAGCGGTATGAGAAAGCCAGAGAGGAGGAGTACAGCATCCAGGAGTTCCTGGATATGTGCAAACAGGACAAATCCTGCTACGCCTCCGCCGCCGAGCGGCTGCTGGTTGCCATTGGCGAGCCGGAAATGATCGACACCTCGGTCAATCCGCGCCTCAGCCGCCTGTTTTCCAATCGCGTCGTCGCACGCTATCCCGCCTTCAAAGACTTCTACGGCATGGAAGAGGCCATCGAACAGATCGTCTCCTACCTCAAACACTCGGCCCAGGGGCTCGAGGAGAAGAAGCAAATTCTTTATCTGCTCGGCCCTGTCGGCGGCGGCAAGTCGTCCCTCGCCGAGAAGCTGAAATCTCTGATGCAGAAAGTGCCCATTTATCGCATCAAGGGCTCACCGGTCAACGATCACCCCTTCTGCCTGTTCGACATCGAGGAAGATGGCGAGATCCTGGAAAAAGAGTACGGCATCCCGCGCCGTTATCTGCGCCCCATCATGTCGCCCTGGGCAGCCAAACGGCTGCACGAGTTTGGCGGGGACATCACCAAGTTCAAGGTGGAGAAGGTCAGCCCTTCCATCCTCGATCAGATTGCCATCGCCAAGACAGAGCCCGGCGATGACAACAACCAGGACATCTCCTCCCTGGTCGGCAAGGTCGATATCCGCATGCTGGAACATTACGCCCAGGATGATGCCGATGCCTACTCCTACTCGGGGGCGCTCTGCAAGGCAAACCAGGGGATGATGGAGTTCGTGGAGATGTTCAAGGCCCCCATCAAGGTGCTGCACCCCCTGCTAACCGCCACCCAGGAGGGCAACTACAACGGCACCGAAGGCCTCTCCGCCCTCCCCTTCGACGGCATACTGCTGGCTCACTCCAACGAGTCGGAATGGCAGCAGTTCCGCAACAACAAGAACAACGAAGCCTTTCTCGACCGGGTCTACATCGTCAAGGTGCCATACTGCCTGCGCGTCTCGGAAGAGGTGAAGATCTATGAAAAACTGCTGTTCAACAGCGAGCTGACCGATGCCAAGTGTGCCCCGGGCACCCTGGAGCTGCTGGGCCAGTTCTCCGTCCTTTCTCGCCTGAAAGAGCCGGAAAATTCCAGCCTCTACTCCAAGATGCGGGTCTATGACGGCGAGAGCCTCAAAGACACGGATCCCAAGGCCAAGAGCTATCAGGAGTACCGCGACTACGCTGGCGTGGACGAGGGCATGAATGGCCTATCGACCCGCTTCGCGTTCAAGATCCTCTCTCGCGTGTTCAACTTCGATCATGCGGAAGTGGCCGCCAACCCGGTGCACCTCTTCTATGTGCTGGAGCAGCAGATAGAGCGCGAACAGTTCCCGCAGGAGCTGCATGATCGTTACCTCGAGTTCATCAAGGGCTATCTGACACCGCGCTACGTGGAGTTCATCGGCAAGGAGATCCAGACCGCCTATCTCGAGTCCTATTCGGAGTACGGGCAGAACATCTTCGATCGCTATGTCACCTATGCCGACTTCTGGATCCAGGATCAGGAGTACCGTGACCCGGAAACCGGCCAGCTGTTTGACAGGGCCTCCCTCAACAGCGAGTTGGAGAAAATTGAGAAACCGGCGGGGATCAGCAATCCGAAGGATTTTCGCAACGAAATCGTCAACTTCGTGCTGCGGGCCCGAGCCAACAACGCGGGTCGCAATCCCAACTGGACCAGCTACGAGAAGCTGCGCACCGTGATCGAGAAAAAGATGTTCTCCAACACCGAGGAGCTGCTGCCGGTTATCTCCTTCAACAGCAAGACGTCGGCCGAAGAGCAGAAGAAGCACGACAACTTTGTAGAGCGGATGATGGAGAAGGGCTACACCCGCAAGCAGGTGCGGCTGCTCTCCGAATGGTATCTCAGGGTACGCAAGTCATCCTGACCCTGCCGTGGTTCAAGGGGGAGTTATGGCGCATTTTATCGACCGCAGGCTCAACGGCAAAAACAAAAGCGCTGTCAATCGGCAGCGCTTCATCCGCCGCTACAAGAAGCAGATCAAACAAGCGGTCTCGGATGCTGTCTCCAAGCGCAGCATTCAGGACGTGGACAAGGGCGAGAGCATCAGTATCCCGACCAAGGACATCGGTGAACCCCACTTCCATCAAGGTCAGGGCGGCAAACGGGAGATGGTCCATCCTGGCAACGATCAATTCATTTCTGGCGACAAGATTGACCGCCCTAAGGGAGGAGGCGGTGGTCAGGGCAGCGGTGAAGGCCAGGCTTCGGATCAAGGGGAAGGCGCGGATGATTTCGTGTTCCAGATCTCCAAGGATGAGTATCTGGACCTGCTGTTCGAAGATCTGGAGCTGCCCCGCTTGCAGAAAACCCAGCTCAACCAGCTGATGGAGATGAAAACCTATCGGGCTGGCTACACCTCCAACGGGGTGCCCGCCAACATCAACGTGGTCCGGTCACTGCAGAACTCCTTGGCCAGGCGCATGGCCTTGCAGGCGGGCAAGAAACGACAGCTGCGCGAGCTGGAAGAGCGGCTTGCCCTGCTCGCCGATGAGCCCAACGATCACTTCGCCGAGATGGCGCAGCTCGAGAAGGAGATCCGGGAACTCAAGCGGCGTATCGAGGCCGTCCCCTTCATCGATACCTTCGATCTCAAGTTCAACAACTTCGTCAAGCGGCCCGTCCCCTCCAGCCAGGCGGTGATGTTCTGCTTGATGGACGTGTCGGGCTCCATGGATCAGGCCACCAAGGAGATGGCCAAACGCTTCTATATCCTGCTCTACCTGTTCCTGAGCCGCACTTACAAGAATGTGGAGGTGGTCTACATTCGCCACCATACCCAGGCCAAGGAGGTAGACGAACACGAGTTCTTCTACTCCCAGGAGACTGGCGGCACCATCGTCTCCAGCGCCCTCAAGATGATGAACGACATCATCAACGAGCGTTACCCCGCCAACCAGTGGAACATCTATGCGGCGCAAGCTTCCGATGGGGACAACTGGGCGGATGATTCCCCCCAGTGCCGGGAGATCCTGCTGCGCGACATCATGCCGCGGGTGCGTTACTACTCCTACATCGAGATCACCACCCGCGCCCACCAGACCCTGTGGCACGAATACGAGTCGGTGGCCGAGCAATTCCCCCACTTCGCGATGGAACACATTCGCAAGGTAGAGGACATCTATCCGGTATTCCGGGAGCTGTTCAAGAAGCAGGCGGCTTGAGGGAGCACATATGGTAGAAACTGCGAGAAAAATAGCCCCCCTGGACGATGGTCCTGACTGGAACTTCGGTCTGCTGGAGACCTATCACCAGGAGATTGACCGGGTGGCCAAGTCGTATCGGCTGGATACCTACCCCAACCAGATCGAGGTGATCACCGCCGAACAGATGATGGATGCCTACTCCAGCGTGGGCATGCCCATCGGTTACCAGCACTGGTCCTTTGGCAAACGCTTCATCCACACCGAACGCAACTACAAACGTGGCCAGATGGGGCTGGCCTACGAGATCGTCATCAACTCGGATCCCTGCATCGCCTACCTGATGGAGGAGAACACCATGCCGATGCAGGCCCTGGTAATGGCCCACGCCTGCTATGGCCACAACTCTTTTTTCAAGAACAACTATTTGTTCAAGGCCTGGAGCGACGCCTCTTCCATCATCGACTACCTGTTGTTTGCCAAGAACTACATCACGGAGTGCGAGGAGAAACACGGTATAGATGCGGTCGAGCGGCTGCTCGACTCCTGCCACGCCCTGATGAACTTCGGGGTTGATCGCTACAAGCGGCCCCAGAAGATTTCACTCGCCGAAGAGAAGCGGCGCCAGAAGGCGCGGGAAGATTACCTGCAGACCCAGGTCAACGAACTGTGGCGCACCCTGCCCAAGCAGCACAAGGCCTCCGGGGTCGAGGACAGGCGCTACCCCCCCGAACCACAGGAGAACATTCTCTACTTCATCGAGAAGAATGCACCACTGCTGGAGCCCTGGCAGCGTGAAATCGTGCGAATAGTGCGCAAGATCAGTCAATACTTCTACCCGCAGAAACAAACCCAGGTGATGAACGAGGGGTGGGCCACCTTCTGGCACTACACCATCCTCAATCACCTCTATGACGAGGGGAAGATCAGCGACCGCTTCATGATGGAGGTGCTGCACAGCCACACCAACGTGGTCTATCAGCCTCCCTACAACAGCCGCTACTACTCGGGTATCAACCCCTACGCCCTGGGGTTTGCCATGTTCACCGATCTGCGGCGGATCTGTGAACACCCGACCGAAGAGGACAGATACTGGTTCCCGGACTATGCAGGTACCAACTGGGTCGATACCTTGCATTTCGCCATGCAGAACTTCAAGGACGAGAGCTTCATCAGCCAGTTCCTGAGTCCCAAGGTAATGCGGGACATGAAGCTGTTTGCCATCGATGACGATGACCTCAAGAACTACCTCAAGGTCTCGGCCATTCATAACGAAGAGGGTTACCGACTGGTGCGCAACACCCTGTCGGCGCAATACAATCTGAGCAACCTGGAACCCAACATTCAGGTCTACAACGTGGCGGTGAAGGGAGACAGATCCCTTACCCTGCGCTATGTGCCCCACAACCGGATACCCCTCGGGGAATCCCGTCATGAGGTTCTCAAGCATTTGCATCAACTGTGGGGTTTCGATGTAGTGCTGGAGCAGGATAACGGAGAGCTGCCCGCTGACATCATAGGGCGCTGCCCGGATCGCAAGACAGTCGCCTGAAAGCGGGATACAGCCATAAAAAAACGCGCCGAAAGGCGCGTTTTTTTATGCTGCGAGCATCAGTTGTCGCACAGGTTGCTCGGCATATCCTGGCGCAGACGAGTCCACAACTTGCCGGACTCGATCCCGTACTGACGCACCGTCATGAATACGGCGTCGTGGTTCTTGGTTTCGGCCAAACCCAGCAGCACCTTGTAATAGGCATCCGCCGTCTCGCGGGCCTGCTTGTCGGAGAAGTAGTAGCGTCCGACCCTGCTGTACAAACCTTTGAAACCGTTGAGGATCAAGGCGTAAATGGGATTGCCGGAGGCAAAGGATAGCTGATGATGAAGCCGGTAGTCGAACTCGGCATAGGCCTCAGCCGTGTTCTCAACCTCAGCGGCCCCGCGCAGGATCTCGGCAGCCTGCTCCGGGTTGTTGCGGATGGCGCCACGAATGAAGATGGTGCAGATGTTGGTTCGGGCCGACAGCAACTGGGCAACCAAGTCCGGTACCTTGTCCTGATCGAGGCGAGCCAGGGTCTCCAGGATATTGAGGCCCGAGGTTTCCCAGAAATTGTTGACCTTGGTCGGTTTGCCATGCTGGATGGTGAGCCAACCATCACGGGCAAGACGCTGCAGCACTTCGCGCAAGGTGGTGCGAGTCACGCCAATCAACTCGGACAGTTCACGCTCCGCCGGCAGAATGGATCCAGGAGGAAAGCGATTGTTCCAGATGGACTCGATGATGTATTCCTCGGCAAACCCAGCGGGGCTTTGCGCTTTGATGACCATGTAGTGACTCTGTTGTAGTACGTAAAAAGGCTCACGAATAATAGCAAAGCCGACCATGCAGGCAAGCAGAAGGTCAGTCCTCTGCTCACATAAACCGGAAGTTTTTGTTAAAAATATGTTTCTTGCTATCCAATTGAAATCCCTCTGATGAAAGATCGAGATAACACTCAGGGATGAAGGTCCTCCTTGATGCAACCACGCCGGCACCGGACTTCCTGATGGGCTCGAAGATACAGCGTCAATACTGCCGCCCTCATTGGCTCAAAAAACGAGACAGTGTTGAGAATAACTGGCGGATTATCGGTCGAGTCAGACGCGCTACAGTATCCATCGGCTTTACATCCCAGGAGGTCATCACCATGCGATACCCACTGCACTCCCCCGCACTGCTCGTCACGAAATTCACCAGAACCGTCAATGACAGCGCGACCAGGCACCAAGATACCCTAAGCATGCTTTCTCTCCGACGGCCAGTCCCCGACAGGCCGTCTGCCGGTCGTGCGCCAGCCCGCGCACGAAATCTGATTTAAGTGGCGTCCCTCCCCTGTCGATGAGGGATAAGTAGATAAAAGACACATAAAGATGCCAATTCCCCCACGGGATGACGGTAATTGGATGCAATGTGCAGCCATATGGCGTCTTTGGGTGCATGAACAGCGCCAATCAACACCCTATGAGGGTGATTAATGCTCATCGCGTCTGGGCAAGCACTGCGACGTTATTTATAGTTAGCGCTCATTTGATTAAAATCATGTGCAATCAATTTGATAAAGGTGACTATCCAAATGTTCGGGCCATCTTGGCTCGACTGCACAGACGCAGATATCAACAACAGAACAGAGAACAACCATTATGCCAATCAGCCTAGGGCACGCTTTTGCAAGGAACTTTTTGGGCAACGCCCCTAAATGGTACAAAATTGCCATCGTCTTGTTTTTGCTGATCAATCCGATCGTCTTCCACATTGATCCCTTCCTGGCTGGCTGGCTGCTGGTCGTCGAATTCATCTTCACTCTGGCCATGGCCCTCAAGTGCTATCCGCTGCAACCCGGCGGCCTGCTGGCCATCGAGGCCGTGTTGATCGGCATGACCTCCGCCGACCAGATCAAGCATGAGCTGGTCGCCAATATCGAAGTGCTGCTGCTGCTGGTGTTCATGGTGGCAGGCATCTACTTCATGAAGCAGCTGCTGCTCTATGTCTTCACCAAGATGCTTGTACGCATCCATTCCAAGACCCTGCTCTCCCTCGCGTTTTGCCTGGTCTCGGCCTTCCTGTCAGCCTTCCTCGATGCGTTGACCGTGATCGCCGTGGTGATCAGCGTCGCCACCGGCTTCTACGCCATCTATCACAAGGTGGCCTCGAAGGAAGAGGCAAGCAATCTGCACGATGACGATGAAGGCATCGATGAATTGACCCGCCAACATCTGAACGAGTTTCGTGCCTTCCTGCGCAGCCTGATGATGCATGCCGCCATCGGTACCGCCCTCGGGGGTGTCTGTACGCTGGTGGGGGAACCCCAAAACCTCATCATCGGCGAGCAGGCCGGCTGGCACTTCGGCGAATTTGCCATCCGCATGTCCCCGGTGACCATCCCCGTCTTCATTTGCGGCCTGCTCACCTGCATTCTGGTGGAGAAATTCCGCTGGTTTGGCTATGGCACCAAGCTGCCCGAGCCGGTGCGCCGCATCATGGAAGAGTACGAGCAGGAAGAAGATGCACAGCGTACCCCGCAAGAGAAGGCCAAGCTCATCGTCCAGGCGCTGATCGCCGTCTGGCTCATCACCGGGTTGGCATTGCACCTGGCGGCCGTGGGTCTCATCGGCCTGACAGTCATCGTGCTGGCCACCTCCTTCACCGGTATCACCGAAGAGCATGCCCTCGGCAAAGCTTTCCATGAGGCTCTGCCCTTCACCGCCCTGCTCACCGTCTTCTTCAGCGTGGTGGCGGTGATCATCGATCAGCAACTGTTCAAACCGGTGATCCAGTGGGTACTGGCCGCCAATCCCGAGGATCAGCTCGCCCTCTTCTATATCGCCAACGGCCTGCTCTCCATGGTGAGCGACAACGTCTTCGTCGGCACCGTTTACATCAACGAGGTGAAGACGGCCCTGCTCAATGGCGCCATCAGCCGTGAGCATTTCGATCTGCTGGCGGTGGCCATCAACACCGGCACCAACCTGCCTTCGGTCGCGACCCCCAATGGTCAGGCTGCCTTCCTGTTCATGCTGACCTCGGCGCTGGCGCCCCTGTTGCGCCTCTCCTATGGCCGCATGGTGTGGATGGCGCTGCCCTATACCCTAGTATTGGGATTGGTGGGTTTCTTCGCGGTGGAACAGCTGCTCGCCCCGGCCACCGAGTGGTTTTATCAGGCTGGCTGGTTGATGCAGGGAGGGGCGGCCCCCGCCCTGGTGCCTGCGGCACATTGATGATGAAAGGGCCCCTGGGGGCCCTTTTCTTTTGGATCCGGCTCTGCTCTAATTCAGCCACTGTTTTCTCTGTGAGATCAATCAGATGATCGAATTCCTTCGCCGTATTGCCAGCCATCGGCTGGCATGGGGGCTGCTGGCGGCCTCAGCCCTGTTCCTCGAGCTGTGCGCCCTCTTCTTCCAGCATGTGCTGGGTCTGCACCCCTGCGTCATGTGCATCTACGAGCGGATCGCCATCTTTGGCGTGCTCGCGGCCGGTCTGCTCGGCATGGTCTCCCCGCAGAAATGGTATCTGCGTTGGAGCGCCCTGCTGCTGTGGGGTTACAGCGCCTTCTGGGGTCTGAAACTGGCACTCAAACATGTGGACTATCAGCTGAATCCCTCCCCCTTCAACGTGTGCGAAGGCTTTGTCGACTTCCCGAGCTGGGCGCCACTGGATCAATGGATCCCCTGGCTCTTCTTCCCGGACGGGGACTGCAGCGAGATCACCTGGCAATTCCTGAGCTTCTCCATGCCCCAGTGGCTGATCGCCATCTTCGCCGCCTATCTGCTGGTGTTCGTGGTGGTCGCCGTCGGCAACCTGGTCAAGGGACGTTGCTGCAACTGATCCGGTGATCGACCCTCCATATAAAAGGGAGCCACCGGCTCCCTTTTTCACATCTATTGTCATCGTTCATCGCCTTCACCACCCTTCTTTCCAGCCGGTGCTCGTGGGAGTGACCGTCAGCAACCTGGTCAAGGGTCGTTGCTGCAACGGATCCGGTGATCGACCCTCCATATAAAAGGGAGCCACCGGCTCCCTTTTTCACATCTATTGTCATCGTTCATCGCCTTCACCACCCTTCTTTCCAGCCGGTGCTCGTGGGAGTGACCGTCAGCAACCTGGTCAAGGGTCGTTGCTGCAACGGATCCGGTGATCGACCCCCATAAAAAGAGGGAGCCAGTGGCTCCCTCTTTTTATGGGATTGTACCTATCAGGAGGCGGGCTTGCCCGCACTGCGCCTGGCTTTCACCATACCGATGATCATGGGCAGCAAGGAGACTCCGATGATGCCGAAGATGAGCAGGGTGAAGTTGTGGCGCACCACAGGCAGGTTGCCGAAGAAGTGGCCGGCATAGACGAAGGAGAGCACCCACAACAGCCCCCCCACCAGATTGAAGGCCAGGAAGCGCGGATAGGTCATGGCTCCCATGCCCGCCACGAAGGGGGCGAAGGTGCGCACTATGGGCAAGAAGCGGGTGATGATGATGGTCTTGCCACCATGCTTGGCATAGAAGGCGTGGGTCTTCACCAGGTAGTCGCGGCGAAAGATCTTCGAATCCGGATTGCGAAACAGCTGCTCCCCGAAGAAGTGCCCTATGGTGTAATTCACCACGTTGCCAAGCACGGCGGCGGCGATCAGCACGGCGGCCAGGGTGTGTACATCCAGCGCACTGCCCACGGTGAGCGCCCCGGCGGCAAACAGCAGGGAATCCCCGGGCAGGAAGGGGGTCACCACCAGGCCGGTTTCACAGAAGATGATGAGGAACAGGATGGCGTATACCCAGACGCCATAGTTTTCAAACAGCTCTTTCAGATGCACGTCGACGTGCAGAATAAAGTCAATCGCAAACAGGATCAGATCCATTTTTTCTTACCCATGAAGTGAACGGCGTGGAGTCTACGCCAATGCCCTGCACGTCACAATCCACAGCTGGGGCAGGAGATCCTGATTGATAAACCTGATGGTCATCTCACACGCAGATGGATGCACAGTGTTTATTCCAGCGCGTCCAGCCCCTTTCTGACCTCCGCGGGCAGACAGGACTCCCAGCCCCAGATCAGCACCAGCAACAGGCTGAGGTCATCGAGCCAGCCCAGCAGCGGCACCACGTCGGGGATGAGATCCACCGGGCTGATGCCATAGAGCAGGATGAGGATCACCAGCCCCTTGGCCCACCAGGGGGTAGCAGGGTGGCGAAACCCGAAATAGAGGCGGCGCAGACGCCGCCAGATGAGCCAGCGTTTGCCGCTCAACTCTCGATCAACTCGCTGCGCAGCCGCTGGATCTGATCCCGCATGGCGGCGGCCTGCTCGAACTCCAGATCCCGGGCGTGCTGGAACATCTGCTCTTCCATCCGTTTGATCTCCTTGCTGATCTCGCTGGCGGAGCGGGCATGGTACTCCCCTTGCGGCTCGGCGGCCTTGCGAGCCCCCTTGGCCGATTTGCCCGCCGTGCGGCTGCCCCCCATGTCCATCACATCCCCCACCGACTTGTTGAGCCCCTTCGGCGTGATGCCGTGCTCGAGGTTGTGGGCATGCTGCAGGGCGCGGCGCCGCTCCGTCTCCTCGATGGCCACCTTCATGGAGTTGGTGATGGTATCCCCGTAGAGGATCACCTTGCCGTTGAGGTTGCGGGCCGCCCGGCCTATGGTCTGGATGAGAGAACGGGTGGAGCGCAGGAAGCCCTCTTTATCCGCATCCAGAATCGCGACCAGGGAGACCTCCGGCATGTCGAGCCCTTCGCGCAGCAGGTTGATGCCCACCAGCACATCGAACTTGCCGAGACGCAGATCCCGGATGATCTCCACCCGCTCCACGGTATCGATGTCCGAGTGCAGGTAGCGCACCCGCACGTCGTGATCCGCCAGATATTCGGTCAGATCCTCCGCCATCCGCTTGGTGAGCGTCGTGACCAGCACCCGCTCCTCCACCGCGACCCGCAAGCGGATTTCGGAGAGCAGATCGTCCACCTGGGTGGTGACCGGGCGCACCTCGATCTCGGGATCCAGCAACCCGGTCGGACGCACCACCTGCTGCACCACGTCGCCACCGGACTTCTCCAGCTCGTAGGGGCCGGGAGTCGCCGAGACAAACACCGTCTGGGGCATCAGGGCTTCAAATTCGTCGAACTTCAGCGGCCGGTTGTCCAGCGCCGAGGGGAGACGGAAGCCGTACTCCACCAGCGTCTCCTTGCGCGAGCGGTCACCCTTGAACATGGCGCCAATCTGGGGCACGGTCACGTGGGACTCGTCGATGATGAGCAGGCCGTCCCCCGGCAGGTAGTCGAACAGCGTGGGCGGCGGCTCGCCGGGGGCGCGTCCGGACAGATAGCGGCTGTAGTTCTCGATGCCGGAGCAGTAACCCAGCTCCTGCATCATCTCGATGTCGAACTGGGTACGCTGGGTGATGCGTTGCTCCTCCACCAGCTTGTTCAGGCTCATCAACTGCTCGCGACGCCCCTTGAGCTCCTCCTTGATGTGATCGATGGCCCCGAGGATGGTCTCCCGCGGCGTGGCATAGTGCGTCTTGGGATAAATGGTGTAGCGCACCACCGTCTGCTCGATGGCGCCGGTCAGGGGATCGAACTGGGAAAGCCGCTCCACTTCCTCGTCAAACAGCTCCACCCGCAGGGCCAGCTTGTCCGATTCGGCGGGATAGATGTCGATCACCTCTCCCCGCACCCGGAAGGTGCCACGCTGGAAGGCCACGTCGTTGCGGGTATATTGCAGCTCGGCGAGGCGGCGCAGGATGTCCCGCTGGTTGATCACATCCCCCACTTTGAGGTGCAGCATCATGCTGAGGTAGGCTTGGGGGTCTCCGAGGCCATAGATGGCCGAAACGGAGGCGACGATTACCACATCGCGCCGCTCCAGCAGCGCCTTGGTGGCCGACAGCCGCATCTGCTCGATGTGATCATTGATGGAGGCATCCTTCTCGATGAAGGTGTCCGTGGTCGGCACATAGGCTTCCGGCTGGTAGTAGTCGTAGTAGGAGACGAAATACTCCACAGAATTCTCTGGGAAGAACTCCTTCATCTCTCCATAGAGCTGGGCGGCCAGGGTCTTGTTCGGCGCCAGTATCATGGTGGGGCGATTGAGGGTGGCGATCACGTTGGCCATGGTAAAGGTCTTGCCCGAGCCGGTTACCCCGAGCAGCGTCTGGTGGGCGAGCCCCGACTCGATGCCATCGAGCAGGCGGGCGATCGCCGCGGGCTGATCCCCTGCGGGTTGAAACTGGCTGGCCAACTGAAATAACTTGCTCATCACGACTCCCGGCAAAAACAGCAAGAAAGAAGTGTACCCCGAGTTGGGATATCTGGGTATCCACTCCGCCAGAGCCACCGACTATTGACCTGGAAAAGCGAGCTCTGTATAGTGCGTCTCCTTGCCTGATGTTCCCCCGTAGTTCAGTCGGTAGAACGGCGGACTGTTAATCCGTATGTCACTGGTTCAAGTCCAGTCGGGGGAGCCAATCTCCTCACCATCTCGGTGCAAGTTATCCACTTTAGTGCTTTCCTCTGCCAATTTTAATGCACAAGCCGATCCTCTCGGCGATCCTCCCTTTTGATCCCCCTCTTATCGCCGACAGCGTTTTCTCCTGTCGAGTATAACTATATGATTTTTATAGTAATATTTTTCTGTAGGTATTTTTTGAACAGCCCTTGCACCCCAGCATTGGCGCGGCCTGCAGCCTGATTGCCAAGTTTCATGAACAGGGTTATCCACAGATTCTGTGGGTAAGTGAGTCAAAGCCAATCAGGGCCTAGGTTAGCTGCAATCGCCACCGGCTTGGCGAGCGCAAAGACCCGTATCCCCATTTTCTCCTGTTTTTCTCCTCCCCCCTAAATGGGTTTCTGAGGGCCCGGCACATCCCCAGATGCCCCATTTGTGTCGCCATGCCAGATGCCATGGGTCACCCCCGCCAACCAGATCGGTGACACATGGGGGATCCGGTTTTCTTCGACCAGTCAAAAATGCTGAAAAACGTCTGCCACTACCCGCTGAACAGCAGGTAATAAATTGTCCACAGGGGGCAAAAGCCTCGGCCCGCCGACAGCAGAAATCACTCATTGACAGCGAGATGGGCAGTGATAAATATCGCTGCGACCCCCTTGGCATCCGCACCTCACCCCTCCCGGGTCGATCAGCCCCCACTTAACTGCCTGCCAGACCACTTTGACGCTTCTCTCTTGCCATGGGATCCGGCACAATATCGGCCCCACTTTTTTCCTCGGTTCTTCCGGGCATGACCATAGATTTCGTGACACTGCTGCATCAAAGCGACTCCCTGCTGCTGTTCGTGGTACTGGCCTTCGGCCTGCTGCTGGGCAAGGTACGCATCGGTAATTTCCAGATAGGCAACACCATCGGGGTACTGTTCACCGCCCTGCTGTTCGGCCAGATGGGCTTCCAGTTCTCCACCTCCACCGAAAATGTCGGCTTCATGCTGTTCATCTTCTGCGTGGGGATAGAAGCCGGGCCCCACTTCTTCAGTGTCTTCCTGCGCGATGGCATCCACTACATCACCCTGACCCTGGTGATCCTGCTGAGCGCCCTGCTGCTCACCGTGGGACTCGCCAAGTTCTTCAACCTGGGCCCCGGCATGGCCGCCGGCATCCTGGCGGGCTCCCTCACTTCGACCCCGGCGCTGGTCGGCGCCCAGGACGCCCTGCGCAGCGGGTTGCTCAACCTGCCCCACCAGACCGACATGCAATCCGTGCTCGACAACATGGGGATCGGCTATGCCCTGACCTATCTGGTGGGTCTGGTGGGCCTGATGCTGGTGGTACGCTACCTGCCCTCCCTGGCGAGGCTGGATCTCAACACCGAGGCGCAGAAGATTGCCCGCGAGCGGGGACTCTCCGACAGCGAGAACCGCAAGACTTACCTGCCCATCATCCGCGCCTACCGCGTCGGCCCCGAGCTTGCGGCCTGGATTGGCGGCCGCACACTGCGCGAGACCGGCATCTATCCCCACACGGGCTGTTATGTGGAACGTATTCGCCGCAACGGCATCCTGGCGAGCCCGGATGGTGATGCGGTGATCCAGGAAGGGGACGAGATCGCACTGGTGGGCTACCCCGAGAGCCACGAGAAGCTGGACGTCAACTATCGCAACGGCAAGGAGGTGTTTGACCGCAACCTGCTGGACCTGCAGATCGTCACCGAAGAGATCGTCGTGAAGAATGACGCTGTGGTCGGCCGCCATCTGGTGGAGCTCAACCTCACCGAGAAGGGCTGCTTCCTCAACCGGGTGGTGCGCTCCCAGATAGAGATGCCCTTTGATCGCAACATCATGCTGCAAAAGGGTGACGTGCTGCAGATCAGCGGCGAGAAGCAGCGGGTCAAACTGCTGGCCAACAAGATTGGCTTCATCAGCATTCACAGTCAAACCACGGATCTGGTGGCCTTCGCGACCTTCTTCGTGTTGGGCCTGCTCATCGGCTCCGTCTCCCTGGTGTTCGGCCAGATAGAGTTCGGCCTTGGCAACGCGGTCGGCCTGTTGCTGGCGGGGATCCTGATGGGCTATCTCAGGGCCAACCACCCCACGGTGGGCTATGTGCCGCCAGGAGCATTGCGCCTTGCCAAGGATCTCGGTCTCGCCGTCTTCATGGTGAGCACCGGTCTCAAGGCCGGTGGCGGCATCCTGGATCACCTGAGCGAGGTGGGTATGGTTGTGCTCTTCTCCGGCATGCTGGTCACCACCCTGCCGGTGCTGGTGGGCTACCTGTTCGGGGTCTGGGTACTGAAGATGAACCCGGCCCTGCTGCTCGGGGCCATCACCGGGGCTCGTACCTGCGCTCCGGCCATGGACGTGGTCAACGAGGCCGCCAACAGCTCCATCCCGGCGCTCGGCTATGCGGGCACCTATGCGGTAGCCAACGTCTTGCTGACGCTGGCGGGCTCCTTCATCATCGGCTTCTGGTTCTAGCGATTTCGAGCCGACGTCATATCAAAAGGAGCCTCAGGGCTCCTTTTTTCGTCACGGCGCTGCTTACCGCCAATTTGAATAGTGGAAACCGTGCTATGACGCCCCTCCAATCAAACCCAATAAGCTAAATCCCCCACAGTGCGCCGCTTACACTCTATAAAACGAGTGAGGTGTACGTATGAAACGCTTATGGATTGTCATGATCTGGCTGTTCTGCTCCCTGAACCCCGTCTGGAGTGCCGAAGCAGACCAACAAGCCACCACGGATGAGGGATCGGATAAAAGCGCCCTGGAGTTTGACAGTGCCCAGCTCTCCAAACCCATGCGGGGCGATCTGGATGCCATGCTGGAGCGACGAGCCATCCGGGTACTGACCACCTACAACAAGACCGGCTACTTCATCTACAAGGGAGTACAGCGGGGCGCCACCTACGACGCCTTCATGCAGGTGGAAAAGCGCCTCAACGAACAGCTCCGCAAGAAAAAAGCCATCAAGCGCAATCTCAAGGTGCACTTCGTCTTCATCCCCGTCGCTCGTGAAGCCCTGATCCCCGCCTTGCTCGAAGGCAAGGGGGACATCGCCGCCGCCAACCTCACCATCACCGACAAGCGCAAGCAGCAAGGGGTGGAGTTCTCCTCTCCCCTGATTGAAAACGTGCGCGAGTTGCTCATCTCGGGCCCCCAGTCTCCCAAGGTGGAGAGCGTCGCCGATCTCGGGGGACAGAGTGTCTATGTCAGGCCCTCGTCCAGCTATTACGACAGCCTGCTGGCCTATAACGCCGCCCGCAAGGCGGCGGGGGAACCCCTCATCGACCTCAGGCCCGCCTCCGAAGTGCTGGAAGACGAGGATCTGGTGGAGATGGTCAACGCAGGCCTGCTGCCCTTCATCGTGATGGATGAGCACAAGGCCCGTTTCTGGAAGAAGATCTTCCCGGCCATCCAGATCCACGAAGAGCCGGTGTTCCGCAGCGGGGGCATCATCGCCTGGGGGGTACGCAAGGAGAACACCCAGCTGCTCGCCATGCTCAACGAACAGATCAAGGCCCTGCGAGGCAAAGCCACCGGCGAAGCCATACTGGCGCGCTATCTCAAGCAGAACAAGTTCGTCAAGAGCGCCGCCGCCGAGGCCGAGCGCAAGAAGTTCCTGCAGGTGGTCGAGCTGTTTCGTGAATACGGCGAGAAATACGACGTGGACTGGCTGCTGGTCGCAGCCCAGGGCTATCAGGAGTCGGCCCTCAACCAGAAGGCCCGCAGCCATGTGGGGGCCATCGGCATCATGCAGATCATGCCCGCCACCGGCAAGGGGTTGAAGGTGGGGGATATTCGCCAGCTGGAGCCCAACATCCACGGCGGCGTCAAATACATGCGCTGGATGATCGATCACTACTATGCGGATGAGCCCATGACGGCGCTGGACAAGGCGCTCTTCTCGTTCGCCTCCTACAACGCGGGGCCGGCCCGGGTGGCGCGGCTGCGCACCGAGGCCAAGAAGCGGGGACTGGATCCCAACATCTGGTTCCACAACGTGGAGTATGTGGCGGCGGAGAAGATAGGGCCCGAGACCGTCACCTATGTGGGCAACATCTACAAGTACTACATCGCCTACAAGCTGGTGATGGAGCAGATGGCCCTCAGGAAGCAGGCCACCGACGCCCTCCAGGCACCGGGCAAGGAGAAGTCGGCTGAACAACCTTCCGGTGCCAGCAAAACCTGATGCTCGCCGGCATCAGATCACCACGGCGGGGCCCACAGGGCCCCGCCTTCTTTTTCACTCCTCACATCCGCCGTGACCAGAATGAACAAAATGGGCAGAACAGCCTTAATAGCCATTACGGCCAGATTGTTTTCCAGACAGATACGATTAATTAATCTCCATGCAACAATCACAAGGAGAACACCATGTTGCAAGGAACCTTCAAGCGCACCCTGCTCTGCTGTCTGCTGGGCGCCAGCCTCGGCGTGCAGGCCAAGATCGACGAAATTCACTTCCTGATCCCGGGTGGCGCTGGCGGCGGCTGGGACAACACGGCACGGGGAACCGGCGAGGCGCTGACCAAATCCGGCCTCATCACCACCGCCTCCTTCCAGAACATCTCCGCCGGGGGGGGCGCCAAGGCCATCGCCCACCTGATCGAAACCTCGGCGCAATCCGACAAGACCCTGATGGTCAACTCCACCCCCATCATCGTCAAATCCCTCTCCAAGGAGCTGCCGCAATCCTTCCGGGATCTCACGCCGGTCGCCGCCATCATCGCCGACTACCAGGCGCTGGCCGTACCGCTCGACTCCCCCTATCAGACCTGGCCCCAGCTGCTGGCGGCCTATGAAGCCAATCCCGCCAAGGTGAAGATCGCAGGCGGCTCCGCCCGGGGTAGCCTGGATCACCTGGTGGCCGCCATGACCTTCAAGAATGCGGGGGCCGATGCCAGCAAGCTGCGCTACGTGGCCTATGATGCGGGCGGCAGCGCCATGGCCGCGGTCCTGGCGGGAGAAACCCAGGTGCTCTCCACCGGCTTTGGCGAGGCGATGGAAGCGGTCAAGTCCGGCCAGATGCGGATCCTCGGCATGACGGCGTCCGAGCGCATGCCGGATGCCAAAGACATCCCCACCTTCAGCGAGCAGGGCAACCCGACCGTGTTTGCCAACTGGCGCGGTTACTTCGCCTCCCCCAGTGTGAGCGCCGAGAAATCCGCCGAATTCGCCACCCTGCTCAAGCAGATGTATGACAAACCGGAGTGGGAAGCCGTGCGGGCGCGCAACAACTGGACCAACAGCTATCAGTCCGGTCCCGAGTTTGTCGCCTTCCTCAACAGCCAGGAGCAAGAGATCGGCGGCCTGATGCGCGAACTCGGCTTCATCAAGTAACCCCAACCCCGTGGCGGGCCCGGCCCGCCCATTGGAGTCATCATTATGCACCTGACCAAGGAACGGTTCGGGGGGCTGCTGTTTTTGCTGCTCTCCCTCGCCTATGGCTATCACGCCACCCTGATCCCGGGCTACCCGGGGGACGAATATGAACCCTTTACCGCCAGCACCCTGCCCTATGCCCTGGCCGGCGTCGGCATCGTGCTCTCCCTGCTGCTGATGGCCTCCCCCGGCGGTGAGCGGCTGCAAAAAGAGTCCGGCAACTGGCGACTGGTGTTCGCCTTTCTGATCCTGATGATCATCTATGGCGTGGCCCTGACCTGGCTCGGTTTCTTGGTCGCCACCGTCTTGTTCCTCATCGCCGGGATCCGGCTGATGGGTGAACCCAGCCTCGCCTTCGCCTGCAAGGTGAGCCTGCCCTTCACTCTCATCTTCTGGGCCCTGTTGACCAAGGGGCTCAATGTCTACCTCGAGCCGGGTCGGCTGTTCACCCAGTTGCTGGGATAAGGAGAACCCATGTTAGACGGCATTCTGCAAGGGCTCGGCACCGCCGTGATGCCCATCAACCTCTTCATGGTGGTGGTCGGCTGCTTCGTCGGCACCTTCATCGGCATGTTGCCGGGGCTTGGCCCCGTCACCGCCATCGCCCTGATGATCCCCATCACCTACGGGCTGGATCCCGCCTCCGGCATCATTCTGATGGCCGGAGTCTATTACGGCTCCATGTTTGGCGGCTCCACCGCCTCCATCCTGATCAACACCCCGGGCTGCTCCGCCAGCATGATCACCGCCATCGACGGTTATCCCATGGCGTGCAAGGGCTATGCGGGCAAGGCACTGGCCATCTCCGCCTATGCCTCCTTCGTCGGCGGCACCCTCTCCGCCATCTTCCTGATGGTGGCGGCTCCCCTGCTCGCCAAGGTTTCCCTCTCGTTCCAGTCGGCGGATTACTTCGCCCTCATGGTGCTGGGTCTGTCCGCGGTGGCGGCCTTTGCCGGCAAGGGTCAGGTGCTCAAGGCGCTGATCATGGCGCTGTTTGGCATCATGATCTCCACCGTCGGCATCGATCGCAGCGTCGGGGTGGACAGATTCACCTTCGGCCTGCCGGATCTGCGCGATGGCTTCTCCTTCCTGCTGCTGGCCATGGCCACCTTCGCCCTGGCGGAGATCCTGATGACGGTGCTGCGCCCTGGCAAGGATTCCCGTGCCGAAGAGGCGGCGCAGATCCAGAAACTCGGTTCCCTCAAGCTCAGCAAGGAGGAGGTCAAGGAGATAGCGACCCCGGTCGCCCGCTCCTCGGTGCTCGGCTTCTTCATAGGCGTCCTGCCGGGGGCCGGTGCCACCATCGCCTCCTTCATGGCCTACGGGGCCGAGCGCAACTTCGCCCGCAAGGAGAAGAAGGATGAGTTTGGCAAGGGCAGCCTGACCGGCGTTGCCGCCCCGGAAGCGGCCAACAATGCCGCCTCCAGCGGTGCCTTCGTGCCCCTGCTGACCCTGGGGATCCCGGGTTCCGGCACCACGGCACTGATGCTGGGCGCCCTCATCGCCTATGGCATCCAGCCGGGCCCGCGCCTGTTCATGGAGCATCCGGACGTGTTCTGGTCGGTGATCATCTCCATGTACCTCGGCAACGTGGTACTGCTGATCCTCAACCTGCCGCTCATCCCCTATCTTGCCAAGATCCTGCAGGTACCGCGCCCCGTACTCATCCCCATGGTGCTGCTGTTCTCGCTGATCGGGGTCTATCTGGTCTCCTTCAACACCATGGACATCTATGTCATGTCACTGGTGGCCCTGGTCGCCATCGGCCTGCGCCTGCTGGACTTCCCCATGGCCCCCATGCTGCTCGGCTTCATCCTGGGCGGCATGCTGGAGGACAACCTGCGCCGGGCACTGGTCATCAATGACGGTTCCCTGAGCTTCCTGTGGGAGCGCCCCATTACCCTGGGCTTCACCCTGGTGACCCTGGTGATGTTGCTGCTGCCGGCCTGGCAGTGGTGGCAAGCCCGCAAGGCCAGCAAGTCCCTCAAGGGGGAGCCGGCCACCAGCCACTGAATCGATGAGCCTCTGCCACCTCTGTACTCTACCCATAATGAGCAGAGCCCTTGATACCCCGACTGGGAGCAAACCCTACTAAAAAGAGCGCCGACAGGCGCTCTTTTCTTGTGTGATATCCACCCCATGTTCAGTGGCGGCGGTAGCGCCGCTCCGGCCGTCCGACGGTGCCGTATTCAAGATCCGGGCTCGCCAGCTGCTGACCCACCAGAAACTCCAGATAACGGCGCGCCGTGGTGCGGCTCACCCCCACCTTGGCGCCAACCTCCTCGGCGCTGGCCCCCTCGGCGGTCAGGGCGGTCAGCACCCGCTGCAGGGTGAGTCCGTCGATCCCCTTTGGCAGGCCGGCTGCCGCCACCTGTTGCAAGGGTGTACCGAGCAAGGCATCCACCGCCTGCTGATCGATGTCCGCCAACGCCGCCAGGGCGGCGATGCTCTGGCGGTACTTCTCCAAAGTGTCTCGCAGACGTTCGAACACCACGGGTTTGAGGATGAAATCCACCACCCCGAGGCGCATCGCCTCTTGCAGGGCGCTCGCCTCCCGGGCGGCGGTGAGCAGAATGACATCAAGGCTGGCGCCGGCCTGGCGCAGCTCCCGCAGCAGGGAGAAGCCCTCCCCGTCCGGCAGCCACACATCCAGCAGCACCAGATCGGGCTTGAGGATGGCTATCTGCTCCCTGGCATCGAACAGGGTGAGCGCCACCCCCAGCACTTCAAATCCAGACAGCCGCTGCACGAAGCGGCGGTGGATCTCGGCGATGGCCGGATCGTCCTCGACGATCAGGATCTTGATCACTCACACCTCCTTGGGAATGTAACAGACGACGCAACTTCCCTGCGCCGTGGCTTCGATGGTGATCTGTCCCTGCAGGGCGTCCAGGGTCTTGCGCACCAGGGAGAGGCCGATGCCGTGACCCGGCTCGGATTTGCTGCTCACCCCCCGCTCGAACAGCCTGTCCGCCAGGGCGGGATCCACCCCGCCGGCCCCATCCTCTACCTCGAGGATGAGATCCTGTCCCAGATCGCTCAAGGCCACCCGGATAGGCTGGTAGGGGGCGCCGTGGCGGCGGGTCGCCTCGAAGGCATTGTCGATGAGATTGCCAAGCAGGGTCACCAGCTGGGAGCCACTCACCCTGGCGGGAATGTCCTGCAGGCAGGCGTCGGGATCGACGATGAGCACCAGCCCCAGCTCGTGGGCCCTGTGATACTTGCCAAGCAGCAGCCCCGCCACCTTGGGTTTGCCGATGGCCCCCATCAGGAAGCTGAGCAGGGTCTGCTCGGTGGCGGCCTCCCGCCCGATGAAGGCGAGCGCCTCCTGGGTGGCACCCAGCTCTATCATGCCGGCGATGGTACCGAGCTGGTTGTTGTGTTCATGGGTCTGCACCCGCAGCAGATCGCTGTAGGCCTGGACCTGGGAGAGCTGGGCACTGAGTTCGGCCAGCTCATCCTTGCGCCTGAAACTCGACACGGCGCCGATGAGGCGTCCCTCCTGCACCAGCGGCAACCGGTTGACGATGAGGGGCTGGCCGTTGAGGACAATTTCCTCGTCAAACTGGGGGCTCTGCTCTTGCAGGATGGAGAGCATGCGGCTGCCCGGCAGCAACTGGCCGATGGGTTGACCAATGGCGGCCCTGGCAACGGTTTCATCCAGGCGCAGCAATTTGATGCCGTTGGGGTTGATGGAGGTGAGCCTACCCTGCTCGTCGATGGTGAGGATCCCTTCGCGCACGGTGCGCAGGGTGCAGTCGAGCTCCGCATAGAGGCGCCCTATCTGCTCAGGTTCGAAGCCGAAGATGGCCCGCTTGTAGCGCCGGGCCAGCCAGCCGGCGGCGGCGCTGTTGAGGATCACGATGAGCAGGGTGCAGAGCAGGCCAAAGCGCAGGAAGCCCCGCAGGTCGGCGTCGATGTCCCGCACCAGATAGCCGACCGACACCACCCCGATCACCTTGCCCATCTCGTCGCGAATGGGCCCCTTGCCGCGCACCGCGCTGCCAAGGGATCCCTGCGCCCTCGAGATGTAGAACTCCCCTTGCAGGGCACGGGCAGGATCGTCCCCCACCATGGGCTTGCCGAGCCGATCCGCATTGGGATGGACCAGGCGCCGGGCATCGGCGTCACCGATGACGATGTAGCTGGCCCCGACCTCCCCCCGCATCCGCTCCACCAGCACGTTGAGACGGGCGGTATCGGCACGCTTGACCCCGGCGATGACACCGGGCTCGCGGGCCACCAGCCGCGCCACGTCGAGGGCCTGATCCCCCACGTCCTGATAGCGCTGTTCGGCGACATAGTAGTAGCTGGCCCCGCTCAGCAGCACCAGCTGCAACAGGCTGACCAGACAGAGCATGAACAGGATGCGTCCTTGCAACCCGAGTTTCATGCCTCCTTGTCTCCTCGCAACAGCTCCAGCAGCAGGCTGCCGTCGCGCAGGGCCTTGTGGACCTGCACCGAGGTGGGTTTGGTGGGATCTTCGTAGAAGTGGGTGGACTCTATCTGCAGTCGCGTCAGGTATTCAGCGGGCAGCTGGCTCGCCAGGGACTGGTGCAGCATGGGGAACAGCAGCCGATCGGCGCGGGTGATCTCTCCCCCCAGCAGCAGTTTGCCCGGATTGAGCAGGCAGATGAGGTTCGACAACACCCGGGAAAGGCGACCCGCCGCCTGATGCAGGATGTCCTGGCAGAGGCTGTTGCCCGCCAGCGCCAGCTCGCACAGCTCGCGAATGGTGACGCTCGTCGGCAGATCGTGCTCCTGCATGCGCTCGCGCAAGTCCCGGTACTGGGCCTCCAGTGCCTGATTGGTCACCAGGGTGCAGGCGCAGCCAAAACCGCCGCAGTAACAGCGCTGGCCGTAGGGTTCGAGCTGCAGGTGGCTGAGATCCCCAAGCAGGGCTGCCTCGCTCTCGATGAGCTGGCCGTTGACCACCATGCCGACCCCGATGTCGTTGTGCACGAACACCAGCACCGCATCGGCGCAATTCTTGGCGGCGCCCCATTCGCGCTCGGCCTGGATCCAGGTGCGCACGTCACCGCTCACCAGCACGGGCACCCCGAACGCCTCTTGCAAGGTGGGGCCCAGCGGCCAGTTGCGCAGATCGTAATAGGGGAAGTGTTTGACCATGCCGGAGTGGCGCTCCACCTGCCCCGGCAGGCAGAGGGCGATGCAGGCAAGGCGCAGCGCCTTCTTCGGCAGGAAGCCTTCGATGGCCCGCATCAGGCTGGCCAGCAGATCCGTACGCTCCGCCTCGTTGAACAGGTGGCGGTGGCGCGCGAGGGAGTGACCGGAGAGATCGAACAGGGCCATGTCCACATAGCCACGGCCGAGGCGCATGGAGAGAAACTGGAAGCGACGCTCGTTGATGCGCAGCAAGGTCTGGCGGCGACCACGGCCCACCGAACTCTCGCCACAGGTGACGACGAGGCCGCCATCGAGCAGCTCGCGGGTGATCTTGGTGATGCTGGCCGGTGAGAGCCCTGTCAGACGGGACAGATCGGTCCGGGACAGCTCCTTGTGCTCCTCCAGGCTGGCATAGACCAGGCCGTAGTTGAGCTGACGGATCAAATCGATACTGCCTTTCACGATCTCATTCATGGGTTGGGGACTGACGCAAAGAACGAATGTTGCGATTTTCACACATTCTGCGTCGATCCCCAAATTTGCCATCTGGACATGGCGTCCAGATGGCAAAAATGTGATCAGTAACGGAAGCTAGCCACCAATTGGCGCAATTTATCGCCCGTATCCGCCAGTGCACGGGTGGTGGTACTGGATTCACCCGCCGCCTCGGTCAGCTCGCTGACGATCTGCTGGATGGCCACCAGGTTCTTGTTGATCTCCTCGGAGACCGCATGCTGCTCCTCCGCCGCCGTCGCTATCTGGATGTTCATGTCATTGATGGTGCCCACCGCCGCCACCATGCTGTCGAGGGAGCTGGCGATGTGGCCCGCCTCCTGGACCGTCTCCTGGCTACGGGACTCGCTGGCCTGCATCACCTCCACCGCCTGCTTCACGCCCCCTTGCAGGCGTTGCAGCATCTCGTTGATCTCCTTGGTGCTCTGCTGGGTACGTCCGGCAAGGGATCGCACCTCGTCCGCCACCACCGCGAAGCCGCGCCCCTGCTCACCGGCCCGGGCCGCCTCGATGGCGGCGTTGAGGGCCAGCAGGTTGGTCTGCTCGGCGATGCCGCGAATGACCTCCACCACGGAGCCAATCTTGCCGGTCTCCTGGGCCAGTTGCTCGATGACGCCGGCGGCGATGTGCACCTCGTCCACCAACCGGTTGATGCTGCCGATGGCGCTGCCCACCACCTCGCGGGCGGCGTCGGATTCTCGCGCCGCATCACTGGTGGCGCTGGCCGCGTTGGAGGCGCTGGCTGCCACCTCCTGGGCGGTGGAGCTCATCTCGGTCACGGCGGTGACCACCTGATCCGTCTCCTTGCCGTGGCCATGCATCTGCCGATCCGAGTGTTCGCTCAACCGATGGAGCTTCTCCACGGCGCCGAGCAGTTGATGGCTGGTCTCCCCCACCTGGCTCACCACGGATTGAATGCGCTCGACGAAGCGGTTGAAGGCACTGGCCAGCTGACCCACCTCATCCTTGCTCTGCACCTTGAGGCGCTGGGTGAGATCCCCGTCCCCGTCGGCGATGTCATTGAGGGCCGACACCGCCTCCGCCAGCGGCCGGGTAACCCGATTGCCAATGGCCACCGTGGCCGCCAGGGTCACCCCCAGGATCACGAGGATCAGCAGCACCCCGGTTTTGAGGGAGTCATGCATGTTCTGCTCGCGCTCCGTGCGCAGGGTCGCCAGTTCGCTGTCGATGTCATCGATGTAGAAACCGGTGCCCACCACCCACTGGTACTTGTCGAGCAGCAGGTTGTAGGAGAGCTTGGGAGCATCCCGACCGAGGGAGGGCTTGTTGGTCCAGTACTCGGTGTACCCATCCCCCTCCCGGGCCGACTTGATGATCCCCTGGATGAGGGGCGTTCCCCGGGTATCCTTGTCCTCCCAGCGGTTCTTGCCCTCCACCTCGGGGCGGGTGGGCAGCAGCAGGGTGTTGCCCTGGAAGTCATAGATGAAGAAGTAGCCGTCGCTGCCATAACGCAGGGGGCGCAATATCTCTTTCACCCGCTCGCGCGCCGCCGGGCTGTCCGGTTCGGCATAGGCTTGCTCGATGGACGTCTTGGCCAGCATCAGGTAACTGCTGAGCAGCGCCTTGCGCTCAGACAGCGCCTTGTCCCTGGCCGCAACCAGTTCGGATTCCAGCGAGTTTTTGGAAATCAAATAGTTGCTGAGGTTGACCACCAGGGCCATCAGCAGCACGGGAAGCGCGCCCAACAACAGGATCTTCTGCTTCAGAGTCATCATGTACTTCCTTTAGCCATTTTTATGGGGTGTTCCGTTCCTACCGGTTCGACCTGCTGGCCGAGGGGGGGCCGCTTTCGCTACAATCCCGCCACCTGATTTATCGACCCGGTTAACCGACTCATGAGCCTTTGTCCCTGCGGTAGCGCACTTTCTCTCGCCCAATGTTGCGGCCCCCTTCACGACGGCCAGCCGGCCATCAGCGCCGAACAGCTGATGCGCTCACGCTACAGCGCCTTTGTCTTGGGGCTAGGCGACTATCTGGTGCACAGCTGGCACCCGGATTTCCTGGGTACCCTCACCGCCGAACAGCTCTCCCAGACCGATACCCGGTGGGATGGCCTGGAGATAATGGCGGCGCAAGGGAGTCAGTACGATGACGAGGGCAGCGTGGAGTTCAAGGCCTGGTTTCTGGAGGGGGATGAGCGTCACTGTCTGCACGAGCGCTCCCGCTTCGTGCGCCATCAGGGGCGCTGGGTCTACACCGACGGGGAGCAGGATCCCGCCCCCCTGCGGGTCGGGCGCAACGATCCCTGCCCCTGTGGCAGCGGCAAGAAGTTCAAAAAGTGCTGCGGCTAGATGGATGTGCCACAACAATGACGCTCTTCAGTCAAAGTGATCTGTACCTGTCAACGAGACAGCATACATGATCACCGCCTGACCCCTTCCCGGGTCATCCACCCAGGGGCCGTCGGCCCCTTTGTCGTCTTTGCGTTGTGACAACAATCACAAAATGCTCATACCCTTGCCATTTATGAGCGTTTGCGAACATTAACTTGGCCCATATCAAACATTTCTGTCCTCAAAGGCGCCACACTGGCCCCATCTGGAAGAGATGAGACGGGCAAAAATGAAAAGAATAACCACAGAGGTCGTCATCATAGGTGGCGGTGCCACCGGCGCCGGCATCATGCGTGACTGCGCCCTGCGCGGCGTCGACTGTATCCTGCTGGAGCGCGATGACATCGCCGCCGGCACCACGGGTCGCAACCACGGCCTGCTCCACTCCGGCGCCCGCTATGCGGTGACGGATCAGGAGTCCGCCCGCGAGTGCATCGCGGAGAACCGCATCCTCAAGCGGATCGCCAGCCACTGCGTCGAAGACACCGGCGGCCTCTTCGTCACCCTGCCGGAAGATGACATCGGCTTTCAGGCCACCTTCATGGCGGCCTGCGCCGAGGCTGGCATCGAGACCGAGCAGCTGGATCCCCGCGACGCCCTGCGTCTCGAACCCAATGTGAACCCGGCGCTCATCGGTGCCATTCGCGTGCCGGACGGCACCGTCGACCCCTTCCGCCTCGCCGCCGCCAACGTCTTGGACGCGAAAGAGCATGGCGCTCGCATCTTCACCCACAGCAAGGTGCTGGGGCTGCTTCGCAATCAGGACAGGGTACACGGGGTCAAAGCCATCAACACCCGCACCGGCGAGGCGTTCGAGGTGGAGTGTCAGGAGGTGGTGAACGCCGCCGGCATCTGGGGCCAGCAGATCTGCGAGTACGGGGATCTCGGCATCCGCATGTTCCCCGCCAAGGGCTCCCTGCTCATCATGGATTACCGCATCAACCAGCTGGTGCTCAACCGGGCCCGCAAGCCGGCGGATGCGGACATCCTGGTACCGGGCGACACCATCTCCCTCATCGGTACCACCTCGAGTCGCATCGACTACCACAAAATCGATCAGCTCACCGTCGAACCCGATGAGGTGGAAGTGCTGCTGCGCGAGGGCATCAAGCTCGCTCCCGTGATGGCGCGCACCCGCTTGCTGCGCGCCTACGCCGGGGTGCGCCCCCTGGTGGCGGTGGACGGGGATGAGTCGGGCCGCAACATCAGCCGCGGCATCGTCTTGCTAGATCACGCGAAACGGGACGGCCTCCAGGGCTTCAACACCATCACCGGCGGCAAACTGATGACCTACCGGCTGATGGCCGAGTGGGCCACGGATCTCATCGCCAGCAAGCTTGACAACCACCAGCCCTGCCGCACCGCCGAACTGGCCCTGCCCGGTTCGCGGGATCCGGAGAAGGTCTCCGCCCCCGGCCTCTCGGTGCCTGCGGTCGGCTCCGCCCAGTACCGCCACGGCGAGCGGGTCATCGCGTTCTTCCGGGACAACCCCAAGGCCAACGCCCTCATCTGCGAGTGCGAGATGGTGACCGCGGGGGAGATCGAATACGCCCTGCGCGAGCTCGACGTGGACAACCTGGTGGATCTGCGCCGCCGCACGCGCCTCGGCATGGGCCCCTGCCAGGGAGAACTATGCGCCTATCGCGCCGCCGGTCTGATGCAGGAGTACGGCAAGGCCGACGGCCGCGAGGCCTGCGTCATGCTGCGCCAGTTCCTGGAGGAGCGTCACAAGGGCACCCGTCCGGTGCTCTGGGGAGATGCCCTGCGGGAAACCGAATTTACCTACTGGATCTATGAGGGCCTGTTCGGCCTCGGGGAGTGGACATCGCCACACCTCGTCACCCAGACGCCTGTCGAGACCCAAGGAGAGCCATCATGAAGTTCGATACCATCATCATCGGTGGCGGCATGGCGGGGCTGTCCGCCGCCCTGCGTCTGGCCGAAGCGGGCCAGAAGACCCTGCTGATGGCCTCGGGCCAGAGCGCCCTGCATTTTTCCTCCGGCTCCGTCGACTTGCTCGACGCCGACGGGGATCCCCGCGCCGCCCTCCCCGCCTTTATGGCCGAGCGACCCGAGCACCCCTACAACAAGGTGGGGCTCGTCAACATCATGGCGAGTCTGGACGCCCTGCAACAGCACTGCGGGAGTGAGGGGTTGGCTCTCGTGCGCCAGGAGCAGAACCATCATCGCATCACCCCCATAGGTACCCTCAAGGCCACCTGGCTCTCCCCTGAGACCTGTGCCTGCGTCACCGAGACTCCCATCCCCCAGAGCCTGCTACTGGCGACCCTGAGTGGATTTCGCGACTTCCACCCGGCGCTGGCGGCGGCCAATCTCGGCGTCCAGCCGCGCTTTGCCCACTGCCGCATCCTCACCGGCGAGCTGAACCTGCCCCAGCTGGCGGCATTTAGCCACAACCCCCACGAGTTTCGCTCCGCCGACATCGCCCGCCTGTTTGACAAGCAGCTGGGAGATCAACAGGCAGGGAGCGCCCAGCCGGATCTGTTGACCGCCCTCGCCCGGGAGATCAATCAGATGATCGCCCAGAGCGGCGAGCCGGATTGTCGCCACCTGGTGCTGCCCGCCTGCCTCTCCCTCGGGCTGGTCGGCCCGCGGCTGGCCGAGCTCGAGCGGCTCACCGACTGCACCATCCGGGAGGTGGCCACCATGCCCCCCTCCCTCATCGGCATGCGGATGCAGGAGACCCTCAGGCGCCGTTTCCAGCACCTTGGCGGCACCTTCCTCACCAGCGAACGGGTCCTCGGGGCCCGCTATGGGGGCGACAGGGTGATCGGGGTCCATAGCCAGAACGGGGACGATCAGCTGTTCGAGGCGGACAACTTCGTGCTCGCCTCCGGCAGCTTCTTCAGCCGCGGGCTGGAGTCGCGCCTTGGCGGCATTCGCGAGCCCATCTTCGATGCCGACGTGCTGAGCCTGCCGGAGCGTGACGCCTGGGCCGGTCGCCGCCTGTTCGATCACCACCCCTTCCTGGGCTTCGGGGTCAAGACGGATGACAGACTACGGGTGCTGCACGGCGGCAAACCCCTCGCCAACCTCTATGGGGCGGGCAGCGTGCTGGCCCACTATGATCCGGTACGCGAGGGCTCGGGCTCGGGTGTCGCCGTCGCCACCGGCTGGCAAGCCGCCGGTCATATCCTGGCGGGGGTCTGAGATGAGCCACGCTTCGCTATTCACTCGGGGCCGCCCACTGACCCACTACGATGCCCAATTGCGCGAGGGCTCGGGCTCGGGCGTCGCCGTCGCCACCGGTTGGCAGGCCGCCGGTCATATCCTGACGGGGGTTTGAGATGAGCCACGCTTCGCTATTCACTCGGGGCCGCCCACTGACCCACTACGATGCCCAATTGCGCGAGGGCTCGGGCTCGGGCGTCGCCGTCGCCACCGGCTGGCAGGCTGCCGGTCATATCCTGGCGGGAGTCTGAGATGACTCCCCTTTTCCATGTCACTGCGGGCAGTCAACTGCCCTGCCCATCATCCCGTTGCCGCGCCATTCATGCTGCCAATCCGGCCAGGGAGGAGTAAATCATGCTACTGGATCACGCCAACCAAACCTTCGATCAGTGCATCAAATGCACCGTCTGCACCGCCTACTGTCCGGTGGCCAAGGCCAATCCCGCCTACCCGGGCCCGAAGCAGGCCGGCCCCGACGGCGAGCGGCTGCGCATCAAGAGTCCGGCACTGTTTGACAGCGCCCTCAAGTACTGCACGAACTGCAAGCGCTGCGAGGTGGCCTGCCCAAGCGGAGTGCGCATCGGCGACATCATCGCCAAGGCCAAGCACCAGTACGGCGGACTCAAACCCGGGATCCGCGAGTTCGTGCTCTCCCACACGGATCTGATGGGGGGCATGTCCACCCTGATGGCTCCCGTGGTCAACTTCACCACCGGCCTCAAACCCGTCAAACAGGTGCTGGACAAGGCCCTCGGCGTCTCCTCCCACCGGGACTTGCCCAAATACTCGCAAGGCACCTTCCGCGGCTGGTACAAGAAACAAAAAGCATCCCAGGCTCGTTTCGCACGCCAGGTGGCCTATTTTCACGGCTGCTATGTGAACTACAACCACCCCCAGCTCGGCAAGGAACTGGTGCAGGTACTCAACGCCATGGAGATCGGGATGCAGCTGCTGGAGCGGGAGAAGTGCTGCGGCGTGCCCCTGATTGCCAACGGCTTCATGGACAAGGCCAAACAGCAGGCGGCGTTCAACATCCAGCAGATGGAGAGCTGCCTGCTCGGCAACGAGATGCCGCTGCTGGCCACCTCCTCCACCTGCGGCTTCACCCTGCGAGACGAATACCCCCACCTGCTGGAGCAAGACAACCGCAAGGTACGGGACAGGATCTCCCTGGTGACCCGCTTCATCTGGAACGAGTTCTATCGGGGCAACAAGCCCGCCATGAAGCCGCTCAACCTGCACATCGCCTACCACACCCCCTGCCACATGGAGAAGATGGGCGGCGTCATCTATACGCTGGAGCTGCTGCGGGCCATTCCCGGGGTCAGGGTGACGGTGCTCGAATCCCAGTGCTGTGGCATCGCCGGCACCTATGGCTTCAAGTCGGAGAACTACCAGACCAGTCAGACCATAGGCCAGGGGCTGTTTGATCAGATAAATCGCATCAACCCTGATCTCGTCATCACCGACTGCGAGACCTGCAAGTGGCAGATAGAGATGAGCACGCCCTATGCCTGCGAGCACCCCATCCATCTGCTGGCAAGGGCGCTGGCATAACCATCAAACACTGCCTCGGTCGTATTTTTATGCGCAAATCACCTGCCAAGGCAATCAATGGCAGCACAATGCGATGAGGTAGAGGCAGCAAAACAAAGAGCCGGCAATTGCCGGCTCTTTTCGTTTATCGCCCGTCCATCAGGGGTGCTGGATGATCAGGCTGTGTTGATCCAGCATGGACTGCAGGATGTCGTGAGAGGAGGAGCCGCTCAGGTTCCAGCCGCTCAGGTCCACATCCTTCAGGGTGATCTGCTGGGTCACCTGCCCATCACCCGCCGGGGAGACCGACAGGTTGACGTCGCTGAGGCCGCCGCTGCCCGTGGTGACGGAGGCTGACAGGTGATTGAGCAGGCCATCCACGCTGCTGTCCGTCACTCCCTTGAGCAGGTCGGCCAAGTCTATCTTGTCCCCCTGGCCCGGCTGGAAGTCGGTGATGGTATCGATGGCCGGTTGCCCCGCCGTTCCCGCATCGCCATTGCCCCACACGAAGTGGTCGCTGCCACCGCCACCGGTCAGGATATCGTTGCCCTGACCCCCGCGCAGCACGTCATCCCCCAGGCCACCCAGGATACGGTCATCACCGTTTGAGCCAAACAGCCAGTCCGCGCTGTCTGTCCCCGTCAGGGTGTTGCCACTCTGGCTGTGGATGTTGAGGGTCTCCAGCGGCGAGCTGAGGGTGGTGCCCCCTGCGCTCGATTCCGCGCTCAGGGTCAGGGCATGATCCCCCGCCGTCAGACCGCTCAGGTAGAGGGGGACCGACTGATCCATGGGCAGCAGCCAGTCACTGCCATCGGCATGACCCACGCTCTGACCGTGCTCGTCCACTACCTGGGCTCCGCCCAGATTCTGGATCCGCACCGACAGCTCGCCCGGCGCCGGGTTGACCACGCTGGCGCTGAGGTTGAGCGGGATCCAGCCTCCCTGCAGGGCATGAATGTCGTGGGCCCCGAGGCTGAGCTGGGGATCATCGGCTTCGGCCGTCACCGTGATGCCGACGTGGGAGGTATCCGTCAAGGCGCCGCCCGACCCGGTATTGCCCTGATCCGAGGTGGTGATGGTCAGGTTGTCCTGACCCCAGAAGTCCTTGGCCGGCTCATAGTGCAGCTGGCCATTGATCAGCGCGTTGAGATCCGCGAGGGAGCCCACCAGGGTGATCGCACTGGTCCCCGCCCCCTGCACCGAGACGGCGCCTGCCGCCCCCAGCAGGGTCAGCACCCCGTGCTCGACTCTCAGAGTCATGGACATGGGGGCGCTGCCGGCGTCCACGTCCTTGACGCTGATGCCGGAGAGAGGCAGAGCACCGTCTTCCTTCACCTGCATGGCGTCGGGCACCTGGTTGACCGGGGCATCGTTGACCGCTTCCACCTCGATGGGCAGCACGTCGGTGTCGCTCTGTGCGCCGCCGCTACCCGTGTTGCCGTTGTCGTTGGTCACCATGGTCAGGGCATCCTGACCATTGAAGTCCTGTTCGCCCTGATAGGTGACGCCGCCGTTTAGCAGTGCATTGATGGCATCCTGAGAGCCGGTCAGCACCAGGGAGCCGGTACCGCTGCCTACGACAGTCACCCCGCTGCCAGCCGCCAGCTCCAGGGTGCCGTGCAGGACAGACAGGGTGACGGTGAGGGAGCCACCGTCCGCATCCACATCGCTCACCTGCAAGCCGTGAATGACGAAGGGTTGCTCTTCCTGCGCCACCTGGGGATCGCTTGGCAAGACGTTGATCGGGGCATCGTTGACCGGCTGCACCTCGATGGGCAAGACATCGGTGTCGCTCAGCGCGCCACCGCTGCCGGTGTTGCCGTTATCGTTGGTGACCATGGTAAGGTTGTCGCTGTCGTGGTAATCCGGGTTGCCCTGATAGGTCAGACCGCCGTTCAGCAGCTTATTGATGGCATCCAGCGATCCGCTCAGCACCAAAGAGCCGGTGCCGTTGCCCACAACAGTCACTCCGCTGCCCGCCGGGATGTTGAGGGTGCCGTGTTCGACGGACAGGGTCACGCTCATGTCGCCGCTGCCCGCATCCACATCCTTGACCTGCAGGCCCTTGATGACGAAGGGTTGATCCTCCTGCGCCACCTGGGGATCCGTTGGCAGGACGTTGATGGGCGCATCGTTGACCGGGCTGATATCCACGTGAATGGTGCCGTTGACCTCGGGGCCGAGGGCACCGTTGTCGAGGCTCTGGGCCGTCACCTTGAGATCCAGGGCGCCGTTGGCGTCGTTGGTCACCAGCTCGATGGCATCGAGCTTGGTGCCATCCGTGGTCACTTCCCAGCGACCGTTGCCAAGATCCACCACAGTGCCGCTGACCCCGTTGGGCAGGCGTATTTCGGCACCGTCGGGGACCCCTTCGATGGTGACGCGCACCTGCTCCGGTTTGTTCTCATGCACGTTGCCGGCGCTGCCGCCGGTGGCCTGGGTATCCCGGGTCTCCAGCCCCAGGTTCAGGGTGATCACATCCCCCTCTGTGCCGCTCGCCTTGGTCTCGATGTCGGCGATGATGACATCCCCCACCGGGTTGACGGTGACGGTGAAGTTGCCACTGGTGCCGAGCGGGACGCTCAGACCATTGTCCAGGGTGTAGGCGGTCAGGGTGAGATCCACGCTGCCGCTGAAATCGGCCGGCGGGATCAGGGTCAGTTTGGAGAAGTCGGTCCCCACGGGGATCTGCCAGACGCCGTTGCCGTTGTTGACCGCAGGGGCAGAGAGGGTGAAGCCATCCGGTACGCCGGAGATCTGTATCCCGACTATCTGTTCGGATCCGTCGTTGTCGATAAGCTCGGCGCCGAAGCCCCCCAGGTTGACGCTGCCATCCTCATCACCCTGCACGTCGTGCACCGTGATCTTGGCAGGATCGTTGACCGGTTTGACTTCGAAGCCCACCTGACCGCTCCAGCTGCCGGTGTCCGTCCCCGTGGTCGCGGTGTCCAGAATGTCGACGGTCACATCGAGCGGCACCTGACCGCTGTAGTGTTGCTTGGGAATAAACACCAGATCCTTGAGGCCATTGGCATCCACCACCAGCGACTGGACGGGGTTGCCGCTGGCATCGAGGAAGTGGCCATACTTGGCATCGACGGTCACGGTTACCCGCTCCACCGTCTCGAGTCCCCCTTGGGCCACCGAGGGGCTGATGTCCGCCAATTTGACCGAGAGATCGAGATGGATTTCGGTGTCTTCCAGATTGTCCGGCTGACCGTCACCGTTCATATCCTTCACATCCAGCTGCAGGCTCGGCATGCCATCGGTGCCACCGTTGATATCCACCACTGGCTTCACATCGACACGAACTGTGCTGGAATCTGTCTTGATGTCACCACTTGAAGTATCAGTGTTGACCACTGTCACACTGATATTGAGGGATCCGGCAAAGTCATTGGGCAAGCCTAGAGTCAATCCTTCCAGTCCAGCCAGTGACGGCGGCACCTTGATCACATATTCGCCGGTTGAAATGTTGTATTCAGCGCCACTGATGGTGACACCATCAGGTAGACCTTTGAGGATAATAGTAACCTCATCGCTACCTTGATCTGCGGCCCCAATATGAATTGCCCCCTTGAGTTGGGCACCAAAATCAACCTGGATATCCTCTTTACCAGTCAGCACCGCATGGTCATCAATATCAACTGTTGCCGCTGGCGTCTTGTCCGTGACCGGGGTATTACCAAAATCGGCACTGGTTTCTAGGCTGACTTTGACATGCTCACTGGGGTCCCCATCCTCACTACGGTCCACCACCATGGCATCGATTCGAATTGGTTCTACCTTTCCAACAAAACCATCCGGTGCATGCAGTTGGAAGTTATTCAAATTACCCGCAGGTACGATCCAACTGCCATTACCATTGTTGATACCGCCGAGCACAACAAGCTGATCTCCCATACCACCATTGAGCACAGGCAAATTGATCACCAGATAGTCGATCTCTTCGAGGCTGGACAGATCGATATCGTGGGTAAATTCAAAACGACCGGAGAGATCAATATCACTCCCCCCATGGCCCACAAGATCGCCACCCGTTTGACTCAAGACGCCGTTCGGTTCCACTACCGCCTGGATATCCACATGCAGATTGCCGTCGATCACCTTGGTGGCCGTGGCGTTAGAATCCACATCGACTTGAGTCACGGTCACATGGCTCTGGATATTGGTGTCCTTGTCGCTGTCTTCCGGGGCCCGCACCAGCAGTTGGCCGCCGCTGAGCAGGCTCTGCAGATCCGCATCGCTCAAGTCCACGACACCGCCGTTCACGCTGAGCTGGGTTTCGACACCGCCCACCCGTATCCAGATCTCGTAGCCGGGCTCGATGCCGGAGAGGCTGAGGTGGGTCACCTGCTCGGCGCTGTCGCTCAGATCAGGCATCCAATCGAGCACCACAGGCTCATCCTCGAAGCCTTGGCTGGTCTTGTCATAGTTGCCGGCGTCGATCTCGGGCTCCACCTTGATGGTGAGGGGCACGTCGAAGCTCTTGTGATCCCCGTCGTTTTCCGTCACCACCACGTGGCCGATGAGGTGAATATCTTCGGTGCTGTTGGGCGGCGGCTGGATCTGCAGGTTGCCAAGATCCGACACATTGACCTGATAGACGGGCTTGCCGTTGGCATCCAGACCGGCGAAGGTCAGGGTCAGCTCGTTGCCATGGACATCGAATACCTTGGCCCCTTCCGGCAAGCCTTCCAGCACCAGGTTGAGGGTTTCGGAGTTGTCCAGCGGGGTGTCCACCTTTTCCCCCGACTCCAATCTGAAATCGAGGGGAGCACGGCCATCTTCCGCGATGGTGATGGTGTAGCCATTGCCTTCCGGCGTCCAGCCCGTGCTGTCCAGGTTGAAGTGCGGCTCATCCACCACACCCACCATGTCCACGTGCAGACTCTGGGAGCCCGTCTCCTTCTCGTTGACCACGGTATGGGTCTGGCCATTGGCATCGGTCAGGGTGGCCGTGTCCTTCACCACCCCCTTGATGGTGAGATCGAAGTCCACGTTGCTGTTTTTCGGCGGCTGCAGTTGCAGCTCATTGATGCGATCGTAGGGCACCTCGTAATAGCCGTTCGTTGCATTAACCTGTTCAGTACCAAGCCACAACGTGGCACCAGCGGGCAGGCCGCTGATGCGCACAAACATCTGCTCCGAGCCGTCCGCAGTGTCCCCCAGATGGCCCAGCACTATCTTGCTGCCCAGATCCAGCAGGGTGTCTTCCTTGCCCTGGATCTCGCGCACGGTCAGCTTGGCGTCATCCGCCTGCGGATTGACGTTGATCACCAGCTCTATGCTGTCGCCCAGCGCCTTCTCCTGGCCGCTCACCACGGGGGTCTTCTCGGTGCTGACCGGGGTGATGGAGAGCTTGATGTCGCCGCTGTAGTCCTTGCCAGGCACCACGGTGATCTTGTTGATGTCATCACCACTGACGGTATAAATGCCATTGCCATCCGGGGTGAGCGTCTTGCCATTGAGGGTCAGAGTACCCTGACCGGATTCCCACCTGATCTGGTAGCTCAGGGTTTCGGAGCCATCGGTATCGGTCACCGCCGCCTTGATATTGAGGGCGATGCCATTGCTGTCCTCGTCCGTGTTGTAGTGCTGGTGGGTATTGGTACTCTCCCAGACAGGCTTGTCGGCGATACCCTGCACCGTGATATCCAGGTTGCCGGAGAGCACAGGTGGATTGGCTCCCTCGGTGACCCCGACCTGCACCTGGACAGGGAAGCGCAGGGGATTGCCACCATCGTTGTAGCTCGAATAGTCGTGATCGGGGACAAAGGTCAGGCCCTGTGTCTGATAGTGCTCGTTGTCCGTGGTAACCATGGCGGCAGGCGGCACGATGAACCACTTGCCATCGGCCGTGGTGGTGAGCGCCACCCCGTTGTAGTAGAAGGTGCCGTGGGCGTTGGCGGGTGCCTGGATCAGGAATTGCTCAACATGCTCGCCACGGTCGTAGTCGCCGATATCGAGTTGCATGTTGATGGGGATGCCATGGGTCGGATCCCCCGCCCCCGCATCTTCATGACCGGTGACGGCGTTAACGGTGAGTTTGCCCGCCTCATCCTTGATGGTCAGAGTCAGGGTGCCATCATCGGTGTCCCCGTCCCCATCCACCAGATGGAACTCTATCTGCTGTACCAGGGTGTTGTTGCTGTGATCGACACCTGATTTTGCGGTGAAGGTGTAATTGCCCTCGGCATTGATCACCAGGGTGCCGATGACTTGTCCCGAGCCATCGGTGACCGCAATGCTGGTATTGCCGCTGGCGGCGATGGGATGCTCGGTGCCATTGATGGTGACCGACCTCACCACGGCGTCGTCCGCCCCTTCGTGGGCCGTGGTCAGCAGATCACCACTGACCCTGGCCCCTTCATTCAGGGTCTTGCTGGCATCCACCGCCACGGGGACATCGTCCTGCACACTGACGTGACCTATCACCTCGGCGCTGAGATCCCCGTCATGATCCAGGGCCTGCAATGGCAGCTGGATATCGAGCAGATCCTTGCCCTGGGCGCTGTGGTCCAGGTTGCCCGTGAGCTCGAAGGTATAGCGACCCGAGACATCCAGCGTCAGCTTGAAGATGAGCTTGCCTGCGCTGTCCTTGCCGAGATAGACGCCCGGCTGGGCATCTGCGCTGATGGTGACCGGCTTGCCGCCCGAGGTGAGCTGGTTGAGCGCATTGAAGCGCGCCACATCCAGCTGCAGGGCTGCAACCCTGTCACTGCCGGCATGAATGACCACCTGGCCCTGGGCAATCTCTCCCGTGCCTGCCGGGCTGGTACCGCCATGTTGGCCACTGCCGCCATTCAGATCCGACTCCTTGACGGTGACACTGCCGATGGACTCGATCACCGGATCGGCCGCATCAGTGATCACCGCTGTCGTGCTACCGGTCACCACTGAGCCGTCGCTGTCGGTCACCTGTACCGGCAGGGTCAGGTTCAGGTTGTCGCTCGCCCCGTGGTCCAGGTTGGTGTGTACCGTGATGTCGTAGCCAAGGTGCGCCTCGGTCTGGGCCTCGATGCGACCTGGTACGTTCGGCAGGGTCACCGTCAGCACCAGGGTGCCGCTTGCCGTCACCGCCTGGAAGCTGTGGCCGTTGCTGCCCGGCACTTCCTGCCAGGTGAGCGTCTCGCCGTTGTGGGTGATGGGGTTGCCGCTGGCATTGACTACCTGGCCAGAGAGGGTCAACCGCACATCCACCACGGGATCGGAATCCGCCTTGATGGTCAGGGTGCCGCTGGCATGCTGATCGTCGCCGGTCTGGTTGCTCGCGGCGCCATCGAAGCGCCCCTCAGACAGGGTCACCCCGGTGAGGCTCAGGGTCGGTTTGTCCCCTTCCGCGATGCTGATATTGAGGGTGCCACTGGTGCTGTCGTTGTTGCCAGCGCCCTTGTCGTGGTCCACCACGTTGATCTGGAACGGCAGCTCCTTGCTGGCCCCGTTACTCTGATCCACCCCTTGATACAGGGTCACCTTGTAATCGAAGCCATTGCTGGCGGCGTTGTTCAGGTTGCCGCTTATCTCGACCTGCAGCACTTCGACCCGCACGCCGTTGATTTCAACATAGCCTTTCAGGATCTGGTTGCCCGGGATCGTCGGATCCCCATCCACCAGCTCATAGATCACCGGCTTGCCGAGAGCGGTCAAGGCTGGCTGCTGGCTGATGTCGGCAAACGACACCTCCTGCACCCGATCAGACCCGGCGTTAATCTCGAAATGACCGGTACCGGTCAAGGTATTGCTGCCATCGAGCGCGCGCTCATCCAGATTGACTCCGGTGCCTGCCACGAAGCCAGGCGCGTTGCCATCCTTCACGGTGAGCGGCAAGTCGGTGGAGACGCTGTCCCCGTCCTTGTCGCTCAGGGTCACGGTGAGCGGCAGATCCAGTGACTCGCTGCCCTGGTGATCCAGCTCGGCGCTCAAGGTCACCTTGGCACTGACGCTCCAGTTGCCGTTGTTGTCTACCAGTTCCAGCTCGGCGCGCAGCACTTCACGGCCATCGGCGCTGGTCCCCACCAGGTCGCCATTGGCATCCAGGCTGAAGGTGACCGGGCTGCCGTGGCTGCTGTACTTGCCGTCAAGGCTCTGCTGGATGGCCGCGATATCGAACTTGAGGCTGCTCTGATCCAGGGCATCGGAGCCGTGGCTCACGGTGAAGCTCATATGGCTCACCAGCCCCGCATCACCCTGGTTGATCTCGGTCATGCTGGTGCCGGTCACGGCGCTGATCACCGGGTTGGCACCGTCGCCGATGGCGACGCTCAGGGTGGAGGAGACTTTGTCACCATCGCTGTCGGTGAGCGTGAAGCCCGCCTTGAGCAGGCTGTCGGCACTGCCCTGATCCAGCGGCTGGTTGAGGGTAAAGACGTAGTTGCCGTTTTGATCCAGGGTCAGGGTGAAGACATTCTGGCCGTTGACACTGCCGCTGATGCTGTTGCCGCTGATGCTGAGCACCACCGGCTGGCCACCGCTGGTGAGCCCCTGCAGGCCCGGCTGGTTGGCATCGAAGCTGATATTGACCAGGGGATCGGCGCCTGCGGTGATATTGAGCTGACCGGAAAGGCTCTGTGCCGCGCCCCAGTCGCTGTCTTCAGTGAGTGAAAGGGAGACGGTATCCACGCTCGGTAGAGCGCCATCCGTGATGGTGATGTTGAGGGTACCGAGGTTGCTGTGGTCACCGTCAAAGTCGGTACCCTGCACCTGCAGCCCCAGATTGACGCTGTTGCTGTCCACCGGCTGGTCCAGCACGCCGTCCAGTTGCAGGTGGTATTTTCCGTCCAGATCCAGGGTGACAGTCAAGATCACCTTGCCAGCGCTATCAGACAGGGTAATCACATTGCCATTGACCTGATAGGTAGTGGGTTTGCCGCCGCTGGTGAGGCCGTCGAGGCCAGGCTGGCTTGCCTCGAAATTGAGGGAGACCAGACGGTCGCTGCCCACATTGACCGGCAGCTGGCCATCCTGGGTCTGGCCTGATGCCCCTTCCTGCAGGCTGATGCCGCTGTCGATGCCCAGATCAGGGTTGTCGGAATCAGTGATCACAACGTTGGTGCTGCCGTTGATCACCGAGCCGTCGCTGTCGGTCACCTGTACCGGCAGGGTCAGGTTGAGGTTGTCGCTCGCCCCGTGGTCCAGGTTGGTGTGTACCGTGATGTCGTAACCAAGGTGCGCCTCGGTCTGGGCCTCGATGCGACCCGGCACGTTCGGCAGGGTCACCGTCAGCACCAGGGTGCCGCTTGCGGTCACCGCCTGGAAGCTGTGGCCGTTGCTGCCCGGCACTTCCTGCCAGGTCAGCGTCTCACCGTTGTGGGTGATGGGGTTGCCGCTGGCATCGACTACCTGGCCAGAGAGGGTCAACCGCACATCCACCACGGGATCGGAATCCGCCTTGATGGTCAGGGTGCCGCTTGCGTGTTGATCGTCGCCGGTCTGGTTGCTCGCGGCGCCATCGAAGCGACCCTCAGACAGGGTCACCCCGGTGAGGCTCAGGGTCGGTTTGTCCCCTTCCGCGATGGTGATATTGAGGGTGCCACTGGTGCTGTCGTTGTTGCCAGCCCCCTTGTCGTGGTCCACCACCTTGATCTGGAACGGCAGTTCCTTACTGGCCCCGTTACTCTGATCCACCCCCTGATACAGGGTCACCTTGTAATCGAAACCGTTGCTGGCGGCGTTGTTCAGGTTGCCGCTGATCTCCACCTGCAGCACCTCGACCCGCACGCCGTTGATTTCTACATAGCCTTTCAGGATCTGGTTGCCCGGGATCGTCGGATCCCCATCCACCAGCTCATAGATCACCGGCTTGCCAAGGGCGGTCAGCGCGGGCTGCTGACTGATGTCGGCAAACGACACCTCCTGCACCCGATCAGACCCGGCGTTAATCTCGAAATGACCGGTGCCAGTCAAGGTATTGCTGCCATCGAGCGCGCGCTCATCCAGATTGACTCCGGTACCTGCCACGAAGCCAGGCGCGTTGCCATCCTTCACGGTGAGCGGCAAGTCGGTGGAGACGCTGTCCCCGTCCTTGTCGCTCAGGGTCACAGTGAGCGGCAGATCCAGTGACTCGCTGCCCTGGTGATCCAGCTCGGCGCTCAAGGTCACCTTGGCACTGACGCTCCAGTTGCCATTGTTGTCCACCAGTTCCAGCTCGGCGCGCAGCACTTCGCGGCCATCGGCGCTGGTCCCCACCAGGTTGCCATTGGCATCCAGGCTGAAGGTGACCGGATTGCCGTGGCTGCTGTACTTGCCATCAAGGCTCTGTTGGATGGCTGCGATATCGAACTTGAGGCTACTCTGATCCAGGGCATCGGAGCCGTGGCTCACGGTGAAACTCATATGGCTCACCAGCCCCGCATCCCCCTGGTTGATCTCTTTCATCTCGGTGCCGGTCACGGCGCTGATCACCGGGTTGGCACCGTCGCCGATGGCGACGCTCAGGGTGGAGGAAACGGTGTCACCATCGCTGTCTGTGAGCGTGAAGCCCGCCTTGAGCAGGCTGTCGGCACTACCCTGATCCAGCGGCTGGTTGAGGGTAAAGGCGTAATTGCCGTTTTGATCCAGGGTCAGGGTGAAGACATTCTGACCGTTGACGCTGCCGCTGATGCTGTTGCCGCTGATGCTGATCACCACCGGCTGGCCACCACTGGTGAGCCCTTGCAGGCCCGGCTGGTTGGCATCGAAGCTGATATTGACCAGGGGATCGGCGCCTGCGGTGATATTGAGCTGACCGGAGAGGCTCTGTGCCGCGCCCCAGTCGCTGTCTTCCACCAGATGCAGGGAGACGGCGTCCACGCTCGGCAGAGCGCCATCCGTGATGGTGATGTTGAGGGTACCGAGGTTGCTGTGGTCACCGTCAAAGTCGGTGCCCTGCACCTGCAGCCCCAGATTGACGCTGTTGCTGTCCACCGGCTGGTCCAGCACGCCGTCCAGTTGCAGGTGGTATTTGCCGTCCAGATCCAGAGTAACAGTCAAAATCACCTTGCCAGCGCTATCGGACAGGGTGATCACATTGCCATTGACCTGATAGGTAGTGGGTTTACCGCCACTGGTGAGGCCATTGAGGCCAGGCTGGCTTGCCTCGAAATTAAGGGAGACCAGGCGATCGCTGCCCACACTGACTGGCAGTTGGCCGTCCAGGCTCTGGTTGGAGCCCCCTTCCTGCAGGTTGATGCCGGCGTCAGTGCCGAGGCTGGGATCTGTCCCGTCATGGATGGTTACCTGCAGATCGGCGCGGGTCTCATCCCCGTCTATCTCCTTGGCCGACACGCTGAGGCCGAGGGAGAGCGTATCGCTACCCTGGTGATCCAGCGGCCCCACCAGGGAGATGGTGACCTGGCCGTCGATGTCGCTACCCGATTGGGTAGCCGTCAGCTCGGCCTTGATCACCTCCACCCGATTGCCGTTGCCATCGAGGTAATAACCGGTGAGCAGGCGATCGCCGCTGAACTCGAAACTCAGCACATGGCCGTCACTGCTCATGCCGCTGCCATTGAGGCGAACGAGGGTATTGGCCTGATCCGCAAAGACGGCACTGCTCGCCACCAGGGGATCGGCCTGATGGCCAATCACGAAGTGGCTCTGCCCCACCACGGGCGCCTGTTCGTTGAAACCATCTTCGGTCAGGGAGACAGGGGGCAGCGTGAAGGCCGGTGGCGTGCTGTCCACCAGATTGACGTTGAGATTGGCATGCACCAGATCCCCGTCACTGTCGCGATATTCCAGTGAGAAAGGCAGATTCAGACTGTCCTGGCCGTGATCCAGGCTCTGGTTCCAGACGATGCGATAACTGCCGTCGTTGGCGAGGGTCAGGGTGAAGACGGTGGCGCCCCCCGCGCTGGCGATGAGGGTCTGACCATTTATCTGATAACTGAGGGCCGCACCATGGCTGCTGAGGCCAAGCTGCTGAAGGGCACTCTGATCGGCTGCGAAACTCACCTGCAGGTTGCCATCCAGCCCCGCCCCCGTATGCAGGGAACCGGTCGCGGTGATGGGGCCCTTGGCCAGGTCTCCCTCGGAGAGGGTCAACACATCGCTCTGGCCGATGAGAGGAGCCCCGTCTATCACCCGGTTGCCCGCGAGATCGGTCACCTCGGCCCTGACTTCATAGGGGCCGGTGATGCCCGTCAGATCCAGGCCGTTCAACTGCCAGCGGCCGTCACTGCCCACCATGGCGCTGCCGCTGTAGAGAGTCTGGCCATTCTGGCCGATGAGGGTGATGGTGACGCTCTGGCCCGCTTCCACCTCGGTGGTGGTGCCGCTCAGGGTGACGTTGTCATGGCCCAGGATAAGGTTGGTATCGAGATCATCGATATCGATGCTGGCCCGGGTATCGACGGTGACGGTCAGGTTGTCGCTGGCACGGTTGCCGGCAATGTCCACCGAGTCGACCCGAAAGTCATAGGCACCATCTGGCAGGGTATTGGGGATCTGGTATTGCCAGTTGCCATTGCCATCGACGACCAGCACCGCCACCACGTTGCCACCCAGACTCAGGGTTACGGTGGCGCCGGGTTCCCCCTTGCCTTGCAGGAGCGGCGTGGTGTCATGGGTCAAGTCGTCCACCTGGCTGGCGCCGGTGTCGCTTTCATCGGCCAGATCGAGTGTGATGGTGGTGATGGTATCGAGCAGGGTATGGCCCAGATCGCTGGCACGATTGCCGGCGGCATCCTGGGTATCGGCCTGTATGGTCAGGGGGCCGTCGGTCAGCTTGCCGGTCACATCGCCAAAATTGGCCTCCCAGACGAACCCGGGCAGCACCACTGTGGTGGTGGTGAGACGATTGCCATCCTGATCGATCAGGGTCACGGTCACCGTCTGGCCAACTTCCACATCCTGTACGGTGCCACGGATGATGACCCCGGCCGCCTCGTCCGCGTTGATGATGTTGTCGTCGGTTTGGGGTTCGGTGATGGTGATATAGGCCTGCTGATCCTGATCCTCCACGTAGGGCTCTTCATTGCCCTGGGGCTGGATCTGGTAATCGGTGTCAAAACCAGCCTCGGCCAGGGTGAATTCATTGTTGAGATCCACCACCACGAAGCCACCGGCACTGGAGCCCACGACCCCCCCGGCTGTCCCTGCCGCCGCATTGCCGGCGGCAGTCTCTTCGAACACGGCGGTCGGGTCGGCCCCTTCGCGAATGGCCTGCTGCAGGCTGGCCAGTTCAGGATCGACGGCCTGGGGATCCGGCTGTGCCTTGGCCAACTCGGCCTGATCGAGGTTCTCTCCGTCGGCGGGATCTCCCAGTTCGAAGCGGCCATTGCCTTCGGTCAACAGGCTTTCGCCGGGCTGGAGCTGCATGCCCACGGTGGCAGGACGAAGGGTGCCGTCGGCATCCATCACAAAGACCTTGCCCTCCAGATGATTGATGAGGGTCGGTTTTTCAATTCGCAGCTCAGCCATAACTTCATCTCCAACTCATGAGCACGGACTCTAAAGAATACAAATCCGTGGTGAATAGACGCCTATTTTACCCCTGTCCAGTCTGGAGAACCCTTCGGCATTTTCGAAAATATAGAAAGGAAATAGCGTTATTAGTCCTATTAAATGCAATGAAATCGTTACCACTCCGTTTAATCTACAAAAAAAGGACTCGAAGGGTAACGATTATAGCGTAGCGTAACCCTATTGACTCTATTGTTGCGACAAATAGCGTCCGAGAGACAGCCCATTAAATAATCGACACTTTATTTAAGCATCTAAAGTACGTCCGTTTTTTTCAAAATCAGCAATTGCATATCAATGCATTTCTCATTCAGTTAAAACAGGCTTATCTTGGCCTATCATCCCCTCGGTTGAGGAACGTTCTTCCTGAAAACTTTCCTTCAGTCACTGCCGACAGGCCCTGCCACCCATCGTCCGTAACCCATCGATAAAGATAGGAATCCAATCTGGATCCCATTTCTGTGCTTTCTCTTCCCTGTCAATTGATCTAGCGCAAGAGGGCACGTGATAAATCATCATCCATTTTACCCATTTGGTATTATTTCCGGGCTGAAAATGCATAAAAACCATTGTTTATACATCAATAACAATTAAACGGCCTGCCATGCCCATTTGGGTAGTGATGTCCACGCAACAAGATGGATCGGTCAGGCCCGGCAAGGACGTTTTATCTGGGAGTGATGACCGTGGGTTCAAATAACAACATGTTGAGGCAGGGCCTGGCGGCCTTGCTACTGACCGCTCTGCTCGGCGCCAGCGGCTCGGCACTGGCCGAAGAGACCGCCGCCAAGGGCAAGATAGAGGCGCGCAACGAGCTGTTCGCCAAGGATCATGGGGATCAGTTCAGCAGCTGGCAGGCCACCAGTGAGAGCAAGGAACGTACCGACGCCCTGGCCGAAGACCCCAACATGGTGGTGCTCTGGGCCGGTTACCCCTTCTCCAAGGATTACAACAAACCCCGTGGTCACGCCTATGCCCTGACCGACGTGCGGGAAACCCTGCGCACCGGCGCCCCCAAGAGCGCCGAAGACGGCCCCCTGCCCATGGCGTGCTGGAGCTGCAAGGGCCCGGATGTAGCCCGGGTTATCGATGAGAAGGGCGAAGATGGCTACTTCAAGGGGATGTGGGCCAAGGGCGGGCCGGAGATCGTCAACACCATTGGCTGCGCCGATTGCCATGACACCGCCTCCAAAGAGTTCAAGGAGGGCAAACCCGCCCTGCACCTCTCCCGTCCCTATGCGGACCGCGCCATGACCGCCATCGGCAAGCCGTTCAAGGAACAGGGTCGCTTCGATCAGCAGTCCCAGGTGTGCGGTCAATGTCACGTGGAGTACTACTTCAGCGGGCCCACCAAGGCGGTGAAATTCCCCTGGGACAAGGGCACCTCGGTCGAGCAGATGGAGGAGTATTATGACGAAATAGGCTTCGCCGACTGGACCCATGCCCTCTCCAAGACCCCCATGCTCAAGGCCCAGCACCCGGAATACGAGACCTGGCGCGCCGGTATTCACGGCCAGAACAATGTCGCCTGCGTCGACTGCCACATGCCCAAGGTGCAAAACGAACAGGGCAAGGTCTACACGGATCACAAGGTCGGCAACCCGTTCGATCGCTTCGAGCAGACCTGCCGCAACTGCCACACCCAGAGCAAGGAGATGCTGCAGGACATCGTTCACCAGCGTAAGGAAGCCGTGGTCGAGACCAAGCTGAAGGTCGAGAAGCAGCTGGTACACGCCCACTTCGAAGCCAAGGCGGCCTGGGATGCCGGCGCCACCGAAGCCGAAATGAAAGACATCCTGCAAGACATCCGTCACGCCCAGTGGCGCTGGGACTTCGCCATTGCCTCTCACGGGGTGCAGGCACACGCGCCGGAAGTGGCTCTGAAGATGCTCGGCAGCGCCCTGGACAAGGCCGCCGATGCACGCACCAAGCTCGCTCGCCTCCTGGCCGCCAAGGGGATCAGCCACGAAATCGCCATTCCTGACGTCTCCACCAAGGAGAAGGCCCAGGCCGCCCTTGGCATGGACATGAAACAGATGAATGCAGACAAGGCCCAGTTCCTCAAGACCACTGTACCCGCCTGGGATGCCGAGGCCAAAGCGGCCGGACGGCTCGCACAATGACGCGGACTGCGGGCCCGGACAACGGGCCCGCAGCTGGATGGAGGCTTCCTATGGGTGATTTAACGATGGATTTCTTACGACTGATGCTGATGGCAGCCATGCTGCTCACCAGCCTGCAGGGTCAGGCCGCCGAGGCCGCCGCCCCTGTGCCCGCCACCCACGAGGTGGAGTTCCTGCGCAGCGCCGACAAGGCCTGTACCGACTGCCACAAGGAGCAGACTGACGGCATGCACGGCAAGCATGCCAAGGCCACCAACCCCAACAACCTGGCCCCGGTCACCTGTACCAACTGTCACGGCCTCCCCTCTCCCCAGCACCGGGAAGGGGTCAAGGATGTGATGCGCTTCAAAGACAGCTTCAGCCAGCCGCTTGGCAAGGATGATTACCCCATCGCCGAGCAGAACAGCGTCTGCATGAGCTGTCATGAGCCCAAGCCCCTGCGCGAAGCGCTCTGGGCCCACGACGTGCACATGACCAAACTCAGCTGCACCAGTTGCCACCAGTTGCACCCGGCCAAGGAGCCCATGGCCGGCATCCCGGCGCAATCCCGGGTCAAGCTGTGCGTCGACTGTCACAGCAAGCAGCATGAAGCCAAGGCGGCCAACTCCGGGGCCGGCGTGAGCAAGGAGGCGCCATGAGCTGCTCTCGCCGTCAATTCATGGCGGGGATGAGCGCGGGCACCCTCATCATGATGACGGGTTCCCGCTCCCTTGCCAGCACCCTCGCCCACAGCCAGACCATCGATGGCGTGCGCTACGGCATGCTGCACGACGAAACCGCCTGCATCGGCTGCACCGCCTGCATGGATGCCTGCCGGGAGGTGAATCTGGTGCCGGAGGGGGTATCCCGCCTCGAGATCCTCCGCACCGGCCCCATCGGTGAATTTCCCGATGCGGACTACCACTTCTTTCGCAAGTCCTGTCAGCACTGCGACAACGCACCCTGTGTTCACGTCTGCCCGACCGGCGCCTCCCACCTTCGCGTGGAAGACGGCATCGTCGATGTGAACCCGGATCTCTGCGTCGGCTGCATGTATTGCCTGGCCGCCTGCCCCTACCAGGTCCGCTTCATCAACCCGGTCACCCGGGTGGCGGACAAGTGCGACTTCTGCCGCAAGACCAACCTGGCAGCAGGCAAGGAGCCGGCCTGCGTGGAATCCTGCCCCACCAAGGCACTGGTGTTCGGCAATCTGGACGATCCGGACAGCCCCATCGCCAAACGGCTGGTGAAGGAGACTACCTACCGCTACAAGCAGGCGCTCGGCACCTCGCCCAAGATGTATCGCGTGCCCAAAGGGGAGATAACGTCATGACCATGCAAACGGCATTTCACATCCCCTCCCTGAACTGGGGACGTGGCCCATCACCATCGGTGCCGGCAATGACAGCGGGAGGGGATCACCATGTGGCATGATGCATTTCACTTCCCTTCACTCGTGTGGGATTGGCCCATCGCCATCTACCTCTTTTTGCTCGGCATCTCGGCGGGGGCCACCACCCTCTCGGTACTGCTGCGCAGGAAGGGGGCCGGCAGCGAGAGCGGCATCATCAAGGCGACCGCCATCCTGGCCCCCGCGAGCGTCATCCTGGGCTTGCTGATCCTCATCTTCCACCTGGCCCGCCCCTGGACCTTCTGGAAGCTGATGTTCCACTACCAGTTCGACTCCGTCATGTCCATGGGGGTCATGCTGTTCCAGCTCTACATGGCGGTGCTGTTTGCCTGGCTGGCGGTGGTGTTTCGGGCCGATATCGAGACCCTGCGCGGGCGTTTCCTCAAGGAGAAGTTCGCCTTCGTGGACAGTCTTGTCGCCCTGCTGGCACGATGCGAGCGTCTGCTCGCCCCGCTGCTCCTGCTGCTGGCCGTGCTGCTTGGGGCCTACACCGGCTTCCTGCTCTCGGCGCTGAAGACCTACCCGCTCCTGAACAACCCCGTACTGCCGGTGTTGTTCCTGGTCTCCGGCATCAGCTCAGGGATCGCCGCCACCATCTTGCTGGCAGTGACGCTCTTCAAGGAGTCTCACCACAGCCAGGGGGTGAGCTTCGTGCACCGCTTCGAGCGACCCGTGCTCGCGGTGGAGATCCTGCTGCTAGTCTGCTTCTTCACCGGCCTCTATTTCGGAGGGGGTCAGAAGGAGGTGGCCATGTGGGCTGCCATTGGCAGCGGCTTCTGGGCCCAGGTGTTCTGGGTGGGCGTGGTGGGCATCGGCATGCTGTTGCCCCAGCTGCTCTCCCTGCTGACCCCGGCGCCACTGCGGGAACGCAACGGCCATCTGGTACTGGTGTGCAGCCTGACCCTGGTGGGCATATTGCTGCTGCGCTATTTCGTGCTCTACGCGGGCCAGATGACGGTGGTCTGAACCCGCCTTGCCAAACGCCAGCCGCCCTGCGGCTGGCGTTTGTTTGTGTGACTGAGCGAGATTCTGGTGATACCGCAGCGCCCGTCGGGTGCGAGTGCTGCGGCATCACATGAACGATTGATTGGAACTGGAGGTTGTGTGCTGGCGGAGCTCGGCTATCTCTCACTGCTGCTGGCAACGGCATTCTCTCTGCTGCAAGGCACATTACCCTGGCTCGGGCTCAGGCTCGCCTCCCCCACCCTGCTCGGCAGCGCCAGGCCGTTGGCGCTGCTCAATGCCGCCCTGCTGGCCGCCGCGCTGGTGCTGCTCGGGATCTGTTTTGCTGAGGACGACTTCACCCTGATCTATGTGGCGCAGCACGCCAACAGCGCCCTGCCGCTGGGTTTCAAACTCGCGGCAACCTGGGGCGGTCACGAGGGTTCCATGCTCTTCTTCGTGTTTGCGCTGGCACTCTGGGGGGCCCTGGTGGCCCTTGTCTCAAAGCGGGTAGCTCCCCTCATCCTGGCCCGGGTACTGGCCATCATGGGGCTCATCGTCGGCCTGCTGGGCCTCTACACCCTGCTCTTCTCCAGCCCCTTCGATCGCAGCTTCCCGGGCCCCCTGGAGGGGCGCGATCTCAATCCCATGCTGCAGGACATCGGCCTCATCATCCATCCGCCCCTGCTCTACCTCGGCTACGTGGGCTTTGCGGTCAACTTCGCCTTCGCCATGGCGGCGCTCCATTCGGGCAGGCTCGATGGTGCCGTGGCCCACTGGAGCCGCCCCTGGGCGCTGGGCTCCTGGGTCTTTCTCACCGCCGGCATCGCGCTCGGTTCCTGGTGGGCCTATTACGAGCTCGGCTGGGGAGGATGGTGGTTCTGGGATCCGGTGGAAAACGCCTCTCTGCTGCCCTGGCTGCTCGGTACCGCCCTGCTGCACGCCCTGATCGTCTGCGAGCAGCGCGGCGCCTACGGTCACGCCGTCTTGCTGCTCTCCATCTTCACCTTCTCCTTGAGCCTGCTCGGCACCTTCGTGGTGCGCTCGGGAGTGCTCACCTCGGTGCACGCCTTTGCGGTGGATCCGGATCGTGGCCTCACCCTGTTGCTGCTGCTTGGCCTGTTGCTCACCACCGCCCTGACCCTGTTTGCCCTGCGGGCGGACACCCGCGCCCCCTATGCCCGCTTCGGGCTGCGCTCCAAAGAGGGGCTGCTCGGCGCCGCCATCCTGCTGCTCGTCGTGGCCTGTGCCAGCGTGCTGCTCGGCACCTTCTACCCCATGGTATTCCAGTCCCTGCACCTGGGGTCGCTCTCGGTAGGGGCTCCCTACTTCAACACCATCTTCGTCCCTCTGGCCTTGGCACTGATGATGCTGATGACCCAGATCCCGCGCCTGCGCTGGCAACGGCTGGTAAAAACCTCCCGACTCAACACCCTGTTGTCCCCCTTGTTCGGTCTGCTGGGGGGCGGCCTGCTCAGCCTCTGCTACCGCGATCAGGGACCGCTCGGCTGGGGCGGGATCCTCGCCAACATGATCGCACTGTGGCTGCTGGCGAGCCTGCTGCTTTGCTTCCCATTCAGGACAGGACTCACCCACCCCGCTCGCCTCGGCAGCCTGCTGGCCCATCTCGGAGTGGCAGTGTGCGCCCTCGGCATCGCCCAGGTGAGCCACTTCAGCCAGGAAGGGGGGGCCGTGCTCAGTCCGGAGCACCCCTATCGCCTCGGCGCCTACGAGTTTCGTTACGAGGGGAGCGAGCCCCTGCTCGGCCCCAACTACACCGCCGAGCGCATCACCCTGAGCGTGCACAAGGGAGAAAAGGAAGTGGCCCGCCTGATGCCGGAGCGGCGCCACTACCGCGTGCGTACCATGAACATGAACGAGCCCGGCATCCAGTGGGGATTATTCGGGGATCTCTATGTGGTGCTCGGCGAGAAGATGGGGCCGGATGCCTACGCCATGCGCCTGCACCACAAGCCCCTGGTGCGCTGGATCTGGTTCGGCGGCCTGCTGATGATGGCGGGCGGGGCCCTGCGCCTGCTGGGGCGCCGCGCCATGCTTCCCCATCCTGTGGCGAGTACCAACCAGGCTGCGCCCCACGCAACTGTACCGCTGCATTCATCCCGGGAGCCCTCATGAACCGCCTGCGCCTCTTCATTCCACTGCTGCTGAGTCTCGCCCTCGGTACCCTGCTCTGGCTCGGTCTGGGGCAGGATCCCTATCGCCAAGACGATGCCACCCTGGGGCGAAGCCTGCCTGCCTGGCAGAGCGAGAACCTGCTGGGCGGCGCGGCCATTGATACCGCCAGTCTCAAGGGGGAGCCCTTCCTGCTCAACGTCTGGGCCAGCTGGTGCCCGGCCTGCCGCGCCGAACACGGCTTACTCAAGGAGCTGGCCAGCACAGTCCCCCTCTATGGCCTCAACTACCGGGACAAGGGGGATGCGGCCCGTGCCTGGCTTGCCCAGGCAGGCAACCCCTACCGCGCCGTGCTCGCCGATCCTGATGGCAAGCTGGCGCTGGAACTCGGGGTCTATGGCACCCCGGAGACCTATCTCTTCGCCGCCGACGGCACCCTGCTCAGCCGCCATACCGGGGAGCTCACCCGGGAGATCTGGCAGCGCCAGTTCCTGCCCCTGCTGAATCAGGCGCGCACGACCCCTCTGGCCCGTCAGGAGGGCAGACCATGAGAACCCTGGCGCTGCTGTCCCTGCTGCTCCCGTTGCTCCTTTCCCTTAGCCCGGCGGCCCGCGCCAGCGGAGTCGATACCTATCAGTTCAGTCACCCCGAACGTCAGAGCCGCGCCCAGGAGCTGGCCCGCGCCCTGCGCTGCCCCCAATGCCAGAACCAGAACCTGGTGGAATCCAACTCACCCATCGCCCGGGATCTGCGCCTCGAGGTCTACCGCTGGGTGGATGAGGGGCAGAGCGATGAGCAGGTGATCACCCGCATGACAGAGCGCTTCGGCGACTTCGTGCGCTACGATCCCCCCTTCAAGGTCAGTACCACCCTGCTCTGGGGCGGCCCCCTGCTGATCTTGCTGCTGGCCACGCATCGGCTGCGCCGCAGCTTCAAACACGCCAGCGCTTCCCGCTCCCCCTTGCAGGAAACCGAGACGCCATCCACCATCCCGGACTCCAGAGCTGCGCTGAATCGGCAGATCATGGCCGAGCAACAGGCAGGGATCCCTGACCATTCCCCTCTATATCAGGAACTGACCCAGGCCTGCCTGGCCAATGCCACTCCCCTTGCCGAGCGGCGCCTGCAGGCCAGAATAGCGAGCGCGGATCACCGCCGCCCCCTGCGCTGGCTCTGGTTGCTGCTGCCGCTCCTTATCGCCATCACCGGTTTTTATGCCAGCACGGGGCGCTATCAGGCCTGGCAGGCCCATCAATCCCGCCCCGATCCCCTGGCGGGGTTGAGCCCCCGGGACCTGCAGGACAAGGAGCTCGGCGCTCTGTACCAGCGCCTTCAGGTCAACCCGGCCGATCGCGATGGCTGGGCCGAGCTCGGCCAGCTCTATCTCTATCGGGACGATTACGACAACGCCTGGCTCGCCTATCAGCGTCTGGCACTGCTGGAAGGAGGTGCCAGCTCCGCTACCCAGGCCGCCCAGGCCACCGTTCTCTATTACCAGGCAGGTCAAGTGCTTACCCCTGAGGCACAGCGCCTGCTGGGGAGCGCACTCAAGCAGGACGCGGGGGAAGTGAGTGCCCTGATGTTGCTCGCCTCGGATCACTTCCTGCACGGCCGCTACGGCAAGGCCATCGCCCTGTGGCAACGGCTGCTGGACGAGGAGCGCCCCCGCATCAACCGGGCCGCGCTGATCCAGGCCATCCAGACCGCCCGCATCATGGGAGGATAATAGGCTGAGAGCTGTACGAAGCCATGGTATGACGTTCAGAGTGAAAACAGTGGCAAGGGCGGGCAATTACAGGCATAAAGTGCGCCACATGGTGTTCGTCCTGACAATATCGTTGGCCACGGCTCCCATATTTGGGGCGGGCATGACCAGTAGCCACCCCTGAGGTGATTGCAAGGTCGTTCACCTCATAAAATACAAATTTTGGAACTTTTGGCATTGTTAAGCGTCAGTTCCCGTCATATAACTTAGCCAAATAACCTCGTTGTCGTACGGTAGAGCCTCATCATGAACATGCGCCCTTTTCTCAATCTGCTGCTCGGTGCCTTCCTCCTTCCCGTCAGCATGCACAGTGTCCAAGCCGCTCCCAAAAGCACGTTTCTCGAACCCCGCAGCAATCTCGTTCTCAGCTCAGATGCCTTCGTGGTCGCCAATCCGCGCACCGGCGAGATCCTGTCCGAGCGCAACGCCAACCGGGTGATGCCGATTGCCTCCATCACCAAGCTGATGACGGCGCTGGTGGTGCTGGACGGCAACCAGCGCCTCAACGAGACCCTCACCGTCACCATGGATGACGTGGACAGACTCAAGGGCACGGGCTCTCGCCTCGCGGTCGGCTCGCGTCTGAGCCGGGCCGACATGCTGCACATCGCATTGATGTCATCGGAGAACCGCGCCGCCTCTGCCCTCGGTCGCCATTATCCGGGGGGGCGCCGCGCCTTTATCGAGGCGATGAACGCCAAGGCCCGCATGCTCGGCATGTGGAGTACCCATTTTTCTGACAGCACGGGGCTCAACCCCCACAACGTCTCCAGTGCCCACGATCTCGCCAAGCTGGTGGCGGCGGCCTCCACCTACCCCCTCATCCGCCAGTACACCTCCACCGATCAGCGCCTGATCCGCAACGGCAAGCGCCAGATGCACTATCGCAACTCCAACAGCCTGGTGCGCGAAGGGAGCTGGCCCATCCTGGTGTCCAAGACCGGTTATATCCGTGAGGCGGGTCGCTGCCTGGTGATGGAGACCAAGGTCAGCCAGGAGCCGGTGATCATGGTACTGCTCCATGCCGATACCCCGGGGGCGCGGGTGGCCGACGCCAAGCGTATCAGGAGCTGGCTGGAGAGCTCGGGGCGCATGAGCCTCACCGCCCAGTCCACCCCGCCCACCAAGCTCTTCTCGGCCCAATAAGCTCCATCTCCCCACAACCGCAGGCCACGCCTGCGGTTGTTGTTTTCAGCGCCCTCTCCCGCTCAGTGTTGGCATTGCGGATCCCGCCCTTTTTTTGCAGTCAAAAACGTCACCATATTGTCACCTCGCATCATCAAACACTGGTTTTATATGTTAATGCGGTGATAAATCACATTTTCATGGCAACGGATTTGCCGATCCCGCTGCCGGTGATAACGTGATGCCCATTGCCCGGCCTCAGGGCCTGGAAGACATAAATCCCGCACAGGCGGTCATGACAAGGATGATGTGATGAAGATAGTGGTAATGGGTGGGGGGGTCATCGGGGTGACCAGTGCCTGGTATCTGGCCAAGGCAGGCCATCAGGTCACCCTGCTGGAGCGACGAGGCGATGTGGCGCTCGAAACCAGTCATGCCAACGCGGGGCAGATCTCCCCGGGCTATGCCTCCCCCTGGGCCGCCCCCGGCATCCCCCTCAAGGCGGCAAAATGGATGCTGCAAAAACACGCCCCCTTCACGGTGCGTCCCACCTCGGACCCCTTCCAGATACGCTGGATGCTGCAGATGTTTGCCAACTGCACCCCGGCGGCCTATGCCACCAACAAGGGGCGCATGGTGCGCCTTGCCGAATACAGCCGCGACTGCATGAAAGGGCTGCGGGATGAACTGGCCCTCGACTACGAGGGGCGCCAGCTCGGCACCCTGCAGCTGTTTCGCAGCCAGGCCCAGCTCGACGCCAGCAAGCGCGACATCGAAGTACTGGCTGAATATGGCGTCCCCTACGAGGCGCTCGATGCCGCCGGCTGCGAGGGGGCCGAACCCGCCCTCGCTCGGGTACGTGGCAAGATAGTGGGCGGGCTGCGCCTGCCTGGGGACGAGACCGGTGACTGCTACCGCTTTACCAATGGCCTGGCGGCCGAAGCTCGCCGTCTGGGGGTGGAATTTGTCTTCGACTGCGCCATCGACGAGCTTGAACTGAGCGGGGGACGCGCCGTCGCCGTGCGCGCTGGTGAGCGGCGCTGGCAGGCCGATGCCATCGTCTGTGCCCTCGGCAGCTATGGCACCGGCTTCCTGCGCCCCCTCGGCCTCGCCCTGCCCGTCTATCCGGTCAAGGGGTACTCCCTCACCCTGCCGATGACAGATCCGGATGCATCCCCCCGCAGCACTGTGCTGGATGAAACCTACAAGGTGGCCATCACTCGCTTCGATGAGCGGATCCGGGTCGGCGGCATGGCCGAGCTCAGCGGCTTCAACCTCGCCCTCAACCCCAAACGCCACGACACCCTGGCCATGGTGGTGCGGGATCTCTTCCCCGAGGGCGGCGACATCGGCCATGCCGAGTTCTGGACCGGGCTGCGCCCCATGACGCCGGACGGCACCCCGCTGGTGGGGCCAAGCCCCATTCCCGGGCTCTGGCTCAACACCGGCCATGGCACCCTGGGCTGGACCATGGCGGCAGGCTCCGGCCAGCTGCTGGCGGATCTCATCTCGGGCGCTGACCCCGCCATCAGCGACGAGGGACTGACCCTGGCCCGCTACGGCTAGGAGCCGAGCCTAGCCTCAAGACAGAGAGGGAGTGCCAAGCACTCCCTCTCTGTTTTTGGTCAAGCCTTTGTCCTTCATCACAGATCTCGGCGCTGGATGATCAGACTCGCACGGGATCAGCCTGATGTCAGACCGGGGAGGACGCGCCAAACAAGGGACGGATCCGGCTCCGCGATGGCAGCACCGATCAGTTGCTCACACCAGCGCCTGTGCAGTTGCCACATCAGCACACCCGGCTCCCCCTGTCCCTTGGTGCACTGCTTGGCCACGTCCGTCGTCCGATAGAAGTAGCGCACCAGGGTGATAAGTTCGGGCTCTGGCCAGCGGCAACCGAAGTGGCGCAGCCGCTCCGACCAGAAGGCTATCTGGCCGCGCTCGTGCTCCTGCTCCACCCCGTGCAGGGCGGGGATGAGATCCATCGCCTGCCAGAGCGCCCCGTAGCCGACGAAGCGCTCGTCCAGGGCCACCAGGGCCTCGTCCAGCATCTGCAGGGTCTGGGGCCAGCTCAGGGCCTGCTCGCGGATCGCCTCCTGCGCCTCGCACACCGCACCCAACCAGTCCATGGCGAGGCGGCAGATGATCGCCTCCTTGTTGGGATAGAGGTGATAGAGCGACTTGATGCCTACTCCGGCCCGCTCGGCGATGGCATTGGTGTTGAGCGCCGCGAACCCCTGCTCTTGCAGCAGCGCCAGGGTGGCTTGCTCGATGCGGCTCGCCGCCTCCAGGCTGCGCTGCTGCCTCGGCTGACGCCGCATGCAGAGCTCGCTCGGCAATAGATGTTCCATCAAGACTTCTCCGCTGTCAGGCCGACTCGCCCTACTGCTCGCCATAACTACATGATGTGACGAGGTAAACACAAGCCAAAAAAAATACAGTAATCACTGGCATTTATCAGAATAGCTGCAATAAACAAGGGTGCTCATATATGCAGTAAATACTGCAATTAACCCAAGGAGAGCACGCTATGGATAGCAAACAACGAAGGCTGGGCCCCCAGCCTCGCCTGATGGGTGCCCTGCTGCTGGGCACCCTGCTCGGCGGCTGCCAGCAGGAGAACAACAGCACATCCCAGGCCCCGAACACCCTCTACCTCAACGGCAAGATCCACACCCAGGACGGGCAAAGCAGCCAGGCCGAGGCCATAGTGGTGCAGGGTGGAAAGTTCGTCTATGTGGGATCACATGACGGTGCCGAGGCCTATCAGAACAAGGGCACCCAGGTGGTGGATCTACGGGGTCGCATGGTGCTGCCGGGCCTGCACGACAACCACATCCATCTGCTCGGCACGGTCGCACTCGACATGTGCGATCTCGACGGCCAGAGCATCGATCTGGACGAGCTTGCCGCCAGAGTCAGGGAGTGCCTGCCCCGCTACGCCCCCAAGCCAGGGGAGTGGCTGGTGGTCAACCAGTGGTCCCCCTATGATGGCAACACCCCGACCGCCACCCATGCCACCCTGCTGGCGGCGCTCGATGCGGCGGCGCCGGACAACCCGATCATGCTGGCCGGGGTCGACGGTCACGCCAGCGCCTACAACTCCCGGGCGTTGGCCCTGGCGGCAGACCAGGACGGCAACACGGTCGGCTTCAACGGCGCCAGTCTGGCGCCGGGGGGCGTGTTCGAGGCCTTCATCCCCTATGTGGATCTCGCCAGCGGCGTCATCCGCGACGGGGCGCGCAACGCCATCCCCGTGCCCGACACCGACGTGCTGAGCGCGAGCGACGATCAAGCCGCCACCCAGTACGACAAGATCCTGCCCGCCATCTCGGAGCTGATGGCGTCGCGCGGCATCACCGGCATTCAGGACGCCTGCGCCACCGATTTCATTCGCCAGCGGCTGCGCAACATGCAGGGGCAAGATCTGCTGCACATGCGGGTCACCGCCGCCACCTGCTTCCATGCCGAGGATTATGCCGGCACCCTGGATCTGGGGGCTCGACTCGCCAAGGCTCGCGAAGTCAGGGAGTCTTTCGCAGACAATCCCCTCATCAAGGCCGATGCGGTCAAGATCTTCCTCGACGGCGTGATCGAGGGGGATCCCTTCACCGACCCTGTCTTCCTGCCCAACGCCGGCATGCTGGAGAATTACCACAGGCCCCACCTCGCCATGGACACCAGCAGCGGCGCGGTGATCATCACAGCCGACAGCGAGGATGCGGGCAGCAACGGCATCGTCAACTACAGCGATGGGGATCTGAAGCGCTACGTGGGCGCCCTGGACAAGGAGGGATTCAGCATCCACATGCACAGCATCGGCGATCGCAGCACCCGGATGGGACTGGATGCGCTGAGCGCGGCCCGTGCCAGCAACGGGGATCACGGCATTCCCCACACCCTGGCCCACCTGCAGGTGGTTCACCCGGACGATCAGAAACGCCTCGGGGAGCTCGGCCTCTACCTCACCTTCACCTACGCCTGGACCACGCCCCAGCTCGCCTACGACATGCTGGTGACCCCCTTCATCCAGCCCACCAGGGCGGGTCAGCCGTTGAGCGAGGCCCTCTACGATTCCCTCGGCTACCTGCACGAGGCCCTCTACCCGGTGGAGAGCTCGCGCAAGGCGGGCGCCGTGCTGGTGGCAGGCAGCGATGCGCCGGTGGACAGCCGGGATCCCCGCCCGTTCGAGAACATGGCCGCCGGCATCATCAAGGCCGCCGGCAGTGGCGACGAATACCGTGCCAGCCAGCGTATTTCCCTCACCGAGATGCTGGCCGCCTACACCATCAACGGCGCCAGGGCGGTACGTCAAGGGGAGATCACCGGCTCCATCGAGGTGGGTAAATCGGCGGACTTCATCGTACTCGACCGGGATCTGTTCGCCCTGGTCGAAGCCGGCACGCCAGAGCAGATTGCCGACACCCGGGTCGAGCGCACCGTGTTTCAGGGGGAGACCGTCTACACAACCCCAGACATGACCCCTTGAGTCGACGTTAGCCACAAAAAGGCCCCGGGAGGGGCCTGTTTTTATCTGTCGACGAGCGGGGGAGCCTCCTCGCTCGTCAAGCCCGGCTGCAACGCCAGATTGAACAGGGCGGCCACCATGTCGGACTGGGTGAGGATCCCCACCAGTCGCTCCCCATCCAGCACCGGCATATGGTGCAGGCCTCCGTCGGAGAAAGCCTCCACCAGGTCATAGAGCGGCTGATGACGCCATGCCGTGCGCACCTCGCGGGTCATCAGCGCCGCCACCGTCCGGGTCTCCAGCGCCTGCAGGCCGCGAGGTTGCCGATTCTCTCTGTCGATCATGAGGTCATGCAGGGTCAGGATCCCCACCAGCCGCTCCCCGTCCACCACGGGCAGCGCCTTGATCCTGTGCAGGGATAGCAGTTGCCAGGCTGCCATGGCCGGTTCATCCGGCGTCGTCACCACCAGATCTTTCGACATCACATCCTGACAGCGCACCGTGCCGACCCGCTCGCGCAGGGCATGCAACTGCGCCTCCTGCAGCAGATCCTGCAGATCCTGGCGGCTGATATCGAGCAGTTCGCCGTGCTTGCCCAGTGCGAAGTCGATGTCGGTGGCACTGGCAAGGCGGGCGCTCGGCTCGGGGTCGGCAGTCTGGTGGCGATTGGGCGCGGTCTTGGCGCCATTGGGATAACGACGACCCAGCAGGCGGTTGTAGACGAGGCCGAGGGTGAGCAGCAGTGCGGAGTTGACCAGCACCGGCAGCAAGACATAACCCAATCCCAGCTGACGAATGCCTTCCCCGCCGATGACGGCGGTCAGGGCCACGGCCCCGCCGGGGGGATGCAGGCTGCGGGTCAGGAACATGGCACCGATGGCCAGCATCACCGCCAGCGCCGAGGCGAGGGCCGGATCCGGCACCAGGGCGGCGCTAACCACCCCCATCAACGCCGAGACCCCGTTGCCCACCAGGATGGACCAGGGCTGGGCCAGGGGGCTCGCCGGCGCCGCGAACAGCAATACGGCGGAGGCTCCCATGGGGGCTATCAGCCAATATGCCTCTATCCCCAGCGCCCACTGACAGATCAGGCCCGTGCCGCACAATCCGATAAAGGCACCGAGGGCCCCCACCACGCTCTCTTTGAGGCCGGTATTGGTCGATACCGGCAAAAAATCCCTGAACTGCATCCTGCTCCCGCTGGCCATAAGGTTTATTTCAAATGCGCAATATTAACGACTTCCCTGCGTCCATTGCCAGCACGGCGCCCTCCAACGTCGCAACATGGCATTCACTTGCGGCACGCATTCCCTTAATCCCCCCTTAATCATCCCCTGCCACTCTGGGCTCATCGCCACTCACGGAGTCACTCTTATGAGCACCCTCAGAGACGCCCTGCGCCGCTTCGATAGTCAGCGTCGTTGCTGGACACAAGGGCTTGAACGCGCCTTCCTCGCCTGGCTTGCCCGCCGGGGCAAGCTGCCTGACGCCAAGCCCGGAGTGCGCCGCATCCTGGTCATTCGCAGCACCAACCGGATCGGCAACAATCTGTTCCTGCTGCCCTTCCTGCAGGCCCTGCGCAGTGCCCACCCCGACGCCGACATCGAGCTGGTGTGCAGCGGCGGCCCCCTGCTTCCCTTCCTGTCCCATCTGCGGCTCGCACAACTGCACAGGGTCAGGTTGCAGGGCCGGCACTTGCTGACGGCCTTGCCCATACTCTGGCGCCTGCGCCGCCAGCACTACGACCGGGTCTATGTGCCGTTTGCCTCCAGCACGGATCACCTGATCGCCGCCTGGGTGCGGGGAGCCGAGAAGCTGGGATTCGATGATGCCAAGGGGGATCTGCTGTTTGAACACCCCCAGCGCCCCGACAGTGAGTGCCACTACGCCCACCAGCCACTGCAACTGCTCGGCCAGAGCGCCTCCCTGACGGACCCCATCCCGCTTGGGGCCAGGCTGGGCCCGTCTCCCGAGCTCACGACACTGGTCAACACCTATCCAGATCGCCCTCTGGTGGGCTTTTTCACCGGCGCCCGCAAGGGCAAGGGGCTCTCCCAGCCGCAATGGCAGCGGCTGCTCTGGGACCTGCACCAGCACCACCCGACGGCCTTGCTGATCCAGCTCACCGACCCGGCCGACCCCATGCCCCCACTCGGTGATTGCCAGGTAACCCTGCCAAACCTCGTCGAGCTGGTGCGCTTCACTCAGGATCTGCGGCTCTTCATCAGCGCCGATACGGGCCCACTCCATCTGGCGGCCGCCAGCGGTGTGCCCTGCCTTGGTCTCTTCACCCAGACCGACCCCGCACGCTATGGCTGCCTCGGCCCCCGCCACCGCAATCAGGTGATCGGGGATCGCAATGCCATCCCCCTCGATCTGGCCTGGCTCGGCGCCGCCCTGACCCAGGCACCCGTGCCGCGCACCTGGGCCCGGGCGATTCGCCCAGCCCACCAACCCCAGCCCTTGCGACTCCTGACGGATGCCAACGGCAGATAAAAAAAGAGGGAAGGCTCGCGCCTTCCCTCTGTCATTGTTCCCCTGTTCTCTTGTGGTAGTGATGGACGTCAGGCCAGCTCGGCGCGCAGCGCCCTGGTGGCGTCCACCATCACCTTGAGGGCCGCCTCCGTCTCTTCCCAGCCGCGGGTCTTGAGGCCGCAGTCCGGGTTGACCCAGAGCCGCTCGGCCGGGATCTGCCTGGCGGCCTTGCGGATCAGATCCTCAATCCAGCCCTGGCTCGGCACGTTGGGCGAGTGAATGTCGTAGACACCCGGGCCGATTTCGTTGGGGTAGTTGAAGCGCTCGAACGCTTCGAGGAGCTGCATCTGGCTGCGGCTGGTCTCGATGGTGATGACGTCCGCATCCAGCGCCGCCACCGCCTCGATGATGAGGTTGAAGTCGCTGTAGCACATGTGGGTGTGGATCTGGGTACTGTCCACCACCGGGCTCGCACTCAGGCGGAAGGCGCGCACCGCCCAGTCCAGATAGGCCTGATGATCCTGCTTGCGAAGGGGCAGCCCCTCGCGGATGGCCGGCTCGTCGATCTGGATGATCTTGATGCCGGCAGCTTCCAGATCCGCCACCTCGTCGCGAATGGCCAGACCGATCTGCAGGGCGGACTGCTCCCGGCTCACGTCTTCGCGCGGGAAGGACCAGCAGAGAATGGTCACCGGGCCAGTCAGCATGCCCTTGACCGGCTTGTCGGTCAGGCTCTGAGCAAACTTGGTCCAGCCGAGAGTCATGGGGAGCGGGCGGTCGATATCCCGGGTGATCACCGGCGGCTTGACGCAGCGGGAGCCGTAGCTCTGTACCCAGCCGAAGCGGGTGATGGCAAAGCCGTCCAGCAGTTCCCCGAAATACTCCACCATGTCGTTGCGCTCGGCCTCGCCATGCACCAATACGTCCAGCCCGATGGCCTCCTGGCGCGCGATGGCATCCTTGATCTGGGCCTGGATCCCCGCCTCATAGGCATGGTCAGCGATGCGGCCGGCACGCCAATCCTGGCGCAGTACCCGGATCTCCGAAGTCTGCGGGAAGGAACCTATGGTGGTGGTGGGCAAGAGCGGCAGCTTGAGATCCGCACGTTGTACCTCGGCCCGTACCGGGTAGGTATTCTGGCGATCGAAGTCGCTGTTGGTGAGGCTGGCGAGCCGTGACTGCACCGCCTTCTTGTGAACCCGGCTGTCGGACTCCCGAGCGACGATGGGCTGGCTGTAAGCGACGATCTTGTCCAGATCGCCTCCATCGAGCACCTCGACCAGCAGCCCCAGCTCGTAGCACTTTTGCAGGGCAAAGGCGAACCAGCTGCGGGTCTGGGCGTCCAGCTCATGTTCCAGCGTCAAGTCTACCGGGCTGTGCAGCAGGGAGCAGGAAGAGCCCACCCAGATCCGCTCGCCAAGCCGGGTTTTCAGGGCTTGCAGGGTCGGAACCAGCTTGCCCAGGTTGGCACGCCAGACGTTGCGGCCATTGATCACCCCGGCGGAGAGCACCCACTGGGCCGGCAGATGCGGGACCAGGGTCTCCAGCTGCTCGGGGGCGGCCACCAGATCCAGGTGCAAACCATCCACCTTCAGGCTGGTGATGATGTCACGCTGATGGGCCACAGAGCCGAAATAGGTGGTGAGCAGCAGCTTGCAGGGGCCCGCCAGGCGCTCATAGGCCTTGAGATAGGCCAAACGCCACTCGTCCGGCAAATCCAGGGTCAGGGCAGGCTCGTCTATCTGCACCCATTCCACTCCCTGGGCGGCCAACTTGGCCAGGATCTCCTGATAGACAACCAGCAGGCGGTCCAGCAGATCGAGACGGGAGAAGCCGTTCTCTTTCTCCTTGCCGAGCCAGAGGTAAGAGACGGGACCGAGCAGCACCGCCTTGACCGGCAGCCCCAGGGCCTTGGCTTCTTCTACCTCGTCAAACAGCTGGCTCCAGCCCAGTTTGAAGCGTTGATCCTGGCTGAACTCGGGGACCAGGTAGTGGTAGTTGGTGTTGAACCACTTGGTCATCTCGGCGGCAGCGGCGCTGGGGCCGGTCGGGGCGCGGCCACGGGCCACCCGGAACAGGGTATCGAGATCCGTATCCCCATGGCGATGGCGAGCCGGCACGGCGTCCACCAGCAGGCTGGTACCGAGCACCTGATCGTACCAGGCGAAATCCCCCACCGGCAGCAGATTGACCCCGGCGGTGCGCTGGGCCTGCCAGTGACGCTCACGCAGGCTCTTGCCCACGGCGATGAGTTCTGCCTGGCTGGTCTCACCGCGCCAGTAGGATTCGAGGGCAAATTTCAGCTCGCGCTTGGCGCCGATACGGGGGAAACCGAGAGTGTGTGCGCAGGTCATAGGTCCAATTCCTTGTGCTCGTTCATCTGATGGGAAACTGGATGATTTAGCCATCCAGATGTTTACACATCTAGAATGTCGAGATAAGGTGGCCTTGGCTATTGAATCCTCTTCAACTGGCTCTCAAGAAATCTTCAACTGACCCGACCGCCGAGGTCGCGTCAGATAAGGTGGCACGACGCCACTGCAACCCACACGACAAGGAGCCCTGCCATGGGTGTGCCCAACCCCACCAGCAATCTGAACATCGACATCAGGCACCTGAAGACCATCAGTGCGCTGGCCGAGCAGGGCTCCCTGGCCGGGGCAGCCCTGAGTCTGAGCCTCACCCAGTCTGCCCTCTCCCACCAGTTGAAGGAGTTGGAGACCCGCCTCAACCTGGAGCTTTACTTGCGCAAGAGCCGCCCGCTGGTACTGACGGCGGCAGGCCAGCAGCTGCTGGCCCTGTCCCGCCAGGTGTTGCCCGCCATCGCCCAGACCGAGAAGCAGTTGCAGGCCCTGCACAGTGGCGACGCGGGCCGGTTGCACCTGGCGCTGGATTGCCACAGCTGCATCCAGTGGTTGCTGCCACTGTTGCCGGATTTTCGCCGCCAGTGGCCCGGTGTCGCACTGGAAGTCGAGTCCGTGCCCGGCTTCGATACCATAGGCGCCCTGCTCGGCGGCCAGCTCGATCTGCTGCTCATCTCGGATGTGCACACCCGTGGGGATCTCCACTTCGAGCCGCTATTTTCCTTCGAACTCCAGCTGGTGATGGCGTCGGATAGCAGGTTATGCCAGCTCGATAGAATCACACCGGACGATCTGCTGTCAGAGGTGCTGCTGGTCTATCCGGTGGAGCGATCCCGCATGGATGTGTTCACCCGCTTTTTGCAACCTGCCGGGGTCGAACCCGCTCGCTGCAAGACGGTGGACAACACCTCCGTCATGTTGCAGATGGCCGCCGCCGGGCTCGGGGTGGCCGCCCTGCCCCGCTGGGCCAGCGAGGAGTTCGTGCGCCAGGGGTTGCTTGAGGCACGCCCCCTCGGCAGCGGCATACGTCGCCATATGTATGGTGCCGTGCGCGCCGCCGACAAGGATCAGGCCTGCCTGCAGAGCCTGTTCGAGCGCATCCGCGCCAAGATGGGGGCGGCCCAGCAGGGCCTGTAGCAACGCGCCGCCAGCGGCATGGCCCATATAAAAAAGCCGCCCGGTCAGGGCGGCTCTCACGCATCGTCATCTACCCCGAGGCCATCAGGCCTCATCGCAGCTCGTGGCTCCCTGCCTGCGCGGACAGTTGCCGCACAGCTCGCCGTCCCGCCGCTTGTAGTGCAGGCAGCAGCGCTGGCGCACATAGGCAGGCGCCCCCTCCACCACGGGCGATGCCTGCAACGAGCGCCAGCCCGCCAGGTGATCGCTTGGCAAGCCACAGGCGGCGAGCCACAGGCGGCGAGCCAGAGGGGGGCCTCCCTCGCCACTTCCTCATGCGCGACCTCACCGAAGAAGTCCGGCACCCGCACCAGGGCCGCCAGCAGATCGTCCGCCAGCAGCGGCCGAATGAAGCCGGGGCGCAGGCGCTGCACGCCCGCCAACAACTCGAACAGCTGCTGCCAGTGGGTGCGCAGGCGCTGACCTGCCGCCGCGATCAGCACCTCTCGCTCCCCGGTGATCATGGGCCCCACCGGCAAGCTGAAACCGGACACCACCCCCGCCTGATACCCCTGCCCCAGCCTGTCCAGCGCCGGCACAGTGCCCGTCCGGTAGACGGCCACCATGGCGAGATAAATGGACTGCCAGCAGAGCATGCCCCAGCTGCGGGTCAGCCAGTAGGCAGGCCCCGCCTCCGGGTGCGCCTGACGCCAGTGGTCGTGCAGCGCCAGGGCCAGCTCGGACGCGCTCTGGCGAGTGCCACTCGCCACCAGCAGTGGTGCCTCCCCGGCCACCGGCTCCCCCTTGAGGGAGGCGATGAGCGAGGCGGCGGCGGTGCACAGGGCATGATGATCCGCCAGATGGCGAGCTCGCGTACGGGCCGCCAGGCTGCCAAGGCGCCCCGTGTCCATGGGCACGGCATCCAGCCCGAAAACCGGCGCTGCGCCGGGTTCGCAGGCAGGCGACCCGGGGTGGGATAAGCCCGGCCGCTGGCCGGGACGCAGGGTTAGAATGCGTATTTGAGTCTCGCCTCCACGTTACGCTCGGCCCCGAACCAGCAGTTGTTCTGGTCGTAGCAGGAGTAGTAGGTCTTGTTGAACAGGTTGCTGGCGCTCAAGGATGCCTGAACCCCTTTCAGACTCTGGCTGAGTTCGGCCAGGTCGTAGGAGGCAGACATGTCCATCAGCAGGTAATCCGGCACCGTATCGGTATTGGCGGCGTCGAGCTCGGCCTCCCCCACATAGCGCAGGCCGGCGCCGACGCGCATGCCTTGCAAGCTGCCGCCCGCCTGGTAGTTGCTCCAGAGAGATGCCATCTGCTTGGGCACCCAGACCGGGGTCTTGCCCTGCAGATCCGTGGTATCGCGGGTGATCTCCATGTCCTGACGGGTATAGCTCAGCGCCAGATCCAGGTTGCTGGTGATGTCCACCCGCCCTTCCAGCTCTATCCCCTTGGAGACGATTTCGCCGGTCTGCAGCTTGGGCCCGTAGATGTTGTCCGGATCCGTCACCAGGGCGTTCTCCTTGGTGATGTGGAAGGCGGCGACGGTGAAGGTCTTGCTCATGTCATCCGACAGATATTTGAGCCCCCCCTCCCACTGCTGACCGGTGGAGGGATCAAACGCCTTGCCGTTCTTGTCCGCCCCCGGCACCGGTTCGAAGCTCTCGGCATAACTCACGTAAGGGGAGAAGCCGTAGTCCAGCTCATAGAGGGCGCCGAGACGGAAGGAGAGATTGTCCTGATCGATCGTCGCCAGAGACTGGCTGGCCGCCCCCTGATAGAGGGTGTGGCTGTCGGTGTCCATCCGGTAGCTGTCGTAGCGGGCGCCACCGATGGCCACCAGCCTGTCCAGGCGCACCTGATCCTGCAGATAGACACCCGTCTGGGACTGGCGGATGGTCTTGTTGTCCTGATAGGGGAAGCGCAGGGCATCGGGCACTATCTGGTTGTGATCCGGGTTGAAGATGTCGATGCTGGGGGCCGAATAGTCCAGGGTGTCTTCATAACGCACCCGTGCATCCAGATATTGATAATCCACCCCGAGCAGCAGGTTGTGCTGGGCCGCCCCCGTCATCACCTTGCCCGCCAGCTGGTTGTCGATGACAAAGCCGCGGGAATCCTCGTCCGTCAAATAGGCGTTGCGGGCAACGGTGCGGTTGTCTGCCGCCAGGGCGGCGTTGTAGGTGTTGCGCTGATAGGCCGAGGCATCCATGTAGCGGGCATTCTGCAGCACCTGCCAGCTGTCGTTGAAGGCATGGCTCAGCTTGTAACCGACCAGGGTCACGTCCCGGTTGTACTCGTTCCAGTTCTCGTCGCCGAGGAAGGTATCGCTGCCAAGCTGCCCCAGGGGATTGGATTTGACCGAACCGCTCGCCGGCACCGTGGTATAGATGCCGGCTTCCGGATCCTTCTGGTAGTAGAGGTTCAGGTTCAGCAGGGTACGCTCGCCGAGCTGCCAGTCCAGGGAGGGGGCGAAGACGTAGCGCTCCTCTTCGGAGGTCACCGCCTGGCCGTCCTTCTGACGGGCCAGCCCCACCACCCGATAGGCAAATTGCTCATTGATGGCGCCAGTGCTGTCAAAGCTCATCTCTTTCAGGGCACCGGTGCCGGTGGCCACGCTCACGCTGTGTTTGGCTTCCCGCTGGGGGCGCTTGGCGATGAGGTTGACCATGCCGCCGGGCGGCATGCTGCCGTAGAGCACGGAAGTCGGCCCCTTGAACACCTCCAGCTGCTCGATGGCGACCGGGTCAATCTGGGGTTGCAGGTTCCACTCGTTGTATTGCAGCAACAGGCCGTCATAGAAGTTCTGGTAGTTGTCAAAGCCGCGGATGTTGAACAGATCCAACCGGTTGACGGCGCCGCCACGCAGCTCGGTGTTGACCCCGGGCACATAGCGCAGGGCCTCGCTCACCGAGCTGACGCCGCGCTGATCCAGGGTCTCGCTATCCACCACCGAGATAGCCTGCGGCGTCTCGATGGGATCGAGCTGGGTCTTGGTCGCGGTGTTGCGATAGGTCTGGCCGAGCACGGTCAGGGTCTCGTCGACCGCACTCTCCCGGGCATCCTGGGGAGTGGCGGCCAGCACTGAGCCTGCCAGCAGGGCGGAAATGGTCGCGGCGACCACGGTCAATGGGGGGTGAACAAGTTGCATCTGATCCTCGACTGCCAACTGCATGTGAATAGTAACAAATCTCATTTGCATTTTATTGTTCTATTTTGCCCCTGAATTAACAATTTGGGGCATGTTGGCGGGAAAATCGTGAGAAAGGCGTCTATTCGGTGCCATTTGACCGCGTGTTGCGGGTAAATGAGCGAGCGGCCAACGACCGCCACGGGGCGAAATCATTTATATGGTAAAACCACACAAAACCAGTGTGAATAATTACCATTTATAGATTGTTTAGAGATAAATATTGCTTAGTTGAAGGTTTACGATATCAAAAATAGAGTTATGACTCTTTTTTCATCAACTCACTTGATCCGGGTCAAGCGCTAATAACAGAGAGAACGATAGACTCCCCTCCCCCAAGAACAGCCCTATTTGAGACAATACAAGGCCTCCAGACTGCGCCCATGAACAACATCATCAACAAAGATCTGCACTGCAACACCCAGCTCAATGTCTCCTTTGGCGTGATCATGCTGACCCTCACCATCGGCATGGCGACCGTCAGTTACATCATTCAGCGCGCGGCCGAGCAGCAGTATCACGGGATGGCGGCCATGTTCGTCCACAACATGGCGACCCAGTTCATCGAGCAGCAGTTCAAGCCGCTGGAATACACCCTCAACGAGACCAGCAACTTCATCGATGAACCGAGGCTGGCGGCCTTCCTCCATGAAGAGCAATCTCCATTGCGCACCGTGCTGATACAAACGTTGTCCATCAATCCCAACATTTCGAGTATCGTGGCCTCCGACCTGCAGGGGCACTTCAATACCGTTCCCTTCCTGGCGGTCGCTGCCGATTTCGATGCCACCACGCGCCCCTGGTTCCGATCCTCCACCTCCCGCAGCCTGTTCATCAATTACAGTGATCACTACACCAATGCGCAGACCGGACAGCAGACCGTCTCCTTCTCCCAGCTCATCGTCAGCCAGGATGGCTATCCCCTCGGCACCCTGGCCATGGATCTGAACCTCGAGCATCTGAGCTACCCGCTGCGCCAGTTGAAGAGCCCGCTCAGGGGAGAGTTCTACGTGGTGGACAGGGCCGGTGACATCCTGCTCCATTCGGATGTGAGCAACCTGTTTCGCCACAGCATCGATCCCATCCTCATCGGCAAGATGACCAATGGGGAAGATCATCTCCATGACAGGCAAAGCCGGACCCACTTTTACTACTACTCCTTCTCCAACCCGGACTGGTTTGTGATCTATGCCGTCAGCGATGACGATTTCAACGACGCCAGCCGGGCCGATGCCGATCTGCTGCTGATCGCCATTCCGGTCTGCCTGCTGATCTGCCTGCTCTGCTGGGGCTCCCTGCGCAACTCCATCAACAAGATGCTGATCCAGATCGTCGCCATGATGCGGGTCGGGCGCCTCGAACTGGACAAACCCGACCATCTGCTGCGCCAAGAGATCCAGCATGGTCACGAGCAGATGCAGGAGGCCGTGACCGCCTCCACCACGGATGGCCTCACCGGCCTGTTCAACCGCCGCAGCTTCGATCAGGATCTGGCGGCCTGGGTCGGCAGCGGCCAGCCCTTCTTCCTCGGCATGATTGACCTGGACAACTTCAAGGCCATCAACGACCAGCGAGGCCACCCCATGGGAGATATCGTGCTCCAGACCGTGGCACAGGTGGGGATGCAGCAGGCAGGCAACCGGGCCAACCTCTACCGCTATGGGGGCGAGGAGCTCGCCATCATAGTGCCGGGCAATGACAAAGAGGCCGCCAACGCCCTGCTGGAGCGCTGGCGCCAGCAGATCGAGATACGCCAGTGGCGTGAGACCGATATGGTGGTGACCTTCTCCGCCGGCCTCGGCCAGTGGCGACAGGAGTCCTCCTCACAACTGATCGAGAAGGTTGATCAGGCCCTTTATGACGCCAAACACAGTGGCAAGAATCGGATACATTATGCCGACTGAGACTCTGGCGCAGCGGCTGCGCCTCGCCTGCCTGCTCAGCCTGGGTCTGCTTGTCGCGCTGACCATGCTCAACCTGATGCAGGCCGCCACCGGCCTTCGCAAGGATAACGAGCGCAGCCTGCGCCATGTCGAGGCCATGATCGACGCGGCCATCGATGACAGCCAGCAACTGATCGAGGAGGCGCGTCCCCTGGTCGGCAAGGCCTGCAAGGAGAACGTCCTGGCGCTGCGGGATCTCATCATCGCCTCCCCCTACGTCAGGGCACTCTATGTGCTGGAGGGCAGCCGCCTGATCTGCACCACCCTGCATCGGCCCCTGCAGGAGCAGAACCTGCCTCATTATCTTTTTGGCAATCAGGCGCTGATCCTCGCCAGCCACAGCCCCATCACCAACCAGACCGCCATCCTCTATCGCAAACAGATCGGTGGCCGCACCCTGCTGGCCGAGCTGGACGGCTTTCATATCTTCGGGGCCCTGCAAGCCGTGAAGGGAGAGGACAACCTCTTCTTCATTCTGGGAGAGCGCGCTCTCGACGGTCATGGTCGTCCCCAGAGCGCCGCCCCCTTGCTGGAAGAGCAGGGCAAACTGCTCTCCACCTCCCTCGATGGGCATCCCTATCGGCTGGTAGCCCTCAACGGCTACTCGCAGATCCTGGCCTTCGCCTGGGATTACAACCGCGACACCCTGCTCGCCACTCCGGTGCTGGCCCTGCTGCTGGGGCTGCTCACCTTCTACCTGAGCGGTCGCGGCGGTTCACCGCGCCGCGAGCTGGCCAGGGCCCTGGCGGCGCGCGAGTTCATCCCCTATCTGCAACCCGTGATGGACCGCGATGGCAAGCTGTGCGGCTGCGAAGTGCTGATGCGCTGGCACCACCCCGAGCAGGGAATGATAGCCCCCAACCACTTCATCCCCCTGGCGGAAGAGTGCGGCTACATAGTGCCCATGACCCGCCAGATGATGGCGCAGGCCCTTGAGCATTTGCTCACGATGGCAGACCGCCTGCCCCCCGGTTTTCACGTGGCGGTCAATGTGTGCGCCCAGCATTTCAGGAGTCAGGAGATAGTGAGCGAATGCCACGCCTTCCTGGACGCCCTGGCGGGTCACGACATCCGGCTGGTGCTCGAACTCACCGAGCGGGAGATGCTGGAGTGCGATGCCCAGACCCTGGCCATCTTTGATGCCCTCGACGACATGGGGGTGCTGGTGGCCATCGACGATTTTGGTACCGGCCACTCCAGCCTCTCCTACTTGCAGACATTTCACGTGGACATCATCAAGATCGACCGCAGCTTCATCAAGGGGATCCAGGAAGAGGGGCCCTCTCGTCTCATCGTCGAGAACATCCTGGATCTGGCCCATCGGATGGAGGTGGCACTGGTGGCCGAGGGGGTGGAGACCCGGGATCAGGTCGAGATGGTGCGCCACTACGGCATCGACTACCAGCAGGGTTTCTTCTTCGCCAAGCCGCTGCCCCCCGTCGAGTTCAGCCAGCGCTTTCTCCCCTGTCACCAGGGGCCGCTGGCCTAGTCCTCGCAGGGGGCGATGGGGAGCCAGTACTCCATGCGGGCATCGTGCTGCTGGCCGTCGAAGCCCGGGCCGTAGGACTCCAGTTCATAGCCATCCAGCCCCCGATACCCCGAGCCCGGCAGCCAGTGCAGGATGAACCAGTTGAGGGTGCCGGCCAGCTCGTCGATGGGGCCCACGTGAGTGAGCACGGCATACGCCTGGGGCGGGACCCGCAGCCGTGCCAGACCGGGTGGCAACGTAGCCTCCTCCTCCACGGCGACCCCGGCCCAATAGGGCAGCGCCGCCTCGTTGGCAAGGGAGACATCCACCACCCCCAGCAACTCGCAGTCCCCTGTCGGCATGCCCCACGCCCGAAAAGCGCCCCAGATGGCGGGCACCCGCTGCTGAAAGTCGGGCGCCTCGGCAAAGAGTCCGCGGATCTCCCCCCTCACCCCCTGCAGCAGGAAGCCCGGCCGGCTCTCCACCCGTACCTGCATCAGCCTGGGCGCCCGTGCCTGCGGCGTCTGGGCGCGGACCAACGGCATGAAGAGCCCCAGCCTCAGCCCCCGCTTGCGATAGGCGACGGGGGAGCAGCCAAACTGCTGCTTGAAGGCGCGGCTGAAGCTCACCTCCGAGCCAAAGCCATGACTGAGCGCCAGATCCAGCACCCGCTGCCTCGTCGAGAGCAACGCCTCGGCCGCCTGGCTCAACCTCAGCTCTCGCACATATTGCGCCACCGTGAAGCCGGTTTCATGCAGGAACACCCGCTGCAACTGCCAGCGGGACCAGCAGCTCTGCAAGGCCAGCTGCTCCAGGGAGAGGGGCTCAGCCAGATGGTGGTGGATGTAATCGAGTACCCGCTCGATGCGGGTGAACTGGGCGCGGGTGGCGGGGCTCGGCGCAAGGGCCGTGGGCAGATCGGACGGGGTCATCATGGTGTGCGTTGCAAACAGAAGGCGGCCATGCCGGGGTGGGGACATTAAACATGGCCGCCCAGCCAGGGGCAAGCACTCCCTGCCCGGATCCGGCCTCGCCGATCCGGGGCCGATGGCCGGACGCGACGGTCTGAACACTCCACGGCAGTGCAAACATTCACTCTCAATAAAAATGAAAGATCAATAATTCACAAAAACAATAAAAGACAGATAAAAAGACCGCAAAACCATCATCAAGCAACGCTTATCGCTGATAAAGATTTCCCACGCCGTCGGCGAAATAGCGGCGCAGGGCCTCGATCACCCGCCGCACCTTCTCCGGGATCTCCCGCTGGGGAGTGATGGCGTGGATCTCCATGGGGGCCACCCGATAATCCGGCAGCAAGGCGAGCAACTGACCCGCCGCGAGATCCTCGGCGATCTCTCCCTCCGGCTGCAGGGAGATCCCCTGCCCCGCCAACGTGAACTGGCGCAAGGGGAGCACGTTGTTGCACTGCACCCTGGGCTTGGGTTTGACCCTGTGAGCCTGCCCCTTCTCATCGAAGAAGGCCAGGGCGCCCCCCAGCAGATCCGAGGCCAGCCACTCATGATCCAGCAGATCCGCCGGACTGCGGGGAGTTCCCTTGCGCGCCAGATAGGCCGGGGCGGCGCACAAGATCATCCGGGTCTGCCCCAGCCTGCGCGCCACCAGGGTGGAATCGGGCGGAGTGCCGACCCGCAGCGCCACATCGATGCGCTCGGCAATGAGATCCCGCTTGCCATCGTCGGCGATTAGCTGGATGCACAGACCAGGATGGGCCTGCAGCAGCGGCGAGAGCGCCCGCGCGAGAGGTTGCCCGGCCATGCCCACAGGGGCGGTGATCCGCACCTCGCCGAGCAGGCTGTCACGCACCTCGGCAAGGCGCAACTCGGTCTGGTTGAGGGTCTGCTGCAGGGACTGGCACCCCTGCCACACCACCTCTCCCGCCTCCGTCAGATTGAGTCTGCGGGTGGAGCGATGGAGCAGGGTCAGACCGAGCAGGGCTTCCAGCTGGCTGATGTGCTGACTGACGGCGGAGGGGGTCATGCCGAGGGCCTTGGCGGCCCCCGTCATGGTGCCCGCCTCCACCACGGCGGCGAAGATGGCGTAGCGCCTGAGCTGATCCATTATTAAATCCCGCTTACAAGTGATTGCAGTTTATAGTGGATTATTAAATCACATTCGGGGGCGTAGGATGAGCTCATTCCAACAGTGAAGGAGAATCCCCATGAAAATTGCCCTGATCGGTGCCAGTGGTTTTGTCGGTGCAGCCATCCTCGATGAGGCCGTGCGCCGTGGTCACCAGGTGACCGCCATCGTGCGCAACGTGAGCAAGATAGCCCCCCACCCCCTGGTGCGCGCCGTCGCGGTGGATGCCCAGGATCCCGTGGCTCTGGCCGCCACCCTCGAGGGGCAGGATCGGGTGATCAGCGCCTACAACCCGGGCTGGGACGTGCCGGACATCCATGAGCAGTATCTCAAGGGGGCCAGCGCCATCGTCACGGCCGCCAAGGCGGCCAAGCGCTGGCTGCTGGTAGTCGGCGGCGCCGGCAGTCTGGAGATCGCCCCCGGCGTGCAACTGGTGGATACCCCGGACTTCCCGGCTGCCTGGAAGCAGGGGGCCCTGGCGGCTCGCGACGGCCTCACGGCGCTGCGTGAAGAAAGCACCCTCGACTGGCGTTTCGTCTCCCCCCCCGTTTTCCTCGAACCCGGCGAGAAGCGCGGCGGCTACCGGCTCGGTGGTGATCAGGTGCTGTTTAGCGGCGACAAGCCCGCCGGGATCACCGTCGGCGATCTGGCCGACGGGGTATTGAACGAGGCGGAGCAACCCGCCCACCTGCGCCAGCGCTTCACCCTGGGCTACTGATCTTCCCATCCCCTTGACGCTCCGTCAGAGGGCAGCTAAAAACACCATGAAAACGAGGGAGGCTTATGCCTCCCTCGTATTTTTTATCCTAAAGCAGCAGATTTCGCTGCCTGCCTCGCCCCTGTCGGCCAAAGCGTCCGGTACCAGCCTCACCGATGAGCAAAGCCGTGCCACGCCTGGCCTCGAAGCCGTTAAAGCCATCCACTCCGAATATAAAACGAATTCCATTTCTAATTTTGTATATAACTAAGAATAATTCGTTGTTTTGCCGTTATAACTCCGAACCTTAGTATCCCCTCAAGCCCCTGGCTACCCGCCTCATCCTGGCCACCAGGCCAGCGGCGGCAGCCACCTCGTCATTGGAACGCGGGAGCGCCCGTATGCGAGCATCTGAGGAGAGACACATGGAACACACGTCATTGCCCATCATCGATCTCGCCGCCCTGAGCGGTGCCCCCGACAGCCGTCGCCAGATGTTGGCAAGGCTCGGCCAGGCGGCGCGAGAGGTGGGCTTCTTCTATCTGATTGGCCACGATCTGAGCCCGGAGCAGCAGCGGGAGATGCTGGCGCTGGCGGCCCGCTTCTTCGCCCTGCCTGAGCAGGAAAAACGGGCGGTGCAGATGGTGCACTCCCCCCATTTTCGCGGTTACAACCAGGTGGGCGCCGAGCTCACCCGCGCCCGGCCGGATCTGCGGGAGCAGTTCGACATCATGGGGGAAGAGGCGGCGCTCCCGGCGGCAGAGATCCATCAGCCCTGGCAGCGGCTCATCGGTCCCAACCAGTGGCCGGCGGCCCTGCCCGAGATGCAGGAGGCGCTGCTGGCCTGGCAGGCGCGACTCACCGGCATCACGCTCACCCTGCTCGATGCCTTCGCCGAGGCACTGGCCCAGCCACCGGGCGTCTTCGATGAGAGCATTCGCGGCACCCCCTATCAGCACATGAAGCTCATCCACTACCCGGGACAGGTCGCGGGTGGCAGTGGGCAAGGGGTCGGCGCCCACAAGGATCCGGGCTACCTGACCCTGGTGATGCAGGACGATCACTCCGGCCTCGAAGTGGAGACGGCCAGCGGCTGGATCTCCGCCCCGCCCCTGCCGGGCGCTCTGGTGGTCAACATCGGCGAGCTGCTGGAGCTCGCCTCCAACGGCTACTTGAAAGCAACCTTGCACCGGGTGAAGAGCCCGCCCCCCGGCGTCTCGCGCCTCTCCCTCGCCTTCTTCATGGCGGCGAGGCTGGACGCCAGGGTGCCGCTGCTGATCCTCTCACCCGAGCAGGCGGCCGAGGCGCAGGGGCCCGAGAGCGATCCCGCCAATCCGCTCTTCTATGAGGTGGGCGAAAACGTGCTCAAGGGACGACTGCGCTCCCACCCGGACGTGGCGGCCCGCCACTATGGCGTCACCCAAGCGGCCCGACGGGACACAGTCAGCGCCCTGCCCGAGCCCGTATGAATAGACAGGGGATGGCCCAATGCCATCCCGTTTTCGGGAAGGAACGCCCTTCCCCAGCCACAATAAACAGATCAAGCAGATGGCCAGCCAGCCTGGCAATGACGGAGAAAAACAATGAAATTCAAGACCATGAGCGTGCACAGCGGCCAGCGTATCGATCCCCAGACCGGCGCCCTCACCACCCCGCTCTACCAGAGCAGCACCTTCAGCTACGTCAATGCCCAGGCGGGCAAGGAGCGCTTCGCCGGCCAGGCACCGGGCTTTATCTACAGCCGCTTTGGCAACCCCACCACGGCAGAGCTGGAGCTGAAACTCGCGGCGCTGGAGGGGGCAGACGAAGCCTTGGTGGTGGCGAGCGGCATGGCGGCAGTGAGCGCCATCATGTATGCCCTGGCAGACAGCGGCGATGAAGTGGCCTATATCGGCCCCCTCTATGGCGGCACCGATGCCTTCTTGAAGCAGACCTTCAGCCGCGCCGGCATCCGGGTTACCGCCTACGACAGCGATCAGGATCTGCTGGCCAACATCAGCCCCGCCACCAAGGTGGTGCTGTTCGAGACGCTGACCAACCCCACCCTCAAGGTGGTGGATCCCCGCATCGTGGTGGAGGCGGCCCGCAAGGTGGGAGCCATCACGGTGTGTGACAACACCTTCCTCACCCCCTATCTGCTGCGTCCGCTGGAGCTTGGCATCGACATCGTGATGCACAGCGGCACCAAGTACCTGGGCGGTCACGGCGACATCATCGCCGGGGTGGTGGCGGGCTCTCACGCCCTGATGAAGTCCATCCGCACCGTTGCCCTCAAACACATCGGCTCCCCCATCGGGCCGCAGGAGGCCTATCTGCTGCAGCGCGGGGTCAAGACCTTGCCCCTGCGCATGGACGCCCATCTGCACAACGCCCAGAAAGTGGCCGACTTCCTCGCCGCTCACCCGGCGGTGAAGAGGGTGATCTACCCGGGGCTTGCCAGTCACCCGGGCCACGATGCCCTCGGCGCCTTCGCCAGCGGCTTTGGCGGCATGGTGAGTATCGAGCTGGAGGGGGGCTTTGAGCGCTGCGCCGCCCTGCTCGACAACCTGCAACTGTTCGTGCAGGCGGTGAGCCTCGGGGATCTCGAGAGCCTGGCCTGCCACCCGGCCAGCACCACCCATGCCGCCATGGACGAGGAGAGCCGCCTCGCCGCCGGGGTGAACGATGATCTCATCCGCTTCAGCATCGGGGTGGAGGATGCGGACGACCTCATCGCCGATCTGGCGGCGGCCCTGGCGCTGATCTGAGGCCGCGCTGACGCGGCCCCAGCCCGCCTCATCGCAGGGCAGCCTCGCCGGGACACGCAAAAGCAAAGAGGGAAGGCATCGCCTTCCCTCTTTTCATGCTGCATACAAACGCTGTTGCGATGGGAAACACCATCAAACCCGCGCCGACAGTCAATTATATCGCCCTGGCGGCGCCGAGTAGCAGCCTCTGCTCGTCGGCGTTATCCTCGCCGCCCCTCTCAGGCGTCGTGGTACTCCTGGCAGGCGATCAGGGTGTTCTCCATCAGGCTGGCCACCGTCATGGGGCCGACGCCCCCCGGCACCGGCGTGATGAAGGCCGCGTGGCTGCGGGCCGTCTCGAACTCCACGTCCCCCACCAGGGAGCCGTCCGCCAGACGGTTGATGCCCACATCGATCACCAGGGCGCCGGGTTTGACCCACTCACCCGGGATGAAGTTCGGCTTGCCGACCGCCACCACCAGCAGATCGGCACGGCGCACCTGGGTCTCCAGATCCTGGGTGAAGCGGTGACAGGTGGTGGTGGTACAACCCGCCAGCAGCAGCTCCAGCATCATGGGGCGGCCGACGATGTTGGAGGCGCCGACCACCACCGCATGCAGGCCGTGGGTCTTGATCCCGGTGGTTTCAATCAGGGTCATGATCCCCTTGGGGGTGCAGGGGCGCAGCGCCGGAATGCGCTGGGCCAGGCGTCCGATGTTGTAGGGATGGAAGCCATCCACGTCCTTGTCGGGGCGGATCCGCTCCAGCACCTGGGTCGCGTCGCAATGAGTCGGCAGGGGCAATTGCACCAGGATGCCGTCCACTTCGGGATCGGCATTGAGCCGGTCGATCAGGGCCAGCAGCTCCTCCTGGCTCGCATTGGCATCCAAGTCGTAGGAGCGGGAGACGAAACCCACCTCCTCACAGGCGCGACGTTTGCTGCCGACATAGACCTGGGACGCCGGATCCATTCCCACCAGAACCACCGCCAGCCCGGGAGCACGCTTTCCCTGGGCCAGGCGCTGCTGGACTTGTTTGGCGACCTGGCTGCGAATCGTTTGCGCAACCTGTTTTCCATCAATGATTTTGGCAGACATCGGTTCTCACTCATCCTGTGTTCAACTGTGCGCATTGTCGCATTTTTTTGGCGCGGGTGTTAGCGGCTCTCGCAGGGCGGGCAATAAGTAGGCACTTGAATTTACTGGCGGAAAAAGTCGTTGACGCTGTGTTTGCCGCTTGGGTATGATGCCCGCCCGTTGCCCAGTGGTGCCGTGCTCGGTATGCTGGAAAGACGATGCAAGCAGTAACATCTCGGTGATTAGCGCAGCCCGGTAGCGCATCTGGTTTGGGACCAGAGGGTCAAAGGTTCGAATCCTTTATCACCGACCAGGTTCATCGTGGAGGTCCACACTCCGCGATACAAAGCGCCCTTAGCTCAGTCGGATAGAGCAACGGCCTTCTAAGCCGTGGGTCGCAGGTTCGAATCCTGCAGGGCGCGCCATTAATTCGATGACTCTTTGCAGCATCGGAATTAAGGGCAGATTTCAGTGGTGGCTGTAGCTCAGTTGGTAGAGTCCCGGATTGTGATTCCGGTTGTCGTGGGTTCGAGCCCCATCAGCCACCCCATTATTTCCCGATGCGCCTTGTGCCGTCGGTTGACGCCACAAGATGGCGTACAGCAAACCGGCCCAGTGCCGGTTTTTTGTTGCCTTTTTTCTTCCCCTCCCCCTTTCAGCAGCCATCACTCCCGCTTTTCACGCCGACCCATTTGACCAGCATCCTGCTGGATGCGGGTCGGGATCACAAAAATGACCGCAGGCCAGATCCCCCACTAAATTTCTCTTCCTACAATGACTTGGCGCAACTTCTGGCATCGGACGCCGTGATACTGATTAAAAAGTAAATAAAGTTCGCCCTGCGCCCCATACTGACTGCGGTCGGTGCCACGGCCCGACCCGCACCGGATGTCGCAGGGGATGCTATCGTCATTGGATTGTTAAATTAGATGAGCACAATCCATTCTTTCACGCCCCGGGTGGCGCATCATTAGACAAACGAATGAAATAAAAATCGTTATTGAGAGCAGACCCACAGCAATACGACGAGCAATGTCAAACAGGCTGACCGAGCAACATGGAACTGTCTTCCATGCTCACCGGATACGCGTTGTCAGCCATAGCAAGGAGAGATCGAGATGAGTGAAGAAAGCAAGTGCCCCTTCAACCACACCGCCGGCGTCGGCAGAACCAACCGTGACTGGTGGCCGAATCAGCTGAGGCTGGATCTGTTGCACCAGCACTCCCCCAGCTCAGATCCCATGGACAAGGACTTCGAATACGCCAAGGCATTTGCGAGTCTTGACTACAAGGCGCTCAAGCGCGATCTGGTCCAGCTGATGACCGACTCCCAGGAGTGGTGGCCGGCAGACTTCGGCCACTACGGGCCCCAGTTCATCCGCATGGCCTGGCACGCCGCCGGTACCTATCGCACCACGGATGGTCGTGGCGGTGGTGGCCGCGGTCAGCAACGCTTCGCCCCCCTCAACAGCTGGCCGGACAACGTCAACATCGACAAGTCCCGCCGCCTGCTCTGGCCCATCAAGCAAAAATACGGCAACAAGATCTCCTGGGCCGATCTGCTGATCCTCGCCGGCAACGTCGCGCTGGAATCCATGGGGTTCCGCACCTTCGGGTTCGGCGCCGGGCGACCGGATGTCTGGGAGCCGGATCAGGACGTCAACTGGGGGGATGAGATCGCCTGGCTCGGGGTCGACCCGGATCGGGTCAAGGGGGATCGCGAGCTGACGGCCCCCTTCGGCGCCACCCACATGGGCCTGATCTACGTCAACCCGGAGGGACCGAACGCCAGCGGCGACTACCTGGAAGCCGCCAAGGACATCCGCTCCACCTTCGGTCGCATGGCCATGAATGACGAAGAGACCGTCGCCCTCATCGCCGGCGGTCACACCTTCGGCAAGACCCACGGCGCCGCGCCGGAATCCCACAAGGGTCCGGAACCGGAAGCCGCACCGCTCGAGGCCCAGGGCCTCGGCTGGATCAGCGACTACGGCAGCGGTCACGGCAAGGATACCGTCTCGAGCGGCCTCGAAGTGACCTGGACCAAGACCCCGGCCCTTTGGAGCAACAACTTCTTCGAGAACCTGTTCAAGTACGAGTGGGAACTGACCAAGTCCCCGGCTGGTGCCAAGCAGTGGATAGCCAAAGATGCCCCGGAGATCATTCCGGACGCCCACATCCCCGGCAAGTTCCACAAGCCGACCATGCTGACCACCGACCTGACCCTGAGGTTTGACCCGGAGTTTGGCAAGATCTCCCGCCACTTCTACGAGGATCCGCAAGCCTTCGCCGATGCCTTCGCCCGCGCCTGGTTCAAGCTGACCCACCGCGACATGGGCCCGGTAGCCCGTTACCTGGGGCCGGAAGTGCCGAAAGAGACGCTGATCTGGCAAGATCCCATCCCGGCGGTCGATCACCCCCTGATCGGAGACAAGGACGTGGCCGCCCTCAAGGAGAAGATCCAGGCCTCCTCCCTCTCGGTCTCCGAGCTGGTTTCCACCGCCTGGGCGGCCGCCTCCAGCTTCCGTGGTTCCGACAAGCGCGGTGGTGCCAACGGTGCCCGCATCCGTCTCGCCCCGCAGAAGGATTGGGCCGTCAACCAGCCCGCTCAGCTGGCCAAGGTGCTAAAAGCGCTGGAAGCCATCCAGGCCGAGTTCAACAAGGGTGACAAGAAGGTCTCCCTCGCGGATCTCATCGTGCTGGCGGGCAACGTCGGCGTCGAGCAGGCCGCGAAGAAGGCGGGAGTCGCCGTGACCGTGCCCTTCGCACCGGGCCGGATGGATGCCTCCCAGGCCCAGACCGACGTCGATTCCTTCGCGGTGCTCGAACCCCTTGCCGATGGCTTCCGCAACTACGGCGGTCAGTGCGCCGCCTTCGCGGAGACCATGCTGATCGACAGGGCGCAACTGCTCACCCTGAGCGCCCCCGAGATGACGGTGCTGGTCGGTGGCATGCGGGTGCTCGGCACCAATGTCGGTGGACAGCACGGGGTGCTGACCGCCAACCCCGGCACCCTCTCCAACGACTTCTTCGTCAACCTGCTCGACATGGGCACGGAGTGGAAGCCGGCGGCGGACAAGGGAACCTACACCGGCCAGGATCGCAAGAGCGGCAAGACCCGGTGGACGGGCACCCGGGTCGATCTGGTGTTTGGCTCCAACTCCCAGTTGCGGGCCATTGCCGAGGTGTACGCCAGCGCGGATGCCAAGGAGAAGTTCATCAACGACTTCGTGGCCGCCTGGACCAAGGTGATGAACCTGGATCGCTTCGACCTCGCCTAAGTCATCCATGACAACAGCCCCGCCCCGCTCACCGGGAGCGGGGCTTTTTTATACCGCCTCTTTGGTGGCCCCGCCCTCTCCTCACGCTGCAACCTCGCTCTCTGCTCGCCTTTCGCGGCAGTGCACATCCCCAGCGCCTGGCTGCGCAATTTCCATCAGTCTTTCATGCTGCAAACCAATAAAAAACCACCATCATCTCGCCAGGAGAGGATGGTGGCCGGTGAAAACAGGCGGTTTTATTCAATCAAGCAGCATGGACGACTGCCTGGTCACAGGATCTCGCCGTTGCTGGCGATGACCCGGCGATACCAGTCGAAGCTGCGTTTTTTGCTACGGGCAAAGCTGCCGCTGCCGTCATCGTTCTTATCCACGTGGATAAAGCCGTAGCGCTTGCTGTACTCCCCCGTGGTGAAGGAGACGCAGTCCAGGCATCCCCAGGGGGTGTAACCCATGACGTCCACCCCGTCCTCGATGATGGCGAGCTTCATCTGCTCGATATGGGCGCGCAAGTAAGCGATGCGATAGTCGTCGTTGATCTCCCCGCTCGCCTCCTTCTGATCCCGCGCGCCGAAACCGTTCTCGACGATGAAGAGCGGCTTCTCGTAGCGGCCATAGAGCAGGTTCAGGGTGTAGCGCAGCCCCACGGGGTCGATTTGCCAGCCCCACTCGGACGCCTGCACATGGGGATTCGGGACGCTGCCCGCAAACCCGGACAGGGCCGTGCCCGTGCCGACGCCATCGGCCTTCACCGCATTGCTCATGTAGTAGCTGAGCCCGATGTAGTCGGCGCAGCCCGCCCGCAGTGTCTCCTCGTCGCCCGGCTCCATGACGATGTGATAACCCTTGCGCTGCCACTCCTTGCGGATATAGGCGGGATAATGACCGCGCACGTGCACGTCCCCGAACAGGAAGCGCTCGCGCATGGCGATTTCCGCATACATCACATCGTCCGGGTGGCAGGAGTAGGGATAGAGCGGCACCATGGCCAGCATGCAGCCAATCTGCAACTCGGGGTTGATGGCATGGCCCAGGCTGACCACTTTCGCGCTCGCCACGAACTGGTGGTGCAGCACCTGATACATGCACTCCTCCGGGTTCGGCTCCTGGTTGTAGATGACCCCGGAGCAGCAGTAGCCGAACAGGGGCACCTGCCAGTTGCGCTGGTTGTTGATCTCGTTGAAGGTCATCCAGTATTTGACCTTGTGCTGGTAGCGGCGAATGACCACCTCACTGAAGCGCACGAAGAAATCCACCAGCTTGCGACTTTTCCAGCCCCCGTACTCGGTCACCAGGTGATTGGGCATCTCGAAGTGGGAGAGCGTGATGACGGGCTCGATGCCATGGCGCAGCAGCTCGTCGAACAGGTCGTCGTAGAAGCGCAGCCCCGCCTCGTTCGGCTCGGCCTCGTCCCCCAGCGGGAAGATCCGTGACCAGGCGATGGAGGTACGAAAACACTTGAACCCCATCTCGGCAAAGAGCGCGATGTCGTCCTTGTAGTGGTGATAGAAATCCACCGCCTCGTGATTGGCGTAGCGATAGCCCTCCTCGACTCGGTCGGTGATGATCCGCTCCACGCCGTGGGCACCGCTGGTGAGCACATCGACGATGCTCATCCCCTTGCCTCCCAGATCCCAGCCCCCTTCCACCTGGTGGGCGGCAACCGCGCCCCCCCACAGAAAATCGTTCGGCAATGTGTTGTTCATGACGGCTCGCTCCTTAAACGGCTTCGGATTTCAACGGCTGTGGCTGGCTTATCTCGGCATCGGTCTGGAAACCCGCCAGCCAGGAGAAGATGACGCCGAGGGTAAAGGCGACGCCGATGGAGAGCAGGAAGCCCAGGAACTGGGCCATGTGACCCTCCTTGAAGAACACCGGCAGCACGGCGATGCCGGGGATGCAGTAGCTCCAGGAGACCGCATTGAAGGCTCCCGCCACGGTGCCGCCGATGGCGCCGGCCAGGCAGCCGCAGACAAGCGGGCGCTTGAAGCGCAGGGCGACCCCGTAGATGGCGGGCTCCGTGATGCCAAACAGGGCGGTCACCCCGGCCGAGAGGGTCATGCTCTTGAGCTCTGCATCCCGGGTCTTGAAATAGACCCCGAACACGGCGCCGGCGATGCCAAATACCGCGGAGGCCTGCAACCCGGTGAAGGTGTCATAGCCCAGGGTGGCATAGTTGCCGACCGTCACCGGGGTGATCCCCCAATGCACGCCCAGGGTCACCAGGGGTGTCCAGACCGCCCCCACCACGAAGCCGGCGATGGAGGGGCTCAGGTGATAGAGGGTGTTGTAGATGCCACCGATGGCGCCGCCGATGAGGTTGCCGATGGGACCGAAGGCCAGCAGGGTCAGGGGCACCATGATGGCGAGACAGAACATGGGGGTGAAGAGGTTGCGCACCACCACCGGCAAAATCCGCTCGAAGAAGCGCTGCACATAGGACATGGCCCACACCATCAGGATGATGGGGATCACCGACGCGGTGTAACTCAGGTACTGCACCGGCAGGCCGAGGAAACTGAGGGGCGCGCTGTTGAGGGGCACCCCCACTAGGTTGACGATGGCCTCGTTGATGGCCGGGTTATCCATCGCCGACTGCATCAGCGCCTGCACCGCCGGATCCGCGGAGTTCGCGAGGATGATTTTGTTCGCGGTCAGCATGTTCATGTAGTCGGGGGAGACCAGGGCACAGGCCGCAATCACCGCAGTGAAGGGGTTCACGTTGAACTTCCTGGCGGCGGTGAAGGCGACCATCACCGGCAGGAAGGTGAACCCAGTCCAGGAGACGAAATTCAAGATGCGGAAGGTGCCGCTGGCGGGATCCATCCAGTCGATGGCGGCGAAGAAGGAGATGAGCCCCTGCAACACGCCGCAGGCGGCCAGGGGATAGAGGAAGGGGGCGAAGATGCTGGAGATGATGTCCATCAGCTGGTTCACCATGCCCACCTTGGGGGCCTCGACCACGGCATTCTCATCGATATTCACCAGCTTTTGTACCTCCCGGTAGGCGTCGCCGACATGATTGCCGATCACCACCTGCAACTGGCCACTGGATTCGATGACGGTGATGACACCTTTGACCCGCTTGAGCACCTCCTTGTCCACCAGCCCCGTCTCTTTCAAGACGAACCGCAACCGGGTGGCGCAATGCGTCACGCTCACGACATTGCCGTCACCACCAATCAACTCGACGATCTGTTTCGCCGAATCCGCATAGTTAATTGCCATCGTTACCCTTCCCTGCCATTTATTAATTAATATCGAGACTATTTGAACGCTGTGAATGGATGGTAGGGAAAGCACTCAACCTTGTCACCATATAACAAAATGCCAACAATGTTATTTATTACATTGAAGACACAGCCTGTGACATCTTGGCATTGATGGTATTTGCCAGCTGGCGACCAATGGACTCGATAATATAAATAACCGGCACCTGGGTAGTAATATCATATTCATTATCGACGACCACTCTCGCTGCATGATAGGAAATATTGAAATCTGCCATCTGGGCCAGGGTAGATTTATTATCGCTGGTAATACTGATGACCTTGCAATGGTGCAGCAGGAATTGTTCCGCCAGCTTGATGATCTCCGCCGTTTCCCCCGAAACCGACAGCACTATCACCACCGCCTGCTTGTACATGTCGGTGTTGACCGGGTAGTAGGGATCGTCGATGTGGTTGCTGAACTTGCCGATATTCGAGAAGAAGCGAGCCCCGTAGCGGCCCAGCGTGCCGGAGGTGCCGGCCCCCACGAAGATGACCCGCTCGGCCCCGGCGATCTGTCCGGCGGCGCTCAGGATCAGGGCATCGAATTCGTCGTTGTTGATGCTCTTGAAAAAAGAGAGAAACTCATTGGCGCCGTGCGGAATGGATATCTGACCACGTTTTTCACCATTCATCTTGAGGTAGGCTTTGAATTCCGCATAGCCGCTGTAATTCAATTTTTTGCAAAAGCGTAATACCGTGGCCGTCGATACATCACAGGCCTCGGCCAATTCCCTGACCGTCATATAAATAACGGTCTGATGATGTTTCATCACATAGTTATAAACTTTAAATTCGAATGTATTTAACGTGGAGACCAATTGGTTATTGAACATCTTCCATCACCCGAAGCGCTTGCTTGCGTCAGTAGAGACAATGTCACGCAGTGTAACAAAAGCAGAAAAGCGAACGAGTGGTGCCCAAACTAAAAGCGGGAAACGTGATGATTGTCACGCTCATCCTTTGATACCTGTCACGGTATCAACCCGGCCAATCACCGGGTTGGGAATATCAAGCGCCACATGAAACTTGATTTGTTCCGGCCCTGACCGAACTGGGACACAGGATGAAGATGACGAGGGCCGTATCATCTATCCTCCTTCCCGGTCCGACGTGTCTCCGGCTCCTCCTCCTCCCAGCGATAGAGGGCCAGCAGGGAGGCCATGTAGCGCTCCGTTTCGCCGATGAGGCGAGCACGGAGACGCGACCATCCGTTTGACAAGCCAGGCTCGACCGGATGACGGCCTGCCCCATCATGGCCTGCTGATGACACCCTGCCTGGCCGCCCCTCGCTGGATAGCCCCGGGCTGGATCTATCCCTGTTTGATAACCCCATGTCACTCTCCCTGCGTCAGTCTCTTGGTGTTACGTCTCAACCCGCCGTGATGACGGTGCAGCCGACTGCCTTGAACGCCGCCATCAGGATGGGATCCTGCTGGGTGCAGATGAGGTAGTCCGTCTGCGCCGAGCTCAGGAAGGGGTAGGACGCCAGGGATTCAATCTTGTCGTCATTGCACAGCACCGCCAGGGAGCCAGAACGCTCCGCCACCCGGCGCTTGAACTCGCTGTCCTGATAATGGACTGCGCTGAACCCCAGATCCGATGACCAGGCACAGACCCCGAGGAAACAGAGATCGAAACGAAACTTCTGGATGGACTCGGCCGCCGTGATGTCCACCGCGCCGCCCACCATGGGATCCAGCTCGCCCCCCACCAGAATGGTCTTGACGTTGCGCCGCTCCAGCAGTCGCACCGCGATGGCCGGGCTATTGGTCACCACCGTCAGATCCAGGTGCTCCGGCATGATGGAGGCCAACAACAAGTGAGTGCTGCTGGCATCGAGGAAGATCAGCTGCTTCTCCTTGATGATGCCGAGAGCCGCCAGCGCCAGCCCCTGTTTCTCGGTCACCTTGCTGTTGCTGCGCTCGGTCAGGGTGCCCGTCTGGGGTGACAAGGAGATGGCGCCCCCGTGGATCCGCTTGCACTGTCCGGCATCGGCCAGTTGCCGCAGATCCCGCCTGATGGTCGCCTCCGTGGTGCCGAGCTGATCCGCCAGGCTCGCCGCCATCACCTTGTGATGAGCGGCCAGCAGATCCAGGATCAGCAGCTGCCGCTCCTCCGGTGAATATTTGTCCATGATGATCCCCTGTGGTGATGGCACTCGCGCCTGCTCGCCGCGCCTCATCGGCCCGATTGCAGCGCGAGCAACCGCAATATGGTGTGCATGACGGCGTCGTCATCGTTCGAGCGGGTGATGAAATTGGCCGCCGCCTTGGTCTCGTCGCAACCATTTCGCATGGCGAAGCTGAGATCGGCGCAGCCCATCAGCTCGACATCGTTGAGCCCATCCCCGAATACCAGGGTCTCATGGCGGCCGGCACCGACCAGCGCCTGCAGCCTGGCCACAGTGGAGCCCTTGTGCACCCCGGCGTTGGCGATGTCGATCCAGTTCTTCTCGGACACGACGATATAGGCATCGTCATTGAAGGCACCGAGATCGCCTCTCAGCGCAGGGCAGCGCCCCTGTTCGTCATAGACGGTGATCTTCACGAAATCGGCGCCGATCTCATTAAAATCACCGACGGTTTTGACCTTGCTGTAGGAGCGGTGCACCAGCTCTTTCAGGTGGGGCGCAATATCCTCTCTGATGAAGGCAAGCTCGGCGGTGCAGGCAATGGTGATGTGCGAGCCCGGCACATGCGCGAGCCGGTCTATGATGGCCAGTCCCAGGGTATTGCCCAGCAAGGATTGATAGACATACTGGCCACGGTGCTTGATGCGGGTCGCGCTGTCCCCCAAGATCCAGAAGTTCGCACTCTCCTCCCCCAGCAGCTCCTCGACCCTGTCCACCTGCTTGCCGGTACAGGGGGCAAAATGCACCCCTTGATGCGCCATGGCGGTCACGACATCGCGAAACAGAGCCCGGTTGTAATCGCCCTGGCTGTTGAGAAAGGTTCCGTCCATATCTGTAATGATGAGTTTTATCATGCGCTTGCCTCGACGCTCCTCTCTGTGACGTCCTCATCATATCGCCAAAATGAACACATACAAACAAAAACAAGATCATTTGTGTTCATTTTTGTTTGAGCATGTCATAGGATGATGCCAACCCGGCAGATGAGCTGCCGCCGGCACCCCCATGTTCAGGAGACCATCATGCCATCCCCCCTCTCCCTCACACGGCCTCACCGCGACAGGCTGGCAACGAGAGTCACCTTCTTCTGCTCGGGCTTCGCCACGGCGGCCTGGGCCTCCATCATCCCCTTCGTCAAGCAGCATGTGCAGCTCAGTGACGGTACCATGGGCATGATGCTGCTCTGCCTCGGCGGGGGGGCCCTGCTTGGCATGCCCATCGCGGGGATCTGTACCAGCCGATTTGGCTGCAAACGGACGCTTGTCGGCTCCGTCCTGGCCATGGCCCTGCTGTTGCCCGCCCTGACGCTGGCAGGCTCCCCCACCCTGCTGGCCCTGGCCCTGCTGTGTTACGGCATGAGCATAGGCACCACGGGCTGCGCCATGAACATCCATGCCCTCGCCGTCGAGAAGGATGCCCGCAAGCCGCTCATGTCCGGCTTTCACGGCTTCTACAGCCTGGGCGGCATGAGCGGCGCCTTCGTCCTCACCCTGTTGCTCAGCCTCGGCCTGCCCCCGCTGGGCGCAACCCTGGCTACATCGCTCCTCATCCTGGCCTTGCTGGCCCTGAGCGCCCCGGGCTACAGAACCGAGCCCCAATCCCACAGCGGCCCGTTGTTTGCCCTGCCACGGGGCCCCGTCATCCTCATCGGGATCATCTGTTTCGTCTTCTTCCTGGCCGAAGGGACAGTGCTGGATTGGAGCGGCATCTTCCTCCATGAATATCGCGCCGTACCGGCCAGCGCGGCCGGGCTCGGGATCCTCTTCTTCTCCATCGCCATGACCGGCGGCCGCCTGCTGGGTGACAGCGTCGTTGCTCGCTTGGGGGCCAGACGGGTCGTTACTGGTGGCGCCCTCATCGCCATCACGGGCTTCCTGCTCAGCCTCGCGCTGCCCAGCTGGCAGGCAGCGCTGCTGGGCTATGCCCTCATCGGCCTGGGCTGCTCCAACATAGTGCCCGTGATGTTTTCGGCGGCCGGCCAGCAGCGGATCATGCCGGGGGCCCTCGCCATCACCGCCGTCTCCACCCTCGGCTATGTCGGTGTGCTCTCTGGCCCCGCCCTGGTCGGCTTTGGCGCCGAAGCCCTCGATCTGCCCGCAGCCCTCTATGGGGTTGCCCTGCTGGTGCTGTTCGCCCTGCTACTCAGCAGACGGGTGCCCCTGACGCCAGCCCCTGCATCTATGTCATCAATCTGTCTGGAGAAATCATGAGAAACCCTATTTTCGGCGAAACGGTATTGAGCAAGCAGGATATCGAGCTGGGTGTTCAAGTCGTCGCCAAACGGCTCAACGAACGCTTCAAGGAGGCGGTGGTGGTAACCGTAGTGCCGGGGGGCATGCTGTTCACCGCGGATCTGGTCAGGGGGCTCAACTTCGATGTCGCCATGGATTACATCTCCTGCCCCCACACCCCGGGGGAGCGGCACAACGACTCCCCCATCGTCTTTCACGACAACATCGGCATCTGCGGCAAGGATGTCATCCTGGTGGATGATGCCATCGAATCAGGCGGCACCATGAAGCGGCTGGTGGCGCACCTGCAAGCGTTCACGCCACGTTCGCTGTCCATCGCGACTCTGTTCGTCAAACCGGGGCGCGTAGCCATCCCCGTCGAACAGTTTTATGCCTATGAAATGGAAAGCGACGAGCTGCTGGTGGGCTACGGCCTGCCCTGGGAGCACAAGTACAGAAATATCCCCTCTATCGCCAAGCTGAAGAGATAACGGGGCGACCAATCTGCCCCTCGCGACGCCCAAGTCAGGATCAGCAGCAGAAAACAAAAAGCCGACCCTGAGGTCGGCTTTTCAATTGGCTGTGCCGGAACTGACTCGTGCTCGCTCTGCGGGCAGCCTGCGGCTGTCCAGAAGGGCTATCTACCCTTCTGTCGAACCAGGGCCCAAACCGAGCCGACTATCATCGGATAAAACAAAAGGGCCTATCTTGTGACAGGCCCTTTTGTTTTCTTTGGCGGTGAGGGAGGGATGATCCGCCACTGCGTGACTCACCCCTTCGGGGCGGCCTGCGGCCGTTCATCGCGGCAAGCCGCTCTGCTCGAACCCGGCGAGGGTTCTCACCCTCCCTCGAAGGCATCAGAGATGCATGCCGACTGGATAGCAAAAAGCCGACCCTGAGGTCGGCTTTTCAATTTGGCGGTGAGGGAGGGATTCGAACCCTCGATACGTTGCCGTATACACACTTTCCAGGCGTGCTCCTTCAGCCACTCGGACACCTCACCAAATTTTGGTCTGTGGTTTATCGTGTTCAGCCAACACGAGGTCACTGCGCTAACGCGCTGGAACGGGGCGTAATTTAGAGGAAAGGGCTGCCTGCGTCAACGGCTTTTTGGCTTGGGCGAACCGTTCGCACATTTAACGCACAACTCAGCCCCTTAACTCAGTGCACGGATTCCGGCGACACCTGGATTTCCGGCAGATTGAGGAAGCCCAATCGCTCGCACTCGGAGACCACCTCGTGGGTTGCCGCCGTGGTGCTCTCGACGAACAGCAGGAACTGCTCCACGGAGAGGCCCGCCTTGGTGAAGACGGTGTGGCCCACGATAAGGCGCGGCAGGTTGTCGTCGATGATGTCGAGGAACACCTTGAGGGACGGGTACTGCATGTTGAGGCGACCCAGCTCGGCCATCAGCGGCAGCAGGGATGAGGGCCGCACCTCCAGCTCGGATGAGAACAACAGCCCCTCCTCCTCGACGAAGATCCGGCTCTCTTGAATGCCCTCCACGGATTGCAGGGACACCAGGTGGATGCCGTGGCACTGGTCGCACACGTAGTGCTCGATCCGGGCCTGCTGCAACCAACGCATTATCATTTCGGAGCTGGGGATATTCATCATTTTCACGACACTAGAGGGATCAAGGGGCGCAGTCTAAACCAATTTGTCGGCAACCAAAAGCGCGCCGGCGGGATAGTCCCCTCTCTTGCTTCTTTTTGGCAGGCGCTATGCATATACTCAGCCATTCTCGCCCCACACCCGCCCCATGAGGGGGCCCGATGACCATCCAAGAAAAGTATCGCCTGCACCTCAAATCCCTCTCCGATGAGCTGCTCGCCCTGCAAAAACCCATCCGCATCCTGGATGCCATCAAGTGGCCCCGTCACCTGCAGACCGAATTTCTGGCCAAGGGTGGGCGCGAGCTGCCCGCCATCGACGCCGCCTTCTATCAGGGACTGCCACTGGACTTCGATCCCCGCAACAAATACCTGGAGCTCAAGGAGCTGCGGGACAGGATCCGGCGACGCCTCGGCCCCCAGGACGATCTGGGGCGCATTCTGCAAGAGACGGTGGATCAGTACATGGTGGTCATCGAGATGCTGCGCCAGCGCGGGCAGCCCGAATTTCAGCGCTACAGCCAGATCCTCTACGGCTCGGCGAGCGATCACCTGCGCGGAGATCGCAAGACGCTGAAAGAGCTTGGCGCCCGCCTGTGCGACATCTTCTCCCTGCCCGGTGCCCGCCACCTGGTGCGCCCCTACCCCAAGGAGTTCGAGGGGGAAGCGGCGGTGGCCAGGCTGCAGGGCAAGCTGTCGAGTTATTTCGAGGATGGCGCTATCCAGGTCAAGCTCAGCGATGGCATCGTCTCCGACGCCGCCGCCGGCGGGGATTACATCAAGCTGAGCTCCCACGCCCGCTTCTCCGAACTGGACCTGCAGGTGCTGGAGGTACACGAGGGCTGGGTACACGTGGGCACCACCCTGAACGGCCGCCAGCAATCCTACGCCACCTGGCTCGGGGCGGGATCGCCCCGTATCACTGCCTGCCAGGAGGGGCTTGCCGTGCTCATCGAGACGCTGACCTTCAGCTCCTTCCCGGACAGGGCCAAGCGCATCTCGGATCGGGTGATGGCCATCGACATGGCGGAGCGCGGCGCCGATTTCATCGAGGTGTTCCGGCATTTTGTCGAGAAGGGGGCCAGCGAACACGATGCCTACAAGATCACCCAGCGGGTGTTTCGCGGCGGCATGGTCGAAGGTGGCGCCTGCTTCACCAAGGATCTCTCCTACGTGAAGGGCTATGTGGAGACGGTCAACTTCATCCGCAGCGCCGTGCTGGAGGGGGTGCCGGAGATCCTGCCCATGCTGTTCGTCGGCAAGGTGACTCTGGACGACATCCCTGTGCTCTACCAGCACTACCTGGAGGGGCTCATCGACGCGCCGCGCTACCTCCCCCCCATGTTCCGGGATCTCACCGGTCTCTACGTTTGGTTCGGCTTCGCCTCCGGCATGTCCCTCGTCGACATCGGCCGGGTCCAGCAGCATTTTCGCCAGCTGTTCCACCGCCTGCCGGTGGCCGACCCCATCATTGCGCCGGTGGATATCGAGATAGACTGAGCCGCGCACGGCCACAGCCAAGAAAAAGGGCGCCCTGTCGGCGCCCTTTGCGATCCTGCTTTCGGTTACTTGAAGGCCCGGCCATCCAGATAGTGCTTGCGGCAAAGGGACACATAGCGATCGTTGCCGCCTATCTCCACCTGCTCGCCATCGCGCATCACCTGCCCCGCCTCGTTCACGCGAGAGTTCATGTGGGCCTTGTTGCCACACCAGCAGATGCTCTTGAGCTCCTCGAACTTGTCGGCGAGACAGAGCAGATGATAGGAACCCGGGAACAGCTCACCCCGAAAATCGGTCTTGAGGCCGTAGGCGATGACCGGGATCTTGAGCTCATCGACGATACGGGCCAACTGATAGACCTGCTCCCGGGTCAGGAACTGGGCTTCGTCGACGATGAACACATCGATCTTCTTCTCGCCGTGGCGTGTCTGGACCATCTCGAACAGATCACAGCTGTCACTGAACACTTCCACCTTCAGCTCTAAGCCTACTCTGGCACTGATCACCCCGGTTCCGAAGCGATCGTCGATGACCGGCGTCATGGCCAGCGGAACCATGCCGCGCTCCAGGTAGTTGAAGTGCGCCTGAATAAGCTGGGTCGACTTGCCCGAGTTCATGGTGGCGAATTTGTAGTGCAGTGAAGCCATGGTACTGTTCCGAAACTGAATTTATGGGGCGCATGCTAACCAATGCCCCCGCCAAAACCAAGGGGCCCGTGGGCCCCTTGTTTCATTTATGCGACTGCCAGTGCTCTCGCCTGCCGCGCCTTGCGCAGGTGATAGCCGGAGAAGATGACAAACCAGAGGGCGCTGACGGTGAAGCCTGCCAGCACGGAGTGCATCAGCCCCATCACCAGGTAGCCCATGGCCGCGCCGAAGGCGATGGCCAGGGCATAGGGCAGCTGGGTCATCACGTGATCAATGTGATGGCACCCGGCGCCGGTGGCCGACAGTATGCTGGTGCTGGAGATGGGTGAGCTGTGATCCCCGAACACCGAGCCCGCCAGCACGGCGGCCAGCATGGGCAGCATCAGGGCCACATCGCTCGCGGCCGCCATGTCACCGGCCAGCGGCAGCATGATGCCGAAGGTGCCCCAGCTGGTGCCGGTGGCAAACGCCATGGCGCAGGAGAGCACGAACACCACGGCGGGCAGCACTTCCACCGGCAGATTGCCGTTGGCCATGGAAGCCAGGTACTTGCCGGTCTCCACGTCGCGCACCACGGCACCGATGGTCCAGGCGAACAGCAGGATGTTGATGGCGGGCAGCATGGCCATCACGCCTTGCGGCGCTGCCTTCATCCAGTTCTTGGCACCGAGCTTGAGGCGCATGGCCAGGCCGATGGAGACCACCAGGCTGCACAGGGCGCCATAGACCAGGGAGGAGCCAACATTGGTGTTTTCGAACGAGCCGAGCACGCTGAAGGGCTCACCCTTGCTGGCCAGCACGGCGGCGCCGGAGTCAATCATGAAGTAGACGGTGGCCAGGGTCAGGGTCAGGATCGGCAGCACCATGTCGATCATGCCGCCGTTGCTCTCCTCGGGGCACTCCATGTCTAGACCGATGGGTCGGCCCTTGGACTCATCCCACAGCTTGCCCTCCAAAGCCCACTGCTCGTGCTGGCGCATGGAGCCGATGTCGAGCTGAAAGGCGATCACCACCAGCACCATGATCAGGGTGAATACGGCGTAGAGGTTCATGGGGATCATCTCGACGAAAGCGGAGATGGGGCTTTGATCCGTCAGGCCATGGGCCGCCATGATGCCCCCCACCAGGGCGATGATGTAGGCCCCCCAGGAGGAGATGGGCATCAGCACGCAGACCGGCGCTGCGGTGGAGTCCAGCAGATAGGCCAGCTTGGCGCGGGAGATCTGGAAACGGTCGGTGACCGGACGGCAGATGGCCCCCACCGACAGACTGTGGAAGAAATCATCGATGAAGAAGGCAAACACCATCATGCCGGTCAGCGCCTTGGCCCCCTTGCGGGTCTTGGCGCGTTTCGCGGCCCACTCGGCGAAGGCGCGAGTGGCACCGGAGACGCTCATCAGACTGATGAGGCCACCCAGCAGCAGCATGAACAGGATCATGTTGACGTTGTCGCGATTGAGCGCGCCATCGACCCAGAAGATCTTGAGCACGGTGTTCAGCATGTAATGCAGGGAAGCGAGGGGGTCAAACTGATTGAGCAGCAGGCTGCCCGCGATGATACCCACCCCCAGCGACACCAGGACGCGGCGGGTGATGATAGCCAATGCGACGGCCAGCAAGGGGGGAACGATAGACCAACCGGAGTCGGCGTAGTGAACGATGTCCATGATCTCTTTGCACCTAAAGACAGCAGGTGGAGATCTACCGAGAGGATAAAGAAACAAAACCCATGGGGAGGTAATACTCCTCAGCCCCTTCAGGTAGCGCTCCATAGTGGATGACTATGGCAGTCCTGCACCTGTTCGATGCAGAACCAGCAACCCGGTATGATGGCCTGGTCACTTCGGCGCCGACTCCTTTCCTCGAGCATCGCAGGCATCACCCTCCGCTCGGTTACTCATAGGCAGCGCGCCTCTACTTAAAGGTATTCGGGGCACATTTTATCGAGGCACGGTGTGATAGCAAGTTTTTTGATTAAAATTCAATGCGAGTATGGCGATGAATCGCGAAGCGGTAGTCAAATGGTTCACAAAAATCGATACAGCCGACATTTTCATCTATCAGGAACTCATTTGAAGATTAATGACTGCCCATCGAGGCAATATATCGCCCCACCATCTCGCCTGGCTTAATTTATATTTTCCCATAATTAATTCCGCGCGCTTGACTTGATGGCAAGCCCCCCTATAAATTAACGAAAATAGCTTTTTATCCCCCCTGTATATTTCTGCTCGCGTGGTAGCCAATATGAACGAATTTCTGAAAGTGCTGTTGAATATCCGTAGTCTGCGGGCGACCTGCCGTGAACTGACCCTGGAACAATTGGAAGAAGGTCTGGAAAAACTCACCGCCATCGTCACCGAACGCCAGCAGGATGAATCTGCCGACCGTCAGGCGCGGGAAGAACATCAACGTAAAATTGCCGAATATGCCGAAATGCTGAAAGCGGCCGGTATTGACCCCGCCGAATTGGTGGGCACAGTGGCCGTCGATTCCCCCAAAGCCGGTAAAAGCAAGCGTGCCCCCCGCCCCGCCAAATATCGTTATCTCGATGACAACGGCGTGGAAAAAACCTGGACCGGTCAGGGTCGCATGCCCTCCACCATTGCCAAGGCCGTGGCCGAAGGTAAATCCGTGGAAGCATTCGCCATCTGAAAACAGCGCGACCCTTGCAATAAAAAACCTCTCCATGGCGAGGTTTTTTATTGTCCCGAATTCGGCCTAGCCTAACCGCGATCTGCGGCCTTGACCCAAAGCACCTCGGGCGTGCCGGTACAGACGAGCAGATACCGCGCCACCGTGAAGAACCAGTCGCTCAGCCGATTCAGATAGGGCAAGACCGCCGGATTGACCTGCTCGGTGCGACTCAGGCCCAGCAGCAACCGCTCGCAGCGGCGGGTCAGGGTACGCACCACGTGGGCCTGGGCCGCCGCCCGGGAGCCGCTTGGCAAAATGAAATTATGCAGCGCAGGCAACTTGGCGCTATAGGCATCTATTTGCTGTTCGAGGCGCAATGTCCACTGCTCGCTGACCTGCCACAGCTCGCTATTTTGCGCCTCGCTGGAAAAGGCCAGCTCCCCTCCCAAGTCAAATAATTCCTGCTGCAGCAATATCAGCTCGGCCAGCAGGGTTTTCTCCTGCTCGGGTATTTCAGCCATCAACAGACCTATCTGGGAATTTAACTCATCGATGGCGCCATAGGTCTCGACGCGCGGATCATCCTTAGCCAAACGGGAGCCATCGGCCAAGCGAGTGAGTCCCTTGTCCCCCTGCCGGGTATATATTCTCATGGCGACATCCTGCTAATAATGGGAATAATCATGGGCTCCAGTCCATTGAGTTTTATCTCGTACGCCAGTGCCAATGACTGGCCCAGGGATCCTGCCGGAAAACCGGTGCGGGCCATCCACACCAGATAGGGCTCCGGAATATCGATGATACGCCAACCCCGATATTTTCCGTAAGGCATCTTGTTTGCCAGGGTGAGCAATACCCGCTCGTCCGTGAGATTATCCATCTTAATCGATATTCAGATATTTGTGAGTCTGGATGGATAGTCGCCAATTGCGGGCGATACAGGTCGCCATGGCCAGTTCGGTGGCCCTCGGCTTCTGACTGATGGGCTGCAAGGCAATCACCACATCGGGGCGCAGACTGGCGGTCGCCAGCAGGGCATCGAGCTCCTCGATGTGTCGCTCGGTCGCCACCGGATGCTTGATCTCGTTCGCCCGCTCGAGCGCCGACACCAGTACAGGCAAGCCCCCCTTCATCCCAATCTTCGGGGAGACGGTGACCCAGGTCTGTGCATGGGTCAGGATCTCGCTGGTACCGCTGGTTTCGATCTGTACCTGGTAACCCGCATCCAGCAGGGCGCCCGAGAGCTCATGGAGATCGTAGAGGCAGGGCTCGCCGCCGGTGATCACCACATGGCGCGCCTGGTAGCCCAGGATCTTGAAGCTCTCGAGGATCGCCTCCGTGCTCATCTTGCTCCAGCCATCGGACTCGTTGGATCTGTCCAGCACCTCGGCTGGGCCCACTTCACGGGCCGGATCCACCACCCAGGTATGACGGGTATCGCACCAGGGGCAGCCCACGGGGCAACCCTGCAGGCGCACGAAGATGGCGGGCAGGCCGGTAAAGACCCCCTCCCCCTGGATGGTCTGGAAAATTTCGTTGATTGGGTAGTGCATGCTGGTCACGGCTTGTTGCAAAAGGCGCGGATTATACCCCAAACAGGGGCAAGACTCACAATCCGGTTTTCTGGTTCAGGCGTGCCCTGACCCCGACCCTGTCCGCCAGATACTGGTTCAGGCCGCGGCTGCGCAGCTCGCAGGCGGGGCAAGCACCACAACCATCACCGGCAATGCCGTTGTAGCAGGTGAGGGTCTGCTGGCGCACCGTATCCAGGTGACCATAGTGATCCGCCAGGGCCCAGGTCTCGGCCTTGTCCAGCCACATCAGGGGGGTCTCGAAGACGAGGCTCCGATCCAGCCCGAGGGAGACCGCCTGGTTGAGGGCCTTGACGAACTCGTCGCGGCAATCCGGGTAACCGGAGAAATCGGTCTCGCATACCCCGGTGATGACGGTCCCCGCCCCCACCTGATAGGCATAGATGGCGGCCAGGGTCAGGAACAGGATGTTGCGGCCCGGCACGAAGGTGTTGGGCAGGCCGTTGTCCTGCAGCTCACCGCTGACCGGGATCTCGTCCCGGGTCAGAGCGGAGACCGCGAGCTCCCCCAGCATGGTCACGTCCATCACCTTGTGGGCGGCGATGCCCAGCGTGCCGGCCAGCCGGCGGGCCGTCTCTATCTCCTCCCGGTGGCGCTGGCCGTAGTCAAAGGTGATGGCGTGCACTTCGTCATACTTGGCCAGTGCCTGCACCAGACAGGTGGTGCTGTCCTGACCACCACTGAATACCACGACGGCTTTATTCACGTTTCTCACTCCTCTCTCTGCTCTCAATACGGGTGGAACTAACGTCGGTCTGCTCTATATACGCAGTTCAAGTTCGGCGTCCTTGGGCAAAATCCTGCCACTGCCGGTTCAAATGGGTAAAAAGCGTCATCAGCGGGGCGAAGCGACCCGGCGTCCCTTCCCACTGACATAACAGATGGTAGCCCGCCTCCAGGGTCGACAGGGCGCCGGGGAACGGCTTCTTGCGAATGGCGTATTGCCCCTCGATCTCCCCTAGCGTGATCCTCGGCAGGGCGAGCAGGGCCGGGTTGCTGTGCAGCATGCGATAGGCCTTGCGCCAGGTGCCATCGAGCAGAATAAAGTGCACATCGAGTTGCGCCTGCTGCGCACATTGGGCACGCAACTGTGGCAAGGTCAGGGCCGTCTCATCCGGCCAGAGCACCACACAGCGCACCTTGGGATCGGCCAGCAGGGGCGCCAGCCAATCGGTATCGGCGAAGCTCTCCCCCACATGGAGATGGACCCGGGTGAGCGACGCGGCCAGCAGGGCGGCCGTCCCCTTGGGATGACCGACCTCGGCAGGATGCTGCAGGATATGGATGGGCGCAAGATGGGCAACCCGTTCAACATAATCACACAGGCAGGCTTTGAGGGCTCGGGTACAGCGTGTACAGTATCGGCTCTCTTTGTCGCTGGGCTGTTTCATGTTGTCAGAAAAATCGGGTCTGTTCTGGGTTGTCACGCTGTCGCTCATCACTGCCTTGCTCTTCTTCACAGTACCAAACCACCTGCTCTCCTTCGATCGCACCCTGGTAGCCCAAGGGGAAGGGTGGCGCATCATAACAGGCAATCTGGCCCACACCAACGGATGGCACCTACTGCTCAACCTGAGCGGGCTGGCGGTGCTCTACAGCCTGTTTCGTGAATACCTGGCGGACTGGCGCCTGCCCCTGCTGATGATGCTGCTGTGCACCGCCGTCGGCCTCGGCATCTGGTGGTGGTGCCCCCAGACCCAGTGGTACATGGGGCTGTCCGGTGCCCTTCACGGCCTCTTCGTCTGGGGCGCCTTGCAGGATATCCGCTACCGTCGCCATTCCGGCTGGCTGATGCTGCTGGGGATCCTCATCAAACTCGGACTGGATTTCTACAGCGCGGGGGAGAGTCCGGTCTCCGCCCTCATCGGTGCAAGGGTACATATCGAATCACACCTCATCGGCTCGGTGGCCGGCCTGCTGCTCGGGCTGGTGCCCTGGGGACTCGGCGCCAGAACGGTTCACTCCTGACGGGCTCCGCTTCGGGGTTGGTAACAGCAAAATGCAACAGGCCGGATCCATGATCCGGCCTGTTGCATGGATGGACGGGTTCGTCCTCTCTTAACCGTTCAACTCGGCATTGATGGCACCAAGCACGGCGGCGGGATCCGCAGCCTGGGTGATGGGGCGGCCGATCACCAGATAGTCGGCCCCCGCCGCCATGGCGGCCTTGGGGGTCATCACCCGGCGCTGATCCCCGGCTGCCGAGCCAGCCGGACGGATGCCCGGGGTCACCAGCTTGAACTCGCTGCCGAGCAAGGCTTTGAGCTCATGGGCCTCCTCGGCGGAGCAGACCACCCCGTCGAGCCCGGCCGCCTTGGTGAGGGTCGCCAGCCGGATCACCTGCTCCGCCGGGGTGGCATCCACCCCCAGCGGCGCCATGTCGGACTGCTCCATGCTGGTCAGCACCGTCACGGCGATGAGCAGAGGGGCCTTGTCCCCATAAGGCGCAAGCGCCTCCTTGGCGGCCCGCATCATGCGCTCACCGCCACTGGCGTGGACGTTGACCATCCAGACCCCCAGCTCGGCACTGGCCGCGACCGCCTTGGCCACGGTATTGGGGATGTCGTGGAACTTCAGATCCAGAAAGACATCGAACCCCTTGGCCACCAGCTGGCGTACAAACTGGGGACCAAACAGGGTAAACATCTCCTTGCCCACCTTGAGGCGGCATTGGGCAGGCGAGATCTGCTCGATGAAGGCGAGGGCATCGGCTTCGCGCTGATAATCGAGCGCAACCAGTACTTTGGGATCTTGCATGTCACTTCCTATGGCGTGTTGTTGTGTTGCAACCGGCATGGGCATCTCGCCAGCCGGCACTCTGGTGTCCGGGTCTGACTATCGAAGGCGGCTACTCCCCATCCAGCCCCCGGATGGGCTTGATGGAGCCCCATTGGCGGCAGGAGGGGCATTGCCAGAACAGCGAATGGGTGGCGAAGCCGCACTGACGGCACTTGTGGGTCGATTTGATCTTGATCTGCTCGCCCACCAGCTGCTGCAGCAGCTCCAGGCTCTCCTTGGCGGGCCCCTCTTCGGCGCTCGCCAGCTGGAAACCGACCAGCTGATAGAAACCCTTCATGGACGGGTGGCGGCGCAGTTGACGCAGCACCAGGGCCCGGGCCTGACTCAGACCATCGCGGGCCTCCACCAGATTGGCCAGGGCCAGGGTCACGCTGACACCAGCATGATCTTCCACCGCTTTCTCAAGCAACGGAATAAGCTCCTGGCTACGGCCCATCTGCTGGTAGCATTGAAGGAGTTTTGGCATGGCCTCGGAGGCAAAATCCATGTCCTGCTCGAACACCCGCAACAGCTCCTTGCTGGCGTCCTCGTATTTTTCCCCCTCCATGGCGAGCTCGGCAAGACGCAAGCTCGCCCGCGCACAAGCCCCATTGACCCCGAGTGCCCGCTTGAGCTTGGCGCGGCCCGCGGCCTTGTCGCCGTCACGCAAGAGGCTCTCGGCCTGCTCGCAATAGAAATGGGAGATGGGGTCGGCCAGCTTCTTGTTGCCCTGAAACTTCTGCAGCCGCACCGCGACCTCGATGGCCTTGTCCCAGTCACGCAACTGTTGATGGATGATGAGCAACTGGGCCAGCGCCGTCTCCTCGAAGTCGCTGTCTTCACACAGTTCGTTCCAGATGGCTTCGGCCCTGTCCAGCAGACCGGCGGCAAGGAAATCCCGGGCCAATTCCTGCAGGGCGAGCTGGCGCTGTTCCCGTGTCAGCTCGCGGGCAACCAGGTTCTGGTGGATCTTGATGGCGCGGTCCACCTCGCCGCGCTGGCGAAACAGGTTGCCAAGGGAGAGGTGGGTTTCGATGGTCTCGCTGTCGACTTCCAGCAGCTGGATGAAGAGATCCACCGCCTTGTCCGACTCGTCGGAGAGCAGATAGTTGAGGCCCGCCACGTACTGGCGGGAAAACTGGTTACTCTGTTGCTGGGTGTCCTGGCGAACACTCCTGCGTCCCATGTACCAGCCATAGCCGGCGGCAATCGGCAACAGCAGGAAAAGCAGTTCAAGCATGGAGGGACGTTATTCCTTGGCGGTCGACCGGGCTACTTCCAATTCGCGGGATTGACGACGCATGGTGCGATTGAGGGTGCGATTTTGCAACTTGAGGCGCAGGAACAGCAGGCCGAACACCAGCCATCCCAGCAGGAAACCGCCGGCGAAGAAGAAGCCGAGCAACATGGAGAGCGAGAACTCCCCTTGAGCTATCAGATAGTTGAACTGCACCAGCTGACCGTTTTGAGAACCGATGGCGAGGGTCAGGACAAACACCAGCACCAATGGAATGAGGGCCAAGATACGCTTCATGGGAGCTCCCTGTCTGTAGCTAATGAGAGACTGATTATCCTTAAAATCACCGGCAGACTCTAGAGCGAATGGGAAAAGAGTGCGAGAAACCCGACAATTCGTGCTGTTCATGTCGCAAAAATAAAAAAGGCATACCCAGGTATGCCGTTTTCTGCATTATTCGTTGATGTTGACGCGTTCGCGCAACTCTTTGCCTGGTTTGAAGTGCGGGACATATTTCCCGGTCAGTTCAACCTTGTCCCCGGTCTTGGGGTTACGACCCACACGGGGTGCACGATAGTGCAGTGAAAAACTTCCAAATCCACGGATTTCAATCCGGTCGCCGTTTTGCAAGGTCGACGCCATCTGTTCAAGGATCTCCTTGATGGCGGCTTCGACATCTTTGGCCGGCATATGCATGCGGCTGGCAGCCAGTTGTTCGATGAGATCTGATTTGGTCATAAGGTTAAATCTCCTTCTCCGATCACATGCAATATTCATTACGCCAAGATAAAAAAGGGCGGCGCAATGCCGCCCTTCTCTTGCATCAAGGATTACTCACCCTTGGCGGCTTTGAACGCTTCCATCATAGCATTACTGAACACAACTTCTTCTTGTTGGTTCAGGCTATCGATAGCAACACGCTCGTCAGCCTCGTCCTTAGCGCGGACAGACAGGCTTACGGTGCGGTTCTTACGATCAACGCCCATGAATTTAGCTTCTACTTCGTCACCGACAGACAGAACCAGAGTCGCGTCTTCTACACGGTCACGAGCAGCATCGGAGGCACGCAGGTAGCCTTCCACGCCGTCAGCCAGTTCGATCACGGCACCCTTGGCATCAACCTCGGTAACCTTGCCCTTCACGATAGCACCTTTCTTGTTGTCAGACAGGTACTTGTTGAACGGGTCTTCTTCGATCTGCTTGACGCCCAGGGAGATGCGCTCACGCTCCGGGTCCACTTGCAGAACAACGGCTTCGATCTCGTCGCCCTTCTTGAATTCACGCACGGCTTCTTCGCCCTGGTTGTTCCAGGAGATGTCAGACAGGTGAACCAGGCCGTCGATGCCGCCATCCAGACCGATGAAGATACCGAAGTCAGTGATGGACTTGATCTTGCCGGAAACACGGTCGCCCTTGGCGTGAGTTTCGGCAAACAGCTGCCACGGGTTGGATTTGCACTGCTTCAGACCCAGGGAGATACGACGACGTTCTTCGTCGATGTCCAGAACCATCACGTCAACCACGTCGCCAACGTTAACAACCTTGGACGGGTGGATGTTCTTGTTGGTCCAATCCATCTCGGATACGTGTACCAGGCCTTCAACGCCTTCTTCGATTTCAACGAAGCAGCCGTAGTCGGTCAGGTTGGTCACGCGGCCAGACAGACGGGTGGTCTCCGGGTAACGCTTGGCGATAGCAACCCAGGGATCTTCGCCCAGCTGCTTCAGACCCAGGGATACACGGGTACGCTCGCGGTCGAACTTCAGAACCTTGACTGCGATCTCGTCGCCAACGTTGACGATTTCGGAAGGATGCTTAACGCGCTTCCACGCCATGTCGGTGATGTGCAGCAGGCCGTCAACACCGCCCAGATCTACGAATGCACCGTAGTCGGTCAGGTTCTTGACGATACCCTTAACTTCTTGACCTTCTTGCAGGTTGGCCAGCAGACTTTCGCGCTCGGAGGTGTTCTCGGTTTCGATCACGGCACGACGGGAAACCACAACGTTGTTGCGCTTCTGGTCCAGCTTGATGACCTTGAACTCGAGTTCTTTGTTTTCCAGGTGAGCGGTGTCACGGATCGGACGCACGTCAACCAGAGAACCCGGCAGGAAGGCACGGATGCCGTTCAGCTCAACGGTGAAACCACCCTTGACCTTGCCGTTGATGATACCGATAACGGTAGCTTGCTCTTCGTAAGCCTTCTCAAGCTGCAGCCAGGCTTCGTGGCGCTTGGCTTTTTCGCGGGACAGCTTGGTTTCGCCGAAACCATCTTCGATAGAGTCCAGAGCCACGTCAACGGTGTCGCCTACATTGATTTCCAGCTCGCCCAGGGCGTTCTTGAACTCATCAGCAGGAATGGCAGACTCGGATTTCAGACCGGCGTCAACCAGTACAAAACCGTTCTCGATAGCAACGACGGTACCCTTGACGATGGAACCTTGACGGGTTTCAACGGCGTTCAGGGACTCTTCAAAGAGTTGAGCAAAAGATTCGATCATTGTTTATGTCACAAATGAAACATCCACTCGCAATCCGGCACAAGCGGGGTTGTTTTAAATTATCTGCGCCATCCATGGTGCAGACGACTGACATCAGCGTGTGCTGATATCACCAAGTTGTTGCTCTGCATAGGTCAGCACCGTTGCCAGCACCTCCTCTATGGTCATAGACGTTGAGTCTACCACAAGAGCATCTTCCGCGGGTTTCAGGGGGGCGGCGGCGCGATTTCTATCGCGATCGTCACGTTCCCGAATCTCGGTTAAAAGACGCTCAAAGTTAACATCAAAGCCCTTATCTTGCAACTGCTTATAGCGGCGCTGGGCCCGCTCCTCGGCACTGGCGTCGAGGAAAATCTTCACCTCGGCCTCGGGGAAAACGACGGTGCCCATGTCGCGGCCATCGGCAATGAGGCCAGGCCCCTGGCGGAAGGCGCGCTGACGGCGCAGCAGGGCTTCACGCACCCGGGGGAAGACGGCCACCTTGCTGGCGGCATCGCTCACTTCCTGGGAGCGGATGGTGCGGGAGACATCCTCCCCTTCCAGCACGACCTTGACCTGTTCACCCTCGACCTGGAACTGCACGTCCAGATTGGCGGCAAGGGGCACCAGGGCGGCTTCGGCGTCGAGTTCCACGTCGTGATGCAGGGCGGCCAGCGCCAATACCCGGTAGATGGCACCGGAGTCGAGCAGGTGCCAGCCCAGCTTCTCCGCCAGCAACTGACACAGGGTGCCTTTACCGGCACCACTTGGGCCATCGATTGTCATCACGGGGGCCATCTGAGGCATAATTTTTCTCCTGCGCATGCGGCATGTCGATGATTTGCACGCATCCCTGGCGGGATGGGGTAATGGGCGCCGATTATACCCGAATGCGGGGTCGCTGGCAGTTGTCGGCATGCAGATATGCACAAAACTCGTCGCGATTGCGCCAATTATGAACAATCCAGCATGCCACTGTGCTGTGCAAGGTTTTGTTCTTATGGTTGTTCTGGGTGAGGCGCGCTAAACTGGCCGCCTTTTTTCAGCAGCTGTAGTCAGGAGCAACCCTATGAGCAGCATTACTCTCGTGGCCAAATCCAAGTTGCCGACCCCCTGGGGCACCTTCACGCTGGTTGGCTTTCAGGAAACCGGCACCGGCAAGGATCACGCCGCCCTGGTGATGGGGGATATCGCAGACGGTGAACCCGTGCTCGGGCGCATCCATTCCGAGTGCCTGACCGGGGATGCCCTGTTCAGCCTGCGCTGTGATTGTGGTTTCCAGCTGCAGGCCGCCCTGCAGAACATCGCCAAAGCCGGTCGCGGCGTCCTCTTGTATGTCCGCCAGGAAGGTCGCGGCATCGGCCTGCTCAACAAGATCCGGGCCTATCATCTGCAGGATCAGGGCGCCGACACCGTCGAGGCCAACGTGGCGCTGGGTTTTGCCGCCGACATGCGCGACTACACCATCTGCGCCGATATGCTGAAGGCCCTGGAGGTCAAGAGCCTGCGTCTGATGACCAACAACCCGCGTAAACTCAAGGCCATGGAGAGCTTCGGCATTCCGGTGGCGGAGCGGGTTCCCCTGCAGGAGGGGCGCAATCCCCACAACGAATTCTACCTCTCCACCAAGGCGAACAAGCTGGATCACCTGTTCAAGAAATAGTGTTTCTGCTCTGCCGACCCTTGTAAAACGCCTCCCACAGGAGGCGTTTTTATTTGTGAAAATCACATTTTACAAAACGCCACGCTGCCTACCTTGCCTGTGACAGCAGAAAATCTCTCAGTGCCCGGTTGGCCATGGAGAGGGGATCCCCCCGTCGCCAGGCCACGCAGAGATCGAGGAAAATGGGCGGCTCGAAGGGGACGCCGGTCAGGGCCGTTTCATCGTCCAGCGCCATGCGCAGGAAGGTGGTCACCGCAAACCCCTGGCGCACCACCGCCTTGAGCAAGGGGATGAGGTTGCTCTCGAACGCGATATTGGGTTCGAGCCCCAGCCCCTGGGCCAGTGCCTCCATGTGCTCGCGGTGATAGAAGCCGCGCCTGAACATGGCGAGCTCCTGCGCGAAGAATTGTGGCAAGGACACACCTCTCGCCTGGCGCAGGGGATGCTCCTCCCCCACCACCATCAGCATCTCTTCTCGCAGCAGCTGGGCCCCCTCGAGCCCGGGGGGCAGATCGCTGGTGATGAGGATGGCCAAGTCCAGGCTGCCATCCACCATGCGGCTGAGCAGCTCACGGGTCCCCGCCTCCTCCACCCGGATCTTGAGGCCGGGATAGCGGTGCTTGAACGCCATCAGGATGGGGGGAAAGTAGTAGGAGCCCATCATGTAGGGGATGCCGATGCGCACCTCCCCCCGCTCCAGCCCCTTGAGCTCCGCCATCTCCGCCTCGGCCTGGTGCATCTGCAGCAGCAGGCGCTCGGCATGGCGGCAGAGCACCTCCCCCTCCGGAGTGAGGCGCACGTTGCGATCCTGACGGTCGAACAGGCGCAGCTCGAGCTGGCTCTCCAGCTTGGCGATGGCCATGCTGACCGCGGGCTGCGCCACGTGCAAGGCGCTGGCGGCCCGGGTGAAGGAGCCGGCGTCCCGTACCGCCAGCAGATAACCGAGCTGTTTCAGATCCATATCAATTTTATTTATTAGATTGATAACATAAATATATTATATTTATATCAAGCGGCGCACTAGTCTGCGGGATATATCGCAGATAACTCTGCAAAAAATGCAGTCAGGACAACCGCATATGATCGAAATCGGCAGCCGTGAGTGGATACGCGCCACCTTGGCCCTGAGTCTGGGCTCCTTCCTGGTGTTCCTCAATCTTTATCAGACCCACCCTCTGCTTCCCCTGCTGTCTCAGGTCTTCTCCGTCAGCTCCCTCTCCGCCGGCTGGACCCTGGCGGGCTGTACCGCCGGGCTCGCTGCCTCGCTGCTGCTGTGCGCCCGGCTCGCGGATCGCTTCGGTCGCCGCCGCATCATGTTGTGGACACTGACCGGCGCCATCCTGCTCTCCTTGCTCATTCCGCTGGTGACCGACTTCGACATGCTGGTGGCCCTGCGCATCCTGCAGGGCGTCTTGCTGGCCGGGCTGCCCGCCACCGCCATCGCCTACATGGGGGAAGAGTTCAGCAAGCGAGCCCTGCTCTCCGCGGTCGGGGTCTATATTGCCGCCAACTCACTCGGTGGCATCGCCGGCCGGGTGGTCGGTGGCCTCCTGGCAGGCTGGTTTGGGGATTGGCAGCACACGTTTTTTGGCATCGGCCTCATCAGCCTCACCTTGTTGCCGCTGGTCGTCTGGCTGCTGCCCGCCCAGACCCGCTTCGTGGCCGTGGTCGCCGCCCCCGGCCAATTGCGCCAAGCCATCGCCAGCCACCTCGGCAATCCGCTGCTGGTGGGGGCCTATCTCATCGGCGGGCTCAACTTCATGGTGTTCCTCAACCAATACAGCTACCTCACCTTCCTGATGGCCGAGCCCCCCTTCTCCTTGCCAACCCAGTGGCTCGGGATGCTGTTTCTGACCTACCTCACCGGCACAATCGCCTCTTCCATCAGCGGTCGCTGCGCCAGTCGCTGGGGGGCACAGCACCTGTTGCTCGCCGGCATCCTGCTGATGGCCATCGGCAGCCTGGTGCTGCTGATTGGCACCCTGACTGCTATCCTCGGCGGGCTGCTTGCCTCGAGTTTTGGCTTCTTCCTCGCCCACGCCTGTGCCAGCGCCTGGGTCGGCCAGCACGTGGAGCACAACCGGGCGCTGGCATCGTCGCTCTATCTGGTGGGGTACTATCTGGGGGCCAGTCTGGGGGGTCTGTATCTGCACCCCTTCTGGGAACGGGGGGGATTGACAGGATTGGTACTCGGCATCGAACTGGTGCTCTGCGTCACCGCCGTGCTCAGCCTCTGGCTGGGTCATCTCAAGGGGCGCAGCCCGCGCCCCCTCTCCTCTCTGGCATCCTGAACTGCCACAGGCACGCGGCGGAGTGTCAGAGCTTCCCGTAATAGTCCATGGGTACCGGCACCACGGCGCCGGTCAGCAGCTCCTCGTCGATCACCTCGCTCAAGGGGCGCAGGTGGAATTTCACCTGACCCGAAGGCAGCATCAGCCCCACATCCGGGTTGCGCTCATCCTCGATATTGGCGGTCTTGAACGGCAGAGCGGGGTGTGCGGCCACCAGCTCATGCAGGGAAGAGACCACCAGTTCGATGTGTTCGAGCCCCGCCTGATGCGTGCGGCCCGGCTTGGGAGCGGCCAGCTCGATGCAGGGCACGCTCACCCCTTGCCAGCAGACGGGCTGGTGCAGCCGGTAGGTAGCGATGGGCCGCCCCCCTATCATGCCCTCCACCAGCAAGACCCCGTGCTGGGCAAGCTCGCGTTTGAGACTCAGGTATTCGGGCAGGGTGGCGGCGCGGTAGCAGAGATGATCCACGTTGGGTGACGCCAGCTCTCCCATCTGGGCGTGCAATTCGGTCAGCAGTTGACCAACAAAAGGGGCCATCGGCCCCAGGGTGGTATTCAGTGGATGGGGCATATCACCATTTCTTCTTCGGTTGGAACAGGACATCCAGCTCGTCGGCCTCTTTGTCCTTGATGTTTTGCAGCTCTTTCTCGCTGTGCTGCTGCAGGTGTTCCTCCAGCTGGAGCAAGCCCTGGCGCATGTCTTCTTCCCGGGCGAACAGGTAGGCATCCTTGTCGGAGATGTTGGCAAGGGCGCTCAGTCCCTTGGTGTAGAGTTGGCGGCAGGTACCGTACTGCCCCTGGATCTGGGCATCCATGGCCCGTTTCACCAGGTTGGCGATATTTACCTTGAGCTGCAGCAGCTCGAGGCGACGATCCTCTTGGGCGAACCCTTGCGGATCTATCTTGCCCTTGTTGTGCTCCACCCGCAGCACGGCGCGCATCTTCTTGGCCAGCTGCAGCATCTGGATCGCCTGACGATCGGACTCCGGCGTCTTGAAGTGTGCCTCGTCCTGGCTGCTGTAGTGTTCCTGCACATTCTTGATCTGGATCTGCACATCCTGCACCCGCTGCTTGATCTGGCCGGTGGGCGAGACCTGGGCGATGGCGCGATAGGCATCCAGGATCCTGTGCTGCAACAGCAGCACCATGTTCTTGGAGAAGGGCACCAGGTTGACGTTCAGCAGCATCTCTTCGGTTTCGTCCGCCACCGCTTTGTGGCGAGCAATGGCCTGGCGCTTGTCGGCCTCGGCCTTCTGTTTGTATTGCTGCACCACGTTATAGGCGATGACCAGAAACAGGAGCGCGCCGATAGACAGCAATATCAAGGTTAAAATCATAGGGTGTCCAAACTCCTGTCCCAATCCAATTGCCTGATCCTACAACAGCTTACCCCTCACAGGGTAGCGCCCATTGCCAGCCAGGTTCACAACAATGGCAAGCGGCCCCGCGAGGGGTGGCGCGCAGCCTCAGTCCCTCACTCATATCGCCCGCCTCGCCCATTACTTGAGACAAAAGCCTCGTGATTGCAGGAAGCCCAGCATGAAGGGGCGCGCCTCCTTGCCGAGAATGGCCTTGATCTGGCCACTCCAGGCCTGCTGTTTGTTGTTGCTGCTGCGGGCCTGGTAGTAGGCCTGGATCTGATCGTCGTATTGGGCCAGCAGTTCGCGATCGAGCGCAGCTGGGTAGCGGTTCTCGTGAACCACCAGGGCGCGGGGCAGACGCGGTTTCTGCTCAGGCTGCTGGGCGGGGTGACCCAGACAGAGGCCAAACAGGGGGATCACCTGATGAGGCAGCGAGAGTGCCTCGCTCACCGCAGCCGGATTGTTGCGAATGCCGCCGATGTAGACACCGCCGAGCCCCAGTGACTGGGCCGCCAACAGGGCGTTCTGGGCCATCAGGGCACCGTCGATGGCGCCGATCAGCAACTGCTCCACAAAGCCGGTCTGGGCCTGTGGCACTATCTGGCTGTGACGCTGGTAGTCGGCACAAAACAGTAGAAACTCCGCCGCCTCCGCCACATAGGCCTGATGACCGGCGAGTTCCGCCAGGGTGGCACGCAGCCCCTTGTCGGTCACCCGGATGATGCTGTTGGCCTGCAGGAAGCTGGAACTGGCGGCCGACTGGGCGGCGCTCAGGATCTGATCGAGCTGGGCGGCATCGATGGGATCGGCGGTGAATTGGCGAATGGAGCGATGGGAAAGGATGAGATCGATGGTCGGGTTCATGGTGCCTCCAGATGAAGGCCTCACTTTACCCAAAAAAAACGAGGGGCCCAAGGCCCCCCGTCACCCTCAAGGGGCAGGATACACATACGGGGCCTGCAACCCCAGCGGGAAGCCCATCCCCCAGTAGAGCAGCAGGAAGATGCTCCAACTCACCAGGAAGGCCAGGGAGTATGGCAGCATCATGGAGACCAGGGTGCCGATGCCGGTGCTCTTCACATATTGCTGGCAATAGACCACCACCAGCGGGAAGAAGACCATCAGCGGGGTGATGATGTTGGAGGCGGAATCCCCTACCCGATAGGCCGCCTGGGTCAGTTCGGGGGAGATCCCCACCGCCATCAGCATGGGCACCAGGATGGGGCTGATCAGCGCCCACTTGGCCGACGCCGACCCCACCACCAGGTTGACGGTGGCGGTGAGCAGGATGATGCCGACTATGGTCACTTCCCCCGGCAGGGCCAGGGCGTGCAGCACCTCGGCACCGGAGAGCGCCAGCAGGGTACCGAGGTTGGAATCCCCGAACGCCTTGATGAAGAGGGCGCAGAAGAAGGCCATCACCATGTAGGAACCCATCTTGTTCATGGTGGCGGACATGGCGTCGATCACGTCCTTGCCGCTCTTGAAGCTGCCCGCCACGAAGCCGTAGACGATACCCGGCAGGATGAACAGCAGGAAGATGAGCGGCACGATGGATTTCATCACCGGCGCCGCGAAGGTGGTGAGCGAACCATCCGCCGCCCGCATGGGGGAATCGCTCGGCGACAGGGCCAGTCCCAGCAGCACGATGGCCGCCAGCATGGCAAAGCCGGCCCAGTTGAAGGCCCGGCTCTCCCGGTCACTGTAGCGGCCCATCTCGTCGGCGCTTTCCAGCTCCTCGTTGAGGGGAATGTGCTTGAGGCGCGGCTCGACGATGCGCTCGGTGACGAACCAGCCCACGCAGATGATCAGCAGGGAGGAGGCGCCGGTGAAGAAGATGTTGCACAGGGTATTGACCATGTACTCCGGATCGAGCAGCTGGGCAGACGACTGGGTGAACCCCTGCAGCAGGGCATCACCGCCGGAGGGCAGGAAGTTGGCGGCAAAGCCGCCGGAGACCCCGGCAAAGGCGGCGGCGATCCCCGCCAGCGGGTGACGGCCGGCGGCGTGGAAGATGATGCCCCCGATGGGAATGACCAGCACATAACCCGCATCCGCCGCCGTGTGGCTGACGATAGCCACCAGGATCAGCATGGGGGTCAGAAAACGCGCCGGCGTGACCTTGAGCAGCTTCTTGAGACCGGTGTTGATGAAACCGGACTGCTCGGCGACGCCCACCCCCAGCATGGCCACCAGCACGATGCCAAGCGGCGCAAAACTGGTGAACGTGGTCACCATGCTGGCGAGAAACTCGGCAAGCCCTGCGCCGGTCAGCAGGTTGTTGACCACCACGGCCTCGCCGGTGCGGGGATTGACCAGATCAAACGAGAATTGGGAGAGGATCCAGGAACCGACCCAGACGATCAACAGCGCATAGAGAAACAGCATGGCGGGGTCTGGCAGCTTGTTGCCCGCCTTCTCCACCCCGTTCAGAAAGCGATTCAACCAGCCGCTGGGTGGGCTGGCGGGGCCCTTGTTGACTGCAGCTTGACTCATTATGGTGATACTCCACGACCAGGAAATGAGGCTGCATACTAGCGATAACGTCCAATAAAACCCATGATACGAGTCATATATTCGATTAATTTTGTTTAATTTGGTATGTCGCACCATAAAAACGCGACATGCCGCACATCCCACTGTCGAGATTTTAGCCGTTTACCAGCGGATAGGCGCCACTCTTGCACTGGATGACGAAACCCACCTCCTCGACCTCGGCCGCGGTCATGGGAGTGCTGAACAGGAATCCCTGGAAGATGTGGCAACCCTGGGCGCGCAGGGCCGCCAGCTCGTGCTCGTCCTCCACCCCTTCGGCCAGGATCCCGAGTCCCAGGCTGGTCGCCATGGCGACCGTGGCCCGGATCACCGGCAGGTTGAGCCCCACCACGAAGGAGCGATCCAGCTTGATGGTGTCGATGGGCAGCCGGTTGAGGTAGGCGAGCGACGAGTAACCGGTGCCAAAGTCGTCGATGGCTATCTTGATCCCCTGCCCGCTCAAGGCGTCGAGGATGTCGATGCACCCCTTCATATCCAGCATCAGCACGGTTTCGGTCAGCTCCAGAGTCAGCAGACCGGGATCGACCTCGAATGCCGCGAGCTGCTGGGCCACCAGCCCCGGCAGATTCGCCGACAGCTGGAAGCCGGAGAGATTGACCGACACCGGCACCCGCACCTGCCATTGCCGTTGCCACTCCCCCATCTGGGCCAAAGCCGTGGAGAGCACCCAGCTCCCTATCTCGCGAATGAGCCCCATCTCCTCCGCCAGCGGGATGAACTCCCCCGGGGAGACGTGCCCCAGCACGGGGTTGTACCAGCGCAGCAGGGCCTCGAAGCCGATGAGCCGGCCCTGGGCCACATCCACCTGGGGCTGATAGCGCAGGCTCAGCTCCTGGCGGCCCACCGCCTTGGCCAGAAACTGCTTCAAGGTCAGCTTGCGATGCAGGCTCTGCTGCATGCTGGGGGTGAAACGCTGCCAGCGCAGGCGTCCCATCTGCTTGGCCTGATACATGGCCATGTCGGCGCGGGTGATGAGGTTGTCGCCATCATCAGCGTCGTCCGGGTAGATGGCGATGCCGATGCTCCCCCCTATGGTGACCTCGGGGAGGCCGCTCAGCTGCAGCGGCTTGCTCATCTGGGAGAGCATGAGATCCGCCACCTCCTGGGCCCGCTCGCTCGCCTGATTGAGGGGCACCAGGGCGGTGAACTCGTCCCCGCCGAGGCGCGCCAGCTCCACGTCCCGCGGACAGATCTGCTTGAGCCGCCCGGCCACCCGCTCCAGCAGGCGATCCCCCGCCTTGTGGCCGTAGTTGTCATTGACCAGTTTGAAGTTGTCCAAGTCCATGAACACCAGGGCGAAGCGTCCCCCGATGCCGCAATAGGCCTCGAGGGATTTCATCAGGCCATAGCGGTTGAGCAGGCCGGTGAGGGAGTCGTGCCAGGCCAGGTGGCGGTGTTCCAGCTCCTCGAGCTTGCGGTCCGTGATGTCCCGCATGGTGAGCAGTATCCTGGCCCCTTGCTGGATGTGACGAAACTGGTACTGAAACCAGCGCATCCCCTTCAAGGTCCGGCACTCCCCCTCGGCCACCACCTCGTCGAGGCGGGAGAGCCGGCGCAGAAAGGCCTCGTCCACCCCGGAGAACACCTGCATCAGCTGGCGAACCTGGAGGCCGAAGCAGAGCTCGAAGTGGTGGTTGCCACTTTCGAATCGCCCCTGGTTGTCAAACAGACAGGCAAGGGTATCGCCGGTGGCGAGGGAGGACTCCTGATAGAGGGTGTCGGCGTCGATCACCGCCTCCGTCATCATCATCAGGCGCCCGGCTATCTCGACCCCGGAGAGGCGCAGATAGACCTGTTTCTTGACCCCGCGCGGGGAGATGGTCCACCACTCGCTGTAGCTGCGCCCTTGCTGGAAGTCGCCAAGATAACGCTGCAACAGCAGATCGATGGCGGCGGCCATGTCGGCCGAGAAGTCGCGGGATTGCAGTTCGATGAGGGAACTCGCCTCCCATACCCCCAGCGCAGAGCCATTGGCCCAGTAGATATGATGACGCTGGATGTCATAGACCCAGACAGGGGTATGGAGTGCATCCATGGCAGTGAGTAGGCGTTCGTCTAGCGTATTCATCTTTGGTGGTGATTCATGCTGAGAGCTCATAGCAACACCAGTCACGGCCATCCCTGAACGACGCCAACGTGCTGGTACAAAATCAGATCCGGCTCATAATCTGGAAACATGCATGGGCAAGATAAGGCCGGTTTTATATGAAAACGCTACATGTGAACCCTATGGTCAGAAAAAACGGACTCACATTGATATTGTTGGGTGTAGTCATAACCATAGCCATGATTTTTATACTTTTTTTGTTTCGCGAACAACTATTAATCCCGGCCATCTCGGTGCTCCTCGCAGGACTGATGACAGTATTCGTCGGAGCCCTCAAGCTCAATGAGCCTCATTTTAGTCTCTCCCTGTGTCAGGATTGTTTGCAATATCACCACAAGCACGGGGGCTGGATCCTGAAATGGAGAAATATTCAACGAATTGACCAGCCGCGTATCCATTTGGGCTGGGATTTGGTGCCCCTCCCCTATATCGGTCTGAAGATTAAGGATTACGACGATTTTTTGACGTTGATCACACCCCGGCTGGCGGTCCGCCTGCTGACCGAGCAACGCGCCGTGCTGTTGCAGGCGATGCAGAGCGAGCAGCCAGGCTGCCTTGGCGGCGGTTGTGGCAGTGGCCTGCTGGGGGGAAAGTTGCTGGAAGAGAGCCGCTTTCGTTCCCCCTCCGGTCAGCGTTACGAGGGGGTGATCGCCATGCTCGGCAACCGTATGACGAGACTGCGGGACTTGCTGGGGTATGATCTGCTGGTCCCGGACAACAGCTTGGATCGGGCGCCCGCGGATTTTGTCCGCCTGTTGAATGAATATCGCCGGGAATCGAATCTAATCCAGATCAATTAAATGCCGGATTGCGCTTGCCAAGCCAGATGACTCTTCATAAGGTCTCTGGCTTGTTACAAACACCCCCTAAGCCGCTTATGAAGTACATCGAAGAGTTCTATCTGTTCGTCAAGGTGGTGCAAGAGGGCGGTTTCTCCCACGCCGCAGCCGCGCTGGGCATGCCGACCGGCACCATCAGTCGACGAATTTCTCAGCTGGAGGAGCAGCTTGGCTGCAGCCTGCTGCACAGATCCACCCGCAAGCTGCGCCTCACCGACGAAGGCCTGCGCTATTACGAGCGCCTCTGCACTCCCCTCGCCGAGATTGAACAGGCGACGGGGGAGATCCAGGGTCAGGATCGCGACATCCGCGGCCTCATTCGCCTCGCGGCCCCCATCGCCCTCTCCAACACCATCCTGGTCGACATGCTGGCGGACTTCGGCCTGCGCTATCCCGGGGTGCAATTTGACATCAGCCAGACCAATGATCACTCCCCCCTGTGCGATCAAGACAGGGATCTGGTGTTCTTCAATGGCGAGCTGCCCCAGTCCCTGCCCAATGCCCTCTGCCTCGGCCACATCGAGTACGGCTTGTTCGCCTCTCCCCTCTATCTGGAGAAGATGGGCAACCCGGCGCACCCGGCGCAGCTGGAAGAGCACGACCTCATCCACTGCTGGCCACACCGTCACTGGCAGCTGATCGATCGGGACGAGCAGATGGTGCAGGTCAAACGCCCCCCGCGCCTGAGTGTCAACCAGACCCAGGCTGCCGTGCGAGCGGCCCGGCGTCACCTCGGCATCGTCAACGCCCCCCTGCACTATGTTCATCCCTTCCTGCAGGATGAACAGCTGGTGGCCGTGCTGCCAAACTGGCGATCGGATCGGCGCCCCTTCTACATGCTGCAGTGCCAGCCCCAGTTCACCCCGCTGCGGGTCAAGATGTTCGCCGAGTTCGTTGAAAAGTACTCGGTACGCTATCGCAGCCATCAACGGGACGATCAATTCTTGCCGGCCATGCCCCTGCCCATTGCATCTGACCTCTGATACTGCGACCTTTACCCGATGCACCTCGCACGGACTGGCCAACACCATGAATGTATTGATATGTGATGACTCGGGTTTTGCCCGCAAGCAACTGATGCGCGCCCTGCCCACCCCCTGGTCAGTGACCCTGCACCAGGCCGCCAACGGCCTGGAAGGGGTGGAGCAGATCCTGATGGGCCATGGGGATCTGGTCTTTCTGGATCTCACCATGCCGGAGATGGACGGTTACGGCGTGCTGGAAACCCTCAAGCAAGAGGGGCTGCGCAACAAGGTGATCGTGGTCTCCGGCGATATCCAGCCGGAAGCCTATCAGCGCGTCATGGCGCTCGGCGCCCTGGATTTCATCAAGAAACCCGCCTCCCCCGAGATGCTGCAAGCACTCCTGCAACGCCACGGCCTGTGGCAGCCGGGTACGGCTCCCGCGGTGGCGGTCACGCCATCCGCCCCCCCTGTCAGCGCCCCGGCCATCTCGTTCACCCCGGAGCTCAGGGATGTCTATCAGGAGCTGGCCAACGTTGCCATGGGCCAGGCCGCCAACCTGCTGGCCCAGCTGCTCGACGCCTTCGTGGTGCTGCCCATCCCGAACGTCAACGTGCTGGAGGTCTCCGAACTGCACATGGCCCTCTCGGCCGCCGCCGAGTCGGATACCCTCTCTGCCGTCTGCCAGGGTTTCATCGGTGCCGGCATTGCCGGGGAGGCCCTGCTCCTGTTCCATGATGCCAGCTTCCAGGATCTGGCCCGCCTGATGAACCATCAGGGGGCACTCGATCACAATGCCGAGCTGGAACTGCTGATGGATACCGCCAACGTGCTGATCGGCGCCTTCCTGCGCGGTTACGCCAATCAGCTAGACACCCCCTTCAGCCAGGGGCACCCGGTGGTGCTGGGTCAACACAGGTCCATCCAGGACCTGATCCAGACCAACCAGAGCCGCTGGCGCCGCACCCTGGCCATCGAGATCAACTACCGGATCCAGGGTTATGCCGTGCAGTGCGATCTGCTACTGTTGTTTACTGAAGATTCCATCGCCACCATGAATAACAAGATCATGCACATGCTCTAGGGTCATCACGACCATTGGCAGCATAAATGACCAGACAAGAGAGCAAGGAGTGACCATGGAGATTCGCGAATTTCATTGGCTGATGAACATAGTCCAGAACCTGGATGTGGGGCTGGTCGTACTCAGCCGGGACTACAAGGTACAGGTATGGAACGGCTTCATGGAGAGCCACAGCGGCCGCCTGGCCGCGCAGGTGCGTGATCAAAGCCTGTTCGAGCTCTTTCCCGACGTGGACAGGGCCTGGTTCGAGCGCAAGGCGAACATGGTGTTCAAACTCAACAACCGCGCCTTCAGTACCTGGGAGCAGCGCCCCTACCTGCTGCGCTTCTCCAACTATCGCCCCATCACTGGCACGGCCCCCCACATGTACCAGAACCTGACCCTGGTGCCACTGGCCGATTTCGGTGGCCAGGTGACCCACCTGGCCGTCATGATCTACGACGCCACCGACGAGGCAACCCTGATCATGGGCCAGCGTCAGGGCTGAGCCCCCGGCAACAAAAGCAGAGGGCGCCCGCAGGCGCCCTCTCTCGTTTCTCACTCATCGACGTGCATCAGGCGTTCACAAACTCGGTGAAGGCGTCGATCACCTCGTCGATGTCGTCATCGGTGATCTGCAAGTGGGTTACCAGTCGCATCTCGCCGTAGCCGGAGAAGAGGATGCCGCGCTCCTTCATGAAGGCGAGCAGTTCCGCGCTCTCCCCTTTCACCAGCCGCAGGAACACCATATTGGTCTGCACCTCGGCAAGATCCAGTTCGATGCCGGGCAGGACCGCCAACCCTTGTGCCAGCCGCTTGGCACGGCGGTGATCGTCCGCAAGGCGTGCAACGTGCTGATCCAGGGCGAACAAGCCGGCCTGGGCCAGACTCCCGGCCTGGCGCATGCCGCCCCCCAGCATCTTGCGCAGTCGCCGGGCCCTGGCGATGAAATCGCCCGCTCCCACCAGCAGGGAGCCCACCGGCGCCCCCAGCCCCTTGGAGAGGCAGACGGAGACACTGTCGAAGGGGGCGGCAATGGCCGCAACCGGTTCACCGCTCGCCACCACCGCATTGAACAAGCGAGCACCATCCAGATGCAGTGACAGGCCATGGCGGTCGGCGACATCGCGCACCTGATGCAGATAAGAGAGTGGCAGCACCTTGCCGTTGTGCGTGTTCTCGAGGCAGATGAGGCGGGTCTGGACGAAATGGGCATCATCGGGGGCGAGGCCCCCCAGCACATCGGACAGCAACAGGGTGCCGTCGGCCTGAGTAGGCACAGGTTGCAACGCCACCGAGCCCAGCACGGCAGACCCTTGCGCCTCATAGCGATAGATGTGGGAAGCCGAGCCCAGGATGGCGCCTTCGCCGCGCTGGCAATGACTCATCATCGCCAGCAGGTTGGACATGGTGCCGGAGGGCACGAACAGGGCGGCCTCCTTGCCCAGTAGTTCGGCCCCCTTGCGCTCCAGCGCGTTGATGCTGGGATCTTCCCCATAGACATCATCCCCCACCTCGGCGTGCAGCATGCTCTGGCGCATGGCCTCCGTGGGCTGGGTCACGGTATCACTTCGTAAATCGATATAGCGCATGTCATCCTCCTGATGCAGGTGAATGACATTAACCAGACGGGGAGAGCCTGGCAAGCGGCGGGGGAGCGGAATGTGAATCCGGTGACTCACCAGGGAAGGGGGCGGCCCGCCAGATCCAGAAACTGGCCGGAGTGGGCCGGCGTCAGGGTCTCGATGAGGTTGAGCAGTCGCGGCGCCACTTGCGCGGGGGCTGGCAGCGAGGCAATATCCAGCTCGTGGTGAAACGGCTGCTGCAGGGGGGTGTCCATCGGCCCGGGGTGCACCGTGATGACCCCAGCACCGGGGAAGCGCTGTGCCCACTCCCGCGCCAGCAGGCAAGAGCCCATGTTGAGGGCTGCCTTGCTCATCCGGTAGCTGTAGCGACCAGGGACGCCTTGCGATGCAGCATCTCCTATGCTGCCCGCCAGATCCGAGACAGAGCAGAGCCAGAGGCGAGCATCCGGCGCCATCAGCCGGCTTAGGCAGGCCCCCAGTGCAAGATGGGGCCAGGCATTGACCTGCAGGCTCTCGCAGAGCCACGCGGGATCCACCTCTTCCACCCGCCGCTCCGGCAGGTGGTTGAGATCGTGCAGCAGACCGATGGTGTTGATCACCACGCTCGGCAACCGGGCCTGCTCATAGAGGGTGAACAGGGCATCGAAGGCGAGAGAGTCCACCTCCTGCAGCGGGAAATAGCAGGCGGGATCCAGCCCTCTCGGCAGTTGCCGCCCCGCCAGCAGCCACTCTTCGCCGCGACTGGCCAGCTCATGTGCCAGCGCCATGCCCAGTCCGCCACTGCCCAGGATCAGATAGCCCATCTCCATGTCCTTGGATTTGCCCTTTGTTTAGAGGGTATCAGAAGAATCACGGGCCCGAGGCTCCCGCGCTCTCCCGCCGCCTCATCGAGGCTCTGGCGCTTCGCGCGCCATCTCTTCCGGCTCAGGCCTTGTCCAGGTGGCGACCAAACTCCCTGGCCCGGGCCAAGTCCAGAAAACCGTCAGCCTGCTTGTGGCTGCGCAGGAACTGGTAGTAGGCGAGCAGAGTGACGAGCTGCTCCTCATCGGGCAGGGGCTCGGCAGGTAAACGCTCCAGCAGCAAACGGCCCGCCGCTGCCAGCGCTTCTCTATCCACCACCTCGGCCTGGCGGTAGAGATAACCGCAGCCGGTGGCGAGCCACTCCAGGGAGCAGTTGGCCCCCATGGCAATCTGGTTCGCCTTGCCAAGGCCGGGTTCGGCCCCTTTCAGGTACTTGCGGATCAATGCCTCGCTCAGGCCCACCTTGCGGGCGAAGGCGCTCACGCTCCCCGTCCCTATCAAGCTCTGCAGCCGGTCGGCAAACCCTTCCATCTCTCCTCCCCAGAACCAAAGTTCGAATTTGCGCGGGACGCATTATTGCCATGTCCACCGGAAGAGACCAAGATGCAGGCAGTATTTATTTCCCGTATTCGCCCATTTTCCGTTATGTCCCAAGGAGTCACCATGTCCGTATCCCGTCTTGCCCTGCACCCGCAAGGCCCGACCTTCTCCCGTCTCATCATGGGCTACTGGCGCCTGATGGAGTGGCAGCTCTCCCCCGAAGCCCTGCTGGATCTGATGAAGTACCACCTGGATCTGGGGGTGACCACCATCGATCACGCCGACATCTACGGCGGCTACCAGTGCGAGGAGGCCTTCGGTCGTGCCCTGCGCCTCGAGCCGTCCCTGCGCAGCCGGATGGAGATCGTCAGCAAGTGCGGCATCGCCCTGACCGCCAAGCCGGAACATGCCCTCAACCACTACAACACCGGCAAGGCCCACATCATCGCGAGCGCCGAGGCCTCCTTGCAAAAACTCGGCACCGATCATCTTGATCTGCTGCTGATCCACCGCCCGGATCCTCTGCTGAATGCGGACGAGGTGGCCGATGCCTTCGTCACCCTGAAGCAGGCGGGCAAGATCAAGCACGCCGGGGTCTCCAACTTCACCGCCCGCCAGTTCGAGCTGCTGCAATCGCGCCTTCCCTTCCCCTTGGTCACCAACCAGCTGGAGATCTCGCCGCTCCATCAGGAAGGGACGCTGGACGGCACCCTGGATCAGTGCCAGCAGCTGCGCATCAAACCCATGGCCTGGTCCTGCCTCGGCGGCGGCCGCTTGTTCAGCGATCCGGCCTTTGGCCCCCTGCGCGCCGAACTCGAGCAAATTCGCCAGGAAGTGGGTGCCCAGACCCTGGAGCAAGTGGTTTACGCCTGGGTGATGATGCTGCCGAGCCAGCCGCTGCCCCTCATCGGCTCCGGCAAGCGGGAGCGGATCGCGGCGGCCGTAGCGGCCGAGTCCATCGTGCTCAGCCGCCAGCAGTGGTTCCGGATCCGCAAGGCCGCCCTCGGTTACGACGTGCCCTGATCCCGCCTTTCAGACAAACAAAAACGGCATGGAGCGATCCATGCCGTTTTTCGTTATCGAGACGATTCAACGGTGGCGCTGGGGGCGACCACGAGGAGCATCTGTCTTCGGCTTGGCCTGATTGACGGTGATGGTGCGCCCGCCGACCTCGGTGCCGTGCAACCCGGCGATGGCCTTCTCGGCATCCCCGTTGACCGGCATTTCAATGAAGCCAAATCCCTTGGACTGACCGGTATCCCGGTCGATGATGATATCGACCTTGTCTACCTGTCCAAATTGGCTGAACACGCTTGTCAGTTCGTCGGCCGTCATCCGGTACGACAGATTTCCTACGTAAATCTTCATGCCATCCACTCTCGATTCTAGGTGCCTTATCTATGCATCCACCGGCAGAGAAGTAAGGCACAACCCCCTTGCCGGACCAGCCATGGCATCATGCCGTGGCACTCCTCATCCCACAGCCCAAGTCATTGATCTCTTGGGCTACCGGCACGAGAAAGATCATGTCGAATCAGAGGCAGTATCTGAGCTTTATGGCACATTGTCGAGAAAATAGTCAGATCAGGCCGGTTGCAGGCTGGCCAGGATCTCCCCGAGGGCGCGTCGACCATGCCAGGCCCGTTTAAAGCCGAAACGGTAGACACCGGGTTCCACCTCGTGGGTCCCTTCCCTGGTCAGCCTCAGCAGCGCCGTGGTCGCGGCCAGGGTCTCCGCACCGAGCGCCAGATCCAGGCTGAAGTCGAGCCACTGACCGTCATGACCCACCTTGCGATCCCGCGTCATGCCCACCAGCGCCGATCTGGGCAAGGCCAGCGCCTTGTCATCCCCGCCGTTGAGCAGATAGAGGTGTTCATCGTCCCAGGCGAGCTCTGCCAGTCGCCAGCGTTGCCAGTTGCGCGGCAGCACCATCATCAGCAGCACGATGCCGCCAAACACCACGCCAACCCAGGGCAGCAACCCCATCTCGGGATAACCCAGCCAGATGGCGGCCACGACGGTGCTAAGGCTCGCCAACAGCAGGCAGACCATGATCCCGTAGAAACGCCGCGCCGGTGGCATCAACCAGCACAGCCCCGGCCGTGACGCCAGTTCACTGACTCTCATCTAGATCTCCTCTTTTCATGATTGCCGCGCATTGTGCGTGAGCCTGCCTGTGCGTTGCAACCCGCAGGGCAACGCGGATGACGAGCGCTCGCCTCTGTTGATATGATTGGGGTTATCTGAGCCCACACTCAAGCCCGCACAGCGGGCGCCACGACAGGAGATCCCATGCTCGCTACCGCTATCCTGCTCGCCACCAGCACCTTCTTGACCCCGCCCCTCTCCCTCCAGAGCGAGGCGATTGGCGGCTACGCCGCCGGCTGTCTGAAGGGGTCGATGGCCCTGCCTCTCGAGGGGCCAGGCTATCAGGTGATCCGCAGCAAGCGGCTGCGCTACTACGGCCACCCGGATCTCATCCATTACCTGCAGGGGCTGGCGAACCGGACCAAGATGGTCGGCATGCCGGATCTCTACATCGCCGATCTCGCCATGGCCAGGGGGGGCCCCTTCACTTCGGGCCATCGCAGCCACCAGACCGGTCTGGATGCCGACATCTGGTTTCGGATGGCCGACAGGCCCATCGCCAAATGGGAGCTGGATGCTCCCAAGGAGTGGGCCCTTATCGATGAACCCAGCTACCGGGTGCTGCCCGGGCGTTTCGGGCCCCAGCAGCTCACCCTGCTGCGCCTCGCGGCCGACCGACCCGAGGTGACCCGCATCTTCATCAACCCCGCCCTCAAGGCCGAGGTGTGCAAGCGGGCGGGAGACGAGCCTTGGGTCTATAAGCTGCGCCCCTGGGTCGGTCACTTCAGCCACTTCCACGTCCGCTTGCGCTGCCCGGCTGGCAGCCCGGACTGCCAGCCTCAGGCCCCCATTCCCCCAGGCAATGGCTGCGGCGCCGAGCTGGCTTCCTGGCTCAAAGACAAGCCCCAGCTCCCCAAGGTATCGACAAGCTATCGCGCCCCTACCCTACCCAGTCGTTGTGAGGGCTGACCACAAGCTGGTATGGTGTCAGCGCCGAATTAAATACATCCAATGGAGACAACAATATGGCCACTTCTCTCTGGCGCAAGACCACCCAGAGCCTGTTGATGTTGACCCTGCTGCTGGGGTTGACCGGATGCGGCATGAACAACATTCCGACCCTGGATGAACAGGTCAAGGCAAGCTGGGGGCAGGTGGAGAACCAATACCAGCGCCGTGCCGATCTCATTCCCAACCTGGTGGCGACCGTCAAGGGCTATGCCAGCCACGAGCAGGAGACCCTCAAGGCGGTGACCGATGCCCGTGCCCGGGTCGGCAGCCTGCAGGTGAGTGACCCCTCCCAGCTGAAAACCTTCGAAGCCGCCCAGGATCAACTCTCCAGCGCCCTCTCCCGGCTGATGGTGGTGGTGGAGCGCTACCCGGATCTCAAGGCGGATCAGCAGTTCCTCACCCTGCAAGCCCAGCTCGAAGGGACCGAGAATCGCATCGCCGTGGCCCGTCGCGACTACATAGAGGCGGTGCGCCAGTTCAATACCGAGATCCGCACCTTCCCCGGGGTCATCTGGTCGAAACTGCTCTACTCGGATCTCACCGCCAAGCCGAGCTTTAGCGCCAAGCCCGGTGCCGATGAGGCCCCCAAGGTCAGCTTCCAATGAGCCGAACACCCAGCGGGCCCCGGCCTGCGCCCCTTGCCTCTTTAGCACCTCGGATGCAACGACTCATGCAGGGAGTGCTGTGGGTCTTGCTGCTCTGGACGACGGCCCTGCACGCCGCCCCCGACTTCCCTCCCTTGACTGGCCGGGTGGTGGACGAGGCAAACCTGATGTCCCGCAAGCAGGCCCACCAGCTCACCCAGCAGCTGGCGGCGTTCGAGCAGCGCAGCGGCGTCCAGCTGGTGGTGGTCTCCATCGACAGCCTGGGCGGCGACACCATCGAAGAGTACGGCTATCAACTCGGGCGTCACTGGGGCATAGGTCAGAAGGGGCAGGACAACGGCGTCCTGCTGCTGATCGCCCAGGACGAGCGCAAGGTGCGCATCGAGGTCGGTTATGGCCTGGAAGGTGCCCTGCCCGATGCCATCGCCGCCAACATCATCCAGACCCGGATCCTGCCCGCCTTCAAGCGGGGTGACATGGTGGCCGGCATCGTCGCTGGCAGCCAGGGCATCATGCAGGCGCTGGCCGGGGAGTATCAGCCTCGCGACACCGCCAAGCAGGAGAAAGGCGGCGGCCCCTGGCTGTTCATCCTGGTGGTGATCGCCATGATCATCCTGCACAACCTGCGCGGCGGCGGGGGCGGAGGTTCAGGTGGTCGTCGCCGTGCCGCCTATCTGGCCGGTGGCTTCGGAGCCGGGCGTTCAGGTGGCGGGTTTGGCGGAGGCGGCGGATTTAGCGGTGGGGGTGGCAGTTTCGGTGGCGGCGGTGCTTCCGGTGGCTGGTAATCGAGGAATAAGAGACAACACGATGATTTCGAAACAGTTCTATCACACCCTGCAGGCCAAGGTGCGACAAGCCGAACAGGCAACGGATGCGGAGCTGGTGACCGTGCTGGCCCCGGCCAGCGATGGCTATCGCTACATTCCGACCCTCTGGGCCGCGTTGCTGGCCATGCTCACCCCACTGCTGGTATTCCAGCTCGGCTTCTGGCTCGGCTGGTACGAGATCCTGCTGGTGCAGTGGTCGGTCTGGCTCTTGCTGAGTCTGCTGTTCCACTGGACCCCCATCAAGATGCGGCTCATTCCCAAGAAGGTGCGCCAGCACAGAGCCTCTCTGATGGCACGCCTGCAATTTGTCGAGCAGGGTCTGCACCGCACCAGGGACCGGTTGGGTGTGCTGATTTTTGTCTCGGTGGCAGAACATTATGTGGAAATCCTGGTGGATGATGGCATCGCCCAGCACATTGACAACGCCCAGTGGCAGGAGATCATCGACGACTTCGTGGTGCGGGTGCGCAACAAGGAGGTCGAGCAGGGCTTCCTCGAATGTGTGGAACGCACCAGCGACATCCTGACCGACGCCTTCCCGGCCACCCGGGATCAGAACGAGCTGCCCGACAGCCTGATCATCCTGGACAAGCCCTGATCGGGCTTAAAAAAACGGCATTCTGCTCAAGGGATAGGCGTTCGATAAAGATCATGAAAAATAAGGGGAAAAGTGATTGACCCAGCTCAGCCTTTCCCCTACATTACGCCCCGTTCCAGCGCAACGGCGCAAAGAACGACGTGGTGATTGGACACGTTAAACCGCAGTCGAAAATTTGGTGATGTGCCCAAGTGGCTGCCAGCCGATGAAATCGGCATGAAAGCACGCAACGCGTGCTTAGCAAGCCACAAGCAGATGACTAAAACAATTTGGTGAGGTGTCCGAGTGGCTGAAGGAGCACGCCTGGAAAGTGTGTATACGGCAACGTATCGAGGGTTCGAATCCCTCCCTCACCGCCAAATTGAAAAGCCGACCTCAAGGTCGGCTTTTTGCTTTCCAGCGCCATTGATATCCAACCCCTGCTCTCGTGTGCCCAGGCTTTTGGCCTCCCCCATGCAGCACATCCCCCCTCCCCTTGCTTGGCATGAGACATCGCGCTCATTAGCCCTTCTTGTACCCTCATGATCCCGTCATCGCGGCCGAAAAAGGAGTCATGGCGCACACAGCTCGACCTCTCGGATATTGCTCACCGATTGGATATCATTTTGAAAAACTGATACTTAAGTGGCTACACTAGCCACATTCAACGCATAGGGACATGGACACATGAGTCTGATCGGTTTGCTGTTAGCCTTGGCAGCCATTTTGGGTGGCAACCTGATCGAAGGGGGCCATCCCAGCGCCCTCCTCGATCTGCCCGCCTTCCTCATCGTGATCGGAGGAACCGTGGGCGCCGCCCTGACCCAGTTCCCCTTCTCCGTGGTCGGCAAGACATTCAAACGCTTCAAGTGGCTGATCACCCCGCTGCGTATCGACATGCTGGAACAGGCCCAGCTGCTGGAGACCCTGGCGGGCAATGCGCGGCGCAGCGGCATGCTGGCGCTGGAAGGCATGATCGACGACATCAAGGATCCCTTCCTGCAAAAAGGGGTGCAGATGATGGTCGATGGCTACGAGAAGACCAAGATCCACGAGGTGCTTGAGAACGAAATCGAGTTCGAGCAGGAAGATCTCGAACAGACCGCCAAATTCTATGAGGCCATGGGGGGCTACTGCCCCACCATGGGTATCGTCGGTGCAGTGTTCGGCCTGATCCACGCCATGGGCCTGCTGGATCAGCCGGACAAGCTCGGGGGCGCCATCGCGGTGGCCTTCGTCGCCACCATCTACGGGGTGGGCGCCGCCAACCTCATCTTCCTGCCATTTGGCAACCGCTACAAAGGGTTCGCCCACCAGATCCGCCACTACAAGGAGATGACCCTGACCGGCATTCTCTGCATCGTCGACGGTGAATCCCAGCAGCGGCTGCAAGTCACGCTTGAACCCTACCTCGGAGGTCACGGTGGCCAAAAAGAAAAAGGCTGAGGCGCCGGAGAACCATGAACGCTGGCTGGTCTCCTATGCCGACTTCATGACCCTGCTGTTCGCCCTGTTCGTGGTGCTCTACTCCTTCGCCATGGCCAAGCAGTCGGAGACCCGGGTGCTGATCCAGGGCTTTATCGAATCCCTTGGCAAGATTGGCCTCATCTCCATGCCTGCCGGCTCCCCTGTCATGCAGGGGGGTACTGGCATCCTCGAGCCCGAGTCCAAAACCACCCCCGGCACCTCCCAGAAGGAACAGGTGCTGGATACCCAGACCCCGGCCGCCGCCTCGGATCCCTTCAACGAGACCATCGGGGCCTCGGAGAAACCCAGCGCCACCGAAGCCTGGCCCCACAAGACCAAGGAGCAGGACTGGGCCGTCGTCACCAAGCAGAAGCTGGATCAGCAGCTCAAGAGCCAGATCGAATCAAAAGAGATCGAGGTGGAGCAGCTCGGCAGCCAGCTGGTGATCCGCATCGGTGAGCAGACCCTGTTCCCGGCGGATTCCGCCTTCCTGCAGCCCCAGTTCATTCCTTTGGTCAACAAGGTCTCGGACGTGCTGGCGGACATTCCCGGCAAAGTGGTCGTCACCGGTCATACCGACAACTCCCAGGCACCGGTGGAGCTCTATCGCAACAACTGGGAACTGTCGGTCTTGCGAGCGGCCACCATAGTGCACACCCTGCTCACCAACCCCAAGCTGGACTCCCGGCGGGTGATGGCGCAAGGGGCCGCCGACACGCAACCACGCTACGCCAACGACACGCCCGCCCATCGCCAAGCGAACCGGCGTGTGGAGATAGTGCTCTCCCAGGGCAATGCGGCCGAGCAGTCCCTCCCCCTGCTCAAACCCTGATCACCTCCCCCTCTATCTGCTGATCAAAAGACCCCGCCAGGCGGGGTCTTTCACTTTTCCGATTAGTTTGTTTTTCGAGCACCGCTGCCACTTTTTTCGCCGCGCAAAAGCGATTGAAAATGATTCTCAAATGAGAAAATTGACCTCGCTAGCAAAACGTGATTTTCCCCCTGCTGATTAATAATTAATCCACTGAAATGACATGTAAATCAGTATGAAAGTGGCATACTAGGTAACATCCTTGTTAAGTCACATGATTAATTCGGTTAGGGAAAACCTATATGTTTGCTGATATTGCTGTCCAGCATTGGGCCTTTGCTGTCTATGTCATTGGTGCCATCTGTATCTGCCTGACCATGATTGGTCTCGCAGCCCTGTTGGGAGGCCGAGCCTACGGCCGCGCCAAAAACAAACCCTTCGAATCCGGTGTCGACTCCGTCGGCAATGCCCGTCTGCGCTTCTCCGCCAAGTTCTATCTGGTCGCCATGTTCTTCGTCATCTTCGACGTGGAAGCTCTCTATCTGTTCGCCTGGTCCGTCTCCGTGCGGGAGACCGGCTGGGTCGGTTTCATCGAAGCCACCATCTTTATCACCCTGCTGCTGGTCGGTCTCATCTACCTGTGGCGTATCGGGGCCCTCGACTGGGCGCCGAAAAAACCGGTCATGACTGACAAGAAGCCAGACTGAATTACCGATTACTCCTTTGAGGTTGCACCATGAAGTACACCCTGACCCGGATTGACCCGGATGCGCCCGTTGAGCGCTACCCCCAGGAACAGCGCCAGACCGTCGAGGATCCCCTGGCCCAGGAGGCCTCTCGCGGCATCATGATCGGGCGCCTCGAAGAGGTGCTGCAAGACACCGTCAACTGGGGTCGCAAGAACTCCCTCTGGCCCTACAACTTCGGCATCTCCTGCTGTTACGTGGAGATGTGTACCGCCTTCACCTCCCCCCACGACGTGGCCCGATTCGGCGCCGAGGTCATCCGCGCCTCCCCTCGTCAGGCGGACTTCATGGTGATCGCCGGCACCCCCTTCATCAAGATGGCGCCGGTCATCCAGCGTCTGTATGAGCAGCTGCTCGAACCCAAGTGGGTCATCTCCATGGGAGCCTGCGCCAACTCGGGCGGCATGTACGACATCTACTCAGTGGTACAGGGCGTGGACAAGTTTCTGCCGGTTGACGTCTATATTCCAGGATGTCCGCCCCGTCCAGAGGCATTTTTGCAGGCATTGATGCTGCTGCAGGACTCCATCGGCAAAGAACGTCGCCCCCTCTCCTGGGTGGTGGGCGATCAGGGGATCTACCGTCCCCAGATGCAGGCCGAGAAGGAGCGCAAGCGCGGCGAACGGATCAACGTCACCAACCTGCGCACGCCGGATGAGATCTGATCATGAAACTGACTCGCGAATTCCCCAATAACTACACCATGGCCCAGTGGCAGCCTTCCGATCACGCCGATGCCCAGGTGGTCGGCGAGCTGTTCGCCCACTTCGGTGCCGAGCGTTTCACCGTCCAGTCTACCCGCACCGGCGTGCCGGTAATCTGGCTCTCTCGGGAGCTGCTGCTGGATGTGATGGGTTTCCTGCGCGCACTCCCCTCTCCCTTCGTGATGCTGTTTGACTTGAGCGCCACCGACGAGCGGATGCGCAGCCAGCGCCACGGTTTGCCGGAGAGTGACTTCACCGTCTTCTATCACCTCATCTCCATCGATCGCAATGCCGACGTGATGCTGAAGGTGCCGCTCAAAGAGAGCGATCTGAACCTGCCGACCATCAGCCGCCACTTCCCGAATGCCAACTGGTATGAGCGGGAAGTCTGGGATCTGATGGGGATCACCTTCGATGGTCACCCCCACCTCACCCGCATCATGATGCCCAAGAGCTGGCAGGGTCACCCCTTGCGCAAGGACTACCCGGCCCGGGCCACCGAGTTCGATCCCTTCATGCTCGATGCCGCCAAGCAGGACATGGAGCAGGACAACCTGCTGTTCAAACCCGAAGAGTGGGGCATGGCCCGGGGCAACGAGAACGAAGATTACATGTTCTTGAACCTGGGACCGAACCACCCCTCCGCCCACGGCGCCTTCCGCCTGGTGCTGCAGCTCGACGGGGAAGAGATCCGCGACTGCGTGCCCGACATCGGCTACCACCACCGCGGTGCCGAGAAGATGGGGGAGCGACAGTCCTGGCACAGCTACATTCCCTACACCGACCGGGTCGAGTACCTGGGCGGCGTGATGAACAACCTGCCCTATGTGCTGGCGGTCGAGAAGCTGGCCGGCATCAAGGTGCCCCAGCGGGTAGACATGATCCGGGTGATGATGGCGGAGCTGTTCCGCATCCAGAGCCACCTCTTGTTCATCGGCACCTACATTCAGGACGTGGGGGCCATGACCCCGGTCTTCTTCACCTTCACCGACCGCCAGCGGATCTACACCATCATCGAGGCCATCACGGGGGCGCGCATGCACCCGGCATGGTTCCGCATCGGCGGCGTGGCGCACGATCTGCCCCAGGGCTGGGCTCGCCTCATCCAGGACAACCTGCTGAGCTGGCTGCCCAAGCGGCTGATGGAGTATGAGAAGGCCGCCATGCGCAACAGCATCTTGCGCGGTCGCACCATCGGCGTCGCCGCCTACAACACGGCACAGGCACTGGCCTGGGGCACCACGGGGGGCGGTCTTCGCGCCACCGGCCTCAACTTTGACGTGCGCAAGTGGCGCCCCTATTCGGGCTACGATCAGTTCGAGTTCGAGGTGCCGGTGGGTGCCAACGGGGATGCCTATGACAGAGCCCTGGTGCGCATCGAGGAGATGCGCCAGAGCATGCGCATCATAGAGCAGTGCATGAAGAACATGCCGGAAGGACCGTTCAAGGCGGATCATCCCCTCACCACGCCGCCCCCCAAAGAGCGCACCCTGCAGGACATCGAGACCCTGATCACCCACTTCCTGCAAGTCTCTTGGGGCCCGGTGATGCCGGCCGCCGAGTCCTTCCAGATGATAGAGGCGACCAAGGGGATCAACAGTTATTACCTGACCAGCGACGGCTCCACCATGAGCTACCGGACCCGGATCCGCACCCCGAGCTTCGCCCACCTGCAGCAAATCCCCTCGGTGATCCGCGGCCAGATGGTGTCGGATCTCATCGTCTACCTGGGCAGCATCGATTTCGTTATGTCGGATGTAGATCGTTAAGTCCCCGCCGTGCCCCCTGGGGCGCAACGGGACAATAAGAATAAGCGACAAAAGGTTTAAGTCATGAGCCAACAATGTCAGTGCCAACACAACTCATCCCCAGCGGGGCAAGGCCAATGCCAGAGCAAGGGATCTCTCCCGAGCCAGCAGGGCGATTTCGTCCTGAGTCAGGCCGAGCGCGACGCTATCGAACATGAGAAACACCACTACGAGGATCCTCGTGCCGCCAGCATCGAAGCCCTCAAGATAGTGCAGCAGGCCCGCGGCTGGGTACCGGACGGGGCCATCTATGCCATCGCCACCGAACTCGGCATCCCCGCCAGCGACGTGGAGGGGGTCGCCACTTTCTATAGCCAGATCTTCCGCCAGCCAGTGGGTCGTCACATCATTCGCGTCTGCGACAGCATGGTGTGCTACATCAATGGCCACGAGCAGTTGTTGGCGGGTCTGAAAGAGGTGATGAACCTGGCCCCGGGCCAGACCTCGGCGGACGGCCGCTTCACCCTGCTGCCAGTCTGCTGCCTCGGCAACTGCGACAAGGGGCCGGCGCTGATGATAGACGACGACACCTACGGCGGTCTCGATGCCATCGGCCTGCTGAAAACCCTGGAGGCCTACCCATGAAGTCATTCGCCTCCCTGGGCACCGCCAACCGCATCGCCCGTGCCCCCGAGACCCATCCCCTCACCTGGCGTCTGCGCGACGACGGCCAGCCGGTCTGGCTGGAGGAGTACCAGTCCAAGCAGGGTTATGAGGCCGCCCGCAAGGCGCTGGGCCAGATGAGCCCGGACGAAATCGTCAACACCGTCAAGGATGCCGGCCTCAAGGGCCGCGGCGGCGCCGGTTTCTCCACCGGCGTGAAGTGGGGCCTGATGCCCAAAGACGAGAGCATGAACATCCGTTACCTGCTCTGCAACGCCGACGAGATGGAGCCGAACACCTGGAAGGATCGGCTGCTGATGGAACAGCTCCCCCACCTGCTGATCGAGGGGATGATCATCTCGGCCCGGGCCCTCAAGGCCTACCGGGGCTACATCTTCCTGCGCGGCGAATACGTGGATGCGGCCATTCACCTGCGCCGTGCGGTGGAAGAGGCCAAGGCTGCGGGGCTGCTCGGCAAGAACATTCTGGGCTCGGGGTTTGACTTCGAGCTGTTCGTGCACACCGGCGCCGGTCGCTACATCTGCGGCGAGGAGACGGCCCTCATCAACTCCCTGGAGGGGCGTCGCGCCAACCCGCGCGCCAAGCCCCCCTTCCCCGCCGTCTCCGGCGTCTGGGGCAAGCCGACCTGCGTCAACAACGTCGAGACCCTGTGCAACGTGCCCGCCATCATCGGCAACGGCGTGGCCTGGTATCAGGGGCTGGCGCTGCCAGGCTCCGACGATCACGGCACCAAGCTGATGGGCTTCTCCGGCAAGGTCAACAACCCTGGCCTGTGGGAGCTGCCCTTTGGCATCACGGCCCGCGAGCTGTTTGAGCACTACGCCGGCGGCATGAAGCCCGGCTATCGCCTGAAGGCCTGGCAACCCGGTGGCGCCGGTACCGGCTTTTTGCTGCCCGAGCACCTGGATGCCCAGATGTATGCCGGCGGCATCGGCAAGGTCGGCACCCGCATGGGTACGGGCCTCGCCATGGCGGTGGATGACAGCATCAACATGGTCGCCCTGCTGCGCAACATGGAGGAGTTCTTCGCCCGCGAATCCTGCGGCTGGTGCACCCCCTGCCGCGACGGCCTGCCCTGGAGCGTCAAGCTGTTGCGGGCGCTGGAGCGGGGCGAGGGTCAGCCCGGCGATCTCGAGACCCTGGCCCAGCTGTGCAACTTCCTCGGCCCCGGCAAGACCTTCTGCGCCCATGCGCCGGGGGCCGTCGAGCCCCTTGGCAGCGCGATGAAGTATTTCCGCTCCGAATTCGAGGCCGGCGTCAAAGGCCATGGGGAGAATCGCAAGCTGCTCAAGGGGATCCAACCCAATCTGCTGAGCGAGCGCTGGTAACACGCGTGACTCGGCGACGCGCATTGCGCTGCACGTTTTATCTAATTGAAGTCAGGGAAGCTGTATGGCCACCATTCATGTAGACGGTAAAGAGTACGAGGTAGACGGGGCAGACAACCTGCTGCAAGCCTGTCTGTCCTTAGGGTTGGACGTCCCCTATTTTTGCTGGCACCCGGCGCTCGGCAGCGTCGGCGCCTGCCGCCAGTGTGCGGTCAAGCAGTATCAGAATGCCGATGACAAGCGCGGCCGCCTGGTCATGTCCTGCATGACCCCCTCCACCGATGGCAGTTACATCTCCATCGAGGACGAGGAGGCAAAGGAGTTTCGCAAGTGCGTGGTGGAGTGGCAGATGACCAACCACCCCCACGACTGCCCGGTGTGTGAAGAGGGGGGCGCCTGCCACCTGCAGGACATGACGGTGATGACCGGCCACAACAGCCGTCGCTACCGTTTCACCAAGCGCACCCACCAGAACCAGGATCTCGGCCCCTTCATCAGCCACGAGATGAACCGCTGCATCGCCTGCTATCGCTGCGTCCGTTACTACAAGGACTACGCGGGGGGCGAGGATCTCGGGGTCTACGGCGCCCACGACAACGTCTACTTCGGCCGGGTCGAGGATGGCACCCTGGAGAGCGAGTTCTCCGGCAACCTGGTGGAGGTCTGCCCCACCGGCGTCTTCACCGACAAGACCCACTCCGAGCGCTACAACCGCAAGTGGGACATGCAGTTCGCCCCCAGCATCTGCCAGGGATGCTCGGTCGGCTGCAACATCAGCCCGGGTGAGCGCTATGGCGAGCTGCGCCGCATAGAGAACCGCTACCACGGCGCCCTGAACCACTACTTCCTGTGCGATCGTGGCCGCTTCGGCTACGGACACGTCAATCTGGCCGAGCGCCCCCGCCAGCCATTGCTGCGAGACGGTGGTGACAGGCTCGCCATCACGGTGGATGGCGCCCTCAACCGCGCCGCCGACGCCCTGCGCACCAGCGCCAGCGTCATCGGCATCGGCTCGCCCCGCGCGTCGCTGGAGAGCAACTTCGCCCTGCGCGAACTGGTGGGCGCCGCCAACTTCTACAGCGGCGTCGAGCAAAGCGAATGGGAGTGCCTGCAAAAGATGCTGCAGATCCTGCAGCAAAGCGGCGTGCGTACCCCGAGCCTGCGTGACATGGAAGAGGCCGACGCCGTGCTGGTGCTCGGCGAAGATGTCACCCAGACTGCCGCCCGCATCGCCCTGGCCCTGCGCCAGGCGGTCAAGGGCAAGGCCCGCGACATCGCCCGCAAGATGAAGGTGGACTTGTGGCAGGTCGCCGCCGTGCAGACCCTGGGTCAGAACGAGCGCTACCCGCTGCTCATCACCAGCCTGGACAGCACCCGCCTCGACGACGTGGCAAGCGGCACCCTGCGCGCCCCCCACGCCGATCAGGCACGCCTCGGTTTCGCCATCGCCCATCTACTGGATGACTCGGCCCCGACTCCCTCGGGTCTTGGCGCCGAACAGCAAGCCCTGGCCGCCCAGTGGGCCGAGCTGCTTGGCAACGCCAAGAAGCCACTTATCATTGCAGGCTCAAGTGCCCGCAGCCAGGCTCTGCTCGAGGCGGCCAGCAACATCGCTCGCGCCCTCAAGGGTCGCGGTCAGGCGGTGGAGATAGCCCTGGTGGCGCAAGAGACCAACAGCCTGGGTCTGGCCATGCTGGCCCAGGACGCAGCCCCGCTGGAGGCGGCCCTTGCGCGCATCGAAGGGGAGGCCTCCCTCTCCCTCATCGCGCTGGAAAACGATCTCTACCGCCGCGCCCCCCGCAGCCGGGTGGACGGAGCCCTTGAGCGCCTGCAACACCTGCTGGTGGTGGATCATCAGGACACCGCTACCGCGAGCAAGGCCGATCTGGTCTTACCAGCCGCCAGCTTCGCCGAGGCGGACGGCACCCTCATCAACATGGAAGGCCGCGCCCAGCGCTTCTTCCAGGTCTATGCCCCCGCCTTCTACGACGCCGACATCCAGGTCCGTGAGGGCTGGCGCTGGCTGGCCGCCCTGCAAGGGGTGCTGGACAGAAAGCCCCTGCGCTGGAACACCTTCGACGAGGTGAGCAGCGCCTGCGCCGCCAGTGCCCCGCTGCTCAATACCATGGGTGAAGCTGCCCCCAACGCCGGTCTGCGCATCCGCGGCATGAAGCTCGCCCGCGAGCCGCACCGCTACAGCGGTCGCACCTCCATGCTGGCGAATCAGAACGTGAGCGAGCCTCGGGTCGCCCAAGATCCCGATTCGCCGTTCAACTTCTCCATGGAAGGCTACGCCGGTGCCCGCCAACCCCTGCAACAGGTACCGTTTGCCTGGGCGCCGGGCTGGAACTCGCCCTCTGCCTGGAACAAGTTCCAGGACGAGGTGGGTGGCAACCTGCGCGCCGGGGATCCCGGTCGCCGTCTGCTGGAGCCTGGTGAAGGCGGCCTCGGCTGGTTCAATAGCATCCCCTCCTCCTTCAGTGCCCAGGCGGCCCTGCAGGTGGTGAGTTACGATCAGCTGTTCGGCGCCGAGGAGCTATCCGCCAAGAGCCCGGTCATCCAGGCGCGGATGAGCGAGCCCACCCTGGTCCTGAACCCGGCGGACGCCGACCGTCTGGCGCTCCAGGCCGGTAGCGAGATCGCCCTCTCCTGGGGTGGCAATCACTGGCGACTGCGTCTGCAACTGAGCGACAACCTGGCTCAGGGGCTGCTCGGCCTGCCGCTTGGGGTGAACGGCCTACCGACCGCCCTGCACCACGCCCTCATCGATAACCTGCAGGAGGTCATCGCATGAGCGACGCCCTGATGGATCTGCTGATCGAGATAGGCAAGGCCCTGATCGTGCTGGTAGGCATAGTGGGGGCTGGCGCCTTCATGAGCTTCATCGAGCGCCGCCTGCTGGCGCTGTGGCAGGACAGATACGGTCCCAATCGGGTGGGCCCCTTCGGCCTGCTGCAGCTGGCGGCCGACATGGTCAAGATGTTCTTCAAGGAGGACTGGATCCCGCCGTTCGCGGATCGCCGGATCTTCGTGCTGGCCCCCATAATCGCGTTTACCGCCTTCATCCTGGCGTTTGCGGTGGTGCCCATCACGCCCACCTGGGGCGTGGCGGATCTCAACGTGGGCCTGCTCTACATCCTGGCCATCGCGGGGCTGGCGGTCTATGCTGTGCTGTTCGCCGGCTGGTCGAGCAACAACAAGTACTCCTTGCTCGGCAGCCTGCGCGCCTCGGCCCAGACCCTCTCCTACGAGGTGTTCCTCGGTCTGTCGCTGATGGGCATCGTCATCCAGACCGGCAGCTTCAACCTGCGTGACATCGTCGAGGCCCAGGCCGGCATGTGGAACGTGATCCCCCAGATCCTGGGCTTTGTCACCTTCCTGTTTGCCGGGGTCGCCGTCACCCATCGCCACCCGTTCGATCAGCCGGAGGCCGAGCAGGAGCTTGCCGACGGTTATCACATCGAGTACGCGGGCATGAAATGGGGTCTGTTCTTCGTCGGAGAGTACATCGGCATCGTGCTGGTCTCCTCCCTCATCGTGACCCTGTTCTTCGGTGGCTGGCACGGCCCCTGGCTGCCCCCCTTCGTCTGGTTCGCCCTGAAGACCGCCTGTTTCATGGTGTTTTTCATCCTGCTGCGGGCCTCTTTGCCCCGCCCACGCTTCGACCAGGTGATGTCATTCGGCTGGAAGGTCTGCCTGCCGCTGACCCTGCTCAATATGCTGGTGACTGGCGCCGTGGTGCTGATGAATGCGTAACCAGAGCGATATGGATATGACGACTGTTGGGCCGTCTGTGACCCCGAACCGGGCAGACGCCAGTGCTGATAAATGTGCAGTGAGGCACCTATGAAGATTACGAGCATTATCAAGGGTGTGGGTACCCAGTTACGCAGTCTGGGCATGGTGTTCTCCCATGCCTGGCGCCCCCGCGAGACCCTGAACTACCCGGAGCAGGCCGTCTATGCGGCCCCCCGTTTTCGCGGCCGCATCGTCCTGACCCGGGATCCCGACGGCGACGAGCGCTGCGTGGCGTGCAACCTGTGCGCCGTGGCCTGCCCGGTCGGCTGCATCTCCCTGCAAAAGTCCGAACGGGACGACGGCCGCTGGTATCCGGAGTTCTTTCGCATCAACTTCTCTCGCTGCATCTTCTGCGGTCTGTGCGAAGAAGCCTGCCCCACCACCGCCATCCAGCTCACGCCGGATTTCGAGATGGGGGAATATCGCCGCCAGGACCTGGTGTACGAGAAGGAAGACTTGCTGATCAGCGGCCCCGGCAAATACCCGGACTACAACTTCTACCGCATGAGCGGGATGGCTATCGACGGCAAGCCCAAAGGGGATGCCGAGAATGAAGCCAAACCCATCGATGTCAAGAGCCTGCTGCCCTGAGGAGTCATTCATGGAACTGGCATTCTATGCCGCGGCCCTGGTCGCCATTTACAGCACGTTGCGGGTGATCAGCACCAGCAATCCCATGCACGCGCTGCTCAACCTCATCATCTCACTCATCGCCGTGGCCATGATCTTCTTCTGCCTGGGGGCCTCTTTCGCGGGCGCCCTGCAGGTGATCGTCTACGCCGGCGCCATCATGGTGCTGTTCGTGTTCGTGGTGATGATGCTGAACCTGGGGACAGCCCAGGATCAGGAGAAACGCTGGCTCACCCCCACCACCTGGGGTGGCCCCGCCTTGCTCTCACTCATCCTGCTCGGCTTTCTGGCCCACGGCATCCTCGGGGTGACCGGCGGCGAGCTGGGCCATACCGATGTCAGCGCCAAGGAGGTCGGCATCGCCCTGTTCGGCCCCTATGTGCTGGCGGTGGAGCTCGCCTCCATCCTGCTGCTGGCGGGTCTGGTCACCGCCTATCACCTGGGCCGTGAGGACAAGCGCGGGGAGGTGCTTTCCGTCCCCAAAACCGCCCCGCAACCGAACCAAGAAGGAGGTCAGCAATGAGTGGTATCCCTATGGAACATGGACTGTTGCTGGCGGCCATCTTGTTTGCCATCGGCCTGTGCGGTCTGCTGATTCGTCGTAACTTGCTGTTTATCCTCATGAGTATCGAAATCATGATGAATGCGTCCGCGCTGGCGTTCGTGGTGGCAGGTAGCCGCTGGGCCCAGGCCGATGGCCAGATCATGTACATACTGGTGATTTCTCTGGCGGCAGCGGAGGCCAGCATCGGCCTCGCCCTGTTACTGCTGCTCTATCGTCGTTACCACACCCTGAACGTGGACACTGTGAGCGAGATGCGCGGATGAGCCTCCTATTCCTGACTTTCCTGTTCCCGCTGCTGGGATGGCTGCTGCTGGCCTTCTCCATCGGCCGTTTCGGTGAGCGTACCTCTGCCCTCATCGGTGTCGGCAGTATCGGTCTGTCGGCCCTGACTACCCTCTGGGTCGGCATCGATTTCCTGAGCACCATGCCAGCTGGCGGCGTCTACACCCAGACCCTGTGGCAATGGATGTCGGTGGGCGAATTCCAGCCCACCTTCCGCTTGGCACTGGATGGGCTGTCGCTCACCATGCTGGGGGTGGTGACCGGGGTGGGTTTCTTCATCCACCTGTTCGCCTCCTGGTACATGCGCGGGGAAGAGGGCTATTCGCGCTTCTTCACCTACACCAACCTGTTCATCGCCAGCATGCTGTTCCTGGTGCTGGCTGACGATCTGCTGTTCGTCTATCTCGGCTGGGAAGGGGTGGGGCTGTGCAGTTACCTGCTGATCGGCTTCTACTACCGCAACCCCGCCAATGGCGCGGCCGCCCTCAAGGCGTTCGTGGTGACCCGGGTCGGCGACGTCTTCCTCGCCATCGGTCTGTTCGTGCTCTATCGGGAGCTCGGCACCCTCAACATCCACGAATTGCTGGTGCGTGCCCCGGCCATGTTTGCCGAAGGCTCCCCTGCCCTGTCGTTCGCCTGTCTGATGCTGCTCGGCGGCGCGGTCGGCAAGTCCGCCCAGTTGCCGCTGCAGACCTGGCTGGCTGACGCCATGGCGGGCCCGACCCCGGTCTCGGCGCTGATCCACGCGGCCACCATGGTGACGGCAGGGGTCTACCTCATCGCCCGTACCCACGGCCTCTTCCTGCTGGCGCCGGAGATCCTGCATCTGGTGGCCCTGGTCGGTGCCATTACCCTGGTGCTGGCGGGCTTTGCCGCCCTGGTGCAGACCGATATCAAGCGCATTTTGGCCTACTCCACCATGAGCCAGATTGGCTACATGTTCCTGGCCCTGGGGGTAGGTGCCTGGGAAGGTGCCATCTTCCACCTGATGACCCACGCCTTCTTCAAGGCGCTGCTGTTCCTCTCCGCCGGCGCCGTCATCGTGGCGACCCATCACGAGCAGAACATCTTCAAGATGGGGGGCCTGCGCAAGAGCCTGCCGCTGGTCTATGCCTGCTTCCTGGTCGGGGGATCGGCGCTCGCCGCCCTGCCACTGGTGACTGCCGGCTTCTACAGCAAGGACGCCATCCTCTGGCAGGTGCAGGCCAGTGGCCAGAGCGTCCTGCTGTGGGCGGGACTGGCGGGGGCCTTCCTGACCTCCCTCTACACCTTCCGCCTCATCTTCATCGCCTTCCACGGCAAGGCGCAAACCGAGGCCCACGCCGGTCACGGCCTGGCCCACCAGCTCCCCTTGCTGGTGCTGCTGGTGCTCTCCACCGCCATCGGTGCCTGGATAACGCCCCCCCTGGCCGGTGTGCTGCCGGCAGGGCCCGGGGATCATGTCGAAGAGGGCCGCCACACTCTGGAAATAGCCTCCGGCATCATCGCCGTGGCAGGTATCGCGCTCGCCGCCTTCCTGTTCCTCGGCGAGCGTCGCTTGGCCAAGCGCATCGCACAGAGCGCCCCCGGCCGTGTGCTCAGCACCCTCTGGTTCAACGCCTGGGGCTTTGACTGGCTCTATGACCTGCTCTGGGTCAAGCCCTACCTGCTGGCAACCCGACTGCTCGGCAAAGATCCCCTGGATCGTGCGATGAACCTGCCCGCGGTGCTGGCCCAGACAGGCCACCAGCTGCTGGCCTGGACCGTCTCCGGCAAGTTGCGCTGGTATGCGGCCTCCATGGGGATGGGCGCGGCCCTGATCCTGGCCCTGCTGCTGCTCGGCTGAGGGTGAGCAACATGAGACAACACCCTGCGGCAGGCCCGGTGCCTGCCCCATTAGAACTAGAAACTAGACGAGAGCTGATATCGTGACCTTACTCTGGATCTTGTTAATTCCTTTTATCGGCGGCTTGCTCTGCTGGCAGATGGAGCGCCTCGGCGGACAGTTCGTCCGTTGGGTCGCCCTGCTCTCCATGGGCGCCTGCCTGCTGCTCTCCGGTGCCATCTGGCTTGGCAGTGACTTCTCCCTGGCCAACCCCGGCCTGCCGGTCTGGGCGGCGGAGTGGCAGTTGCCCTGGATCCCTCGCTTTGGCATCTCGTTGCACCTGGCGGTGGACGGCCTGTCGCTTCTGATGGTGATGCTCACCAGCTTCATCGGCGTGCTGGCCATCCTCTGTTCCTGGAAGGAGATCGTGCAGCGCATCGGCTTCTTCCACCTGAACCTGCTGTGGATTTTGGGTGGCGTGCTCGGGGTCTTCATGGCGGTGGATCTATTCCTCTTCTTCTTCTTCTGGGAGATGATGCTGGTCCCCATGTACTTCCTGATCGCGCTCTGGGGACACTCGGTCACCGACGGCAAGTCGCGCATCAACGCGGCCACCAAGTTCTTCATCTACACCCAGGCGAGCGGCCTCATCATGCTGGTCGCCATCCTGGGGTTGGTGCTGACCCACCACAGCGCCACCGGCATCTTCACCTTCAACTATCAGGATCTGCTGAGCACCCCCATGAGCATGAGCGTGCAGTGGCTGCTGATGCTGGGCTTCTTCATCGCCTTCGCGGTCAAGATGCCATTGGTGCCCCTGCACGGCTGGCTGCCGGATGCCCATAGCCAGGCGCCGACCGCAGGTTCCGTGGACCTGGCGGGCATTCTGCTCAAGACCGCCGCCTACGGCCTGCTGCGCTTCACCCTGCCGCTCTTCCCCGACGCCTCCGCCGCCTTCGCCCCCTATGCCATGGGCCTTGGTCTGTTTGGCATCGTCTACGGTGCCCTGCTGGCGTTTGCCCAGACCGACATCAAGCGTCTGGTGGCCTACACCAGCATCTCCCACATGGGTTTCGTGATGATCGCCATCTACTCGGGCAGCGAACTGGCCCTGCAGGGTGCGGTGGTGCAGATGATCGCCCACGGCCTCTCCGCCGCCGGTCTGTTCATCCTGTGCGGTCAGCTCTATGAGCGCCTGCACACCCGGGACCTGCGCCAGATGGGCGGTCTGTGGGGACGCCTTCGCTACCTGCCCGGCGTGATGCTGTTCTTCTCGGTGGCGTCTCTGGGCATGCCGGGGACCGGCAACTTCATCGGCGAGTTCCTGATCCTCATCGGCAGCTTCCAGGTGGCCCCCATCATGACCATCATCGCCACCTTCGGTCTGGTGCTGGCTTCGGTCTACTCCCTCATCATGCTGCAGCGCGCCTGCTTCGGCGCTCCCAAGGACGAGAAGGTCCTGAAGGGACTGGACAAGCGGGAGCTCGCCATGATGCTGACCATCGCGAGCCTTCTGGTGCTGCTCGGTCTCTATCCCCAACCTGTGCTGGATACCGCCAGCAGCAGCCTGTTGAGCGTGCTGCACTGGTATGCGCTGCCGGCCACAGGAGCACTGTGATGATGCCTTCTCTTTCGTCCTCTTCGTTCACGTCAGGAGCCTTGTCATGACGCTTATCGCAACTCAATTGCCGTCACTGGCGCTGGCCACAGGAGCACAGTCATGACGTTCACTGCCGCGCAACTGCTGGCCCTGCTGCCGCTGCTGCTGACCACCGGGGCCATGGTGGCCCTGATGCTGGCCATCGCCTGGAAACGCTGCGATGACACCGCCTTCGTGGTGACCATCACCGGTCTGAACCTGGCCCTCTTCTCCCTGCCCATCGTCATGGCGCAGGGTGATCAGGGGGTCACCCCCCTCTTGCAGGTGGACAGCTACGCCGTCTTCTACATGGGGCTGGTGCTCATCGGCGCCCTCGCCACCTGTACCTTCGGCCGCTCCTGGCTCAAGGGTTACCCGGACAACCGGGAAGAGTTCTACCTGCTGCTGCTGATCGCCACCGCCGGCGGTCTGGTGCTGGCAGGCTCCCGCCATCTCGCATCCCTCTTCATCGGGATCGAGATGCTGACCCTGCCCATGTTCGGTCTGGTGGGTTATGCCTACCGCGAGCGCCATTCGCTGGAGGCCAGCATCAAGTACATGGTGCTCTCCGCCACCGCCACCGCCTTCCTGCTGTTTGGCATGGCGCTGCTCTACGCCCAGGCGGGGAGCCTCAGCTTCAGCGATCTCGGTCTGACCCTGGCCCAGAGCCCGGCACACCATCCGCTATTGATGGGGGGCTTCGGCCTGATGCTGGTCGGATTTGCCTTCAAGCTCTCCCTGGCCCCCTTCCACCTCTGGACTCCGGACGTCTACGAAGGGGCGCCGGCACCGGTGGCGACCTTCCTCGCGACCGTCAGCAAGATCGCCGTGTTCTGCGTGCTGCTGCGCTTCTATCTGGCGGTACCGGCCACCTCGGACCCCATGATCCACTGGTTGCTGGCGGCCATGGCAGTCATTTCTATCGTCATCGGCAACCTCTTGGCGCTGATCCAGACCAACATCAAGCGGATGATGGGCTACTCCTCCATCTCCCACTTCGGCTATCTGCTGGCGGTGGTGGTGGCGAGCCGCCTCGGCCAGATCCCGGTGGAAGCGGCGGGGGTCTATCTGCTGATGTATCTCTTCACCAGCCTGGGGGCCTTCGGCGTCATCAGCATGATGTCCAGCCCCTACCGCGGCAAGGATGCTGACTCCCTGCACAGCTATCGCGGCCTGTTCTGGAAGCGCCCTTATCTCACTGCCGTGATGACGGTGATGATGCTGTCGCTCGCGGGCATCCCCATGACGCTCGGCTTCATCGGCAAGTTCTACCTCATCGGCGTCACCGTCGAGGCGCAGCTGTGGTGGCTCAGTGGCGCCATCGTGCTCGGCAGCGCCCTGGGGCTCTACTACTACCTGCGCGTCATGGTCACCCTCTACCTGCGCGAACCCGGCATGCAGCTGCGCGATGCCACCGCCGACTGGGCCTTCTCCTCCGGAGGCCTGGTAGTGCTGCTCTCCGCCATCCTGGTGGTGCTGCTCGGGATCTACCCCCAGCCGGTCATCAGCCTGGTGCAGGGCTTCCAGAACGTGGTCCTGCGCTGACAGACATCAACCAAACAAAAACCGGCCTCCATGGCCGGTTTTTTATGCCCCGATGTTGGGGCACGAGCCGTGACTCAATCCAGATAATCCCGAGTCTCACGCCCCCTTTTCGTCATCGCGCTCCCCTTCCCAACCCGTCTCCCCCATAGCAAGCCAAGCTGATAGCGCGCGGTGGTAGAAAAGATGAAGGGCGCCATTCCCGCTTTCTCCCCATAAAAAAACCGGCCAGAAGGCCGGTTTTTCATTGCTGCCGAGATAAGCCAGAGCTTAACCCAGACGCACGCGGGCGTTGCGGAACATCCGCATCCAGGCGCCATCCTCGCCCCAGTTGTCCGGGTGCCAGGAGTTTGCCACGGTGCGGAACACCCGCTCCGGGTGCGGCATCATGATGGTGGCGCGGCCATCCACCGTGGTGACGGCGCAGATGCCGTCCGGCGAGCCGTTCGGGTTGGCCGGGTACTGCTCGGTCACCTGACCGCGGTTGTCGACGAAGCGCAGACCCACCAGGGCGCTCTGTTGCAGCGCGCTCAGGTGGGCGGCATCACGCACCTCCACCCGCCCTTCCCCATGGGAGACGGCGATGGGCATGACGGAGCCCTGCATGCCGGCGAAGAAGGCAGACGGAGAGTCCTGCACTTCCACCAGGCTGAAGCGCGCCTCGAAGCGCTCGGAGCGGTTTCGCACGAAACGTGGCCACAGCTCTGCCCCCGGGATGAGGTCACGCAGGTTGGACATCATCTGGCAACCGTTGCACACCCCAAGAGACAGCGTATCGCCGCGTTCGAAGAAGCGCTGGAACTGCTCCCGGGCAGCGTCGTTGAACAGGATGGACTTGGCCCAGCCCTCGCCCGCCCCCAGCACGTCACCGTAGGAGAAGCCGCCACAGGCCACCAGGCTCTGGAAATCGTCCAGCTTGATGCGCCCGGCGAGGATGTCGCTCATATGCACGTCCACCGCAGTAAAACCGGCGCGGTCGAAGGCAGCAGCCATCTCCACGTGGGAGTTGACCCCCTGCTCGCGCAGCACCGCCAGACGTGGAGAGATCCCGCGGGCGATATAGGGTGCGGCCACATCTTCGGACGGGTGGTAGGTCAGCCTGGCCTGCAGACCCGGATCGGTGGCGTCCTGACGGGCGGCGTGCTCGCTGTCCGCGCATTCCGGGTTGTCCCGCAGGCGCTGCATCTGCCAGCTGGTCTCGCCCCAGAGGGTGCGAAGGGCGGTGCGGCTGGCGCGATAGACTTCCTGACCTGCGCGCTGGAACAGGATGAGGTCATCTTCCCGCACGGTGCCGAGCACGTGGGAGCAGGCGGCCAGGCCGTGGCCCGCCAGCAGGGTCAGCACGGCCTCCTTGTCTTCACGGCGGATCTGGATGACGGCACCCAGCTCCTCGTTGAACAGGGCCGGCAACAGATCGCCACCGATGCGGTCGAGCTGGATATCGAGGCCGCAGTGACCGGCGAAGGCCATCTCGGTCAGGGTGACGAAGAGGCCACCATCGGATCGGTCGTGATAGGCGATGAGTTTTCTGTCCGCCACCAGCGCCTGGATGGCGTTGAAGAAGCCCTTGAGCTGCACCGGGTTGTCGAGATCCGGCGCGCTGTCGCCCAGTTGACGATAGACCTGGGCCAGGGCCGAGGCGCCGAGGCGCTGCTTGCCATTGCCAAGGTCAATCAGGATGAGGTCTGTCTCACCGAGATCGGTGCGCAGTTGCGGGGTGACGGTGTTGCGCACGTCTTCCACCCGGGCGAAGGCGCTGATGAGCAGGGAGAGCGGCGAGGTGACACTATGATCCACCCCATCCTGCTGCCAGCGGGTCTTCATGGACATGGAATCCTTGCCCACCGGGATGGTGATACCGAGGGCTGGGCAGAGCTCCTCTCCCACCGCCTTGACCGCCTCGTAGAGACCGGCATCTTCGCCAGGGTGACCGGCGGCGGCCATCCAGTTGGCGGAGAGTTTGACCCGCTTGAGCGACCCGATGTGGGCAGGGGCCAGGTTGGTCAGGGCCTCTGCCACCGCCATGCGGGCGGAGGCGGCGTGGGAGAGCAGCGCCACCGGGGTGCGCTCCCCCATGGACATGGCTTCGCCGTGATAGCCGTCATAGGTGGCGGCGGTGACGGCGCAATCTGCCACCGGGATCTGCCAGGGGCCGACCATCTGGTCGCGATTCACCAGACCGGTCACCGAGCGATCGCCGATGGTGATGAGGAAGGACTTCTCCGCCACCGTCGGCAGACGCAGCACCCGCTCGGCGGCCTCGTTCAAGGTCACGCCGTCCAGTTGCAGCGCCTTGCCCTGGGCGGGCAGGCTGGCGACGTCGCGGTGCATCTTGGGGGCCTTGCCGAGCAGCACGTCCAGCGGCAAGTCGATGGGCTGGTTGTCAAAGTGCGCATCAGAGAGGGTGAGATGCTTCTCTTCGGTAGCGCTGCCGATCACCGCATAGGGGGCACGCTCGCGCTCGCACAGGGCCTTGAACAGGGGCAGCTTGTCCTGAGCCACCGCCAGCACGTAGCGCTCCTGGGATTCGTTGCACCAGATCTCGAGCGGGCTCATGCCCGGCTCGTCGCTCGCGATGGCACGCAGGTCGAACTTGCCGCCGCGCTCGCCATCATTGACCAGTTCGGGCATGGCGTTGGAGAGGCCGCCGGCACCCACATCGTGGATGAAGACGATGGGGTTGTCATCGCCAAGCTGCCAGCAGCGGTCGATCACCTCCTGACAACGGCGCTCCATCTCGGGGTTGTCCCGCTGCACGGAGGCAAAATCCAGATCCTCGGCGGACTGGCCGGAGGCCATGGACGATGCCGCGCCGCCACCCAGGCCGATGTTCATGGCCGGGCCACCCAGCACGATGAGGGCGGAGCCGACTGGGATCTCACCCTTCTGCACGTGTTCGGTGCGGATGTTGCCGATCCCGCCCGCCAGCATGATGGGCTTGTGATAGCCGCGCACTTCGACGCCGTTGTGGCTCGGTACCTGCTCTTCGAAGGTACGGAAGTAACCCAGGATGGCCGGACGACCGAACTCATTGTTGAAGGCGGCGCCGCCAAGGGGGCCTTCCTGCATGATGTCAAAAGCGCTGACGATGCGGCTCGGCTTGCCGAAATCCTGCTCCCAGGGCTGCTCGAAACCGGGGATGCGCAAGTTGGAGACGGAGAAGCCCACCAGACCTGCCTTGGGCTTGGCGCCACGGCCGGTCGCCCCCTCGTCGCGAATTTCACCACCAGAGCCGGTCGCGGCCCCCGGGAAGGGAGAAATGGCGGTCGGGTGGTTGTGGGTCTCCACCTTCATCAGGATGTCGACCCGCTCCTGGTGGTACTGGTACTCACCGCTGGTGGGGCTCGGGAAGAAGCGGCCACCGTCGCTGCCTTCCATCACGGCAGCGTTGTCTTTGTAGGCAGACAGGACATGGTCCGGCGTCTGCTCGAAGGTGTTCTTGATCATCTTGAACAGCGACTTGGGCTGTTGCTCGCCGTCGATGGTCCAGTCGGCGTTGAAGATCTTGTGACGGCAGTGCTCGGAGTTTGCCTGGGCAAACATGTAGAGCTCGATGTCGTTGGGGTTGCGACCAAGCCGGGTGAAGTTCTCGACCAGATAGTCGATCTCGTCCTCGGCCAGCGCCAGGCCAAGGGCGATGTTGGCAGAGGCCAGAGCGGCGCGGCCGCCACCCAGTACATCCACCTGGGTGAAGGGGCGCGGCTCGTGGTGAGCAAACAGGGCGGCCGCCTCGGTCAGCTCGCCAAACACCACTTCCATCATGCGATCGTGCAGCAGGGCGGCGACCTCATCACGCTGGGCCGCCGTCAGTTCACCCTTGGGTTGCAGATAATAGGCAATGCCGCGCTCCAGCCGCTTGACCTGGGTCAGGCCACAGTTGTGGGCGATGTCGGTTGCTTTGGAAGACCAGGGGGAGATAGTGCCGGGACGGGGGGTAACGAGGAATAGCTGACCGCTTGGGGTGTGTTCTGGGATGGTCGGGCCGTAGCGCAGGAGCTGGCCCAAGGTCGCTCGCTCGGGGGGCGACAGGGGGCTCGACAGCTCGGCGAAGTGCACATATTCGGCATAGACGCTCTCTATCTCTACTCCTCTCTGCACGCAGCTTTGCAGCAGCTTGTGGACACGAAACTCAGACAGTGCTGGGGCACCACGCAAGATTTCCATATACCTTTCTCACCAAGTTTTAGAGTGTGGGGGGATTTGAGACGCGCGTATTATAGGGATCAGGCCCACCACGGACAAACGTTTTTCTCATCGCGAGCGATGTGACTCCCTCCACACTCTCTGGTATAAAGGAGCCTCTTTTTTGACAAATGCCGATTTTTTCAACAAGGGTACTCACCTACTTGCGCTGCATTTTTCGACTGTTCATCGGGATGTTGTTGGCCCTGGCCCTGGCCGGTTGTGACTTCTACTCCCCCTCCAGCCAGCTGGAGCAGATCCGCCAACGGGGCGAGATCCGGGTTGGCACCCTCTATGGCCCCACCTCCTATTACCAGCGAGACGACATCGCCCAGGGCTTTGACTATGAGCTCGCGCAGCACTATGCCGACTGGCTGGGGGTCAAACTGACCATCATCCCGGCCTACAGCACCGCCGAGCTCGTCGAGATGCTGGAGAAGGGAAAACTCGATCTCGCCGCCGCCGCCATCGTGGTGACGCCGGAGCGGCGCAAGCTGTTTCGCTTCGGCCCGGGCTTCTACCAGGTCGCCCCCAAACTGGTCTATCGCAATGGCTCCCCGAGACCCAAGGATCTCGGGGATCTCAAGGGCCACATCGTGGTGCCCGCCGGCTCCACCGGCGAGGATCTGATGAAGGAGATCGCCAAGCAGCACCCCGACCTCGACTGGAGCATCAACCGGGATGCGGACGTGGAAGAGCTGCTCAAGCAGGTGGCGGATGGCGAAGTGGACTACACAGTGGTGCAGGACACCGTGCTGGCCCGTACCCAGCGTTACTACCCCGAGCTCACCGAAGGGATGACACTGGCCAAGAAGCAGGCCGTGGCTTGGGCCATGACCAAGCTGCCGGACGACAGCCTCTACGCCAGCGTCATCGACTTCTTCGGCCAGCGTTTCATGGATGGCTCCATCGCCAAGCTGGACGAGAAGTATTTCGGCCACGTGCAGAATTTCGATTTCGTCGACACCCGCACCTTCCTGCAACGGGCCAAGAGCCTGCTGCCCAAGTACCAGCCGCTGTTCCAGGCCCACGCCAAGGATATCGTCGACTGGCGGTTGCTGGCGGCCATCAGCTATCAGGAATCCCACTGGGACCCTCAGGCGCGCTCCTATACCGGGGTGCGCGGCATGATGATGCTGACCGGCCCCACCGCCAAGGCCATGGGGGTCAGCGATCGCCTGCACCCGGAGCAGAGCATCAAGGGGGGCGCCCGCTATCTGCAGGAGATGATGGAGAAGGTGCCGGACTCGGTGCCGGAGGATGAGAAGGTCTGGTTTGCCCTCACCGCCTACAACATCGGCTACGGCCACATGATGGATGCCCGCCGACTGACCAAACAGCAGGGCAAGAACCCTGATGCCTGGAGCGACGTGAAAGAGATATTGCCCCTGCTGCAGCAGGCCCGCTGGCATCGCAAGGTGCGCTACGGCTACGCCCGCGGCGGCGAGGCCCGCAACTACGTCAACAACGTGCGCCAGTATTACCAGAGCCTGCTCTGGCTCGACAACGAGCAGCAGAAGGCACAGCGGCGCGAAGCCCAGGGAGAGGATGATGGCAGCGAACCGGCGACCCCGGTGGCCAGCACGGAGCGCCCCACCATCATCGCCGAGGTGGTCAAGCAGATCATCACCCCCTGACAGAAGAGTCTGGTGTGTTTTCCGGCGTGATTCTCTGTTAACATCCTCACTGTAAAAGGCTTGTTAAAACACCCGTTATCCCAGTTTATTCATCTGCTTGTGATATCCATGGGGACGAGTGACAAGCCATGCCAGAGACACTGGACGAGCAGACAGGAGAAACCAGATGCGAGCCCGAAAAAGATTGCTGGTCAAGAAGACCAAGAGCGCCTGGAGCCCCAGACGAAAACTCAGACTCAATGACATGAAGCGCAAGATATGGCGCAGGAACCGCTCCTTCACCCTGCTGATTGCGGAGCACACAGAATAAACCCGGCCAAGGCCGGGTTTTTTAATGGCGGTTCATGACGCGAGCGGCGTCAACGCGAACTGCACCGCCCGCTTGGAAACCAGCGTATTGCAGTGGTTGCAGAAGTAATCCACGGCGCCGCACGCCTTGAGGCGCTCCAGCTCCTGCTGGCAGGTGGGGCACAGGGCCTGCACCCGATAGGCGGTCTGACACTGGGGACACTGGGTCTGGTCACTGCGGCTGTCCAGCCCGCAGCCGCAGGCCGGACACATCAAGGGGTTCATGCTGGACTCCTCGTCATGATCAGGGGTCTGAACAGATCAACTGCCCTCCCCCGGCATTTAAAAAAGAAACGGCTACCAGAGGCAGCCGTTGTAGCGTTATTTCTTGGACTTGGTGCGCGCCTTCAGCAGGCGATCCCGTTGCCGTTCCTGACTCAGGGTCAGGTTGTTCTTCTTGCCCTCGAACGGGTTCACCGACTCCTGGAACTCGACCCGGATCGGGGTACCCATGATCTTCAGGGACTTGCGGAAGTAGTTGATGAGATACCGCTTGTAGGAGTCCGGCAGATCGTTCAACTGGTTGCCGTGAATGACGATGCGCGGCGGATTGTAGCCACCGGCGTGGGCATACTTCAGCTTGACCCGGCGACCGTTCACCATGGGCGGCTGGTGATCTTCCTGGGCCATCTGCATGATGCGGGTCAGCATGGCGGTGCTGGTACGGCGGGTGGCGGACTGATACGCCTCCTGGATGGATTCGAACAGGTGGCCGACACCGCTGCCGTGCAGGGCAGAGATGAAGTGCACCCGAGCGAAGTCGATGAAACCGAGGCGGCGGTCCAGCTCGTTCTTCACATCTTCCTTCACCTTCTGATCCAGGCCGTCCCACTTGTTCACCACCAGTACCACGGAGCGGCCGGAGTTGAGCACGAAGCCCAGGATGCTCAAGTCCTGATCCGTGATGGTCTCGCGGGCGTCGATCACCAGCAGGCAGACGTTGGCGTCTTCGATGGCCTTGAGGGTCTTGATGACGGAGAACTTCTCCACCGTCTCGTGCACCTTGCCACGGCGACGGACACCTGCGGTGTCGATGACCACGTACTTCTGCTCGTCGCGCTCCATGGGAATGTAGACGGAGTCGCGGGTGGTGCCCGGCATGTCGTAGACGATGACCCGATCTTCCCCCAGCAGGCGGTTGGTCAGGGTCGACTTGCCCACGTTGGGGCGACCGACGATGGCGAACTTGATGGGCAAGTCGGCGAACGGGGTCTCCTTGGTGTCTTCCTTGGTATCCAGCTCACCGGCAGCCACCATGCGCAGCAGGGCCTCTTCGTCGAAGTCCTCGTCCAGCTCATCCTGCGCCTCGACATCGGTGCCGGCGGCTTTGAGCAGCTCTTCCAGATGGGGCGCAAGCGCCAGCTCCAGCAGGCTCAGTACGCCACGACCGTGGGCGGCCGCCATCTGGTACACCTCGCCCAGCGCCAGGCCGTAGAACTCGGAGACGGCGGAGTCGCCATCGATGCCGTCGGTCTTGTTGGCGACCAGGAACACCTTCTTGTGGGTCTTGCGCAGGTGCTCGGCGATGGCCTGATCCGCAGCGGTCAAACCGGCACGGGCATCCACCATGAACAGCACCACATCGGCTTCTTCGATGGCCAGCAGGGACTGCTCGGCCATCTTCAGCTCGATCCCCTCCTCGGTGCCATCGATACCGCCGGTATCGACCACGATAAATTCCAGCTCGCCCAGCTTCGCCTGGCCGTATTTGCGGTCCCGGGTCAGGCCGGGGAAGTCGGCGACCAGGGCGTCCCGGGTACGGGTCAGGCGGTTAAACAGGGTGGATTTCCCCACGTTGGGGCGGCCCACCAGGGCAACTACAGGAGTCATAAAAGCCTCATTCTCAAGACGACAAAGGCTCCGGGTCCGAAGACCAGGAGCCGGATATTCACATTGACGGGTGATCAGGGACGCTGCAAAGCGTACAACTTGCCACCACGGCTCTGCACATACAGGGTGTCACCGTCCACCAAGGGGGCGGCATAGAGACCACTGCTGTCGAGCTGCTGCATGGCCTTGATGGACCCATCGGTACGATCCAGCCAATACAGGTAACCTTCCACATCGCCGACCACCACATAGTCACCCAGGATGACGGGGGCGGTCACGGTGCGGTTTTCGAGCTGGGTGTTGGACCACAGCTCCAGACCGTTGCGACGGTCCACCGCGAACAGGTGGCTGCGGCTGTCGGTCAGCACGATGGCATTGCCGGTCACCGCCAGATCGCGATAGCCGGAATACTTGCGCTTCCACACCTCGTCGCCACTCATCAGCTTGCGGGCCATCAACTGGCCATTGTAGGCGATGGCATAAAGCTCATCACCGGCGATGAGGGGAGTGGCATCCACGTCCACCATGCGATCCAGCTCGGTCGCACCGCGGGGATCCGCCACCTTGGACTGACGCACCGGCTGGCCGTTGCTCAGCAGGGCGATGCCCACCTTGCCATCGGCGCGGCCGTAGAGCACGGCACCGTTGGTGATGACGGGGGCGCCGGCGCTGCGCAGGGTCAGCGGCGGTTGCTCCTCGGACAGGGTCCACTGCTGCTTGCCCTCATCGGTATCGAGGGCAATCAGACGGCCCGAGGTCGTCAGCACCACCACGCGGCCATCTTCCACCGCCGGGCTCGCCACCACTTCACCGGGCACATTGGTCTGCCACAGCACTTCCCCGTCCGTCTCGTTCAGGGCGTAGACCACCCCGTTCTCGGAGCCGAGGAACAGTTTGCCGTAGCGGGACACCAGGCCACCGGAGAGGCGGGCACTGCGCTTGTCGGCGTTGATGGGCAGATCCGCCAGATCCACGCTCCACAGCACCTTGCCCGTGTTGCGATCGAAGGCGGTCACATCACCGTCGCGGGCGGCGGCATAGATGTGATCTTCTTCCACCACCGGCTTGAGCTGGGAGTAGAAGTCGCCGATGCCATCCCCGACGGAGGAGGACCACTGGGTATCGGCGGTGAAGGCCGATTCCACCACCGGCAGCGGCGCCATCGGGGTCAGATCTTCTTCCGAGCTGAACAGGGAGCACCCCTGCAGGGCCAGGGAGACAGCCGCCCCCAGCGCCAGTCGTTTGTACAGATTACGCATCCGGAGCCTCACCCGTGGTCACCGCTGGCAGTGCCAGATCGTCCATCTTCAGCTTGAGCTCGCTGCTCGCCTGCAGGCCACCGGCATCCGCCGCCGCCTGATAGGCATCGCGGGCCTCTTCCGGCTTGCCCTGCTTGAGCAGCACATCGCCGCGGGCTTCGGCCACCTGGGCCTTGAAAGCCTCGTTGTCGATCTTGGCGAGCTGGGCCAGGGCTTCGTCGGCCTTGCCCTGCTCGTTGAGCACCCGGGCCAGCCGCAGGGCGGCGATGGGACGGATGGCGTCGTCACCGTTGGTGGCGACCTCGGTCAGCTGCTGGGCAGCGAGATCCAGCTGGTTGGCCTTGACCGCGGCAGCGGCCAGCTCCAGGGCAGCGAGATCGGCGTAAGAGTCGCCCTTGTGGGCGCTGATGAAGCTCTTCGCCTGCTCGATAGCCGCAGCATCACCCTTGGCGAGCTGGGCCGTCATGGTGTTATAAGCCGAGGAGGCGGCCTCCTGGTTGGCCAGCTGATGCTCGTTGTAATAGCGCCAGCCAAACAGCCCCACCAGACCGATCACGGTCCCGGCGAGTACCGAGGTCCCGTTCTCTTTCCACCAGCTCTTGATGACCTCAACCTGTTGTTCTTCGGTGGTATAAACTTCCACAGCTTACTCTCCTTTAGCTGCCAGCAGGGCGATGGCGGCATCGACCTTGAGGGTCTGTTGCTCGGCCTGGCCACGCAGATACTTGATGGTGATCTCCCCGTTTTGCACCTCGGTCTCACCGAGGATCAGGGCAATGGCCGCGCCGCTCTTGTCGGCACGCTTGAGTTGTTTCTTGAAGTTGCCACCACCGCAGTGGCTCATCAGACGCAAGGAAGGCAAGGCGTCACGCAGCCGCTCGGCGAGCTGGAAGCCAGCCTGCTCGGCCTGCTCACCCACCATGGCGAGATAGACATCCACCGCCGGGCGAATGTCGCCGTTGAGCTCCAGGGTTTCGAGCATCAACACCAGACGCTCCATCCCCATGGCAAATCCTACCGCCGGGGTCGGTTGACCGCCGAGCTGCTCCACCAGGCCATCGTAACGGCCACCGGCGCAGACGGTGCCCTGGGCACCCAGACTGTTGGTGACCCACTCGAACACGGTCAGGTTGTAGTAGTCAAGGCCGCGCACCAGACGCTCGTTCACCTCGAACTGGATGCCGGCGGCAGTGAGCAGACGCTTGAGGCCCTCGAAGTGCGCCAGGCTCTCCTCCCCCAGGTGATCGAACAGGCGCGGAGCCCCCACCAGAATGGCCTGGACTGTTTCGTCCTTGGAGTCGAGCACCCGCAGCGGATTGCTGTACATGCGGCGCTGGCTCTCTTCGTCCAGCTGATCCTTGTACTGCTCCAGGTAGGCGACCAGGGCATCGCGGTAAGCGGCGCGCTCGCTGCTCTGACCCAGGGTATTGAGCTGCAGGGTCACGTGATCCTGGATGCCGAACAGGCGCCACAGGCGGTGCGTCAGCATGATGAGCTCAGCGTCGATATCCGGCCCGTTGATGCCAAACAGTTCGACCCCGAACTGATGGAACTGGCGATAACGGCCCTTCTGGGGACGCTCGTGACGGAACATGGGACCCATGTACCACATCCGGCGTTCCTGGTTATACAGCAGGCCGTGCTCGATACCTGCCCGCACACAGCTGGCGGTGCCTTCGGGACGCAGGCTCAGGCTGTCGCCGTTGCGATCCTCGAAGGTGTACATCTCTTTTTCGACCACATCGGTCACTTCACCGATGGCGCGTTTGAACAGATGAGTCTGTTCGACGATGGGCATGCGCACTTCGCTGTAGCCATAGCTGGCCACGACCTGGCGCAGGATCTGTTCCACTTTCTGCCATACCGGGCTCTGCTCCGGCAGGCAATCATTCATACCGCGAATTGCTTGGATCTGTTTTGCCACGTTGCTACTCGAGAAAAAGACGTGAATTTGGGCCGCATTATAGGGATTTTCGACCCCGAGGTAAAATCAGGGTGCCCGGATGCGGGGTGTAAAATCAACTACCTAAAGCCGGGGCCACCTCAGGTGGCCCCACTTTGCAACACGTTGGTGAGTCAACCCTTGTCCAGCGGGATCTGGTTGGCCGGATCCAGCATGGCCGCCCGGGCGCGAATGCGGCGCTCCAGCACGGGGATGAGATCCTGATTGCTGAGCCGGTCGACCCGCTGGCCACCCTCGTAGAAGGCGCTCTTGTTGGCCGCCCCGGCCAGGCCGAGATCGGAGACCAGCGCCTCGCCGGGACCGTTGACCACGCAGCCGATGATGGAGACATCCATGGGGGTGATGATGTCTTCCAGCCGCTCTTCCAGAGCGTTGACCGTGCCTATCACGTCAAACTCCTGACGGGAGCAGGAGGGGCAGGCGATGAAGTTGATGCCGCGGGCGCGAATGCGCAGGGATTTCAAGATATCAAAGCCCACCTTCACCTCCTCCACCGGATCGGCGGCCAGCGAGATGCGCAGGGTGTCACCGATGCCTTCACTCAGCAGCATGCCAAGGCCGATGGCGGACTTGACCGCGCCGGCGCGAAAACCACCCGCCTCGGTGATGCCAAGGTGCAGGGGCTGATCGATCTGCTTGGCCAGCAGACGATAGGCACCGACCGCCAGGAAGACGTCGGAAGCCTTGACGCTGACCTTGAAGTTGTCGAAGTTGAGGCGATCCAGGTAGTCCACGTGGCGCATGGCCGACTCGAGTAAGGCCTCCGGAGTCGGCTCGCCGTATTTCTCCTGGATGTCCCGCTCCAGCGAGCCACCGTTGACCCCGATGCGGATCGGGATGTTGTAGTGGCGGGCACAGTCGACCACGGCGCGCACCCGCTCCTCGTTGCCGATGTTGCCCGGATTGATGCGCAGGCAGTCGGCACCGTACTCCGCCACTTTCAGGGCGATACGGTAGTCGAAGTGGATATCGGCGACGATGGGGATATTGGTCTGCTGCTTGATGAGCTTGAAGGCTTCCGCCGCCTCCATGGTCGGCACCGAGACCCGGACGATATCCGCCCCCACCCGCTCGATCCGCTGGATCTGCTCGACGGTGGCGGCCACGTCCGTGGTCTTGGTGTTGGTCATGGTCTGCACCGTGATGGGAGCATCGCCCCCAACCGGCACCTTGCCGACCATGATCTGCTTGGATTTGCGGCGAATAATCGGGGATTCGTGAGCGGACATGACGGACTGATTACTCCTGCGGCAGTGAGAAGCGAGCAGTCCGGCCGTTGTTGTAACGGCTCATGTCGAAGGACTTGCCCTTGTATTCGAGATTGACTGCCATGGGCGCGCCAATGATGAATTTGAGTGGCTCGGGTCCTTCCAGCACCAGTTCGTCGTTCGCCTTCTTCAGACCGCTGAACAGGGTCTTGCCGTTAGCATCCTTGACATCCAGCCAGCAGTCGGCGGTGAAGCTCAGCTTGAGTTGGGGCACACCGGCCGACTCGGTCGCGGCCTCGTCTGCGGGGGCCGTGGTCGCGGCAGCGGCTGATGCCGCCTCAGTGTCTTGTGCGGCACTCGCACTCGGTGCATTGCCCGCATCGGCCAGCACAGGATCCGTGGTGACAGCGCCGCTCACGGCAACATCGGTTGCCTCGGTGCTTACCGCATCAGAGGCGGCGGGCAGCTCAGGGGCAGCCACATCCACGGTGGGAGGCGTGAGGCTGTCATTGGGGGCCTGTTCTGTTGCACTTATTTCGGTGGCGGCCAGGGCTTCTTCACCGGCGGAGCGACGGGCCGTGCTCTGCCACCACCAGGCGATGGATAGCCCGATCAAGACCAGGATCACCAGCCAGGTCACGACCTTGAGCCGACTGTCGTTGGCTTGCTGGCGGGAGCGGCGGGAGAAGCTCTGCATGTCGATGTTGTCCGGCGGCGTCAGACCCAGCCGTTCGTAGGCCGAGAGAATGGTCTCTTCCGGGATCCCCACCAGCTTGGCATAGGCGCGCAGGTAGCCGCGAATGAAGGTGTGGGAGGTGTGCTTGTCGTAGGTATCCGCCTCGATGGCGGCGATCAGGGTCAGACGAAGGTGAATGCGGGACGCAACCTGCTCTCGCGTCCAGCCGAGCTGTTCACGGGCGTTGCGCAGCAGCTGGCCTGGGCCCACTGCCTGGGAGTCGTCTTGAGAATCGTGTGGCTGTTCAGTAGTCATTGGCTAAGTAACGCTTGGCTTGTTGCGAAGTGGGATATTGCCTTACCAGCTCAGTCCCGAATTGGTGAAGTAATGCCGGTTTGTCCATGGCCTGGGCCAGCCGCAGCCGGAGCCAGAGGCTCTCCTCGTTCTCTTCTGCCACATCGGCATAGCGCACGAGGTAAGACTGCACATCAGGCAGCTTGCCATCTTTCATGGAAAGCTCGGCCATGTCCAGCAATAACCTTGGATTGCGGGGATTATACCCCAAGGCCAGACGATAGTACTCGCCGGCCTTATCATTTCTATGATTTTGCAGTGAACAGAGCGCCGCATTCTCGTAGGTATCGGCGATCTTGACGTAATCCGGTTGGCTGACCGCCTGCAGGAATGCCTTGTCCGCCTCATCGAAGCGGCCACGGTTGCACAGGAAGGCACCGTAGTTGTTCATCGCGTCAGCATTGGACGGATCCATGGAGAGCGCCTTCTTGTAGCTCTCTTCGGCCGCCTTGAAATCTTCCACCTGCTGGTAGAAGTAGGCGAAGCCGATATAGACCTGAGGATTGCCGGGATCGTACTGGAGGGCGCGGTCGAGATTGAACTTTGCCTGTTCGGCATTGCCCTGGCGAAGATATTGGATACCCAGATCGAGGCGGGTCTGGGCAGCCGCCTTGAGATCGGGGCCCACCTCGCGCTGGGTCGAATTCTGGCCAGCGTAAGTGGTTTCGGTAACACAGCCGGGCAGCGCGCTGAGCGCTGCCACTATGATCAATGTACGGATATCCATTCCCTGACTATACAATGGCTTAGCGGTTAAACCATTTTGACGGAAATCCCATCCTGTTGCATCCGATTTTTCATGGTGCGCTTGGTGCGGTCAATCACCTCCCCCACCAGCTGGCCACAGGCCGCATCGATGTCATCCCCGCGGGTCTTGCGCACGATGACGGTCAGGTCATATTCCATCAGCACCTTGGAGAAACGGTCGATGCGACTGTTGCTCGGCTTGCCGAACGGATTGCCCGGGAAGGGGTTGAACGGGATCAGGTTGATCTTGCAGGGGGTGTCTTTGAGTACCTTGGCCAGCTCATGGGCATGCTGCATGTCGTCATTGATATGATCGAGCAGCACATACTCCACGGTCACCCGACCGCCGTTGGCGTTGGACTTGGCCAGATAACGGCGTACCCCGGCGAGGAAGTCCTCGATGTTGTACTTGTCGTTGATCGGCATGATCTCGGAGCGCAGCTTGTCGTTCGGTGCGTGCAGGGAGATCGCCAGCGCCACGTCAATCTGGTCGCCCAGCATGTCCAGGGCCGGTACCACGCCGGAGGTGGAGAGGGTCACGCGACGCTTGGAGATGCTGAAACCGAAGTCATCCATCATCAGCTTCATGGCCGGTACCACGTTGGCGAGGTTGAGCAGCGGCTCACCCATGCCCATCATCACCACGTTGGTGATGGGGCGTTTGCCGCCCACGATCTTGGCGGCGCGCCAGACCTGGCCGATGATCTCGGAGACTTTCAGGTTTCGGTTGAAGCCTTGCTGAGCGGTGGAGCAGAAGGTACAAGCCAGGGCACAGCCCACCTGGGAAGAGACGCACAGGGTGGCGCGTTCCGCCTCGGGGATATAGACGGTTTCCACCTCCTGATCCCCCACCTGCATGGCCCACTTGATGGTGCCATCGGTGGAGCGTTGCTCGCGGCTCACCTCGGGGGCGCGGATCTCGGCGATGGTCTTGAGACGCTCGCGCAGCGCCTTGTTGACGTTGCTCATCTGATCGAAATCATCACAACCAAAGTGATAGATCCACTTCATTATCTGATCTGCCCGGAACGGCTTCTCGCCCAGTTCGACGAAGAAGGCACGCATGGCATCCCGATCGAGATCCAGCAGGTTGGTTTTTGTTGCGCTCATCAAGGGCCTCAGCTCACACACTTCATAAATTATTGGCTGACCGATGTCAGGGGGCGGCATTGTACAAATAATGGGTCTGGCTTTCCACCTGGAGAATAAGTGGATATGGCGCAAATGACCAAAAAACAAAAGGGAGCCGAGGCTCCCTTGATGATATTGGGTGACAATCAGCCGCGGGGGCAGATTTCCCCTTCGGAGAAGAAGTAGGCGATTTCGCGGGCGGCAGAGGCCGGGGCGTCGGAGCCGTGGACGGCGTTGCGATCGATGCTCTCGGCGTAGCAGGAACGCAGAGTACCGGCCAGGGCCTCTTTCGGATTGGTGGCGCCCATGATCTCGCGATGACGACGAATGGCGTCTTCCCCTTCCAGCACCTGTACCATGACGGGGCCGGAAGTCATGAAGGCCACCAGGCCGTCATAGAAAGGCTTGCCCTGGTGCTCGGCGTAGAAACCGGCGGCTTGTTCGCTGGTCAGGTGCAGCATCTTGGCGGCGACGATTTTCAGACCGGCGCTCTCGAAGCGGCTGTAGATGGCGCCGATCAGGTTCTTGCTGACCGCATCCGGCTTGACGATAGAGAAGGTACGTTCGATAGCCATTGAGTTCTTTCCTTAACTACAGAGTTTTATTGTAGGAATCCATGTTCGGCGGCGATTATACGTAAACAAAAACCGAAACAACACACAAAAAAGCAACTTTTTATTAAACAAATGCCTCTTTGAAACAACATGGTGACTCATCTTGTCCCAGGGCAGCAGGAAAAAATGTGCGCTTGCGCACGATAGCTTGCTTAACCAGTTAAAAGTGACGCTAACGCTCATTTATCCGGCGCCATGGAAAAGGGCACCGTCCGGTGCCCTTGCGATACGTCATGCTACTTAGCGAGTCTCCGCCAGCAGGGTGTGCGCTATGGTGCGCATTCCCAGGGTGTTTGCTCCGGGTGCCCAGAGGCTGTCGCCGTTGTCGCTGAAACAGGCGGCAAGGTCGACGTGCAGCCACCCCTGCCCCTCGCCCGGCACGAAGCGGGAGAGGAAACCCGCCGCGTTGGAGGCCCCGCCCGGGCCGCCCCCCGGCACCGGTCGGCTGTTGGCGGTATCGGCGTAGTGGGACGGGCACTGCTGGCGATGCCAGGGTTCGAGCGGCAGCGGCCAGGCCGGCTCCTGCTCTGCATCCGAATAGGCCATGGCCCGGCTCACCAGCCCCTTGTCCAGCCCGAACAGGGCATTGTAGCGCCCCCCCAGCGCCATCACGGCCGCTCCGGTCAGGGTGGCGGCGTCGATGATGAGGGGAGCACCGGATTCTCCGGCGAGCTGCAGGCCATCCGCCAGTACCAGACGCCCCTCGGCATCGGTGTTGACGATTTCCACCGTGGTGCCGTTCTTGTAGGTAAGGATGTCACCCAGCTTGTAGGCATGGCCGGAGACCAGGTTCTCGGCGCAGCAGAGAATGAGCTTCACCCGCTTGTCCAGCCCCCGCAGGATGGATAGCGCCAGGGCGCCGGTGACGATGGCGGCCCCCCCCATGTCATGCTTCATGGTCAGCATGCCCTGGGAGGTTTTCATGGAGTAACCGCCGGAGTCGAAGGTGATGCCCTTGCCCACCAGGGCCGCGGCCACCGGCGCCTTGGGATCCCGGCTCGGGTTGTAGTCAAGCTCCAGCAGCACGGGCTCGCGATCGCTGCCGCGGCCGACCTGGTAGATGCCGACCCAGCCCGCCTGCTGCAACGCCTCTCCCTTGAGGATGCGGTGGCTGACGCGATCCGGTGCCAGTTCGGTGATGAAGGCTGCCGCCTCCACCGCCAGATCCAGCGGTCCCAGCTGCTCCGGGGTGGCGTTGGTCACCTCCCGCACCCAGCGCCCGCACAGCCAGCGCGCCTCCAGCTCCTCCCTGTCCTCTTCGGACGAGGTGGCCCATTGCAGTTCCACCTCGGCCTTGGGGGTCTGCAGACCCTGGGCGAAAGCCCACTGCTGCTCACGCTCCCAGTGACCGCACAGGGCGACCTTCTGGATCCCCTGGCTGCACAGACGACGAGCCGCCTGCTGGATATCCAGCAAGGGGCTGGCGGTCACCAGATGGATCACGGCACCATCGGCACGGTGGGACAAAAGGGCGCCCTCTCCCCACTCGGGGGCGGCAAATTCACGGCTCAGCCAGATGTTCATTCCGCCTTCTCCTTCAACCTGGGGACAATCAGGGATGCGCAGGCCCGGCCTGCCAGCAGGGAATACCCTTCAGGGCTCCACCCGCAGTACAAACTCATGTTCATTCAGCCACCTCCTGCAACCAGCGGGCGATGGTGCGCAGGCCATGGCCCTTGGCGCCGGTGGCCCAGAGATCGTTGCCGGATTTTTGGTAGGAGGCAGCCAGGTCCAAGTGCACCCAGCCCTGCCCTTCGCCGCGCACGAAGCGCGACAGGAAGGCCGCCGCGGTGGTCGCACCGGCAGTGCCTTCGGCAGACGCGACGTTGCCCAGATCGGCGAAGGCCGAGGTGAGCTGGCCCGCATGCCAGGATTCCAGCGGCAAGGCCCAGGCCTTCTCGTTTTCTGCCCGGGCGGCGGCCAGGGCACGCACCTGCTCCGCCTCATCCAGGGCAAACACGGCGTTGTAGTCGCGGCCCAGCGCCGTCTTGGCGGCGCCGGTCAGGGTAGCGGCGTCCAGAATATAGGCGGCGCCGTTCTCGCTCGCGGCCAGCAGACCGTCCGCCAGCACCAGGCGACCTTCCGCATCCGTGTTCTGGATCTCCACCGAGATGCCGTTGCGATAGGTCAGAATGTCGCCGAGCTTGAAGGCGTGGCCGGAGACCAGGTTCTCGGCGCAGCAGAGGATGAGCTTCACCCGCTTGTTCAAGCCACGGCTGATGGCCAGCGCCAGGGCGCCGGTCACCATGGCGGCCCCCCCCATGTCGGACTTCATCGGCAGCATGTTGTCGGAGGACTTCATGGAGTAGCCACCGGAGTCGAAGGTGATCCCCTTGCCCACCAGGGCCGCCGTCACCGGGGCGTTGGCATCCCCGGTCGGGTTGTAGTCAAGCTCCAGCAGCACGGGCTCCCGCTCGCTGCCCCGACCCACGGACCAGATCCCGATATGACCGGCCTCGCGCAGCGCCTCACCGGCAGTGATGCGGGCGGTGACACTGTCCCCCGCCAGACCGCGGATGAGCAGCAGGGCGGACTCCGCCAGGCTCATGGGGTAGATGGCCTCGGGGCAGCCGTTGGTCACCTCGCGCACCCAGCGGGTCGCCTTGACGAGGGCCGCCAGCTCAGCGGCCTCGGCATCATCCTGCTCACCAAACGCCAGCACCCGCTCTCCCTTGGCGGCATAGAAGCCCTGGGAGAAGGCGTACCGCCGCTCCAGATCCCAGCCCCCGGCGGCCAGCTCGACCCGCTTGATGCCGCTCGATTCGAGGCGGCGGGCGGCGCGCTGGATGAGGCGCAGCACCTCCTTCTCCTGGGTGGTTGCTCCCAGGTGGATCAGGGCCTCATCGCCGCTGAAACTGAGTGATGCCCCCTCGCCCCAGTGGGCGGCGGCGGCGTCGGTGGACAACAGGACTTTCATCTTCTCTGCCATTTAGCTTGCTTCCTTTTCTCGGCACTATTTATTCGATCGAAGTCGTTCAACCTGGGGAATGCGGGCATACAAAAAAGGCCGTCCCCCGAGAGGGTCGGCCTTCACCATATCATCATTGCACCGCCCGATGCTGCACGTGCAATTCACTCATGTGTAATTAACGGCGCATCAATGGCGCTCGGAGGCGAGGTTGAGGGTGTACTTGGGCAGCTCCACCACCAGATCCTCATCCGCCAGACGGGCCTGGCAACTCAGGCGGGACTCGGGCTCCAGTCCCCATGCCTTGTCCAGCATGTCGTCTTCCAGCTCATCGCTCGGTTCGAGGGAGTCAAAGCCTTCACGCACGATGCAGTGACAGGTGGTGCAGGCACAGGACTTCTCGCAGGCGTGTTCGACCTCGATGCCGTTGCGCAGGGCGATGTCGAGGATGGTCTCACCGACTTGTCCTTCGAGGGCGGCGCCCTCCGGGCAGAGTTCGGGGTGAGGCAGAATGATCACTTTTGGCATATTACACCTTGTTGACGTTTTGGCCGGTCAGCACCTTGCGAATGGAGGCATCCATGCGACGGGCCGCAAACTCGCCACTGGCAGCATCCGCCGCCTCGATGGCATCTTTGATTTGATTGGTTGTGCCGCTGGCACGCATGGCCAGCAGATGAGCAATGGCGGCATCGATCTCGGCGCGCTCGGCGGCATTGAGCAGAGCCTCGCCATCGGCAGCCAGGGCGGCATTGAGGCTCTCCACCACCCGATCCGCTTCCACCTGCTGCTCCGCCAGCATGCGGGCATCCATGTCTTGCTGGGCATTGGCGATGGAGGCGCTCAGCATGCTGAGAATATCCTCCTCCCCCAGGCCGTAAGAGGGTTTTATCTGGATTTCGGCCTGCACACCGGATGATTTCTCCATGGCGCTGACCGACAGCAGTCCATCCGCATCCACCTGGAAGGTGACCCGGATGTGGGCGGCGCCCGCCGCCATGGGCGGAATGCCGGTCAGAGTGAAGCGGGCGAGGGAGCGGCAATCTGCCACCAGTTCGCGCTCACCCTGCACCACGTGAATGGCCATCGCGGTCTGACCGTCCTTGAAGGTGGTGAACTCCTGGGCACGGGCCACCGGAATGGTGGTGTTGCGCGGGATCACCTTCTCGGCGAGGCCCCCCATGGTCTCGAGCCCCAGGGAGAGCGGGATCACATCCAGCAGCAGCATCTCGGCATCCGGCTTGTTGCCCACCAGAATGTCCGCCTGGATGGCGGCGCCGATGGCTACCACCTTGTCCGGATCGATGCTGGTGAGCGGGGTGCGGCCGAAGAAGGTCCCCACCTGTTCGCGCACCAGAGACACCCGGGTGGAGCCCCCGACCATCACCACTTCCAGCACTTCCACCTGCTCGAGCCCGGCATCGCGCAAAGCGCGGCGGCAGGCCTGCAGGGTGCGCTTGACCAGCGGCAGGATCAGGGCATCAAACTGGGCGCGGGTCATCTCCCCCTGCCAGCCGGCAAAGGTGCAGGACACGCTGTCTGCATCGGTCAGGCCGTGCTTGAGGTTGGCGGCCACATCCAGCAGTTCGCGCTGGGTGCGGGCGTCGAGCTGACCACTCAGGCCGGCCTGTTCCTTGATCCAGTCCGCCAGCAGGTGATCGAAGTCATCACCGCCAAGCGCCGAGTCGCCGCCGGTGGCCATCACCTCGAACACGCCGCGATGCAGGCGCAGGATGGAGATGTCGAAAGTGCCGCCACCGAGGTCATAGACCGCGATCACCCCTTCCTGACCGGAGTCGAGGCCGTAGGCGATGGCCGCGGCGGTGGGTTCGTTGAGCAGGCGCAGCACGTGCAGGCCCGCCAGCCGGGCCGCATCCTTGGTACCCTGACGCTGGGCGTCATCGAAATAGGCGGGCACCGTGATGACCACGCCGTCGAGCTCGCCACCGAGGGCGGCGGCGCCGCGTGCGGCCAGGGCCTTGAGGATTTCGGCTGACACCTGGACCGGGTTGACCAGCCCCTGACGGGTCTGCAACTGGGGCATGCCGTTGTCGCTGGCCACAAATTCATAGGGCTGCTGGCGGGTATCAATGTCCGCCAGTGCCTTGCCCATCATCCGCTTGACCGAGACGATGGTGTTGTGGGGATCTTGCGCCGCTTCGCGCTTGGCGTCGAAGCCGACCCGGATGGCCGCCTCCTGGTAGTGCACCACCGAGGGCAGCAAGGCGCGCCCCTGCTCGTCGCAGAGGGTATCTGCCTGACCGCTGCGCACGGCGGCGACCAGGGAGTTGGTGGTGCCGAGATCGATGCCGACGGCACGTTTATGCTGATGAGGGGCGGCGCTCTGGCCGGGCTCGGCGATTTGCAGTAATGCCATGGGTAATCACAATTCCAGCGTTAGGGGATCAAGACTCGAACAACGAGTCTTCGAACCGTTCCAGCTCCTCGAGGAGCTTGTCGACAAATTTGAGTTTGCGCACGCAGTCGGCGGCGTCCAGATCCTCGCCCGTGGCCAGGCTCTGGGTCAGCTGCTGCATCAGGGCGCGGTGATCATGCCCTATCTCGCGGCGAAAATCTTCGATGGCGCCCTCAGGATCCGCCTCGCCCTTGAGATCCGCCAGACGCTCGCGCCACTCCAGCTGCTGCATCAGGAAACCGGTATCTTGCAGGGTCTGCTGCTCGCCACGAATGTCGGTGCCCCGCAGGGAGAGCAGATATTCGGCCCGGCGCAGGGGGGACTTGAGGGTGGTAAAGGCGTCGTTGATCTGGGCGGCACGCTGCACGGCGGCCAGCTGCTCCCGCTCGGGGGCGGTGGCGAAACGATCGGGGTGGAACTGGGTCTGCAACTGGCGGTAGGTGTCGGCCAGTTGGCGGGTATCGAGCTCGAAGCCCTGTGCCAGCCCGAACAGCTCGAAATGATTCATTCTGTGTCCTTAGACTCGAAGGCTTGCGCCTTGCTCACCATCAACCTTGAACGGCAGAGCCGGCAGCAGGCTGCCGGCTCCATCATTTAGACGCTGAAACTCTCGCCACAACCACACTCGCCCTTGGCGTTGGGGTTGTTGAACTGGAAGCCCTCGTTGAGGCCCTCCTTGACGAAGTCCAGCTCGGTGCCATCCAGATGGATCAGGCTCTTGGCATCGACGATGATCTTGACACCCTTCTGCTCGAAGACCTGATCTTCGGCGGCCAGCTCATCCACGAACTCGAGCACATAGGCAAGACCCGAACAGCCGGTCGTCTTGACGCCGAGGCGCAGGCCGATGCCCTTGCCCCGGTTGGTCATGAAAGAGGAAACCCGTGCCGCTGCGGCATCTGTCATGGTTATGGCCATACTGCTCTCCGAACCTTAAAGACCTTTCTTCTGCTTGTAATCGGCGATGGCGGCCTTGATGGCATCCTCCGCCAGGATGGAGCAGTGGATCTTCACCGGCGGCAGGGCCAGCTCTTCGGCGATGTCGGTGTTCTTGATGCCAGCCGCTTCGTCCAGGGTCTTGCCCTTGACCCACTCGGTCACCAGGGAGCTGGAGGCGATGGCGGAGCCGCAGCCGTAGGTCTTGAACTTGGCGTCTTCGATGATGCCGTCGTCGCTGATCTTCAGTTGCAGTTTCATCACGTCGCCACAGGCCGGGGCACCGACCATGCCGGTCGCGATGCTGGGATCATTCTTGTCAAAACCACCCACGTTGCGGGGATTCTCGTAGTGGTCGATTACTTTTTCACTGTAAGCCATATCTAACTCCTGCTAATTCTGTTGTTCACTCAACCCTTGCCGCTGGCAAGGGATCAGTGATGAGCCCATTCGACCGTGTTCAGATCGACACCGTCCTTGAACATCTCCCACAGGGGGGACATCTCGCGCAGACGGCCGATGGAGTCACAGATGAGCTTGACTGCGTAGTCGATCTCTTCTTCCGTGGTGAAGCGACCGATGCTGAAGCGGATGGAGCTGTGTGCCAGCTCGTCGTTCAGACCAAGGGCGCGCAGCACGTAGGAAGGCTCCAGGCTGGCGGAGGTACAGGCAGAACCGGAAGAGACCGCCAGATCCTTGAGTGCCATGATGAGGGATTCCCCTTCCACATAGGCGAAGCTGACGTTCAGGTTGCCCGGGACGCGCTGGTCCAGATCCCCGTTGATATAGACTTCTTCGATATTCTTGATGCCGTCCCACAGACGCTGGCGCAGGGCCATGATGTGCTGGCTCTCGCTCACCATCTCTTCCTTGGCGATGCGGAAGGCCTCGCCCATGCCGACGATCTGATGAGTCGGCAGGGTGCCGGAGCGCATACCGCGCTCGTGGCCGCCACCGTGCATCTGGGCTTCCAGGCGCACACGGGGCTTGCGACGCACGAACAGGGCACCGATCCCTTTCGGGCCGTATACCTTGTGAGCGGACATGGAGAGCAGGTCAACCTTGAGCGCTTCCACGTCGACCGGGATCTTGCCCACGCTCTGGACCGCGTCCACGTGCAGCAGGATCTTGCGGGAGCGGCACAGCTCGCCGATGGCGGCGATGTCTTGCACCACACCGATCTCGTTGTTCACATGCATGATGCTCACCAGTATGGTGTCATCGCGCAGGGCACCTTCGATCTGTTCGATGGTGAACAGGCCGTTCGGCATCGGCTCGAGGTAGGTCACCTCGTAGCCTTCACGCTCCAGCTGACGGCAGGTATCGAGTACCGCTTTGTGCTCGGTCTTGGAGGTGATGATGTGCTTGCCCTTGCCAGCATAGAAATGGGCGACGCCCTTGATGGCCAGGTTGTTGGATTCGGTTGCGCCAGAGGTAAAGACGATCTCGCGCGGATCTGCACCGATCAGTTCTGCCACTTGATTACGGGCCAGATCGACAGCCTCTTCGGCCTGCCAGCCGAAACGGTGGGAGCGGGAGGCGGGGTTGCCGAACAGGCCGTCCATGGTGAGGCACTGCATCATTTTTTCTGCGACACGCGGGTCCACCGGACAGGTTGCCGAATAATCAAGGTATATAGGCAGTTTCATGTTTTTCTCCGTTACGACGGGGTCACACAGCGACCCGTCGTGGAAAGCACGTTTGTTTATAGTTGGACTTTTAAGCTCACATCACCGCGTTCGGCCCGTTCAACTAGGGACAACACGGTCTTCATTTGTTCATCTTGCTTGCCGGCGATGCGACGCACATCGGCCTGGCCAACCAGCTCCGCCAGGGTGATGTCACCGAGGAAACTGGAGATACGCTCGCTGAGGTCACGCCACAGGGAGTGGGTCAGACACTGGGTACCACCATGGCAGCCCCCCTTGCCCAGACACTTGGTCGCATCGACCGACTCATCCACCGCGGTGATCACCTGACCGACCGAGATGTCGCCGGGTGCCAGACCGAGGCGATAACCACCGCCCGGGCCGCGCACGCTGCTCACCAGTCCATGCTTGCGCAGGCGGGCAAACAGCTGTTCCAGATAGGACAACGAGATGCCCTGGCGCTCTGAAATATCGGCAAGGGGTACGGGCCCCTGCTCTGCATGCAACGCCACGTCGAGCATGGCGGTCACTGCGTAACGTCCTTTTGAGGTCAGTCTCATATGCCTTACCGTCTTGCGAACAAATCAATATGGGCACATGGTCACATACCCGACTAAATCAGTCAAGTATATGCTTGAGTAAATTAGTCGGGATTATCCTTGCGGTCGGGATTTGTTCACCGAGGTCAGGATGCCGCGCAGTATATTCAGCTCCACCGTCTCCGGTCTGGCCCGGTTGAACAGACGGCGCAGCTTGCTCATCACGTGACCGGGGTGGTCGTCACTGATGAAACCGGTCTGCTGCAGGGTCTGCTGCAGGTGCTGATAGAACCCTTCCAGCTGCTCGGCCGTGGGGTAGTCGAGCTCGGGCTCCGCCACCACGGAGTCCTGCGTCTGCAACCAGTGCATGCGCACCTCGTAGCAGAGGGTCTGCACCGCCATGGCCAGATTGAGGGAGCTGTATTGGGGATTAGCCGGAATGGCGACGTGGTAGTGGCACTTTTGCAGCTCGTCGTTGGTGAGACCGGTGCGTTCACGGCCAAACACCAGGGCGACCGGGTGGATCGCAGCCTCCATTACGGCTTTATCCCCCGCTTCACGGGAGTCCAGCATGGGCCAGCTCAGGGTGCGGGAGCGCGCGCTGGTACCGATGACCAGGCCGCAACCGGCGATAGCCTCTTCCAGAGTCGGGACGATGCGGGCATTGGCCAGGATGTCGCTGGCACCGGCCGCCAGGGCAACGGCGTTCTCATCCGGCATCTCCTGGGGATCCACCAGTACCAGCTGGGTCAATCCCATGGTCTTCATGGCCCGCGCCGCGGAGCCCATATTGCCGGTGTGAGAGGTGTTTACCAAGATGATACGAATCTGATCCAACATGCCCAGTCAATCTTCAGTCAAAAATGGCGCGCAATTGTAACATAACCAATCGCTATTTTGGCACCGCTTCTGAGCCCGGATTTCAGAACAAAAATGACCACGCGTATAACCAGAGGGCATGAGAGGAGGAGCGTTGCAGGTGAACCCTGGCAGGCCGGGATGGATCACTCGGCGCCCTCCTCATCTCCCCTCCCCGACGTGCTGAGTCACGGCCCGCGTGCTATCTGCGGGTCTGCGCCGGACTGCCGCATCTGCCCGGCATATCCCAATACCCGGCTACCTTGCCCCAGGGACGGTTGCGGCTTCCGGGCCCGGCGTCAGCACAGGCACCACACGCAGGGAGTGGCGCCGCATCTGTGGCGCAATTCAGGTCGCCGGCGCGGCCACAGGCTCCTGCACGGAGCGGGCGCGTTCGATCAGGGTCGCCATGTCGATCAACGGATACTTCATCAGGGCGGGCAAACCGTCGAGATCCAGGCTGTCCATCAGGTTCTTCACCTCGAGGCCGAGCTCGGTATTGCCCTCTATCTTCAGCTTGCGCTGGAAGAAGAGGGAATCCGGATCCTCCCGCCGGCCGGCGATCAGGATAAGATCCTGGCTGCAGCCACTGAAGCAGACGTCCGCCTGCTCGCAGTCGCGGGCCACCACCAGCTTTCCCTCCCGCTCGCTGATAAACCAGCAGAGTTCGAGATCCGTCACCTCGACTTTGAGCCACTTGCCCGCGAGGAACGCGAAATCACCATCCGCAATGGCTTCCTTGAACACCTGGGCCAGCAGGCTCTCCATCAGGTGTTGCTGGGCGCTGAAGGGCACCAGTTTGAGGGGTCGACGCAAGAGACGGGGGGCCTGTTCGACCAGGCGACGTTGCAGTTGTTGAAACACGATGTACTCCCAGTTTTTTGCGCATTCAAACACAGGGAGATGAGCAGGATCCTGTTGAAAATCAAACTTGCGCCCACTTACCTCTAGAAGGGTAAAGCCACCTAAAGCTGCCTCAGGTCAAAAAGTGGGAGCGCGCCCGTGCATACAATCGGGCCACTTTTGCATTTTTGCCCTCTCGGAGCGTACCGATGGAATTACTCTGCCCGGCAGGCAGCCTGCCGGCACTGAAGACCGCCGTGGATAACGGCGCCGATGCCGTCTATATCGGCTTCAAGGACGACACCAACGCCCGCCACTTCGCCGGCCTCAACTTCACCGACAGCAAGCTGGAAAAGGCGGTGGACTACGTGCACCAGCACGGCCGCAAGCTGCACATCGCCATCAATACTTTCGCCCACCCGGGCTCAGATGCGAGGTGGAAGCAGGCGGTGGACAGAGGCGCGGCCCTCGGTGCCGATGCCCTCATCATCGCCGATCTCGCCGTGCTCGATTACGCCAGCCGCCGCTACCCCGACATGGAGCTGCATGTCTCGGTGCAGGCAAGCGCCACCAATGCCGCCGCCATCCGCTTCTATCAGGATCACTTCAACGTCGGCCGGGTGGTGCTGCCCCGGGTGCTCTCCATGCATCAGGTCAAGCAGTTGGCCCGCGAGACCGACGTCGGCCTCGAGGTGTTCGCCTTCGGTAGCCTCTGCATCATGGCGGAGGGGCGCTGCTACCTCTCCTCCTACATGACCGGCGAGAGCCCCAATACCGTGGGAGCCTGCTCACCGGCCAAATACGTGCGCTGGGAAGAGACCCCCGGCGGCCTCGAATCCCGCCTCAACGAGGTGCTGATCGATCGCTACGGCCCGGGGGAGAACGCCGGCTACCCGACCCTGTGCAAGGGGCGCTTCGAGGTGGACGGTCAGACCTATCACGCCCTGGAAGAGCCCACCAGCCTCAACACCCTGGGCCTCTTGCCCGAGCTGTGCCAGACCGGGATCCAGTCGGTCAAGATTGAAGGGCGTCAGCGCAGCCCCGCCTACGTGGAGCAGGTAACCCGGGTCTGGCGCGCCGCCATCGACAGCTATCTCGCCAACCCCGAGGGCTACAGCGTCAGGAGCGAATGGGATGCCCAGCTCGCCCGTGTCTCCGAAGGCAGCCAGACGACCCTGGGTGCCTACCATCGCCAATGGCAATGACAGGAGGCCCCATGCTCCGTTCCCCCCATCAAGGCTGGCCTATTTTTCACTGCTTTCATGACAGCAAGGAGCACAACTAATGCAATTCTCTCTCGGCCCCCTGCTCTTCTACTGGCCCAAGGCCGACACCCAGTCATTCTACGAGGCCGCCGCCCGGAGTCAGGCCGACATCATCTATCTGGGGGAGACGGTGTGCAGCAAGCGCCGCGAACTCAAGGCGGATGAGTGGATTGCCCTGGCCCGCGAGGTAGCCAGCTCGGGCAAACAGGCGGTGCTCTCCACCCTGGCGCTCATCTCGGCCCCGTCCGAGCTCAAGGAGGTCAAGCGACTGGTAGACAACGGCGACCTGCTGATTGAGGCCAACGATCTGGGCACCGTCCAGCTCGCCAGAGAGGCCGACCTGCCGTTTGTCTGCGGCCCGGCCATCAACGCCTACAACGCCGATGTGCTGCGCATGCTGCTCAGAAGCGGAATGCAGCGCTGGGTGATGCCGGTGGAACTCTCCCGGGACTGGCTGGTGCAGCTGGTGCAGGATCTGGGGGCCGATCGCCAGCGCTTCGAGGTGGAAGTCTTTGCCTACGGCCACCTGCCGCTCGCCTACTCGGCCCGCTGCTTCACCGCCCGCTCCCTCGACAAGCCCAAAGACAACTGCGAGCTCGCCTGCATCCACTATCCCAACGGCCGTCTCGCCCACAGCCGCGAGGGGCAGAAGGTGTTCAACCTCAACGGCATCCAGACCCAGTCCGGCTACTGCTACAACCTCGGCAACGATCTCAAGGGAATGGCAGACCTGGTGGACGTGGTGCGCCTCTCCCCCGAGGGGATGGACACCCTGGATATGCTGGCTCGTTTCAAGGCCAACCAGCAGGGTCAGGCACCGCTTTCCCTGCAGCAGGAGCACGACTGCAACGGCTACTGGCGCCAGATCCCCGGCATGAGCCTGGTGGGATAACCGCCAACGCGCAGACAGCAAAAAGGCCTCGTGATGAGGCCTTTTTTACGGCTTACCTCCGGGGTCAGGAGGCTTGCTTGCTCTTCTGTGCGCTCGGGGCGCCGGGCGGCACGGGTTTGCGGGCCATCAACTCCAGCTCCAGCAGGGCATAACGATGCTCGATGAAGTCGTAGACGTTGTTGGCAAGGGCTAGCTTGAAATAACTGATGGCTTCCTTGCGGTTGCCCTTGGCCAGTTCAAACTTGCCGAGGTAGAAGTAGGTCTCGCACAGGCGCTCGGCGAGCTCCCGGTTGTCCTTCACCCCTTTCACCACGTTGCCCATCAACTGGGTCGCATTGATCTCGCCGGTGTAGAGGCGAACCAGATCCCAGTTCCAGGCGTCGTCATCGTACTTGTTGAGGCGCTCGCGCATCCGGCTCATGGCCGCCGAGGCATCCAGCTTCTGCTCGGCCAGATAGAGCCAGATCACCCGGTAGGGATCTTCCGGCTGCGCCTCGTAGAAGCGCTTCATGTCGGCCGCCGCAAGTTCGGGACGATTGCCGTAATAGAGCGCAATGCCACGGTTGAGATAGGCATAATCATAATCCGGGGCCAGCTCCAGCGCCGAATCGAAGGCCTCGTAGGCCTCGTCATAGTTCTGCTGCTGCACCAGATAGACACCGATGAAGTTGTACGCCTCGGCAAAATCGGGTTTCTCCCGCAGGGCGCGGTTGAAATCCAGTCTGGCCAGGGAACGCAACCCCACTCTGTCAAACACCACGGCACGCTCATAGAACAGCTCGGCACGCTGTTCCGTCGTCAACTCCATTTCACTGAGCATCTGCCCGAGTCGCGCCAGCGCCAACTCGCTCTGGTAGGAGACCTGCAAGGGGGTCGCCAATACCAGCGAAGCGGGTTGCGGCTTGGGAACTTGAGGAGCTGCAACCTGACTGCTACTGCTGCAACCCCACATGGGGAGCAACAACAGGATACCCGTGAGGTATCCAATCCCTATCCTGACGTTCAATGAACACTCCGACGCTTACGCTTGACCCGCATATGGTAAAGGTCAGCCGAGACTTTGTCATGTGGCTGAGCCCCTCTCCCTCAAATAAATCAGGATTCGACAGGGTATCCGGCGTCACTCCAACCGCGAAAGCCTCCATCGACACTGACCACTCGGGTGTAGCCCATCTTCTGCAGGTTCTCCGCCACCAGAATGGAGCGAAATCCCCCCCCACAATAGAGGTAGAGCTCGGTGGCGGGGTCGGGATAGCGCGTTTCGATATCCCGCTCTATCACCCCGCGGCCGAGGTAGGTCGCCCCCGGCAGATGGCCCCTCGCCCACTCGCTCTCCTCGCGCACGTCGACCAGATGAAAGTCGCGGCCCTCATCCTGCCAGCGCTTGATCTGATGTACGTCAGTTTCTTTCACTTGCGGGCGTATGGCCTCGACCAGTGCCAGAAAACGGGGGTTATGTTGCATGGCTTGCTCCTTGCACTCGTTGTAGCCCGAGCGGATTGCTCACTGTCGCCGAGTATCATGACTCAGTCGAGCCATAAGAGAAAGGGCGCCTTGCGGCGCCCTTGTCGTTTACGGCAGGATCTCTTGCTGATCCGCGCCCTCTTTTTCCACCTGGGTCGGCAGCATGTGCTCCCGCTTGATCCCGAGGAACATGGCAGAGGCGCTCGCCACATAGATGGAGGAGTAGGTCCCGAAGGCCACCCCGATCACCATGGCGATGGCAAAGCCGTGGATGAGCGGACCGCCCTTGAGCAGCAGCGCCACCACCACCACGAAGGTAAGACCAGAGGTGATGATGGTCCGGCTCAGGGTCTCGGTCATGGAGAGATCCATGATTTCGGCGGTATCCCCCTTGCGCACCTTGCGGAAATTCTCCCGTACCCGGTCGAACACGACGATGGTATCGTTGAGCGAGTAACCCACCAGCGTCATCAACGCCGCCAGTACGGTCAGGTCGAACTCGTACTGGAAGTAGGCAAAGATGCCAAGGGTGATGATGACGTCGTGGGCCAGGGAGAGGATCCCCCCCGTCGCCAGACGCCACTCGAAGCGCACCGCCACGTAGATCAGGATACAGAGGATGGAGGCCAGCATGGCCAGCGCCCCGTCTGTCGCCAGCTCGTCACCCACTGAGGGACCGACGAACTCCACGCGCTTGAGCACGGCACTCTCGTCGATGAGTTTGGCGGCCGCCAGCACTTCATTGCCCTGCTGTTCGACCTTGACCCCCTCTTGCGGAGCCATGCGCACCAGAACGTCACGGCTGGAGCCGAAGAATTGCAGGGTCGCCCCTTCAATCTTCTGCTGATCCAGCGCCTCGTGCATCTTGTCCAGGCTCACCGATTGCTGGAACCCCACTTCGATGGTGGTACCACCGGTGAAATCCAGGCCCCAGTTCAGGCCGCGATCGAACAGGATGTAGAGGGCGAACACCGTCACCAGAGCAGAGAGCACCATACCCGTCTTGGCGAAACGCATGAAGGGGATGGGCTTTTCAAAATGTAGAATTTGAAACATGTCTCTTCCTTAGATCGGCAGCTTGTCGATGCGCCGTCCACCCCAGGCCAGGTTGATAATGGCGCGGGATACCGTGATGGCGGTGAACATGGAGGCGGTCAGACCAATCCCCAGCGTCAGGGCGAAGCCCTTGATGGCGCCGGTACCGATACCGAACAGGATCACGCAGGTGATGAGCGAGGTAACGTTGGAGTCGGCGATGGTGGAGAAGGCGCGATCAAAGCCCATGTGAATGGCTTGCTGCACCCCGCGACCATTGCGGATCTCTTCACGAATACGCTCGTAGATCAGCACGTTCGCATCCACCGCCATGCCCAGCGTCAAGACGATACCGGCGATGCCCGGCAGGGTCATGGTGGCCCCCGGGATCATCGACATGATACCGACGATGAGTACCAGGTTCATGGTCAGCGCCAGGTTGGCCACCCAGCCGAAGGCGCGGTAGTAGATCCCCATGAACAGCACGATCACCAGCATGGCCCAGCCGATGGCTTCCATACCGCTGTCGATGTTCTGCTGACCCAGGCTCGGGCCTATGGTGCGCTCTTCCACGATCTGGATCGGGGCGATCAGGGCACCGGCACGCAGCAGCAGCGCCAGGTTGTGGGCTTCGTTGGCGTTGTCGATGCCGGTGATGCGGAACTGGCTACCCAGACGGGACTGGATAGTCGCGACGTTGATCACCTCTTCCTGCTTGCGGAACTTGCGCTTGCCATCCGGACCCGGTTGGCCCACCGGCTTGTACTCGATGAAGACGGTCGCCATGCCCTTACCAACGTTGTCCTTGGTAAAGTTGGCCATCTTGTTGCCGCCCTGACTGTCGAGCTTGATGTTGACCTGGGGACGGCTGTATTCATCGAAACCGGACTGGGCACCCACGATGTGGTCACCGGTCAGGATCACGCGCTTTTGCAGCACCACGGGACGACCGTTGCGATCGTTGTACACCTTGGAGCTCGGCGGTACCCGGCCACTGGCGGCGGCCTGGATATCGGCGGTCTCATCGACCATGTGGAATTCCAGGGTCGCGGTCGCGCCCAGGATCTCCTTGGCACGGGCGGTGTCCTGGATCCCAGGCAGTTCCACCACGATGCGCTCGGCACCTTGCTGCTGGACCAGCGGCTCGGCCACCCCCAGCTCGTTCACCCGGTTGCGGATGATGGTGATGTTCTGCTCGAGGGCGTACTTCTTCACTTCCTTGATCTTGGCTTCACTCAAGGAGGCCAGCAGGATGAAGTCATCCCCCTTCTGCTCCGTGGTAAAGGTCAGATCCGGATTCTGGCGACGCAGGAAGGAGACCGCCTTGGACTGATCTTCCTCTTCGCGGAACACTACCTGCACCTGATCGCCGACCCGGCGCACGCCGGAGTAACGGATCTTCTGGGTGCGCAGCTCGGTCCGGAAATCCTGCACCATCTGCTCTTGCTGCTTGGTCAGCGCCTCGGCCATGTCCACTTCCATCAGGAAGTGCACACCACCGCGCAGGTCAAGACCGAGCTTGAGGGGTGCCGCACCGATGGCTTCGAGCCAGGCGGGGGTGGACGGGGCCAGGTTGAGGGCCGTGATGAAGTTGTCGCCCAGCTTGTTGGCGACGACATCACGTGCTTTCAACTGATCTTCGGTGTTATTGAAACGAACCAGGATGAAGCCGTGCTCGAAGGCAGCATGTTTGACCGGGATCTTGGCCGCGTCGAGCGTCTCCTTCACCTGATCGAGCGTCTCGAGTTTGACTTCGGCACCACGGCTGGCAGATACCTGCAAGGCCGGGTCTTCGCCGTAAAGATTGGGGGCTGCATATAGAAAACCGATGGCGATCACCACGACCACCATCAGGTATTTCCACAGCGGATAGCGATTTAACACGCTGTGCTCCTCGGGAGATTAGAGGGACTGGATAGAGCCCTTGGGCAGAACGGCAGAGACGAAGTCACGCTTGATGGTGACCTGGGTCTGATCGTTCAGGGCCAGCACAATGTATTCGCTGTCGGCGGATACCTTGGCGATTTTACCGACCAGGCCACCGGAGGTGAGCACTTCGTCACCCTTGGCCAGGGAGCTCATCAGATCACGGTGAGTCTTGGCACGCTTGGCCTGGGGACGGTAGATCATGAAATAGAAGATAAGGCCGAAGACGGCCAGCATGATGATCATTTCCATGCCACCACCCTGTGCACCCGGAGCCGCGCCTTCTGCATATGCCTTGGAGATAATGCTCATTTAACAACCTCTTGTTTGATGTAGATTTGATGAATAGCTGATAACTCGTTGTTATTTAGCGTTGTTTTCAGCTAATGGAGGCACAGGCTTCCCTTGCCGACGGTAGAACTCAGTTACAAAGTCGTCTAATTTACCCTGCTCGATCGCGTCCCGCAAACCCTGCATCACCCGCTGGTAATAACGCAGGTTATGGATGGTATTCAGACGGGCGCCGAGGATCTCGTTGCACTTGTCCAGATGGTACAGATAGCTGCGGGTGTAGTTCTTGCAGGTGTAGCAATCGCACTCCGCATCCAGGGTGCTGGTGTCCTCGCGATACTTGGCATTGCGGATCTTGACCACCCCGTCCGTAGTGAACAGATGGCCGTTGCGGGCGTTGCGGGTCGGCATCACGCAGTCGAACATGTCGATGCCACGGCGCACCCCTTCCACCAGATCCTCCGGCTTGCCCACCCCCATCAGGTAGCGTGGCTTGTCCGCCGGGATCTTCGGGCAGACGTGATCGAGGATACGATGCATGTCTTCCTTGGGTTCACCCACCGCCAGACCGCCGACGGCATAGCCGTCAAAGCCAATCTCCAGCAGGCCGTCCAGGGAGACATCCCGCAGCGGCTCATAGACCGAGCCCTGGATGATGCCGAACAGGGCGTTCTTGTTGCCCAGGGCATCGAACTTGTCCCGGGAGCGTTTGGCCCAGCGCAGGGACATCTCCATGGACTTGCGCGCCTCTTCGTACGTGGCCGGATAGGGCGTGCACTCGTCGAAGATCATGACGATGTCGGAGCCCAGATCGTACTGGATCTCCATGGACTTTTCGGGGTCGAGGAAAATCTTCTCGCCGTTGATGGGATGACGGAAATGTACCCCTTCTTCGGTGATCTTGCGGATGTGGCCCAGACTGAACACCTGGAAGCCGCCTGAGTCGGTCAGGATGGGCCCCTGCCAGTTCATGAAATCGTGCAGATCCCCGTGGGCGCGCATCACCGCCTGCCCCGGCCGCAGCCAGAGGTGGAAGGTGTTGCCAAGCAGGATCTGGGCGCCGGTCTCACGGACCTCTTCCGGGGTCATCCCCTTGACGGTGCCATAGGTACCGACCGGCATGAAGGCCGGGGTCTGGACGGTGCCACGCTCGAATACCAGCTGGCCGCGGCGGGCGCGACCATCGGTGGTTTTCAGTTCAAATTTCATTGCTACCTCGATGCAGTCAGAGAAACAGTCCGACAGTTGAGGGCCCAGCGAGGGCCCGTATATAAGAAGCTGCGCGCGATCTTACTCAGCGATCTTGAACAGGTTCTGAAGGGCGAGGCATCAAGCCTCGTCCCGGCGACGGGTGACGAACATGGCGTCCCCGTAGCTGAAGAAGCGATATTGTCCGGCTACCGCCGCCTGATAGGCCGCCATCACGTGCTCATACCCGGCGAAGGCGCTGACCAGCATGATCAGGGTCGACTCCGGCAGGTGGAAGTTGGTGATCATGGCATCGACGACCTGGAACTGATAGCCCGGGAAGATGAAGATGTCGGTGTCGCTGAAAAATGGCGCCAGCGGCTTGCCCTGGGCCAGCGTCACCTTGGCGGCGCTCTCCAAGGATCGCACCGAGGTGGTGCCGACGGCGACGATGCGGCCACCGCGGGCGCGGGTTGCCGCGATCGCGTCCACCACGGCTTGTGGCACCTCGGCATACTCCGAGTGCATGTGGTGATCTTCAATCTTGTCCACCCGCACCGGTTGGAAGGTGCCTGCCCCTACGTGCAGGGTGACAAAGGCGAGCTCCACTCCCTTGGCCTTGATCCGCTCGAGCAAGGGCTCGTCAAAATGCAGGCCGGCAGTGGGAGCAGCTACGGCGCCCGGTTTCTCGTTGTAAACGGTCTGATAGCGTTCTTTATCGGCATCCTCGTCGGGGCGGTCGATATAGGGGGGCAACGGCATGTGACCGATGGCCTCCAGGATCTCCAGCACCGGGCGCGGGTCCAGGAAGTGGATCTCGAACAGGGCGTCGTGACGGGCACGCATCTCCGCTTCGACACCACCATCCAGAATGAGGCGAGTGCCCGGCTTGGGGGACTTGGAGGAGCGAACGTGAGCCAGCACGCTGTGCTCGTCCAGAATGCGCTCCACCAGCACCTCCAGCTTTCCGCCGCTGGCCTTCTGGCCAAACATGCGGGCCGGAATGACGCGAGTGTTGTTGAACACCAGCAGATCGCCGGGATTGAGTTGGTCCAGCACATCCACAAATTGACCGTGGCGCAGGGCGCCGCTTTGACCATCGAGCTGCAACAGACGGCTGGCGGTGCGCTGCGTCATGGGATAGCGGGCAATCAGCTCGTCTGGCAGATCAAAATGAAAATCGGATACTTGCATCTTTCACCTCGGGGGGAATCGGCGGCTAGTCTAGTTATCCCCTTACTTCAAGGCAACCCAAAAGACCAAAAACCCAAGGCAGACAAGGGATAGCGGGCGCTTTTGTGAGCACAAGGATCTTCTGGCATGTCATCACGCGCGCAGCGGCGTCGGCGTGCGCGCCAAACCAGGTTAGAGACAAGGCATCGGGCCACGAAGCCACGGCATCACACACAATGGACTGAGTCGCATCTGCCGCTCTTGGGAGTGAATGGTTGTTTAACGATCTGTATTGACCCTGATCAGGTTTTGACTGCGACGGCTGGGCTAGGGTGGGATCAGAGACACAAGGAGGCCACCATGATGACACTGTCTGAAATCATGACCGAACACCCCTTCACATTGGGTCCACAGAACAGCGTCAAGCAGGCGATGGACCTGATGCAGCAGGAGCGGATCCGCCACATTCCCATCGTCGACGAGTATCATCATCTGCTGGGACTGGTCACCCTCTCCGACATCCTCGCCACCCGTGAGTCCAAACTGCTGCTGATCAATCCGGAACGGGAGGCGGAGTTCACCGACAGCGTGCAGCTCGACGACATCATGACTCGCCAGGTGGCAACCGTGGATCCCCGCGCCGGTATCAAGGAGGCGGCACTTTATCTGCAACGCCACAAATATGGCTGCCTGCCGGTCATCAAGGGGCAGAGACTGGTGGGCATCGTCACCGAGTCTGATTTCATTGCGGTGGCCATCAATCTGCTGGAGTTGCTTGAAGAGCAGGAGCCTCAAGCGGATTCCTGATCACAAAATCTCGTAATAAAATTACATTAAAAGCGTTTTCAGTCGAAATAATCGACCGTAAAACTAAAAGCCTTTCATTTTGGATGGAAAATTACATCATAATCTTGCTTTGTGATCACCATCACACTATCATGTCTCTCATGCAATGTTTGCCGAGGGGAAGATGAGGATTGTGCACCCGTACTCTTCCCTTCATATGTCTGCAAGTTTGCACACCCCGTAGTAAGTCTTTGCTGTAAAGCATTTTATATATCGCCATTCCTTGTTTGATGACCCGGCCTCCTCATGCGATGACGCCGGGATTTTTTTGTCTCTCTTTCGCCCTCCCCGACGAACCTTCATCTTTCCCTGCTTTCATCCCATGGGTAAAACAAGATCCCATCCGGGACTTGAAAATGTGACCCGCAGGACAGAAATTGAACTTCGACAATGAGTTATCTGTGAAGTCCTGAGATATTCATGTTGAGTACAGTTGTGATGGGTTATCTAATAAATAGATTTATGTGATTCAAAATTGTGGCTTTGACCGATTAGCGAAAAGCCCTATGATGCCTCCATCGAAAGTTAAACGCCTCGACTGGCCTGGCCAGACAGGCATATGTACATCACCAAGGAGCAAATACATGTCTACCTATATCAACACTGAAATCAAGCCGTTCAACGCTACCGCTTACCACGAAGGCAAATTCGTTCAGGTGTCTGACGCTGATCTGAAAGGCAAGTGGTCCGTGGTGTTCTTCTACCCGGCTGACTTCACCTTCGTTTGCCCGACCGAGCTGGGCGACCTGGCAGACAACTACGCAGCATTCAAGAAGCTGGGCGTCGAGATCTACGCCGTCTCCACCGACACCCACTTCACTCACAAGGCCTGGCACGACACTTCTGACACCATCAAGAAGATCCAGTACCCGATGATCGGCGACCCCACCGGTGCCATCACCCGCAACTTCGGCGTGATGATCGAAGAAGCTGGTCTGGCTGACCGTGGTACCTTCGTTATCGACCCGAACGGCATCATCCAGATCGTCGAGATCAACGCCGGCGGCATCGGTCGTGACGCCCTGGAACTGCTGCGCAAAGTCAAAGCTGCCCAGTACGTTGCCGCTCACCCGGGTGAAGTTTGCCCGGCCAAGTGGAAAGAAGGCGAAGCCACTCTGGCCCCGTCCCTGGATCTGGTAGGCAAAATCTAAGCCTCCCCGCTCTAAAGACCGGCCCGTTCAAGGGCCGGTCTGTTTTCCGGCCCACTTCAAACGTGCCGGTCTGCTTTCTGGCCCAGTATTCTCCGTATTCTGTGCCCTCTCATAGTGCCGACCGCATTCAGCAAGAAGGAATTCGACCATGTTAGATACCAACCTCAAACAACAACTCAACGGTTACTTGCAGTACATCGTCAATCCCATCGAGATCAGCGTGTCTGGCAACGACAGCGACAAATCCGCCGAACTCCTGGCTTTGGCCACCGAGATCAGCGAGATGTCCCCCAAAATTTCCATGACTGATGGCACAGCCGCCCGCAAGCCTTCCATGAGCATCGCGCCCCAGGGTCAAGCCCCCCGCGTGCATTTTGCCGGCATCCCCATGGGTCATGAATTCACCTCCCTGGTACTCGCCCTGCTGCAAAGCGGCGGCCACCCCTCCAAGGCCGACCCGGCCGTGCTGGAGCAGGTCAAGAACCTGAAGGGCGAGTTCCACTTCGAGACCTATATCTCTCTGTCCTGCCACAACTGTCCGGACGTGGTACAGGCCCTGAACCTGATGGCGACCCTGAACCCCGGCATCACCCACACCATGATCGACGGCGCCCTGTTCCAGGATGAGGTTGCCGAGCGCCAGATCATGGCCGTGCCGAACGTCTATCTGAACGGTCAGCCGTTCAGCCAGGGTCGAATCTCCTTGGAAGAAGTGGTCGCCAAGCTCGACACCGGCGCCGCCGCGCGCAAGGCCGAAGAGCTCAATGAAAAAGCCCCCTACGACGTCCTGGTGGTCGGCGGTGGCCCGGCTGGCGCAGCCGCCGCTATCTATGCCGCCCGTAAAGGCATTCGTACCGCTATCGTTGCCGAGCGCTTCGGTGGTCAGGTGATGGACACCGTCGGCATCGAGAACTTCATCTCCGTGCCCTACACCGAAGGCCCCAAGCTGGCCGCCAGCCTGGAGCAGCACGTCAAGCAGTACGGCGTGGAAGTGATCACCGAGCAGCGCGCCGCCGCCATCAGCAAGGATGGCTACGTGAACGTGGATCTCGCCTCCGGCGCGACCTTGAAGAGCCGCGCCGTGATCCTGGCCACCGGTGCCCGCTGGCGCGACCTGAACGTGCCGGGTGAAGTGGAATACCGCACCAAGGGCGTGGCCTACTGCCCCCATTGCGACGGCCCCTTCTTCAAGGGCAAGCGGGTTGCGGTGATCGGTGGCGGTAACTCCGGCATCGAGGCGGCCATCGACTTGGCTGGCATCGTCGAGCACGTCACCGTGGTGGAGTTCGCCGATACCCTGCGTGCCGACGAGGTGCTGCAGAAGAAGGCCCGCTCCATGGGCAACATCGACATCATCATGAGCGCCCGTACCACCGAAGTGATCGGTGACGGCAGCAAGGTGGTCGGCATGGATTACGAAGACCGTACCACGGGTGAGATCAAGCACCTGGCGGTGGCTGGCATCTTCGTACAGATCGGTCTGGTGCCGAACACCGAGTTCCTGAAAGGGAGCGACGTAGCCCTGACCCGCTTTGGCGAGATAGAGATCGACACCAAGGGCGCCACCTCCCTGCCCGGCGTCTACGCCGCAGGGGACGCCACTACCGTGCCGTTCAAGCAGATCATCATCTCCATGGGTGCCGGTGCCACCGCAGCCCTGGGTGCGTTTGATTACCTCATTCGCAATGCAGCGCCAGAAGCGGCGGCTACCAAGGCCGATGCCGTAACCGCCTGATAGGCTCAGCGTCCGACAAAAAGCCGACTCCCTGGAGTCGGCTTTTTTCATGTCTCACGCTTGTTGTACCTCGGTGCGCTTGGCACCCTAACTGCGAGTTGGGGGCTCTTCATCCACGCCCTCATCCGGGGTGGCAAAGCTTGCGGGCACCGCCTCCCCCGCCAGATCCGTTCTCGGCTCCAGCTCCGGAGTCATGGGGGTGTTGGGGGGCACTGGAATGAACACTTGATGCTCGGCCAGAGGAATGGGCGCCCGCTGCCGCTTGCGCCAGCCGAGATAAGAGGCCAACAGGGCGCCACACAGGGCGAAATAGACAAAGAGCCCCTCTGGCCCAACGTGCATCATGACGAAGGGCGCAAGCAGGGGCCCTATCATGGCCCCCAGGCTGTAGGCGAGCAGCAACCCCTGGTTGGCTCCGAGCACCTGATCCGGGCGCAGTTCATCGCAGGCGTGGCTGAGGCTCAAGGGATAGATGGAGAAGGCCATGCCGCCGAGCAGGAACACCAGCCCCCCGGCCACGGGTTCACGCCAGCTCTGCGGTAACATCACCATCAACAGCGCCAGCACCACCAGCGCCACGCAGAGCAGTAAGATCACCAGCCGCCTGTCATAGCGATCCGAGATGCGACCGATGGGGTATTGCAGGCACATGCCCCCCAGGATCACCAGGGCCATCATGTCCGCCACCCGCGCCAGCGATGCACCGCTGTCGGTGAAATAGAGGGGCAGCAGACCGTAGATGGCGCCAAGCAGCAGCCCAGAGGTGAAACTGCTGCCCATGCCCGCCGGGGTAAGCCGCACCAGCTCCAGCACGCCGACCCGCTGGGGGGCCACCATGGCGGGGGTTGCCACCCGGGAGAGCGCGAGCGGCACCACCGACAGGGTGGCGGCCATGGCACACAGGGCAAAGGGCGTCAGCACCAGGGGATCCACCCACTTGAGCAGCAACTGGCCGAGCGCCAGGGAGCCGTAGAGCAGGATCATGTAGAGGGACATCAACCGCCCCCGATTGGCCGGGGTGCTGGAGACCAGCATCCAGGACTCCAGCACCACGAACAGGCCGCCGGTGGCAAAACCCCCGAGCAGGCGCAGCCCCGCCCAGGTGACGGGTTCCACCACCATGCCGTGCAGCAGGAACAGGAAACAGAGCAGGGAAGCATAGGCCGCATAGGCCCGGATATGCCCCACCCGGATGATGAGGCGGGCATTGACGAAGGCCCCGAGCACCAGGCCCCCAAAGTAGGCGGCAGAGACCAGACCGATGGCCTGGGCCGACACCTGCTCGGCCGAGAGTCGCACCGTCAGCAGGGTGTTGAACATGCCGTGACCCAGAATGAAGATCACCAGACTGGTCAGGGGGGACAACAATCTCGTGAGTGCCATAGCCGCTCCTTTCTCAGGGTTGAAGGGTCATGGTAGCCCCGCTCTCTTGCCCCCTTCAACCGGCTTGCCCCGTTTTTGAGAGGCTATCCTTAACGGGATCCCAACATGGAGGTCGTCAAGATGAGAGTCGTGTTGTTGTTGGCAGGCCTGCTCTTCGCTGGCAGTGCCCTCGCCTTTCACTGTCCGATGGACATGAAGAAGATCGATGATGCCCTGGCCACCGACCCCGTGCTCAGTGCCGAGCAACTGGCCGAGGTGAAGCAGCTCAGGGCCGAAGGTGAAGCCCTGCACAAGGCGGGCAAGCATCAGGAATCCGTCGATACCCTGGCCAAGGCCATCACCCTGCTCGGCCTGGACAAGGGGTAACGCCCAGCGGGCTCAAGCACCGCTTAAAAACAGACAGGCCCTCACCGATGAGGGCCTGTTTGTATCGGCGCCAGGCTCGCTGGCCGACCCGCGGCTCGCCCCTTTCGGGGCGTCCACCACGCGGCGTCTGCGTCCCTAGACCCGGCCGCTGTAGACCAGGGTCTGGTAGTTGAAGGCAATTTGCCCATCCTGCGCCCAGCGCTCGAACTCCCGCTGGATCAGGGCAGCCAGCTGTTCATAGGCCGGGGTCCCGATGGCGGGAGCATAGGACGAGGAGTTGAGCCGCCCCATGACCCCTGCCAGATCGAACAGCTGCCGGTTGGGGAAGCGTTCGAGGCGATATGCTCCCTCGAAGAAGGCTGCGAAGTCGGCGTCATCGAGATTGCGGTGATTGACCTCTTCGTAATCCCCGGAATAGGCCCGCAGCCCCGCCTCATACGCCTTGAGAAAATCGGTGTCGGTCAGCCTGTCGTTCCAGATGAGCGTTACCGAGCCACCGGGTTTGAGCACGCGCCGGCACTCCTGCTTGAAGGCGGCCCGATCAAACCAGTGAAACGCCTGGGCCACGGTGACGAGATCCAGCGTCCCCGCAGCAATGCCGGTCGCCTCGGCGCTGCCCCCCAGCCAATGGACATTGCCGACCCCCGCCAGCAGCCGCTCGGCCGCGCCCCGCATGTCGGGATTGGGTTCCACCGCCCACAGCGTCTTCACTCTGGGGGCGAGCAAGGCGGTCAAGATGCCGGTTCCGGCCCCGATGTCGGCCACGCTGGCATCCGGCCCCATGGCGAGATCGGTCGCCAGATAATCCAGCATGGCCGCCGGATAGCCGGGCCGATACTTCACATAGGCCTCGACTCGGGCCGAAAAACGCTGGGTACTGTCCATGCCAGACTCCTCTCTTGATTGTCACCCGCCCCTGTCGCAATGCGCCCGGGCCATCTATACCCACCATATCAATAGACGGGCGCCGGGTCAGGTTCCGATGACAGCCCGGCCCCGTCTGATGGCGAAATATTGCGTGCCCAGCGAGGGAACGGAACCTCGGCCAGCCAGGATGGCAGGGAGACATGCAACCGACCTGATGTGGCTCGCCAAGGTCGCGGCCCTGGGCGATGACATCGGCTCCGCGGTGTCCCCACAAAGGCCAGAGGCAGTCAAAAACACCACCAAGACACAGACTAACGAAGGAATCCAATCATGAAAGATGCCATAAACAGAATTTGTCTCTGGTACGATAACGATGCCGAAGAGGCCGCCCGGTTTTATGCCAGCCTCTTCCCCCACTCCGCCGTCGGGGCGCTGTTTTATGCCCCGGGCGACTTCCCCTCGGGCAAGCGGGGGGATCTGCTGACGGTCGAATTCACCGTGCTGGGGATCCCCTGCCTCGGGCTCAACGGCGGGCCTTGCTTCAAGCACAGCGAAGCCTTCTCGTTTCAGGTGACCACCCTGACCCAGGCCGAGACGGACAGCTACTGGCATGCCATCATCGACCACGGCGGCCAGGCGAGCGAATGTGGCTGGTGCAAGGACAAGTGGGGTCTCTCCTGGCAGATCACCCCCCTTGCCCTGACCCAGGCCCTGGCCGACCCCGATCCGGCCGTCGCCCGGCGCGTGTTCGAGGCCATGATGCAGATGGGCAAGATAGACATCGCCGCCATCGAAGCGGCGAGGCAGGGCTGAGCCCCTATCCCTGTTTCCCCACCCCCCCCAGAATGAGCAGGCCCTGTAAAGCAGGGCCTGCTCGCCCCTGACTGACCCTGTTCGAACTCGATGTTGCGTCTTGCCGATGTCCGGGGACAGGTTCACCGGCAGGGCACTGAAGAGACTCAGGCAAGCGGGCGCCACGCTGCTCAGGATCCACGAGGTGTGCCTTCATCTGGAGGCTTCTGATCCACAACCGGTGATCTCCCGCCAGCCCCGCACGGAGATGGCACAATCCGTCACATCATGTGACTATGGGGCATCTCACATGGCGATTTGCAAGGCAGCACAATGTTTTCGATCCGGAACCTTCTGATACTCGGCTTCGTATTTCTCACCAACGGCATCACCTTCATGGTGGTGGGTCTGACCACCCAGCTGGACATCTTCTGGACGCTGGGTCCCTCTTTCATGACCCTTGGCGTTGTCTTTTTGGCCATTTCCAGAACGAGCAGACGCGCTCGCAAACACGCCTCCCCTCTCCCGGAGGAATGACACGCCCCTCTGCACAGGCCGGATGCTCGGCATCTGTGCCGAGTGCGTCATCGATGCAAATAAAAAGGCCCTGCTGATGCAGGGCCTTGTCGTCATGTGCTGACCGTGATCGGACGAGGGATCAGTCCAGATAATCCTCGGTCGGGATGCAGGAGCAGAACAGGTTGCGATCCCCGTACACATCGTCGATGCGGTTGACGGCAGGCCACAGCTTGCTGGCGCGCACGGCGTCGGACGGGAATACCGCCTCAGCGCGGGTGTAGCCGCGAGCCCACTGCTCGTCCATCACGTCATCCTGGGTGTGGGGCGCATGCACCAGGGGGTTGTCGGTCAGGCTCCAGTGGCCGTCCTGCACCTTGGCAATCTCGGCGCGGATACGGGTCATGGCTTCGACGAAGCGATCCAGCTCGCGCTTGGATTCGGATTCGGTCGGCTCGACCATCAGGGTGCCCGCCACCGGGAAGCTCATGGTCGGTGCGTGGAAGCCGTAGTCCATCAGCCGCTTGGCCACGTCCATCTCGCTGATGCCGGAGGCTTCCTTGAGCGGACGAATGTCCAGGATGCACTCGTGGGCGACGCGGTTGTTGCGACCGGTGTAGAGCACGGGGAAGGATTCCCCCAGCTTCTTGGCCAGGTAGTTCGCGTTGAGGATGGCCACCTGAGTGGACTTCTTCAGACCCTCGTCACCCAGCATGGCGATATACATCCAGCTGATGGGCAAAATGCTGGCCGAACCGAACGGGGCCGCCGACACGGCGCCGTTGTCACGGCTCTCCTTGTCGGTCTTGACCACGGCGTGACCGGCCACGAACGGCGCCAGATGCTGCTTCACGCCGATGGGTCCCATGCCGGGACCGCCACCGCCATGGGGGATAGCGAAGGTCTTGTGCAGGTTGAGGTGAGAGACGTCCGCGCCGATGAAACCGGGCGCCGTCAGGCCCACTTGCGCGTTCATGTTGGCGCCGTCCAGGTACACCTGACCACCATACTGGTGCACGATGTCGCACACCTCCTTGATGGTCTCCTCGTACACCCCGTGGGTGGAGGGATAGGTCACCATCAGGCAGGAGAGCTGATCCCCCACCTCGGCGGCCTTGGCGCGCAGGTCGTCCAGATCCACGTTACCGAATTTGTCGCAGGCGGTGACGATGACCTTGAGGCCCGCCATCTGGGCAGACGCCGGGTTGGTGCCGTGGGCGGAGGCCGGGATCAGGCACACATCGCGATGCCCCTCGCCGCGGGACTCGTGGTACTTCTTAATGGCCAGGAGGCCCGCGTACTCACCCTGGGCGCCGGAGTTCGGCTGCATGCAGACGGCGTCGTAGCCGGTCACCTTCACCAGCCAATCTTCCAGATCCGCCAGCAGCAGCTGATAGCCCTGGGTCTGGGCCAGCGGCGCGAACGGGTGCAGCTTGCCAAACTCGGGCCAGGTCACCGGGATCATCTCGGCGGTGGCGTTGAGCTTCATGGTGCAGGAGCCGAGCGAGATCATGGCGTAGTTCAGGGCCAGGTCTTTCGCCTCGAGACGGTGGATGTAGCGCAACATCTCGGTCTCGGAGTGGTACTTGTTGAACACCTCGTGGGTCAGCACGGCATCGGTGCGCAGCAGATCCTGCGGGATGGCGTGGTGCGCCTGCGCCTTGGCATCCAGGGCGGCGACGTCGAGGCCATGACCCTGGCCGAGGAAGAGATCAAACAGCTCGGCCACGTCTTCGCGGGTGGTGGTCTCGGACAAGGAGATGCCTACGGCGCCGTCCAGATCCGCGCGCAGGTTGATACCAAGCCCTTCGGCCTTGGCAACCAGTCCGCTCTTGTCAGCAGTCAGCACGGTCAGGGTATCGAACCAGCTGTCGTGCTTGAGGGCCACGCCCTTGGCGGTCAGCCCCAGCGCCAGGATGGAGGTCAGGCGATGGACGCGGGAGGCGATGGTTTTCAGCCCCACCGGGCCGTGGTAGACGGCGTAGAAGCTCGCCATGTTGGCCAGCAGCACCTGGGCGGTACAGATGTTGGAGTTCGCCTTCTCGCGGCGAATGTGTTGCTCACGGGTCTGCATCGCCATGCGCAGGGCAGCCTTGCCGCGGGCATCCTTGGAGACGCCGATGATGCGGCCCGGCATGGAGCGCTTGTAGGCATCGCGGGTAGCGAAGAAGGCGGCGTGCGGGCCACCGTAACCCATGGGTACGCCAAAGCGCTGGGCAGAGCCGAACACCACGTCCGCCCCCAGTTCGCCGGGGGACTTGAGCAGCAGCAAGGAGAGCATGTCGGCGCCGACGCAGGCCAGACCCTTCTGGGCCTGGACGGCGGCGATCAGAGCACGCAGATCGGTGACGCTGCCGGTAGTGGTCGGGTACTGGAACATGGCACCGAACACCTCTTCGCTCACCGCCTCGGCAGCGGGGCCCACCTGGACATCGAAGCCAAAGTGCACCGCCCGCTCCTTGACCACGTCGATCACCTGAGGGTGCACGTCGTCGGCCACGAAGAAGAGGTTGGATTTGGATTTGGCCATGCGCTTGGCAAGGGCCATGGCCTCGGCGGCGGCAGTGGCCTCATCCAGCAGGGAGGCGCTGGCGAGATCCATCCCCGTGAGATCAAGGGTGAGCTGCTGGAAGTTCAGCAACGCCTCGAGACGGCCCTGGGCCAGCTCCGGCTGATAGGGGGTGTAGGCGGTGTACCAGCCCGGGTTTTCCAGCACGTTGCGCAAGATGACATGGGGCACGTGGGTGTCGTGATAACCCATGCCGATGTAGCTCTTGGCAATCTTGTTCTTCGCGGCGTAGCCCCTGAGCTTGACCAGGGCCTCCACCTCGGTCATGGGAGCACCGATGCCGAGCGGGCCCGGACGGCGAATGGCGGCGGGGACGGTCTGATCGATGAGATCGTCCAGGCTCTCGGCGCCCACCACGGCCAGCAGGGCGCGCAGCTCTTCCTCACCCGGGCCGATGTGGCGGCGGATGAAGTCGGTTTTTTGTTCGAGTTCAAACAGTGACTGGGTCATTTCCCTGATTTCCTGATCAATAGGTCCTGCTAAAGAAGCCCTGATAGATATTCTCGAGCCGGCGGCGCCGACTCCACTCATGTTCGGTGCACCGCCCAGCGGGCAGGCACGAGATGCGCAAGGGGCATCGACGGGGGTCGCGATTCTGGCGGCCTGCCCGTCTCATCCGGCTGGGACTCGCGGGCTGGCGCGGGCGACTTCACCCGGCCACCAGGGCAGCAGCTGCAACTGGCGGCCAAACAAAAAGGCCCTGCAAATCCTTGCAGGGCCCGGCATGCTTACTCTTCGTCCACCACGTTCTGGTAGCCGTCGGCGTCCAGCAGGTTGGCGAGCTCACTGGCGTCGCTCAGCTTGATGCGGAACAGCCAGCCAGCGTCGTAGGGATCGGAGTTGACCAGCTCGGGGCTGCCTTCCAGCTCTTCGTTGACGGCCAGGATCTCGCCGCTCACCGGGCTGTAGATATCGGAGGCGGCTTTCACCGACTCGGCCACGGCGCACTCCTCACCGGCGCTGACCTGCTTGCCTACTTCCGGCAGATCCACGAACACCATGTCCCCCAGCAGATCCTGGGCGTGCTCGGTAATACCGACCACGGCCTCACCGTTGGCTTCGACACGGATCCACTCGTGGGAGGTGGCATATTTCAGTTCGCTCGGGATATGGCTCATTTCTGCTTCCTTTATGATGTGCTTGGATCGCTTCAACAAAAGTAACGGGCGAAGGGGTAACGCCTTCACCGCAATCAAGAATTACACCAGCGGCTGGCCGTTGCGCACGAACGCTGGCTTGGTGACTTTCACGGTGACCAGCTTCTTGCGGATCTCGACCTGGGCCTCGGCACCGATGTCGCGGGGGACACGGGCCAGGGCGATGCTGTAACCCAGGGTCGGGGAGAAGGAGCCAGAGGTGATCACCCCTTCCCGGCTCTCGCCGCTCGCGCTGGTGAAGGTGACCGGCATGCCGGCACGCAGCACGCCCTTCTCTTCCATCACCAGACCGACCAGCTTGGGGCTAGTGCCGGCGGCTTTCTGGGCCTCCAGGGCGGCGCGGCCAATGAACTGGCGATCCGCCGGCTCCCAGGCCAGGGTCCAGGCCATGTTGGCGGCCAGTGGAGAGATGGATTCGTCCATGTCCTGACCGTAGAGGTTCATGCCCGCTTCCAGACGCAGGGTGTCCCGGGCACCGAGGCCGCAGGGAGCCACGCCGTTATCCAGCAGTGCCTGCCACAGATCGCACGCCTGCTCTTGCGGCACCACGATCTCGTAGCCCTCTTCGCCGGTGTAGCCGGTGGTGGCGATGAAGAGATCCCCGGCCTGCACGCCGAAGAAGGGCTTCATGCCTTCCACTGCGGCGTTTTGCTCAGGGCTGAACACCTTGGCTGCCTTGGCCTTGGCTTGCGGGCCCTGCACCGCGATCATCGCGAGTTCGGGACGTTCGGTGACGTTCACCCCGAAATCGGCGGCGTGATGGCGGATCCAGGCCAGATCCTTCTCGCGGGTGGCGGAGTTCACCACCAGGCGGTAGAAGGTATCGGTCAGGTAATAGGTGATGAGGTCATCGATGACGCCGCCATCCGGATTGAGCATGCCGCTGTAGAGGGCCTTGCCGGAGACGGTGAGCTTGGCCACGTCGTTGGCCAGCAGGTGTTGCAGGAAGGCTTTGACCCGTTCGCCGGTGAGGTCGACGATGGTCATGTGGGAGACATCGAACATGCCCGCATCGGTGCGCACCGCGTGGTGCTCTTCCAGCTGGGAACCGTAGTTGATGGGCATTTCCCAACCGTGGAAATCCACCATCTTGGCGCCCGCTTCCAGGTGCTTGGGATGCAGTACTGTAGTCTGGATCATCGCATTCTTTCCTTAGCAAAGAGCCCTAAAGCGTTGGCGACAACACCTGGCCTCTTCCTCGCTCCGGTACAGGAGAGAGACTGGCTCGCCAGGTCTGCGCTCGTTCTCGCCCTTGCAGGGCAAGAGTGATTCCGTGAACGGTGCGGATTATATGACAAGAGCAGAATGCCTCCGCTCAAAAAAAACTAATCCACACTCTTTAAACTGACACCAGACACTAAGGTAAAAACAGTGATAAAAACAGTATCAACCGGCTTTTTGCGAGATTAAATGTTGGTTTTTACCGTTTCGTCACAATTTACAGAAAAACGTTTCCGTCTACGCCAACATTAAAGGCTGGTGCTCCATGGGGGCATTCAGCCTCGTCAGATTAGTTTTATTGCGATAAAGCCTGGGTAATATTAGATTTTTTCACCCTTGGCCAGGGCCGGCAACTCTCCGTCCAGCCCCATGGCGGCCCGGATCATCCCCTGTTTGAGGGGCGTCAGGGTATCCACCATCCGCAGTCCGGCGCCCCGTACCAGCTTCTTCAGGGGGTGACCACCGCCAAACAGCCGCTTGAGCCCCTCCATCGCCGCCAGCATGCGGGCGGCCTCGCTCTTGCGCCAGCGCTCGTAACCGCGCAGGTTGGCGAGCAGGCCGATGTCGGCGCCGGCGCGCTGGCTCTTGAGCAGTTGCTCCGCCAGGGTCGCCGCATCCAGCAGTCCGAGGTTGACCCCCTGCCCTGCCAGCGGGTGTATGGTGTGGGCCGCATCCCCCACCAGCACCAGCCGCTCGCGGGCAAAGTCGCGAGCATAACGCGCCGTGAGCGGGATGGCGCCACGGGCCCCTTCCACCTTGCACAGCCCAAGCCGGCCGTCGAAGGCCGCCGTGAGCTGGCGATTGAACGATGCTTCGTCGCAGGCACAGAGGGCCTCGGCCCGGGCAGCGGGAATGGACCAGACGATGGAGCAGAGATCCGGCTGCCACAGGGGCAGGAAGGCGAGCGGACCATCCGGGGTGAAGATCTGGCGGGCCACCCCCTCGTGGGGTTCAATGGTGCGCACCGTCGCCACCAGGGCGTGGTGGCCGTAATCCCAGCTGGTGAGGGGAATGTCCGCCTGACGGCGCACCCAGGAGTGGGCGCCATCGGCCGCCACCACCAGCTTGGCCGAGAGGGCGCGGCCATCTTCCAGCAGCAGCACCGCCCCCGCCTCCCCCACTTGCAGGCTCTTGGCCCGCGCCGGGCTCAGCAGCTGGATATTGCCGGCGCCACCATTGCCATCAAGAATGGCATCGAGCAGCGCAAGCTGGATGACCCGGTTTTCGACGATGTGACCAAGGGCGGACTGGCGCAGGCTGGCGGCATCGAAATCGATGTGGCCGAAGCTGTCCTGCTCCCACACCGCCATCTTGTCGTAGGCCTGCAGGCGCCGACCCTCGATGCCATCCCAGGCCCCCACGGCCTGCAGGATCCGCTGGCTGGCAAGGCTCAGGGCACTGACCCTGTTGTCCGGCGCCTCCCCGAGCGTCGTCTCGGGCAGTTGCCCCTCGACGATGGCCACACTCAGGGCGCTGTTCTTGAGGGCGGCGGCGAGTCCGAGGCCCACCATGCCGCCCCCCACGATCACCACATCCACCGTCTGCATTTGCATCTTCTTGTTCCTTCTGACCGGCCGCCGTGGCCACCGGCATCATCAATCAATTAGCGGGGAGCCTGCTCGTTGGCAGCATTTCCCTCATCTCGTCGTCTGGCTGACGAACCCCAGAGTCTGGTTCGCCAGCGGCGCCTTGAGGCAGCCCAGGCGCCCCATCAGGGAGAGCGCCAGATTGCGGCCCGCCACCAGGGGGCCATGGCCGTTGGAGAAGAGCTGGGCCAAAGACGAAGTCAGCCAGATGGTATGGGCCTGATCGTCCCGGCGCTGGCGCCAATAGCTGTTCAAGACCTCGAAGCTGCCGATGTCCTCCCCGGCGGCCAGCGCCCTGGCCAGCGCCTGGGTGAGCAGGTCGAGGTCGCGCATGCCGAGGTTGAAACCCTGGCCGGCGATGGGGTGCAGCAGATGGGCGGCATTGCCCACCAGCACGGTACGCTGGGCCAGGGGATAGTCGGTGGCCGCCAGGGCCAGCGGGTAGACATGGCGAACCCCGGTTTGCAGGAAGCGCCCGAGCCGCCAGCCGAACGCCTGCTGCAACTGGGCGAGAAAAGCCTGCTCATCCAGGGCCATCAGGGCGTCTGCCTGATCCCGCTGCACGCTCCACACCAGGGAGGAGAGTCCCTCCTGCATGGGCAGCAAGGCCAGCGGCCCCCCCTCGGTGAAACGCTCGAACGCGCGGCCGGCCGGATCCTCGGCCGTCTTGACGGTGGCGATGATGGCGCTCTGGCCGTAGTCGTGGCGCGTCACCGGCAGCTTGAAGTGCTGGCGCACGGTGGAGTTGCCCCCATCGGCCGCCACCAGCAGCCGGGTCTGGTAGTACTCGCCGCTGGCAAGGCGCAGTCTGACCCCCTCCTCCAGCGGCTCGATGTCCGCCAGTTGGGCCGGGCAACAGACCCGGATGTGCGGGCACTGTGCCATCCCCTGTTGCAGAGTGATCCCGGCCGCGGACAGTTCGATCACCTGGCCAAGCGCTGGCAAGCCGTACTCCGCCGCGGTGAGGTGAGTCTGGCCGGCGTGGCCCTTGTCGGAGACATGGATATGGGTGATGGGGGCGCAGTGGGGGGCGAAGCGCGGCCAGATCCCGTGCCGGACAAGGGCCTCGCAGGTACCGGCCGACAGGGCGATGGCCCTGGCGTCGAAGCCGGGATGCGCATTGAGTTCGGGGGCGCTCGCCTCCAGCAGCAGGACTCGCAGGGGCTCGCCATCCGCGCCGCGCAGGGCCGCGAGGGAGAGTGCCAGCACGGCACCGCTCATACCGCCGCCGACGATAGCCACATCGACGTTAACCAGAGAGGATTGAGACATGAGATGAGGAAGAAAGCTGAAAACGTGGAGCAATGCTACCACAAAGCCCGGGGGCAGGATGCGACGGCGCGGGCAAAAAGCGCAGCGGCGACCGGCGTTTAAGCAAGCGTCCTGCCGGAACCTGCGCATCGCCATAGGCAATGGCGCAAAAAAACGGAGCGCCACAGGGGCGCTCCGTTCAACGATTGGCGAGGGGTCAGTGCAGGGTCGGCGGCGTGCTCGGGGTCTGCGGGCGCTTGCCAAACTCCTCGAACGCCATCATGACGCCGAGGCGCACGTGCTCGTAGAGCACCAGGAAGGAGGCTTCGTTCTCCTCGTCCTCTTGATCGAACTCGGCGCTCACCTGGGTGATGCTGGCGATGTCCTGGATCATCTCCTGCAGCTCTTCCGAAGCCCGGGAGAGCTCCTGCTGCACCACACCGAAACCGGCGAGGAAGGCCTGGGACCAGTCCACCAGCGAATCGATGCGCTCATCGAGGGGAGCCTCATCGCTTGGCAGCAGCAGCTCGACGCCCTTCTGGGCCATCAGGCTCTCGATGACGCCCTGATAGAGATCGGTCATCACCTGGCGCACCGGGGCCGGCAGACCGAAACCGTCGTTGACCAGATCGTTGAAGGGCGGCAGCCAGCTCTTGTCGTCCAGCACCACGCCACCGCAGATCAGACCACAGATGACGCCATGGGCCTCGACAGCCGTCGCCATCAGCTCGTGCTGCTCCATCAGGTCGGCCACGGCCGCGTATTTCAGGGGGGTTGTTTTGCTCATCTAAGATCCGCTCAAAGTTCAGGCAAATATGCGAAATTTATGGTCAGGATCCTAGCATTCTCCCCCTTCCAGAGCCAGCAAGGCCTTGAAACTTCTGCATCTGCGCTATATAGTCCCGCCCAGTTGTCCACGTGGATAAAGGCGGAGAAAAGCCCCGCCGTATTGAGGAAGGCATGAGCATAGAGGCCGTAGAAATCGTCATTCTGGGACGTCCCTACAAAGTATCCTGTCCCCTGGGACAACAGGACGCCCTGCGCCAGGCCGCCGACCAGTTGTCGGACAAGCTCATCGACTTGCGTCAGCGTTCCAAGGTCTCCAGCAACGAACAGCTGGCGGTGATGGCGGCGCTCAACTTCTGTCATGAGCTTTGCCTTGAAAAAGAGAAAAACCACCAATACTCTGAGACCATGGACAAGCGGATCAAGATGCTGCAACGCACCATAGAAGCAGCCCTGATCGAGCACGGACAATATGGCGAGTCCAATGAAGAGGGCCTGCAGCCCTAATCGCCACCCGTTTTAAAATTCCCTGGAGTGTTTGTCAGCCGGTTCAAGTCCCCGAGCCGATATTCATACCAAACAGGGGATCTGCCTTCTGGCTATTGCGCATGCTCGGCTCGACCGAGAAGCCTGCGGTCAGACTCGATCCCCGCCTTGAACCGACGGTTCAAGGGCCCAAACCGGCAACGGCATTCCGGGGTGCCAACTCAAAATGCCCGTCAGTATCTGACGGGCATTTTCTTTGCCTGATTTCTGCCTGCATGGCAATGTCCACCACTATCCCACCAAAAACCAGCCACCCATGACTGCCATATTGCCTTAAGGCAGCGTTTTACTCTGCTTCACTCTGCCCCCATTCCCGCCGTTCCACGGGGTCGGCGCATAAAAAAGCCCGCCGGTTGAGGGGCGGGCTTGGGGATTCAAGCGGCTGTCACACGGCCATCTGCTCGTGGGGTGAGCCATGATGGCGCAACCAGAGGAAGCTCAAGGCCACGATCAGCACCATCACCGTCATGATGGCCCCCAGGGTCAGCTGACCCTGCATGGGGAAGCTGGCCGCCAGCAGGGTGACGATACCCGCCCCCAGGTTCTGCATGCCGCCGAGGATGGCACCGGCCGTCCCCGCCTGACCCGGGAAGGGCTCGATGGCGCAGGAGGTCGCGGTCGGATAGAGAATGCCGCTGCCGATGAAGTAGACGGCCGCACCGCCCACCAGGGAGGCTGCACTCACCAGCCCGAACAGACCCGGCAACAGGATGATGAGCGACCCCAGCCCCAGGAAGGCGATGCCAAGGCGCATCAGCTTGCCCTGGCTCAGGCGATAGCTCAGGCGAGCCGAGAGCCAGGCGCCGAACAGGTAGCCGGGCAGCGGCAGCACAAACAGCACGCTGACGGTGCGGGCGCTCAGTTTGAGCACATCGCCGAGCAGCACCCCGGCCGCCGCCTCGAACACCGCCAGCCCCGCGAAGGTCGCCATCAGGCAGAGCAGGTTGCCCTGGAAGCGCGGATTGCCGAGCACGTGGCGATAGGCGGCACTGACCCGCAGCGGCTGCTGGCGGGCAGCCTCGGGCAGGGTCTCGGCGAACCAGAGCAGCAGCGCCAATGTGGTCAAGGCACCGAAGCCGAACAGGAACCAGTAACCGGCGCGCCAGTTGAACAGTTCGGTCAGCCAGCCCCCCAGCACCGGCGCCAGCAGCGGGGAGAAGATCACCCCCATGCTCACCAGGCTGTTGGCCCGGTTGAGTTCGGCGCCGCTGTAGCGATCCCGCATCACGGTACGGCTCATGGCGCCGCCCGCCCCCGTGCCCAGCCCCTGGATGAAGCTGCCGGCCAGCAGGGCCGCGAAGTGCGGGATCAGCTGGATGGTCAGGGTACCCACCAGGAACACCATCATGCCGATGATCAACACCGGGCGGCGACCGATGCGATCGGAGAGCGGCCCGTAGACAAACTGGGAGAGGCCGTAGGGGATGAGGTAGCAAGCCATCACCGCCTGCAGCTGGCCGGAGGCCACGTGGAAGTCCCCCGCCATCATGGGAATGGAGGGGACATACAGGGTCTGGGTCATCTGACCCACGGCGACCATCAATATGGTCAGGAAAAACAGGGGATAGAAGCTGTGCCGATTCATAGCTGTTGTCCGCAAATCATCAAAATGCTGCCACGCCCCTGGCAGAGGGCTGCAAGGGGATCCAAACAAGGTCACTGAGGGTAAACACACAAGGCGGAGGACCCGCACCTGCCAGGAGCAGGACGCTCTGCTGGCAGCGGTAATATTAGTGATTCATGTCACAAAAAACGAACGAATCTTTATAATCTTCTTTCCCTAGTTTTTCTAATGTGACGGGGCTCATGGCCCCGTCGATGCTGAAAATCAGCGGGTTATCTGTGCCTCTTCCGGGTCGCCGCTCATCCACAGGCCGCCAGAGCGGGCCGGGCGGATGCGGCTGGCTGGGCCCCCTGGCCGAGGCGCAGGCAACGCTCCCCCATCTTGATGGCCAGATCCTCGTCGTGGGTCACCAGCAAGAGGGCGCAGCCTATCTCGCCGAGGGCCCCGTCGAGGCAGGCCATGGTCTGCTGCTGGCTGAGGGGATCCAGCCTCGAGGTCGGTTCGTCGGCAAACAGCAGCACGGGGCGCAGCAACAGGGCCCGGATGAGGGAGAGCCGCTGCAGCTCGCCGCCGGAGACCTGACTCGGCAACCGCGCGAGCAGCCGGGGGCTGAGCCCGAGCTGTTCCAGATAGGCGTCCAGCACGGCGCCGGAGAGGCGGTGGCGCCGCAGCAGATCCTCGAACAGGGTGCCAAGGCTCACCCGGCTGGCGAAGGCCTGCACCGGATCCTGATAGAGCTTCTGCCAGCGATGGGCCTCAATCCCTTCCCGGCGCCGTACCCGCCCGGCCCGCGGCCGTTGCAACCCGAGCAGCAGATTGCCGAGGGTGCTCTTGCCGACGCCACTCGGCGCCATGATGGCCAGTCGTTCCCCCTCGGCTATCTGCACGTCGAGCCCCTCGAACAGGGTGTGCTCCCCGTACCCCATGCCGAGCCCCTCCCCCTTGAGCAGCCACTCCCCCTTGGCCGGGAAGCGGGGCACGGGCCAGGCCGCTGGTTCCGCCGCCAGCAGCTGGCGGGTATAGGGGTGGAGGGGGTGGTGCAACACCCGCTCGGCAGGCCCCTGCTCCACCACTTCCCCGCCCCGGATCACCAGCACCCAGCCCCCCAGGGCCCTGGCCAGGGCGAGATCATGGGTGATGGTCAACAGGTGGCGGGACTCGGCGAGGTAGCCCTGCAGCCGTTGCTGCAAGTGAGCACGGGCCTGGCTGTCGAGCCCCTTGCTGGGTTCATCGGCGATGAGCAGGCGCGCCTGCCCCAGGGTGGCGGCGGCAAAGGCCGCTCGCTGGGCCATGCCGCCGGAGATCTGGTGCGGGAAGTGGCGCTCGCGCCCATCGAGCCCCAGCCCTGACAAGGCGGCCCTGGCCCGCACTCTGGCCTCCTGCCGCCCACCGAGCCACCCCTCCTCCACCTGGCGCAGCAGCCCCATGGTAGGATCCAGCGCCAGCACCGGCTCCTGGGGCAGCATGGCGAGCTCCCGTCCCCAGAGGGCGCGTAGCCGCTCCGGCGCCCCCAGGCTGTAGTGCCGCCCCGCCAGCGACAGCTGCCCCTGGGCGCCGAGCGGTTCGGGCAGGGTGCCCATCAGGGCATGGGCCAGCAGGGACTTGCCGGAGCCGCTCTCCCCGATCAGGGTCAAGGCCTGCCCCGGCGAGAGCTGCAAGTCAAGCTCCTGCAACAGCACCCGGTGACCATCGTCGACCTTGAGACCTTCGATATGTATGACGCTCATGACGCTACTCCTGCATTCACTGGCTGCATTGACCCCAACGGGGATGGCTCACTCTCTTGGCGCTTCGCGCCCTGCGTGAGCAACACCAGGGACAGCAACATCAATCCCATCACGGCGATGGGGGCCAGCAGCAGGCGGGGCGCCTCCTGATAATGGGGCAGTGCCTCCGTCATCATCAGCCCGAGTTCGGGCGTGGGGGGTTGAATGCCCACCCCGACGAAGCCCAGGGTTGAGAGGGTCAGGATGGCCCCGGCGAGGCCGAAGGCCATCATGGTGAGCAGTTGGGGAGCCAGTTCGGGCCAGAGGTGGCGACGGATCACATAGCCATTGCCGAAGCCAAGCAGACGGGAAGCCTCCACCTGGGGAGAGGCCAGCAGGGTGCGACTACGGGCCCGCACCACCCGGTAGTACTCCACCCACTGGGCCATGGCCAGACCGAAATAGAGGATGGCAAAACCGCCCTGGGCCATGGCGGAGAAGAGCAGCACCAGCAGCAGGCTGGGCAGGGCCAGCACGCCGTCAGCCAGACTGCGCAACAGGCCGTCCAGCCAGCCACCGCGCCAGACGCTGAGCCAACCGAGCAGGCAGCCGAGCAAGGCGGCAGTGAGCACGCACAGCAACCCCAGAGTGAGGGAGAGGCGGGTGGCCGCAGCCAGCCGCGCCATCAGGCTGCGCCCCATCTGATCCTGCCCCAAAGGCTCTTGCCAGGAGGGACCGGCCAGGAAGCGGGAGAGATCCTGCGCCGCCGGATCGGCCCAGACGAGGGGCGCCAGCAGGGCAAACAGCACCATCAGCAACAGCAGGAGCAGGCCTGCCTTGAATGAAGAGGACATGATCAGGACTCCTTGGAACCGCGGGGATCGATGAGCAGGCAAAGCAGGTCGGTGAGGGTATTGAGCAGCACGAAGAGCGCCGCCAGCACCAGCACAGTGCCCTGTACCATGGGCACATCGCGCCAGAAGACGGCATGCACCAGGGCGTGGCCGATGCCGGGCCAGGCAAACAGACTCTCCACAACCACGACCCCTTCGATGAGCAGCACCAACTGCACGCTGGTGTAGGCGATGACGCTGACCCCGCTGTTGCGCAGACCATGACGCCAGAAGACCCGCCAGGGAGAGAGCCCCTTGGTCCGGGCGAAGCGATAGTAAGGAGACGTCACCACCCCCAGCACGCTCTCGCGCACCACCCGGGCCAGCACGCCGGAGAGGCCGAGCCCCAGGGTCAGGGCGGGCAGCCAGATGTTGTGCCCCTCCCCGTGACCAGCAGCACTGAGCCAGCCGAGCTTGGCGGAGATCGTCACCATCAGCACCAGACCGAGCAGGAAGGGAGGCAGTGCGCGCATCAGCACGCTCCAGCCCAGAGTCAGGCGATCGCAGATCCCGCCCGGGCGCAAGGCGCTCAGGCTGCCCAGCGGCAGGGCCAACAGGAGTGCCAGGGCCACGGCCGTCAGCGCCAGGGAGAGGGTCGCCCCCAGGTGATGGGCTATCTCCCCCGCCACCGGCGCGCCCGTCACCAGTGAGTTGCCCAGATCCCCCTGCAGCAATGCCCAGAGCCAGTCGCCGAAGCGACCGAGGGCCGATCCCGCCAGCCCAAGCTCGGCGCGCACCGCAGCGGCAGCTTCGGCGGTGACATAGTCATAGCCATAGCGACCGGCGGCGATACGAAAGGCGATATCCCCGGGCAGGGACTGCACCATCAGAAAGCAGAGACCCGCCACCAGCAGGGCCACCATCATGGCCTGCAGCAAGCGCTGGCTCAGGATCCCCATCACGGCACTCATCGAGATGCTGCTCATTTCTGGCTCCAGGAGAGCTGGGTCAGGTAGTAGCTGCGCTCCTGGGGATCCAGTTCAAAGCCGTTGAGATCCCGGCTCACCGCCGCACTCTGGCGATACCAGGCAAGCGGCAGCAGCGGCAGCTCCTGCTGCAAGGTGGTGGCGATGTCCCGGCGCAGCAGGGCGGCTTCGTCAGCGGCCAGCTTGCCCCGCCCAAGCTCGGCAAGCTGGCTGGTCAGCGTGGAGGATTGCCAGTTCATCACCCCCCAGTCGGCACCGCCAGGGGCCAAGTCCCCCAGCAGGGTCACCAGGGGATCCGGCACCAGGGCGTAATTGCGGGCATAGAGACCGAGCTGGAGGGAGCCATCCTGATGGCCCGCCGGGATCTCGCTCGAGTTCCCCACCGCCACCTTGAGATCGACCCCCACCGCCTTCCACTGGGCCTGCAGTGCGGTGGCCAGCAGCGGCAGCTCCGGCCTGTCCGGGAAGGTGCGCAGGGTCAGAGCAAAACGCTCGCCCCCTTTTTGCAGCACGCCGTCACTCCCCTTGTGCCAGCCCGCCGCCGCGAAGGCCGCCTCGGCCGCCTTGACGTCATAGGCCAGCGGGCTCAGCCCTGGCTGATGCCAGTCACGCAAACTCGGGGGGAAGAGCTGGGTCGCCGCCATCTCGGGATCGCGCAGCAGCGCCGTTGCCATGCCGACCCGATCGGTCGCCAGACTGAGGGCACGGCGTACGGCGGGATCGCTCAGGCGCGAGTCGGAGCCGTTCAACTTGAGCTGAATGGTGCGCGGCAGAGTGACCGAGGCGATCTCCACCCGGGGTGCCTGCTGCAGACGGCGGATGCTCACCGGATCCAGCCCCCATGCGATATCGGCCTGACCACTCTCGGCCATCAGGGTGCGGCTCTCGGGACGCCCGACCGTGAGATAACTTACCTTCTCGATGGCAGGCTTGGGTCCATCCCAGCCATCGAAACGGGTGGTTTCGACCCGCTGGGGCTGCTGCAACCGGGTTACCTGATAAGGCCCCGAGCCGATGACCCGGGTCACCTGCCCCTTGTCGTCATACGCAGCCCTGGCCAGGATCTGGGTGCTGGGGTGGGCCAGCACGGCGGCCAGGGGAGCAAATGGTTCGTGCAGGATGACCATGAGGGCCCCCTCCCTGGCTTCGATGGCCGCGATGGGCGCGCTTTGCAATACCCCAGGTTTTCGCCAGGCCTGTTGCAGAGCCCAGGCAGCTTGCGCGGCGCTCACCTCGGAACCATCGTGAAAATGGGCGTGAGGGCGCAGGGTAAAGCGCCACTGCAGACCATCTTCCGACGCAGACCAGGCGCTCGCCAGACCGGGCAGCAAGGCCCCCTTGCCATCGACCTCGACCAACGTCTCTGCCACCTGCATGCGGGTAAAGAAGACCCCGTTGCTGGCGGGATCTATGCTGTGGATCTCCCAGGGTCCCACCATGGAAAGCGGTTTGCCATGGGCGCTATTGACCCCTGCCATCAGCGCCAGGGCGCACCATACTGCATGCCTGTATCTGTTTGTCATCCTGTCCATCCAAACGAAAATCATTACCAGTTGAAAAAAACGATTCGTTATAACATAACAATAAAACATGACAGAAATGTTTTTCAACATCGATGGATATGGCCAACCAACGCGGGGCAGATGAGCGGGACTCACCCTCTGGCATGGGCGCACTCGAGAAGGAACAAGAATGGATGTGGCAACGAAAAACCTGGCTTGCCTGCATTGCGGCTCACTCTTATCGTCGCTGGCGTTGCTGGGCGCCGTCCCTGGCATAGCGGAGCAGCGGGAATGCAACACCGGAAAAGTCTTCGTTTCACACATTTTCTGGGCCCTGTGTGAGCCAGCCAGGCCGCGCCGGATGAATACAGGGCGAGATACGACAATCCCGGGTGTTCATGATTGGAGGCTAACGTCCAGAGGGCGCTTGCACGACATTCAGAAGCCGCTAAACGAGGGCCCTCAAGACACCGACGGCCAGACTTCCCCATCTGGCATGACACAAGAGACGCCCCTTTTCACCGGCCCATGCCAACAATGTCTCACTCAGAATATGAAGATGTGTCGTGATGCCCCCTTCCCCGAACCGGGATTCTTGGCTAATCCCCTAAAGTGCATGCAAGTTCAGCCCAATAGATCGCCATTAAATCAAAGACATAAATTGTTGTTATTTTTTGTTACCAAAAACTTGCGAACTCACCTTCCCTCATCTAGAAATGTAATCGATTACATTTCACACAGGAAATCCCAATGAGCCGAGCCTCCGCCCCCGTCAATCCCGTCTCCATGGCAGCCGTGGCGGCGCGGGCCGGGGTATCGGTCGCGACTGTCTCCCGGGTACTCAACCAGCAGGAAGGGGTGACCGCCAAGACCCGGGCCAAGGTCAACCGCGCGATCGATGAGCTCGGTTATCGGGTCAATCAGCTCGCCACCAGCCTGCGCACCGCCAAGAGCGGGCTGCTGCTCATCATGGTGCCGGATCTCGGTAACCCCTTTTACATCGAGATTGTGCGGGGCATCGACAGGGTCGCCCGTCAGCACGGCTACTTCGTGCTGCTGTGCGACACCGGCGCAGATCCGGGTCGGGAACGTTCGGCCTTCGAGCTGCTGCGCACCCACAGGGCCGATGGCGCCATCTGTCTGGATCCCGACTCCATCCAGCAGGGATTGAGCCAGGAGATCAATGCCCTGCCCTGGGTGGCCTGCTGCGAGTTTGATCCCGCCATGCCCGTCCCCTATGTGGGCATCGACAACCAGGGCGCGGCGGCCGAGGCGGTTCGCTATCTGCTTGGCCGCGGCCATAGCCGCATCGCACTCATCGGCGCAGACCCCGCCTATCTCTATGCCCGCCAACGGGAAGCCGGTGTTCACCAGGCCCTGGCGGAAGCGGGGCTGGTCCTGGCAGAAGAGTGGAACATCCGGGTCAGCAGTTTCAGCTTTCAGGCGGGGGCCGAGGTGGCGCAGCAACTGCTCGACAGTCCGGCGCGCCCGACGGCCGTTTTCGCGGTCGCCGATGCCCTGGCCATCGGCCTGATGCAACGACTGCAGGAAGCCGGTCTGCGCATCCCGGAGGACATCGCCATCATGGGATTCGATGACATCGCCCTGGCCGGGCACCTATCCCCTCCCCTCACCACCATGGCGCAGCCCATGGACGAACTGGGGGCCGAGGCGGTCCGGCTGTTGCTGCAGCGCTTGAATACCCCTGGCAGCCCACCCCCAGGACGCCTGCTCCCGCACAGCCTCGTCATCAGAGGCAGCGCCTGATGCCCCTTCACCAGCAGCCCCATGGGGCGATTGCCATAGGAAAAAACGGATGAGCCTCAGTGTCGAATTTCGCGGTGTCTACAAAGAGTTCGGCCCTATCCGGGTGCTGCACGGCGTCGACTTCAGCCTGACGGCGGGACGCGTCTATGGCCTGCTCGGGGAAAATGGCGCGGGCAAATCCACCCTGATGAAGATGCTCGCCGGTTACGAGTCCATCAGCGCCGGCGAGATCCGCATCGATGACAAGCTGTGTCAGTGGGCCTCATCCCGTGAGGCAGAGCAGGCAGGCATAGTGCTGATCCATCAAGAACTCAACCTGGCCGAACACCTGACCCTGACCCAGAACCTGTTCCTCGGCCATGAGCTGAAGCGGGGCTGGTTGCTGGACGAAGCCACCATGGCCAGCCAGACCCGCCACTACCTGGAGCAGGTTGGCTTGCAGCGGGATCCTTCTACCAAGGTACGGCAGCTTATCGTGGCGGAGAAGCAACTTGTGGAGATTGCCAAGGCCCTGTCCCGGCAGGCGCGACTGCTCATCATGGATGAACCGACCGCCACCCTGACCCCTGGCGAGACGACGCGGCTCTTTGCCCTCATCGCCCGGCTCAAGGCCCAGGGCACCACCATCATCTACATCTCCCACAAGCTGGACGAGGTGCAGCGGGTCACCGACGAGGTGGTGGTCATGCGCGACGGCCGTTTCGTCAGCCGCGAAGAGACGGCCTCCCTCAGTCGCCAGCAGATGGCGAACCTGATGGTGGGACGCGAGATGTCCGACATGTTCCCTCCAAGGCTCTCTCCCCCGCAAGGCAACGACACCGCCCTCGCGGTGAAAGGGCTCTGCGTCCCCGGCTGGGTCGAGGATCTGAGTTTCGAGGTGCAAAGCGGCGAGATCTACGGCTTCGCCGGCCTGGTGGGGGCCGGGCGCACCGAGGCCTTCGAGGCCATCCTCGGCCTGCGCGAGCGCCGGGCCGGCAGCCTTTGGCTGGCGGGCAGGGAGGTGCACATCGACAGCCCGCGCGCCGCCGCGACGCAGGGCCTCACCTATCTGCCGGAGGATCGCAAGGGCAAGGGGCTGCACATCGACCTCGGGCTGACCGAGAACCTCACCCTGATGACCCTGGCGCGTTATGCCCACCCCTGGCTGGACAAGGGGGCGGAGCGGGCGGCCCTCGATCGCGCCATCGAGGAGTTCGGCATCCGGGCAGGGGCCCCTTCCATCCGGGCCCGGATGATGTCGGGGGGCAACCAGCAAAAACTGGCCCTGGCCAAATTTTTGCACCCAGACCCTCGGGTGATCGTGCTCGACGAGCCCACCCGGGGGGTCGATGTCGGCGCAAAGCGGGACATTTACTTTCTGATCCAGCGGATCGCCGCCGAGGGACGCGCCGTCATCGTCATCTCGAGCGAGCTGATTGAACTGATCGGCCTGTGCCACCGGGTGGCCGTGCTGCGGGCTGGCCGCCTGCAGGCGGTGCTGCCTGCCCATCATCTGACCGAAGAGGAGTTGATCGCTCATGCAACCGGCACTCACTGATACCCGCAAGGCGCGGCTCTCCACCCTGCTCTCGGGCACGGGTCCGCTGCTGGGGCTTATCCTGCTATGCCTGCTCGGGACCTTGCTCAACCCCGACTTTGCCACCCTGGACAACCTGCTCAACGTGCTGACCCGCACCGCCTTCATCGGCATCATCGCTGTGGGCATGACCTTCGTGATCATGTCCGGCGGCATCGATCTCTCGGTCGGCGCCATGGCGGCCCTCATCGCCGGGGCCATGATCCTCATCATGAACCAGCTCGGCACCGGGATACTGGCGGATGCCCCCCTGCTGGTGGTGAGCCTCGGTATCGCACTGGCCATGATACTCGGCCTGCTATTCGGGGCCGGTCACGGCCTGCTCATCACCAGCGGCAAGATTGAGCCCTTCATCGTCACCCTCGGCACCCTCGGCATCTTCCGGGCCGTGCTGACCTACCTGGCCGATGGGGGCGCCCTGACCCTGGATGATACCCTCGGCAACGTCTACAGCCCCGTCTATTACGGCAGCCTGCTGGGGCTCCCCATTCCGGTCTGGGTCCTGCTGCTGGTCGCGCTGGCCGGGGGTTTGCTGCTCAACCGCACCGCCTTCGGCCGCCACGTACAGGCGATCGGCTCCAACGAGCAGGTGGCGCGCTACGCCGCCATCCGGGTCGATCGGGTCAAGCTGCTCACCTATGCACTGCTCGGGGTCTGCGTCGGCATCGCCACCCTGCTCTATGTGCCGCGTCTGGGCTCCGCCACCCCCACCACCGGGCTTTTGTGGGAGCTGGAAGCCATCGCCGCCGTGGTGGTGGGGGGGACCTCCCTCAAGGGGGGTGAAGGACGTATCTTCGGCACTCTGGTAGGAGCCATTCTCCTGTCGGTCATCAGCAACATCCTCAATCTGACCAGCATCATCAGCGTTTATCTCAATGCCGCGGTACAAGGGGTGGTGATCATCATGGTCGCCTTCATGCAACGCAGGCGTTGAGCGAATAGAAGAAAGCGAGAACGGGTAACAGGCACGGCGGGGCTTATCTCGCCAGACACGGAACGGGCAGATGCCCAACAGTCAAGAGGCGATCAAGATGAACAAGATGCTACACACTCTGGGGGCTTGCGCCCTCTTGCTCGGTGCCAGCAGCGTTTCGGCAGCCGAGAAGATGACGCTGGGAGTCTCCATCCCGACCGCGACCCACAGCTTCACGGCGGGGATCGTCTGGTGGGCCAACAAGGCCAAGGAGGATCTGGAGAAGGCACACCCCGACCTCAAGGTGATCGTCAAGACCGCCGCCACGGCGCCGGATCAGGCCAACCAGCTGCAGGATCTGCTGACGGTCAACAAGATAGATACCCTGGTCATCTTCCCCTTCGAGTCGGCCTCCCTGACCAAGCCGGTGGCCCAGGTCAAGCAGAAGGGGGTCTATGTCACCGTGGTGGATCGGGGCCTCACCGACACCAGTGCCCAGGATGCCTACGTGGCCGGTGACAACACCGCCTTTGGCAAACTGCCGGCGGAGTTCATGGCCAAGACATTGAATGGCAAGGGGAACATCGTCGCCCTTCGCGGCATTCCCACCACCCTGGACAACGAGCGTTTCGACGCTTTCACCGGCGTGATGAAGCAGCACGGCGACATCAAGCTCCTTGACGCCAAATATGGCAACTGGAACCGGGACGACGCCTTCAAGGTGATGCAGGACTTCCTGACCCGCTTCAAGCACATCGACGCGGTCTGGGCTGCCGATGACGACATGGCGGTGGGGGCACTCAAGGCCATCGATCAGGCCAAGCGCACCGACATCAAGCTTGTATTTGGCGGCGCCGGTGCCAAGGGAGCGATCAAGACCCTGATGGATGGCAGCGATCCCCGCATCCAGGCCAACGTCTCCTACTCCCCCAAGTTCATGTATGACGCCATCATGCTCACCGCCGAGGCTCGTCTCAAGGGTGAGCCGCTGCCGACCAATACCATCATTCCCTCGGTGCTGATCACCCCGCAGACGGCCAAGGAGTTCTACTTCCCAGACTCCCCGTTCTAAGCAACCGCTGGCGACCGGCCCCGCCGGTCGCCAAGTGGCGGTCAGTTCATCCCTTACACCACGCTTTGATGCAGGAGTGTCCATGAAGACCATCAAGGGACCGGCTCTCTTCCTCGCCCAGTTCATGGGGGACAAGCCGCCATTCGATACCCTCACCGGCCTGGCGGACTGGGCCGCCAGCCTCGGCTTTCGCGGCCTGCAACTGCCGACGGACTCGCGCCTGTTCGATCTGACCCAGGCGGCAGCCAGCCAGGATTATTGCGACGACATCAGCGGTCTGCTGGCCGAGCGGGGGCTGGTCATCACCGAGCTCTCCACCCATCTACAGGGCCAGCTGCTGGCGGTCCACCCCGCCTATGACAGCCTGTTCGACGGCTTCGCCCCCCCGGCGGTGCGCGGCAATCCCGCCGCCCGCACCCGGTGGGCCGCCGATCAGCTCAAGGCCGCTGCCATCGCCTCCAGGCGGCTCGGCCTCAGTGCCCATGTCACCTTCTCCGGTGCCCTCGCCTGGCCCTATCTCTACCCCTGGCCCCAGCGCCCCGCCGGGCTCGTCGAGGAGGCCTTCGCCGAGCTCGCCCGCCGCTGGCTACCGCTGCTCCACGCCTTCGACGAAGCCGGGGTGGACCTCTGTTATGAGCTGCACCCGGGAGAGGATCTGTTCGACGGTGCGACCTTCGAGCGCTTCCTCGACGCCACCGGCGAGCATCCCCGGGTTAACGTGCTCTACGATCCCAGCCACATGCTGCTGCAGCAGCTCGATTACCTCGCCTTCCTCGACCTCTATCACGAGCGGGTGCGCGCCTTCCACGTGAAGGATGCCGAATTCAGACCCTCGGGGCGCCAGGGCGTCTACGGCGGCTACGCCCCCTGGCTGGGACGGGCGGGACGTTTTCGCTCCCTGGGAGATGGCCAGATAGACTTCGGCGCCATCTTCAGCAAGCTCGCCCAGTACGACTACCCCGGCTGGGCGGTGCTGGAGTGGGAATGCGCCCTCAAGCATCCGGAAGACGGTGCCGCCGAGGGGGCCGACTTCATCCGCCGCCATATCATCCGGGTCGCCGAACACCCCTTCGATGATTTCGCCGGCAGCGGCCTGGCACCAGCGGCGCTGCGAAACCTGCTCGGACTCACAGCCCCCACCGGCAAGGGAGGAGAAACCTCATGACGAGACGACTGCGTCTGGGCATGGTGGGGGGCGGCCAGGGGGCCTTCATCGGCGCCGTCCATCGGCTGGCCGCCCGTATGGACGATCACTATGAGCTGCTCGCCGCCGCTCTCTCCGCCGACCCCGCCAACGCCCGGGCGAGCGCCCTCGCCCTCGGGCTGGATCCGACCCGTGCTTACGAGGATTTCGCCCGCATGGCCCAGGCGGAGGCGGCCAGAGCCGACGGCATCGAGGTGGTGGCCATCACCACCCCGAACCACCTGCACGCCCCAGTGGCGCGCGCCTTCCTGCAAGCCGGGATCCACGTCATCTGCGACAAGCCGCTGGCGCTGACCCTGGCCGAGGGGGAAGAACTCGCCCGCCTCGCCCGCCAGCAGCGGCGGCTGTTCACCCTCACCCACACCTATTCGGGCTACCCCATGGTGCGCCACGCCCGCGAGCTGGTCGCCGCCGGGGCCCTTGGGGAGCTGCGCTATCTGCAGGTGGAGTACCTGCAGGACTGGCTCGCCAACCCCATCCCCCCCGGCCAGAACAAGCAGGCGGACTGGCGCGGGGATCCCGCCCGCGCCGGGCGGGCGGGTTGCCTCGGCGACATCGGCACCCACGCCTACCAGCTGGCGACCTTTATCAGCGGGCAGTTGCCGAACGAACTCGCCGCCCAGTTGCACAGTTTCGTGCCGGGGCGCTTGGTGGATGACCATCTGCAGATCTGGCTGCGCTATCCGGATGGGATGCGCGGGTCGCTCAACGCGAGCCAGGTCGCCAGCGGCGAGGAGAACCGGCTGCAGATCCGCCTCTATGGCAGCAAGGCCAGCCTGGTCTTTCGCCAGGAGGCGCCGAACGAGCTCTGGCTGACCCCGACCGGCGGCACCAGCCAGCGGCTGACCCGGGGCCGGGTGACGAGCCCGGCGGCCCAGCACGCCAGCCGGGTGCCCGCCGGTCATCCCGAGGGCTATCTGGAGGCCTTCGCCCAGCTCTACACGGACGCGGCCCTGCAGATCCGCGCCCTTGAGAGCGGGCTCCCGCCTCCCCCCGAGAGTCTGGCGCTCACCACGGTCGAGGATGGGGTGGCGGGGATGCGCTTCATCGAAGCCAGCCTGGCCAGCCATGCCGCCGATGGGCGCTGGCAGCAGCTCTCTTGACATAGCGCCTGACCAAACAAAACAGACCGGGCGGCCCCTCACAAGGCGCCGCCCGGTCTGTTTCAGTGTTGCCTTTTCTCCGTCAACCGGAGAAAGCCCTCACCCTCGTCTAGCGAGTCATCATCGACTGTACCCGCTTGGCCGCCTCTTCCGGGGTCTCCTCCTTGCGCGGGGGGATGTTGATGCCCTTCTGGCAAGCGGGTCTTGCGCCCATGCGATCCATCCAGGCCTGCAGATGAGTCAACCCCTCGATGGAGATGCCGCTCCACTCGTGGATCCGCACCCAGGGCCAGGTGGCGATGTCGGCGATACTGTACTCGTCCGCCAAGTATTCGTGATGGGCCAGATGGCCGTCCAACACCTCGAACAGACGGCGCCCCTCTTTCTGGTAGCGTTCGATGGCGGCGGGGATCTTCTCCGGGAAGTAGCGATAAAAGACATTGGCCTGCCCCATCATGGGACCGACCCCTCCCATCTGGAACATCAGCCACTGCAGGGCCTGGGAGCGACGCTTGGGATCCTGGGGCAGCAACTTGCCCGCCTTTTCGGCCAGATAGATGAGGATGGCGCCGGATTCGAACACGGCGAAGTCATCGTTGTCCCGATCGACGATGGCCGGGATGCGACCATTGGGGTTGATGGCCAGGAAATCGGGCTGCTTCTGATCCAGTGCCGACAGATCCAGCGGGATCACTCGGTACGGCAATCCCAGTTCTTCCAGCGCTATGGTGACCTTGAAGCCATTGGGGGTGGCGGCGGTATAGAGATCGATCATCTTGGACTCCTTTTCATGGAAACGGACTCTTGGTGGGAATAGGGCAGTCAGGCCTGGGCACTGGGGCGGGCACTGACCCGCTCATGCCAGGCCTGCAAATGAACCTGGCCGGGTGCGATACGCAGCTCCACCACCTTGCCAAAGTCGATGGTGCACAGGGCCAGGATATCGGCGATGGTGAAGCGTTCGCCAGCGACATAGGGCACCTCTGCCAGCCTGGCATCGAGCTTGTCGAACCAGAGCATGGCGTTCTTCTTGCACTCCTCCCCCCACTCGGGGAAGGGGGTCTCCCTGTCCTTGTAAAAACCCGTGATATGGCGAAAGGCCATGCCGGTCGGCAGCCAGAGGTTGAACTCGATGAAGCGGCTCCACATCTCTATGGTGGCCCGCTCCAGGGGTGTGCTGCCAAACAGGTTGGGTTCGGGATAAAGCTCTTCAAAATAGCGGCAGATGGCGAGGGTTTCACTGAGATAGGTGCCATCGTCGAGTTCCAGCACGGGAATACGCCCGGCCGGATTCTTTGCCAGAAAGTCAGGGCCCAGGTTCTCCCCGGCCCCCAGATCGACCTGCTGATAGGTCATCTCGATACCCTTCTCCGCCAGGAACATCCTGACGCGACGGGCATTGGGGGCACGCCTTAGCTCATAAACCTTCATATCACTCTCCGTGGACAAGACTTCCTGTGCCGTGATCCCGGCAATATACGGATCACGACGGCGCAATACCGGTCAGTTGTAACTGTGATATGATTTAAGACATATCATCAGTAGGACTATCGCTAATGAAATCATACCTTTACACCCGCATCAGCAGCCTTCAACAAGTGCAAGGGTTTGGCATCGACCGACAGATTCAGACTGTAACAGACTTTTTAGAGAATGCAGTACTCGATAGCCGCTTGGGCTACCAACTCGACCCGAACGATTACGAGATTCTTGAATCTGACATAGGTAAGTCAGCTTTCAGGGGTAACAACTGGAAACCAGATAGCAACCTTGGCAGGTTCTACGATGATGTGATCAACAAACGTATTACTCGTGGTGTCTTGATAGTTGAGAACATCGACCGATTGACCCGCCTATCTAACTACAGAGCTGCACATAAACTCACCACCCTGATCACCCATGGGATAGATATCATCGAAGTTGAGTCAGGTACATGCTTCTCTGACCGGATACCTGAGTCAAACTCAATCCTGAACATGAGTATTTCACGGGCTCATAACGAGTCCAAACGTAAGTCCAATATGGGTCAAAAGACTTGGGCGAACAGAATTACTAAGTTGAGGGATGAGGGTAAGGCGAGCGTTAAGATTTGCCCGAGGTGGTTAACGGTACAAGACGGTAAGTACATACTCGATACTGAGCAAGCAGCGATATTACTTTCAATTCATCAGCAGTACCTAGATGGTCATGGAAGCTCTGCAATTGTCCGTCGATTGAATGATGAGGGTAAACTAAACAATGGCAAACCTTGGAACACCCTTACACTTCACAAAGTACTAAAAGATGAGCGTCTTACTGGAAAGATGGTTATTGGAAAACAAAGGATTGTTGATACAAGTAAAAGCGAAGAAGAACAAAACAAACAAAGAGAATCATTCAATAACAATTTAATTACTGTTGATAATGCATTTCCAGTTGTTGTGGATCCAGAACTGTTTAACCGAGTCCAAAGTAAGATTAACCCAACCAAACATGGAAAACAGAAACCCAAAACAACCAAGTTAATGAGAAACTTGTTTAACGGGATTAGTTTTTGTGGTGTATGTGGAAATCAATTTATTGTTTGCACCAATGGGCGGGGAACATCTTTCTATAGCTGCCTTGGTCGTCGCTCTGAAAAAACGTGTATAAATGTGGGGGTGAACTACTATCAGTTTGAAACATCCATCTTAAAGCACATCAAAGAATTGAACTGGTCTGCAATCTACACCAGAGAGAATGACACTACTGATACTATCAATGAATGTCGCATGAAGATAGCAGATGTTGAAAGTAAGATCAGCGAACTCAACAAAGAACTAATTGATTTAGAAGATGATGACCTTGAAGTTAGAATTATTCGAATAATCAAAAAGAACAAGGGCATTCTGAATGACTTAGTATCAGAGTTAAATGGTCTAATGGCTAGTAGTAGTGATGGTAATGTTGCTTTTAACCCTGACTTAGAGTTAGTTCATGATCAGGCTAATACACACCTCAGACAAGATACCAATGTTGCGTTAAGAAAGGTTATAAAACAAATAGCTATTGTTCGTGATGGCAACTTGGTTCAGTGCTGGATTAAGTATTACACGGACTATGTCAGCCACCTTCTGATTTTTGACATCAAGAAAAAAGATATGGTGAGCAAAACCTGTATTACTAATGATGGGGTTTTCTATTTTGATGCAGGTAGCATTGATATAAAAACAGGGAAGCTGCTTATAACTGGAGCAGAGCTAAGGGACGAAGATAAGATTGCCCTTGAACTGTGGTTAGAAATGTTTGAGAAAGCAGGCACTCTAGCAATTGATATGGCTAAGAATAATCTGTCAATCTAATCAGCTTCTGTTAATGGTCTCAATCGGTGCAGTGTGGTAGGGTGTCCTCCATTTACCACACGATGCACAAGGAATTGTTGTTTTGAGTAAGAACGCAGCTAAGATCGGAGACATTGGTACAGACCATGACGGGTTCCATCCCACGGCCATTACAGCGGGTTCGCCTGATGTGTTCATTGACGGTATCCCCGCCGCTCGTGTCGGTGATCCCCTAGCCCCTCATGACAAGCCAAATAACCCCCCTCATCCCCGTACTATCGCTTCTGGCTCATCAACTGTGCTCGTGAATGGCAAGCCTCTGGCTATCACTGGTGGTGCCGTGGATTGTGGCGGTGTGATTATCGGTTCAGGAACTGTCATTGTCGGGGATCAAGCCCCAGTAGCCCGGACAATGGCAATGGCCCCACAACCTGCCGCACCAGTAGAGATCCCCGCTAAAAATGCGTACTGGCCGCCTTATGACTTTGCCCAGGGTAAGTATCTTGAAGTCGTATACGTGACGCCACCTAATGACTTTGCAGTACTGACCCTAGAAGAAGCAAACGAGCTGCTACACAACCTATACGATGAGGCTGGCGGTAAAGATACCATCGGTAAGATCAACTCTTACCATGGCCTCTATGACGGCCTCAAAACTACTGTTGAAACGGCAAGGGGGCTTGGTGGTATGGGCGTGATGGCCTATACGAAGAACATCAAAGGCGTTGACTATGTGATCATCAAGAACTATCGCCGCCATGCTCAAACCTTGATGAAGGGGAACAAGTGGAAGGCCAGCAACCCTAAGGTGGTTCAAGCAGGCATTGGTATCAATGATGTGAAGGGGGCAGTTCGATATGCAAAGGTCAATGTCGGCGTAGAGATTGTGTTTGCAACTGCTGTGAATGCGGTTGACTTCATCATGCGTGATGATGCTACCCTTGCTGAATTTGTCGGTAATACATCTGGGGATCTTACAAAGGGACTAATCAGCCTAGGAGTTGCTGGCCTCGCCGTTGTGATGGTTCCTGCTACTGCTGGTGTTATTGCTACTGGCTTTGTATTTGCATTTTCTTCATTCCTGACAGGCCAGCTTTTAGACTATCTTGATGAGCAGTACGGATATACAAAATCTCTCAATGGAAAAATTAAAGAGGTTCTAGAGTGAATTATATAAGGGTGCTTTTCTTCAGCATTATAGTTTTCGTTTGTGTATTCTTTGGATGGGATATACTAAAAAAAGCTTTTGGCACTCAGCAAGACATATATGTTATAAATGGAATTCTGAACTATTGGGCCATATTCTCTGGCTTCCTGTCCAGCTTAGTTATAATTTTCTATTGTATAGTTGAGATTCTAAAGAGGAAGCCATCAGCATCATTCCTAAGGAAAGGAATTTTAGTAAGTTGTGTGATAATAGCTCCCCTTCTATCTTTTGCTTTGAAGGAAGTGATGCAGCAAAGAGCTAGTGGCTATGTTGAATGTGACAAGCTACATAGACTAAGCTCTCGCTTCTCTAGTACAACATATGCAGTTAATAATGAAAGTTGCATAAAACTTGAAGAAAAGAAAAAAGCCCCATGAGGGGCTTTTGTTTTATGGTTACTTCACAGCCGTCAACCAGCCATGCGTACCTGAATACGAAATATTGTTTATCGCAGAGGTGTTACTATTATACGCAATAACTCTAAAAGTCAGTGTGCCAACAGTATTAGCAGGACAAGTACCAACTATATCCGTTAGATAGACTGATAATGCATAGTTGTTTGTACCATTCGTGGTACTAGCTGTTGTTACACTTTCACCGATAACAGCCCCATTCAGAAGAGCTTGGAATCGTACACCTAAAACCCCTGGCCCTGCTGCGACTGAGCAGAAGCAAACATATTTCTCAATCACCTGAATGATGTTTCTAGGTCTAGTACTGCTTCCAATACTGATAGATGTTCCTGTACCAGTGAACACCTCTGTTATGTCGCCAACAAGATCCTGTACCTGTAGCGTCCCACGTATCACGGCGTCGTTGCAGTAAAAGGTTCCATTGGCATCTATTCGGGTTCTTCCTGAATTGAAGTTCAGGGTATCTTGTCCTGCTCTGCCATCGAGATAACCACCTGTCATATTGAGCCGTGCATTCACAGTAAGTGAGTTACTAAACGTGCCTGATGTAGCATTCACTTGGCCTGAAACCACGGCGTTATCCATGTAGACAGTACCAGAACCGGTTACACGGAAAGGTGCACTAGCGGCGGTTACTGAACCTGCGTAGATTCTCCACGTTGGATCTGAACCGTTCAGGGTGACACTGGAGCTTCCTGAGCCAGCCTGAACAATACTGTTCGCGGCAATGTGGTTGCCATTGATTGCATCTGCGGAAATCTGTGATGCGGTGATATCTCCCACAAGTAATGACTTAATCATTGTCTTGCCGTTTCTAACTTCGAAGACGCTAGCAGTTCCAGCACTAGAACTAATTCTGAATACATCAGTTAAGAAATCTACAGTACTAGTGGTTCCATCATTTCCTAACTGCAAACCCGACACCTTGCCATTTACGTCTAGTTTTATTGTGCGTAATCCAGATACCGTTCCACCAACAGTACTGATAGCTTGGCTTTGTTCTGTGATAGTCACACCTTGAGCTTGAACAGTACTATCAACTTGAGCCAACTTAGTGTTAGTGGTTTCAATTAATGTTTTATTACTTGTAATTGCGGTTTCTTGTAAGGCTACCTTATCTTGAAGTTCTGTTATCTCGCCGCCCTGCTCTGCTAGTTCCTTCTTCGCTGCATCCAAGTTCTGTTCCACCTCTTGGAAAGATGGACTATCACTTAAAAGTTCATCTATTGAGGTTTGAGAGTACCAAACAGGTATAGAATACACTGGCCCTGAACTGGGATGGCCGTAGTAATCGCGATGGGCAATCCATGCGTAACCGCTTTTAGGTGCCTTACCACCAAGTACAGAAGTCCACCATCCTACAGAAGAACTTGAGACATACTCTGCACTTGTTGGGGGGATAATCTTACTTTGAGTTACCCAAATATCAGTCGCTTCATAATCCTTCACAGTCTCTGAGGGGTTTAGCCATTCGATGGTTAAATTGATAAGTTCTGAACGTGCCTGTACGCTCGCTGGTTGACTCATGGGCTCGTTATATAGATTCACCTGTACCGATGCCCCAACGTCTGCAAAAATGCTTACAGGCGTCACAATGACCCATACATTACGTGATAGTCCGTCCTTTCGGTTTTGTTCAAGTGTGTAAGTGAAACTGGGGTCAGTTACTACGTGATTGCTCTTTATGTTCCCTACTGTGGTATGTGCAATTTGTACCTGATAGTAACTAACAAGTTCTGATAGGTCTGTATGGCCAGCAACCGGATTTCCAAGATTCGGGATAGCTCCCTTAACTGGATTCCATCTGATGATTGCATCCTTGCCTGTGAAGTCCCCAGTTAAACCAGTAACAGCAGGTAAAGTAAGAACCTTTGCAATTCGTTGGTTTAGTAGTTCAGTGAACCGTGAATAGCCAACAGCGGCCATTGTCCTAACTCTGAAATCGTAGTTAGTACCAGCTTGGAGATTGGTAATAGTTACTGATTCTGCCGATACAGTTTGATAGCTAACCCATGTGGTGGAACCTGTCTTTCGGTATTGAACTTCATTTCGTTGTTCACCTTTGTATTGACTGCTCCAAGTAAGAACACCATGTCCCTGTACTGTTCCAGTATTCTGAGTGAACACTAAGTTATTTGGTGGATTAATGATCAGGGATGGATCAGGGAGTGAACCAGAACTTCCACCACTTTGGTAATCAGATGTATCAAAAACTTCTGGGAGATATTCAACAGCCTCAATATCAGAAATCAGTATCTTCTCATCCATGGAACTTTTGATGGAAACGACTCTAAATTTCTTATGATCCATGTTGAACATGACGTTACTGATCTCAACCACATCACCAAGTTTTAGTTTTGTTACTGTATTATCAATTTTGAAACTGATTGACTTCTTCTGTAGTTGGGCTCGTTTGTAAGCTCTATTGGCGAACCATTTTACTTTTGCATAATCCCCTGCTGAACCATCGACTAAGAATGGTAACTTCAAAGTCTTCTCTTTTATGTATCCATCTTTTTGGATTACTGGATCAGTCTTTTGATTCTTAGGAATTACGTACTTGTCTTGGGAATAGTTAGAATCTTTATTCAGGTACTCAACAATTATTGTGTTTGCATAGTCTTCCCCACCCTTGTTAAGAACACGAATTTCAGAATGCATATTGGATTCATTAAGATGTACTAGCGAGGCAGTAACATCAATAGGTCGTACTTTCACAAGTCCACTTTCTAAGTAGATTTCCCCATCAAAACTTGCTGCAAAGTCCTTTAGGATTTCTCCGAATGTGGAATCTTGATTTACGAATCCATTAAACTTAAGTAGTTTGTTATCGCAGTAGTTCGCTAATAGAATGAAAGAGGTAATATCTACATCTTCAACCTCTAATCCCATGCCCCAAACTGGGTCTAAAAGATAACTCAAAATACAACATGCTGGATTGGTATAACTACTACCCCACACTCGCTTAGATTTATCATCACGACCTAGGCAGTTTGGATCTGTTCTGGGATCAATTACTGCGATCCCACTTACTAATGCTTCTACTTTGTTCTTGGGGTTGATAAATCGGAGCTCATTATCACCACCTGTTGAAACCCATCGTTCAGCAAGTAGTGATAAACTGGCAATACCATCACCTCTAAAGTTCGCTGATACTTCACCATCAGAGTTTTGAATTATCTGACTGAACATTGCGGTTTCAGTTGCTAATCCCTTCTTTAGGCCCACTGAGACGTTAGGGAAGTTCGCACTAGTACTGTATGTGTGCCATCCAATCGTTTGCGGGAGAGTGTTATTGAAGTACGGAACACCATTAATATAGATCTGATTGATACTCTTGACTTCACCAAGCCCAATGCAGAACAACTGTGCTAAGTAGTTTGTATTGAAGTTATTGACGTTGTTGTAAACCTGAGCACATGGAAGCAGACAATCACCGAAGGGGATCAAGATTGGGTTATCTTGCCCTCTCCGATCTATACCTACGCCATAATCTTGCTGATCCATGCTTGGTTGTTTTGCTGTTAAAGATATTGCGAGTGATACGGCACTAATAGCAGCCGAAACAATGGCCGCGATGGCTGAAATTTCTAAGCCCATTGAAAAAACTTCCTTATTATTCTTTTATTAATTTAACTTTCTGAATGCCTTTAGATCCTTGTTGCTGCTGGTAACAGTACTGAACTGCACATAATCGAATGTCCCAGAATCGAGAACACCAAAGAGATACCCACTGTGATAGATCAAGGTATGGTATCCACTGACTACCAACAGATCCCCTTCTTGGATGAAGTTTGGATCAATCGATTCAACACCATTTGCAGCCATGAAGCTTTCTAGGTCTTTGTGTTGAAGTAGTTCAGGTAAAACCTTCTTAGCTCCCCTAACCGTCTTGAAACGTCCTGAGATGAGCTGTAATGCGTTTTGTGCCTCTGGGGTCGATATCCATTCAATAAGTAGTGTGAAGCAACATAGCTTGCTAGGGATGCGTTCCTGGCCCCTGTATTTTGTGATTAGACGGTCACATAAGTTTCCTTTGTTTAGTTCTATATCCATTACTATTTTTTCCACATTACATCATCGTCTTGGTCTATGTTTGCATATTTGAAAAACTCATCTGTTGAGTTATAGAACTGGTGAGTTTGTTGATTGGCTCTCATCAGTGAAGGTTTCTTATCTAAATCAAAGATGCTGTAGCATTCCATTTGCAGAGCTACATAGGGGGTTTTATTGCTGTAATTAACTTGCTGTTCTGGTGCTGTTCCAAACCCTTTGAAGTACACTTCTTTGGAAATTATGTTGTTTGAGGAATCATCAAAGAATACTCGCTGGATCGTTACCCTCACCCTGTTGATACTAATACTTTGCATTAGATTCAATACTGAGGTGTCCAAGCCCGTCAGCGTGAGTGTCAGGGGTTTTCCCTTGATTGTGTTATCTATAGTCACCTTGTCTATTGCGAGTAATGAGCCGTAACTTAGATATAAATCACCATTACTATCTTTTAGATCTAGTGGTGCGGTAGTCCATCTGACGATCTGATTAACCTCTGGAAGAATTCTTAGATCGATTGATACTGTACTTGCTATATTCATTCTTATAATACCTCTTTGGCAGATAGCGTGATTGATTCGGCTCTACCCATCTTCATACTGAAAGAGTTACTATCCAGTCTGAGGCGTAATCTAGGATTACTGAAGTTGATTCTTGATGTTGCGGCAGTCGTGAAACGTGCAGCGGGAAAGAAATTGTAGTTACTGCCGGATTTAGTAGTTACAACATAGAGTTTCGTATCGTTTGTAAACTGGAAGTATGAACCTTCTGGGATGGTAGTATTGTTCAGGGTCATAGTTGTTGAGCCCTGTAATACTTGAGCAGTGTTTATAACATTCGTTGCATTTGGGGTTGTTAGTGGGTTGAACCATCCATAGACTGAACCTAGGTCTAGCTCAAAAGGTGATAGTTGTCCACGAATGTTTAGTAGTAATGCTTGTAGTAGTTTTGTATCTGCTGCTGTTTCGGTTGTGATCGTGAATTTGCATAGGATTCTGTGAAGTCCTGTGCCGATGGCATTACCTTTTTGGTTGATACTTTCTGAATAAAAAACTGGTGTTTCTTGAGTTAGTTCTACATCTGATATGAACCAGTCATTAACTGAAATTGTTTGCATTGAATACCTCGTTTGTAATTCTTGTATGAGGTATTTATGAATTTATAAAAAACTATGTACCTAGGAATTTTAAATCGGTACAGTTAACTATGGTATATGGTAGAATTTTCATCAATCAGCTTTAGTCATCAAGGAATACGAGATGGAAGATAATTCGTCAATAAAGGATCAAATGAAGAATGATAGTGAATTCCAGTCTAAAAGAAAACAATTGATTGCAATAAGTGTTTTGTTAATGGCAATGAGCCTATCAGACGCACAACTCAAAGAAGCCAATACCTTCATATTCAAAATTGATTTCTCAAATTCTGCTGCATTTGGTTGGATGGTGTTCTTTGGTGTGATTGTTCTAATTATTAGGTACTACTCATTAGCTTTCAAGTATCACGCTTACCTGTACGATGTTTGGGCTAACGAAATGGTTCAAGATAGAAGGGTATTTGTTTATTACTTTGATGGTGAAGAATCAAATGATTATATTCCTCACGGACTGTTAAGCAAGTTCAAGAATGATTTGTGTTCACATAGTATTGAAGGCCATGATTTTGAAAAATACAAAATAGAACCAAAGTACATAATAAATGGAATCCTAAAGAGAGGTATAACTTATGACTGCAATCATGGTTACGAAGTAACAATAGAAAATATCAACCTTAATCGATTCGATGAGAACTGGAAAAAAAGAGATTTATACGAACTATTAAAGATTGAGTTTGAACACCAAAAAAATGCGATGTTTAGACAGCCTGAGTACCTAGATATATCATTACCATATTTTATAGCATCCCTATCTTTGATATCGTTTATATTTAAGTATCAGATCCTATATCTCTTGGCGTTGTAGATATGAAAAAGCCCTGAATGTTTAGGTTCAGGGCTGTTTTAAAGTTTTATCTAAAGAAGTCCTTCACTGGAACATCTTCTGTTGCATCATTGTACTTGGACAGTTCAAATCGCATGATAGAAACAGTTTCTTTAAGATCACTATCAAATCCACTCTTATCTATCATCCCTAACAACTCAGTCATTTCAAAGTTCCGAAGTTTCTTGTTCTTGAGATTACAACTCCAAAACACTCTGGGAAGATCAAGATAGAAGCAGTTCAAAGAACGGGTTCCGAGATAGTCCCCTTCTATCTGCTTTTGCCGGATATCTTCAAAGGTATGAACACCTCCGGCAATCGCTGCTAACCCTGTCCATCCGATAAAGAAAAGAACTTTTAGACTCACCTTGATATGGGGTTTCATCCTTGCTTTTACCTTTGTTGTTATTGATGATCGGGGATCTAAACGGATCCTTGCGATACTGTCAAGATCATTTTGATCCGAACCCGTGATCACGCTATAGGTTTAAGGTGAACTATTACTTTCATTCTTGCAGAACGCATCATCACTAGGTCAGTTGCACTGATGGGACACTTGTACTGTGAAAGTAGATCCATCACATCCCCGTCATACCCTGCGGGCTCTTGGCTCTTACAGTCACCATGGATCACAAGGTTGGTTGGTTCACTGTTAAGATAGGTAATCTTGAATTCCCCTTTTTGTATGACCGTCATTTCATCGTCAATTTGAAGCATGTAACCATCCTCAAAGATGATTCTCACTAACTGAATGTCATGGGGTTGGTCTGGTCGCTGAATGCCTTCTATCGTGGATGAGCGGCTTAGATGAGTAGTTTCATCTAGACAGTTGAACGCAACATGGATTTCTTGTGTCTTCATTCTGCTGCCCGTCCCTTCATACCGTTCTTGATGTTGAGGTTGAAACTCGCCTGTTCCTCTAGGGTTAGCGGCGTTCCTTGGTATGTACAACGCCATTCGCTTTCAGGTTGCTCTAGGTTGAAGCACTCATAAGGTTGCTTTGGTTCTGGGGTACAGGCACTGATGAACAGTGCCGCTGCGATTGTGATTAGTAGTTTTGACATTTTATTTTTTCCTTATAGTTAATTACTTATACTTCTTACGATTACAAATTGTGTAGATAGTACTGAGGGGTATTCCGTACTGCTCTGATAGTTCTTTACCTTTACTGCCGGATTGATACAGCTCGTTTAACTTGTCCTTCAATTCACAATCTAAGCGGGTGTATGCAGATGGTCTGTTTGCTTTCTGACAATTCTGGGACTGCGTGATCCACTGAAGGTTTGAATAACTGTTATCAGTTTTTATTCCGTTCTTATGATCGACGACGTAGTTATTACTATCATCAGGTTTTGGAATAAAGTGCATAGCCATCAAACGATGAACACTGATCGTGTGTTGCTCTTTGTTTGGAAGACATAGCGTGACTTTTAGATACCCGTTGTTGGCATAGTTCTGCTTTAGGACTAAGCCTGTTGTTATGTTCTGAACCTCCTGCGTGTTCTTGTCGATGGTATAGTTAGTTTCTAATCCATTGATAACGATTGTAGCTTTCATAGTTATACATCCTTGTATGTTGTAGCTGGTTCTTGTTTAGCTAGGGTTTCCTAATTGAGGTTTTTGAAAAGAGAACAAAGATTGTTCTCTACATATGTATTTAGTGTTTAGGTTCTCTAAATGGGGTCAAATAGAGGGTGTTTTGATAATTATTTTTGATTTATCACTGTTGCCAGTTTCTGATATCATCGGCCCAATATCGTCTTGGAGTCTTCACGATGCTGAGTAAGAGTGAGATTGATCAACACTACGGTTACACCAGTGATAGAGCAGCGAAGTACTACTTACTATCTATCGCTGTAATGCTGTTAGGCTTCTATTCAGTATTCTTTTTTGGTGTTGGTATATTGTTCCTTATAGGTTCATTGTCGAAAATATCAAGCAACTTGAAGGCACAGTATTTTGAACATGGGATTACTGTTGATAGTGCTCCTATGTCTAGTATTAGTGAAAACCTTGAGAAAGATTTCAAGATGAATGAAAGCGATGTAGTTGAAGAAGATGAATACAGTAGTGATAGCTTCTCTTTGTCAGACAGTACTAACCCATCCTCACCAACACAGGTTGCATGGCGGCATCATGAAGATGAACTTCGGCATAGATGAGCTGTTGCTTAGATCCGAGTCATGACCCTAGATGAGATACTCCACTCACCACAAAAACAAATCCTATTACCGTGCTTACAGATAGAATCTGTTGATTCCATAACTGTCATCACTACTTCATTATCAGAGGATACTGAGAAGTTAATATACTTCCCTGCATGAACTTTAAAAGTGTTTCCAATGTGCCGCATAGTTCCCCTACCATGGTGGTGATTGAGCATTTTTAACGTGGCATCGCGTGCGGCATAATCATCCATACGTTCGTACTGGTAATGCTCAATTGCCATTTTCTCTGCAAACTTCACATCTGCCATTGCCTTATTGTATTGTTGCTTTTTACTCATAGTATGTTTTCCTTATAGTTTTGTTTATAGATTTACAAGTTTAAGGACTCGCGAACTCGTCCTTAAACACTCAAGCCGTTTCGTTCCTGCAAGCAGTTCACTTACTGCTTTTCGCAACTAGTTGCTCTTTATAAATGTGATAGTACTAATGGCTATGCGACAGACACCATTGTGAGTCAGTCTATCTTTGGGATCATAATTTAAGTGATCTACAATTAACGACAAACAAAGTTTGTGTTTGAAGTAATCCGACTTGCTCGGATTGCTGAGAACTAGAGAGATAGAGCGAATGCGATATCTCGATATTCAATATATGAATACAAGTAATGAATACTGTATAAGTGATTCACTACTTCTTAATAGTTAACTGGGTATCTTCTTCTGTAGTAACTGCCGCACTTCGGCTACGCCTTGCTTGTTGGATGACTAACTCACTCCGTTCATAAGTCATAGGGTCGCTCGGCTGTGGAAGCACTCGCTAAAGTACTACTCATGGAACTATCAAAGTACAAAAAGTACAAAAAGTACAATCAATACTGCACAAGGGTGATTTTCACATCTCTAAAAATGTCACAAAAACCCCTTTATAGTATTATATACCCCTTTTTGTGACACTTTGGATCTTTACCAAGGATATCCATAATGGTGTCTGTCGCATTGGGTATTTCAAGAAAAGGCACAACTAAGTGCCCTTGTTTTGTTTCTTCTCAAACCTCTTCATTAACTCACCTCTCTCTATTGCAGTTGCACCAATATCATCCATCCACTTCAAAAACTCAGGTAGCGATGGATTAGTTTTTAAACATCTACTTACTTGTTTTCTCCTATTTGCATCTAATGCATTCGCTTTAGGTGGTCTTCCGTTCTTCTTCACAACAACATCATCATCAATTCCAATATCAATATACTCTGGATTTGCAACAAGACTCTTTGCTTGGCGTTCATCAAATACATAGATAACTTGTGTATCAGCACTATCATACTTACGAACACACCCACGCATTATGAACTGGTGAAGCATTTCATATTCTCGTGCTTGTAGTACTTGTTCCCGAGTAATTCCAAAAAGATATTCAAGACTCTTTATCTCTGAGTCATCGGGATGCATAGATGCAAGCCACACACAAGCACTATAATCTTGATATTCATTTAGTCCCCTACTATTGGGGCTGATGTAATCACCAACGAGAGAATACTGATCTCCATCCTTATTATTATTCGTCCAATAGAACTTCTTACCATTTAATTCTTTGTTGAGATAGTCATACACTGCCTTTAGTTTATCTTGGTTCTTGTTCTTATATGAGGTAGTTAACTTCGAATTACTAAAATACTTAACAACAATTCTATCTTGATATGGTACTTTCCTTTTTCGTAGTTCTAGTTCTACTTTCTCAAAGATATCCTTGTTGGCAAGATAGATTAGAGTATTCTCAAAATCATTTGCCATGAACGTGATATCTAGACCTAGATACTTAGTTAGATCCTTATAGGCAAGGATACGTAATTGATCAACCTTCTCATCATCGAACCATGAGCGATTCATAAAGAACTTATCATTTTGTTCTGTTACTTTGAATTTCTTCCTCACTTCAATAAGTATATCACCATCTTGTTCTTTTGACGTTGCAGTTACATACTCATATGAACTATTGAAGCTAGTGATATCATCAAAGACCTCATATCTTGCTGATTGCTTGAGGTATGGACTTATATCATTGATTTTATCAAACTCAAGAGAAGTTGTTACATCATCAACATATACAGTAAAGTTCTTTAGTACTGATGGGTTAAGTCTCCAAAATATCTTGTCGGTGATGAACAAAACATTACTTGTTGGTGCTTTGATGTAATCAGTGACCCTATCCATTACGTTATCATCTGGTAATCCAGTACTGTATATTGCAGTTGCTGAGATACCATATACTGTTTGCAATGTCTGCACTGAACTATTAATGAGTATCTTTGTACCTTGAACAATGATGAAGTTATGTTGTTTAATCTTTAGAACTTCATTGATTATCTTGAATACTGCTGAGGTCTTGCCACTTCCACAACTTCCACTGTTATATCCTAATTTCATTATTATAGTTTCCTTACTACTGTAACTCAGGTGTGCTTCCTGCACCCTTTTTCATTACCTCTTGTTTATGTTTACTTACGTGCACATGAAAACCATAAATACATTGTTGGTTTTGATTTATGGTACTTTGTACACAACATTGGGTAGCTTAGGCTGCCCTTTTTTGTGCCTGTTGTTTAGTGATTACAGGCCAATCATTGCTTTGTTTATGAGTTGCTGTACTGCATCAGATACTGTCTTTGCCTTACCATCTAGTACTTGCTTCTCAAGGTATGCCTGTTGTGCAGGTGTGAGACGAACATCGGCCCGCCCGATTTTCTTTGTTGTCATATTGCTTCCTTATGCCCGACAATCCTCCTATTTTTCAGAGTGAAAATTACCCCTGCATTGCACAGGGGGTATAAAACTAAACTAGTTTTGGTGAGAGTGAAGAAGGAACCAGGCAATGTCACGAACCTGAAAATTCACTCTCTATCTTTTTTGGAGGATACTTCTATTATAGATGGTAGAGTTTTATTTTTACTCTTTCCCATCAGTTTTATTTATCAAAATGAATTAGAAAAGCGGCTCAAATGAAGGCATTTTAAAATGAAACTTTATAACAGTCATGATTACATTAACTAATGATTCTCTGTCCAGGTAGAACGAGTGCCGCTCCTGCCCTTCCTTGTTCTGCTGCCCTTCTCTTTCTGTGTAGTCATAATGCCAGCCCGAAAACTGCAAGACAAACGATAAATTACTTTACTTTAGAATATTTACTCTAGTGAATACTTTCAAAAACAATAAGGTTCAGAGAGTATCTATAGGGTTCAGATACCTAGTAAAAAGAACAAGGTTTTAGAGGTATCTTAGAAAAGTACATATGTTTGTAGATAGTACTTGATCATTCTTTTAGTAGTAGTTACTGTAGGTTCCGTAAGACAACTTCAACCTCTGTACTGACAAGGAACTGAATCATGAGCAATGAAACTATCAACGGTACTAACACCAATGAGAAAGATTTCTTGGCCCTCAATACCGAACAGCTTAAGAAAGAACTTCATGCAGTATTCTTTGATAAGAGTAAACGCATACCAGAGAAGATTGAGGAATACCAAGAGCTTATCAATCAAGCAGTTAAAATCATAGCTCACCTCAAAGAAAAAGAGGCTGATGATAAAAAGAAACAGTTGCTGGCTGAGTTGGCCGACCTTAGAGAAAGGTATGGTGCAGACTTCTCTATCGTAGAGAAGGGTCGAGGAAATGCAAAAAATAAAAAAGGAACTAAACCCAGCACTGAAAAAGAAATGATCACCACTAAAATTGTGGATCTCAAAGGTGCTGTTGTTAGTGTGACCGTTGGTAAGAGAGGTGCAGTTGCCAAACCCAAAGAGGGTGAAGCAACAGATACCTATGACTTCTTCCAAGAAGTTAGCCGCATGAATGAAGGTAAGGCCACCAAGGACAAGATCACAAAAGAATCACTGTCCAAGTCCTCACCTGCTGAGATTGCAGAAACCTTCGCCGACTACATCGCCAAGGTAAAGGCTCAAGCAGCCTAACCAGTACAAATACTGAACACACGCTAGAGTCAGAACGTAAAAAGAAGGGGGCCATCATGGGCCCCTTTCTTGTTCTTATAATTTGTTATCTCTAACACCCTATCACCTAGTAATGTCACGGTGAACGTTAAAGCTCCCCATAACTGTCGTGAAGACGATGGAACTGTTTGTTTTATCGACAAACTGCATATCCCATACCCCCTGTACTGGTGCATTAGGTTGTGATGGTGGTGCAGCATTAGCACTCATGTTTGAAGTAATAACTATTCTTATGAGTCCCTTACTTGCATCCACGATCTGCGGTGCAAGATCCAGCCAAATATCTGAATCTGCATTGTATCTAACTTGTGCTTTTACATTGACAGTTGATAAGTCGTAAATGCTCTCTACGCCTGTTTGATTGTCTATGTTTAGATAATAGAACTCTAGTACTTGACTATCCCCGCGATAGATCTCTATGTCTAACTTCCCTCGTTGTATCATTATCATATTCCTTTATTATTATTATTTTTTATATTTATACTTGATATCTACAAATTCCAAGTCATATGTCTTTTCTGATAATTTAGCTTGTTTAAACTTTATCTTCCGACCTAGTTCTTTGGATGCCTGTTGAACTGCGTTCTTTAATAAAGTTAAATCATCTTTTGAAATTTTAGCTCCAGCAATGACACAATGAAGTCTTTTAGCTCGGTCATATTCATAAATCCCTGGCTTCTCACCACAAGTAAAAGCCCTTTCTTCTGCTTCGTATTTCCAAATGTCATCTTTTGTAAGTAATACTGACATATCAAAATCGTTGGAAGATAGTGTATATACAGGTTTATCTTTAGAATACTCAACTTTGTATGGAATGAGACTCTCAGCTATCGGATCTTCCACATACTCTTGTAAGTCTTCAGGTTTCGAGTATCTAAACCCAACTACAAATCCTTTATGGTAGTCAGCGTAATGTGACCACATAAGAGCATTGTCATACTGACGACTTAAACTTAAAACACCAACACCTTTAAGCAATTCGGATATGAAATCACCAGATTTTATTCTGCGTTTAAGTTTACTAATAATTTCATCTCTTTTTAATTTAAGTTCAAAATAATTATAGTTTTGTTCCAATAACAATAACTCTGCTTTTTTGAACCCTCTAGTCTCATGTAAAAGATCAGTAGATACCAAAGGCTGGCAGTCGAAAGGATCATTAAAATCTAATGGGCAAGTGAACTTAATAGTCCCTTTGGTGATAATGTTGAGACTTAATTTATCGACACCAAATGGAATATACTTGTACCTAAAGAACTGCTTATCGTTATCAACATCCATCATATCAGCACCATGAATTAGCTGTGTCCTAAATGGATACTACCTCAAAACGCTGATAAGAAAAAGCACATCACATACCCTGTTCGCGTCTGGCTAAGTTGGTGAACTGCAATAGGCTATCTCGATGTTTCGCTAACATACTATCGAACTTCTCGGGGCTAATACTGGTATCACCCTGAACAACTAGATCGGAGTTGATTACAATCCCCTCCCCTGAACCTTTCTTATCCGATAGGTATGAAGTTAGATCTTTGTTCTGTTCAGGGGCAATCACTCGCTCACCTGCTTTCAAAATGTATGATCCAGTCTCTGATACTTCATCTGTCCCACTGTGGAACTGTCCTAGCGTTACCGCCCCAGCACTAGCAATTGCACCGCCGTATTGAGCAATAACCATTGCCTTCTCACCCCAGTTTTCAGCCTTGCCCCACTTCTCCCACATTTCAATCCCAAGAGAAGCAATGGTACTAGCCTTTTCCATGGCGAATAGTATTTTCGCCTGCTTTGAACCTTGTTCAGCTAGTTGAGCACTGTTCCTGAACAGTTCAGAAATAGTTCCTAACTGAGACATAGCCAAATCACGTTTTGCTGATGTTAGGCTCTTATCTGAATCTAGTATCTGAGTATTGTATTCATCTTGGGAAATCAGACCATTTGCACGTTGTTCCTCAAGTAATGCCCGTTCTTGCTCATAGTACAGAACTTGGGCTTCTTCTCTTGAGGCCATATGTTCATTTTGACGTTCTACTTTTTGAAGTTCATATTCTCGATCAATCTCTGCAAGTTTATTATTCTTGTCCTGTTCAGTAACAATACTGTACTCACCCTTCTCTTGATCTAATCTAAATGCCTCTTCAATTGCGGCCCTCTTGATTAGCAACTCTTGGTTAGCTACACCCTCTTGTGTTGTGGAAAAGTCCTTTAGGGTGTTCATCTGAGAAACACGATCATTGTATTCCTGCTGGGCTAACTTCCTCTTTTCATCAAGTTCTTTCTTTTTGATATCAACTAACTTGTCTGATAGTGCTTGTTCAGCAATGAGCTTTGCCTCATTGAACTCTGATTGAGTAAGGGAACCTTCCTGTAAGTAGCTCTTGAGCTTTTCTAGCTGCTGTTCATACCCGTACTGAGCTATCTGCTGTTCGGTAGCTGCAAGGCTCGACAATGCCGCCTGACGCTTGCTGTAAGCCTCTGTATTGAATCCGGCGATCTTGGCATTCACTGCCTTGATGTTCTCGGCGTTCGTCTCTAGGAGGGCCTTCTGATTGCTTATCTGGCCTTCCAGGGCTTTGCGTGATTCCTCGCCTTGAGTGTTCTGTAACTGCGTCTCTAAGCGTCCCTGCTCCTTCATGAGGCTGGTACGCTGCTCCTGTAGGCTCTTGAGGGAAACAATAGAGGCGGTCGCGGTTGAGGTGTCAGGGGCCTTGGCTGCTCCTGCTGTGCCTGTACTCTTAGAGCTGATAGTCTCGGCGTTCTTGAAATCCTGTGCCTTGGCTAGGTCTGCATCAAACTTCGCTAGGGCATCTGCTGCTGCGGCCTGACCTTGAGCACGTAACCACTTGCCATAGTCATCAAAGCCGTTTTCCCATAGTCCCTCTAGCTGAGCTGTGAAAGCCGGATCGTTATCTTTAACGCTTTTGGAGATTATGCCCTGACGGATTGCATCAGCATTGCTGATAATGTCGCCCGCATTTTTTGCATTTACCCCAGTACCATCATTCACATATGAACTGACGACGTTCTTAGATTTAGCACCCTCTGATACCTCATAGAACAGATCAGAGACTCGTTTACTCATTTCAGAACTGAGCGATATCAAACCACTAAAACTATTGGCTAGGGCTGCATTGAAGTTGTTTTGCAGCATGTCGATATTACTTTGTGTCTTCTGAATATCGCTTATGGTGTCTTGGGAAAGAGTGGCACGTTGAACGGCATATCCATCTAACATGTTCTTGATCTCTTGCTCATTCATTCTGAGAAGCGGCCCTAACTTGCTGGCCTCTGATGCAAGGGATTCAAGGACGAACGTCTGTTGTGCTGTGGAGGCACCGACTTGATCCAGGTCTGCTTGTACCATCTTGAGTACTTCCATGGAACCCAAGCCCCTGAAATCATCAGCAGTACGGTTTATCTTACCGTGGATAACGTCGAGGTAGTCCTGTAGGGCTCCGCCCCCAGTACTGAGATAATCCCCTGTCTTGTCGTTCACATCCTTGAGGATATCGCCCAATTGCTCCATCGATACACCCACTGTATGAGCCGCTATCGCCTGTTGGTTCATTGCCTCAACAGTGAGGCCGGACGTTTTAGCCATGGCCTCTAACTGCTTCTGAGGCACCATTACGGCATTACCCGCTGCCAATGCTGCGGCAGTCATCCCACCAAGGGCAATCCCCACACCAGCAGCAACACCACCCACTGGCCCAAGGCGTGATAGAAAGCCCTGTATCGCACTCTGGGGATGACTGAACCCAGCAGCCACCCCCTGCCCCATCTTCTGGGCACCCTGCCCTATGTTGTTGAAAGCAGAGTTGCTTTGCTTCCTAAATCGCTCAATTTCTGCACTGGCCTTAAGAGCATTTGCAGTAATTGGTATATTCACACCCGCCATTATTCATCTTCCTTATTATTATGTTCTTGGTAAATCTTAATTAGTTCCTCAATGTAGTATTGATCCTTATCTTCTTTCCCGATTTCGTCTTGTATGTGTTCAAGAAGATCAACAAAGAACTTATCTATTACATGCTTTGGTAAATTAGGTGTTGATAACTGCCTTCTCATTTTCAAAATTCTAGGATCATTTAGATAGTCTGGAAGCTCACCACTTAAGAAAGGCATCATTTGTTTTGCCGTTTTGTAATCACTCTTTTTAGTTATGTTCTGATTTCTCAAAAGTTCTATGATGAATCCAGTTAGTTCATGATCAGTATTCTTAGTGAAATGGCGTAAATGATTGTATGCCTTGTACTGGTCTATGATAGTTATAGGCCATTGCTTTATTTCATGAATTGGTACTGATAGGGCAATACTGAGATCGAAGAGAAACATTTCATCATGATCATTAATCAGTCTTCTTGCTTTTTTTTTATGTTTTCGACTCGCTTCTGTGGGCCACTAATCTCGGCAATCTTTGTTGCAATGAGGATGATAAGTTCATAACTAATCTTGTCTCCCACTTCGGCTAGCTCTGTCATTTCATCAAAAACCATTTTCCCATTTTCTTCACATAGGCAATACTTGATTATTGCAAGTTCACGAATACCCTCTAGATACTGTGTACTAAGGGCAGATGCAAGATTGTATGAGATATGTTTTGCATAGAATTTATGTTCTTTACCATCCAATTCAATGGTTAGTTTATAAGGTTTCAATCCGTACTTATCCAAAAAATTCATTTTTATAATCCTTGTTATTATTATAGATACAGTATTTAATGGAAATAAAAAAGGCAGCAGGTTTTCACCCACTGCCTAAACGTATTATTGACTTACTTAAACACCATCAGTCTCGGTAATGCCACCATCAACAACCAATGTATATGTAACAGTACGAACAGCTTCAGCCTCTGTTGAAATACTCTTACTAGAAACGATACCAGTGAAAGTTAAAACCTGACTACCACTTGCGGTATCAGCACCACCTTTAAGGGTTAGCTCACACACAACTTTTTTGCTGTTCTTTGCAAGTAGAGCTAGAGCTTTGTATGAAGCAGATGCAGGAACGTAAGAACAAACGATCTCATAGGGATCAACACTCTTACCCGCAACAAGTTTCCGCTTCTCGGGCTCATTGTAATGTTGAACTTCCACGATGTTTGCTGTGATGGTTCCGCCCGTGATAGTTTGAATGTCAGTCACGACAACACCATCAATCTCTAGATCGATATAAAGACCAATGTTAATATCTGGAATTGCAGACATATAAATTTCCTTATTATTATTTTATTGTTATAGTTATTTTATTTATTGGAAGTTCACTACATGGGTAATCTCAATTTTGTATAACCGTTCAAAACAATTTTGTAGTTTATGATCTGATGTATCTGTGATCTTAATGTTCAATACTGAACCCCCAATGTATTTATTTAAGAGGGATTCGAAAGCACTATCATCACATAGTTCTAGATAGCTAGAGCAAACCCTCACAACATGAAAAAGAGTATTCCTTACTTCCTTATCTTTGTTGTAATAGCGGGTATCAACTCTTGAACTTAGATGTTCAAATGCAATGGCCTCTTTGGCTTTATCACTATCTGGAACTTCAAATGGATATACTGTGATATTACCTTGCTTGTATTTTTTAAGAACCCCCATTAGTTCTGATTCTATACTCACTTCTTACTATTCCTCTTATCTTGCTTCCTTATCTCGCTCTCAATCTCTTGAAGTAGGAACTTCTTAAAGTTCTCTTCCATAGCCTGTTCTTGTTGGTGTCGAATACGTTCAACAAAGTACAAACCCTTAGTTGTTCCTATGTACCGGAATGCTTCATCCGTTACCTTACCAAACACCTTGAAGCCTTTCCCTTTACCTGCACGGGCGAGCGGGTTACGCCTACCCAGTTCCAGGATCATTGCCATACCGTATGCACTTTCAGTGCCGTACTTTCCCTTCTTCATATCAAAGGTGACTTCTGCATAAAGTTCGTTGTACTTCTTATCAGGGATGTAACCACTCTTGGGGATCTTGATCTTCTTATTAGTATTTACAGTAGTTTTAATTACTACATCATCCTTTAGCATTGCGGGGGCTGCTGCTTGTACTGCTTCTTTCACTGGGGCTAAGGTTTGTTTGGCGGCATTACGTAGGGCTCGGGCTCTGAACTTTGGATCTGTAAGGGAGTCGAGAAGTTTGTTTAGATTGTCTAAACCTTTTATATGTTTACTATCTCTTGCCATAGTTAATCCTTCTCTACGTAGAAGGTAATGAACTTTTGAACCATATTCCAAGATTCATAACTAACTATTTTGTATGTCTTGTTTTGAAACTCCATCACGAACCCACTACAAGAATCGATCAACGGGGTCAGGGATTTACTATAGCGAGTTTTAATCACCAATCTGTTTGCCCAAGCTTTGTCAAACTTAGAACCAGAATCCTGTACTTTTTCAAATTGCACTTCTGCTTTCATTTCTACAAACAGTTCTTTGGTGTTTTGAAACTCCCCTACTTCATTTTGTGTTTGAACAAGATGATATACCTTTACACTATTTCGCATGTTTCCTGTATTCATCAGATACCCCCTGCATTATTGGGCAAGCGGTACTGCTTAAAGATAGCCTGATGGTTGAGGGGTATTTCTGTTGCACTGATACCAAGTACTATGGACTCTCTGTTCTGGAACATCGTAGCTACGTACATACATAGTCCAAGTACTATCGATTGAGGAACATCATTGTTCCCACTGGCATTGAAATCACACTGAATCTCAAACTGTACTGGGAAGGTTGGAGCACCTTGGATTTGTACCTTCTTAGAAACTCTATCAAGTTTGTATTGTACTGGATTGTTACTGGCATCAACTGCACTGTTAATTAAGTACCCACCATACGGGATTCTAAAGTTTGGGGTATCAGTACTGAGGATGATTTTTGATTTTAGTAGTGGACGGTTCATGAACCTCTCAGCACTTGCTATTGCAGCTTCTTTATAGAGTCCCAACAGTTCTGATTCATCATCAATTAGTATTAGATGTTCTCTTAGAAGTTCGTTTGATATAAGAACATCGATTAACGAGTCATCTCTAAATTCAATTATGTATTCGATCATATGCAATTCCTATTATTGTTATTATCTGTATTTATTAGAGACAAAAAAAGAGCACCACCCCGAAAGGTAGTGCTCTAAAAAGTGTGTTCAAGTTTCTTTATTATAATTCTTATTGAACTTTGCTATTGATTGAACTTCTTTTTATTTTAGTTATTTAGTACTTCGCTTTCTCGCAGTAGTTTTTAACTGTACTGGCTCTACAGCGGTACTACCTCAAGCAGCTTTCTTGATAGAAGTTGGCATAGCTAGACCGATAACAGCCTTGTTGGACTTAACAACACCCCCCGCACGGAATTGGCTTGGGAAAGATGTATGACCATCAATTTGCCATTCGTTCACTTTTAGGGTTAGAGAATTGGCTAGGGTTAGTAGTGCAAACGCCTCTTTATAGTCACCAAATAGTACTGGTGCATCTTCTGGGAGTAGTAAATCTAGAACTACAGGATAACCATGAAGAGCCATTACGTTAGCGTCTTGGGCTGAACGTTGCATTAGTGGCTGGCCGTTTTCATCGCGTAGAGTAGCGATAGCTAGATAGTTCTTACGGTTCATAACCCAAGAAGCACCAGCCTTGAATTTAGTTGGTAGGTCTAGAACCATTTCATTTAGCTTATCCATTAGTGCGTAACGGTCATAATCAACCTCTGCACTTAGATCAACAACGCCAAAGAACTTAGTGCCACGGGCAACATCGGTTGTTTTGGTCTTATCGAAGAAGTGTAAGAAACCTTCCATTTCCTCACCAGTACCATTACCAGCAATTACTTGTTGAGCAAAGAGAGTACCAAAGTCATCAGAGATTTGTTTCTGAACCCATGGAACTACAGGGAAGAATGCATCATTGATTTGGTTGTCAGATAGAACAGGTTTAGCAGTACCAACACAGAAAGAACCTTTGTTCCAAGCAATATCACCATTACCAACAGTGTAAGCTGTACCTAGCTGGGCACCAGTGCTTCCGGTACTAACTGGAAGTTGGAATTCAGTATTACCCACTGGCATTGCATCAAATAGACTAACTAGGGTTGAGGTTTCTACAATGCGTTCAACAATCTGTTTGGAGAATTCAGGGATGATAGCACCAGCTACTTTACCATCTGAGGATTTGATACCTTGAATTTTACCTTCAACAATAAGAGGAACATTTTTCTTACCTGCAACGGCTTCACGGATAATCTTAGTGATAGATTTAGCTTCGGCTTGAACTTCATCTTCATCTTCTACAGAAGCTTCTTTTAGAGCTTTTAGTTCTGCGTCTTGTGCTTGTACTTTGGATTCTAGTTCTGCGATTACTTCGGCAGCACGTTCAACGATAGCGGCAGATTCAGAAACGGAAGTTTGCATTTCCTCAACAGCATCAACAACGGTACTTAGTACTTCATCCTGAACAACTTCATCAGCTTTAACAGCGTTTTTCTTAGCGGCTAACATAGCCTTTAGAGATTTAGACATAATCAAAAATTTCCTTATTATTATTATGTTTTAGTTATTTTTATTTATTGTTTTTATTGGCAATACCTTTTAGACGCTTTGCAAAAGCTTCAACATCAGAACGTTTGAAAAGAGGGATGTACTTAGGTTCTTCCTGAACCTGTACTTCTTCTTCGTCGGTGTTTACTGATTTAACTTCTAGAACTTGGGCAAGTTCATTACATGGGAAGGGAACTAGAGAGACTTCGTTAAGCTGTACTCTCTTTAGATAGGTAACACCATCGATTGTTTCGGTATCTTCTAGACTAATCCAGTACCCAATACTGAACCCATTTAGATCACCGTGCTTAAGTTCTTCATATCTGCGTTTACCTTCGGCAGTGTTTAGATTGAATTGACCAGTAAGCTTTAAACCTACTTCGTCTTCTTCTGCACTAATCCACTTACCTAGGATTTCATCATCATCGTGGTTCCATAAGAAGATAGGCATTGTGCCTAGTTCTTGGTGGCGTTCGAGAGATTCAGTGAATGCCCCTTTAACCACTACTTCATTGGCCTGATCTACAACATCAAATTTTGAACCATAACAAGTAAAACTACCTAGTTCTTCATCTTTAAGTTCATAGGACTTAACCGCCCTCATTAACTTTACTTTCATGGGTTTTGTATAACCTCTTCTTGTTATTAATTATTGTTATTTAGGGTTCCCATTGTTAGGTTATTGGAATCAACAACGAACTGATCACCACCCTCTTTTAGTTCTGGAAGATCTACACGGGCTTCATTCTTGGAGAGTAAACCTAGCTTGTATTGTTCCATTGCTAATTTACTTCTCTCGATGTAACTAGCATTGAGTAATCCAGACTCATCTAGATCAACTTCAATACTCTTATCTAGAAGAAGATTGTTATAAAACTCTTCAATGGCTAGAACGATGGGATTCACTGTTGTACTTAGGAACACAGAACGGATTTCATCTAGGCTATTACCAGCGGCCCAATCCAAACCAAGCAATGCAGGATGCACCCCCATAATAGAACAGATATCCATTGTGGTTTGTTTGCGTGTCTCTGCTGACATTGCATCTTTAAATGAATAGGAGTTTTGGGAGTATGTAACCCCCTCAATCAGTCCATAACCTGTTTGCTGGGATTGAATATTTATCTGTTCTTTGAGTCGGTTGTACTGTTCATCATCTAACTGTTGTTCAGAAGTGAACCATCCACTATTGCGGGGTGCAGTACTGTAATATTCCTTGGCGTGATTGATACTGTTGTTTGCCAGTTCAATGACTTGTTTAGCTCTATCTAGGGTTCTAAGGGTTTCAAATCCAAACCTAGTTGTGGTGAGATAGTGGATCTCTGAATCTATCACTACCTGATTGGAGTTATCAGTACCATAGTATTTCCATTTTCCAGATGTATCCTTTACTCGCTGTACTTGTCCATGCTCTATGCATTCAAAACTTTTGATTGTCCCTGTAGTACCAATGCCACCTTTTCGAACTTGAATGAAGCACTCGTTATATAGTACTAACTGCCCTACTACATTACTCAAGAACTGAATGATGGTTTCATTATCGTTTGGAGAAATTAGTACGAGCTTCAATTCTGGGGGAATTGGTACATTACTGTATCGGTCGAAGTACTCACCATTTCTTGTTTTTGCCGTGATTGGCATTGAGGTAATGGAACCACTAATCAATCTTAAACAAGCTAAAACTGTTGGCTCATTTAGTATCTCATTGTTTTGGATCCAGTTTGGAATATCTAACTGAAATGGAGCACCACTAGAACTAGGATAGAACCCTTTTGTTTTTCTTGGTCTATTAAACATTTAATTATCCTTGTAACTATATTGTTTTTGTATTTATGTGTTACAGGGTTCTGACTTGTACTTGTTTCTCAACTACTGGGATTAGTGTTAGTGCAATTAGCAATGCAATACATGCATCGATCTTTAAGTTGTGATTGCTGCTTTTGATTACTGCAATGTCCCCTTGCTGTCCTTCTCGTACACGGGCATTTTCGATACACCACTTCATTAGGGTGTCATTTGGACTGAACTTGATCTTCCCCTCTGCCATCAAACGAATGAAGGTGATTGCCGCACTGGATAGGCCGAACCCTTGGGGGACGGCTGATAGCTCTTTTCTGTACTTAGCCCTGAACTGTTCTGCGAATCGGAGACCGCCCGCCGCCCCGTCTATGCCAATCTCTTTGGGTTTGAAGGTGTCCTTCATGTGATTCAGGTTGTCGGCCACCTCTTCCAGGTCAGTGACTAGCTCACCAGCCAGGAACAGGGAACCACTGTTAATGGCCTCGGTGTAGAGGGCGGTGTAATTGCTGGGCAAGGCATCATAGGCGGCCTCTGGGATGAAGTTCTTGGACTTGGCATAGAGTGTGCCGTCTGAGCCAACGAATACGCTCACAAGGCTTGTTAAGTCGCTTGTGGCCCCTATATCACACCCCATGTACGCCTTCATTGTGGAAAGCTCTACATCGTTCGGGAATGGCCCTTGGAATGCGGTATCAATGAGGGACTGAGAGATCAGGCCGTTCTCTGCGTAGCTGTACCATCTGTTGAGGTGTTTCGTTGCGAAGGCACTCATGGCCGCCTCGCTCATGCCAGCCTCTTGAGCCTTAGAGCGAAGGGATTGCAGTGATACGGCATGGCCTAGGCTGGGGTTGGCCTGCTCAAAGCCATCTGTGGAATCGTGTTGTTCAATATCGCTCTCATACACAATCGAGAGGAACTGATCATTCTGGTACTCATCGAATAGCAAACCCTTGCTATAGTCGTACATCTCTTTACAGAAACTTCTAACGTTAGTCCCAGCAGTAGTGATCATGAATAGGATCGGGTCTTTAGAACTACTCTGAGAGGATGCAATTGCATCGTGAACGTCTCGATTCTTATGGGCATGTACTTCATCAAGTACTGCTGTGGTAATCCTGTGACCATCAAGGGAATCAGCCTCTGATGAAGTTGGGAAGATTGAGCCACCCACTTTCAGTACTATGTCATTTGCTCTAATGCTGAATTTTGATTTTATAGCTTTAGTACTACTTTTAATCTGCCCTTTGATCTCATCAAAACAGATAGTGGCTTGCTTTCTGGAACTGGCAGAAGTTGTAACTACTGGGTTCTTGTTTTCAGTCAGTAACAATGAACATATAGAAACAATCGCCGCCAACTGAGTTTTAGCATTACCTCGGGGAAGGAACACAAAAGCCTTTGTAAAACGTCTCAACCCTCGTAACTGTTCATGGGCATTATCGTTGTAGTACCAACAGAAAAGATTGAGTAAGACAAAGTGCTGCCATGGCATTAGAAGAATAGGCTTACCACCAATTGGGCCTTTGGTATGTTTGAGACTGTTTGCAACCACCACCACAAAGTTATAAATGGTTAGGTTTAGTTTTAGGTCTTCTCTTTGAAGATCATCGATAAATCGTTGGCAGAATTCTTTTTCTGATTTACTGGCATTCCTGATTCCGTTTAGAACATCATAGACATACTGAAATGCACTTTCCCATCCTTGGTGATAGAACTCTGTCTTAAAGTTCATATCCTCTAACTTAGTTGGATAGTCTCTATATTTTTTATTGTTATGGTCATTCACTTCTATTACTTCCTGTAATCACTACTCCATGCTTATTTCCTGATTTGTTTAAAGGCATCATCAACAGATGTGTCTTCATCTTCTGTACTTTCAACAGGGATTGGATCTAACCCCAGTTGTTTGAATAGTTTTTGTATTTGAGTTGAACTAGTCTGAAAGTTCCGACTATTCGGATTTTCCTTAATGACTTGCTCACCCCTACTTGTGGTTTCAATAGTTGAACCATTAGTGATGATATCTTTCAGACACTCTTGGTTAACATAGAGTTGTGCCGCTAGTTGCTGTACTAGGATCATGTCTGTGTAGTTTATGGTTCTTTGAGACTCAATCAGTTCAACTAGAGCATCTTCAATTTTATTGATTTTTATAGAGCCTGATTTATGGATCTTTGCGAGTAATGCCTTTTCCGCTTTACTGTTAGAATACGCCATTAGTCTTAACCTCTCGCAGTATCCGTATCAGTAATTCTTGATCTTGTACTGCATGGCCCTTACCATCAAGGCAATCTATTGATTCTTCGGTGATGAAAAGACGATAGGCTTGATTATCAAGTACAACAATGTGATTGGAGTCCTTTGATACAGACATAGTGAAATAGACAGATTTATTGTATTTCTGGATCTTCGCTGCTGCCTTGGCTTCTGCTCTCTTCTTCTTGTTCGTGCTTATCTTGGATTTTCTCAATGAGATCCAATTGTTGATGTGTAACCAAATACCCTTTGAGGTACTGGAAAGTTTTTCTAGTAAGTTCAATTTTATCTCCAATTAGTTTTATGGTTTTCGCTACCTCGTTCGTCTTTACGTTATGACAGCCATGACACAAAGCCATGACATTATGAGGATGTAAGTTGTACTTCATCCCGTTGGGGTATCGGATTTCGTAGATGTGATCCACTACTGCGGAAAGGTTGTGATTGCACTTCTGACAGATGGGATACTTCTCGCGGGTTCGCTTAGACAAGTCTCTCCAAGCTTTGGAGTTGTAGAACTTGTGTTCTTCTGGGAACTTCTCTAGCGGTTGTTGTGTTCTGTTTCTTGTTATGTGTTCAGAACAGTATCTATCTTTGTATGGGATAATGTTCGTACAAGTCTTGTGTAGGCACTTCTTCTTCATTGCTGTAATTCTTGTTGTTCTCTAATGCCTCACCAAACGCTCTGTAACGCTCTCTGTGCGTTCGTATGATTTTCGTGTGGGGTAATTTACGTTTTGTTCTGGTGTTAGTACTGGAGCTCCTGGAGGCGTTTACTGCGGTGATTTAGTGATTCAGTCAATGGCGGGAAAAAGTTTATAAATTAAATTGGCGTACAAAGTGGGACGAGTTGGGTATCATATTGGCGAAGATCGCCGAAGATACCCCCCCCATTTATAGATTCGATGTTAAATCACCCATATATATTTATATTTCATATAAGTATAATGACTGACAACTTAGCCTAAAATTTCACCAAATCATTTTTTCTAATGATTTTTATAGAAAAAATATTATTGATTGATTATCATAATAATTTAAGAGCGGGATTCATTAGCTCTTTTTTCAAAAACAATAGGTAGGATTATGATAGACCCATATTTTCAAGCAATAATAAATAGTTATAAAGCATTAGTCACTAAACATCACTCTAAACTGATAAATCATTGGCCATTATTGAGTGGTAATATAAACGTACAACCAGCCTCTTATAATGGTTGTAGAATTGATATCTTTAAGCATAAAACTAACTCACAAATGGTCTTTCGGATAGCAGGTCTAGGTGAATTACCACATCACATTATTGGATTTGATAGTATCAATGAGACAAATAAAGATATAGTAAGAGAACGATTAGAAACCTATTATGAGCTGAATGATAAAGATGGGGTTATCTTTATGTCTTCATCTATCTCGTTTAATGATGAACTGGAACAGTTGCTGAAGAAACATGAAGCCGCTATGAACATAAAACCTATAAAGATTTTTTTAAGCCATAAGAGTGAGAACAAAGAGCTAGTTAGAGATGTTAAGAAGACATTGGAGCTTCTTGGTTTTCATCCATGGCTGGATGAAGATGCCATGAGTGCAGGGGATAAACTTGAAAGAGCTATTAGAAAAGGCTTTAGTGAGTCTTGTGCTGTTGTCTTTTTTGTCACACCAGAGTTTAAAGATGAGCACTACATAGAGTCAGAGATTGATTACGCCATTGAAGAAAAGAGAGCCAAAAAAGATGACTTTCAAATAATAACCATCACACTTGGTGATGTTGAAGTTCCTCCGCTCCTTCGTCCGTTCGTATGGAAACAACCTAGTACAGATTTAGAAATGCTAAGAGAAATTGTAAAAGCATTACCACTGAAGATACGAAAGATATATTGAATATTTACGATAACGAAGCCAGTATAAACTTTAACTGGCTTCCTTTATATTATACTAATACAGCAGTTCATTCATTTCCAGTATATAAAAGTCCATCTAGTATCTGTTTGTCTATGTGACTTACTACATCACTTACTAACATTATTAGATTTTCTACATCCTCTTTAGCAATGTGAATAATTGAACCATCAGTGGTTTTACCATTCCTATGTACTATGTCATGACGAATTTCAACACTCTTACTTAGCTGTGCTTTCTTATCATTAGGGAAATTACATAATAGAACATTTTTGTAAAGATTTATTACTGTACCTACGTTATGAAAAGATATCTTATCAATCTCACCAATTATCTTTTCATCTAACTTACCTAACTCATCAAATATATCATTAAGAAATATCTTTCCACTGTTCTTTAAATGTTCACTGTTCTTAACGAATCGTTTCTTGATTGCATCTCTGTTTAGTACATTCTTCTTTAGAGTGTCTGATAGATATGCTTCCATTGCAGTTATCACACTAGAGAAGATCATCCGTTGAAGAACTGGTGTTGATTCATCGAGATTTATATCAGTCAGCTCAATCAATGAGTTTTCAAATATCTTATAGAAATATGTCTTACCATCTTGAATTTGCTCAATGTCCTCAAAATCGTCTACCCACCCACCATCAACTATATCCGTGATATCCAATTCACAGATATCATCATCTTTACACATATCAAGAAGCACAATTGCAAATGACTCTAGTTCCATACAAGGGAAAAGAGAGCCCTTGAAACCCATGTTATTATCAGTCACTCCAAATAGAGGCGACAGCATCAATGAAAGCAGCGGTTCATTTTCAATTACTACTTCTTCATAGCTAAAACTATAGTTATGATACTCAATCCTTTTGGATTGGCCCTCTATAATTTTCGCAGTCCACTCTTGAAAAGAGGTGTTCTTTACCGTCTCCAACTGTCTCTTTATTGTCTCATAAAATTCTACACTACTACTTGAACCCTCACCTTTTGTTATTTCATAATAATTTAGTGAATCCCTCATATCATTGATCCAAACTTCTCGCGTTTGATCAAAGTCTTGCTTTGCTGATTCTAAAGTGTGGCCATCGAGTTGCAATCTACGGCGAATAGTACGGGCAGTTGCTCTATATCCAATAAAACGGTCATTACCGCTTTCATCTACAAAAGAACGAATTTCCCGAATTCTATCTGCGTTCTTGAAATACCATTCATAATAACTATTTTGCCAGCATTCTAATTCATGGCCATTAATTTTAATATCCGAAAAGCTACTCATCCACTAACCCTCTCAGCCCCAAATGTTACCCCATCATAGCACTACTGAAAGGCCCCTCAAAAACAAAATTCAATACACCTCTGACTCACTGTATAATGAATGCAGTTGCAAGCAGCAACTAAAAACATTAACAACAAAAGGAAAGTAAAATGTACTACTCTCACAACCAAATGAATGAACATATAAATGAAGATGCATATCTCTCTGGCTCAGTCACTGTCTCATGTAATGGACAAAAAATAACCTTTGGTGACTTCATGCCAAATGCCGAGACAGGACTTTTTGAGCAGTATAAGGATGGAGTCCTTTGCACTGTTGAGAAAAATAACTCTGATAAGTTATCTCCAAGCTTTGATTGCACATGTGAGATCATTAATGACGCACTAAAATTCCATCCATATTAATTTATCTTGAATGACTCAGGGCATCTCCCAATGCTCTTACTTCCCAGCATCACATTCAGTGATAGCCTGTCTCTCAGGGCCTCACATTCCATGAGTGCCTGCGTCTCTCGGTAAGCCATTTCATACTTACTCATGCAGAGATATAGCACCTCACACAGAACATCCTCTGAGGGCCACTGAGAGACGACAACAGAGGATGATTGGTAGGTCTTCCAATCACTCTCTTTCTTTACCTTCTTACCGTACTTCGGTGATGACTTCTTTGTTTCCTTTCTGTGTGAATAGAAGTTCTTTGAACCTATGTACCACTCACCAGTTTTTGTATTAGTTAGTTTGTAGATGAATCCAATGTAGTTACTGATTATTGATTCATCTATTCCCCATTTGTTCTGACTATTCATAGCACCCCTAAATATTTGCATATGAATATTTATGAGGTAATGAAAATGAGTAAGACAATTGAGGAACAACTTAAGTACGATGAGGGCTGTAAGTTGCAGATGTACAGAGACACAGAGGGATATTGGACTGTTGGTATTGGTCATCTGATTGTGAGAGACAATACAATATCCAAAGTACGAGCCATTGAGATTCTATCTAGAGAACTACTATCACCTATCGCCCCAGATGGGCGTATAACTGCATCTGAGGCATCCTATCTCTTCCAGAAGGACTTAGCCGCAGTTAAGCAAGGAATTGAATCTAGCTCTTTCTATGCGGTTTACAGGGGTCTAGATTCTGAACGTAAGGGTTCAATCCAGAATATGGTATTCCAGATGGGTGTTCGCGGTGTTGCTAACTTCAAGAGGATGTGGGCAGCCATTGCAGTTGGTAATTGGAATGAGGCATATCGTCAGGGACTAGATAGTACTTGGTTCAAGCAAACACCTAACAGGGCTCGTCGTGTAATGGAGACTCTAAGAACTGGTTCAACTCAACACTACCCCACTAAATAAATACTTCATAATAACTACTAAAGAGGTATCCATCATGGGTATAGGTGTTTTCCTAAAAGGTGCGATTGATAAAGTACTAGGGTCAAAGATGCATGTCATTGCTAAAGGTGCAATTGTCTTTGTTCTGTTCGCTGCAATTGGTGCTGCAACTTACTTTGGCATTGCATGATGAAAGTATCATTCAACTCCAAAGATTGGCTTGCAATCATTCTTGAGATGCTACGGGCCTTCACAAGCAACAAGTATAAATAACAATCAAGGGATGTACTTCGGTACGTCCCTTTTCTTTTATCCAGATAAATACCTCAAACACATAATAATAAAAGAGGTTTTTAAATGGGATACAAAGTAATAGTTAATGAATATTCAAACTTACAAGGATTGAACAGTACTAAAGTTCTTGTCTCTGAATATGCAAGCATTGGGAGCAAGACCACCAAGGTAATCGTCGTAGAAGATACCAACATCGGCAGTACTGCATACAACGAGGCAAAAGCCGCAGCCGTTGAGGCAAAGGCAGCAGCAGCAGAAGCCAAAGCAGAAGTTGGGAAAGCTGTACTCAAGCTAGGCCCACAAACAATGGAAGGCCCTCTAACCAGTACAGGCAAGATCACTACTGGCTCCAGTGTAGAACTAATAGATTCTGCTGGTTATGGAATGCGTCAGGTGTTCTCAGGCAGTACTGGATATCTCCAAGCAGGGAAGACAGATAGAACTGCCACTGACCAATCTCTAATGTTGTCTGGATGGTTTGGTACTCCCCTCTCTCTCCTACGCCTCAACATGGCTCAGGGTGAGAATCCAAAGGTTGTTTGGGGTTCTTCTAGATATGACATTCTGCATCGTGGGAACATGCCCACTCTTGGTGAACTCAACGGGGTTAACCTCAACGACAACTCCTATTGGCACAACAGAGGGGCAGTATCAGATCTAAACACAGCAACTCTCCCAGGTCACTATCAAGGCGGGGCAGTACTAACCAATGGCCCTGTTGGTACTGATGGGTATAAACCCGGCTATGGTCATATGTTCGTTTCCAGTACTGATGGACGTACAGGATCTGGCTATTGGATCACCCAGACTTACTACAGCCATAGCAATCCTTCCCGTACCTTCACCCGTGTGAATGTGAACGGATCATGGGCTAGTTGGATTGAGATCTATACCACCTCTTATAAACCTACCGCATCTGATGTTGGGACTCTGACAACTGCTGAGATCAATACTGAACTAGGTAAGAAACTAAATCTATCTGGCGGTGCTCTATCTGGAAACATCGTCATATCTAACCAATCCACAACTGGTATTCTTGCCATTGATTCGAATGGTTTTGATAGCCAAGTTAGACTCTTGAATAAGGGTTCTATGCGTTGGATTATTTCCCGTGATGCGACGGCGGAAAATGCAACTAACGGTGGTTCTGATTTTAACATTTTCTATTATAACAATGATGGGTCATTTCGTGGTTCTGCATTAAAGATCACCCGTCAAGACGGTGTAACTATCTTCAACAAAAACCCTGTATTGTCAGTGGCACAAGCGAACATACCAGAGGCATTAACACGAAAGGATTATGTTGATTCTGAAATCATCAAAGTCGGTACTGGTTCTAAAGTTCAAGTAATAGATCTTCCGGCTGGTTCTCCCACAACTGGCTATATCCCAGTTTTGATTAGACAATACTCATACACCAATCCAGAGATTTATATCTCAACTACTGGCAACAGTGGAAGCTATCCAATGAACAACTGTTCATTTGATGGAATTGTTCGTGCGTCTGGATGGGGTGATCATACTTCATACGCATCCGGTCAATTCACTGCATATGATATGGCAGAACGTGCAATCCACTCTATCCATGGGCCATCTGAATCTGTTAATACGTATGCTTTCTATGTAGAGGTTCGAGCTTTCCCTATAACTTTAAAAGTTCCTGTTGGTGTTAACATTGAGTGCACAGGTAAAGATATTCAAGCTGGAACATCAATATACAAGGTTAACGGTCAAGAATCAGGAAATACAAAAACCATTACTCTTGCTAACTTTACTAAGGGCTCTGGTTTCTACAATGGAAGTGCAAAGGTTTATAACACTAGTTTCAAGCCAACAATGGGTGAACTTGGTGATAATAACGGTGATCTACTTATTGAACGTGATAATACAGAACCAAAGAATGGTGTTCGTCGTGATGGAAGGACAATATATCTCTATGATAGCTCTGCAAACCATGGCCTCTATTCAACTCTTGGTGAAACTGGTGCACGTGGTAACACTCAAATGATTTATCGTGTTGTTGCAACTGGTGCAATCAATGTTGGCTCAAACATCGCTCCACTGACATTGCACAGCTCTGGCAAACTTCTGCATAACACCGCAGAAGTTTATACATCAGCCAATAAACCCACTGCTACTGATGTTGGTACTCTATCAACTTCTCAAATCAATGCAGCTTTAGTATTAAAAAGTGATCTTACTTATGTTGATACTGAACTTGCAAAGAAGTTTGACAAGGATTCAGCAAATCTAACTTTATCTAGCCGTTTAACTTCCAATGATGTTTTAACTACTGGTGGATGGCTAAGAACTACGGGGGCCACTGGTTGGTATAGTGAGACTTACGGCGGTGGCTGGATGATGAGTGATACTGACTGGATCCGTTCCTATGGTGGTAAGAAGGTTCACATAGCTGCCGCTGTTGCTGACAGTTTTTATACAACCGGTGGTATACGTGCTGATATGGATATTAGAGCAAATAACTTCCAAGTAGTTTCTGATCGTAGATTGAAGTCTGATGTTGTAGTTCTTGAGAATGCTTTAGACAAAGTTCTGAGACTAACAGGTTATGTCTACACCAAGAACGAACAACGTGAGGCGGGAGTTATGGCACAGGATGTTCAACAAGTGCTTCCAGAAGCTGTTAGAGAAGATTCTGATGGTTATCTTAGCGTCTCCCATAACCAGCTCACAGCATTGCTCATAGAAGCCATCAAGGAGCTTACAGCGAGAGTGAAGAAGCTAGAGGGAGGTACAGAGTAATGGCAGTACCTAACATTCCCTTTTATTTCAGCCAAGCGGCAGCCGAATACGGGTTGCCTCTTCCTACAAATGCTCAAGCGATACGAACGGCAGCAGGACTACCCGCAACGGGTATGATGAGCGATCTAGCTGGTCGCTCTGCAATCACTCGGGTTGATGGACTAACACAATCGATCACCTGTCGAATAGCTAACTCATACTCTTGGATCCATGTATCAGAAGCGGGTTCCGTGTGGCAGCACTACAACGGTCAGATTGGAACAACAGAGAGATATTACAACAAGAAAATCTTCACGGGGATCCCATGGTGCCGGATTATCACAAGTTCTGGTGCCGTGGGTTATAGCAATTGCTCCCCTAGTACTTGGTTTCTACCTGATACCACAATGCGGGGTGCCTATAACTACACCGCAGGAACATCAGTACAAGCACTCTATCAGTTCTCAAATACTAATGGTGGTGCAGTTATATATGAGCTTCTTCTTACATTAACTCGATAGTCTAAATACAAATATAGTCGAATAACAATTATTAAAAAGGAACTATAAATGAAACAAGAAACATACACCATCGTGAGTGGTGGTACTTTTCGAAAACGAATACCAAGGGAAGACCTACAAGATTTTCTGACTATAGCTAACAATGGTTCATTCTGGGCGGGTAAAAACAGAATGACAGTAACAGCAACGGATGAACACATAGAGCTACTTATATCTAACACTAGTGGATTTACTAAAGGTGATCATGAATTCAAAGTCACAGGACTAGATAGTAACAATGATACTGTTGTACTTGTGTATGGTCGGATTCGGGTGATTGGGTAAGTACTATGCTTGAGAAATTGAAGGGTTTTTTAGACCTAAAGGCCGTCATCTTAGTGTTAAGCATCTTCGGTGCTTGCTATGTTGCATATACCCAAGTTGGACAACACGAGATTAGGCTAAACATCTACCAAGATAAACTAATTACATTAGAGAAGAATGAACTAAAGGTAGATTCTAGGATAGATGTACTAGAAAAAGCACAAGATAAGACCGATGGACAGTTAGAGAAGTTGAACCAGACTTTGAACGAACTGAACCTTAGCTTAGTTCGTCTTGCTAGTACTTTAGAAAATATGAATAAAAAAGAAGGCTCCTGATGGAGCCTTTTCTTTTAGTGGCTAATCATTCCACTCTGTAAAAATCTTTCAGATTCTGTTCCCTGAAACCTTTAACATGTCCGAAGTTACCGATATCAGGAATGATTGTTATATGGTCATCATTAAAAGCACTAGATATATCTATTGCATCTTTTAGATTTGCACTGTTGTTGTTTGGAACAATTCCTAACTTATTCTTAAATGTCCAGATGCTATACCAAAGCACTCCACCAATTTCATATAAACCATTTTCAATACGCTCTGGACTATTTCTATCGTAAACCATGATTTATCCCTTCTGTAGAACCCTCTCAATTGTACTCATATGGAATCACACATCAACACCAGGCATAAAAAACCCCTGTGAGCTAAGTACTCACAGGGGTTTTGTGCATTAGCTTTGTCTTAAAACCTTTCCCTGTTCCTTATGACAAATATTGCGCCGTTTGAACAGTCCACCAGGAGGGGGAGATCAGTTGCACAGCCCCTGGGGCTGGCGCTGACGGAGCAGGCTGAGGCGGGCAAGCAGCGGGAAGTAGGATTCGAGCTTGCTCTGCAGGACGCGACTACAGGCGGGATCCGCGAGATCGGCTTCATCCAGCATGATGCCGTTGGAGACAAAGTAGAGGTGCGGATCCCGCACATCCGGTCCGGTCAGGGGGGCCCCCTCACTGCGCTTGTGCACCAGCAGCGGCAAGACTGGCAGTCCGAGGCCGGCATGGCTGTCCCCCGGCCAGCTGAATGCGGGCCAGACCGCGTCCCCCTCCTCCAGCAGCAGGATGGCCACTTCCTGGGCCCCCGGCTGCCACTGACCAGGTTGTGCCACACGTACTTCATTGAAGTAATGATCAAATCCATTAGAGGCGCGCAATGCGGCCAGCACTCCCTGTGCTGTTGCGGCTAACGGTTTTTGACTGACTAATGACAGATTCATGGTTCATTTCCCTATGCTCACCACAGCCTGTGTTCGGCTGTCGCGATAAGACTAGCTCATGACGGGCCTTTATTGGAACCGCCAGATCTGGCAGTTATTAATCTGATGATTGCCGTTGGCAATGGTTGCCATTCCAGAATATCTTGGTAAGATATCGCGTCCTTTTATCCCCCGTTCTTTAACATCCAGTGGTGAACCTATGCATCCGATGCTGAATATCGCCGTGCGCGCTGCGCGCAACGCCGGTCAAGTTGTAGTAAAAGCCTTCTCCCAGCCCGAGAACATCGAGGCCATGCAAAAAGGCAGCAATGACTTCGTGACCAACGTTGACCGCGACGCCGAAGCGGCCATCATTCATACCATCAAAAAATCTTACCCGGAACACAGCATCGTGTCTGAAGAGTCTGGTGAGATTGCCGGTACCAATCCGGATTACCAATGGATCATCGACCCACTGGATGGCACGACCAACCTGGTCAAAGGCATTCCGCACTTTGCCGTTTCCATCGCCCTGCGCGTGAAAGGCAAGACCGAACAAGCCGTGGTCTACGACCCCATTCGCGACGAACTCTTCACCGCCACCCGCGGTAACGGCGCCCAGCTGAACGGCTACCGCATCCGTGTGGGCAAGGCCCGCGAGATGGCTGGCACCGTGCTGGCGACCGGCTTCCCGTTCAAGCAGAAGCACCACATCGAGCCCTACCTGAAGATGTTCCAGAGCATGTTCATCGAGTGTGCCGACATCCGTCGTGCCGGCTCCCCGGCCCTGGATCTGGCCTATGTGGCTGCCGGTCGCATCGACGGCTTCTGGGAAATCGGTCTGAAGCCGTGGGAAACCGCAGCCGGTGAGCTGCTGGCCAAGGAAGCGGGCGCCATCGTCACCGACTTCGTGGGTGGTCACAACTACGAAAACTCCGGCAACCTGGTTGTCGCCAACCCGCGCGTCCTCAAAGAGATGCTCGGCAAGATCCGCGAGCACCTGCCGGAATCTCTGGCCAAATAAGCCCGCACCATTGTGAAAAATGCCAGTCGGTTCCGCCGACTGGCATTTTTTATGTCTCAGCGGCAGGAAGTGGGAACAAATGGCGCTTGTCGAATGGCGAGATCCGCGTCCTGGGCCCCGAATGGCAGCATGAATCAACACCCTGCCGAATAGAACAGCACAACCCACATCCATGACTTAAAAAGGCAGTGAAAATCACTGCCCAATCAGATGGTGCCATTGCGTCCCATGTTGATCACCACACGCCGGTTCTTGGCCCGGCCCCCTTCCGTCTCATTGGAAGCCACGTGTTGCTTCTCGCCATGGCCTTCCACCGAGATCTTGCCCGCCTCAATCCCCAGATCCACGAACACCTGCTTGATGGCATCGGCCCGCTTCTCGGAGAGCTTCTGGTTCGGCCAGCGGCCGCCATAGCTATCGCTATAGGCGTCGATCACCACCACATCGATGCTCTTGTCTGCCTTCACATACTCGCTGATCATCGCCAGTCGACGCCTGGATGCGGGCGATAGCTGATCGCTGTTCTTGTCATAAGAGAGCACGCTGAAGGCGATGTCGTTGAAGTTGTAGGGCAAGAGGCCGGTCAGGCAATCCATGAAGGCCTGATACTTGACCCGGAAATTGACCGAAGAGAGAGAGACCCGCACCGGCCTGTCCTGGCGATACCAGTCTCGATACTGGAAGGTTGGCATGCGGCCCCCTTCGAGCTCATCGAGCATGGTCCAGGCGGTCTGACCGGCCACCAGGCCGTCAAACTGCTGATAAAACTGCAGTTGGCTTATCTGCCTGCCCGCCACGCCGGGGCGCCAGCTGGGTGGCATGATCCCCAGAGAGACCGTCTGGGTGCGGGCCTGGGGACGCTGCCCCTTCAGCTCGAAATCCAGATTGATCTTGCGGCCGGCGCGACTCACGAAAGCCCCCGTGCCCCAGCGGGGTATGGGATGCTCGAGGCGGCACTCCACCTGGGAGTCGGAGGTCAAGCGCCAGACGGATTGATCCAGGCCGGCACCAAATTCGGTGACCCCCGCCTGCAACTGCATACTCACGGATATGCTGACCAACCCTAACACCCAAGCATTCAACGGCTTGTCCTCCATACGATCTCGGATTAACTATCGGCAGGGGTCAGGCAAGCTTTAGCAACTAAACGCAGCGGACAAAGAGAGTGCTCAATAAGCGACCGCACTCATCGGGCTGCCCCGGGAGAAACGCCTTGCTCAGGAGGGACAAGGGCCGGCTTTTTTGCCATAATGCGCCCTTACATTCACGCCGACCGAGATACCATGACCGACGCCGTTCACACCCTCAAGGGCCGCTTTCGTGGCTTTTACCCCGTCGTCATCGATGTTGAAACCGCCGGGTTCAATGCCCGTACCGATGCCCTGCTGGAGATAGCCGCTCATACCCTCAAGATGGATGAGCAAGGCTGGCTGGTGCCCGATCAGATCTTCCATTTCCACGTCGAACCCTTCGAGGGCGCCAATCTGGAAAAGGCCGCGCTGGAGTTCACCGGCATCGATCCCTTCAATCCACTGCGGGGTGCCGTCAGCGAGAAAGAGGCGTTGACCGAGATCTTCAAGGGAGTGCGCAAGGGCATGAAGGAGCAGGATTGCGGCCGTGCCATCATCGTGGCCCACAACGCCACTTTCGATCACGGCTTCGTGACCGCCGCCGCCGAGCGGGCCGGCCTCAAGCGCAATCCATTCCACCCCTTCGCCACCTTTGACACCGCCGCCCTCTCGGGCCTGGCCCTGGGTCAGACGGTGCTGGCCAAGGCATGCCAGAGCGCCAAGATCCCCTTTGACAACAAAGAGGCGCACTCCGCCCTCTATGACACCGAGCGCACCACGGATCTCTTCTGCTACATCGTCAATCGCTGGAAGAGCCTGGGGGGCTGGCCCCCCGCCGAGGTGGATGACACGGCGGACGACGCCGAGTAATGAATGGATATGCATCCAGACAATCAGGCTGCCCAGTGGCAGCCTGATTGTTTTCAGTCCCGTACCGGCCCGGCTGGTTGGGCCAGCAGCCCGCGAGGCAGGGCTCTTGTGCCAAGGTGGAGACAAATCCCGGTTTCGATCAACTTTGTGTCACAAGATGCTGCCGACAAGCGGTTTTAGCTGATTTTTTTCTCGACATTTGTCACATTTTTCGCAAACTAACGGCCTTTCAGAAGACAGACAGCAACACATACCATAAGGAAAGCAAATGAATCCTGTTGTTATCGCGGTAGCGCTGATGCTGGTGCTCAGCCTGCTGCGGATCAATGTGGTGGTCTCCCTCGCCATCGGTGCCATCGTCGGCGGCCTCATCGGCGGCCTCTCACTCGAGCAGACCCTCAGCACCTTCACCGGTGGCCTGGGTGGCGGCGCCGAGATCGCCCTCTCCTACGCCATGCTGGGCGCCTTTGCGGTCGCCATCTCCCGCTCCGGCATCACGGATCTGCTGGCCCGCAAGGTGATCAGCCAACTCGGCAAGGATGCCAGCTCCTCCCGCATCCTCTGGGTCAAGAGCCTGCTGCTCGCCTCTGTGCTGGGGGTATCCATCTCCTCCCAGAACCTGATCCCGGTGCACATCGCCTTCATCCCCATCCTGATCCCGCCGCTGCTGCACGTCATGGCCCAGATGCAGATTGACCGTCGCCAGGTGGCCTGCGTCATCACCTTCGGCCTGACCGCGACCTACATGCTGCTGCCAGTGGGTTTTGGTGGCATCTTCCTGAACAACATCCTGGCCAAGAACCTGATCGACAACGGGGTTCCGGTGGAGCACAGCCAGCTGCCCATGGCCATGGCGATCCCGGTGTTTGGCATGTTCATCGGCCTGCTCATCGCGGTCTTCTTCACCTACCGCAAGCCGCGCCAGTATGATCTGGAGAAGATCCTCTCCGCCGAGCCGGAAACCGTGCAACTCAACCTCAACCACATCTGGGTCGCCCTGCTGGCCATCGCCGTGGCGCTGGGGTTGCAGCTGATGACCAACAGCATCGTGTTGGGCGCGCTGGCAGGCTTCGTCATCTTCACCTGTGGCGGCGTCATCAAGTTCCGCGAGAGCCAGGATGCCTTCACTCAGGGGGTGCGCATGATGTCCCTCATCGGCTTCATCATGATCTCCGCCGCCGGCTTCGCCGCCGTGATGAAGGAGACCCACGGGGTGGATAGCCTGGTGCAGGCGGTCTCCGGCATGATGGCCGGCCACAAGGGGATGGCGGCCTTCCTGATGCTGCTGGTGGGGCTGCTCATCACCATGGGGATTGGTTCCTCCTTCTCCACCGTGCCCATCATCGCCACCATCTATGTGCCCCTGTGCATCCATCTGGGTTTCTCCCCCATGGCGACCATCGCCCTGGTGGGGGCTGCCGGTGCCCTGGGGGATGCAGGCTCCCCCGCCTCGGACTCGACGCTCGGCCCCACTTCCGGCCTCAACGCCGACGGTCAGCACGATCATATTTGGGACAGCGTGGTGCCCACCTTCATCCACTACAACATCCCGCTCATCATCTTCGGCTGGATTGCCGCCATGGTGCTCTAAGCACGCAATTGGCAACACAGATGAATGCAATGCAAGAGGCGACCCCAGGGTCGCCTCTCTCATGTTCGGCCATGCTCAGGCAGGTTCGGATACCCGCTGGCGACCCCGGCCCGTCAGCCCGCCGATGAGGGCCAGCAAGGCCAGCAGCAGTCCGACCATCCCCACCCCGGACCATTCTCCCTTCTGCCAGGCCAGCATGGCGAGGCTGGAACCCAGCGTCCCCCCAAGGAACATGGCCCCCATGAAGAGGGTATTGACCCGCCCCCTCGCCACCTCCCTCAATCCATAGATGAGCTGCTGATGGGCGATGAGCGCGCTCTGCACCCCCAGATCCAGCAAGATGACGCCCACCGCCAATCCGATCAGGCTGTGCCAGGTTTCGAACACTATCCAGGCCAGTACCACCATCAGGGCCCCGCTCAACACCACGGGCCTGGCCCCCTGCCGATCCGCCAGCCGCCCGGCCAGGGGGGCCGCGAGGACACCGACCACCCCTATCACCCCGAACAGGCCGGCCCACTGTGCTCCGAGCCGATAGGAGGAGTGCGCCAGATAGAGCGCCAGCACGGTCCAGAAGGCGCTGAAGGAGCCAAACAACAGCCCCTGTGTCAGCGCGGCACGGCGCAGAGCCGGCTCCTCCCGCCAGAGGGTGACGAGAGAGCGCAGTAAGGCCCCATAGGTGAGGGTGACGCGCGGCAACTGGAGGGGGATGGTGCGTGCCATCAGCAGGGCCCCCAGCAGCGCCAGCGGAATACCGAGCCAGAACATGGTGCGCCAGCCCGCATAGGCAGTGACAACACCCGCCAGGGTGCGGCTGAGCAGGATGCCACCGAGCAGACCGCTCATCACAGTGCCCACCACGGCGCCGCGCCGTGCGGGATCCGCCAGCGTCGCCGCGACGGGCACAATCTGCTGGGCCGCCGTTGCCCCGATGCCGAGCAGTACCGAGGCCAGCATCAACATGGTGGTCCCCTGGGCCAGGGCCGCCAGCAAAGAGGCAAGGGCGATGAGGACGAACTGCCCGACGATGAGCCAGCGCCGAACCAGCACATCGCCAAGGGGCACCAGCAGCAAGAGGCCGAGGGCATAGCCGAGTTGGGTCAGTACGGCGATGAGAGGAATGGCTGAATGGCCGGGGAAATCCCGTGCCATCACCGCCAGCATGGGCTGGTTGTAATAGATGTTGGCGACCGCCAGACCGCAGCAGAGCGCCATGGCGAAGATGAATGTGGGGGTCAGCGCCCTGGCAGGCTGGGCCGCCGTTGGGGAGACGCTCGGTGATGTCATGATGCCATCCTCATTGATGCAAGGCGCCGGCAACAGGCCGGGCTGGATGAAGAGACTACCCCCGGAGCCGGGACGGCAGTAGCCGTCCCCACGCCATAACGGTTATTCCGCCGGGGAATGGGTCCGCGCCGCTTGCAACCCGGGCAGGCCGCTCACGAAGGCCAGCCAGGCACTCGCCTTGGCACTGGGCCCTCGCCCCGCAGGCAACAGGGCCCAGAGATCCAGCCTCGGCAACTGCCACTCCGGCAAGAGTCTCACCACCTCCCCGCTGGCCAGTTCGGGGGCAAACATCCACTCGGAGCTGATGCCAAGCCCAATCCCGGCCAGCACCGCGGCGCGCATTCCCTCGGCGGCGGAGACCATGATCCGGCCACGGGCCGCTATGTCGACCCGCTCATCCCCCCGGCTGAATGACCAGGAGTGCCCAAGACCGGGCCTCGGACTGTAGATCACCAGCGCCTGCCCCTGCAGATCACCGGGAGACTGCGGCCGACCCGCCGCGGCGAGACAGGCGGGTGTTCCCACCACCACCCGGGCACAGTGCGCGAGGTGGCGGGCCACCAGGGCGGAGTCGGGTTGGGGGCCGAGCCGCAGGGCCACATCGATGCCCGCCGCGATGAGATCCAGGTTGTCATCATCCAGCAGGATCTCGAGTTCCAGTTCGGGATGCGCCGCCATAAAAGCGGGCAGATGAGGAATGAGGTGCAACCGGGCGAAGGTAACGGGGGCAGAGATGCGCAGGCGCCCAGTGAGGCCGGTGCGGCACTGCCCTACCTGAGCTTCCGCCTCCTCCACCTCAACCAGGATGCGTTTCGCATTCAGGTAGTAAGCCTCCCCCGCCTCGGTCGGAGTCAGGCCGCGGGTCGAGCGCAGCAGCAGCGGGCTCCCAAGGCGTGCCTCCAGCTGGGCGATCTGCTTGGACACGGCCGGCTGGCCGAGCCCCAGACGCCTTGCGACCGCCGAAAAGGAGCCCGTCTCCACCGCCAGCACGAACACCTCCATCGCCCCCAGTCTGTCCATCTGTCCCCCTTCACCACTCCATTGCACGATGTCGGCACACGTTAGCACCGTGCCACCCGCACAAGCCAGCTCGCAATGTCCTGCCGCCAAGCCGCTCTGTCGCCCACAGCGAAGCTGGGTACTTCGCCTGATCGACGACCATAAAAAAGACCGCTCGATGAGCGGTCTTTTATCAGTGCGATCCGGGTTTAGCTGTCGCGGCGTTTGCCGCCGAACTTGCGACCCTTGTCGAAGCCACCTTCACGGCGATCCTTGTTGAAGGGACGGTCACCCTGGGGGCGGCGATCCTTGTTGAAGGTGCGCTCCTTGTTGAAGGGACGGTCGCCACGGGGCGGACGGCTGCTGGTGTTGCCACCGGCCGGCACCTCGGTGTAGCGCGCGATCTGCAGCGGACGCTGGCAGACACGGGCCTTCTTGATCACTTCCAGCACCTCGGCGCTCATGCCCTTGGGCAGATCGACGGTGGAGAAGTCATCGGCGATGTCGATGTTGCCGATGAAACGGCTCTCGATGTTCGCTTCGTTGGCGATGGCACCCACGATCTGGCCCGGCTTGACGCCGTGATGGGCACCCACGTCGACGCGATAGCGCTCCATCTCCACGTCCGGGTTGTCCTTGAGCGGACGCGGCTCCAGGGACGGCATGCGACGGGCCGGACGATCGCCACGGTCACCGAAATCACGGGGGCCACGGTCGTTGAAGTCACGACGCTCGAAGTTGCCGCGATCATTGTTGTTGCTGAACAGGGGATCCGGGATGGAGTCATCCAGCAGCAGCGGTTGGTCACCCTGCACCAGCTTGGCCAGTGCGGCAGCCAGTTCCAGCGGATCGGCGGAGTCTTCCTGGATCAGCTCGTTCACCAGGTTGTGGTAGATCTCGAGCTCCTCACCCATCATGGTCTCGCGGATGCGCTCCTTGAACTTGGCCAGACGGTGCTGGTTGATGTCCTCGGTGCTCGGCATCTTCATCGGTTCGATGGCCTGACGAGTGGCGTGCTCGATGGCACGCAGCATGCGGCGCTCACGCGGCGCCACGAACAGGATGGCCTCACCCTTGCGGCCGGCACGACCGGTACGGCCGATACGGTGAACGTAGGATTCGGTATCGTACGGAATGTCGTAGTTCACCACGTGGGTGATGCGCTCGACGTCCAGACCACGGGCGACCACGTCGGTGGCGATCAGGATGTCCAGCTGGCCTTGGCGCAGCTTGTCGACGGTACGCTCACGCAGCTTCTGCGGGATGTCGCCGTGCAGGGCTTCACAGGCATGGCCACGGGCGGCCAGCTTGCCGGCCAGCTCTTCGGCGGCGTTCTTGGTGCGCACGAAGACCAGAAGGGCCTCGTATGGCTCCACTTCCAGCAGGCGGGTCATGGCGTCCAGCTTGTGCAGACCGGTCACCTGCCAGTAACGCTGACGGATGGTGGTGGCAGTGGCTGTCTTGGAGGCGATCTTGATCTCTTTGGGCTGCTTCAGGTGCTTCTGGGCCACGCGGCGGATCTGCTCCGGCATGGTGGCGGAGAAGAGGGCAACCTGACGACCGGCCGGGCACTGATCCATGATCCAGTCCACGTCGTCGATGAAGCCCATGCGCAGCATTTCGTCCGCTTCATCCAGCACCAGGGCTTTCAGACCGGAGAGATCCAGGTTCTTGCGACGGATCAGATCCATCACGCGGCCCGGGGTACCGACGACAACCTGGGCACCACGGCGCAGGGCGCGGGTCTGGGTTTCGTAGGAGGCGCCGCCGTAGATGGGCAGCACGTGGAAATCGGGCATGTGGTGAGCGTAGCGTTGGCACGCTTCAGCCACCTGCAGAGCCAGTTCGCGAGTCGGCGCCAGCACCAGGATCTGGGTGTTACGGTTACCAGCTTCCAGACGAGACAACAGAGGCAAGGCAAAAGCAGCGGTCTTCCCTGTACCGGTTTGTGCCTGCCCCAGCAGATCGTGTCCCGCCATCAGGTGGGGGATTGCTGCGGCCTGGATGGGAGACGGGCGCTCATAGCCCACGTCCTGCAGCGCTTTCAATACAGGCGCGGCCAGTCCAAGCTCACTAAAAAGGGGCAGTTGTTCGGTATCAGACATAGATTCTTCCAGATTAAGGCAGGCGGCTAACACCGCGGAATAGCAAAAGGCGGCGATTATAGCGCCACTTTGTTCTGCTGTCTTGAAAAATGTGATAAGCCTCTCAAGACGTTGGCAATTATAGAGGGATCTCGCGACTATGGCTTGCTTATTTTTCGCTCATGGTGCGTTATTGCCGATCACTTCTCGCCGGATCCCTTGTCCTGCTTGTGCCTGAGCGCCGCCATGGTGAGTCGGCTGGTGCACAATAAACGACCACGCTCGTCGCGGATCTCTATCTGCCACACCTGGGTGCTGGCCCCCAGATGCAGGGGGGAACAGCGCCCGGTCACCACCCCTTCCCGCTTGGCCCGCAGATGATTGGCATTGACCTCCAATCCGACACAGTAGTACTCCGCCCCCACCGCCATGTTGGCCGCCAAGGATCCCAGCGTCTCCGCCAGCACCACGGAGGCGCCCCCGTGCAGCATGCCGAGCGGCTGATGAGTGCGGTGATCCACCGGCATGGTGGCTTCCAGCCAGTCGGGGCCGAAGGCGGTGTAGTGGATATCGAGGTGGGCCATCAGGGTATTGCGGGAGCTGGCGTTGAGCCCCTCGAGGCTCATGGGCTTGCGCCAGATGGGGGCGTTCTCTTGACTCATGACAAGCAGACTCCTTATGAATTAACGAACATGATCAATGGCTTGCCACTGACGATATCAAAACTGCCGCGTAAAGCGCAAAAGCGGGACAACAAAATGCCCCGCTATCGGGGCATCTTGAGACAGGCAGGACTCGGCAGGATGCTGCCCGGGTTCACCAAGGGTAGGTGACCCCCGGCCACGCATCCCAGGGGATCTCCCGTCCCGGCAGGCAAGGCGCTCGCCACTGCCAGACCTTCCCCAGCCAGTCGCGCAGCTCGTCCTCGAGTTCGGCATCGGTCAGCGGCGCCCCGGCCACCTTCCAGAAGAAGATCTCCACCTCCACCTCCGGCAGCACCGAGGGATAGAGATAGACGCCCCCCCAAAACGCGGGCTCCCGCTCCGGGCTCCAGAGGCCATAGGCGAAGGAGCGCTTGGCCAGAAACTCCGAACGCTGCCACTCCAGATCCGCCTCGTGCTGGCTCAGGCTGAAGCTGGCCGACGGCCAGAGATCGTCCGGGCGAAACAACTGATGCAGCTGTTCGCGCTCGCGCAGGATGGCGACGAACTCCACCACCGCCTGAGTCGGGCTCACCGGCAACAACAGCAGGTTCGGGCGCCGATACGCCTGCGGCACCCGAAACCGCTTGGGGAGGCGCAGCATCAGAGCAGTTCCAGCAAGGCCTGCACCGGATGCTTGAGCTTCTCCCCTTCCATCCGTTTGACCTGACTGCGGCAGGAATAACCGGTGGCGAGGCAGCGCTCCTTCGGCAGGCGCGCCAGCGGCTCCGCCCAGCTGAGGCCATAAATGCCCCTGGAGTTCTCCACCTGTTTGGCATCGTGACCATAGGTACCCGCCATGCCGCAGCAACCGACCGAGACCGGCTGCAACCTGGCACCGAAGCGGCTGAACAGGGTGCCCCAGTCGCCGTGAGTCGAGGGCTTGGCGGTCTTCTCGGTGCAGTGGGCAAACAGATACCAGGGCTCCGCAGCCTCCTCTTTGACCTCGGCCGCGGGCAGGCTCTCTACCGGCAAGGAGAGCAGCCACTCCTGGGGCAGCATCACCTGGAAGTCCCCACGGGCGGGGCCGAGTGCCTTCACATATTCGTCCCGGTAACAGAGCACCAGAGAGGGATCCACCCCCACCATGGGGATGCCGAGTCCCGCCACCTTGTTGAGGAACTGGGCACTGCTGGCCGCGGTGCGGGCGAAAGCACGCAGGAAGCCCTTCACATGCTGGGGCTTGCCGTTGGGTTTGAACGGCAGCAAATAGGGCTGAAGTCCGAGTTTGCTCGCGAGTTTCACCAGATCTCGCACCACGGGCGCGTCGTAATAACTGGTGAAGGGGTCTTGTACGATAAGAACCACTTTTTGACGCTGTTCGGGGCCCATGGCCTCGAGTCCCGCCAGATCGAAATAGCGGGCACGGTGATCGCGAAGAGACTCGGCCAGGGTAGGCACCGAGAGCAGGGGCACGTCCACCATGCCGATGCTCTTCTCGGTCGCCTTCTGGGCCCACTCCTTCTCCAGGAAGAAGTTGACCAGCTTGGGGGCCTTGGCCAGGAGCGGCGCGTAGCTTTCGACGGTGCCGACGAAGTAATCTTTGGGGCCGCGCAGGTAGCGGCTGTGATAGAGCTGCATGAAGCGGGCACGGAAGGTGGGCACATCCACCTTGATGGGACACTGGCTGGTGCAGGCCTTGCAAGCCAGACACCCCTCCATCGCCTCCATCACCTCGTGGGAGAAGTCATACTGGCCGCGGGCGCGGGCCAGGGTGTTGCGCACCTTGTCGACGATGGATTTGATGCGCAGACCGCCGCTTTGCAGCTCAATCTCTTCGCTCAAGGGATCGAATCCCTGCTCTGCCAGCTGGCGCAGCCATTCGCGCATCAAGCCTGCCCGCCCTTTCGGCGAGTGGCGACGGTCGCGGCTTATCTTGACCGAGGGGCACATGGGGGAGTCGGTCTCGAAGGTGAAGCACAGACCGTTGCCGTTGCAATCCAGCGCCCGGGTGTAGCTTTCCCGCACGGCGATGGGGATCTGGCGGTCGAACTTGCCGCGCTTGGGCCCATCCACCGACACCAGCTCGGCGCCGCTGCCATAGGGCATGCAGATCTTGCCGGGGTTGATGCGGTTCTGGGGATCGAAGGCCCCCTTCACCCGCTGCAACTCCTCCCACAGCTCGCCGAAGAAGGCGGGACTGTATTCGGATCTGAACCCCTTGCCGTGCTCCCCCCACATCAGGCCGCCGTATTTGGCGGTGAGCGCCACTACCTGATCCGAGATGCGCCGCAGCAGCACCTCTTGTTCGGGATCGCACAAATCCAGCGCCGGGCGCACGTGCAGGACACCGGCATCCACGTGGCCGAACATGCCGTAATCGAGGCCGTGATCGTCCAGCAGGGCACGAAACTCCATGATGAAGTCGGCCAAGGATTCCGGTGGCACGGCGGTGTCTTCGGTGAAGGCCACCGGCTTCTTGCGCCCCTCGGCGTTGCCGAGCAGCCCCACCGACTTCTTGCGCATGGCGTAGATGGTCTCGATGCTCGGCAGGTGACTGCACACCTGATAACCGATGACCCCCGCCTCCCCGTTCGCCAGCAATCCGTCGATGCGGCGGCACAGCTCCGCCACCTTGGCCTGGTGCTCGGTTTCATCGGTGTCCGCAAACTCGACGATATTGAGCCCCTGCAGATCCTTGCCCGGCACCTCCTGGATGAACTCCTTGACCGAGTGCCAGATGATGTCGGCCCGGGCCAGCCCCAGCACCCGGGAGTCCACCGTCTCCACCGACAAGGCGTGCGCCTCCACCATGAAGGGGGCATTGCGAAGCGCGGACGGGAAGCTGTCGTACTTGACGTTGACCAGGGTGCGGTAGCGCGGAATGGGGGTGATGTTGAGGCGGGCCTCGGTGATGAAGCCCAGCGACCCTTCCGAGCCGCACAACACCCGACTCACATCCAGGGTGTCGCTGTCGGGCGTATAGAGATGCTTGAGATCGTAACCGGTGAGGAAGCGGTTGAGCTTGGGGAAAGTCGCCTCGATGTCGGCGCGCCGCTCGCGTCCGATGCGATAGAGGGTGCGGTAGATCTCCCCTTCCCGGCTCTTTAGCGCCAGCTTGTCCGCGAGGCGCTCGCCATTGACCGGCTCTGTGCTCATGAGGTCGCCGTTCTCCAGCACCGCCTTGAGGCCCAGCACGTGATCCGAGGTCTTGCCGTAGACCAGCGACCCCTGACCGGACGCATCGGTATTGACCATGCCCCCTAAGGTGGCGCGGTTGGAGGTGGAGAGATCCGGCGAGAAGAAGTAGCCGTGAGGCTTGAGATAGGCGTTGAGCTGATCCTTCACCACCCCGGCCTGGGCACGCACCCAGCCCGCTTCCAGATTAATTTCCATGATCTGGTTCATATGGCGAGAGAGATCGACGATAATGCCGCCGCCCAGAGACTGGCCATTGGTGCCGGTGCCGCCGCCGCGAGGGAAGAAACTCAAGCTGGCGTAGGCGCTCTCCTGGGCCAACCTGAGCATCACCGCAATATCATCCGCACTGCGCGGATAGAGGACCGCCTCTGGAATAACCTGATAGACGCTGTTATCCGTCGCCATCGCCAACCGGCTTGCATAAGACTTTTCGATATCACCACGAAATGCGCTGCGTCCCAATACATCGAGGAACTGCAGAGTTGTGGATGACAAACTGTCCTGGTAATCGAGTCTCGGGATCATGAATCCTTGTTCCCTTCCTTTGCTTGATGCCGGAGTGCCGGCGACAACGACCGCCTGGCTCGCCTCTCTCGGGCTGCCTTGGCCGGTCCGCTCACATGTGAGCGGGCAGTATATCAGCTAGAAAACCGCTTGCGCGCTCAATCTTCACCATTTGAAAGGAGGACATTTATGGCTCATTACAGCCATGTTATCAGTACGCTTATTCGCACCGAAAAACAGGCGCTGACCCTGTCGCTGTTCGGCTGCATCGGCTTCGCCCTATTCGGGATCGGCTATGGCCTGTTCGTCGGTTCCAACGCCATCATGCTCGATGGCATCTTCACCCTGTTCAGCATGGGCATGACGGGCCTTGGACTCATCACCGCCTACCTGGTCACCCGCCCCTCCGATGCCCGCTTCCAATATGGCTACGCCCATTTCGAGCCCATCACCAACGTCATCAACGGCACCATCATACTGCTGCTCTGTCTTGGCGCCCTGCACAGCGGCATCAGCTCCCTGATGAGCGGCGGGCGGGAGATAGACCTCGGTCACGCCCTCATCTATGCCGCCGTCTGCACCTTCTTCTGCGCCATTATCTACAAGGTCGAGTCTGCGGTGGCCGAACGGATCAATTCCGAACTGGTGCGGGTCGACTCCAAGGAGTGGCTGGTCGATACCCTGCTCAGCGTCACCCTGCTCATCGGTTTTCTGGTGGCCATCGGCCTCGATGCCATCGGCTATGGCCAGTACAACCGCTACATAGATCCCGTGCTGGTCACCCTGCTGGCCCTGTGCGCCACCCTGATCCCCATCAAGGTTCTCGGCCGCAACCTGCGGGAAGTGCTGAAAATCGCCCCCAAGGGGGATGTCTCCCGGCTGGTGGCCAGCGAGATAGAGGCCCTGCGCCAGCGCCACGGGGTCGAGTGCTACAGCCACTTGGCGAAAAGTGGCCGCCGCTTCGATCTCGAACTCAACATCCTGGTGGCCCCGGGCCAGGAGTGGCCCATCGAGCGCCAGGATGCCCTGCGCCAGGAGCTCTGGTCCCGCCTCGGCGACACCCTGGGGGACGCCTGGCTGTCGGTCTGCTTCACCCGCGAGAAACGCTGGCTGTAACAGCCCGCCGACACCGGCAGACAAACAGGGAGGCGGTCGCCGCCTCCCTTGCCACTCTCCCCGGCCATTTGCTGTCATCACATCTTCATAACGCCGCTATTGCCAAATCAATGACAACCGTTATCATCAGGGCTCACTTTTAACCGAGGTTTTATTGCCCATCATGGACAACCCCCGAAGTCGCCCTTCGTATATACCCATCACGTCTTGTCTTTACCTGCTCAATCCGCGCCTCTGAACGACCACTGTGCCTAACCTTGTCACGGTCCTTTGCCGTGTCTGATACCCACGCCGTTCGTTTTTATTAGAGGTCAACATGGAATTCTTGCTGGATCCCGCCCTGCTGGTGGGTCTGTTTACCCTGATCATCCTGGAGATAGTCCTCGGGATCGACAACCTGGTCTTCATCGCCATCCTGGTGAAGAAGCTCCCCCCTGCCCAACGGGACAAGGCCCGCATCATCGGCCTCTCCCTGGCACTGCTGATGCGCCTTGGGCTGCTCAGCATCATGTCCTGGCTGGTCACCCTCACCACTCCCTTGCTGCACCTTGGCGATTTCGCCTTCTCCGGTCGGGATCTCATCCTGATGGGGGGTGGCCTGTTCCTGCTGTTCAAGGCCACCACCGAACTGCACGAGCGCCTCGAGGCCAAACCCGAGGTCCAGGGCCAGGTCGGCGTCTACGCGGGCTTTGGCGTGGTGATCGCCCAGATCCTGGTGCTGGATGCCGTCTTCTCTCTGGACTCCATCATCACCGCCGTCGGCATGGTGGATCACCTGGGGGTCATGATGGCGGCGGTGACCATCGCCATGGTGGTGATGGTGCTCGCCTCCAAGCCCCTGACCCGCTTCGTCAACGCCCACCCGACCGTGGTGGTGCTCTGTCTGAGCTTCCTGCTGATGATAGGTTTCAGCCTGGTGGCGGAAGGGTTTGGCTTCCATATTCCCAAGGGCTACCTCTACGCCGCCATCGGTTTCTCGGTGCTCATCGAGTTCTTCAACCAGTTGGCCCAGCGCAGCGCCCGTCGCCACGCATCCCGGCTTCCCCTGCGTGAACGCACCACGGCCGCCATCTTCCAGATGATGGGAGGCAGCAAGCGCAGTGCATCTCAGGAACTGGATGAAGACGAGGAGCAGGAACAGCCCCTGCCCCCCGGCTTTGGCGAGGAGGAGCGCAACATGGTGAGCGGCGTGCTGTCTCTCGCCGAGCGATCCATCCGCACCATCATGACGCCGCGATCCGAGATGGCCTGGATCGACGTCAATGACAGCCCGGACGAGATCCGCGCCCTGCTGCAACGGGAGCCTCACAGCCTGTTCCCGGTCTGTGACGGCGGGCTGGATGACCTCATCGGGGTGGTCAAGGCACGTGACCTGCTGTTCGCCCTGAACGAGGGGCAGTCTCTGCACGCACTCGCCAAGCAGAACGACCCCGTCATCGTGCCCCAGACCATCAACGTGATCCGATTGCTGGCGGAGCTGCGTCAGGCCAGGGGCAGTCTCATCCTGGTAACGGACGAATTCGGCGTCATTCAGGGGTTGGTGACCACCCACGATCTGCTGGAGGCCATCGTCGGCGAGCTGCCGGATGAGGACGAAACCCCGGACGTGGTCCGCGATGGGGAAGGCTGGCTTATCAACGGCAGCACCAACATCCATCAGGTGGAGCAGGCACTGGATTGCGACGGTCTGGTGAGCGAGAGCGATGAGTACGTGACCCTGGCGGGCATGCTGCTCTCCCACTTCGGCAGTCTGCCGGAGCAGGGCCAGCAGTTGCAACTGGGCGGGCATCACTTCGAGGTGCTGGCGGTGAACGAGCGACGCATCGAGCGAGTGAGGATCTGGGCGCTGCAGCCCTGACGCCAGGCCACGCCATGGGCGTGAATGGATGCCAATGAATCAAACCAGGGGGCCAGTCGGCCCTCTTTTTTTTGGCCTCCCATCGCCATTGCTGCACAAGTTGCAATTCTCTTCTGTGATTACCCCTCTTTTTCTCAATGCAGGCGGGGGATAGAGTCAGCACCATCACCCGATGAGGAATTCAAGATGAGCCACGACAACCTGTTCTGCCCCCTGCGCCTCGGCCAACTGCACCTGAACAACCGTATCGTCATGCCCCCCATGACCCGCTCCCGTGCCAGCCAGCCCGGAGACGTGGCCAACGCCATGATGGCCACCTACTACGGCCAGCGGGCCGACGCCGGTCTCATCGTGAGCGAAGGCACCCAGATCGATCCCCTCGGCAAAGGCTATGCCTGGACCCCGGGCATCCATAGCGCCGAGCAGGTCGCCGGCTGGAAGCTGGTAACGGACGCCGTCCATGCCAAGGGTGGCACCATCTTCTCCCAGCTCTGGCACGTGGGCCGGGTCACTCATCCGGACAACATCGGCGGCGCCCAGCCCATTTCGGCGTCAGCCATCAAGGCCGAAGGGGTCAAGGTCTTCGTGGACAACGGCAGCGACGCCCCGGGGTTTGTGGAAACCACCCTGCCCCGCGCCATGACCCAGGCCGACATCGACACCGTGGTGGGCCAGTTCCGCCGCGCCGCCCGCAACGCCATGGAGGCGGGGTTTGACGGCATCGAGCTGCACGCCGCCAACGGCTATCTCATCAACCAGTTCCTGGATTCCGAGTCCAATGCCCGTACCGACAACTACGGCGGCTCCCTCGAGAACCGGCTGCGCTTCTTGAAAGAGGTGGTCGAGGCGGTGAGCGCCGAGATCGGGGCGGATCGGGTCGGCGTGCGTCTGGCCCCCCTCACCACCCTGAATGGCACCGTGGATGCCAATCCGGAGCAGACCTATCTGGCCGCCGCCCGCCTGCTGGGGACGCTCGATGTCACCTATCTGCACATTGCCGAAGCGGACTGGGACGATGCTCCCCTGATGCCGGAGAACTTCAAGCAGGGGCTGCGGGATGCCTTCCCCAACACCCTCATTTACGCCGGCAAATACGATGGCGCGCGGGCGCGGGCCGCCCTCGCTGCGGGCTGGGCAGACATGATTGGCTTTGGCCGCCCCTTCGTGGCCAACCCCGATCTGCCGAATCGGCTGCGCCACGGCTACCCCTGGGCGCCCCATGATCCGGCCACCCTGTTTGGCGGCGCCGAGCACGGCCTCACCGACTACCCCGTCTATCAGGGGGAAAGCGCCCCGCAACCCGCCTGATCGATAGCGGCTCTCCCTTCTGTTTATTGGCCCCCGCCCTGCGGGGGCTGTTTATTTTGTTAACCCCCCTCTTGTATCAGCCACTCTCTGTATCGCCCCCTCCTCCCCGCGCCCAAAAACCGGGAGTCAATCATCACTTGTCTGATGAAGATCAAAACCTTGTCATGACAAGAGGCAGATAGTGCACCCATCTCACCCTTCAGGGAGTCATGGTTGTGAGCACCACACAGACCCGGCTGGTCGCCTCGGTAGCGGGACGACTTCGCATCAGACAGGGCAGCGCGGATCCTGCCCAATTGACCCGCTGGCAGACAGAAGTGGCCAGCTGGCCCGGGGTGCAGAGCGCCCGCCTCAACCGGGCGGCCCTCAGCCTCATCGTGCAATACGCCACGGCGCACTGTTCCCAGTCCGAGATGGAGTCCCGCATCCGGGCCCTCTGCCTTGAGGGCGAGGCTGAGCCGGTGTCGACGCAGACCCCGACTGTTGCACCACCACGGCGACGAACCTCACTGCGTCCCCACAAGGCGGCCTGGCGCAGACGCGCCAACCGGGGGGCCAAGATAACCGCCATGGTAGCCCTGCCGCTCTCCATTGCCCTGGTCTACGCCGGCCACAAGCGCCTGCACGCCGCCACCGGCTGGCTGTTCGTCGCGGCCCTGTCGGTGCATCTGGCCATCCATCGTCGCAACGTTTTCCATTAAGCAGAGCAAAGGTACGGCATGACACGCCTTGAACAGCTGCGGGCCCTGACCCGCCACCTGACCATCGCCCACCACATCCCCGGCCGGGTTCGTTTCAAACTCAAGCTGGGGGCCCTCGGCAGTGCCGAAATGAGCCAGCTTGGCCAGATGGGACAGCTCAAGCAGATGATTGAGACCATGCCCGGCATTCGCGATCTTCGCGTCAACCCCGCCGCCCTCTCCTGCGTGGTGGAGTACGACCCGGCCCAGATAACCCCTCCCCTGTGGGAGTCCCTCGTCGAGGGGAAAGAGTGTGAACAGGTCCACCAGGCCCTGGATCGCATCGAGCACCATGTCCAGACCTTTTCCCATGGTTGATCCCGCCCAGCCGCGGCGATCCCATTCACAAGGAGCCATATCATGATCCCGTTGATCGTCGGCGCCATCGCCGGTGCCTTGGCCGTGCGCACATTGCAGCGCACCCGCCCCGCCGTATCCCTTCACAAGGCCAAAGACTCCCTGCGCCAGGTGTCCATCGCCGGACTCACCAGCCTGGAGCACTCCTCCGCCAGGTTGCGCCAGCAGTTGAGCGAGCCACAGGCCCCCGCACCGGACGCCGAGGGGGTGGCCGAGCAAGAAGCGCCCGAGGAGCCCAAGGCATGACCACCGACAATCGCGAGCTCGCCAATCACTTCGCCCGGGGCGCCGTGGCAGGGGGGCTGCTCAGCGCACTGCAAAGCGGCGCCAAACCGGGTAAACGCTCCCGGCGCAAGGTGCTGCGCCATGCCCTGCAGGGGGGGATTGCCACCGCCACCGGCCTCGGGGTCGCCAACGCCCTCGAGCAAGGTAACCTCTCGCGAGCCGGCCTGCTGCTCGCGGGCGGCATCCTCGGCATCGCCAGCGCAGAGCGGCTGCTGACCCCCCGCGACTGACACATACACAGACACTCCCCTCCATTGAACAAGCCAAAGGAATCATCTCATGGGTAAGAAGAGCAAGAAGGCCTACAAGAAGCTGTTGAAGGCACAGATGGCACAGGGCAACGGCGCTCAGGCTGGCATAGGGCAAGCCCAGGGCTGGCTCGGCAAGTTGCAGGGCAACAGCACCCAGCAACTGCTGCTGGGGGCCGCCATCGGGGCGGCGGCGGCCTATGTGCTCAGCAACGACGAGATGCGCGAGAAGATAGTGCGCTCCGCCGTGCGCCTCTACAGCGACATCAGCGGCGGCGTGGCCGAACTCAAGGAACAGATGGCGGACATGCAGGCCGAGCTGCAGGCTCAGGGCGGCGAGCAGGATGAGTAGCGAGAGCGCTCTCTCCTCCCTGCGCCTGGTTCACCAGTGCCGGGGACGGGCGCGCTGGCGCTATGGCTGCCACGGACGGCCGCCGCTGGATCAGCCGGGGCTTCGCTACGCCATCGCCGATCTGCCCGGGGTGCAGGCGGTCAGGTTCAACCCCAAGGCCAGCTCGCTTATCGTCACCTTTGACGCGCAGGTGACCGAAATACAATCCCTGGCGGAGCAGATCCTCTCCCTCGCCCCGCCCCCGGGCCGGTTAACCCCGCCGGCATCGCCCCCTGATGCCGTCAGCCGCACCCGGCTCGCCACCAATCTGGCGGCCCTGCTCGGGGTCAACCTGCTGCCGGTGCCGCTGCGATTGCCCCTCTCCCTGCTGATGGCGATGCCGGTGCTTCGCCACGGCGCCGGGGAGCTCTTCTCCCGCGGTCTCACCTCCCACGTGCTGGAGGGCATGGCGGTCTCCATCTCCCTTGGCAGCGGCGATTATCTCGCGGCCAACACCACCTCCTTCATGCTGGAGCTGGGGGAATATCTGGAAGAGTCCATCTCCCGGCGATCCGATGACATGCTGCGGGAATTGCTCAAGCCCGCCAGCGACGAGATCTGGGTCGAGCGGGACGGGGTGGAGATCCTGGTGCCGGCGGGCGAGGTGCAGGTGGGCGAGACGGTGATCGTCGCCACCGGCATGGTCATCCAGATAGACGGTACCGTGCTCGGCGGGGAGGCCTATGTCAACGAGGCCTCCATGACCGGCGAGAGCCGCTCCGTGGCCAAGGCACGGGGCGATGCCGTGATGTCCGGCACCGTGCTGGAGGATGGGCGACTGCGCATCTACGCCGAGCACGTGGGTCAGCGCACCGCCGCCGCCCGCATCGCCGACTATGTGCAGCAGTCCCTCACCGCCAAGAGCGAGGTGCAACTGCAGGCCTCCCGGCTGGCCGACAGGCTGGTGCCGAGGGTGCTCGGGCTCGCGGGCTCGGCCTACCTGCTCAGCGGAGACTGGCGCCGCGCCGCCGCCGTGCTGCAGGCGGACTACTCCTGCGCCCTCAAGCTCGCCACCCCGGTGGCCTTCAAGTCGGCCATGTATGCCGCGGGCAAGGGGGGCATCCTCATCAAGGGGGCCACGGCCCTCGAGCGCCTGGCCGAGGCCGATACCTTCATCTTCGACAAGACCGGCACCCTGACCAACGGCGATCTGGTGGTGACCGATTCCATCACCTTCGATTCCGCCTACACGGCGGACGATCTCATCTGGCTCGCCGCCTCGGTGGAGGAGCACTACTTCCACCCCCTGGCCATCGCCGTGGTGGAGGCGTCCCGCAACATCGAGGGGCGCCACTTCGATCACACCGAGGTGGAGTTCATCGTCGCCCACGGGGTGGCGAGCGAGATCGACGGCAAACGCATCGTGGTGGGCTCGCGCCACTTCGTGGAAGAAGATGAGGGGATCGATGTCAGCCCCTGGCAAGAGACCCTGCACGGCCTCTACCACGAGGGCAAGACCCTGCTCTACATCGGCTACGGCGGCAGTCTCATCGGGGTGCTGGCCCTGCGCGACACGGTACGCGAGCAGAGCGCCGCCACCCTCGCCCGGTTGCGCCAGTCCGGGGTGAAGCGGATCCTGATGCTGACCGGGGATCACCACGACAGGGCCCAGGATCTCGCCGATCGGCTCGGCATCGACGAGGTGTTTGCCCAGCTGCTGCCTGAGGAGAAGGCCAGCATCATAGAGCAGCTCACCGCAGAGGGGGCCCGCATCGCCTTCGTCGGGGATGGCATCAACGATGCCCCGGCGCTGGCGGGCGCCCACGTCGGGATCGCCATGCAGAAGGGGGCCGACATCGCCCGCATCTCCGCCGACATTGCCCTGCTGCAGGACGACATCGGTCGGGTGGCCGAGGCCCGCGAGCTGGCCTGCGCCGCCATGGGGCTCATTCACGACAACTACCGCATCACCATCGGCGCCAACACCGCCATCCTGGGGGCGGCGGCGGTCGGACTGTTGAGCCCCATCGTCGCCTCGGTGCTGCACAACGGCACCACCATCGGCATCCTGCTCAATGCCCTGCGAGGGCGGCACTGAGCCACGTGCTTGCCCGCTCACACGGGGCCCGCCGCGATGGGCCCCGTGCTTTTTCCTCCCGCCCTCCCCGCGCATCCCTCTCGCACTCTGGCCTGCGCCCGGCCCCCTCACCGTCCATCAGAAGCCGGGCAAGCATCCCTAAGCCATTCAATGTCGACCCAAGGTAGTGTTATTGACTACAAAATAGAGAGCATACGATTCATTTGGTATGTATTTCTGCATTTAACAGCATGATAGTTCACCCGCCAGGCCCCAAGACGCGGGGTCAACTGCCGGTATGCCGCCTTTTATTCCTTGAGGACGCCCATCTGGCGCGCCGGGGGAGACTTGTCATCAAAGCGCCTTATAATGGCGCCAGAAAAACCATAACTGATTGAAGACATGAGAGGTGGAGAACCACCTCCCCTACAAGGAGTCCCTATGAAGAAAAACGTCATCTGCGATATCGACGGCGTCATCCTGCACAACAACGATCTCATTCCGGGGGCTGATCGCTTCGTTCATCGCCTGCTGGAGCAGGGCAGCAAGCTGTTGTTCCTCACCAACTATCCGGCCCAGACCCAGAAAGATCTGCAAAACCGCTTCCGCTCCGCCGGCATCGAGGTGCCCGAGGAGTGCTTCTACACCTCCGCCATGGGCACCGCCGATTTTCTCAAGCGCCAGGATGGCAAGAAGGCCTATGTGATCGGTGAAGGGGCCCTGACCCACGAGCTTTACAAGGCCGGTTTCACCATCACCGACATCGACCCCGACTTCGTGGTGGTGGGGGAGACCCGCAACTACAACTGGAGCATGATGCAGCTCGGCGCCAAGTTCGTGGATCAGGGGGCCCGCTTCATCGCCACCAACCCGGACACCCACGGCCCCATGATGTACCCGGCCTGCGGTGCCCTCTGCGCCCCCATCGAACGAATGACCGGCAAGAAGCCCTTCTACGTGGGCAAGCCGAGTGCCTGGATCATCCGCGCGGCGCTCAACCGGATGGAGGCCCACTCCGACGACACCATCATCATCGGCGACAACCTGCGCACCGATATCCTGGCGGGCTTCCAGGCAGGACTGGAAACCGTGCTGGTGCTATCCGGGGTGAGCAAGGTGGCGGACATCGACCGCATGCCGTTTCGACCAAACCACATCTTCGACTCCGTGGTCGACATCGACATCGTCTGATCTCCCCGGCTTGCGCCTCCCCCGCCCCTTGGCAAGGGGCGCCTCTTCGTTTAACTTAATCGCAACACCGTTAAACAAAATAAACGGGAGCAGGACGCTCCCTCTCATTGCAAGGAGGCCTCATGAAGAACCTCAGCGACTGGATCCTGCTGGACAGGCACCCCGTCTCCCCCACTCCGCTGATGCCCGCTCCCGATCGCATCCAGTCCGGCCATCCGAGCCAGACCCTGTGGAATCACTATTCCGACCCGAGCCAGCAGTTTCACGTGGGCTTCTGGGCCTGCGAGCCCGGGTGCTGGGCCGTGCACTACACCGAGCACGAGTATTGCCAGTTGCTCGAGGGCGAGGCGCTGATCCACGACGATAAAGGGGGCACATTGCACCTCAGACCCGGTGATCAGTTCGTCATCCCGGCAGGCTTTGTCGGGCAGTGGGAAACCCTGGTCGCCTGCCGCAAGCTCTACGTGATCTTCGAGCCCGCGACGGCTTGACGTCCCCGTCAACCGACTCCTCTTTTCAGCCCCTTCCCCTGCCGCCCGCTTGACGCTGGCGGCATGATTTTATGCGGTTTTCCCGCTTGCAAAAGGGTTTTACGCTAGGCATTGTGATTGGCGAGGAATGTAAATGGAATTTCGAGCCCAAACGTGGGGGGCTCTATAAAAATCAATGAGGATTACCGCCAATGTGTTCTATTTTCGGCATTCTGGACATCAAGTCCGACGCAGTCGCCCTGCGCAAGTCGGCCCTGGAAATGTCCAAGCGACTGCGTCACCGCGGGCCTGACTGGTCCGGCGTCTACAGCTCTGACAAGGCCATTCTGGTGCACGAGCGCCTGGCCATCGTCGATCCGGGCAATGGCGCCCAGCCGCTCTACAACCCCGAGCGTACCCATGTGCTGGCCGTCAACGGCGAGATCTACAACCACAAGGAACTGGAGAAGACCCTCAAGGTCGATTTCCAGTTCCAGACCAAGTCCGACTGTGAAGTGCTGCTGGCGCTTTACAAGGAGAAAGGCCCGGCGTTTCTCGACGATCTGAACGGCATCTTCGCCTTCATCCTCTACGACGCCGAACAGGATGCCTACCTCATCGGTCGCGATCACATGGGGATCATCCCCCTCTACACCGGCCGCGACGAGCACGGCAACTTCTACGTGGCGTCCGAGATGAAGGCCCTGGTACCGGTGTGCAAGAGCGTCGAGACCTTCCCGCCGGGACACTACCTGTGGAGCAAGGATGGCGAACTTAAAACTTGGTACAAACGCGACTGGATGGAATACGGCGCGGTCGAGCAGAACGTCAGCGACAAGGCTGAACTGAAAGCGGCGCTGGAAGCGGCGGTCAAGCGTCAGCTGATGTGCGACGTGCCCTACGGCGTGCTGCTCTCCGGCGGTCTGGATTCGTCCGTCATCTCCGCCATCACCAAGCTCTATGCGGCCCGCCGCATCGAGGACGATGGCAAGAGCGAGGCCTGGTGGCCCCAGTTGCACTCCTTCGCCGTGGGGCTGGAAGGCTCACCGGATCTCGCCGCCGCCCGCAAGGTGGCCGATCACCTCGGCACCATTCACCACCAGATCCACTTCACCGTGCAAGAGGGGCTGGATGCCCTGCGGGACGTCATCTATCACCTCGAGACCTATGACGTCACCACCATCCGCGCCTCCACCCCCATGTACCTGATGGCCCGCTATATCAAGGCGATGGGCATCAAGATGGTGCTCTCGGGCGAGGGCTCGGACGAGTTGTTCGGCGGTTATCTCTACTTCCACAAGGCGCCGAACGCCCGCGAGTTCCACGAAGAGAACGTGCGCAAACTCGCCTCCCTGCACCTGTATGACTGCCTGCGGGCCAACAAATCCATGGCAGCCTGGGGCGTGGAGGGCCGTGTGCCCTTCCTCGACAAGGAGTTCATGGACGTGGCGATGCGCCTGCAGCCCGCCGACAAGATGTGCGGTAAGGGCAAGATCGAGAAGCATATCCTGCGGGAAGCGTTCGAGGAGCTGCTGCCCCACGAGGTGGCCTGGCGTCAGAAGGAGCAGTTCTCCGACGGCGTGGGTTACTCCTGGATTGACAGCCTCAAAGCCATGGTCGAGGAAGAGGTGACGGATCAGATGTTCGAGGCGGCGGCATTCCGCTTCCCCATCAACACCCCGCTCACCAAGGAAGCCTATTTCTACCGCGCCATCTTCGACGAGCACTTCCCGCTGGAAGCCGCCGCCCGCACCGTGCCCTACGGCAAGTCGGTCGCCTGCTCCACTCCGACTGCATTGGAGTGGGATGCCAAGTTCAAGGAGATGGCCGATCCATCCGGTCGCGCCGTGATGGACGTCCACCAACAGGGTTACTAAGCATGTTTTGGTTAATTTGACTACACCGAAACATTTGAGATGAATATCGCCAACCTTATATGGTTGGCGGTATTTTCAGCCCCTCATACCACCATATCCATTGTTATTATTCTTGGCTTTTAGCTTAGTAATTAAAGTCTTTACAAAATCAGGCCTAAATCTAATGCCTGCATGTTTACCTCGATGCATGACATTAAATGAAACATCATCAATTAATGTTTTATATGTAGATTTATTTTCTTCAGAGCTTTTCGATATGTATCTATGGCTAACAAGATATGCATTTAGTTTTTTAACATCATCAAATTCTTTTACACCATTCTCATAAAGCATATTTAATACGTCGCTAGCAGTCAGTCCATTAGAGCTATGATATATTTTAGTAATGTTTTCTTCAGTTATCTCGTTGATTGGAAGCTCCAGCTTCGTAGAAAACACTCTTACCTTTTTTTCATTGCGCAATGCTCTAATAATATTATTATATGAGCCTGTACTTTTCTCATCCCATACAATAAAACTAATATCTGAGTCTAAGGTCATCCTCTCATCTTTAAATGTTTGTCTCTTTCGCTCACCTTTAACATCATTTGGCACAGGAACATTTATCAATTTAAATCCATCAATATAGTTCCTTGGTATTTCGCTAATGCTATACACAGTTACTTTGGTAAAGTTTATTTTTCGACAATATTCTTGGAGAAGTATGTCAAACCCTGCTGCATCGCCAACCAAGATATTATATTGACCGATATCCTTTATCTGATCAACACTTGCCTGTATGCGCTCAGGTAAAGACTTAATGCTAATTGAACCAGAAAAAAATACGCTACTCATCACCTATGCACCCTGGTTTTGGTTAGTGTGACTACATATACATCATTGACCAGGCCGATATTATACATGGTTTTTGTTAGCTCGTTAAGGGTCGACCCTGACCGAAACAAGTCATCCACAATCAATATTTTTTTATTTTTGTATCTGGCGTCTACATGAAAAGCTCCATTCAGAAGAGCGCTACGTTCCTGCGGTGATTCTATAGATTTTAATTCTGCCGTATTTTTTACCTTTACCAAATAACTAGGGTCATATGTGATATTCAACACCTTGGCTACTCGCTCCGCAATTACATATACCGGCTGTATTCGTCGGTCTTTAGATGCCGGAACAGGAACAATTGCCGATATGTACTGTGTGACTATTCTTGTACGCATAAAACGCACAATTTCATTCACCAGAAAATCTATATGATCTTCACTGTGATACTTCAACCTATTAAGTGCATGACCTATTGTGGAGTACGTATTTTCGAAACTTCCATCAGGAAGCATAACACTATTGGTTGTATGTAGATCTAGTGCCCAACCAGCTTTCCAGTTACCGTCTATTGTATATGACATATTATATCCCCATAAAATAAAAAGAATACATAAGACTCTCATACAACAAGTAGGAAAAATGTGATGGGAATCAAAAACAAATAAATAACCTATACGCGACATATAAATGCATAGGTGGTGATGCCTCTTTTCAAAATACAGCTTCACATCATCATCGATTAATGAATAACTAGTCTGTTGGTAAGTCGAGGCTGCGAAATTAATGGTAACTAAAAATGACTCTCTCTAAAAAATCGAGAAAGCCATTTTCTATCATGCAAAAAGCTGTAAATAACACATAGAATCTCATGAGCCCAAAACAAATACTTTTTCTATAAGTTTAAGCTCATCCCCCTCCCCAAAAAATTACCCTTGTGCATCCGGCTGATTGGCGGGAGCCGCCTGAATAAAGGCCTGCAACTGTTCACAGTTCGCGACGATGCGCTCTATGGTGGGGTAGTCGCTCAGGGTCATGTTGAAGCGGCGGGCATTGTAGACCTGGGGCACCAGCATGCAGTCCGCCAGGGTCACCTCGTTGCCGACGCTGTAGACCCCGGCCGTGGTCATCAGCAACTGCTCGAGGGCGGTGAAGGTCTCGTCGATCCAGTGGCAGTACCACTGGTCACGGTGCGCCTTGCCCTGCCCCAGCTCCTGCTCCAGGTAGTTGAGTACCCTCAGGTTGTTCAGGGGATGGATGTCGCAGGCGATCATGTTGACGATCTGGCGCACCCTGGCCCTGTCCTCGGCGGCGGAGGGCATCAGCGGGTAGGCAGGATAGGTCTCGTCGAGGTACTCCATGATGGCGACGGACTGGCCTATCTGCACCTCACCATCGACCAGAAAGGGCACCAATCCCTGGGGATTGACGCGGCGATAAGCCTTCTCTTTCTGTTCCCCCTTGCCCAGATGGACCGGGTGCTGCTCATAACTGAGGCCTTTCAGTTGCAGCACCAGACGCACGCGAAAGCTGGCCGATGAACGCCAATATCCAAACAACTGCAGCATATTCTGTCCCTGTGATGGCAGGTGACTGGCACCTGCCTTGTCGCCTGCCGACCCGGTGATCGGCCAAGGCTCCTAGCTCGTCTGGCTGGCATCCCCTTGCGTGACACGCTGTGAAATGGTGCCAAACAGACTCATCCCGTTGCGATCCTGCATCGCGATGGACACTGTATCACCAAAGCGCAGGAAGGGTGTAGTGGCCTGACCTGACTCGATAATTTCCAGCATCCGCAGCTCGGCGAGGCAGGAGGAACCGGCGCTTCTGTCGTAGTTGGAGACGGTGCCGGAGCCGATGATGCAGCCTGCCCCGAGCGGCCTCGTCTTGGCGGCGTGGGCAATCAGCTCGAAGAAGTTGAAGGTCATGTCCACCCCCGCATTCGGGGCACCGAACAGGGCACCGTTCAGATGGGTCAACAGCGGCAGGTGCACCTTGCCATCGCGCCAATCCTGGCCGAGCTCGTCCGGGGTGATGGCTACCGGCGAGAAGGTGCTGGAGGGCTTGGACTGGAAGAAGCCAAACCCCTTGGCAAGCTCCCCCGGGATGAGGTTGCGAAGGCTCACGTCGTTGACCAGCATCAGCAGCTTGACGTGGGTCGCGGCCGCCTCCTGGCTTACCCCCATGGGCACATCGTCGGTGATGATGGCCACCTCGGATTCAAAGTCGATGCCCCACTCCTCGGCCCCCATGACGATGGCGCCGCGCGGAGCCAGGAAGCTGTCGGAGCCCCCCTGATACATCAGGGGATCGTGCCAGAAGCTCTCCGGCATCTCGGCGCCGCGCGCCTTGCGTACCAGCTCCACGTGGTTGACATAGGCACTGCCATCCGCCCACTGGTAGGCACGGGGCAGCGGAGAGAGACAGGCCGACTCATCGAAGGGGAAGGCATCGGCCAGGGCCCCATCGTTGAGCGCCTGATAGATGGCGGCAAGGCGGGGGGCGGTCTGCGGCCATTCATCCAGCGCCCCCTGCAGGGTCGGCGCTATGCCCGATACCAGAACGGCGCGGGAGAGATCCCGGCTCACCACCACCAGGGCGCCGTCACGCTTGCCATTATTCAATGTTGCCAGTTTCATGAGAGATCCTTATTTGCCACTCGGGGCGAGTTCGGGGCGCAGCCAGCTGTTGACGTAACGGGGGTTCTCTACCCCCTCACACAGACTGCCCACGTTCAGGGCATCCCGGGTATCCAGCATCACGGCCACCTCGTCGGTAAATTTCTTGGCATAGGCCTGGCCTGCCGCGAACGCCTTGGGATGGGGGCCATGGGTGAAACCGGCCGGATGGAAGGTGACCATGCCCCGCTCTATGTTGTCCCGGCTGAAGAAGTCACCGGCGTGGTAGAAGAGCACCTCATCGAAGTCATCGTTGCTGTGGTAGAAAGGCACCCGCAGGGCACCGGGATCGCTCTCGATGGGGCGCGGCACGAAGGTGCAGACCACGAAACGGCTCGCCACGAAGGTGGAATGGGCCGAGGGAGGCAGGTGGTAGCGATGGCTCATCAGCGGGCGAATGTCGCGCCAGTTGAGGCGCACCACGCACAAGTCCCCGTGCCAGCCCTGGGCATCCAGCGGATTGAACGGCCAGGTGACGACCGAGACCTGATTGTGACGCTTGATCTGCAGGGACCAGGGATTCTCATCCTGTTGGGCGAGGAAGGCCGGGTCTATGGCGGGCACCTCCAGGGCCGCCGGATCGAAGATGGCATGATTACCCACCAGCCCCTTGTCCGGCAGCTGATAACTGTCGTCCGTGGCCTCTATCATCAGAATGAACAGCGGCTCAGTCGGCTCTATGCGCCACATTGTGCCACGGGGGATCACCACATAGTCCCCGTCCCGCACGCTCAGGTGGCCGTAATCACAATAGAGCTCCCCGCTCCCCTCGTGGATGAACAGCAGCTCGTCACCGTCGGCATTGCGCACCAGGAAGGGCATCTCCTCGGACAGGCGCCACACCCGGTAGCGGCAGTGGGCGTTGTGCAGAATGTCCGGCATCACCCAGGGGGAGAGGGAGCTTATCTCCTCGGTCAGGCCATTCAAGTCAAAAGCCCTTGGCCGCAGCGGCCCCTCCCAACCCACCCAGTCGGTGGGGGCATGCTTGTGGTGCATGTGGGTGGCCGGGCCGAAAAAGCCGGCGCGCCCGAGCTCGCGCTCGTAGATGGCCTGCTCCGGCAGATCGGCGTGGGCCTGGCGGGAGTGGGTCCCCTCCCGGTGGGGAAAGCTTATCCAGTTACGCATGGCAACCTCCTGCCCGGATGTGAACAAGGTGGCAATTACGCATCGTGCAACTCTCCGTCCTTCTCGCCGTGGAGCACCCCCCGGCGGATCTGATCCAGCTCGATGGATTCGAACAGTGCCTGGAAGTTCCCCTCACCGAACCCCTCGTTACCCTTTCGCTGGATGATCTCGAAAAACACGGGGCCGATGACGGTGTCGGTGAAGATCTGCAGCAGTATGCCGTCCTTGGTCGGTGAACCATCGATGAGGATGCGCAGCTCACTCAAGGCCGCCAGATCCTCCTGATGGCCGGCGACCCGGCTGTTCACCCCTTCGTAATAAGTATCCGGCGTAGGCATGAAGCCGGTTCCCCGCCCTCTGAGCGTGCGGATGGTGTGGTAGATGTCGCTGGAGGCCATGGCAATGTGCTGGATCCCCTCCCCCTTGTACTGGCGCAGGTACTCCTCGATCTGGGACTTGTCATCGGCGGATTCATTGATGGGAATGCGGATCTTGCCGCAAGGGGCCGTCATGGCGCGGGAATGCAGGCCGGTCAGCTTGCCCTCGATATCGAAGTAGCGAATTTCGCGGAAGTTGCCGATCCGCTCGTAGAAGTTCGACCAGACGTCCATGTTGCCGCGTTGCACGTTGTGGGTCAGGTGATCGATCTCATAGAGGCCGGCGTCCACCTCCGCCATGCGGGCCTGCCAATCGGGGTAAAACACAAAGTCTACGTCGTAGATGGAGCCCCGCTCGCCGTAGCGGTCCACAAACGACAGGGTACTCTCGCCGATGCCGTAGATGGCGGGGATATTGAGCTCCATGGGGCCTATCTTGCCCACAAACGGCTTGGCCCCCTTGGCGATGGCATACTGCTGGGCGCGGCCCGCATCACTCACCCGAAACGCCATGCCGCAGACGCTCGGCCCGTGCAGGCTGGCAAACTGCTCCGCCTGGGAGTGGGGTTCGGCGTTGACCACGAAGTTGATATCCCCCTGGCGATAGAGCCAGCACTGCTTGTGCTTGTGCTGCGCCACCTCGGCAAAGCCCAACGAGACGAACAGTGCCTTGAGGGCGGCGATGCCCTTGGCATCCGGCGCCGTGTATTCCACGAATTCGAAACCGTCGGTGCCGAGGGGATTGATGGTCTGGGTAGGGGAGGAAGAGGTGGTCATGCTGCGCTCCTTGCGACGGCCCCATGGCCGTGTGCCGATGATGAATGAAACCCGATTGAGGAGGCTGGCATCAGGACACCAGGTCCCTCAATCACGAATTGTTAATACCTTGTTTCATTAGAGGCAGGAGCCGGGCAGAAGAGAAGAGGCGGTTTGCAGATAGTTTTCCGGACAGACGCCGAGAAAGATGTAAACAAGCTGTGACATCACAAGCGCAACCTTGTGGATCCCCTCTCAGGGACCCACAGGGCTGTCAGCTTTGCCTTACAGGGACCAGGATTTGGGCTCTATTCGAGGAATGCTTGCCCGTGCAGCGTGCAATTGTGCCGGCGTCGGATTGATAAGCCAGGCCCGCTCCCCCAGCGCCAGCAGCGGCAGATCGTGCAGGCTGTCGCTCAAGGTGAGAGAGGGTTTGAGCGCCCGGATCTCGGGCAGGATCTTGTGCTGGCCGTGACAGTAAAAGCCGGGCACCAGGCCACCCCGGCGATAACGCATGCGGGAACCCAGTATGCGGTGAGGTAAATGACCGGGGAGCTGGCGATGGAGCTGTGCCCGCACCAGGGCCTGAGGGCTTGCCGAGATCACCCAGCAGCGATCCCCCTGTGCCATCAGCAGGGTCCGCGCCTCTTTGTAGAGGCCGGGCCGGGTACGGCAATAGTCACGTACCAGAGCGCGCCAGCCAAGGGGCGAGAGCCCGAGGGTGATGGCCCACCAGATGAGGGCGATCCCCAGGCGCCGCGGGTTTGACAACACTTGACCGGGCAACAGGTAGATGAGACCGCCAAGACCGATGACCGGCAGCAGCAACAGGGGCCAGCGGCGGCGATAGAGGATGTAGCGCAGCAGACCCGCGTGGCTGTCATCGGGTGCCAGGGTGTCGTCAAAATCCGCCAGGATCCACCCTGTTTGCGGCCACTCAGCCTCCACCCCGGACGCGTGGCTCATGGCACCAGTCCAGCGAGGGTGTCGTGCAGCTCTGACAGCATAAACCACTGCCCTTCATCCGGTTGACAGACGAAATCATATGCCTCTTCCCCCAGAGAGAAGGAAAGACGCCAGGCGTGCAGATAACCGCGATCCGCGGCGGTACCGCCGTAACGCTCATCCCCGAGGATGGGGGCGCCGATGCTCTTCAGGGCGACCCGGATCTGGTGGGTCTTGCCGGTCTGGGGCTTGATGCGATAGAGCCGCAGCCCCTCCCGCACCGATGCCGAATCGAACCAGCTGATGGCGGGATTGTCCTGACTGCGGGCCAGCATCCAGCTGCCACCACGCCCTTTTTGCATGTCCCCCTTGACCCAGCCCTGTTTCTTCTTCGGTTTTCTGTCTGACAGCGCCAGATATTGCTTGCTCACCCGCCGCTCGGCGAAGGCCATGCTCAGCGCCCGATTCACTTCCGGGGTCCGGGCCAGCAACAAGAGCCCCGAGGTCATCTTGTCGAGCCGATGCACCGGATAGAGCTCCAACCCGGTGTCGGCACGCACCCGGCTGACCAGCCCCTGATGGATCAGCCCCTCCTCCCCGGCTTCATCATGCATGCCAAGGCCTGGCCCTTTATTCACGACAATAAAATCTTTCTGCTGCGAGAGTATGCGGTACATTCAGAACCCTTTAGAATCAATCCATCAATAAGAAAAAAAACGGCCCACAGGCCACACCCCATAGACCTTCAGCACAAGAATCGCACGGATGACGAGACACTTGCTTTGGCTGCTACTGCTCCTGGCTGGCCACGCAGCTCCTTTACGGGCCAGCGATCAGGCCGACAAACCTCCCGATCGGGTGGTGCTGCAACTGCGCTGGCTCCACCAACCCCAGTTTGTGGGTTATCACATGGCCAAGGCCAAGGGCTACTACGCCGACGCCGGCCTGGATGTAGAGATAAGACCGGGCGGCAAGGGCATCAGCCCGATGGAGGAGGTGTTGACCGGGCGTGCCGACTTCGGGGTGGGCAACACCGAAGTCCTCACCGGTTATGCCAAGGGAGAGCCCCTGCTGGCCCTTGCCTGCGTCTACCAGCACTCCCCTTCCGTGTTTCTGGCCCGCCGTGACAGCGGCATTCTCACCGTTGCCGACATGCGGGGCAAACGGATCATGATGTTTCCCGGTCATCAGGATGCCGAGCTGATGGCCACCCTTTACTACCAGGGGCTGCACGAGCGCGAACTCATCCCCGTTCCCACCTCGGTGAACATCGACGACCTCATCACCGGCAAGATAGATATCTTCAACGCCTATATCAGCAACGAGCCCTTCTATCTGGAGGAGCGCGGCATCCCGGTCTCTGTCATCAACCCGCGCAACTACGGCATCGACTTTTACAGCGATATCCTCTTCACCACCCAGGCCCAGGAGCGGGCCAATCCGGACCGGGTGGAGCGCTTCAGAGCTGCCAGCCTCAAGGGGTGGCGCTATGCCCTCTCCCACCCGCAGGAGGCCATCGCCCTGCTGCGTCATGAATACGGCGTTCACCGCAGTCAGGCCCACATGGAATTCGAGCTGCAGATGAGCAAGGAGATGATACAGCCGCTCTATGTGGAGATCGGGTATATGAACCCGGATCGCTTCACCCACATCATGAATCAGCTCGCGGAGATAGGCCTCATCAAGCAACCTCTGCCCCTGAATGGCTTCCTCTATCAGGTTCCCTCCCAGCAGTGGGCTTTCTGGCGCCCCTGGTTCTTGCTGAGCCTGGGGGTCGGCGTCGTCATCATGCTGCTGGCCATCTACCTCTTCGTCAGCAACAAGCGTCTCAACCGGGAGGTGGCCCTGCGCAAGCAGCGGGAGCAGGAGATACTGCAGCTCGCCCGGCGCGATCCCCTGACCGGCCTGCCCAATCGCCTCTGTCTGATGGAGCAGCTGGAGCGGCAGATCCGCCACCCAGCCCCGGGCTGCCTGCTGTTTTGCGATCTCGACAACTTCAAGCAGGTCAATGACAGCTATGGTCACAGCTACGGGGATGCCCTGCTCTGCCAGCTGACGGAGCGGATCTCCCGCCACCTGATGCACACCCCCTTCTTCGCCAGGCTGGCGGGCGATGAGTTCGTCCTCCTGCTGCCAGATCATGACCCGACCCAGGCCGAAGCGGTGGCCGAGGGAATACGGCGGGTGATCCTCGCTCCCTTCGAGGTCTATGGTCAATCCCTCTCGGTCGGCATCAGCGTCGGCGTCAGCGCCTACGAGTGCGACTGGAGCGCGGAGCAGTGGCTGATCAACGCCGATCAGGCCATGTATGACGACAAGGGGACGATGCGGCGACTGGGCGTCCTGGGTTGAGCGCCCTGATCCCGTCAATGCAGCGAGGCCACCCCGGGGTGGCCTCGCTGTCTATTGGCAATCGCGGATTCAACCGAAGGTTTGTCCCAGCGATTTGAGCTGACGCGCCTTGGTGAGCAGGATATCGCTCGAGGCGTCCATGTCCTGCATCTTGTTGCTGTTGGTGTGAGAGTGCTGGGAGATGAGGTTGACGTTCTGGCTGATGTCTTCGACCACCGCCTGCTGCTGCTCCGCCGCCGCCGAGATCTGGGTCGACAGATCCACCACCTGCTCAATCTCCGCCAGCACCTGATGCAGGCTCTGGGATCCCTGACGGGTCAGGGTCACGCAGGACTGGGTCTGCGCCAGGTTCTGCTGCATCATCCCCTTCCAGCCGTTGAGGGTGCGCTGGATCTGGCCGATGCAGCCCTGGATCTGCTCGGTCGCCTTGTGGGTACGGGTAGAGAGGGTACGCACCTCATCGGCCACCACTGCAAAGCCCCGCCCCTGCTCGCCCGCTCGCGCCGCCTCGATGGCAGCATTCAGGGCCAGCAGATTGGTCTGATCCGCGATGCCCTGGATTTCGCTCATCAACACGCCGATGCGATCGGACTCCTCCGCCAGGGCCACCGCCGCCGTGAAGGCATGCTCGGCCTGGGTGGCCAGTTCGGTAACCCGCTGCTGGGTATCCTCCAGTTGCTTGTCCGTGTGCTGGCAATGCACCTTGGCCTGGGCAATCTGGTTGTCCGTCTCCTGAATGTTGCGAGCTATCTCGTGGGCGGTGGCCGCCATTTCGGTGATGGCGGTGGCTACCTGCTGGGTCTGGATGTCCTGCTCGGCGATGTCGGCACTCGCCTCGCTGGAGGCTGTCTTGAGGTGTGTCGCCAAATCCTGCAACGACAGGGTGGCATCGTCCACCCGGCCGAGCACGGTCCGGATCCTCGCCTGCAACAGCTTGATGTGAAAATCGGCGATGGCGCTGGGATCCTTGCCCGAGTAGATGAGTCGGGTCAGGCTGTCATACTCCTCGGTCAACTGCTTGAGGTAGCGGGGAGTGGTGAACATCTCGTGGCGATAGAGGAGTCCGAACCACAGCAGTGGCAACAGCATGAACAGCGGCCCATAGCTTCCCATCAGGTAGGCCCCGGCCGCCAGCATCAGCAAGAGGCCGACGATGGCCACGCCGTGACGGGTCGCCCCCAGGGAGAGGCCCGCCTTGCGCCCCCCTCCTTCCACCGCCTTCAGCCCTGCATAAGTGCGCGCCGCAATGCGCTTGAGCTCAGGGTCGGCCCGGTTGCGCACCGACTGATAGCCGTTGATCCGTCCCTGCTCGAAGATGGGGGTGACATAGGCATCCACCCAGTAGTAGCGGCCATCCTTGCAGCGGTTCTTCACCATGCCCCGCCAGGGCTTGCCCTGCTTCAACTTCCCCCAGAGATCGGCGAAGGCTGCCTTGGGCATATCCGGATGCCGCACCATGTTGTGGTGCTGGCCAACCATCTCTCCCCGACTGTATCCCGCCACCCGGCAGAAATGATCATTGGCATAGGTGATCACCCCCTGCAGATCCGTGGTGGAAACCAATTGTTCATTGGCGGGAAAATCCACTTCTTCGTCGACAAGATGAACCTGTTGCTTAGCCATGGGCACGCCTCTTATGTAATGACTCAATGAGCGTAGTCAAGCCCCTTTGAGTCAGACAATGGGGCACCTCAAACATTGGCGAGGCCTGAGGTGCTCTGTGGCAATTTTATGATGTGGTACTCATTTTGAGCTCAAATCATGACAGTGCAACTGCTCGCGGATGAGTTTTTTGTTCACCTTGCCGACGCTGGTCTTGGGGATCTCATGGACGATGCAGACCTGCTGCGGGATGGCCCACTTGTTGATCCGCCCCCGTTCAACGAACCCTTGCAGGTGCACTTTGATGGCTTCAGGCTCCAGGAAGCGGCCCTCCTTGCCCACCACCAATGCCAGGGGACGCTCTCCCCACTGCTCATCCGGCACTCCCACCACGGCCACCGCATGCACGTCGGGGTGAGCGCTGATGAGATTCTCCAGCGCCAGTGAGCTTATCCACTCCCCCCCTGTCTTGATCACATCCTTGATGCGGTCCTTGATCTCCACCGTCCCGCCCGGGGTGATGGAAGCCATGTCTCCGGTGTGCAGCCAGCCCCCTTCCCACAGCTCTGCCCCCTTGGCCGGTTCATTCAAATAGCCCTGGGTCAACCAGGGGGCACGCACCACTATCTCGCCCATGGTCACCCCGTCGTGTACCACCTCCTGACCCTGCTCATCGATGATACGCAGATCCACCAGGGGGATGGGGGTGCCGGTGCGGGTCCGCAACCCGATCTGTTCCTCCATGGGCAGGGCCAGCTCTTCCTGCGTCAGATGCACCACACAGAGCAGCGGACAGGTCTCCGACATGCCGTAACCAGCCTGGATCCGGATCCCCTGCCGATGGGCCTGGGTGGCGAGCCCGAGGGGCAGCGCGCTGCCCCCCAGCAACATTTTCCACCCCTGCAGCGAGGTGTGCTTCGCCTCCTCGCAGTCGAGGATCATCTGCAAGATGGTAGGCACGCAGTGGGAGAAGGTCACCCCTTCGTCCCGGTAGAGGCGTACCAGCTTGTTCGGCTCATAACGACCCGGGTAGACCTGCTTCACCCCCAGCATGGTGGCCGCATAGGGGAAGCCCCAGGCGTGCACGTGAAACATGGGAGTAATGGGCATGTAGACATCGTCCGAGCAGAGGAGAGACTGGCCCGCATGGGCCGCCAGGGTCAGCTCGTTCAGGGTATGCAGTACCAGTTGGCGGTGACTGAAGTAGACCCCCTTGGGATCCCCCGTGGTGCCCGTGGTATAGAAAAGGGTCGCCACCGAGTGCTCATCGAAATCCGGGAAATCAAACCGGCTGTCCGCTTCGGCCAGCAGGGCCTCGTACTCCCCGAGCAGCGGCAAACTGCTTTGGACCTGTTCCCCATCGGTCAGCCGGATGTAACCCCGTACCGTGGGCAGTGAACGCTGGATATCGGCCAGCATGGGCAGGAAGTCGTCGTGCACCAGCACCAGGTGATCTTCGGCATGGACCATGGTGTAGGCGATCTGCGCGGGCGAGAGGCGCACGTTGACCGTGTGCAGCACGGCGCCAATCATGGGTACCGCGAAGAAGCACTCGAGAGAGCGGTGGCTGTCCCAGTCCAGCAGGGCCACCGTGTCGCCGGGTCCCACGCCCGCCGCCGTCAGCAGATTGGCAAGGCGATGGATCCGCTGATTCAGCGTGCGATAGTCATAACGCAGACGGTCTGCGTAGACGATCTCCTGCTCGGGGTAATAACGCACGCCCGACAACAGCAGGCTCTTGATCAGCAGCGGATAGGCATGGGCTCCCTGCGCAGGGCTTATGATCCGGGTCTTCACCATCTTCACTCCTTGTAGATGCATGTTCACGTCCGGGTGGACGGGGAAACTCGGTTCCCTTGTCGATATGGATGATCAGGCGTCAAGACGCGCCAGCAACGTCCTGGCCAGGGGCCAGGGGCCGAAACCGCTGGCCGGATTGATATGCCCAACGGCCCCGGCATCCACAAGCTCGCTCCCCCACTCCCCGGCGAGGGTACGAACAGCCGCCACACTCGCCAGTGGATCATTCTGGCTCATGACCATCAGACTCGGGAACGGCAACCGAGCCCGTGGCAGTGGCTGCCAGCCACCGGCCTCCATGGCCTCGGGGCTGGGGTATTGAGCGGGCCAGCTGGCATCCAGATCCGGTGGCGTTACCAGCAGGGCACTTGCGATGGCATGGGCTTTATCAGCATATTTCGCTGCCCAGTGTGCCACCATCAGCACACCTGCGCTGTGAGCCACCAGGATCACGGGACCCTCTATGGCGGCCAGCGCCTGCGCTATGGCCTCGACCCTGGCCTGGCAGCTGAGTCGGTCCTCTGTCAGGGGCGGCACTGTGGCCACCTTGTCCAGGCTGGCGGCGAGCCGCGTTTGCCAGTGATCCTCCACGTGATCCCGCAGGCCCGGCACGATCAGCACGGTCGCCTTGGGTTGCCATTGCTTCATCTCTGTCCCTTATACCGGTGCCCGGCGATGGCCGGGCAGTCATGAGAGCCACACTAAATCTCCCGGTTGCAAGCTGCTTTACCTTGGATGCCATGGACTTGTCTTTTTACGACAGGGACAGGTTGGCAGCAGAAATGACAGATATCAGGGGGGACAGCTGAAACCTACGACTATTGATGACTAACAATACAGTTAATAGGGCTTCCCACCATGTAAATGAAATGATAAAAAACAGTTAACAACCAGCAGATGAGCCGTCGCCATGGGAACTGCATCATGACCCTTCTAGCCAGAGCCGCTACCCTCACCAATTATCTCGACGTCGCCCGCCAATTGGGCCTCAACACCCCCAACCTGTTGTCACAAGCCGGCCTCAGCGCCTCCATACTGGATGTCCCCAATCAACGCATCCCGGTCGCGACTGTGGTCAATCTGCTTGAGCTGTCGGCACGCACCGGCGGTTGTCAGAGCCTGGGACTGCGCATGGCGGAGCATCGCCAACTGTCGGACTTTGGCGAGGTGAGCCTCTTGCTCAGCTACCAGCCCAACCTGCGCGAAGCCTTGCAGGTGATGGTGCAATACATCCACCTGTTCAATAACGCCCTGGCCATCTTCATCGAGGAGGCGGGCAAGACGGTCATCATTCGCGAAGAGATCATCACGGATGCCCCCATGCCCTCGCGCCAGGCCACCGAGCTCGCGGTCGGCGTCATGTTCCGCTTCTGCGCCTCCCAGGTCGGGGTTGGGGCGAACTGGCACCCCATCAGCGTCAACTTCACTCACGCGGCGCCGGCGGATCTCTCCATCCACAAACGCCTGTTCGGCTGCAAGCTGGAGTTTGGCAGCGAGTTCAACGGCATCGTCTGCCAGTCTACGGATCTGGATATTCCCAACCCCCTGGCGAACCAGGCCATGGCCCGCCACGCGCGCCAGTACCTCGATACCCTCATGGTGGAAACCCAGCAATCCCTGCTGACCGACGTGCGCAAGGCCATCTACCTGCTGCTGCCCATGGGGCGTGCCACCATAGAGCAAATCGCCCGCACCCTCGGCATGAACGTGCGCACCCTGCAGCGCCATCTGGAAGAGAGCGGCGCTACCTTCAGCGAGCTCATCAACGACGTGCGCCGCGATCTGGTGATGCGCTACCTGCAAAACTCGGGATATTCCCTTGGCCACATCGCCGACATGCTGGGGTACTCCATGCCAAGCTCCTTCACTCGCTGGTTCAATGCCCAGTTCGGCATGCCGCCCGCCACCTGGCGCTCGCGCAACAAGATAGTGCCCAAGCTGGCCCAGAGCGCCCATACCAGCCTGGCTTACGGCTAAACACCCTTCCCCTTTGCCAGACGCACAGAGGGAGGCATCAAGCCTCCCTCTGTGCCCTTCGCTTTTCAAGGCTCGCTACCCGTCATCGACCCCACACGAAGGGGAGACGATGAAGGGCGCATCGCGACCCCGCATGCATTCCCTTTTCCACCCGGTCTGATTTCCATCCAGCCTGGCCCCTTGGATAGCGCCCAAAAAAAGAGGGAGGCATCAGCCTCCCTCTTGGTTCTCAGCTTGCCGCCCGTCAGCGGGCATCGGCTGGCAACGGCTCCGCCACCATCCTCCCTTGTGGCGCGCTGGCATCGGCGCTCCCACGGGGCGCCGAAGCTTGTTCTCCGACCTCTGCCTGGGTGGGTCGGGTGCCACGCAGCAGGAAGTAGGAGAGCGCCGGCACCCCGATCAGCGCTCCCAGCATGTTCCACAGGAACATGAAGGTGAGCAGGATCCCCATGTCAGCCTGGAACTTAATGGGCGACCAGGCCCAGCCCACCACACCGGCGGCCAGGGTGATGCCCACCAGCCCCACCACCCGGCCGGTGAAGGCCACGGCGTTGCGGTAAGACTCCACCAGGGAGAGGCCCTGGCGCTGGTAGTGCAGCTGCACGCTCAGCAGGTAGAGCGCGTAGTCCACACCGATCCCGACCCCGAGGGCGATCACCGGCAGGGTCGCCACCTTGACGCCGATGCCCATGAATACCATCAGCGCCTCGCACAGTACCGAGGTGAGCATCAGGGGCACCAGGGCCACCACGGTCGCCCGCCAGCTACGGAAGGTGATGAGGCAGAAGATGGTCACCGCCAGGTAGACATAGAGCAGCATGGTGCGGCTCGCTGCGTGCACCACCTCATTGGTGGCGGCCTCGATGCCGGCGCTACCCGCGGCGAGCAGGAACTGGCGATCCGCCGTGCTGTTGTCGCGGGCAAACTGGTCGGCGATGGCCACCACGCCGCTCAGGGTCTCGGCCTTGTGATCTTTCAGGTAAGCGATCACCGGCATCAGGGAGCAGTCGGTGTTGAACAGCTCCGGGCTGTTGACCGAGGCCTGCTGGGCAGCGTAGTTCAGCACGTTCTGGTTGCGCTGTATGCTGGCGAGCTTGGGGTTGCCCTCATAGGTGCCGGCGGTGATCTGGCGCACCGCGTTGACCAACGAGGTGGTGGCCTGCACCCCGGGGTGCTGCTGCAGCTCCCAGCCCAGACGATCCGCCAGGATCAGGGTCTGGTAGTCAAGGCACCCCTCCGGCGCCGTCTTGACCATGACAGCAAACAGGTCGCTCGAGAGCGCATAATGGCCTGTGATGTAGCCGTTGTCCTTGTTGTAGCGCGAATCGGCCCGCAGCTCGGGGGCCCCGCTGTCCAGATCGCCGACTTTCAGGTTCAGGCTCACCAAGTAGCCGCCGATCCCCATGGCCAGCCCCAGCACCACCACGACGGTGGCCCACTTGCGCTCGGTGTAGCAGTCCAGCAGATCCCAGAGCCTGCCGAAGCCCTTGTGGGCGGCGGCGTTGTTCTCCATTCGCAGGGCCCGCTCGGCGGCCTTGCGCCCCACCCCCACATAGGATAGGGCCACCGGCATCAGCAAGAGGGAGGTGAAGATGAGCACGGCCACGCCGATGCTGGCGGTGATGGCGAGATCCTGGATGACGGGGATGTCAATGAGCATCAGCACCGCGAAACCCACCGCATCGGCGAGCAGCGCCGTGACCCCGGCCAGGAACAGGCGACGGAAGGTGTAACGGGCGGCAACCTGACGGTGGGTGCCGCGGGCAATGTCCTGCATGATGCCATTCATCTTCTGGGCCGCATGGGAGACCCCGATGGCGAAGATGAGGAAGGGCACCAGCACGGAATAGGGATCGATGGCGTAGCCGAGCCAGGCGACGAGGCCGAGCTGCCACACCACGGCGATCAGCGAACAACCTACCACCAGCAGGGTGCTGCGCACGCAGCGGGTGTAGAGGAAGATGATGACCAGCGACGTCGCCACCGCCAGGGCAAAGAACAGGATCACCTGGATGAGGCCATCGATGAGATCCCCCACCAGCTTGGCAAAACCGATGACCCGGATCTTGTACTTGCCCGTTCCCTCCTCCCCCGCCTGGTGAGGCTTGCCATCGAACTCAATCTGGTCGCGCAACTGCTCGATGCGCTGGGAGAAGTCGTGATAGTTGAGGGGTTGGCCCGTGGCCGATGCCTTGTCCAAGAGCGGCACTATCAGCATGCTGGACTTGAAATCGCTCGCCACCAGGCTGCCGACGATGCCGGCCCGGTTGATGTTCTGGCGCAGCTGTTCGATATCGGCAGATGTGCCCTGATAGGCATCCGGCATCACGGGGCCACCCTGGAAGCCCTCCTCGGTCACCTCGGTCCAGCGCACCGCCGGGCTCCAGAGGGACTTCATCCAGGCCCGGTCGACCCCTTCGGTGAGGAACAGTTCGTCGTTGACCCGCTTGAGCACGCCGAGGTAGTCGGGGTCGAAGATGTCTCCCTGGGTATTCTCCACCACCACCCGCACCGCGTTGCCGAGGCCGCGCAGGGACTGGCGATTTTCCAGGAAGTTTTTGATGTAGGGCTGACTCTGGGGGATCATCTTCTCGAAGCTGGGTCTAAGCTCCAGCCTCGTGGTCGCCATATAGCCCAGCACCAGGGTCGCCAGCGTCATCAGCAGCATGAACAGGGGTCTGTGGTTGAACACCAGCCGCTCCAGCAGGTTGCCGGAGCGCCGATCGAAATCCGCCAGTTCGCGGATCACCGGCATCGCATCTTGCTTCACATGGCTCATATCTGGGTACTCTCTCGTTATTGTTATCCGGCCCCCCTTAGGCAGCCGTCCATCATTTGATAGCCAGGGTACGCACGCCGCGGCTGCCCACCAGCGCCAGGGTGCCGTCTTGCGTCAGGGCCGCCCCCGCCACAGGGGAAGGCTCGCTCTGGGGAACCAGCTGCAGCGGCTGATTGCCGTCGACCCGAAGCAGATGGCCCGCCTGGGTGAACAGGCGCACCTGACCGCTACCGTCTTGCACCGCCGCGCTGATGCTGATGGGCAAGGGGCTCGCGAGCCGGGTCCAGCTCGCCCCCTCATCCGTGCTGCGATAGACGTGGCCGCGCAGGCCATAGACGATCACCTGGTTGTCCTGGCCGATGAGACCAAAGAAGCTGCCCGCGTAGGGGGATGACAGGGCCAGGAAGCGCTGCTGCCCCTCATCCCATTTGCGCAGCAAACCCTGCTCGCCGGCGAGATAGAGGCCGCTGCCCGCCCGGGCGATGGCATTGAGGTGCAACCCCTGCGGGTTGTCGGTGCGATCCTGCATCGGCGTCCAATGCTGGCCGCCATCGTCGGTACGCAGGATCAGGTTGAACACCCCGACAACGTAGCCCACCCGCTCGTCCTGGAACCAGACGCCGAGCAAGGGCTTGTCCGCCCCCTCCTCCACCAGCCGTTGCCCTTCCTCCACCAGCTGGGGCCAGAGCTCGCTCCGGGGTTCTGCCTTGGCCAGCGCCGAGTAATGATTAAGCACCAGCTCGCCTATCTGGCGACCATCCAGCTGTTTCTGCCAGCTGGCGCCGCCATCCTGGCTGCCCAGCACCACCCCATCGCCCCCCACGGCCCAGCCGTGCAGCGGGCTGGGGAAGACGACGGCGGTGAGATCCACACTCACCGGCACGCGAGCCTGCTGCCAGCGTTGCCCCTCGTTGTCGGAGTAGAGGATGTGACCGCGTTGCCCCACCGCCACCAGCCGGTTGCCCGCCCTGGCCAGACTCAGCAGTGGGCTGTGCTCGGCCAGGGGGCTGGCTTTCGCCGGCAAGTCCAGTACGTCCACATAGTCGGCCGCCTGCCCCGTCATCGCTCCGGCGCTCTGCATCAGCAGGGCGCAGCACATCAGTGGCGCCAACGTCTTGAATGAACCCATACCACGTCCTTGTCTTGAGCTGCGTCCGGGTACATGAGCCCAGGCGCCGACATCGGCGAGCCCGGTTCGCCAATGACGAACCGGGCTCCCGTGACTGCTTAGCGGATCCCGGCACCAGCCAGGGACTCCGGCGACCACTTCGCCTTGGAGAGCGAAGCGCCGTAATGGATGCCGCCGTATGGCCCTACCACGCCGTTGATGTTGTAGGTGCCCGCCACCAGGTCATAGATCATGAAAGGGGTGGCATCCGGGGTCTGCTTGTCGTAGCTCTGGCTCAGGAACGCGAAGGAGCCGCGATAGAGCTGACCACGGGCGTCGTACTGATCCGAGGCCAGGGCCACCCAGCTGTCTTCATCCAGGTAGAAGCGGCGCTTGGCGTAGATGTGTCGCTCGCCGGCCTTGAGGGTTCCCTCCACCACCCAGACCCTGTGTTTCTCCCAGCGCACCTGATCCGGCGAGAGGAAGTTCGGGGTGGTCAGGGCCTTGGCGTCGGGCTGATAGGTGAGCTTGTAGGTGTTGTAGGGAACGATCATCTCCTGCTTGCCTACCAGCTTCCAATCGAAGCGGTCCAGGGCCCCGTTGAAGACGAAGACGTCGTCATAGGTGCCGGCCCCCGAGGTGCCCGGGTTCGGGGTATCGTAAGCCAGATTCGGCGCCAGCTTGACCCGGCGCTGCCCCGGCAAGTATTGCCAGGCCTTGCGCGGCTGCTCAAGGGGGTTGGCGGCATCGCGCAGCATGATGGCCTCACCGGCGCGGCGCGCCGGCCCCGTGTAGTAGAGCTTCATCTGGTAGTAGGTATCCTTGGCCGAGATGGGCTTGCTCATGTCCTCGTAGATGGCGTAGTTGATGAACGCCTGCCCCGTGGTGGAAAGGGCCGCCACCCCGGCGGAGTCCACGTTCCAGGAGTCATATTTGGTGGCGATGTTCACCCCCTGGTAGCGCAGCAGGAAGTTCCACATGGCCTCTGCCCCCGTCTTGGGGATGGGGAAGGGGATACCCGGCAGCACCTTGTCCACCGCCATTCCCCCTTCCAGGGTCTTGGCATTCAGGGCGTTTTGCCTGGTGTTGTCCAGCACAGCCTGGGGCAGCGCCACGCTGCGGTGGGTCGGGTAGACATCGACGCGAAAATCCGGGAAGCGCTTGATCAGCTCCGCCGTGGTGGCGGTCAACAGCTCCTTGTACTGCCCCTCGTTCTTGCCGTTGATCACCAGCAGAGGTTTGTCGCCGGCGTAAGGATCCGGGCGCATGCTGTCACCGGCCTTGAACCCGGCAGGGGGCGTGGTCAGGCCGCCGCTGTAGGCGGGGATGCTGCCATCGGCATTGGCCGCCGCCTCGGCGCCTATCTGGGTCAGATTGCTGCCAAGTTGCTGGGCTTCGCTGGTCGAGACGGCAGCCAGGGCCTGGCCCGCGAGGGCCAGAGTCAAAGAGGCGGCCAACAGGGTCTTGTTCAGGTTCATATCTCGTTCTCCGATGCACTCGCGTGACTCAATAAGTGGTCTTGAGGGTCAGGTAGACGGCGCCCCTGTCTTCCGTGGTGGCACCGCCTCCCGAGAAGGAGGCATAACCGCCGGCGTAACAGGTGTTGCGCTGGGTGGCATCCAGGGCGTTGGGGGTGGAACCGTCGGTGGCGCCGTCGTTGCACTCGGCAGATTTACCGAAGGAGTCCACGTACTTCAGGTCGACGAAGTACTGGTTGTAAATGGTGGCGCCGAGGCCAACCGCGTAGTTGCCGGTGTCTTCCGCCCCGCCCCCCTGCACGGGGGAGATCCCGCTCAGGCCGAGGTTGACGGAGAGCGGCATGCTCATGTCGACACCGGGGAAAACCTGATACCAGATCGGGGTGAAGTTGAGGGCCAGGCCCCAGTTGTCCCGGGTCGACTTGTCGAGTCCCTGATAACTCTCTTCCCCCTTGTAGAGCGCCTTGTTGTGCTCATCGAGGTGCAGGAGGTTGCTGTAGTAGAGCTCCGAAAGCAGCACGGCGGAGTCGAACAATGGGGTGTCGGCGATGGTCATCAGGCCGTTGATGGTCCAGTGCAGGGTGTCACCGGTGGCGCTGTAGCCATCGCTGCCATCCACCAGGGTCCCCGTGTTGGCATGGCGCGGTGGCAAGGCACCGAAACCGCTGGCCAGGCTGTCCGCACCGGTGGCGCTCAGCAGGGCCGGGATGCTGGAGAGCGGCATGTTATGGCGATAGTTCAAATCGCTGCCCACGCTCACCCCAGCCACATCTTTGGACAGGCTAAGGCCAACAATGTCGATGTTTTCACCGTAAGCGAAGCTGTAGCTCGCCGTATCCACTGAGTTGCGCAGGGTCGGTATGCCTCTGAGCCCCTGTCCGCCGGTGTTCAGACCCCTGGCATCCAGCACCGCCTGGGGCAGGATGTCGGCGGTGCGGCGATAGTAGGCCCCCAGGGTGGCGTCCAGCGCCTCGGGGGACCACTTGGTCATGATGCCCCAGTCGCCGTGCTTGCCAGGCTCTATGTCCTCGCCGCGGCGGATGTTGCTCAGAGTGCCGTTCGGTCCGGCCAGACCCGGTCCGCCGGTGTGGCCCAGCAGGAAGGACTGGGCGCCAAAGCCCACCAGATCGGAGCCGCCGTAATAGGTGCCGGCTTCCGGCAATCGGGCCGCGTTCCAGTCCAGAAAATACTGGGCCGCGAAGGTCCACTCGGGATTGAGCGTGAAGGAGGCGGAGATCTGGTTGCGGGGCACAAACAGCTCTTTCGCCTCCGTGCCGGGGGATGCCGCCAGCTTGGCGAGATCCAGACCGGACTGGCCATAGCTCACCGAGTGCACAGGGCTCAGCAGTGTCTCCCCCCAGAAGATGTTGTGCTGACCTATCTTGACCCCGAGCAGGGACTCGTCACCTAGCTCCATGTTGTGGAACACGAAGGCATCGAGGATCTCGCCGGAGGGGCCGTGGTAGTAGCGGTCGGCGTAGTCGCTCAGGTGCGCACTGCCGAACATGGCGGGCGCCGCGGGTCTGCCCGCCCAGCCGGCGATGCCGGAACGCTCGTCGTTGCCATTGATGAAGGGATTCTCATCGGCGCCCACGCCGCTGTAGGCGTAGTCATACCAGCTGGCGGCGCTGATGCGAAAACCGGTGTTGCCCTTGTTCACCACGTCGAGCTCGGTCAGCAGATCGAAGCGGGTGGTGACGGTATCGCCGGCGTCCTTGAAGTTGTAATCCCCGTCGTTGTTGTTCGGGGTGGCGAGCATGCGGGCGTCCGCACTCTCTGTGCGCATGCCGTAGTTGAATTTGCCGGTGTTGTCGAAGCGCACGGACCACTCTTCGCTGCCCGTGTCTATTTCCACCGCCTGAACGCTTGGCATGAGGACGGCCGCGATGGCCGTCGCCAGCAGGCTGACGCGCAATGCGCCAGCGCCATGACTCGTGTGCTTGTAATCCATTACAGTCTCTCCGAGTGTCATCTTTTGTTATTTGTTGTTGGTGTTGCTCTGTTTAATCGCCGTTTCCGTTGGCTTGATGGTGTTGCTCGGCTGCTTGCCTGGCGGTTGTGCCAGTGTCGGCGCTTCCCTTGGGGATGAGGGGGCGCTCTGTTTGCCTCCTCCCCTTGCGGGTGATTCCCCCGGGTGCGCTCTGTGTTGTTGCTACCGACTCTACGGCCAGCCCGGCCCCCCTGCTTGCCATTGAACGTCAGTCACTTTTCATTTGATGACAGGCGTTGGCGGCGCCGAAAAACGGGGATGAAAGGGGTGCCGGATGGCCTCCATCGAGGGATAAACAGGTTCGGCAAGGGACGATGACGAGGGTGTGGCGCGGATTGTCAGCGCCTCTGGGGCCAAGACCCGACAAGGAGCAAAACCCGGCAAGATGGCTGGGCGGAATAAATAAAAGCGGCGAAGCAGGCCCAGGCGCCTTCACTTCGCCGTGAAAATGGCCGACGAGTCAGCCTACACGCGATTTAGCGGCAGATGCGACAGCCGGTAGCGGCCTGCAGCTGCTCGAAGTCGATGCCGGGGGCCAGCTCCGCCAGTTTGAGGCCATTTGGGGTCACATCCAGCACGGCGAAATCGCTGATGATGCGGCTCACCACCCCGACTCCGGTCAGGGGCAGGTTGCACCACTCCAAGATCTTGTGCTCCCCGTTCCTGGCGCAGTGCTCCATCAGCACCACCACCCGCTTGACCCCGGCCACCAGATCCATGGCCCCCCCCATCCCCTTGACCAGCTTGCCCGGGATCATCCAGTTGGCGAGATCCCCGCGCTCGGACACCTGCATGGCGCCGAGCAGCGCCAGGTTGATGTGACCGCCGCGGATCATGGCGAAACTCTCGGCGCTGTCGAAGAAACTGCTGCCGGGCAAGGTGGTGATGGTCTGCTTGCCGGCGTTGATGAGATCCGGATCCAGCTCCTCTTCGCTCGGGAAGGGGCCGATGCCGAGCAGGCCGTTCTCGCTTTGCAGCCACACCTCCATACCGTCGGGAATATAGTTGGCCACCAGGGTTGGCAAGCCTATGCCGAGGTTCACGTAGAAGCCGTCCTGCAACTCCTCTGCGGCGCGCTGCGCCATCTCTTCACGGGTCCAGGCCATGTTATCTGCTCCTCAGCGCACGATGTTGAAAACAGGAAGTCACTGGCAACGCCTGTGTGATGCACAGCGCCATCTTTTCACGGATCAAAACCATCTTATTTCTGCTCCATGACGGTGCGCACTTCGATGCGTTTCTTGGGATTGGGGTTGAGCACCAGCCGCTGCACATAAATGCCGGGCAGGTGGATCTCGTCCGGGGCCAGCTCGCCCACCTCGACTATCTCCTCCACCTCGGCGACGCAGACCCGGCCCGCCTTGGCGCAAAGCGGATTGAAGTTGCGGGCCGTCTTGTTGAACATCAGGTTGCCCGCCTTGTCGGCCCTGGCGCCCTTGATGATGGCGAGATCCGCGGTGAGCGAGCGCTCCATCACATACCAGTCCCCATCGAACTGACGGGTCTCCTTGCCCTCGGCAATCTGGGTCCCGTAACCGGTGCGGGTGAAGAAGGCCGGGATGCCGGCGCCGCCCGCTCTGAGCTTCTCGGCGAGCGTCCCCTGGGGGGTGAACTCCAGCTCCAGCTCCCCGGCGAGATACTGGCGCTCGAACTCCTTGTTGCCCCCCACGTAGGAGGAGATCATCTTCTTGATCTGGCGGCTGTGGAGCAGCGGCCCCAAGCCGAACTCATCCACCCCGCAGTTGTTGCTGATGATGGTGAAGCCGCGCTTGCCGCTCTCCTTAAGCGCCGCGATGAGCTGCTCCGGGATGCCGCACAGGCCAAAGCCCCCCGATGCGATGGTGATGTCGTCCTGCACCAGATCGCCGAGGGCGGCCCGGGCGCTGGGATATAACTTGTTCATAGATTCCTCTCTGGCTAATCCGTTGGCCATTCAGCGTCGATGCGTCCCCAGGGGCGTCATCGCGCACTCGTCACCGTCCTAAGGCTTGATCCCCCAGTGCATCAACAGCAGCACCAGGGCGGCGAGAAACACCGTCTCCCCCACCATCAGCAGGATGGGTTTGATGCCCACCGCCGCCAGCTCCCTGAGCTGGGTCTTCATGCCGATGGCGGCGATGGCGATCACCAGGCACCAGCGCGACAGATCATTGACCCCGCTCTGGACCATGGCGGGTACCCAGCCCGTGCTGTTGATGCAGGCCAGCACCAGGAAACCCACCGCAAACAGGGGCAACAGGGGTGGCCGCTTGCCGGAGGCGGGATCCGCCCCCTGCATCCGGGTGATCATGGCCGCCACCAGGATCACTGGCAGCAGCATGGCGACCCGCATCAGCTTGACCACGGTGGCCACATCTCCGGTCTCGGTGGACATGCTGTAGCCCGCCCCCACCACCTGGGCCACGTCGTGGATGGTGGCACCGAGGAAGACCCCCGACTCCACCGGGGACAGCTCGAAGAAGCGGGCGATCATGGGATAGGTGATCATCGCCAGCGTCGAGAGCACAGAGACCCCGATCACCGTGAACAGGGTGGCCCGCTCTTTTTGCGGGTGATGGGGCAGGGAGGCGGCCAGAGCCAGGGCAGCGGAGGCGCCGCAGATCGCCGTGGCGCCGCCGGTCAGCATGCCGAACAGGCGCTGGAAGCCCATCAGCCTGGCGGCGACGACGGAGAGACTGATGGTGACCACCACTAGCGTCACTACCAGGATCACCGGCATCCAGCCGAGTTCGGCTATCTGTCCCAGGGTGATGCGCATGCCGAGCAGGGCGACGCCGATGCGCAAGACGCTGCGCGCCGTGAACTCGATGCCTGCCTTGCAGCTCCCCTCGCCGCTGAGGAAGTTCAGCGCCATGCCAAGCAACAGGGCAAACAGCAGCACGGGGGCACCGTAGTGCTCGGCCAGGAAGGTGGCGGCCGCGGCCACCACCAGGCTGATGGTCATGCCGGGGGCCAGCTCGCGCACCCGGGCGAAGCGATCCGGCAGGGCTAGGGCGTGCATGAGAGGCTCTCCTCGGGTGTCAGGACGATGAAGAGGCGATCCCCTTCCCGCTCCACCGGGTAGCGGCCGACCCTGAGCTGGGTCGAACCCTGCAGGAAACCGGTGCGCAGGTTGAAGCGCAGGCCATGGGCGCGGCACTGTATGGTCTCCCCCTCCAGCTTGCCGCCGCACAGGGAGGCGCCCTGATGAGGGCAGCTGTCATCGATGGCATGAAACTCGCCGTCGATGTTGAACAGCACCAGGCTCTTGCCCTCCCCTTCGATGAGAACGCGCTGACCGGAAGCAGGCACCCGGCCGACCGGCACTTCGAGACGCGCTTTTTCCTGTGCCCGGCACTCCTCGGCCGCCACCGCCAGGCGCAGGCTGGCGAGCAGTTTCTCCACCGGCTGGGCACCGGAGAGGGTCATTCCCCCTCCCATCACGAAGCTGGGAACCCCTTGGCTGGCGGGCCCCTCGGCTATCCCTGAGAAGGGGCTGCCATCCCCGTGCAAGCAGCTGACCAGGGCCTCCAGCGCAAATCCGGCCTGCTCGGCCAAATCCAGCAGCAGATTCCCATCCCCCAGGTCCCTTCCTTGCAGGAAGTGACTGGCGAACAGCGATTCGAGCAGTGTTTCCTGCTGCTGCGGGGTGCCCAACTGGCAGGCCCGTTGCCACAGGCGATGGACATCGGCGGTGTTTGGCATGCGCGGGATCTTGTCAAAGTCCAGACCCCCCCCCACGGTCGCCGCGGCCTGCTGCACCTGGGCCTGGCGCAGCCGCACCGCGGGCTCGCTACCGAGGCGTCGCAGATAAAACCCGTGGAAATCCTCCCCCTGCAGTGGCAGATAGGGCAGCAGTTGCACCCCATGCCAGCGCAGCTCAACCCGCAACTCGGGTCGCTCGACCCGCAGCCGGGCCAGAGCCTCATCCAGCTGGCGCTTGCCGATCAGGCACCAGGGACAGATGAAATCGAAATAGACATCGACTCTCAGGGTTTGCAGGGAACGGCTCATGCCCTGACCTCCGTGTGGCCTTCGTTGAGGACGGGATCGGGGACGATGGACGGGGAGGACTCCCCTTCCAGCCTTGCCACGTCCTTGTGGTAGTGGCGCCTGGCGTAGAGAAAGACCATGGCCGCCGCGATGCTGATGATGGGCACCAGCCGGAAGGCGTTGTCCAGACCGATGTGATCGGACACCTTGCCGGTGATGAAGGGGCCAGGCGCCAGGCCGAGCAGGTTGTTGGCGAGCGTCAGGGTGGCAAAGGCGGTACCGTGCACGCTGGCGTGGGTGAGGTTCGCCACCATGGCGCCGGCGGGGCCCGAAGTGCCGGTGGCGATGAACATGCCAAGGCAGATCAGCACCAGCTGGGGCAGGCCGAACGGCAGGGCGAACGCCAGGGACAAGAGGGCGCAGCTGCCGATGCAGTAACCGATGGCGAGGCTGATTTTGCGATCCGGCCGGGCCTTGCACAGCCGATCGCTCAGCATGCCGCACAGGATCATGCCGGCGCCGCTGCACAGCACTATGATGGCGGCCGCCGCCCCTGCCTTGTCGGTCTCCATGCCGTAATAGCGGTTGAGGTAGCTCGGCATCCAGACGATGACGGTGCCGCCGACAAACAGCTGCAAGCCGCTGCCCACATAGGCCGAGATCACCGAGCGGCTGGAATAGAGGCTGCGCAAGGGATTGCGTCCCCCGGCCGCCCCCTTGGCGCCACGGCAAGGAGTCGAGATGCGCGACTCTTTCACCACCAGGGGGTAGAGGGCCGCCAGCAGCAGACCGAACAGGGCCATGCCGGCGAAGGCCCAGCGCCAGCCGAGCCAGTGGGCCAGCAAGCCTCCGCTGGCCATGCCGAGCACAGAGCCAAACAAGCCGCCGGAGATGAAGGCGCCGGAGAGGGTGGCGCGCATCTCCCGCGGGAAGACGGAGACCACCACGGCGATGCCGACGCTGCCGTAGGCGGCCTCCCCCACCCCCACCAGGAAGCGGGCGATGAACATCTGCTCGTAGTTCTGGGCCAGGGCGCAGCCCAGGGTCGCCAGACTCCAGAGCGCGGCCATCAGGGCCAGGCTCTTCACCCGGCCGAAACGGTCTGCCAGCAAGGAGAGCGGAAAGGTGAGCAACCCGACCATGAGCGCCACGATGCCGCTCAGCAGGCCGAGCTGGGTGTCCGAGAGCACCCACTCCCCCTTGAGCATGGGGAAGACGGCGTTGAGCACCTGGCGCGACATGTAGTCGGAAATGAGCAGGCCGAAGGTCAGTGCAAACACTATCCAGGCGTAGCGACGGGGCACGGCAACCTCACCGGCCGGAGCGCCCTCATCGATATGATACGTAGCCATACAATCCCTCGCGCTACAACAGATTGGGTTGGAACCCGGTCTAGGTACCGACGGCCGGAGCCGCTGGAAACCCACTACTGACACATCACTCAAGTTGCCGGGTGCTGCATAGTGCAAGGGCTGCGGCCCTTTGGCAAACAGAGTTGACGGGGCGCGGCGCTTATTTTTCACACCGCGACCCAACTGGCTCAGGAGCGCTGGGGCACCCCTTTCTGGCCCTGGGAGCGGTTCGGCGCCATGCCGTTGGCAAGCAAGGTTTCCTCGACGCTGTCGTACTGCACCCCGATGCGATAGATGGCGCGCGCCTCCTTGCCGTTGGCCACCTCGCGGCCGAGCTCGTGGGCCACCCGCACGCACTGGCGGATCTGCTCCACCGAGCTCATGCGCTGGCCGTGCTGGCCGATGATGGTGTCCTCGATGCCGCAACGTGGGTGCAGCCCCATGGACATGGCCATCATGTTGAACGGCAGCACGTTTTTGAGCAGGGACTCGGCGGTCAGGGTGCAGCCATCCGGCGCGCGGTGGACGAAGTTGAAGAAGTTGAACGGGTTGGGGCCATCGAAGCCGCCGCCGATGCCGATCCAGGTCAGGTTCAGCGGCCCCATGTAGACGCCCTTGCGCACCAGCCGCTCCAGGGTCTCCATGGCGTGCATGCCGGTCAGCTGGAAGTGGGGCTGGATGCCGTTGGCCATCAGGCGCTTCAAGTGCTCCGCCACCCAGGCCGGGCCGGCCGGGACCGTCATCTCGCTGTAAGCAGCCTGATAGGCCGGATGGGCCAGGGAGGTACCTGCCAGGTATTCCGGGTAGAGCAGCTCCATGATGTTCATCTGGGTGGTGTTGATGGCGACCGTGACCTGATCCGGTTTCGGGGTCAGTTCAGCCAGCATGTGGCGGGTGTCGTCGGAGAGCCACTTGGCCGCCTCCCCCTCCCCTTCCGGCGCAAAAGAGATGGAGCCGCCGACCTGGATGATCATGTCCGGCACCGCCTTGCGCACCCCGGCGATCAGCTCGTTGAACTTGGACAGTCGCTTGGAGCCGGTGCCATCGAGCTCACGCACGTGCAGGTGCAGCACGGTCGCGCCCGCCTCGTAGCACTCCACCGCCTTCTGGATCTGCTCCTCCATGGTCACGGGGATGTCTTCCGGGAAGTCTTCAGGCGCCCACTCGGGGCCATAGGGCGCGACCGTGATGACTACCTTTTCCATGTTTTCCGGGTGCAGGGAATCGTCAAAAAATTGCATCTGTTTCTCTCCTTGAGGTGAAGCTCTGCCCGGGCGTTCCACTCATCCTGGGCAGCGTAATGGTTTGGCATTTTTCCACGTACCTAGAAGGGCTTGTCGCCCATGATCCCGGCCCGCTCCATCTTGCGATGACAGGGGGCATAATCCATGGCGGCATAGTGTTGGGTGCTGCGGTTGTCCCAGATGGCTATGCTTCCCGGCTGCCAGCGCCAGCGCACCTGGAACTCGGGGATATAGGCCTGGCTAATGAGGTAGCGCAGCAGATCGCTGCCCCCCATGCTGTAGTCTTGGCCGACCCGCACATGGGCCGGGGTGTGATAGTTGGTGAAGTGAGTGGCGAAGGCATTGACGAACAGGATCTTCTCGTCCGTCTCCGGGTGGGTGCGCACCACGGGGTGTTCGGCATCCGGAAACTGGGCCTTCAGGGCGAGGCGCTTCTCGATGGGCATGGCGGCGCCAAAACTCGCCTCTATGCTGTGACGGGCACGCAGCCCCGCAATCTTCTGTTTGATCTCCTCGGGCAGTGCATCGTAGGCCGCCGCCATGTTGGCCCAGAGGGTGTCCCCCCCTACTGGCGGACACTCCACGCAGCGCAGTACGCAGCCCATGGGGGGTTGCTCGCGCCAGGTGGCGTCCGTGTGCCAGGCGTTCTCGTAGCGATCGTTTGGCACCTCCGGCGACTTGTAGATGCGCACCAGACCGGGGTGGTCCGGATCGCTGCCCGCCACCGGGTGATCCTCCAGCTCGCCAAAGCGGCGGGCGAAGGCCACGTGATCGGCCCGGCTGAGCTCCTGATTGCGCAGGAACAGCACCTTGTGCCTGAGCAGCTGGGCGCGGATCTGTGCAAACAGATCCCCGTCGTGGACGGCATCCGCCAGCGTGACGCCAGACAGCTCGGCGCCAATATGGCAGGTCAGTTGTTCTACACGCATGTCTCTCTCCCTAGATGACAAGTCAGGCGACCGGACAAGCTCCCCACTCATGGTGCGGGAAACTCGCGCCCTAGATAACGAAGATGGAGGAGCCTGTGGTCTTGCGAGACTCCAGATCCCGGTGCGCCTGCGCCGCGTCCTGCAGCGCGTACTTCTGGTTGATCTCTATCTTGATCCGGCCGCTGGCCACGTGATCGAACAGCTCCCCCGCCAGGGCCTCCTTCTCGGCGGGATCGGCGAGGTAGTCGGCGAGCGCCGGCCGGGTCAGGTAGAGGGAACCCTTCATGGCCAACAACTGGGGGTTGAAGCCGTCGATGGGGCCGGAGGCGGTGCCGACGCAGACCATGAGGCCGCGGCGTTTCAGCGAATCAAGCGACCCCATGAAGGTGCTCTTGCCGACGCTGTCGAACACCACATCGACCCCCGCCCCTTCGGTCAGGGTGCGCACCCGCTGGGCCACGTCCTCACGGCTGTAGTCGATGATGTAGTCGCAGCCATGTGCCCGGGCCAGTTCCCCCTTGGCCTCGCTCGACACGGTACCGATCACCGTCAGCCCCAGCAGCTTGGCCCACTGGGCGACGATGAGACCCACACCACCGGCCGCAGCGTGCAGCAGGATGCGGTCACCGGGTTTGAAGTCGTGAATGCGGCGCATCAGGTAGGCGGACGTCAGGCCGCGCATGGTCATGGCGGCGGCGGTCTCGCAGGAGATGCTGTCCGGCAGTTTGATAAGCGGCGCGGCCGGGATCAGCCGTTCGGTCGAGTAAGCACCCAGGGTATTGATAAAACCGGTATAGGTGACGCGATCGCCGACGGCGACGTTGGTGACGCCCTCGCCCACCGCGTCGACCACACCGGCCGCCTCGACTCCCAGGCCATTGGGCAGCGGGATCGGGTAGGTGCCGTTACGAAAATAGGTGTCGGCATAGTTGAGACCGACTGCGGCGTGGCGCAGGCGCACCTGGCCAGGCCCGGGTTCACCGACACCAATCTCTTCATAACGCAGGACCTCGGGGCCCCCGGTTTCATAAAAGCGTATGGCGTTGGCCATGGCTGCTCTCCAATCCATTCGTGAGTGAAAATCTTCGTCCGGATTGAATCTAGGGGGTTACGTAAACGTCCGCTTTGCATCGGGCGACAGCCACTTTTCATCTCATGACAGTCCTTTCGAATCCGTTGAAGCCCGGTAGTGAAGAGGACAGAATCCCCTTGAACCCCCATGGCGACGGTGCCATGACCAGGTCTTGCCTGGAAGCAAAGAGCCTATCTGTTTGACTCAAAAGACGTTATCGCAATGCCGCCGAAGGCGGCGCCCCAGGGGCTCAACCTTCGACCTAAGGCGCATTGACGTTAACGTAAACGTGGTGTCAGATAGTACTATCCGCAGCAGACAAGAAGCCCATGAAAGGAGTCACAATGTCCAAGCTATCCCCCTCGGCCGGTACCCGTTTTCGCACTGCCCTGGCCAATGAGAAACCCCTGCAGATCGTCGGTACCATCAACGCCTACATGGCGCTGATGGCCGAGCGCAGCGGTTTCAAGGCCCTCTATCTGTCCGGTGCCGGGGTGGCCAACGCCTCCTTCGGCCTGCCGGATCTGGGCATGACCTCCATGAATGACGTGCTGATTGATGCAGAACGCATCACGGCCGCCACCCAGGTTCCCCTGCTGGTGGACATAGACACGGGCTGGGGCGGCGCCTTCAACATCGCCCGCACCGTCCGAGCCTTCGAGCGCGGTAGCGTGGCCGCCGTCCACATGGAAGATCAGGTTGCCCAGAAGCGCTGCGGTCACAGACCGAACAAGGCGGTGGTCTCCATCGCCGAGATGGTGGACAGGATCAAGGCCGCGGTAGACGCCCGCCAGGACGAGAGCTTCGTCATCATGGCCCGCACCGATGCCCTCGCGGTGGAAGGGCTGGGCTCGGCGCTGGAGCGCGCCGCCGCCTACGTGGAGGCGGGCGCCGACATGATCTTCGCCGAGGCGGTCACCGAGCTGGGTCAGTACAATCGCTTCAAGCAGGCCGCCGGGGTCCCCATCCTCGCCAACATGACCGAATTTGGCAAAACCGAGCTGTTTGACAAGGAGGCACTGGCTGACCACGGCGTTGACATGGTGCTCTACCCCCTGAGCGCCGCTCGCGCCGCCAATCAGGCCGCCCTCAATGTCTATCAGCAGCTGCGCCGCGATGGCCACCAGCGCGCCGTGGTCGACACCATGCAGACCCGGGAGTCCCTCTACGACTTCCTCGGTTATCACCACTACGAGCAGACCCTGGACAGACTGTTCACCAAGGAATAAGCCGCGACCAGCCGCCTCATGCTGGCGGCTGGCGCTTCAACGGACTGAATGAGGAAACATGTGATGAGCGCCATTCCCGAAACGACCACCGGCTTCAAGCCCAAGAAATCCGTCGCCCTCTCCGGCACCGCCGCCGGCAACACGGCCCTGTGTACCGTGGGCCTCTCCGGCAACGATCTGCACTATCGCGGCTACGATATCCTGGACGTGGCCACCAGCTGCGAGTTCGAGGAGATTGCCCACCTGCTGGTGCACGGGCATCTTCCCAATGTGGCTGAGCTCGCCGCCTACAAGGCCAAGCTCAAGGCCCTGCGCGGTCTGCCCACCGGGGTCAAGACCGCCCTGGAGCAACTGCCCCCGAGCGCCCATCCCATGGATGTGATGCGCACCGCCGTCTCCGTGCTCGGCTGCCTCTCCCCGGAGAAGGACGATCACAACCACCCGGGCGCCCGCGACATCGCCGACAAGCTGATGGCCTGCTTAGGATCCGTGCTGCTCTACTGGTATCACTTCAGCCACAACGGCAAACGCATCTTCGTCGAAACCGATGACGACTCCATCGGCGGCCACTTCCTGCACCTGCTGCATGGCGAGAAGCCCCGAGCCTCCTGGGTACGCGCCATGCACACCTCCCTCATCCTCTACGCCGAGCATGAGTTCAACGCCTCCACCTTCACCGGCCGGGTCATCGCCGGCACCGGCTCCGACATGTACTCCTGCATCACGGGGGCCATCGGCGCCCTGCGTGGGCCCAAGCACGGCGGCGCCAACGAGGTGGCGTTCGAGATCCAGAAGCGTTACGAGAACCCGGATGACGCCGAGGCCGACATTCGCGCCCGGGTCGAGAGAAAAGAAGTGGTCATCGGCTTCGGCCACCCCGTCTACACCGTCTCCGACCCGCGCAACCACGTGATCAAGCAGGTGGCGAGCGATCTCAGCCAGGAGCAGCACAACACCAAGATGTTCGACATCGCCGCGCGCCTCGAAGAGGTAATGTGGGACGCCAAGAAGATGTTCCCGAACCTCGACTGGTTCAGCGCCGTCAGCTATCACATGATGGGGGTGCCCACCGCCATGTTCACCCCGCTGTTCGTCATCGCCCGCACCTCCGGCTGGTCCGCCCACGTCATCGAGCAGCGCATCGACGGCAAGATCATCCGCCCGAGCGCCAACTACGTCGGCCCGGAAGATCTGCGCTTCGTGCCGCTCAAGGAGCGCCCATGAGCCACGTCAACAACCAATACCGCAAGCCCCTGCCCGGCACGGCGCTTGACTACTTCGACGCCCGCGCGGCGGTCGAGGCCATCGCGCCCGGCGCCTGGGACAGGCTCTCCTATACGGCCCGCGTGCACGCCGAGAACCTGGTACGCAAATGCGATCCGGCCATCCTCACCGAGTGCCTAACCCAGATCGCCCTGAACAAGCGTGATCGCGACTTCCCCTGGTTCCCGGCCCGGGTGGTCTGCCACGACATCCTGGGCCAGACAGCCCTGGTAGATCTCGCCGGACTGCGTGACGCCATCGCCGATCAGGGGGGTGATCCTGCCAAGGTCAACCCTGTGGTGCCGGTGCAGCTCATCGTCGATCACTCGCTCGCCGTCGAGTGTGGCGGCTTCGACCCCGATGCGTTTGCGAAGAACCGCGCCATCGAGGATCGCCGCAATGAGGATCGCTTCCACTTCATCAACTGGACCAAGCAGGCGTTCAAGAACATCGAGGTGATCCCGCCCGGCAACGGCATCATGCACCAGATCAACCTGGAGAAGATGTCGCCGGTCATTCACGCCGATCGCGGTCTCGCCTACCCGGACACCTGCGTCGGCACCGACAGCCACACTCCCCACGTTGACGCCCTCGGCGTCATCGCCGTCGGGGTGGGCGGGTTGGAAGCCGAGAACGTCATGCTGGGGCGCGCCTCCTGGATGCGGCTGCCGGAGATCGTCGGCGTAGAGCTGACCGGCAAGCCGCAACCCGGCATCACGGCCACCGATGTGGTGCTCTCCTTGACCGAATTCCTGCGCCAGCAGAAGGTGGTCGGCGCCTATCTGGAGTTCCGTGGCGAGGGCGCCGCCGCCCTGACCCTCGGCGATCGGGCCACCATCTCCAACATGGCGCCGGAATACGGCGCCACCGCGGCCATGTTCTTCATCGACCAGCAAACCCTCGACTACCTGCGCCTGACCGGTCGCGACGACGAGCAGGTCAGGCTGGTGGAGACCTACGCCAGGGAGGCGGGCCTCTGGGCCGATGCCCTCGCAAGCGCCCAGTACGAGCGCGTGCTGCACTTCGATTTGTCGAGCGTGGTGCGCACCCTGGCCGGACCCTCCAACCCCCATCGACGCCTGCCGGTCTCCGCCCTGGCGGAGCGTGGCATCGCGGTGGATCTGGACAAGGCCCGCACCCAGGAGGCCGACGGCCTGCTGCCGGATGGCGCCGTCATCATCGCCGCCATCACCAGTTGCACCAACACCAGCAACCCGCGCAACGTGATTGCCGCAGGCCTGCTGGCCCGCAACGCCAACCGGCTCGGTCTGGTGCGCAAACCCTGGGTCAAATCGTCTCTCGCGCCCGGCTCCAAGACAGTCGCCCTGTATCTGAAAGAAGCGGGGCTGGACGAGGAGCTGGAGCGACTCGGCTTCGGCGTGGTGGCCTTTGCTTGCACCACCTGCAACGGCATGTCCGGCGCGCTCGATCCCGCCATCCAGCAGGAGATCGTCGAGCGGGATCTCTATGCCACCGCCGTGCTGTCCGGTAACCGCAACTTCGATGGCCGCATCCACCCCTATGCCAAGCAGGCGTTCCTCGCCTCCCCTCCCCTGGTGGTGGCCTACGCCATCGCCGGTACCATCCGCTTCGATATCGAGAAGGATGTGCTGGGAGTGGTGAACGGCGAGGAAATCCGCCTCAAAGACATCTGGCCGTCGGATGAAGAGATCGACGCCGTGGTACGCGCGGCGGTCAAACCGTCCCAGTTCCGCCAGGTCTATATCCCCATGTTCACCATCGAGGAAGACCAGGGTCCCAAGGTGGCACCGCTCTATGACTGGCGTCCCCAGAGCACCTATATCCGTCGCCCGCCCTACTGGGAAGGGGCATTGGCGGGTGAGCGCACCCTGCGCGGCATGCGGCCGCTGGCGGTGCTGCCAGACAACATCACCACCGACCACCTCTCGCCCTCCAACGCCATACTGCGCAGCAGCGCGGCGGGGGAATACCTGCACAAGATGGGCCTGCCGGAGGAGGACTTCAACTCCTACGCCACCCACCGCGGCGATCACCTGACCGCCCAGCGCGCCACCTTCGCCAACCCCCAGCTAGTCAACGAGATGGCGGTGGTCAACGGCGCCGTGAAGAAGGGCTCCCTGGCTCGCGTCGAGCCGGAAGGCCGGGTGATGCGGATGTGGGAGGCGATAGAGACCTACATGGAGCGCAAGCAGCCGCTCATCATCGTCGCCGGCGCCGACTACGGGCAAGGCTCGTCCCGGGACTGGGCGGCCAAGGGGGTGCGGCTGGCAGGGGTGGAGGTGATCGCGGCGGAAGGTTTCGAGCGCATTCACCGCACCAACCTCATCGGCATGGGGGTACTGCCCCTGGAGTTCAAACCGGGCACCACCCGTGTGACCCTTGGGCTGGACGGCACCGAGACCTATGACGTGGTGGGGATGCGCAAACCACGCGCCGATCTCACCCTCGTGATCCGCCGTCGCAGCGGCGAGGTAGTCGAGGTGCCCATGACCTGTCGCCTCGACACCGCCGAGGAGGTCTCGGTCTACGAGGCGGGCGGCGTGCTGCAGCGCTTCGCCCAGGACTTCCTGGAGTCGACGGCCCACAAGGCCGCCAGCTAATATCGGGCCAGGCCTGCCTCCCTTTGGGAGAGGGTTGGGTGAGGGAACATGCGTCTCCCTCACCCGACTCCCCCTTCGGGCACCTTCTCCCCAGCAGAGAAGCTTCTATCACCCTTTTTTGGACGATTTCTATGGCCCACCAACCACAAGTCAAAATCCCGGCCACCTATCTGCGCGGCGGTACCAGCAAGGGGGTCTTCTTCCGCCTGCAAGATCTGCCCGAGCCCTGCCAGGTGCCCGGCCCGGCCCGCGACAACCTGTTTATGCGGGTGATCGGCAGCCCGGACCCCTACAGCGCCCATATCGACGGCATGGGAGGGGCGACCTCATCCACCTCCAAGTGCGTGATCCTCTCCAAGAGCAGCCAGCCCGATCACGACGTGGACTACCTTTACGGCCAGATCGCCATCGACAAGGCGTTCGTGGACTGGAGCGGCAACTGCGGCAACCTCTCCACCGGCGCCGGCGCCTTCGCCATCCACGCGGGTCTGGTGGACCCGGCCCGCATCCCGGACAACGGCACCTGCATGGTGCGAGTCTGGCAGGCCAACATCGGCAAGACCATCATCGCCCATGTACCGATAATGGGGGGTCAGGTGCAGGAGACCGGCGACTTCGAGCTGGATGGGGTCACCTTCCCCGCCGCCGAAATCGTGCTGGAGTTTCTCGACCCTTCGGATGATGGGGAAGAGGGCGGCGCCCTCTTCCCCACCGGCAATCTGATAGACAAGCTGGAAGTACCAGGCATAGGCACCCTGCAGGCAACCATGATTACTGCCGGCATCCCCACCGTCTTCGTCAATGCCGAGGACATCGGTTATGCGGGCACCGAGCTGCGGGAAGCGATCAACACGGATCCTGAGGCCCTCGCCCGCTTCGAGGCGATCCGCATCGCCGGCGCCCTGCGCATGGGGCTCATCAAAGCGCCAGAAGAAGCCGCGACCCGCCAACACACGCCGAAGATCGCCTTCGTCGCGCCGGCGAAGGACTATCGCACCGCCAGCGGCAAGGAAGTGAAAGCCCGTGACGTCGATCTGCTGGTGCGGGCCCTCTCCATGGGCAAGCTGCACCACGCCATGATGGGCACCTGCGCGGTGGCCATCGGTACGGCGGCCGCCATCCCGGGCACCCTGGTCAACCTGGCGGCGGGTGGCGGCGAGCGGGAAGCGGTGCGCTTCGGCCACCCCTCCGGCACCCTGCGGGTGGGGGCACAGGCTCGTCAGGTGAACGGGGAGTGGACCGTCACCAAGGCGGTGATGTCCCGCTCAGCCCGCATCCTGATGGAGGGCTGGGTACGGGTACCGGGAGATGCCTTCTAGCCCGCCCCTCCTCCTTTGCCCCATAAAAAAGAGCCAGGGCAGCTGCCTTGGCTCTTTTTTTAAGCATTTTTCGCTACCACAACCCCATTCTCATTGTGGCCTGGGCACACACTCCACCTGGCGCGGAATATTCCGCTTGGCATCGCCGCCGATCAGCTGCTTCACCTGACTGGCCGGACACTGGCCATCGTCCACATAGACCTTCTTCCCGTACGCGAGGCCACCGGGCGGGGGATCCTGCGGCAGATACTCGACGGGCTCGGGCACCAGGGTCGCACATCCCGCCATCAAGGCGGCCGCACACCCCATCGCCAGCAACCCTCCACGCTTCCATGTCACCGCCATAGGCACTCCCACTCATGGTTCCGATGCGGGCAGAGCCATCCCCTGCCCCACATTGACCCAGCCAGTGTAGCCAGCGCCGCCGCCCCCTCGAAAGTGCCTCCAGGCGCCGCTGTGACGAGATCAGACACAAAAAAGCCCAAACGACATGATCGCTTGGGCCATAGAAGATGGCGGAGGAGGTGGGATTTGAACCCACGGATGGTCGCCCATCGCCGGTTTTCAAGACCGGTGCATTCAGCCGCTCTGCCACCCCTCCGAACGGAGGGCATACTACGTCAGGCGCTTGTTCATATGCAATACATATTTACTCTGGGATAGTGGGGAGAACGAGGCTGGGGGGCCACTTGAAATCAGGGCTCGTCATCCACACATTCAGTGCATACAATGCGTTAACGAAGCGGAATTCTCCGCCTCAACCCGGAAATCAAGAGGACATCAAGATGGATACCCGTTCTATCTACACCGGCACCCAGGGTGCCGTGCGCGATACCAACAAGGTGCTGCGCAATACCTATATGCTGCTATCCCTCACTCTTGGCTTCTCTGCCGTGGTGGCCGGGATTGCCACCGTGATGAACATGCCGCCCCTGCACTGGGCCATCTTCCTCGTCGGTGTCTACGGTCTGATGTTCCTGACCCAGAAGAACCGCGACAACGGCATGGGGCTGGTGTTCACCTTCGCCCTGACCGGTCTGATGGGCTATAGCCTGGGCCCCATCATCAACATGTACATGAACAACGGCGGCGGCGAGATCGTGATGACCGCCCTGGGTGGCACTGCGCTCACCTTCTTCGGTCTGTCCGCCTATGCCCTGACCACCAAGCGGGATCTCTCCTTCATCGGCGGCATGCTGTTCGTCGGTTTCTGGGTGCTGCTGGTGGCGATGATCGCCAACATCTTCCTGCAGATGAGTGCCCTGAGCCTGGCCCTGTCCGCCATGTTCATGCTGTTCTCCTCCGGCGCCATCCTGCTGACGACCCAGCAGATCGTGCGCGGCGGCGAGACCAACTACATCTCCGCGACCGTGACCCTGTACGTGTCCATCTACAACATCTTCCTGAGCCTGCTGAGCCTGCTTGGCGGCAACCGCAACTAATCAGGTCTCCTGATACAGAAAACCCCGCTTCGGCGGGGTTTTTATTGTCTGCCTCCCCTGTTAAGGTCAAGGCAAAGAGACCGAGCCGCATGAAGAACCCGGCCCTGATTTGGATCAGGGCTCTTTTGTGGCCGAGCGGCTATTCTCTCGCTTTCGATTCGCTCAAGGGTTGCACCTGTCCCATGTCCATGGATTTTGCCAGTCTGGCGCACCACTCATTGCTTGCTCACCCTGTCGATAACACGGCGCTCAAGGACGACCTTCCCCATGCCCATTGATCTCGCCGGCCTGTTGCGCCGCCTGCTGTCTGACAGCCATATCTACTTCGCCCTCAAGGTGCTGCTGGCCATCCTGGGGCTGCTCGCCTTCGCCCTGATACAGGGAGACATCCAGCTCACCGTGCTGCTCTCCCTCGGGGTGGTGGCCGGAGCCATCGCCGAGACCGACGACAGCCTCTGGGGCCGGGTGAAAAACCTCGCCATGACGCTGGTCTGCTTCCTGTTCGCCTCCCTGTGCGTGCAATATCTCTTCCCCACCCCCTGGCTGTTTGCCATCGGGCTGGCCGGCTCGACCTTCATCTTCGTGATGGTGGGGGCGCTCGGCCAGCGCTATGCCACCATCAGCTTCGGCTCGCTGCTGATTGCCATCTACACCATGCTGGGGGCCGCCAAGGCGCCGGATCTCTTCTATCAACCCCTGGCGCTCGGTGCCGGCGCCCTCTGGTACGGGCTGGTGTCGCTGCTCTGGCTCTGGCTGCTGCCCTACAAGACCCTGCACGAGCAGCTTGCCCAGAGCTACTTCGCCCTCGCCCGCTATCTGCTGGAGAAATCCCGCTTCTTCCCGGCGGACGAACACGGCGCCCAGGCCATTCGCCACAACCTGGCCCAGCTCAACATCAACCTGGTCAATGCCCTGAACCTCACCAAGACGGCTCTCAATGCGCGACTGAACGCCCGCTCCGGCCACCGTCATCAGGTCGCCCCCGAGCTCGCCAGCCTGCTGCGCCTCTATCTGCTGGCGCTGGAAATCCAGGAGCGCGCCACCTCCAGCCACTACCCCTACAGCCGACTCGAAGCCGAGCTCAAGCAAGGCATAGTGCTGGACGGCTTCCAGGAGGTGTTTCTGCAACTCTCAGAGGCGTGCCAGCAGCTCGGCTACGCCATCCTGGTGCACAAGCCCTATGTCCACCACAAGCGCATCCACTGGACCCTCGAGGCCCTCGGCGATCAGCTGGAGTTCACTCATCTCAAGCAGCACTACCCCAAGACCTTGCTGACGCCGATGAAGTTTTTGCGCCGCAACCTCGCCAGCATCAACCAACTGCTGACCAATGCCGAGGATCTGCAAAACCCGGCCCTGCCCCCCGCGGATCTGCCCGTCCTCGCCAACCCGGCGCCCCTGCCGCTGCTGGCCATGCTCAGACAGCACCTGACCCCGAATTCCATGGTGTTTCGCCACGCCCTGCGCCTGTCGCTCGGCCTGGTGGTGGGCTATGGCATCCTGCAGGCCTTCCAGCTCGACAAGGGCTACTGGATCCTGCTGACGGTGCTCTTCGTCTGCCAGCCGAGTTACAGCGCCACCCGCCGCCGGCTGGTGCAGCGCATGCTCGGCACCTTCGCCGGCATCCTCATCGGGGTACCCGTGCTCTGGCTCTTCCCCGAACTGCACCTGCAACTCGGCATCATGGGGCTGGCCGCCTTCCTGTTCTTCACCCAGGTGCGCAGCAACTACAGCGCCGCGGTCTGCTTCATCACCCTCTATGTGCTGATGGCGTTCAACCTGCTGGACGGCATCGGCTTCGCCATCCTGGGGCCACGCCTGCTCGACACCCTGCTCGGCTGTTTGCTCTCCTACGCCCTGGTGGCCTGGCTCTGGCCGGACTGGCAATACAAGCGGCTGCCAAGCCTCATCGCCAACTCCCTGTCCGCCAATGCCCGCTACCTGTCGGTGGTACTTACCAGCCTGCACCGTCAGCGGGACGAATCCCTCGACTACCGGGTTGCCCGCAAATGCGCTCACCTCGCCGACAGCGAGCTGGCCATGGCCTGGCAGAGCATGCTGGTGGAGCCGAGCAAGCGCCGCCGCTTCCTCGATCTCTGCTTCACCCTTACCTGGCGCAACCATGCCCTGCTCTCCTACATCTCGGCCCTCGGTGCCCATCGCGACAAGCTGGAGGCCTTGGACGGGCTCGACGAGATCGGCCGCCACATCAGCCACACCCTGGAGCAGGCCGCCGGCCATCTGGGCGGCGAGATCCCGTCGAGGCTCGAGGGGCAGTGCCCCGCGCTCTCCCCGGACAGCAGCGAGGAGCAGCTGATGCTGACCCAGCAGCTCAGCCTCATCAGCGAGCTGGCGGACGAGCTGCTGGATTTGGCCAACCAGAGCCGGTTGCTCACACAGGGGCAAGGCGCTACCATGCCCGCCCAATCCTGATCACCCCTTTGCGAGGAGCCCCTTATGTCTGAGCCTCATCCGCTGGAATTCAACGGCCAAACCATCGAGACCGATGCCAAGGGCTATCTGCGCCATAGCGAGCAATGGAGCGAGGCGCTGGCCCTGGTGCTGGCCGAACGGGAAGGCATAGTGCTGGAGGAGCCTCACTGGGAGGTGGTGCGTTTCGTGCGGGCGTTTTATCTGGAGTTCAACACCTCCCCCGCCATCCGCGCCCTGGTCAAGGCGATGGAGAAGCAGTACGGCCCCGAAAAGGGCAACAGTCGCTATCTCTACAAGCTGTTCCCGGAGGGGCCCGCCAAGCAGGCGACCAAGATAGCCGGCCTGCCCAAACCGGTGAAATGCATCTAATAAAAAACCGCGCCAAGGCGCGGTTTTTTATTGCAGGCGAAGGGGTCAGCCTCAGGGGTTGTAGGCCACCACAGAGCCACCGAGCCCTGTCATCTGGCTTATCTTGCTCTGCATGCCCTGCAGCTTCGCCTTGGAGACATCCGGCCCGATGAAGACCCGGGTGATCTGGCCCTGCACCGGCGTTCTCGGCGAGGTCTGGGCCGAATAGCCGGCGGCCCGCAGCTTGCTCACCAGGGCATTGACACTGTCTGCGTTCTTGAAGGCGCCGAGTTGCAGGATCCAGCTGCCCTGGGCCGGGGCGGCGGCCGGTGCCGGCGTGGCGGTCGTCATCTTGCTCGCGATGAGATCGTCCATGGTCTTGATCTGGCCAACCTGCGGCTTGCTCGGCTCGGGCTTTTTCACCTCCACCGGCTTGGGCGGAACCGGTTTTGGCTTGGGCTGCTCCACCGGTTTCTGGGCCACTACCACGGGTTTGGGCTGGGCAACCGGCTGGGTCACCGGCGCCGTGGCCGGTTGCTGTACCGGCTGGGCTGCGGGCTGCTGGCCGTTGTCGGCCAGCGTCACGGTATTGCCAATCTCCTCCACCTGCCACTGCTGGGCCGCAGCGGCCTGCTGCTGGCTCGCCGCATGTTCCGCCGGCAGAGTGCTGGCGGCCGAGACCTGCAACTCGGGCTTGGCGGGCTCCAGCTCGGGGCGCAGGGGGATATTGGCAAAGGCCTCGTCCTTTTGCTCCAGCTTGTTGCCATCCATCAGATCCGGCAGAAAGATGACCACCAGGGCGACCAGGATGACGGTCCCCACCAATCTGTTTTGAAACTTAGAAGCCAAGTTAATTCCCACCCATGTTACTTAGAATGCACTGCTATTTCTGCAGATTTCAGTGATAACTGACCACCCAGTGGCATCGAGACCAGATGAACTGCTACCCATGCGATCTTGTTAGGCATCTGATGCCAAAAGTCCAGGCTCGCGACCAGCCCATCAGGCCTTCGTCGCCAGCACCTCGGCGACAGTGTAAAACGAGCCGAACACAATGACCATATCATCAGGACTCGATGCGGCCAGTGCAGCCCCATAAGCCTCGGTCACTGACGCAAATTGTGCGCCCGGTCCCTGCTCATGCAGGGCGGCCGCCAACTGGGCCGAGGCGGCGGCGCGGGGGCCATGGAGGCTCGCAAGATACCACTCATCGATGAGCCCCGTCAGCTCGGCCAGGGAGCCCGCCATGTCTTTGTCCTTGAGCATGCCGACCACGGCACGTCGTTTCCCCGAGCAGGGGATCTGGCGCAGCTGGCTGGCAAGATAGGCCGCCGAATGGGGATTGTGGGCCACATCGACGATGACCAGGGGATCCTGTTGCAGGCGCTGCATGCGTCCCGCGAGGCGCGCATCCGCCAGCCCCTGGCGAATGGCAGCCTCCGGCAACGGCAAGCCGAGGGATTCGAGCGCCGCCAGCACCGTCACCGCGTTCATCAGCGGCAGGGCGGGCTTGGGCAAACCCTGCCAGTGGTGCAGGCCATGGTAATCCCAGTGATCGCCCTGCTCATCCCCATGAAAATCCACCCCGACCTGGCGCAGACAGGCACCCAGACGGTGCGCTTCGCTGGCGATGGTGGCGGGCGGGTTGGGCTCGCCGCTGATGGCGGGTTTTCCCTTGCGATAGACGCCAGCCTTCTCAACCGCCACCGCCTCCCGGGTATCCCCGAGCCAGTCGCAGTGATCCAGCGCGATGGAGGTGATCATGGCCACATCGGATTCCACCACATTGGTGGCATCGAGCCGACCGCCCAGCCCCACTTCCAGCAGGAGCACGTCCGGCGCGGCACGGCAAAACAGCCAGAGCCCGGCCAGGGTCGCGAACTCGAAGAAGGTGAGCGCTATCTCGGCGCGGGCGGCCTCCACGGCGGCAAACGCGGCGCAGTGTTCCTCATCGGGCAGCTCGGCACCATCGAGTCGCACCCGCTCGGTGAAACGCAGCAGGTGCGGCGAGGAGTAGACGCCGACCTTGTAACCGGCCGCCATCAGTATGCTGGCAGCCATGGCGCAGGAGGAACCCTTGCCGTTGGTACCCGCCACCGTCACGACCTTGAACGGCAGTTCGGTGAGCCCCATGCGGCGCGCGACGGCACCGACCCTATCCAGCCCCATGTCGATATTGACCGGGTGGATCTGCTCCAAATAAGAAAGCCAGTCGCTGAGCGACCGGCTTTGGGAAGATTGCATCTGTGAACTCATCTTACGGCTCGATTCACTCTTCGATGACGTGAGTGTTCATCAGCTTGGCCAGCAGGCCGGCCAGGCGGTCACGCATCTCGCGCCGGTCGATGATGAGATCGATGGCGCCCTTCTCCAGCAGGAACTCGGAGCGCTGGAAGCCTTCCGGCAGCTTCTCGCGCACGGTCTGCTCGATGACGCGCGGGCCGGCGAAGCCGATCAACGCCTTGGGCTCGCCCACGTTGATGTCACCCAGCATGGCGAGACTCGCGGAGACGCCACCCATGGTGGGGTCGGTCAGCACGGAGATGAAGGGCAGACCGGCCTTGGTGAGTCGGTCCAGCGCCGCACTGGTCTTGGCCATCTGCATCAGGGAGAACAGTGCCTCCTGCATGCGCGCCCCGCCGGAGGTGGAGAAGCAGACCAGGCCACGACCTTCCTTGATGCTCTCCTCGACGGCGCGCACGAAGCGGGCACCGACCACGGAGGACATGGAGCCACCGATGAAGGAGAACTCGAACGAACAGGCGACGACCGGTACCCCCTTGAGGGTTCCTTTCATCACCACCAGCGCATCTTTTTCTCCCGTCTCTTTCTGGGCGGCAGACAAACGATCCTTGTAGCGCTTGGAATCCTTGAATTTCAAGATGTCCTGCGGCTCCAGCTCGGCAGCAACCTCGCTGCGGCCTTCTACGTCGAGGAAGCTCTCGAGACGGGCGCGGGCACTGATCCGCATATGATGATCGCACTTGGGGCACACTTCGAGATTGCGCTCCAGTTCTGCCCGGTAGAGTACCTGTTCGCAAGACGTGCACTTGGTCCACACCCCTTCCGGGATGTTGTGACGACGCGGTGTAGTGATCTTGCTCTTGGGAAGGATCTTCTCAAGCCAGCTCATGGAATTCCTTAATGCTTTTGTGCCTGACAAAACACATCGGGCCTTGGTTGTTCAATGACTTAAGGGCTCGATGGCAATAAATAACGGGTCATTAAACCACAAATTTTCGGGCCCAGTTACTAAAAACTGGTCGTACCCGGTGCCGAGTCCGGCAGCCAGAGCGGACCGAGTGGCAACTGCGGCAGGCCGAACTCGGCCGGGTAATCCACGTCTACCAGATAGAGGCCTCCCGCCTTGGCGGTGGGGCCGGCCAGGTTGCGATCCTTCTGGGCCAGCACCTCGGCAATCCACTCCACCGGTTTCTGCCCCTGCCCCACCAGCAACAGGGAGCCGGTGATGTTGCGCACCATGTGGTGCAGGAAGGCGTTGGCCTTGATGTCGAGCACGATATAGGGACCGGAGCGGCTGACGCACAGGTGGGTCACGTTGCGCCAGGGGGTGTTGGACTGGCAGGCGATGGCCCGGAAGGTACTGAAGTCATGCTCCCCGAGCAGGCTCTGGCCCGCCTGATGCATCAGCGCCGCGTCTATGGTCTCGTGATAGTGGCTGACGCCGCTACCCAGGATCGCCGGGCGGTAGTTGTGGTTGTAGATGATGTAGCGATAGCGGCGGGCGGTGGCGCTGAAGCGGGCATGGAAGTTTTCATCCACCTCCTTGACCCAGCGCACCCCGATGTCCGGCGGCAGATTGGAATTCAGGCCCAGCGTCCAGGCGGACTCGGCACGATTGGACTCGGTATCGAAGTGGATCACCTGACCGGTGCCGTGGACCCCGGCGTCGGTCCGCCCGGCGCACTGGATGGAGACCGGATGGTTGGCGATGCGGCTGATGGCTTTTTCAAGCTCTTCCTGGACGCTGATCACTTCTCGCTGACGCTGCCAGCCGAAATACCGGCTGCCGTCATATTCAATACCTAGGGCAATTCGCATGGATGAAACTTGTCTTCTGGGGAAAGGATGAAAGAAACGGGGCGGATTATACCCGCTCGGGGCAAAAGTCCCAAACCCGTGACCTCAAGCAGGCGGGGGCCCACGGCCGGGCGCTCTCCCCCTGAGGGCCCAAGCCTTGGCAGACGAGCAGGCCGCTTCTGAAACGAAAAGGCAGCCCGCAGGCTGCCTTGCAATCGATGGTCAGGCTTATCCCAGCCGTTTGAGCAGCTTTTCAGCCTCGTTGCGCTGGTGCTCGCTGCCCTGGGCCGCCGCCTCTTGCAACAGCTCGCGGGCGCTCTCCTTGTCGTCGATCTCGAGGTAGGCGCGGGCCAGATCCAGCTTGGCCCCCACACCGCCATCGTCCGCATCCACGTCAAAACCGGTGGACTCCGGCAATACCTCGGGGAAACCATCCAGCCCCACATCCAGGGAGAAGCCCTGATACGGCTCCTGCTCGGCGTTGCTGGCATTGGCCTCCGCCAATAACTTGTCTATCTCCACAAAGTCGTTCGCCTGAGCCTGTTCGCGGGGCTTAACCTCATGTGGCTGCTCCGCGTGGGGCTCCACCTCGGTGAAGGCATCCTCGAAATCGGCGAGGGCCAATTCGTTGGGATCCCAGGCGTCCTGCGGCATTGGCTTCGCGGCCGGCTTCGGCTCGGGCTCGAGACCGAGCTCCGCCAGCATGTCGTCCACGTCGCTCTTGCCATAGGCTGCGGCATCCTTGGGCGCCACCGCCTTGTCATCGACAGGCTCGTCGAAGGCCGACTCGAAATCGCTCAGGTCGAAATTGGCCGGATCGTCGTCCCGGCTGCGCTGGGCCCCGTCAGACACAGTGGCCGCATCGGCGTCGAGGTCCGCATCCAGATCGGCAAAGAGCGCCGCTTGCAGCTCCTCTTCGCTCATGACCTCATCGGCCGCCCGCTTGGGAGCATCGAACTCCCGGGAGAGATCGAGATCCGGCTCGGACTCTATGTCGAAGTCACCCTCGTGGGCCAGATCCAGTTCGGGTACCAGATCCGGGTCACGATTTGCCGTGGTGACCGCAGGTTCAACGTCGAAAGCGGAGAGGGCCAGCTCACCGTCATCGCTGAAGATGACATCATTCTTGCCCTGGCCTTCATCCAGCGCCCGCTCGGCCTCCGGACCGTTCAGATCCGGCATGGGGCGCATGGGTTCGTCATCGGCGATGCCCACCGTCATCAGCTGATCGAACTCGCTGTTCTCGTCCCCCATCACCATGGCGGTGGATTCAGAGAGGCTCTTCTCCTGCTCTTCCAGCTCTCGCCGGGCACGAGCCCGCAGCCAGAGCGTCACCAGCGCCAGCACCAGCAGCACAGGCAGCAAGATGATCATGGCGAGGTTGAGCGGCGAGGAGAGCAGCTCCATCACCCAGTTCTGCTTGGGCTCGGGGGCCACCACGGGAGGCACTGGCTGGGCCTTGAGCTCGGCCACCTCTTTTTGCAGCGCCGTCTGATCCTGCAACTGGGCCTTGAGGGTCTCCACCTCTTCGGTCAGAGATTGCAGGCGCAGCTTGAGCCTGTGGTTCATCTCGGTGACCTGGCCGAGCTGGGCGTTGGCATCTTCCAGTGCCAGCGCCATCTCGGTGGACGGTTTGCCGACCGGCGCCGCCACATCGGCAGGCAGCGGGGCTGGCGCCGTGCCGGCGGCTGCACTCACCGGCGTAACAACGGGCTCGGCGGTCTTGGCAATCGCCTTCACCTCGCTCGCCGGTTGCGGCGACGTCACCTTGGGGGCCACCGGAAGGGGAGCCGCCTTGGCGACTGGCGCCTTGGCGGGCACGGCCGCGGCTTTGGGGTGAGCCTTGGCGGTTTCGGCCTGCTTGCTGGCCAGATATTTGGGGCTCAGCCCCTTCCAGCTGGCGTTGTCACTGTTGAAGCGGCGACGGGCCTCGGCGTCCGTGATGCGGCCTGCTTCGGCTGCCGTCGGCAGCAGGATGCGGGAACCCACCAGGATGTGATTGATGTTGCCATCGGCAAAACTGCGGGGATTCTTGTCGTAGATCGCCACCATGGTCTGGTAGACGGTCACCCGGTTGGAGGGGCGATGCTTGCTCGCGAGGCTCCAGAGGGTATCGGTGGAACGAACCGGACCATAACTGCCGGCCTGGGTGCTCGGCACCTGACGGACGATGGGCTGCACCTTGGGCAAGGTGACGGGGGCGACCGGCTGAGCCTGGGGCTGTGGCTGCACGGCGGGGGGCGGCGAGCCATCCGGTCCCTTGAGCTCCACGAAGAAAGGCTCGCGTCCCCCGTCGTCGGCCTGAACCGTACCCAGAAGACCCAATGCCAGTAGCGTTGCCAGCGTTATGCGGGAATGTCCCATGTTCGTTCCTTCGTATGACGGCCCTATCACATTGAAAAATCTGGATAGTTACCCCAAAACAATCGGCTCAATATAAATCAGGCGTGAGTCTCAAGCCAGTGATCCGACACATTTAGCCTTCAACTCGTGCCAGCGCACCGAGATCCGGCGAGAAAAAAGCTTAATTCACTGATCTCACGTGACATTGTCACATTGCCTGTCGACGCCATCAGTCACACCCCAGCCCCCTGATGCCGACCGGCGCACGGGGCGGGGCTCCCTCCCCACCCGGCACCATCAATGGACTCAGAGGTAGTCGCGCACCAACAGTTCGGCAATCTGCACGCTGTTGGTCGCCGCGCCCTTACGAACGTTATCGGCCACGATCCACATATTGATACCGCTGGGATGAGAAATATCCTGGCGCACCCGTCCCACCAGCACCTCATCCTTGCCGGTAGCGTCGCGCACCGGGGTCGGATAGTCGGCGTCATCATCGAACAGGGTCACGCCTGGCGCATTGCGCAGCAGATCCTTGACCTGCTCGGCATCGAGCGGCTGGTGCAGTTCGACGTGCACCGCTTCGGCATGACCGTAGAAGACAGGCACCCGCACGCAGGTGGGGTTCACGGCGATGCTGGCATCTCCCAGGATCTTCTGGGTCTCCCACACCATCTTCATCTCTTCCCGGGTGTAGCCGTTGTCGGTGAAGGCGTCGATCTGCGGAATGAGGTTGAAGGCGATCTGCTGCGGGTAGAGGCTCGGCTCCACCGGGCGACCGTTGAGCAGATGGGCGGTCTGGCCCGCCAGCTCGCTCACCCCCTCCTTGCCGGAGCCGGAGACGGACTGATAGGTCGCCACGTTGATGCGGGCGATCCCCACCTCGTCCTGCAGGGGCTTCAGCGCCACCAGCATCTGGATGGTGGAGCAGTTCGGGTTGGCGATGATGTTGCGATTGCGAAAATCGGCCAGGGCGTCCGGGTTCACCTCGGGGATCACCAGGGGGATGTCCTCGTCGTAACGGAAGCAGGAGGTGTTGTCGATGACGATGCAGCCATGTTCGGCGGCAATCGGCGCCCACTTGGCGGAGACCTCGGCACCGGCGGAGAAGAGGGCTATCTGTACCTGACTCCAGTCAAACTCCTCCACATCCAGGATCTCGACGTTCTTGCCACCAAAGCGCACCGTGTCGCCAGCGCTGCGGCTGGAGGCCAGCGGGTAGAGGGTCGCCACCGGGAAGGCACGCTCTTCCAGGATCTCGATCATGGCTTCACCCACGGCGCCGCTCGCGCCCAATACCGCTACGTTGAATTGCTGACTCATGTTCTCTCCTCTAAATGGTCCGGTGACGCACTGGCATCACCCTGTGGCAGACGGCGCTGCCCGATAACGAGTTTGGCATGGCGCCAAGCCCAGCGAGGGCGGGCCCCGCAAAGAGGCCCGCCCACATGTATTCATGACGCCCGCGCTAGTCGGGCTGGATGGTGAACCCCAGCCGGGCCAGGGCGTCCCCGGCGAAGGGGCCCGTGAGGCGCAGGGAGGAAAACTCCCGCCGCTCCGGGTATTGCTTGCGCTGCTCATCGAAGCTGCCGGCCTGATGGAGGCGATTGCGAAAACGGGCATCGTCCCGGCGCACGTCATAGATGAGGTGAACGAGTTGCTTGAGCAAGGCCTGATCCGTCGCCACCCCGGGGGTCAGTTCACGCACCTCGGGAGCCGGCAGCAGGGCTTGCAGATCCTGGCGCGGGGGGCGTCCCAGTTGCTGACAGAGCGCCTGATAGAGCATCCAGGTACCGCGGGCCTTGCCCTCCAGGCTGTAGCCGGCGATGTGCGGGGTGGCCAGCTCGGTATAAGGCACCAGGGCCCTCAATGGCTTGGGTTCCCCTTCCCACACGTCCATCACCAGTCGCAGCGGCGCATCTCCCTGCTGGCGGGCGAGCAGGGCCTGGTTGTCCCACACCTCGCCGCGGGCGGCGTTGATGAGGAATTTGCCCGCAGGCAGGGTGGCGATCTCCCGCTCCCCCAGCAGGTGGAAGGTGGCATCCGGGCCGCCGTGGGTGATGGGCACGTGGAAGCTGACGATGTCGGCGCCAAGGGCCGTCTGGTAGTCGACGAAATGGGTCGCCTCGCCCGCACTGGCGGCGCGAGCACGGGGCGGATCGCAGCGCAGCACTCGCATGCCGAGAGCCTCGGCCTTGCCCGCCACGCACTCGCCGGTGTTGCCGGCGCCGATGACGGCGAGGCTCATCTCGCTCAACGTCAGCTCATGGCGTTCAGCCAGCACCAGCAGGGCGGAGATCACATAGTCTCCCACCGAGTACTTGTTGCAACCGGGGGCGCTGAAGAAGGGAATGCCCCGCGCCGCCAGCAGGGCGCTGTCGACGTGATCCCGACCGATGGTGGCGGTGCCGACGAAGCCGAGTCTGGGGCAGTTGGCGAGCAAGCTGGCATCCACCCGGGTCACGGAACGCACCAGCAGCACGTCCGCATCCTGCAGATCCGCCGCCGAGATCTGTCGTCCGGGCAGGGGGATCACCTCGCCAAACTCCGCAAACAGCTCCCGGGCATGGGGCATATTTTCATCAACAACGATTTTCATCAGTTTCTCTTATGAACTCGATGGCCCACAACCGGCCACGGGGGCGCCATTCTAGCGCAAAGCGCCCCGAGTTTCAGAGGCTTAATTCAGGCTCGTCCACCACCACAGCCCCGGCACCAGGGCTCCCCCCCCTCCCCCTTGTCCGGGGCCAGCCAATTGTAACCACATGTTGTTGGCCGGCCTTGGCACCTTGACCTCGAGGGCCTGGCTGGCACAATGACGCCTCTTTTTTGGCGGCCGCCACGCCGCCCACCAGATGAGCCCGATGATGCCGACCTCTTCCTCTTCGTTGCCGCGCCGCCAGGTATTGAGATTCAGCGCCGCCCTGATCCTGCCGCTGGCCCTGCTGGCCTGCCTGCCCTGGCATCCCTTCCTGAGCGATGCCCTGCAGTCCGCCTGGCTCTGGTGGCCCTATGCCCTCTCCCGCATGGTGGACATCCCCGGCATCGCCATCAGCACCCTGGGACTGGTGCTGCTGACCCGACACAAGCTGACGCTCAGCCTGCCCGCCCTGCTGGCCCTGTGCGCCACCCTGTTCGCCGTGCTGGCCGGGGACTGGCTCATCAAGAGCCTCATCAAGCAGCTCACCGAGGAGCCGCGCCCCTATCTGCTCTGGCTGGCGGGGCAGAACCTCATCCCCGATATCCGCCAGTTCTACGAGGGCAGCAGTGCCCTTCGCACCGAGCAGGTCCACGCCGCCAGCCAGCTGCTGGCGCTGCCCGCCTGGCTCGGCAATCACTGGCAGGGCGGGGTGAACTACGCCTTCCCCTCCGGTCATAGCATCGCCGCCATCAGCCTCGCCCAGTTCTTCGGCCTGATCTGGCTGGCGCGCGCCCCCAGCGGTGCCTGGTTGCTACCCCTCTGGGCACTGGCCATCGCCCTGTCACGCACCCTGATCGGCATGCACTGGCCGCTGGATGTGCTGGCGAGCGCCCTGCTCGGCAGTGTCACCGCCCTGCTGGGGGCCCGCTGGTGGCTGCATCGCTACTGACAAGCGCAGTGAGCGCCGCGCGCCAATGACAACGGGCACCCCAGGGTGCCCGTTTTGATCTCCGCCGTGCGGGTTATCAGCCCTTGCTCTGCCAGCCTTCCGGGTACTTGTAGCCCTTGAAGCGCTGCTCCGCATAGGTCTTGAACGCCGCGGAGTTGTAAGCGTCGATCACGTCCTTGGCAAACGGCTTGCCCGCATCGGCGCTCTTCACCACCACCCAGTTGATGAAGTCGTAGCTGCGCTCGAGGAAAAGTCCGGAGCTGAACGGGATGCCGCTGGAGGCGGCGAAGTTGCCGTTGATGACGGAGAAGTCCACATCTTCCCGGGAGCGAGGCAGCTGCGCCGCTTCCAGCAGCACCAGCTTGATCTCGTGGGGATTTTTCACCACGTCGAACTCGCTCGCCTTCAAGGGATTGATCCCCTCTTTCAGGGTCAGCCAGCCGAGATCCTGCAACATCAACAGGGCACGCGCCTGGTTAGTGGGGTCGTTCGGGATGGCGACCGTGCTGCCCTCGCCCACCTCGGCGAGCTTGCCCTTCTTGCCGGAATAGAGCCCCATGGGGCCGGTCGGCACCTGGGTGATGGGGCTCAGCGACAGGCCCCTGTCCTTGGCGAAGCTCTCCAGATAGGGCTTGTGCTGGAAGCAGTTCACATCCAGCGAGCCGTCCGCCAGGGCGATGTTGGGAGTCACGTAGTCGGTAAACTCCACCAGTTTCACCTTGTAGCCCTTGGCTTCGAGCTGCGGCTTGATGGAGTCGGTCACCATGTCGGCAAAGTCCCCGACCGTGGTACCGATGACGATCTCCTTCTTCGCCTCATCGATGGCAAAGGCGGACAACGGCAGAGTGCTGGCGAGCAGCGCAAGGGCGGAAAGGGTGAAGAAGGAACGACGCTGCATGGGGACTCCCTGTCAAAATAATCATCGAAACGGTGGCCGGGTTGGGTAAATCGCCCTGAAGGCAAACCACCACAACCATCTAGCCATCCAAATGGCTAAGTGAGGCCACCATAGCAGAGCTTTTCCCCTTCGCCAAGCAACAAAACCGGATGAGCTTGCCCGAATGATGGAGAAGCCTGTCCCCCTTCCCCTGAGGCATGAGCCAGGAAAATCTTTGATAAGAGACACAGTTATGCATTTTACTCTCCCCCACCAGCGTCGAAAGTGTCTTATGGTAGCGATGGGGCACCCAGTGCCTGGTGGATCTCCCCTTATCGTCGCCTAGGCGGCAACCGACCCTCCAACCCCACAAGGAGCAGCAGTGTTCGATCATGTCGAGATCAAGGTGGTGCACTTCGATGACTGCCGACGCTTCTACCAAACCGTGCTGGTTCCCCTGTCCATAGAACTCAAATGGGCAGATGAGATGGCCGCCGGTTTTGGCCGGGTTAACCATGACAAGGTGAGCTTTCTCATCGAGCAGGGTGAGCAGAGCACGCCCTGCCACCTCGCCTTCGCTGCCAACGGCCAGGCTCCTGTGGATGCGTTCCACCGGGACGGGGTGGCGGCAGGCTTTCGCTGCAACGGGCAACCGGGGCTGAGGCCCCACTATGCCCCCGGCTACTACGCCGCCTTCCTGCACGATCCGGACGGCAACAATATCGAGGCGCTCGCCTATCTGGATGACAAACAACAGGGTCCGGCAGTGGCCTAGAACTGTGAGATTTGAACCAACGAAAAGCCCCGCACTCATGAAGTGCGGGGCCTGGAAACTACACATCGGCTTGTCTTGCGCGGTTATTTGACCGCCTTGCTGGCGTTTTCCATCGCCTGCTTCTCGGCGGCGCCGAGGATGGCAGCCTGGCTATTCTGCTCTGCCAGGTAACAGGTGTCTTTACTGATCCTCTGGGCCCGACAATCGGCCATGCGCTGGGCGGGGTTGGCACAGCCGGTCATCAGAGCGATCACCGACAACAGCATTATTTTCTGCATGACCGCACCATCTCAAATAATAAATTTAACAAGTCAAAAATTACGAAATTTAAAAAAGTAAAACAGCTTTAATGCCATATATAAAACAACATTAATAATGTGATTGGTAATCTCACGCGACGACCCTGGGCGGCGGCACAATCAGCTGACAAAAATCCGTTCCGGACATGGGGCGGTGGAAGAAGAATCCCTGACACAGAGAAATACCCGCGGCTTCCACTTGTTTTAATTCCGCCTCGGTTTCCACCCCTTCAATCAACAAGGCTCTGCGATTGAGCTCGCAGAGCTTGACCACCTGGCGCAAAAACTTGAACCCTTCGGGACGTACCAGTCCCAGCACCAGTGAGCGATCGAGTTTGATCTTGTCGAGGGGATATCGGGTCAGGTAATTGAGGGTCGAGTAGCCGGAGCCGAAATCATCCAGCGCCAACCTGATGCCGCGTTTTGACAGCTCATGCAGAACCCGGGTCACCTTCTCATGATCCGTCACCTTTTGGGATTCGGTGATCTCGAACTCCAGCTTGCACCCCTTGGGCAAGGGACGGTTCAGGATACGGTCAATCACCGGGAACAACCGCTTGTCGACCAGCGTTTGCGGAGAGACATTGACCGAAATGGTCAGGGACTTCGCCTCGCTCAGCGAGTCGTGAATGTAATTGACCGTGCTCTGCATCACCCAGAAGTCGACCTCGCTCATCAGGCCCAGGCGCTCATAGTGTTTGAGGAAGGTCGGCGGCTGTATGTTTCCGCCATTGGTGCGAAAACGCAGCAAGGCTTCTGCCCCCTTGATCTTGCCGCTGTGAACGCACACCTGGGGCAGGAAGAAGAGGACGAAGGTACCGCTTGCATTGAGCCTGTCGATACTGCTGTTTGCATCTCGCCAGGCCTGCTCCTCCTCGAGGTTCTTGTAATTGGGCATCATGTCCCTGGAGACGGGGCAGAAGTTTTCAAGCGGTGCAATGATGCTGTTGTTATCCACCGAACCGAGCGTGGAGACCTTGTGCTGACCAGCCGTCAGGAAGGGGGTGTAGATGACCCCTCCGAGTGCGACCATCATCAGTTGAAACAGCACGGCGGCATAGGAGTGACCACTCGCAATCCAGCTGTTCAGCACCACCGGCACAGACCAGCCAACGGTCGACGACAGATGGGGGATCCTGCCCAGACTGGTGGCGAGATAGGCCAGGCTGTATGTCATCACGGGAGTCAGGATGAAGGGTATGAGCATCAGCGGGTTGAGCACGATGGGCAGACCGAAGATCAGGGGCTCATTGATATTGAGCATGGCCAGCGGCAGGCTGACTGGCAGCAGCGTACGGCTGCGGTGATCCCCCTTGAGCATCACGGCAATCGCCAGGCTCAAGGTGTTGCCGGTACCGCCCACGTTGCACCAGACATCGAAAAACTGGAGGCTGAGGATATTCAACTCGGCCTTGCCCGCTGCCCAGGCCGCGAGATTGGCATGGGTCATGATGCTCAGCGAGTGCTCGGCACCGATAAACACGATGCTGCCGTGCAGGCCGAAAAACCAGGGCAGGGTGTAGTTCAACAGGTGGACGAGCCCATGGCCATAAGTCGGTGAGAGGCTGAGATCCATGTCAGCCAGTTGAAGCGCATCGAACCAGGCAAAGAAGCTTCGCCCCGCAACCCCTGCCAGCCCGCCCACCATCAGGACGATAGTGAAATAGATGGAGATCGAGATGAGGAAGCGATAGCTGCTTTCGACCCAGCTCGTTCTGCTGTTGAGCTCGCGACTGATCAGCTCATACAAACGGCAGCTCGCCAGGGCTGACAACACTGTGACGGGGATGGTGAAATGCCTGAGAGGGTCATCGGTGTTGTTTATCAGACAGCTCATGATCAATAGCGTACCGACGCCGATTGTGAGCGAATGAGTAAATGAGAACCGATTCTTCGCCGCCCAATGCAGACAGATAAAGGCATTGATCAACGCGGGAATAACAACAACCAGCCCCTTTTGAATATTATCCAGCGCAGCATTCGGATAAATGAGAAGCGCTGCCACCGTGAGACCACGAATGATTTGCAATGGCACTACCGCTATGGCGGCGGCAATAATGGCATTCAGGTAACGATTTGCAAAAAGCCTCTCTCTCCAGGCTGCCAGCAGATCCAGTAATGAAAATGTTGTCTTCATAAGAGGCTTTCTATTTATGTGGCTGATACGCCCGACTTTCTCGTCTGGGCGGGTTATTTAAATATTGATGTCGGTCAAGTAATTCATGTTCCACATGGTGGGGCACAACACTGTTCTACATACGCTGGCACGCAGTAGACAGGACGCCATCAAGCCATGTCTGGCTTACCTGACTTGAAATCTGGACACTGTTGTCATAAACACAGGCCATGAACGCCCACGCCTATAATAATGAGTAATTATTATTTAAATTTAATTCACCCGTTTGATTTCAGGTGAGTTTTTAAAAGTGTGAAGAAATTATTATTAAAACCCAAACTGATTACATCATTGCAATATTTTTGATAATGGGCAATCGCAGCAGTCATTGATAGCATGCCCATCAGAAACAGGCACAGATAAATAATTAAAAAAGGAGTGATGATAAATAAACCCATGGCATCCTAGCATCCAGATCCGCCTCATGTCTTCGCCAGTTTTGTATCAAACTGTATGCTTCTAAAGGTTCATATGGCAATGTTTCGCAATGTTCATTCCGGGAGGATAAATGATGAAAGAACGTGATGGGTATGGCCTGCTGGTTGTCGATATTCAGGGCAAACTGGCGCGGCTGGTGAATGAGAGCGATCGGCTCATCGCCAACACGTCCCGACTGGTGAAAGGGGCAAAGGCGCTGGGACTGCCGGTAGTCTGGCTGGAACAGAACCCGGACAAGCTTGGCGCCACCGTGCCCGAGCTGCAACCCCTGCAAACCGGCAGCCCCGTGCTCCCCAAGTTCAGCTTCGGTGCCCTCGGGGAACCCCAGGTGGCGGCGGTGCTGGCCGAGAGCGGCGTTCGCCACTGGCTAGTGTGCGGCATCGAGGCCCATATCTGTGTCTATCAGAGCGTGCTGGGGCTGCTCGGTAATGGCGCCCGGGTATCCTTGGTGACCGATGCGGTCTCATCCCGCGATCCCGCCAATCGGGCGCTCGCCATCGGCCAGCTGGCGGCCCGCGGCGCAGCCCTCACCTCGGTGGAGATGTGCCTCTACGAGCTGCTGGGGGATTGCCGCGATCCGGCGTTTCGCGAGATCCTGGCCCTCGTCAGATAGCCTCCCCCAGTCGCTCCTGCAGGTAGTCATAGCCCCCTTCGCCATCGGGCACGAAGCTCAGCCGGTGAGTGAGGCCGGGAGGCGCATCCTCGGCGTGATGGGAGACGAACAGCAGCTGAGTCCCCTCGCCGAGCAGGCGTCCCACCATGGCCCTGACCAGGTGGCGATTGAGGGGATCCAATCCCTGCAGCGGTTCGTCCAGGATGAGCAGGGGCGGATGCTTGACCAGGGCGCGGGCGATGAGCACCAGCCGCTGCTGGCCAAAGGAGAGACTGTGAAATGGCTGCGCCCCCTGCTGCGCCAGCCCAAGCAGCGTCAACCACTGATCGGCCAGTGCCAGCTGGCGATCCCCGGGCCGGGCATAGAGGCCGATGGAGTCGTAAAAACCCGACAATATCACCGTCTGCACTGAGCCGCTGACGCGATAATCCAGGTGCAGAGCCGGGCTCACCATCCCGATGTGGCGCTTGATCTCCCAGATGCTCTCGCCGCTGCCCCGCCGCCTGCCAAACAGCTGAAGATCATTGCTGTAGCCCTGGGGATGATCCCCGGTGATGAGGGAGAGCAGGGTCGATTTGCCGGCGCCATTGGGCCCGACCAGTTGCCAGTGCTGCCCCACCTCTATGGTCCAGTCGAGCCCATCGATCACCACCTGCTCCCCATAGGCGATCCGCAGCTGGCGCATCCGTACCCGGGGGCCGGGGGGGAGTGGTTCCGGGGTCGTGGGCGGCGGGGGCAGATCGGGGTGGATCACCTCGGCTCGCGCCAGCTGGGCCACTTCCGGGCTCGCCAGCACCGCCTCCCGCGTGCCCGACAACAGCAGATTGCGATCCCCGAGCAGGCCAAGGTGGCTCGCAAACGGGGGGATTTCATCGAAGCGGTTGACGATCACCACCAGTCGTTGCCCCTGTGAGACCAGCTCTGCCAGCAACCTCATCAGCTCCTGGCGCGACCCCTGATCCAGCCCGTCGAACGGCTCGTCCAGTACCAGCAGCTCGGGCCCGGACAAGAGGGCGCGAGCCAGCAACAACTTGCGCCCCTCGCCGCTCGAGAGGTATCGGTAGGGTCTCTCCCAGAGCGCGGCTATGCCAAAGCGTGCCAGCAGAGCCCGCGCCGCGTGCTCGTCCTCCCCCTCCTCCATCATCAGGCTGGCGACGCTGTAGCCTGCCTCCTCATCCTCCCCCAGCATGTCGGTGTTGCGCCGCTGGAAGTCTCGCTCACCCAGTTGTTGCTGCGACTCGAACGACAGCCGCACTGCCGCCAGCGTGCCGGATGCCTGGCCGGCGCGCACGCCGAGCTCTCCGCACAAGGCAGAGGCCAGCGCCGTCTTGCCGCTGCCATTGCTGCCCACGAAGGCCCAGCACTCGCCGGGGGAGAGGGTCAGGTCGGGAATGAAGAGGGTTTGGTCATTGCGAAGGGCCAGCCTGGCCGAGTGCCACTGCAATAGGGTCATGAGTCCATCCTGTTGATCCGTCTGCCGTTACCTTAACAGGGATCGCAGCCGCTCACAGCCGTGGAACACACCTCGACGACATCTCTCTACCGAGTATTAAAAACAGAGGAATTTATAAACAAAATGATCATTAGCGTTGAATGCGAATAGCTCGCAATAAAACATGATCTCCATCCCATTTATACCCCCATATGGGGCCAAATGAGATTTATATGAAGCCATTCACAACTCTGCATTGAGAGTCTTTTGAATCGGTCATTCTCATGTATAGATGCCAGCGCACCTCGGACGGTGCGCCCTTAAGATGGAGTTTATCAATGAGAAAAACAACGTTAGCATTGGCAATCACAGGGCTGCTCTCGGCCCTGCCGATAGCCTCGGTACAAGCCAGCGAGCACTGCCTGCCCCTTGGCGGCAACGAAGCCGGACTCGACACCGGTCGCAGCAGCGCAGAGCGCTGCCTGCCCGGCATCAACCCCTTGCAGGATCAGCAATGGCACCTGCTCAACAGCGGTCAGAACGCCTTCAGCGCCCGGGGGGGCGTGGCGGGCAATGACCTCAACCTCTGGTGGGCCCACCGCACCGCCGTGCTGGGCCAGGGGATCAACGTGGCTGTGGTGGACGATGGCTTGGCCATCGCCCACCCGGATCTGGCGGACAACATTCGTCCCGGCTCCAAGAACGTGGTGACCGGCGGCAATGATCCCACTCCCACCACGGCGAACACCGCCCACGGCACCTCGGTAGCAGGCATCATCGCCGCGGTGGACAACGCCATCGGCAGCCGGGGCGTGGCACCGGCGGCCCAACTGCAGGGCTTCAACCTGCTCGATCCCGCCAGCCGGCAGTTGCAGCGGGACTGGCTCTATGCCCTGGGTGACAGTCAGGCCAGCCGTGACAACCGGGTCTTCAACCAGAGCTACGGCATGAGCCTCGTCACCCCCCGTGGCAGCGATGACCTCAATCGTCGTCAGCTCGACACCCTGATGGAGCAGATGACCCAGAAAGCCGACGGCGCTGCCTACATCAAGGCAGCGGGTAACGGCTTCAACCGGATTGCCTCCGGCGACTATGTGTTCAATCGCAGCGGCAACAACCCCGCCCTGCCGTTTGAAAACAGCAACCTGGATCCCTCCAACAGCAACTTCTGGAACCTGGTCGTGAGCGCCAGCAACGCCGATGGCGTGCGATCCTCCTACTCCAGCGTCGGCAGCAACGTCTTCCTGAGCGCCCCCGGTGGGGAATACGGCACCGACGCCCCCGCCATGGTGACCACGGATCTGCCTGGCTGTGACATGGGCTACAACCGGATGGATCGCCAGACCACCAACCGTTTGCACAATAACCCGGCGCTGGATGCCGGCTGCGACTACAACGGCACCATGAACGGTACCTCCTCGGCCACTCCCAACACGGCGGGCGCCATGGCGTTGCTGATGTCCGCTTACCCGGATCTGTCGGTGCGCGATCTGCGTGATCTGCTGGCCAGAAATGCCACCCGCATCGAAGCCGCCCAGGCGCCGGTGCGCGTCAACTACACCACCGCCAACGGCCAGCTACGCCAGGTCACCGGACTGGAAGGCTGGGAGCGCAACGCCGCCGGTCTCTGGTTCAGCCCGACCTATGGCTTCGGCCTCATCGATGTGAACAAGGCACTGGTCAGTGCCGCCACCCATGACCCTCTGCCGGCGCTGATCCAGTCACCCTGGCAGAAAGTGACGGTGCGTGGCGCCGCAGGCGCCATCCCGGATGTGGGCAGCGCGCCGACCACCTCGAACATCCAGCTGGCTCAAGCCCTCACCGTGGAGGCGGTACAGGTGAAGGTCAGCCTGGATCACCAACGTCTGCCCGACCTGCTGATCGAACTCGTCTCCCCGTCCGGGACCCGCAGCGTGCTGCTGAACCCCTACAACAGCCTGGTTGGCCAGTCTCTCGAACGTCAGCAAACCGGCACAATACGCACCGCCGGGATGCGCGACATGCGCCTGCTCTCCCACAAATTCTACGGGGAGACTGCGGCAGGGGAATGGCGACTGGAAGTCACCGACGTGGCCAATGGCACGCGCCAGGTCTCGCTGTTCAATCCTGACACCAGGGTGCGCAGCACCCTGACCGAACGCAACAACAGCCAACCGGGCCAGCTCATCGACTGGTCTTTGCGGGTGCTCGGCCACGAGCCGACCCGTACCTAACAGCACAGGAGTCATAGCATGAAACAGATCCTCTTTGGCCTCACCCTGGCAGGCTTGCTGACCGCCCTGCCAGTTCTGGCGGACGAGTCCGTCACCATAGATGGCAAGCAATACCGCGCCATCGAAGTCAATGGTCAGACCTACTTCACCCCGGACAACGGCAGCAAGAAACGGGTTGCCCGCAGTCTGGATGGCAAGGCATCCCAACCGGGGCTACGCAGTGGCGACATCCTCTTGCACGGGGTGGCCAGCCCCGAGCTGGTGGTGAGCGGCACCCTGCTGGTGGCGGCTGACGATACGCAAGCCAAATCCCTGGCGAGCCGCCATGGCCTGCACTTCAAACAGAGCAGTGGCGGCATCGCCCTGCTGACAGCCAAGCCGGGCGCCGATCTCAACGCCATCGCCAGCCAGCTCAAGCAGGAGGGTGTCGAGGTGCAGATCGAACTGGGTGGCCCCGAGCAGCAGCCTAAATAAGCGCGTTCTCGCACCGGAATACGCCAAAACAACAAGGGGGCCCATGGCCCCCTTGTTTTTCCTTTCTCCTCTTCTTTTCACTCCATGCCATCCCCCTATCAACCAGTCCTGCAAACAGAGAGACAAGGAACGCAAGCCTTGAACCCCTGCTCCGGGGTATTGGGGCAGCCACTCACCGTTCAGAGCGCAATAAAAAAGGCGCCCATTGGGCGCCTTGTCATTCTCGAAGCGTCGTGAGCGCGCTTAGCCGGCCTTGTGTTGCTCGGCCAGATAGAGCCAGGTGTCGACGACCGTATCCGGGTTGAGGGATACAGAGTCGATGCCCTGTTCGACCAGCCAGGCGGCGAAGTCCGGGTGATCGGACGGGCCCTGGCCGCAGATCCCCACATACTTGCCGGCCTTGCGGGCAGCCTGGATGGCCATGGACAACAGTGCCTTGACCGCCTCGTTGCGCTCATCGAACAGGTGGGCGATGAGGCCGGAATCCCGGTCCAAACCCAGAGTCAACTGGGTCATGTCGTTTGAGCCGATGGAGAAGCCGTCGAAGTGCTCGAGGAACTTGTCCGCCAACAGCGCATTGGAGGGCAGTTCACACATCATGATGACCTTGAGGCCCCGCTCGCCACGGCGCAGACCGTTCTCCGCCAGGATCTCCACCACCTGCTCCGCTTCACCGACTGTGCGCACGAAGGGGATCATCACCTCGACGTTGGTCAGGCCCATCACATCCCGTACCCGCTTCATCGCCTCGCACTCCAGGGCGAAGCAGGGGCGGAAGCTGTCGGCGATGTAGCGGGAGGCGCCACGGAAACCGATCATCGGGTTCTCCTCGTGAGGCTCGTAACCTCGACCCCCCACCAGGTTGGCGTACTCGTTGGACTTGAAGTCCGACATCCGCACGATGACCCGCTCCGGCCAGAAGGCGGCCGCCAGGGTGGCGATGCCTTCGGTCAGCTTGGCGACGTAGAACTCCCGGGGGCTGTCGTAGCCCGCGATCATCTTGCTGATGGTGGCCTTGAGCTCAGGAGTCTGCTTGTCAAACTCCAGCAGCGCCTTGGGGTGGACCCCTATCATGCGGTTGATGATGAACTCGAGGCGAGCCAGACCCACACCGGCGTTGGGCAACTGCGCGAAGTCAAAGGCGCGGTCCGGGTTGCCGACGTTCATCATCACCTTGATGGGCAGGCGCGGCATGTTGCCCACCTCGGTCACCGCCACGTCGAAGTCGAGCTCGCCGTCATAGATGAAGCCGGTGTCCCCTTCGGCGCAAGAGACGGTGATGAGGCGACCATCCTCAATGTGGTCGGTGGCGTTGCCGCAACCCACCACGGCCGGGATCCCCAGTTCACGGGCGATGATGGCGGCGTGACAGGTGCGGCCACCACGGTTGGTGACGATGGCGGAGGCCCGCTTCATGATGGGTTCCCAGTCCGGATCCGTCATGTCGGTGACCAGCACATCACCGGGCTGTACTTCATCCATCTGGCTGATGGAGGAGATGACCCGCGCCGGGCCCGAGCCAATCTTGTGGCCGATGGCGCGCCCTTCGATCAGCACCTTGCCGGATTGTTTGAGGGCAAAACGCTCAAGCGTGTTCGCCTCCTGGCGGCTGCGCACCGTCTCTGGACGGGCCTGGACGATGTAGAGCTGACCGTCCTGACCGTCTTTGGCCCACTCGATGTCCATCGGGCGGCCATAGTGTCGCTCGATGATGAGGGCCTGCTTGGCCAGCGCCATCACCTCTTCATCGGTGATGCAGAAGCGGTTGCGCTCGGCATCCAGGGTGTCGACGATCTTCACCTGGCGGCCATGACCGGCATCATCCGAGTAGGTCATCTTGATGAGCTTGGAACCGAGCGTCTTGCGCACCACCGCAGGGCGGCCGGCCTTGAGGGTCGGTTTGTGGACGTAGAATTCATCCGGGTTCACGGCCCCCTGCACCACCATTTCGCCCAGTCCCTGGGCACCGGTGATGAAGACCACGTCATTGAAGCCGGATTCGGTATCCAGGGTGAACATGACGCCGGAGGCGGCGAGATCCGAGCGCACCATGCGCTGTACCCCGGCCGAGAGCGCCACCCCCTTGTGATCGTACCCCTGATGCACCCGGTAGGAGATGGCGCGATCGTTGAACAGGGAGGCAAACACATGCTTGATGGCAACCATGACGGCGTCGATGCCGCGCACGTTGAGGAAGGTCTCCTGCTGGCCGGCGAAGGAGGCATCCGGCATATCCTCGGCGGTGGCGGAAGAGCGCACCGCAAAGGAAGCCTCGAGCCCGGCACTCAGCTTGGTGTAGGCATCGCGCACGGCCTGCTCCAGCGCGGGCTGGAACGGCGCTTCCACGACCCAGTCACGGATCTGCTGACCGGCCTTGTTGAGGGCGGCGATGTCATCCACGTCCAGGCTGTCGAGCAAGTCGTGGATCTTGCCGTTGAGACCGCTTAACTCCAGAAACTCGTTAAACGCAAAGGCAGTGGTCGCAAACCCGCCGGGCACGGATACGCCGGCGCCGGCGAGGTTGCTGATCATCTCGCCAAGGGACGCATTCTTGCCGCCAACGCGCTCTACATCCTGCATTCCGAGCTGTTCGTACCAGAGTACGTACTGTTGCATTTGCATGTCTCCAGGTTGGTGGGCCAGGGTGCCAAGCACCTGCTGTGCCAAATCATGTGTTTTTGTATGTGTGTGTTGCCAACGACCATGAAAACGTTTTCTATTTATTGTCAAAAAAATCCCCACGCAAGATTTGGGGATGGTCGTTTAACACAGACATTCTACAATGGCGACACAAAAAGGTAACGACTCAGGTTTGCAAGCGAGTTCACAACTTGGCAACGGCAGACCGGTTGACAAAACGGGTATGGTTTCGAGAGATACTTAAATCATCCTCCCCTGCCCTCGCACTTCACAGGAGTTCCCAGTGCACACCGTATTCTATGTATCCGACGGCACCGCCATCACCGCCGAAGTGTTCGGTCATGCCGTGCTGAGCCAGTTTCCCCTGGCGTTCGAGCAGGTCACCATTCCCTTCGTGGAAACCCAGGAGAAGGCCCGCCAGGTGCGGATGCGCATCGACGAGCAGTTTCGCCAGACCGGGGTGCGTCCCATCCTGTTTCACACCATCGTCGATCAGCAGGTGCGCGACGAAGTACTCAAGGCCCAGGCCAGCAGCCACGACTTTCTCAACACCTTCGTGAGTCCGCTGGAGCAGGAGCTCGGGATCAAGGCCGAGCCCAGGCTGCACCGCACCCATGGCATGGAAAACCGCAAGCTCTATGACGATCGCATCGAGGCGGTGAACTTCGCCCTCACCAACGACGATGGCATCACCACCCGGGAGTATGACGAGGCAGACATCATCCTCATCGGGGTATCGCGCTGCGGCAAGACGCCGACCAGCCTCTATCTGGCGCTGCAGTTTGGCATCCGCGCCGCCAACTACCCCTTCATCGAACAGGACATGGGCTCGCTCGATCTGCCCACGCCCCTCAAGGCCAATCGCCACAAGCTGTTCGGCCTCACCATCGCGCCCCAGCGGCTGCACGAGATCCGCAACCAGCGCCGGGCCAACAGCCGCTATTCATCCCTTGAGCAGTGCGAGCAGGAGCTGGCAAGCGTGGAGCGGCTGTTCCGCCAGGAGGCGATCCGCTTCCTCGATACCAGCTCCCACTCGGTGGAGGAGATCAGCGCCAAGATCCTGGAGGCGACTGGATTGCGCCGCCAACTGTGCTGACATATCGATCAATTGCAGAATAAAATGCCAACCACCATGTGGGTGGCAATATAAATGAACAGAAAAATGAGAGAGACACTGTGCCCACAGGGCGGGTCGGCACTGTGTCGCGTCAAAAAACCCTTATGGCAGGGGATCAGCACCCGGCTTGTTGAGCTCCTTGTTGTTCATCAGCCAGCCGTGGAGGGTCAGCAACCCCGTCCCCTTGCGTACCCGCTCACTCAACCAGCAGGCGGGGAGCAACCCGGCCCCGGCGGCCAGCGTCAGTACCATGGCGATGTTGGCCACCAGATAGTCCGCCCCCTGCCAGCCCCATACCATGAGGCAGGCCCCCGCCATGGTCAGCAACATGGGGGAGAGCCAGATCCCGAACCAGAGTGCGGCCATGACGAGCCCGCCGACAACTTTCTCTATCATATGAGTCCCTTTCATAGAAAAGAGACAATTGCGCACAAACATCAGAATCCGTCAATATCGCCACGCCCGACTGCTCACCAAACCATCAATCACTTCAAAAACCCCATTCCAGATCATAAAAACCCTGCGTAAAGCCGGAATTGGCAGCCGAAACCAAGGAAAACAGGTGCATGAGCGGGCGTTTATCATTATTCTGCTCGGGTTGATAGCCGCTACAAAAAACCGCAGGCGGCAATCCGTAACGAAATTAATACGGTTTTTGTCATGTTTTCGGCACGACGTGCTGAGCCGGCCCACAGGATGCGGGCCGTCTGGCACGATGAAAACCGCGTGACCTCAGCGACCTAAGGAAGGAAGAATGGATCTTCAGCAAGACGGCGAAGAGCTCAAGCGCGGCCTGAAAAACCGCCATATCCAGCTCATCGCATTGGGTGGTGCCATCGGTACCGGCCTGTTTCTCGGCATTGCCGACACCATCAAGATGGCGGGCCCCGCCGTGTTGCTGGGCTACGCCATCGGTGGCTTCATCGCCTTCCTCATCATGCGCCAGCTCGGCGAAATGGTGGTGGAAGAGCCGGTCGCCGGCTCCTTCAGCCACTTCGCCTACAAGTATTGGGGTGACTTCGCCGGATTCGCCTCCGGCTGGAACTACTGGGTGCTCTATGTGCTGGTGAGCATGGCCGAGCTGACCGCGGTCGGTATCTATGTGCAGTACTGGTGGCCCGAGATCCCGACCTGGATGTCGGCGGCCTTCTTCTTCGTGCTGATCAACGCCATCAACCTCTCCAACGTCAAGGCGTTCGGCGAGATGGAGTTCTGGTTCGCCATCATCAAGGTCGTGGCCATCCTCGGCATGATAGGGTTTGGCGGCTACCTGCTGTTCTCCGGCGCCGGTGGCCCCGAAGCCACCGTCAGCAACCTCTGGGCCCAGGGCGGTTTCTTCCCGCACGGCGTCGGTGGTCTGGTGATGGCCATGGCCTTCATCATGTTCTCCTTCGGCGGCCTTGAACTGGTCGGCATCACGGCGGCGGAAGCGGACAACCCCGAGAAGAGCATCCCCAAGGCCACCAACCAAGTGATCTACCGCATCCTCATCTTCTATATCGGTGCCCTGACCGTGCTGCTCTCCCTCTACCCCTGGGGCAAGGTGGTCGAAGGTGGCAGTCCGTTCGTGATGATCTTCCACGCCCTGGACAGCAACCTGGTGGCCAACGTGCTGAATCTGGTGGTGCTGACCGCCGCGCTGTCCGTCTACAACAGCTGTGTCTACTGCAACAGCCGCATGCTGTTTGGCCTCGCCAAGCAAGGCAACGCCCCCAAGACGCTGCTCAAGACCAACAAGCGCGGGGTGCCGCTGACCGCCATCACCATCTCCGCCGCCGCCACCCTGCTGTGCGTGCTGATCAACTACCTGATCCCGGGCAAGGCCTTTGGCCTGCTGATGTCCCTGGTGGTCTCGGCGCTGGTCATCAACTGGGCCATGATAAGCTTGGCGCACCTGAAGTTCCGCAAGGTCAAGGCCGCCGAGGGGGTCTCTCCCAAGTTCAAGGCACTGTGGAGCCCGTTTGGCAACTATCTCTGCCTCGCCTTCATGGCCGCCATTCTGGTGATCATGTACATGAACGACGGCACCCGCATCTCGGTCGAACTGATCCCGGCCTGGGTACTGCTACTCGGTATCGGCTACCTGCTCAAGCAGAAGAGCCAGCGCAGAGTGGCCGCCAACCTCGGTTGAGCTCCCCCCTCCCCATGAAAAATGCCGGTCGATGACCGGCATTTTTTTCATCTGTGGCGCCCCGCCACTTCATCGGGACAGCCCCTGGTACGCCGCATCGGAGACAGGTTCCAGCCACTCGTTGCTCGCCCCTTCGGCCGGCACTTCGATGGCCAGGTGTGCAAACCAGCTGTCGGCGCTGGCCCCGTGCCAGTGCTTGGCACCCGCCGCGATATGGACCACATCCCCCGCCGCCAGTGCACGGGGAGCCTGGCCCCACTCCTGGTACCACCCTCGCCCGCCGGTCACGATCAGGATCTGCCCGCCTTGGTGGTGAACATGCCAGTGGTTGCGACAGCCCGGCTCAAACACCACGTTGCCGATGGTGACGCCCTGGGTGGAGAGCATCGCCAGATAACTGGTACCGGTGAAGTACTGGGCATAGGCCTCGTTCCTGGCTCCTTTGGGGAAGAGCCCGTTCCCGTCAAATTCAGTGTTCATCGTTTTTCCTCGCCAGACCCTGCGTCTCCCGTCTGCTGACTCGCCAGCAGCTCATTGAGCACCGCCTCGGCATTGCGACCCATCTCATCCCCGCAGCTTGCCTTCAGGGTACTCACGTATCCCCGCAGCTGTGCCACGGTCCACCCAGTGTTCAGACTCATCGCAAGATGGCTCTTCAGCTGGTTGTTGACCCCCGCCATGGCGGCGAGCGCCCCTATGGTTGCCAGCTCCCGGGTCTGCCAGTCGAGCACATCGCGCTGGAAAATATCCCCGAAAAGATGGGACTTGAGAAAACCGTCGATGGCCGGGGCAAACGCGAACAACGCCCCCGTCACGGGCTGACCCACCAGTCGAGTCTGGTTGCGGGTCCCTTCCACCAGAGCGTCCCACGGTTCGGGATGAGGGGTGGCTTCCCTGCCCACCTCGTCTGTCAGACCTTGTTGCTGGCGCTGCGCCAGGACTGCCATGAATGCCGAGAGCGCGTTCAGACTCCGGGGAAATCCGGCATAGGCATAGAGCTGCACCAGGATCTCCTTGATGCCGTTGATGGTCATGCCCACATCCAACCCATGGTGCAGCGCCGTGCCGAGCGCAGCCATGTCACCCTTTGCAGTGAATGCCGCGATGGGGATCATCGCCTGTTGTTGCTCACTCAAGGGATTGCTCATCATCTCACCTCCAGACAGGGTTCAAGACTGGGCGGCGCGCTGCAGCCATCCCAACAACGGCAGTGTAGAGAAAGGCAGATTGGATGATAAGATGGGCAAATCAACACACACCTGTGCAGATAACTCACCAATCATGACCAAAGAGAAACTCGGCGATCTCCAGGCTTTCGTGACAGTGGCGAGAGAGCGCAGCTTCACCCGGGCGGCCACCCTGCTTGGCGTATCCCGCTCGGCCCTCAGCCATACCTTGCTCTCCCTCGAGGATCGCCTCGGCGTACGCTTGCTGACCCGCACGACGCGCAGCGTCTCCCCGACCGACGCGGGTCACCGTCTGATGAGCATGCTGGCCCCCCGGCTGGACGAAATTGAATCCGAACTAGCCGCCTTGCGCACCGCCAGTGACAAACCCGCCGGCTCGGTACGCATCACCGCCAACGATCACGCCATCTCGACCGTGCTGTTGCCCCGTCTGCAGCCCCTGTTGAGGGAGCACCCGGATATCCGGGTGGAGTTCAGCATGGATTACGAGTTGACGGATATCGCAGCCAGGCAGTTCGATGCGGGGGTACGGATGGGGGATCAGGTCGACAAGGACATGATTGCCGTGCGCATGACACCGGATATCCGGATGGCGGTGGTGGCAACCCCTGCCTATCTCTTCGGCAAGGATCCCATCATCGCCCCCCGGGACCTCATGGCACATAACTGCATCAACCTGCGGCTGCCGACCCGGGGTTCCCTCTATGGGTGGGAGTTTGAGCAGGATAATCACCCTCTTTGCGTGCAGGTGGCGGGACAGACGGTGTTCAACAATACCTTCTTGATGATCCAGGCGGCCCGGGAGGGTTGTGGCATTGCCTATATCCCGAGCGATCTGGTCGCAAAGGAGGTGGCATCCGGCGAGCTGGTTTCGCTGCTGACCGACTGGTGCCCGCTATTTCCGGGCTATTACCTCTATTATCCCAGCCGTAAACACCTTCCGGTGGCGTTTGAACTCGTCATCGATGCCCTGCGCTGGCACAAGCGGGGCTGATCCCCAGATTTGCGGACTCGGCATCAGATAACAACGAGTACCGCATCGCCCCCTCCCCCCCGCCTGAGTGTTTATCCGCTGACACGGCCCACCTGAAACAACAAGCCCGAGGGATGAGCCTCGGGCTTGGTATAAACAGGCATTCAGGCTGGGTCATCACTCCAGCAGGAAGACGGCTTCCACGTTGTCCGTGATGCTGATCTGTTGCTGTTGGTAGCTGTTCTCCACCATGTCGGCGGACGGCGCAGCGGCGGCCTTCATGGCCCGGCTGTACACCGGCACCGGCGAGCTGTTGCGGTACTCGACGCTGTAGACCTTGCCCAGCTTCATGCCAAAGGCTTTTGCCAAGGATTCCGCCTTGCTGGTGGCATCAGCGACGGCGCCAAGGCGGGCCTGCTCCTTGATTATCTGCGGGGACTTGAGACCGTATTCAATCTGGGAGACGGATTCCAGACCGGCCTTGAGCGCGGTGTCCATCAGCTGGCTCAGCTTGTCGAGCTGATAGAGTTTGACCGAGAGCTGGCGCTGGGCACGATAACCCACCATCTCCGGCTGCTTGTTCTGGGGATATTGATACTCGGGGGAGATCACCAGGTTGCCGGCCTCCACGTCGCTGCGCTTGATGCCGAGGCTCTCCAGCTGGCCAAAGAAGGCGGCCACCTTGGTATCCACCTGCTGCTTGGCCTTGATGCCCTGCTTCTCCAGTGCGGTCACGGCGACATTGAGGGTCAGCATGTCGGGCTCGGCCTTCTGCTCGGCATAACCGCTGACCACCAGATGCGGTGCCTGGGGCACTTCAATGGCAAACAGGGGGGCACTGACAACCAGGGCAGACAGGGTAAGAAGGGGACGCCACATAGAAAAAAAACCTCAATCGATTGGATTGAGGTCATTATGCCCATCGCCGAATGAGATTCAAATATCGTGCAAGGGAGGGAGCTGCTCCAACACCTGATTGGTCATGTCGATATTGATGCTGATCTCGCCATTCAGGGAACCATGCGAGCTCACCGCGACCACGGATGCCGGTGCACCGAGCAGTTCATCTTCTTCGAAGTGGAAGGCGTCCCACGACAGAACGTGACCTTGCGGCGGGGACATGGGCTCGGAAGCCGTCACTACCGCCAGCGAATGCCAGTCCAGTTCATCCTCCTGGCCGAGAAAGCCGTGCAGGGCATTGTCACTCAAGCTCGAGAGGGCATACTCCTGTTGCCCCCATTCATGACCGACCAGCACCACCATGTGAGGCATGGGGACACTCTCCACCGGGCTGAAACTGATGCTGGACGCGGCGAAATCCACGTTGAGGGATCCCGCTACCTCACCGTCTTCCGTCTCCAGCTCCAGGCCATTGAGCCTGTCACCCGTCATCGACGCCTGATAGCCAAAGCGGCCGGAGCAGACGATGTTGTCCTGCCCATCCCAGCTATAGCGAATGCCATCGATGTCGACCCAATTGAATGGACCCATATCATCCTCACAACGTTGATCTGGCCTATCTTAACGTCCTTCTGGCGCCAACGACAGAGGACAGGCGAACCTGCCCTCTGTCTGCGTCATCAAGGATGTTGGTCCACCTTGAGGTTACCATCGTCAAGCAGTTGCTTGATGATGTCCTGATTGGTGAGCGTGCTCCCTCCATGGGTCAGGTCTGGCCCTCCCTGGAACTGAACGGTCAGCTGCCCACCTCCCGCAGCGCTGCCATTGGTATCTATCGTCAATTTGTTATTGACTGTATCGAACGTCAGATAACTATTCAGAGCACTGGCCAAGGCACTGTTGTTGGCACTCGCTGGCACGTTGTCCAGAAGCTGGGACAAATCCAGTACATCACCACTGCTCCCCGTCCCCAGGGTGAAGTCGGTGATTTTGTCGGTGCTGCCATCGGCATCACCAGCCAACCACTTGAAGGTATCTTTACCTGCTCCCCCTGTCAGGGTGTCCGCCCCCAGTCCACCGAGCAGCGTGTCGTCACCGATTCCACCATCCAGAATGTCGGTACCAAGTCCCCCCAGCAATACATCATTGCCGCTATCGCCGTACAGGGTATCATTGCCGGCCCCACCTTCAATATGATCATTCCCCCCATTACCATGGATGATGTCGTTGCCATCATGACCAAGCAGCACATCGTCGACAACCGTACCATTGAGGGTATTGTCCCCACTGGTTCCTTCAATGGGGGTTGGCACGGTCGCGGCAGTTGCACCTATGTTGATGGTCAGCTGGGCTGTATCCTGATCCCCATCGTTTTGTACCACCTGATAGGTGAAAACATCCGATTTCCCTTGGTTGGCAAGGTTAGAGTTCGGGGTATAGGTGTAAGAACCATCGCTCTGGATTTGGAGTGACCCATAGAGACCGGTCACCGTCTGACTGGTTGTCACCGACACATAGCTGCTGCCATTCCAGATCTTGAGTACCGAATTTTCACTGCCAAGGGAATCGGTCGCTCCCCAGGGATCACTGCTCATGAGGTTGTGATTAGGATCCGTCAACACATTGCCCTGTGCCACCATGATGGCAATTGCAGCTGTGGCGGCAGCAGTGACGTTGAGTTTGATGTTATCCAGTTGCAATGTTGAATCGCTGTTACCACCACCGTCATTGACGGAGAAATAGACTCGATAACGTGCATTCGCATCCAGCGTTGCCGTGGTGACCGTGGTCATTGCACCGGGATCACTGGACAGGATGCCACTCAGGCCAGCTCCGGAGAGCGAGATCCAGTTAGTGCCATCAAACTTGTACAGATTCCATGCCACGGTATCATTGCCATTCACATTGCTTCTGTCGTACTGGAAGCTCAACGTCGTCGCCAGCGCCGTGGTGGCAAATTCCGGTGTGACCAGTTGTGCCGCCCCAACCCCATCGTCATTGGAGTCCACCAGTGACAGCGAACCGTTGCTGACACCGCCATCCAGAGTTGTGCCGTTCAATGTGCTGACAACCCATTTGTCTCCATTACTGGCCACGGCTGTGGCAATCGAGTTATTTCCCAGATCGATCACACTGATGCCTGTGCCGTTGGTGTCATAGACCCAGGGGTTGTAGCCTGCACCGCTATTCGCGCTGTTACTGGTACTGCCAAAATCAGCCAGTGTGGTGGGAGTTGTCGCCCCAGGTACCATGACCTGATACACCAGTGCATCATTGCTATTGTCATAGACAATGACCTCACTAGAATCCGTCGTGATCAGATTCAACACGCCGGTTTTCACATCCCCATCGGCATCACTGATGGTGTAGCGGAACGTTTCGGTATAGTCATTGGCCACATCCAGCGACAAGCTGTAGCTATAAGCACCCGTCAACAGATTGACTGAGAGAGTCCCACCACCATGGGTTGGAATCGTCAGCACATGGGTTGTGGCGTTATAGCCGGAGTAGGCGGTGGTATAAATCACGTCCGGTGTGGCCGGATTGCCATCGGCATCGTGCGAGATGCTGGTGATGGGCAAAGCCGCAGGACCATCGGCACCAAACACGACGCCCGCATCTACCAACAGATTTCCTGTTGTTGGAACCTGTACAGTTCCCGACAGCGTGCTGGCTAATTGACTCAGGTCCGTCACAATAATGGCTGGCTGTTCAGTCCCAGTCGCACCATTGTAAGAGATGGGCTCCAAGGCTGGAGCAGTAGCTCCCGTTCCCATACCCAACGCATAGGACTTGATATCATTGTTGGTCAGGAATGTTTGCCAAGCAGACTGCTCGGCAGCATTGATACCACTGCTACCCGTCCCTGCAACCCCAGACCAGTTAGTGCTCTCCGTTGGCTCACCATCTGAGAGGAAGTACAGTACGCTTTGCCCACCGATGATCTTTCCAGCTGAGTTGTAGGCCGACATGGCTTTTATCAATGCGTCGTCATAGTCAGTACCGCCATTGCCAAGTGTATCGGTAATGGAGTTGATGACATTGAGCGCCTGGGTCGCAGTCAACCAGATATCTCCAGAACCAAGGAAATTGGTCGTTGCAGTGCTGGCAAACCCAACCAGCCTTACCATGACGTTCCCTACATCATCGTAGTCATTGATAAGCTGCAAAATGGATGCTCTAGCAATAGCCATTCGAGTAGCGTATCCAGCAACGCCTGAGGGTTCATCCATACTGCCCGAGGTATCCAGGATGATCATCAGATTGGTCCCCGGATTCGAGAACTCCTCGATCCTCGTATTGATATCGGCAGGTTGAACCGGTACGTCATCGACAATCTGCACGCTCAGGGTACTGCTCGCCGCATCGTTGTCGCTGTCCACCAAAGTCACGGTGAAGTCTTCATACAGGCTGTTGTTGCCACCCGCCGTCGGGTGCGCCTCGTTGTCCAACAAGGTGTAGCTGTAGCTCACCAGCCCCGTCGCCGGGTCGTACGCCGTTACCTTGAGGGTATTGCCCAGCGGCGTCGTCACGCTCTGCGGGAAGCTCGCCACCACCCCGTTGTTGACGATAAGCAGACTCCCCACGCTCAGGGTCTTCACCCCGTCCGGCGCGCTGATATTGAAGTTGCCGGTGACAGTGGTCGACTCTTTGCTGCTGTCCGACCCCGCTGATTCCCCCGCTCCCCGGGTGGACAGCAGGTCATCCTCGTACACGATGGCATCCCCGCCCTGTGCCTTGGGTGTCAGGTTGGTGATGGTCACCCCGTCATCGTCGTTCTTGATGCTCAGGGTCAGGGTCGCCGTGCTCACATCACCGTCCGCATCGGTCAGGGTGTAGGTGAACACTTCACTACCCACACTGCCCCCGGTCAGCGCCTTGAAGTCCACGTCGCCCGGATTGAGGGTGTAGGTATAAGTGCCGTTGGCATTGAGCACCAGGCTGCCATAGGTACCGCTCAGGGTACCGCCGGTCACCGCCGCACCATCTGCCCCTTGCACGTCGTTGGTGATGACGTTGCCGGTCAGCGTCAGGTTGCTCTCGCTCGCGGTGTTCGGGTTGCTGTCGTTCACCGCAGTCGGGACGTCATCGACAATCTGCACGCTCAGGGTGCTGCTCGCCGCATCATTGTCACTGTCCACCAGGGTCACGGTGAAGTCTTCATACAGGCTGTTGGTGCTATTGGCCGTCGGGTGCGCCTCGTTGTCCAACAAGGTGTAGCTGTAGCTCACCAGCCCCGTCGCCGGGTCGTACGCCGTTACCTTGAGGGTATTGCCCAGCGGCGTCGTCACGCTCTGCGGGAAGCTCGCCACCACCCCGTTGTTGACGATAAGCAGACTCCCCACGCTCAGGGTCTTCACCCCGTCCGGCGCGCTGATATTGAAGTTGCCGGTGACAGTGGTCGACTCTTTGCTGCTGTCCGACCCCGCTGATTCCCCCGCTCCCCGGGTGGACAGCAGGTCATCCTCGTACACGATGGCATCCCCGCCCTGTGCCTTGGGTGTCAGGTTGGTGATGGTCACCCCGTCATCGTCGTTCTTGATGCTCAGGGTCAGGGTCGCCGTGCTCACATCACCGTCCGCATCGGTCAGGGTGTAGGTGAACACTTCACTACCCACACTGCCCCCGGTCAGCGCCTTGAAGTCCACGTCGCCCGGATTGAGGGTGTAGGTATAAGTGCCGTTGGCATTGAGCACCAGGCTGCCATAGGTACCGCTCAGGGTACCGCCGGTCACCGCCGCACCATCTGCCCCTTGCACGTCGTTGGTGATGACGTTGCCGGTCAGCGTCAGGTTGCTCTCGCTCGCGGTGTTCGGGTTGCTGTCGTTCACCGCAGTCGGGACGTCATCGACAATCTGCACGCTCAGGGTGCTGCTCGCCGCATCATTGTCACTGTCCACCAGGGTCACGGTGAAGTCTTCATACAGGCTGTTGGTGCTATTGGCCGTCGGGTGCGCCTCGTTGTCCAACAAGGTGTAGCTGTAGCTCACCAGCCCCGTCGCCGGGTCGTACGCCGTTACCTTGAGGGTATTGCCCAGCGGCGTCGTCACGCTCTGCGGGAAGCTCGCCACCACCCCGTTGTTGACGATAAGCAGACTCCCCACGCTCAGGGTCTTCACCCCGTCCGGCGCGCTGATATTGAAGTTGCCGGTGACAGTGGTCGACTCTTTGCTGCTGTCCGACCCCGCTGATTCCCCCGCTCCCCGGGTGGACAGCAGGTCATCCTCGTACACGATGGCATCCCCGCCCTGTGCCTTGGGTGTCAGGTTGGTGATGGTCACCCCGTCATCGTCGTTCTTGATGCTCAGGGTCAGGGTCGCCGTGCTCACATCACCGTCCGCATCGGTCAGGGTGTAGGTGAACACTTCACTACCCACACTGCCCCCGGTCAGCGCCTTGAAGTCCACGTCGCCCGGATTGAGGGTGTAGGTATAAGTGCCGTTGGCATTGAGCACCAGGCTGCCATAGGTACCGCTCAGGGTACCGCCGGTCACCGCCGCACCATCTGCCCCTTGCACGTCGTTGGTGATGACGTTGCCGGTCAGCGTCAGGTTGCTCTCGCTCGCGGTGTTCGGGTTGCTGTCGTTCACCGCAGTCGGGACGTCATCGACAATCTGCACGCTCAGGGTGCTGCTCGCCGCATCATTGTCACTGTCCACCAGGGTCACGGTGAAGTCTTCATACAGGCTGTTGGTGCTATTGGCCGTCGGGTGCGCCTCGTTGTCCAACAAGGTGTAGCTGTAGCTCACCAGCCCCGTCGCCGGGTCGTACGCCGTTACCTTGAGGGTATTGCCCAGCGGCGTCGTCACGCTCTGCGGGAAGCTCGCCACCACCCCGTTGTTGACGATAAGCAGACTCCCCACGCTCAGGGTCTTCACCCCGTCCGGCGCGCTGATATTGAAGTTGCCGGTGACAGTGGTCGACTCTTTGCTGCTGTCCGACCCCGCTGATTCCCCCGCTCCCCGGGTGGACAGCAGGTCATCCTCGTACACGATGGCATCCCCGCCCTGTGCCTTGGGTGTCAGGTTGGTGATGGTCACCCCGTCATCGTCGTTCTTGATGCTCAGGGTCAGGGTCGCCGTGCTCACATCACCGTCCGCATCGGTCAGGGTGTAGGTGAACACTTCACTACCCACACTGCCCCCGGTCAGCGCCTTGAAGTCCACGTCGCCCGGATTGAGGGTGTAGGTATAAGTGCCGTTGGCATTGAGCACCAGGCTGCCATAGGTACCGCTCAGGGTACCGCCGGTCACCGCCGCACCATCTGCCCCTTGCACGTCGTTGGTGATGACGTTGCCGGTCAGCGTCAGGTTGCTCTCGCTCGCAGTGTTCGGGTTGCTGTCGCTCATCGCCGTCGGCGTGTCATCCACGATGCGCACTATCAGCTGGTCACTCGCCGTGGTACCACCCACCCCGTTCACCGTGATGGTCACGCTGTCGTCAAATTCAGTACCCGTCGCGCCCAGCTTGCTGTCATTGTCGATGGTCGCGCTCAGGGTGTAGCTGTAGTTCACCGTCCCACCACTGGCGGTACCGCTGTAGCTCAGCAGAGTCAGTATCCCTTCCCCGGTATTCACGCTCTGACTGCCGTTGAAGCCTTGCAGTTGCGCCAGGGTATAGGTCGTTCCGCCTATCACCACGTTCAAGATACCGTCCGAGGCCGACACCGTGAAGCTGCCTGGCACCGTTTCGGTAGTGGCCGCCGCATTGGAGCCGTTCGGATTGAGACCAGACTCGTACACCAGATGGTCCGGACCGGTCGCTGCCACCGTTACCACGGTAGAGGTATCGTTCGCCCCCTTGACCGTGATGGTCAGCTTGGCAGTGCTCTCGTCCCCATCCGCATCCTTCATGGTGTACCAGACGTCGTAGCTCTGGTTGAACCCCGCCCCCAGCGCCTGGGTAGCCGGGCGGCTGTTGTCCAGCACGTAGGTCCAGCTGCCATCACCGTTTTGCACGAAGCTGCCATAGGTATTCAGGGAGGCTACTGCCGAGCTGTTGTTGTGACCGGTCGCACTCCAGCCCACGAAGGCAGCCGGGGTATCCGCACCGGAGGCATCGTTGCTCAGTACGTTGCCGCCCAGGCTGCCCGCTACGTCTTCGGTGACAGTGCCGCCGTTTTCATCGTTTGCTTTGGGCACGTCATCTTCCACATGGATGAGGAAGCTGCCAGCCAGGGTGCCACTGCCGCCTGTCGCCTTCAGGATGCTGGTAAAATCCAGGGTCAGCAGTTCGCTGTCATCGCCGTTACCCAGCGGATGATCCAGCGATTTGACCAGGTTGAACTGATAGCTGCCATTTGAACCAACCTGGAGCGTGAAGACTGTCGCCCCATTGGCGGTGGCAGTCAGGGTGTCGCCGACAACCGTATAGACCAATGCTACGCCACCAGAGCTGGCCGCAGTCACGCCGCTGGTGTTGGTGTTGAGGCTGATGGTGGCGGAGTTGTCCGGACCGACGATCAGCGGCGCAACACTGCCGCTGATACTGTTGGTGACGCCATCGTTGTCGGTGATGCCTGTGGGCAGCTCATCCTCATCCACATAGCCTTCCACCGACCCCACATCCTCGACATAGAGGTGCAGGGTTGCGGTGGCCGGATCGCCATCCTTGTCGATGATGGTGTATTGGAAGTCCTCGGTCAGATCGCCATTCACATTGGCGGGAGCCTGATAGCTCCATGCACCGGTGGAGAAGTTGAAACTCAACTTGCCACCCGCGGGAGTGGTCACGGCAGTCAGTTGCTGATCGCCGTCGAGCACACCATCCCAGCTGTAGGTGATCGCCCCAATCTTGATGGACTGGATATAACCCGGGCCATCGGCACCATAGGCATCATCATCCCCACCGCCAACCACATTGTTGGAGCCATTGAGCACGTTGCCCTGTACCAGACCACCAATCACCTGATTAAGCAGGGTATCGACCAGATCACCGAAATCGTTCACCCGCAACGGGGTATTGTTCGGACCTGCATCGAGGTCCACATCCTGTAGGCGGGTATCGTTTATTCCGTCGCCGATACCGATAGTGGTGACAGTGATACCTTTGCTGTCGACGAAGGTGTTCCAGTCATTCGCAGTGCTAGGTTGTAACGAGTTACCTGGCACATTCCCCTCATTAGGATTGCCATCACTGATGAAGACCACTTGATTATTCCACCCCGGAAGCGGGGTATAAGAGTCCATAGTCTGTTCGATGGCGTCGGTGAAGTTGGTATTGCTGTTAAGCGGTCGCGTACCGCCTTCTTGCGGGTTCAGCGAGTTCACCAAATTTGTAAACGCCGTGACATTGTCGACAACAGGGTAACCAATAGAATCACTGGCGAAGGCCACTATCTGGATCTTGACCTGACCACCCGAGGTGTTGAACAGGGTCTGCCCGGCGGTACGCACCGCATCGAGCATGGCGTTCAGTTCGTTGTTATCTATGCTGCCGCTGAAATCGAGTACAAACACCATGTTGATGTTCTGGGACTGCCCCGCAAGCACGGTGGCATAGTCATCTTGGGCCACCGGAATATCATCCTGCACATCGACAACAAAGGCGCCTTTGCCAAAACCGGATAACTTGTCGCCATCCCCATCGGTCGCAACCAGCACCCCGGAGAAATCGATGGGCACGGGCAGCAGTTCATTGTCGCCGTTGGGCAACCCTTCCTTGACGGGGTGATCCAGCGGTCCCTTCAGGGTGAAGGTGTAATCGCCATCGGCGGCCACCGCCAGGGTGAAGATAACCGTCCCCCCGGCCGAGGCCGTCAGCACATTGCCCACGACGTTGTAACTCAGCGCCATGCCACCGCTGCTCAATCCTTGCGCGGTCAGGGAGCTGACATTGTTGGAGAGGCTGAATGCACCGGGGCCGTCTGCCCCGAAGTTCACCAGGGTATTGAGGGAACCCGTAGTATCACTGGCCGTGGTGGTCTGCCCGGCATTTTCATGATTGCCCTCGTGGGGCGCGCCGCCAGCCAGCGTCAGCGCATCTTCCTGTACCTGTACTCTGATGCCACCACCTTGCAGGTCCCGCAACTGCGGACCATCGTCCTCGAAGCTGAACACCTTACCGGCCCCCAGATCCAGGCTGGCCTTGGCGCTGTCGCCATCGGCATCGGTTACCGTTTGCTCCAGCGTCAGGATACCGCTCTTGAGCGCCAGGCTGACGCTGTCATCCGAACTGGTGGTGTTGCCGTGCCAGACGTTGTCCAGCAAGGTCAAGGTCACGGCACCCGTGACAGGATCGACGGTCAGGGTGAAGTAGTTCACTCCGTTGGCACTGCCGGTGATGACGTTGCCAGACTGGTTCAGCAGGATCTGTGCCCCCTGACCGTTGGCGGCAGAGGGATTAACTGCATAGAGGCCACTCGCCACGTTGCTGCCACTGAGTACCAGGTTGTAGCCGACGCTGCCGGCACCATCGGCACCAAACACATGACTGAACTGACCTTGCACTGCGGTTGCGGTCAGGGTAGCACTCGCGATGCCGTCACTATCCGCGCCGCCCAGGGCGGGCAAGCTTTCATCCACTGTCGCCAACAGGCGTGGGGCCCCCTCTGTCAGACAAACGGTCGGGCCGTCATCCTCGAAGCTGAACACGCCACCGGCCCCCAGATCCACGCTAGCTTTTGCACTGTCACCATCGGCATCAGTCACGGTCTGCACCAGGGTCAGGATGCCACTCTTGAGGGTCAGGCTGACACTGTCGTCGGGATCGCTGGTATTGCCGTGCCAGACGTTGTCCAGCAGTTTCAGAGTCACTTCGCCGTTGGCGGGATTGATGGTCAGGGTGAAATAGTCCACGCCGTTGGCATTGCCGGTGATGACATTGCCAGACTGGTTCAGCAGGATCTGAGCCCCCTGACCGTTGGCGGCAGAGGAGTTGACTGCATAAAGGCCACTCGCCACATTGCTGCCACTGAGCGCCAGGCTATAGCCGATACTACCAGCACCATCGGCACCAAAGGCATGGCTGAACTGAGCTTGCACCGTCGCGGCTGCCAGAGTCGCACTGACAATGCCGTCGTTGTATGCACCGCCCAGGTTCGACAGGCTCTCATCGACCTTCACGACCCCGAGGCTTGGCCCCTCGGCAGCCAGGCAGACGGTCGGACCGTCATCCTCGAATTGGAAGGTGCCATTCACACCCAGATCCACGCTGGCCTTGGCGCTGTCGCCATCGGCATCGGTGACTGTCTGTACCAGGGTCAAGACACCGCTCTCCAGGGTCAGGCTGACACTGTCATCGGGATTGCTGGTGTTGCCGTGCCAGACGTTGTCCAGCAATTTCAGAGTCACGGCACCGCTGGCGGGATCGATCGTGAGGGTGAAATAGCTCACCCCGTTGGCACTGCCGGTGATGACGTTGCCTACTTGGTTCAGCAGGATCTGGGCCCCCTGGCCGTTGACGGCAGAGGGATCGACTGCATAGAGGCCGCTCGCCACGTTGCTGCCACTGAGCGCCAGGCTGTAGCCGATATGACCGGCGCCATCGGCACCGAAGGCATGGCTGAACTGTGCTTGCACCGTCACGGCTGCCAGAGTCGCGCTCACAACGCCATCGTTGTATGCACCGCCCAGGGCCGGCAGGCTCTCGTCCACCTTGACAGTCCCAAGGCTCGGGGCTTCGTCAACCTGGCAGACTGTCGGGCCGTCATCCTCGAAGCGGAAGGTGCCATTCACACCCAGATCCAGGCTGGCCTTGGCACTGTCGCCATCGGCGTCGGTGACTGTCTGCACCAGGGTCAGCACACCGCTCTCTAGGGTCAAACTGACGCTGTCATCCGGGTTGCTGGTGTTGCCGTGCCAGACATTGTCCAGCAGCTTCAGGGTCACGGCGCCGCTGGCCGGATCGATCGTCAGGGTGAAATAGCTCACCCCGTTGGCGCTACCGGTGATGACGTTGCCTACTTGGTTCAGCAGGATCTGAGCCCCCTGACCGTTAGTAACAGAAGGATCGACTGCATAGAGGCCGCTCGCCACGTCGCTGCCACTGAGGGACAGGCTGTAGCCGATACTGCCAGCTCCATCAGCGCCGAATGCCGCATTGAACTGTCCCTGCACGGCGGCCGCCGCCAGGGTCGCGCTGGCCACGCCATCGCTGTATACACCGCCCAAGGCAGGCAGGCTCTCATCCACGGTGACAGAGCCCAGACGCGGGGCCTCGCTAGCCGGCCCTGTGGTCGGGCCATCATCTTCGAAACGGAAGGTACCGTTGGCCCCCAGATCCAGACTGGCCTTGGCGCTGTCGCCATCGGCATCGGTGACCGTCTGCACCAGGGTCAGGATACCGCTCTCCAGGGTCAGGCTGACGCTGTCGTCATGATTGCCGGTATCGCCATGCCAGATGTTATCCAGCAAATTCAGGGTCACGGCACCACTGGCCGGATCGATGGTGAGGGTGAAATAGCTCACCCCGTTGGCACTGCCGGTGATGACATTCCCCACCTGATTGAGCAGGATCTGGGCACCCTGGCCATTGGCGGCAGAGGGGTCAACGGCATAGAGGCCGCTGGCTACGTTGCCGCCATTGAGCATCAAGCTGTAGCGTACGCTGCCAGCCCCATCGGCGCCGAAGACATGACTGAACTGGGACTGCACGGCCGCCCCCGTCAGGGTCGCACTGGCAATACCGTCGTTGCCGGCACCACCCAGTGCAGGCAGGCTTTCATCGACCGTCACGAGTCCGGGGCGCTGGAACTCGGGGGCCAGACCGGACGTCGGGCCATCGTCTTCAAAGCGGAACACGCCACTCGCCCCCAGATCCAGGCTGGCCTTGGCGCTGTCACCATCGGAGTCGGTCACCGTCTGCACCAGTGTCAAGATGCCACTGCCGAGGGTCAGGCTGACGCTGTCATCATTGCTGCTGGTATCCCCTTGCCAGATATTGTCCAGCAGGGTCAGGGTCACGGCGCCAGTGGCAGGGTTGATGGTCAGGGTGAAATAACTCACCCCGTTGGCGCTGCCAGTGATGACATTGCCGACCTGGTTGAGCACGATTTGGGTACCCTGACCATTGGCAGCTTGCGGATCGACCGCATAGAGACCACTCGCTACATTGTTGCCACCAAGAGAGAGGCTGTAGCCGATACTGCCCGCCCCGTCAGCCCCGAAGGCATGGCTAAACTGGGCCTGCACCACTGAGGCCGCCAGCGTCACACTGGCAACGCCGTCGTTGTCCGCACCGCCCAGTTGCGGCAGGCTCTCGTCCACGCTGAGCACACCCAGCTCGGCAGAACCTGGCACCACAGACACGCTCGGCACGTCATCGAGGATCACCACATCCAGGCTGGCGCTGGTACTGTCACCGTCGCTGTCTGTCAACACGACACCGAAGCTCTCGGTCAGCGCCGTGTCATTGGCTGGCTGGGTGTGAGACTCATTGTCGCTCAGGGTATAGCTGTAGTTGACGCTACCGACACCGGTCACCGGGTTGTAACTGATACCGGTCACCAGCAACTGGTTGCCCAGCGGGCTTGGGATGGTCTGCGGGAAACTGGTGATGACCTGACCATTGCTGATGAGCGTCACCCCACCCAGGGTCAGGCTCTGGATCCCGTCGGCCGCATTGAAGGTAAAGGTACCGCCCTTGGTCAAAGCCGCGGCATCCGGTGCACTGCCATCGGCCAGGGCGGCTTCATTGAGGAGAAGCTCGCCCCCCTCCACCGCCAACCCGCCGAGAGAGACCCCTTCATCTACCGGAGTGATGGTGATGATCAGTGTCGAAGGATTGGTATCGGCCCCATCCGTGACGATGTAATCGGCCGGGGGAACCGGGCCCGTATAGTTGAGGGCCGGAGTGAAGGTATAGGTCCCATCGGCATTGATGATCAGCGTGCCTATCCCGTCCAGCGTGGTTGCCACCCCGGCTGGCACGCCGATGTTGTTGCCCCAGCTGTAGGTGAGGATCGACACCCCAAAGGGACCATCAGGGTTGGTGCTGTTGGCAAGCAGGTCGCCGCTGACGGACTGATCTTCCTGCGTCACGGCGAACTCATCCAGATCGTCGAGTTGGTTGTCAGGCAGCAGATCATCTGCTTGTACCGGATTTTGCCCGGCAGCCGCGTCATGGCTGGTATCAAAGCCCGCGCTAGCAATGGTGGCATCACCAATGCGGTCGATGACGACAAAACCGCCATTGCCGCTAGCGCCGGCTACCCCGCCAATCCCGCCACCACCACCACCAGCGGCCGGAGCGCCGCCCGCAGCCGCGGCTTCGAAGTTCTTGGTCGGGTCAACCCCTTCCAGTATGGATTTTTGCAACGCGGCGATTTCTGGCGAGACATCCTTGTTCTCGGCCGATGAGGAAGGATCTCCCTGTGCTGGCGCATCCGTGGGGGCTGGGGCCTCTGGCGCAACATTGGGGCCGTCATCATAAGGGGCCAGCATCAGCTTGGCGTCGTCGGCGATGTTGAGTTTGGCCCCTGGCTGCAATATCTCTCCGGGCTGGAGGGGACGACTGCTGCCATCGGCCAGCAGGATCTGAACATTGCCTTCTACGGATGAGACGACGACGGCCTTGTCGATGATTTGGGTACGCATATCCATTGCTCCAGGGTGACAAATCTTGATGCATACACCTTAGATTTCCCCCCCGTCGGCTTCCGTTGCAAAAATGTACTGATTTGAAACTGTTCACCCCACTCTGATGCAGCGAATCGAATGGTGAATTTTTACACAAATAAATCAATAGATTAACAAATCGACATCTACCCCATTCATCGATACCAACCCAAAAAAACGAAAGCTTATTCTAAATGGATATAAAAAAGGGCCCACAATGGGGCCCATTTGGATTTTGATATTGCTCAGGAGAGCGGGAACGCCGGATGGACGAAGCCCTGATAACCATCGATGTGCAACTTGGCCAGCATCTCGACCTGCTGCTCATCCTCCACCCGCGTGGCGATGGTGATGACGCCGGCATTGTGAGCCGCACGGCAAACCGCCGCCAGGAAGGAGGTATCAGCCCCCGGCTCCATGATCTGGCTGGTATAGCCGTGATCCACCTTGACATAGGCCGGAGCCAACTCTTCCAGATAGCCCAGTGACTGGAAGTGGCGACCATAATGATCGACCCCCCACTGGAAGCCATATTCTTGCAGCACGCTGACCAAGACAGCCACCTGATCCTTGTGCTTCATGATGGCGGCCTCGGGAATTTCAAACAGCAGCTTCTCTTTGAGCTCCCCATGCTGGCCCAGATAGTCTCGCAACCAGCTCAGGAATTCATCGGAACAGAGTGAACCTGCGGTGATGTTGACGGCGAGCACCAGATCGGGTTGCTGCTGGAGCAACGGAACGCAGGCCTCCAGCACGGCCTGATCGAACTCGGGTCCCATCTTGAACTGCTCGATGGCCGGCAGGAACTGGCCGGCAAAGTAATCCGTCCCGTCTCGCGAAATGGAGGCGAACAGCTCGGCATGCAGCCGGGCACCATCGTCAAAGCGACAGGCAGGCTGCGCCTTGAAGCGCCACAAGCTTCTGGCAATGGCATCTTGTACCAGGTCGCGCCAGGCCAGACGGCCCATCAGCCCCTGCTCTGTGCCACCTTCCATCACCACGGCACCACGGCGTTCGTTGCGCGCCTTGCCGAGGGCATTGTCCGCCTTGGTCAGCAGAGCGGAGAGATCGTCGCTGCCATCGCGCCCGGCGATGCCGATGACGGAGAGCGCACGCCCCTCACCCATGGGGTTCACGACCAGATCCGCGATACGGCTATTGATGGTCTCGGCCAGCTCCTTGAGGCGGGAGAGATCATCGGTCGGACAAAGCAGGGCATATTCGGTGGCCGAGATCCGAGCCAGCGCGGATCCATCCCAACCATTGAGGAGTTCTTTGAGCACCTGGGCGATGGATTTCACCATGTTGTCCCGGGCGGCGAACCCCTCTTCCCGATAGAGATCATCCAGCATGTCCACGGCGACCAGCATGACGCCGCCCTGCCCTGCCTCGGCAATCCAGGCGTTGACCTGCCCCACAAAGTAGGAGCGGTTGCCAAGACCCGAGACCGCATCCACATAGACGCGGGCACGCAGATTTTCCGCTTCGTCGGCCTGTTCTTTGAACTGCACGGCCAGCTTGCTGGACAGGATGTTGATGGCTTGTACCACCTGCTTCAATTCACGCGTCTTGGGTTCCGGGATGGCATGCCCGAAGTGGTGCAATTCAATCTCGACGGCCTGATCGCAGATGAGCTTGAGGGGTTTGAGCAGATAATTCAGGGCCCGCATCAACAAGATGGTCGTGATCAAGAACCCGATCAGGAACCAGCTGGCCAGCTTACTCATCCCTTCCCAGAGTTCGTAGTAGGCCTGCCCGGGATGGCCCACGACCTTCAGTTTGCCAAGCTGCAACCAGCCAGAGGTCAAAATAGATTCGTTGGATACCTCAGGAAACAATCCCAATCCGATGAACCACTGGGGCACTCCCTGGATGTTGTTGGTGTTATCCAGCTCGATCACATCCTTGGAGGCCAGCAAGTCCAGACGCACCAGCTGATAATAACCACCATCGAACACGGCCTTGATGACCGACTCGGCGCTGACCTTGTCGCCATTCTCCAGATAAGGCGTCAACGCCAGCCCCAGGGAGGTGGCGGTGTTGATCACCGTGGTTTCCTGTTGCTGTGCCAGATAGTTGCGGGTCGAATTGAACTGCACCCAATAGGTGGCGGCAAACAGCAATCCGAACAGAAGCAACATGGTTGCCAATAATTGTCTGTAGAGCGTCATAGGTTAATCATCCAAATTCAGCACTGGCCGAGCCAATCGCCCCGAAGTCATGCGATTGCGTAAATCATTCCATAATCCCAAGCGTGACGACTGTCCGGTCAATTCCCCTTGTCCACGCGCCTTCATCAACCACAAGTGACTACCGTTAAAGCTGTAAATGGGCAGCAGATCCGCCCGTTGACTGGCCGGTCGAATGGCGCCGACCAGATTGTCCAAAATCAATGGCACGGAGGCGGGCGTCTCATAATACGCAACCACCATATGAAACTGGTTATAATCCAATGCCTTGACATATACCATTCGCATTTTTTCATCCGGGATGCCAAGCTCCAGCAGCGTAAAATATTTGGAAATGCTGAAGTCTTCACAATCTCCGCCGGCAGCCCCCAAAAATTCCAACGGGGTCGCCCAATAATCTTTCTTGTGCCACAGCTTGATGTCGTCGATGAAGCGCATCTGATTGAAGAACTGGTTCACCTTCTCCAGTTTCTGCCGATCCGACAGGCCCGCATCCCGATTCTGCATGGCCAGGGTGCGCCAACCGGTCACCCGCTTGCCTGCCCTCACGCCATAGGTCTCTTCCGCACGCTTGACCAGTTTGAGATCTTCCGATGAGAGAGGCTGGCTGGCATTGAGCAGCAAGGGGAGCGACAGCAGGCACAACCAGAGCATCGAACGAGAACCACGCAGAGACAGACGCATAAGCCGTCCCCACCTGGTCATCCCGTTGCTGCTTGCTTTGTAGCCGAACGTCACATTCTTCCCCTGCGGCAGTGCATCAAAACGTCCCGTGAGACAACAACATAAAAGAATGACTGCAGCGAGCTGCAGCCATTGCTTTGTCTGAACTCATGTCAACGGGATGGACATCAGTTGTTGTTGGCCTGCCAATCGGCTGGCTGCTGCACGTTCATGGCATTGAGCAGACCCCCGGTGGCGTTGAGGATCCGGTAGTCCGCCAGCAAGGAGTCATACTCGGCCGTGATGTAGCTGCGACGCGCTTCGAACAGTTCATTCTCCGTGTTCAGCACGTCCAGCAAGGTCCGTTGGCCCAGACCAAACTGCTTCTTGTACGCCTGAACGGTGTCATAGCTCGCATCCACGTGTTCCTTGAGGAACACCTTCTGCTTGGCCAGAGACTCTTTGGCGTTCCAGGCAAGACGGGTACCCTCTTCCACCTGACGGAAGGCATTCAAGTGAATGTCTTTCGCCTGGGAATAGAGCGCCGAGGTGGCTTTGCTTTCCGCCAGATCGGAGCCACCACGGAACAGGTTGTAGCGCATCCGGACCATGGCGGTCAGGTCGTCGTTACGGCCCTTGACCGCGTCGATATCCTCGTTCCAGTTCTGATCCACTTCGAATGCCACATTCGGATAGAAGCCGGACTTGGACCCTTCGTGCTGGTATTTCGCCTCTTCGATATCCTGCAGGGATGACAACAGCGTCGGATGCAGCTCGGTCGCCGTCTTGAGCGCATCTTCAAGGGTCGCCGGGATCAGCTGGCTGTTAGGCGCGGGCTGAACCAGATCCTTGGGTACCTCGTTCACGACACGGATGAACTCACTCTCGGCATCCCGATAGTTGTTCTCGGCTGCCGCCTGGTTGGAATAGGCTCGGGCCACACGACCATCGATCTGGGTCTGGTCTGCGGTCGACCCCAGGCCGGAGTCAGTCCGTTTCTGGATGTCACTGCGGATCTGTTCGTGAGTCTCCAGGTTCTGCTTGGATAGCTCCAGGATCTCCTGCTGACGCAGCATGTTGAGGTACACCTCTGCCACGCGCAGCGCGGTATTCTCTGCTTCGGAGATCATGGCCAGGCGCTGGGCCTCGGCGGCGGCATCGGTACGGGCCACGTTGCTGCTGACGTCAAAGCCGTCGAACAGCATCTGGCGCAGACTGATCCCGGCCTCTTTACGAGTCATGGAATCATCGATGGTCTGCGAGTTCGCGCCAGCAGCGCGGGTCGAGGGGCTGTCAGTCTTTTCATAACCGACACCGCCACGCAGATCGATGGTGGGATAATAGCCACCTTTGGCTCCATCATGCTGATACAGTCGTGCCTGATAGAGGTCAAAAGCTTCCTTGATTTTAGGATGGGTGGCCAGTGACTGTGCCACTGACTGCTCCAGCGTTTGAGCCTGGCCAAGGCCAGGGAACAGCACTGCGCCACTGACCAGCATGGCAACAATCGTCTTCTTCATGGTATCTCCAGTCATGTTGTTTTTAGATTGTTGGCTTATCGTTCTCTCAGTGCCGACTGCTTAGCCCGCAAGATCGGCTTTAGCAAGTAGTCTAAGACACTTTTTTTACCAGTTATGATATCTGCACTGGCTAACATACCGGGGATGATGGGAAGTGCGTTAAGCTCATCGCCCAGATAACTCTTCTCGGTTCGGACCCGCACCAGATAGAAGGAGTTGCCCTCCTCATCCTGAATGGAGTCCGCGCTTATCTGTTCAACCTTGCCATGTAAACCTCCATAAACAGTGAAATCGTACGCCGTTATCTTGACCACGGCCTCGAGCCCGGGACGCAGGAAGGCGATGTCCTTCGGCGAGACCTTGGCCTCCACCAGCAGGGTATCTTCCAGCGGTACTATTTCCATCAGATCCATCCCGGGCTGCACGACGCCCCCCAGGGTATTGATCTTGAGTTTCTTGATGGTGCCCTTGAGCGGGGCGATGACGCTGGTCCGATCGACCCGGTCACGCAGCCCGACCTGCCCCTCTGAGAGCTGACCCAACTTGCCCTGACGCTCGTTGAGCTCAGTTTGGGAGTCGGCCCGGAATTTCAGGGCGATATCATTGCGCTTGGAGATGGTTTCACGGAGCACAGAGTTGAGCTTGGGGATCAGCAGGCGATTGGCTTCCAGCTCCCCTTGCATCTCGTTCACCTGCCGCTCCAGCTTGATAAGCTCCACCTGAGGCACTATCCCCTCTTTCGCGAGCGGACGGCTGATGTTGAGCTCCTGACGCGCCAGGTCGACGCTGCGGCTCACGGTGCGGATCTTGGCATTGAGCTCTATGGTTTCCTGTTCTTTCTGCTCTATCTGCTGACCAAGGATATAAAGCTGGTTCTGCAGATTGTTGAGACGATCGTTCTGAACCGACTTCTCCCGGTTCGCATATTCGGCGAACACATTCTCATAGCCATCCGGGAAGACGATGGGCTGCTTGTCGATGACCACTTGCTCACGCCAGCCCAGATTCGGCTCATTCTTTACGATCACGCTCTTTATCTCTGCGCGCAGACGGGCGATATCCCCCTTGAGGGTCACCAGCTCTTGCTCACGCTCCCGAAAATCCGACTTGAAGCGGGTGTCGTCGATGCGCAGCAAAGGCTCCCCTTTTTCGACGATGTCCCCTTCCTTGACGAAGATCTCCTTGACGATCCCCCCTTCCAGGTTCTGGATGACCTGCAGCTGGCGAGACGGGATCACCTTGCCTTGGCCCACGGTGACTTCATCGAGCTTCGCCCAGGCGGCCCAGACGATGGCACTCACGAAGAACAGGAAGCAGGCCCACAGCAGAACCCTGGCACGGGTCGGCGTGGTCAGCAGGACGGCGGCGGCCCCGTCATCCACGAACTCCAGCTGTTCCGGGGAAGGCAGGACGGTGTCGGGGGCCGTTTTCTTGAACCAGTTGTTAGCCATGGGCCGTCTCCTGCACGCGTACCTTGCCTTCCTTCAATTGTTGCAATACCACCTCTTTGGGACCATCGGCCACTATCTGGCCCTGCTCCACCACGATCACCCGGGAAGCCACATCCAGCATGGAGGTCTTGTGGGTGATGAGGATCAGCGTGGTTTCGGGCCCGAGCCGCGCCAGTTCCTGCTTCACCAGCATCTCGGACTGGTTGTCCATGTTGGAGGTCGGCTCGTCCATCACCAGGATGGGTGGATCATTGAGCAGGGAGCGAGCCAGCAAGATGGCCTGACGCTGGCCACCGGAGAGCTGGCGTCCACCTTCACCTATCTGTCTGTCCAGCCCGTTGGGATCCCGGTTGGTGAAATTGGTCACCCCGGCGCGCTTGGCGGCGCGCATCACCCGCGCATCATCCACCAGCGGGTTGCCGAGCATGATGTTGTCCCGCACCGAGCCAAAGAAGAGGGTCACGTCCTGGGGCACACAGCCGATATTGCGGCGGATGGCCGCCGGCGGCAGTTGATCCAGTTCAAAACCATCGAGCCTGACCGAGCCGTCGGTCGGACGATAGAGACCCATCAGCAGCTTCTCCAGCGTGGTCTTGCCCGCGCCAATACGGCCGATGATGGCCACCTTCTCGCCGGGTTCGATGCGCAGGGAGATGTTGTGCAGGGTGCTGCTCTCCATCCCCGGGTACTTGAAGGAGACATTCTCGAATTCGATGCGCCCCTGGATCACCGGATGGTGGATGTACTGCTTGCCTTCCTCCTGCTCCCCCGGGGTCATCATGATCTTCTCGAGGATCTCGAGGGCCGACTTGGCCTGGTTATAGCGCGTGGAGAGCACGGAGAGTTGCACCATGGGCGCGATGGCGCGACTCGACAGCATGACGGCGGCGATCATGCCCCCCATGGTCACCAATCCTTCCGAGATCTGATAGACCCCGACGATAACCAGCCCCACGGTCACCACCTGCTGGATGTAACTCGCCAGTGATGACATGGAGTTGGTAATACGGCGGGTCTGCACACCCCAGGTGGAGATATGGGATACCGCCTGCTCCCAGCGGTGCTGGAACAGGCTCTCGGCGCCGAAGATCTTCACGGTCTCAAGGCCTGAGATGCTCTCGATGAGGTTCGCGTTCTTCTGGGAGGCGAGACGGGAGCCTTCCTCAATGGACTGCTTGAGGGGCTCCTGAATATAGAAGCTGTAGGCAACCAGGATCAGGATGGCGACGATGGGGACCACTACCATGACACCGGCGAAGATCCAGATGATGAACAGGAAGAAGATGGCAAAGGGCAGATCAATCAGGGTGGAGACGGTGGCGGAGGTAAAAAATTCCCGCACCGACTCGAACTCCTGCAGGTGTTTGGCAAAGGCCCCCGTCGAGGCGGGACGCGACTCCATCTTCATCCCCATCACCTTGGCGAAGATCTTGGCCGACAACAACACGTCCGATTTCTTGCCCGCGATATCGATGAAGTAACTGCGCAACTGGCGCATGACGAAGTCGAAGGTAAACACCACCATGGCCCCGACCGCCAGCACCCAGAGGGAGTCAAAGGCCAGGTTAGGCACAATCTTGTCGTAGACGTTCATGGTGAACAGGGGGCTGGCCACCGCAAACAGGTTGATGAGGATGGAGGCGATCAGCACGTCCCGATAGATACCACGGGACTCGAACAGCGTGCTCCAGAACCAGTGGCCATCCCGGGTCTCCAGGACCTTGGGGGAGCGCTCGTCAAACTTGAACTGCTTCTTGACGAAGAAGCATCGGCCATTGTATTCGTCACCGAGCTGGGCAACGCTCACCCACTGGGCGGCATCACCGGCCTGGGGAAAGATGACTTTGCCCTGGCTTCTGTCTTCACTCCATTCCAGCAGGATGCAAGCCCCGCCGTTGCGGGTCTGCAACACGCAGGGCAGCAGCAGAGAAGAGATGTTTTCGAGCGGCTGGATCACCTCACGGGCCGAGAGCCCTCCCCGCTCGGCAGCGCGGCTGAAGAGTGCGGTACTCAGACGGCCGGATACCAGCGGCAAGCCGTTGGTCAGGGCATCCTGGCTGTTGGGTACGCCATAAAAGCGGGTCAAGAAGACCAGGCATTCCAGTAGCTCATCAATACGGCTAGTTTCTGCTTGCATAGCATCCCGTTAAATATGATTTCAAACGGTTGTCGCGGGAGTGTCGCCACCCGAGGCGGCGGGGATCGGCAAAAGACATCATGTACAGACCCCGGGATCGACAACCTGATTAGCGCACGGTGACAGGACTTTCCATGACGCGCCTCACTCCCTCATCTGGCCCCGGATATGAAACCCGGATGGCGTGAGGTGGCGGCCCGAATACCGACGCGTCCTGTCCGATTCGTAAACACTACAAGCTTATTGATAACAATGTATTTTTCAAGCCGACCATGATAACAAGGCGACTTGAATGAAACTATACCGCAAAGACTGAATTTCTTCTAATAAGCCCCTGTTTTTTTGATGAAATTAGAGTGACTGCTCATTAGTGCCCAGCAGGGAGAAGGGTCGACCCAGGCTGGCCCCCTGGGGGCCCATGCGACTCAGTTCCGCCGCGATATCGGCCATGGCCGTCCAGCGATTCTCGCACCAGGCAGGCGCCAGCAGGGTCGGGCGGCGGGCCGATGCCGAGATGCGGTGGTACACCACCTCGGGAGGAGTGTGCTGGATCATGGCCACCGCTGCCGCAACATACTCCTCCAGGGTCGGAACCACGAGACGCCCTGCTTGCCAGGCCTTGCCAAGGGAGCTCCCCTCCACCACGTGCAGCGGATGCAGTTTGATCCCTTCCACCCCGGTCTCGACGATGCGGTGCAGAGTCCCCAGGCTGTCCATGGCCGCCTCCCCCGGCAGACCGACGATGAGGTGGGCACACACTTTAATGCCTCTGGCATGGGCGCGGCGCACCGCATCTTCATAGGCGCCATAGCCATGACCCCGGTTAATCCGCTGCAGCGTCTTGTCATTGGCGCTCTGCAGCCCGAGCTCCAGCCACACCTCGTAGCCTCTCGCCTGATAGCCGGCCAGCAAGTCCAGCACCGCATCCGGCACACAGTCCGGGCGGGTGCCGACACAGAGCCCCACCATGTCGCTCACCGACAACGCCTCTTCATACATGCGCTGCAGGTACTCCACCTCGGCGTAGGTACTGGTGTAGGCCTGAAAATAGGCGAGATAACGCTTGGCGCGGGTCACCTCATCCCGCCTCGCCAGCAGTTGCTGCACGACGGAAAGCTGCTGGGCCGACTCGTCGGCAAAAGAGGAGACGTTACAGAAAGTGCAGCCGCCACGGCCAAGGGTGCCGTCCCGATTCGGGCAGGTAAAGGCACCGTGAATGGAGAGTTTATGGATCTTCTGGCCATGACGCTGCTTGAGATCCTGGCCGAATGTATTGATGAGTTCGTGTAACTGCATGACGCCTCCGTGATGAGGCGACATTGTAAGGGCTAGGTCCTTGGGAGGGAGTGAGCTGGATCAAGCCTCTCTTTGGCCAGAAATCATATAAATATTCATCAATTCACGAATAAATATACACAACCATGCTATTCAGGGTACTTTTGGAAACCTTCTCTCTCCCGGCAAGGTTGCCAGCGGTAAACCGGGAGTGGCTATAAACAACTGTTAATCATGAATAATTTCCATATAGCCCGGCAATCTGTAAATGCAAGACACAGGATCCTGAAATGTGATCCCCGCCCTCCCCTGACGAGATGAATTGGTAAGATTACTACAGGAAACGGGCACGATGCAGTCAACCACCAAACCCACCATTGGCAGAGCAAAAAACCACTATTTAAATAAATATCAGATTAATATATAGGTTTAATCAGAATTACCCCCCCAATCCCGCATTTTGTTATGCCGATGTAACATTGCAAACAGCAGGGATGTCCAATTGACCTTGCCGAAAATTCCCATTAGTTTGGAGATTCGCCACCTCAGGCGGACGGAACCACAAGAGCCAATCGCAATTTATGCAGTCTGTCGATGACAGAGCGATGGAAGGCCGAGCAAGGGAGAAATGCAATGTCACTATATGATCCAAAGCTGGAGAGGGATAACTGTGGCTTCGGCCTGTTGGCCCACATGGAAGGGGAAGCCAGCCACAAGCTTGTCCGTCTCGCGATGTCAGCCTTGGCTCGCATGCAGCACCGCGGCGGTATCTCCGCCGATGGCAAAACTGGCGATGGCTGCGGCCTGCTGCTGCAAAAACCGGACAGCTTCTATCGCGCTGTCGCCGAAGAGAAGGGATGGCACCTTGGCCGCAATTATGCGGTCGGCATGCTGTTCCTGAACCCGGATCCCGTCCTGGCCCAGGCCACTCGCGACATCATCGACGAGGAGCTTGAGAAAGAGACCTTGAGTCTGGTCGGTTGGCGCAAGGTGCCCATCGATACCAATGTACTCGGTCCCATCGCCAAGGCCTCACTGCCCAGCATCGAACAGGTCTTTGTCAACGCCCCCCCGGGCTGGGTCGACAAGGATCTCGAGCGCCGCCTCTATATCGTGCGCCGCCGCATCGAGAAGCGCATCAGCGACGACTACTTCTACGTGGTCAGTCTCTCCAACCTGGTCACCGTCTATAAAGGGCTGTGCATGCCGGTGGACTTGCCGCGCTTCTATCTGGATCTCGCCGACATCCGCATGCAGGCCGCCATCTGCGTGTTCCACCAGCGTTTCTCTACCAACACCAGCCCGCGCTGGCCGTTGGCACAGCCGTTCCGCTACCTGGCTCACAACGGCGAGATCAACACCATCGCCGGCAACCGCCAGTGGGCCAAGGCCCGCAGCTACAAGTTTGCCACTCCGCTCATTCCGGACTTGCAGGAAGCCGCCCCCTTCGTCAACACCACGGGCTCGGACTCCTCGAGCCTCGACAACATGCTGGATCTCTTCCTCGCCGGCGGCATGGACTTGTTCCGCGCCATGCGCCTGCTGATCCCGCCTGCGTGGCAGAAGCACCCGAACATGGATGACGATCTGCGCGCCTTCTATGACTTCAACTCCATGCACATGGAGCCCTGGGATGGCCCGGCCGGCATCGTCATGACCGATGGCCGCTACGCCACCTGTGCCCTCGACCGCAACGGCCTGCGCCCGGCCCGCTACGTCATCACCAAGGACAAGTTCATCACCCTGGCCTCCGAAGTGGGCACCTGGGACTACACCCCGGACGAGGTACTGGAGAAGGGCCGGGTCGGCCCGGGCGAGCTGTTCGTGGTGGATACCAGCAACGGCAAGATCTGGACCAGCTTCGAGATCGATGACGATCTCAAGAGCCGTCACACCTACAAGCAGTGGATGGACAAGCACTGCAAGCGCCTGGTGCCGTTCGAGCAGATGGACGACGCCAGCACCGGTGCCCGCGAGTTCCCGGACGATCGCCTCAAGACCTACCAGAAGCTGTTCGGCTACTCCTACGAGGAGCTGGATCAGGTGATCCGCGTGCTCGGCGAGAACGGCCAGGAGGCGGTGGGCTCCATGGGGGATGACACCCCCATGGCGGTGCTCTCCTCCAGCCAGCGCACCCTGTACGACTACTTTCGCCAGATGTTCGCCCAGGTGACCAACCCGCCCATCGATCCCCTGCGGGAAAACCACGTCATGTCGCTGGCCACCTGTATCGGCCGCGAGCAGAACGTGTTCAACGAGACCTTCGGCCACGCCCACCGGGTGCTGTTCCAGTCGCCGATCCTGCTCTACTCCGACTTCCACCAGCTGCTGGCCCTGGAAGGGGAGCACTACCGCCACGCGGTACTGAGCCTCAACTACCAGCCCGAAGAGGGGCTGCAGGCGGCCCTCGAGCGCCTCTGCCGTGAAGCCGCCGACGCGGCCCGCGCCGGCACAGTGCTCATCGTGCTGTCGGACAGAGACATCAGCCAGGACACCCTGCCCATCCCGGCCGCCATGGCGGTGGGGGCGGTGCAGCGCACCCTGGTGGACAACAATCTGCGCTGCGATGCGAACATTCTGGTGGAAACCGCCAGCGTACGCGACCCGCACCAGTTCGCCGTACTGCTGGGCTTCGGTGCAACCGCCATTTATCCTTATCTGGCTTACGAGACTCTGGCCAAACAGGTCGAGGAAGGCGTGCTCAAGATGAGCCTGCGCCAGGCCATGCTCAACTACCGCAACGGCATCAACAAGGGCCTCTACAAGGTGATGTCCAAGATGGGCATCAGCACGGTGGCGAGCTACCGCTGCTCCCAGCTGTTCGAAGCCATCGGCCTCTCCAAGGCGGTGGTGGAGCTCTGCTTCCGCGGCGTATCGAGCCGCATCCAGGGCGCCGATTTTGCCGATATCCAGCAGGATCAGGTCAATCTGGCCCGCCAGGCCTGGCTCGGCCGCAAGCCGCTCACTCAGGGCGGCCTGCTCAAATTCGTCCACGGTGGCGAGTACCACACCTACAACCCGGACGTGGTGCAGACCCTGCAAGTGGCGGTGCGCTCCGGCAACTACGCCGACTACAAGGAGTACGCCCGTCTGGTCAACGAGCGCCCGGTGGCGACCCTGCGCGACCTCTTGTCCCTGAAAAAGGGCACGACGCCCATCGCTCTGGAAGAGGTGGAACCCGCGGCCAGGATGTTCCCGCGCTTCGACTCCGCCGCCATGTCCATCGGTGCCCTGGGCCCCGAGGCCCATGAGGCGCTCGCCATCGCCATGAACCGCCTCGGCGGTCAGAGCAACTCCGGTGAAGGCGGCGAAGATCCCAAGCGCTTCGGCACCGAGAAGAACTCCCGCATCAAGCAGGTGGCGTCGGGGCGCTTTGGCGTCACTCCCCACTACCTTATGAACGCGGACGTGGTGCAGATCAAAGTCGCCCAGGGCGCCAAGCCCGGCGAAGGGGGGCAGCTGCCCGGTGACAAGGTGACAGCACAGATAGCCAAGCTGCGTTATTCCGTGCCCGGCGTGACCCTCATCTCCCCGCCGCCGCACCACGACATCTACTCCATCGAAGACTTGGCCCAGCTCATCTTCGACATTAAGCAGATCAACCCCGACTGCCTGGTGTCGGTCAAGCTGGTGTCCGAGCCTGGCGTCGGCACCATCGCCTGCGGCGTGGCCAAGGCCTACGCGGACTTCATCACCGTCTCCGGCTACGACGGCGGCACAGGTGCAAGCCCGCTGACCTCGGTCAAATACGCCGGATCCCCTTGGGAGCTGGGTCTGGCCGAGACCCAGCAGGCGCTGGTCGCCAACGGTCTGCGCCACAAGGTGCGTCTGCAGGTGGACGGTGGTCTCAAGACGGGTCTGGACATCATCAAGGCGGCCATCCTCGGCGCCGAGAGCTTCGGTTTCGGTACCGGCCCCATGGTGGCGCTCGGTTGCAAATACCTGCGGATCTGTCACCTGAACAACTGCGCCACCGGCGTCGCGACCCAGGATGAGAAGCTGCGCCGGGAGCACTTCACCGGCCTGCCGGAGATGGTGATGAACTACTTCCAGTTCATCGCCGAGGAGACCCGCGAGCTGATGGCAGAGCTTGGCGTCGCCCAGCTCACCGACCTCATCGGTCGCACCGACTTGCTCGAAGCCCTGCCCGGCCTCACCGCCCGCCAGTCCAAGCTGGACTTGTCCGGCGTGCTGGCAAGCCCGGTGGCACCGGCGGGTTCCAGCCTGTTCAGCCAGCAGCACAACCCCACCTTCGACAAGGGGCCGCTCAACCTCCAGATGGTTGAGGATCTGCTGGGCGCGGTAGAGAACATGAGCGGCGGCGAGTTCCGCTACGACATCCGCAACACCGACCGCTCCGTGGGGGCACGCCTGTCAGGGGAAATCGTCAAGCGTCACGGCAACCAGGGCATGGCGGCGGATCCGGTGCGGGTACACTTCAACGGCACCGCCGGCCAGAGCTTCGGCGTCTGGAACGCGGGCGGCCTCGAACTCATACTCACCGGGGATGCCAACGACTACGTGGGCAAGGGCATGACCGGCGGCAAGCTGGTGGTCAAACCCCACCTCGGCGTGGCCTTCAAATCCCACGAGGCGGCCATCATCGGCAACACCTGTCTCTATGGGGCCACCGGCGGCAAACTCTATGCGGCGGGAACCGCAGGGGAGCGTTTCGCGGTGCGCAACTCAGGCGCCCTGGCGGTAGTCGAGGGCATCGGTGACAACGGTTGTGAGTACATGACCGGCGGTATCGTGACCATTTTGGGCACCACCGGCGTCAACTTCGCGGCCGGCATGACGGGCGGTTTCGCCTATGTGCTGGACGAGTGCGGCAACTTTGCCAAACGCACCAACCCCGAGCTGGTGGAACTGCTGGACGTGGCGGACCTCGCCATCCACCAGGAGCACCTGCGCGGCATCATCACGGCGCACCTCAACGAGACAGGCAGCTCACGCGCCGAGGAGATCCTGGCCAACTTCGACTCCTATGTGCCCAAGTTCAGGCTGATCAAACCCAAGTCCAGCGACGTCAAGTCCCTGCTCGGTCACACCAGCCGTTCCAGTGCAGAACTCAGAATCCAGGCGCAATAAGGAGGGAACCCTATGAGCCAGAACGTATTCCAGTTTATCGATGTCCAGCGGGTCGACCCGCCCAAGAAGCCGCTCAAGATCCGCAAGATCCAGTTTGTGGAGATCTACGAGCCCTTCAACCAGGCCCAGGTCGGCATGCAGGCAGATCGCTGCCTCGACTGCGGCAACCCCTATTGCGAATGGAAGTGCCCGGTCCACAACTACATCCCCAACTGGCTGAAACTGGCCAACGAGGGGCGCATTCTGGAGGCGGTGGAGCTCTCCCACCAGACCAACAGCCTGCCGGAAGTGTGTGGCCGTGTCTGTCCGCAAGACCGACTGTGCGAGGGGGCCTGCACCCTCAACGATCGCTTCGGTGCCGTCACCATCGGCAACATCGAAAAGTACATCACCGACAAGGCGTTCGAGATGGGCTGGCGCCCGGATCTCTCCAAGGTGGTGAAGACCGACAAGCGGGTCGCCGTCATCGGTGCCGGCCCGGCCGGCCTCGCCTGTGCCGACGTACTGGCCCGCAACGGCGTCACCCCAGTGGTATTTGACAAGTACCCCGAGATTGGTGGCCTGCTCACCTTCGGCATCCCCTCCTTCAAGCTGGAAAAGGAGGTGATGCAGCGCCGGCGCGAGATCTTCGAGGGCATGGGCGTCGAGTTTCGTCTCGAGACCGAAGTGGGCAAGGATGTCACCTTCGCAGATCTGCTCGGCGAGTTCGATGCGGTCTTCCTCGGGGTCGGCACCTACAAGTACATGAAGGGCGGGTTCGAGAACGAAACTGCGCCGGGTGTCTATGACGCCCTGCCCTATCTCATCTCCAACGCCAACCGCCTGCTCGGCTTCGAGAAGGCCCAGGCCGATTACATCGACTTCGCCGGCAAGCAGGTGGTGGTACTCGGCGGCGGCGATACCGCCATGGACTGCGTGCGCACCGCCATCCGCCAGGGGGCCGACAAGGTCATCTGCGCCTATCGCCGTGACGCCGAGAACATGCCGGGCTCCAAGCGGGAAGTGAAAAACGCCCAGGAAGAAGGGGTGGAGTTTATGTTCAACCTGCAACCCATCGGGGTTGAACTGGACGCCCATGGCCGCACCTGCGGTATCAAGGTGGTGAGCACGACCCTTGGCGCCCCCGATGCCAACGGTCGTCGCAACCCTGTGGTGATCGAAGGCTCCGAGCAGGTGCTGGCCGCCGATGCGGTGGTGATGGCGTTTGGCTTCCAGCCCAACCCCCAGCCCTGGATGGCGGAATACGGCATCGCCCTCGACAGCCGGGATCGAATCAAGGCCCCCGAGCAGGCGGATTACCCCTTCCAGACCAGCAACCCCAAGGTGTTTGCCGGTGGCGACGCGGTGCGCGGCTCGGATCTGGTGGTCACCGCCATCTACGAGGGCCGCAAGGCCGCCGAAGGGATCATGGACTACCTGGCCGTGTAAGCGGCCGCTCGAAACCCCTACCCCAAAAACAGCCCCGCCATGCGGGGTTGTTTTTTATATGCGCCTCAGAGGAAGGATAAAGCGCAACAATCTGCTTCCAGTGCACCGTGGCCTAGCCAATCCATCTCTTGCATGGTCAATCCTCGGTGGGTGCTTGATCCCCCAGCAGATAGCGAGGGCCGCTTCCCTGGTGGGCTGCCCTATCCTCCGGGTTGTAGAGGGCGCAATGTTCCAGCGACAGACAGCCGCAACCGATGCAGGCGCCGAGCTTGCGTTTCATCAGTTGCAGGGTCTCGATACGCCGATCGAGCAACGCCTGCCACTGGCCGGCGATCCCATTCCAATCGTGGCGATCCGGTGTGCGGCCATCGGGCAGCCCGGCCAGGGCCTCGGCAATCTCCCCAAGGCTCAGTCCCACGCTCTGCGCCACCCGAATGAAGGCGATACGGCGCAGGGCATCCTGAGGGTAGAGCCGCCGCCCTCCCTCGCTGCGCACGCTGCCAAGCAAACCTTTTTCCTCGTAGAAACGCAGGGCGCTGGCATTGACCCCTGCGCGTTTGGCTATCTGGCCGATGGCCAGCCATTTGCGATCCATCTTCGTCCTTGATCTCAAGTTAACTTGAACTTGCATAATCCTGTCTCCCCCGACAAAAGGAGTCAAACGATTATGGATAATCTCCATGCCCTGCTCGATGCCAACCAGGCCTTCGCCCTCAACGGCCGTGATACCACCAATCACTGCCCCATGGCGCTGCACGCCCTGCACGAGATGGGCGCGACCCCGCTGCAGTTGAGGCAATTTTTCAACCACTGGCAGCGCACCCATGCCCTGCCCGCTGGCTCGCCTGCACTGGGGGAAGAGGAACAGCAATTCGTGCAGCAACGCCAGCGGCTAGCCATTCGAATGGCCGGGGAAGGCTGGCTGCCCACCTTCGAAACCCTGCTGGAAGAAGGTCTCTCCCCCGCCGGTGGCGCCTTTCATCCACTTATTCGACTCGCTTGCGCCCTGGAGAACGACCATCTTGGCGAGCAGGCCGCGGCGCTGGCCGCCTGGCGCTGCAAGCCGCTGATATTGCCGGAGGGTGTGGGAGTGGCTTGCCGAGATATCTCCGCTCTGCTGGGGAGCCTGTCTGCGCAATGGGAGGGGTCACATTGGCCCAGTGAGTGGATCACCGCCCGTTTGCGTCAGGTAGCCGCGGATCCGCGTTGGCCGGACTCACTGCCGCGCACGCTGGATGACGATGGCGATATGCTGACGCAACTGGCCGAAGCAGCCCTATCCCTCTATTGGCAGACCCGCAATTTCACCGTGCTTCATCTGGTGACCGGCAGCCGGGCCGCCGCCATCGTCGCTCGCCATCTGCCCGATGAGCTAAAAGGCCGCTGGCAGACTCTGGTGTGGCAGGCGGTGGCCGCAGCCTATATCACGGTCGGAGCACCGGCGCCGGGAATCCAACGCTGGCCGGACGTTGCAGGGCTGACTTGGGAGCAGGTGTTGCCGCTGGCGATCGCGAGCCGGGACGATCACGTGATCAAGCTGGTGCACTGCTGCTGGCGGGAGCAGGCGAGCACTCCTCACCCGTCCCGTTACCTGGCCGTGGCCGCCCGCGCGGTGGGACTGCTGGCAACTGAAGGTGAGCGGGTGGCCGGTTAAGGCGCAGCCACCCGGGTGAAGCTGATGGCGGGGCAACTGGGAGCAAACCCCTGGGTCAGGGTCAGCGACTGGGGGCGATAGCTCAGGTGGTACTGGCCCGGCAGCGACAGATCATAGACCTGGGTCAGATCCGCATCCGCCTGGTTGCGCTGATTGGCCCCGAGAATGAAGAAGTCGTCGGGCCCCGGAGCGCCGCGTTTGGCCAGCGGCCCCCGGTAGGCAATCGGGTTCTCCTCGAGACGCAGGTCGATGGCATCGGCGAACCAGCCCTCGAAGGGGGTGAACCAGCTCAATACCTCGATGGGCCCCTCCCCCTGGTTGGTCAAGGTCATCACCAGCGGCAGGGGTTCGTTCACCGCGCTCTCGGCCTTGACCGACAGCTCGCACTGCAGGGGGGTCGCCAGGGCGAGGGTGGTGATCAAGAGTGTCATCATGGTGCCTCCATCAAAAAGGGGCCTTGCGGCCCCATCATCCATCAATTTTCGCTCGGGGTGTTCTCGGCGAAATACTCGTGGTTGTCGGCGTTGTTGAGCGCCTTTTGCGGATCCGTGCTCGCCAGGTTGCGGGCGTTGCCTTGACCGTAACCCAGATCGTCGGTGCCCGCCACCGCCGTGAAGTGACTCAACTCATGAACGATGGTGCCGGCACGGGAGTCGGTCCCGTTGACCGGGGCCGTCCAGAAGCTCTTGCACAGATAGACCTTGTAGGGCTGATCCGGGTAGACGTAGGCGAAGTAGCTCTGCTGGCAGCCGCAGTCGAAGGTGAGCGGCTTGTTGTCGATGGCATCCTTGATCTTGCTAAAATTCGCCTCGGCCTGGTTCCAGCGGGAGGCATCATAGGCACCGAACCAGCTGCGATAGCGCTGCCCGCTGGGTTTATCCACTGCCAGATAGCTGCTTGAGTTATTGGTAATGCTGCTGGCTGCATCCAGAGCCGTCAGAATGTTGCTCTTCTGGGTATTGGTACAGCGTCCGGTAAAGCTCACCGAGGCGGTCACCGCCTGGGGCTCGGCCAACGATGCGGCCCTGGCTTGCAGCCGCTCGTCGCTCACCCCTTCCACCCAGAGGCTGACGGTATTCGATTCACTCCCCTGGGCCTGCTTGGCCTTGGCGACGCCACTGCCCTGTGCCAGGGTCGGCAGTTGATAACGGATGTGGTACTGGCCCTGGACGCTCATGTCGTAGAGACCGGAGATCTCCGCCTGCAGCGTCAGGCTCTGGCCAGCCTTGAGCAGTTGGTAGTCCTTGTCGGTCGGGGCAGCCCGCTTGATCAGGGCCCCCTCATAGCCAACCCGCTGGCCGTCACGCTCCACCACGAACAGGGGGGCATCCTCGCCGCCCGGCAGTTGCCATTTGAGCAGGCGGACGGGCTTGTCGCCGGTGTTGGTCAGCGTCAGGTTGACCCGCACGTCCTCGGCGTTGCCCTCCACCAGGGAGAGGCGGGCATCGAGGGCGGCAGCGCAGAGTGGCGAGGCCAGAATACCGGCCAGCAGCAGGGCGATGGGAGTTGCTTTCATCGGATTTCCTCATTCATTGAGTTGCGCCATCAGGCGGTTTGCTTCCTTACTTCATTCGGCCCTCTTTGGGGCCTGTTCACCCTAGAGCAGAAGTTTTGCGCCACCATCCCTCCATATGGGGGACGACGCCCATCTAAGGGGGGAGCCTCGCCCTCGCCCCCATGCTGCGACAAAAACGGGCCTTCGCGGGGGCGCCATGGCCTCAACTCGTTAGCCCCTTGCCCACTGCTGCCCATAAAAAACCCCGGCGCGGGCCGGGGTCGATGCAAGGGAAAAACCTCGAGTGATCAGTCACTGACCCGGGCCAGCAGCGCCAGCGCGCTCTGGGCGTTGTCCGGCACCAGTCGATAGGCCTTGTGATGCTTGACCAGGGTGGTCTTCTTGTTGCCCTGGCTCAGCAGCAGGCCCTGGGCAAAGGCCGCGGCGGCGAGATGCGCCTCATCCCCGCGCACGTAGAGAGTCAGGGGCTTGACCAGCTCACCACCCTCGATGTTTTCCTCGTATTCGCGACGCGAGATCACCAGGCTGGATTGACCCTGCCCCTGCAGACGCAGCTTGGCGTCCACCTCCACGTCGGTAAACACTAACCAACCCGCCTCCTCCAACTCGGCCAGCAGGGCGGCGAGCCTGGTGCCGAGACCGGCCGGATCCCTCATGGCGCGGCCGTACTGGCAGACGATGCGCTCCAGCAATCCTTTCAGATCGGCCCCCGCCCCCAGGGTACGCCCCTGCTGGATCCAGGTCTTCAAATCTTCCATCACCAGCCGGGAGAAGCGCTTTTCCTTGAGCGAATCCGCCATCCAGGTGCAGAGGAAGTGGCTCTCCTGGGCCGGGGTGCGCTGGCCGGCTTTCTGCTCGCCGGTGCGGGCCAGTTCGGCCAGGCTCTGGCTGGCCATGTCGAACAGGGCCTGATTGTAGGTGGGAGTGGTCATCACGAGTCCTTCAAACAGAGTGCGGGCCAACCGCTGAGTCATCGACAGCACAAAGGCGCCAGTGGCGCCTTTGAATACCAGGCCCCCGCGAGGCAAGGGGCAACATGCGCGCCTTATTTCGGCTGGCGCGGCTTCTTGGCGGCGGCCAGACGCTTGAGACGCTGACCCTGCAGCTTGCTCTCGGCCATGGCCTGGGCGGCGGCGTTGTCTTCCCGCTGGGGACGCTTGCCGAAGCGACGGCGCTCCTGCAGTTGCTTGATCAGATCGTCACGGCTGCTCACCTCGTAGCCCGGCACCATGATGCGGCGGATCTTCTGGCCGATCAGCGCCTCGATCTCCAGCAGGGTGCGCTCCTCCTCGCGACTGACGAAGGAGATGGCCATGCCGCTCTTGCCGGCACGGCCGGTACGACCGATACGGTGCACATAATCCTCGGCGAGGAAGGGAAGATCGTAGTTGACCACGTATTCGAGATTCGGAATATCCAGACCGCGAGCGGCCACTTCGGTGGCCACCAGCACCCGCAGCTTGCCTTCGGTGAATTCGCGCAGGGCGCGGCGACGGCTGCCCTGGGCCTTGTCCCCGTGCACCACGGCGGACTTGATGCCATCCAGGTTCAGCTCGGTCACCAGTTCATCGCAGCTCTCGCGGGTACTGGCGAACACCAGCACCTGGGGCCAGTTCTGCTTGCCGATGAGCTCGGAGAGCAGCTCGCGCTTGCGCTTCTGCTCCACCGGATAGACGGTGTGGCTGACGGTGTCGGCGGTGGAGTTCTGCTTGTTGACGCTGACGATCTGCGGTCTGTCCAGCATCAGGTTGGCGAGCTTGCGCACCGCATCGGAGAAGGTGGCGGAGAACAGCAGGTTCTGGCGCGCCTTGTTGGTGGCTTGAAGGATCTGCTGCACATCGGCGCTAAACCCCATGTCGAGGATGCGATCCGCTTCGTCCAGCACCAGACACTCCACCCCGGAGAGGCTCAGGTTGCAGGCGGTGAGGTGCTCGAGCAGACGGCCCGGGGTCGCGACGATGATGTGTGCCCCCGCCTTGAGTTTCTTGGCCTGCACGTCCTGCTTGCCGCCGCCATAGATGGTCAGCACGCTGATATCCAGGTACTTGGCGAAGTCATTGATGTTGCTCGCCACCTGAGCTGCCAGCTCGCGGGTCGGGGTCAGGATCAGCACCCGGGCGTTGGAGGGTTGTATCGGTGCCGGGTTGTCCAGCAGGCGCTGCAGGATGGGCAGCGCGAAGGCGGCGGTCTTGCCGGTGCCGGTCTGGGCGCTGGCCAGCACGTCGCGGCCACGGCGTATGGTCGGGATCGCCTGGCTCTGCACAGGGGTCATCTCCTGATAACCGCAATCTGAGATAGCGCGCAAAATCTCGGGGGCAAAATCGAACGATTCAAATCTCATATTGGGTTCCTGTGTTCCAGCTGGGTTGTGATTGGCTTGAGTGGATGGATGGCTCGGCATCGCGAGGCAAGTGGCCACGGACGGCTGGGCCTGACATCAAGTCAGAGTGTGAGCCGGAAATCGCGGGCGCGAAGTGTAACAGATAGACGAGGAAAATGCCGCCTCAAATGGCCGCTATTTTTACCAGGCGCCTGCCGCGTGCGGGAAGCTGGCGCCAGCAATGCAAAGAGGGCGCCGGCCCCCTCTGCTTGCATCGGCGGGTCAGCGAATGCGGTTGGTCGGGCGCTTGAGCAGACGAAAACCGATGGCGGCGACGGCGATGACGAAGAGGGCTAGCGACGTCACCAGCAGGCATTTGGTCAGCAGCTCGTGGTGATTGGCCAGGACCGGAGTCGCCATCACGAACTTGCCGATGAGGCTCAACACCAGGGCCCAGAGGAAGGCGCTGGCAAAGCTGGCCACCATCACCTTGGGCAGATGCAGACGGGAGACCCCCATCAGCATGGGCGTCAGCACCCTGACGAAGGGGATGAAGCGGGAGACGAACATGGCCCAGAAGCCGTATTTGTCCAGCAGGCGGGAGGCTCTTGGCAGGCTCCCCTCCGGGATCATTCGCTCCACGTGACTCATGAAAGAGGTGCCATGCAGGGCATGCCCCTGCAGATAGGCCACCAGACTGCCGAGCCCGGCGGCGAGGGGCATATAGAGGAAGGTCACCTCGGGACCGAGCACCCCCATCCCCACCAGGCCACCGGCCAGCAGTACCAGGCTGTCACCCGGCAGGGGCAAAAAGACGAAGGCCGATTCGAGAAAAAGGATCACCACCAGACAGGTGACGAGCAAGCCGATGGCTTGCATTTGTATAAGCTGTTCAAAATCCTGATGCCATATGGCAAGCAGCATGTCCTGCATCCGGTGTGACTCCCATCAACGTACTGCACATCCGTCATGGAGACCCAAGGGCTCCAGCTGGCCATTCTTCCCTGATAGCAACCCCAACTATCCCTGTGGGAGGCCCGTTATACACCCGCAGAACTGAACAATAAATTAATGTCTGCGATTTATGTGGGCTTTTGGCATTCCCGCACAGACATGCCGAGCCAGCACACAAGGGGACGCATGCCGCTGATCCAGCGTGAGATTTGGCAAAGAATATAGTCAGTTGGCACTGCTGCCCGCTGCCAAGGCGACCAAAAACCATTACAGTGTAAGGACGCCTCATCGGACGAGGATACCCACGGAGCAAGGTATGGCGTTGACCCCATTTTTTGACAGCAAAGCCCTCTCTCTGACCAGCCTGGGGCTGCTCAGTCTCGCGGCCCATGCCGATGATGAATCCCTAGTACAGCGCCGTGCCAATGCCGTGGTCTCCCTGATGAGCTACACAGTGGTGCCCGACATCACCGCCAGCAACCTGGACATAGGGGGCGGCACGGGGGAAAAATCGGCGCTGACCATCACCCAGTTCGGGGGCGGCGCCACCATGAGTGCGGAGGTGCCCATCTATCTGGAAGGCACCCTGGGCTACAGTCGCTACGATCCCCAGTTCGTGTTCAGCGATGGTAACGAGACCCGCACCATTCCCACCAAGTGGAACAGCCTGACCGCCACCGGTGGCATAGGGTGGGACTTCACCCTGCACAAGGACAAATGGGGCGGCAACCTGGTGCTGCGCCCCATCGGCAACTTTACCCTGGGTACCTTGGCGAGCGATCTGCGCCTCGGCGCCCTCTTCATCCGGCACAAGACCGGCAAGAGCCTGGACTTTCTCGATGGTGGCCGACTCAACGTCTATGGCCTCGGGGGGGCCCTGATGCTGGACTATGAGCTCTTCTCCAAGCCGCAGGACATCGACGTGGAGCTGCGCTACTCCTACCAGCATCTGCAGAGTTTTTCCGGCACCAGTCCCAGCGTCAAAGGGCAGGCCGAGGCGGAAAACCTGGGACTCTATCTGCGCCGCCGCGCCCCCATGTGGGACTGGACCCTGCTTGACCGCCCCCTGCGCTACGTGCTGGAAGGGGCTCGCACCGAATACCTGGGAGAGCAGCGGGGACTGCTCGGCTTCAACAGCCTCAACTCCTTGGGGCTTGGGCTCGAACTCGATAGCAGCAAATACGATATCTTCGTGACTCGCACCCGCCTGGTGGCTCGCTATATGTTCAGCAACAACACCCACGGTTACTCCGTTGGCTTGGCGATGAGCTTCTGATGTATCCCAAAAAACGCCACATTAATTAATCAACATGTAGTGATGTTTATTTGCCACGTCATTGATGTATGCAACATATAAGTATTGAAATATACTCATCTAAATCATCACTCAGAATAAAACGGTAATATTTCTTATCGCCGCCGATTATATTTCAGCTCGGTGCGACAGTGTTGTTCACATTCACGAAACCATCTCACCAAACGGCAATGAATATCAATTAAAGCGATTGATTAAAAATCAATAAATACTAAAAAACCAACAAACAACCGTATGGAATATATATTTACCCCTCTCCTTTCCTTTATTCTCTTTATGCCACAGCTCTGCTAGATTTCGCCCTCAACGGGGCACATTCAACGCTTATCGAGCCACTCCCTTGAACTCAACACATTGATTGCCGAGTCAATGCACCGAGCCCTGTTGTCCCTTGTCGCTTTATTGAGGTTAATTCATGAAAAATGCTCTCATCGCCTTGTCCGTTTTGGCCATGGCTGGCTTTGTCCAGGCTCAGGTCCCAGATTTCAATGCCAGCTGCCCCGGCAATATCCAGGCGGCAGCCAATGCAGGCGTCGTCACCATCAACGGCAAAAAAGCCGCCCTGACCAAATTCAGCCCCAGCTACTACGAGGCGAAATCCGGCAAAACCACCCTATCTATCACCACCGAGGGGGAACTGGCCATCAGTTACGCCATCGCGCACGGCCCCAATGGCATCTGCCAGGCCGAGGCCACCAACGCAACGCCTGCGGTTTACAACGGTAGCAAAGCAGAAAGTAAGCCAGCGGAAGCCGCCTGCCTCAAGGCCGTCGCCAAGAAAAGCGGCGTCGCCCAGAGCAAGCTGATCGTCGATTACGTCTCCTTCTCCCAGGCCGCTACCGGCGTCGATATCAAAGCCCCCAATGATGCCAAACTGTGGCGCTGCGTCAGCGACAGCAAGGGGCATGTTCAGGGCCTGAGCCAGGGCTGAGCTCAGTCACCAGCCTGGCACCACGCCGTCAAACATGACGTAAGACTTCATACTTCGAAGCCCCGCCCAGGGGCTTTTTTTACCGAAGGCGACTCTCCCCCATTGCCCGCCTGCAGAACCTCTTCTGCCCCTTCCATGATCCCAGCCGGGCCTGACCTTAACTGGCAAGGGCGACCACTGGCGCCCTTGCGATATCACTGACTGAATGACTCCATATGATCACTGGATAGTCGCCAGCTTGCGCACGCAGGCTTGTTCCCTGTCATCCACCCGCTTGGCAAACCAGGCGGTGGTGAGGTTGCGGGTGATCTTGGGGCTCTTGAGCTGGATCCCGGGCAATATGGCCCTCGGCAGACGGGTGCCGGCCTGCTTGTCCGCCAGGGTGAAAACCCTGCTGTAGAGATCCGTCTTGGCAAACTTCTCGCTGTCCCCCAGTCGCAGGCTCTGGCGAATGGCGTTCTGGCTCATGCTGAGGCGGCTCGCGATGCTGTAGACCGCGAGCTCCGTGTTGCCAGGCTTGTCGGAGTCATAGCGGATGAGATCCCCATCCAGCGCCAGGGTCTTGCCACTCACCCGGCTGACGGCGGCCTGGAAGGCGGCATTGCGACTCGCGTACCAGCCGGCATTGAAGTCGGCGAAGCGATAGAGGGTGTCCGGGTAGTCGGCGGGATAACCGAAGATATGCCTGGTGCCAAACCAGATGCCCCCACGACGGCTGAACACCTCGTGACGGATGGACTCCTTGACCGGATAGGGATAACCACGGGCATTGGCCTCGGCAAACGCGATGCTGACCTGCATGGGGCCGCCGGTGTGCACAGGGTTGAGGTTGCCAAACAGGGTCTTGCCCATGGGCACTGTGCCTATCATGTCCTCGAAGATCTCGCTCATCTCCCGCTCGGTGCGCAACTTGTCGATGCGCTCGGCATAAGACTTGCCCGTGGGGGACTTGATGCTGAGGGCCGAGCGCACCACGAACTCCGGGATAAGCAGCTTGCCGGCCCGCCGGTTGATCTCCTTCCAGGCAATCTTGCCAAGACCGGGGACCACGGGGTCGGCCTGATAGGTCGCCTCCTGCTCCGCCACCGCCAGCACGCTGCAGACATTGTGATCGCTCACCGTGATGTTCTGGGTCGAGAGGGCCGTCACCACGTCGTTGGCCCAGCCCTGCTTGTCCGGTACCTGGCGCGGCAGGAAGCGCACGATGCGGTTTTTCATGTCAGCAGGCTGACGGGGCTGCATGGCCTTGGGTTGTTTGGCAATGGCGGCGGCCTCTTTCGCGGGGACGCCAGGTTCGCTGGCACAGCCTGCCAGCAGGGCGGCCAACAAGAGGGACAAGGCAACAAGCGAGTGGGCCGAGCCCAGCGGTCGGGGAGAAAGTGTCATGAAGGCTTCCGGTGAGCAGAAGGGGTCGGGTCCCTCATCCCGGATGAGGGGCCCCGAACGCAAACAGGCGGTCATTGTAGTGGATTGGGAAAAGGATCAGAAGGCGCGCATTCATGCGACCCTGTGGGGATGAGCACCGCAGAATGCCGTTTTCTCAGGCCAGTTCAACCCGGTTGCGACCCAGATGCTTGGCCCGATAGAGGGCAAGATCGGTACGTTTCACCAGGGCCTCCGCATTCTCCCCTTCGAGGCAGATGCCGACCGCCACGCTCACCGTCACCCTGATCCCGTCCGTCATGACCAGACGCTCCGTTGCGGCCCGGATCTGCTCGGCGAGCTCGCCCCCCTTGCCGATGGCGAGCCCCGGCAACCAGATGGCAAACTCCTCTCCCCCGAGCCGCGCGACGATCCCTTCCGCCGGACAGTGCTGACGCAGCAAGGCGCTGAACTCCCGCAGCACATTGTCACCCGTGCCGTGACCATGGCGGTCATTGACCTGCTTGAAATGATCCAGATCCAGCAACAGCAGCGGGGTGCCCGTCTCCATCTGGGAGTCGAGCACGGCACTGAAAGAACGGCGATTGGACAGACCGGTCAGCTCGTCGGACATGGCGAGCGAAGCCAGACGCACCTGGGTGTCGTACATCTGCTTGACCATCAGCAAGACTCCCCATGCCGTCGCCAGCATCCCCAGAGAGCGCAGACAATCCTCCACCCGCGAGAGCCACCAAGGCTGGAAGTAGACCTCGTCCATCACGTCGATGGCGCCCGAGACGAGCCACAGATAGAGGCCGGTGGAGAGGTAGAGATAGGAGCGTCGGGAGAGGCTGGCACACTGCACGACCCAGAACATGAATAGCAGGGTCAAGACATTGATGATTTCGGCCATGCCCCCGATGGTATAGAGGTGGTGCTGGGGCAGCAGAGCAAAAGAGAGTCCATCCCATCCCGCCGTCAACAGCAGCAGGCAGGGCAGCAGCATGAGAGCGATGCGGCGGCCACGGGAGAGAGACGAAAAGCGGCTTGGGTGTATGGATAATTTAAGGGGAGTCTTTAGCATCTCTCTGGCTCCAAGGCATCGCTAGCCCGCGACAGCCGGGTGTTTGCCAGCATGGGCGGGCACATGCCGCCATGGTGCAGTCCAGGCCGTTCAATGCTCGTATTGTGAACCAGATTTTCCATAAAAAACAATCCCCTCACCACAAAGGCCAGGGGATTGCCGAGGAACAAATACGGGCCGCACAGGCCCGCAATGAACGGTCAGGCGCTCTGGCGCAGAGCCTGATGCTGCGCCGCACCGTTGATCACCGCCTGCAGGGAGGCGTTGACCACGTCGCGCCCCACGGCGACGCCACAGTGGCGCACGCCATCGATGCTGAGCAGCACATAGGCGGCAGCCCGGGACTCGGTACCGGCACTGAGGGCATGCTCCGAGTAATCGAGCACGTCGATGTGCATCCCGGTATGACGCTCCCAGCCGTTGACCAGTGCCGTGATGGCCCCCTCCCCCTCGCCACTCAGCTGCACACCGCCATCCGGCGTCTGCAGTTCGAGGCGCAGGTTCTCCTGGTTGTCGTGCCCCAGCTGGAAGCGACCGATACGGTAGCCATGGACGGGTTCGAGATAGTGCTGCTCGAACAGGGCGCGGATCTGCTCAGGGCTGATTTCGCTGCTGCTCGCTTCGGCCTGCGCCTGGACCCGGCGGCTGAAGTCGATCTGCAGCCAGCGCGGCAGTTGCAGGCCAAGATCCCGCTCCAGCAGATAGGTAACGCCGCCCTTGCCGGACTGGCTGTTGATGCGGATCACCGCCTCGTAGCTGCGGCCGAGATCGGCAGGATCAATGGGCAGATAGGCCACGTCCCAGTAAGCGTCGGGTTTGGGCGCCGCCAGGGACTTGCGGATGGCGTCCTGATGGCTGCCGGAAAACGCGGTGTAGACCAGCTCCCCCGCATAGGGGTGGCGCGGGTGCAGTGCAATCTGGGTGCAGGCCCCGACGGTGGCGACGATGGCGTCCATATCAGACAAGTCCAGCTCCGGGTCTATGCCCTGGCTGTAGAGGTTCATGGCCATGGTGACGATGTCCATGTTGCCGGTGCGCTCGCCGTTGCCAAGCAGGGTGCCTTCGATGCGATCCGCCCCCGCCAGCACCGCCAGCTCGGCGGCGGCCACCCCGCAACCCCGATCGTTGTGGGTATGGATGGAGATGCTCACCTCGGGGCGTGCCTTCAGGTGGCGGCAGAACCACTCCACCTGATCCGCAAACACATTGGGAGTGCTCACCTCCACCGTCGCCGGCAGGTTGAGGATCATGGGGCGGGCGGCAGGGCGCCACTCGTCGATGACGGCGTCACACACCTCCACCGCAAACTCCACCTCGGTGCTGCTGAAACTCTCGGGGGAGTACTGGAAGCTCCACTCGGTACCTGGGTTCTTCGCCGCATAGTCGCGCACCCAGCGCGCCCCCTGCACGGCGATGGCCTTGACCCCTTCCCGACCCGAGTTGAACACATAGTTGCGCTGGGTCGGATTGACCGAGTTGTAGACGTGAACGATGGCCCGCTTGGCCCCCTTGAGGGACTCGAAGGTGCGGGCGATGAGATCTTCCCGGGCCTGCACCAGCACCTGGATGGTCACATCCTCGGGGATGAGGTCCCGCTCGATGAGCTCGCGCACAAAGTCAAAATCCGGCTGGGAGGCGGCGGGGAAGCCCACCTCGACATGCTTGAAGCCAATGTGCACCATCAGTGCCCACATCTGCAGCTTCTGGGCCACCGTCATGGGCTCGACCAGCGCCTGGTTGCCATCACGCAAGTCCACTGCGCACCAGAGCGGCGCCCGCTCCATCACCCGGTTGGGCCATTGGCGATCCGCCAGATTGATCACGGGGGAGCGGCGGTATTTGCGGTGATCGAAGCTCATATTCGTCTTTCCTTGGCTGGGGCCATAAAGGGGTCACGGGAAGCGGCTGAGGGGCAGTGCAAGCAGGGGGAACGGGTTGGCGCGGTAACGCTGGCCCTGACAGGGGGTGGGACGATGACCCCACCACCGGTTTCCATGGGCCCCGCCTGATAAGGGGGAGCCGGCCAGCGTGGCTGGGTAAGCCGCTGACCCTGATCCTCTCGCACTGCCTATGCGTTGTCTTGCGACAGCGGCACCTGCAGACGCGGATGACCTTGGTGATGAGAAACCAGTATAGGGAAGCGGACGCGGTGAAAGATTGCGAAGATGGCGACTAAAGACTAAATATGCGCAACAACTCCTTAAAATATAACTATTTATGAGTTCATTTCACCTCAGCCAGCGCCGCTCTCTTCACACAGGATTGGGTAAACAAAAACCCCGCCATCGCTGGCGGGGTTTTGAGTAGTACAGGAGCCGAGGTCCCCGGCCCTTGCCATGGGTGCCTTAGCGGTTGTTCACCTTGTGGTGCAGCTCCTGCACCGAGTTCACATTGGCGGTGGCATCGACGCTGATGGCCATGCAGGTGGCGAAGGCCGCGTGCAGCGTGGTGGTGTAAGCCACCTTGTGCTGCAGGGCGCCACGGCGCAGCTGCTTGGAATCTTCGATGGCCTGACGCCCCTCGGCGGTGTTGACGATGTAGGTGTACTCTCCATTCTTGATGCGATCCAGAATGTGCGGGCGCCCTTCATGCACCTTGTTCACCAGACGCGGGTTGATGCTCGCCTCCCCCAGGGTCACGGCGGTGCCGTGGGTGGCATCGAGCTCATAGCCCAGCTCCAGCAACTTGGCCGCCAGGTTCACCACCCGCTCCTTGTCGCCGTGGCGCACGGAGAGCAGGGCACGCCCTTCGCTCGGCACCTGGTGACCGGCACCCAACTGGGCCTTGGCATAGGCTTCGGCGAAGCTGCTGCCCACCCCCATGACCTCACCGGTGGAGCGCATCTCCGGCCCCAGCAGCGGATCCACACCCGGGAACTTGGCAAACGGCAGCACCACCTCTTTGACCGAGTAGTAAGGCGGGATGATTTCCTGGGTGAAGCCCTGCTCTTTCAGGCTCTGACCTGCCATCACCCGGGCGGCAATCTTGGCCAGCGGCGCACCGGTCGCCTTGGAGACGAAGGGCACGGTCCGGGCGGCACGGGGGTTCACCTCGATGAGGTAGATCTCGTTGTCCTTGACCGCAAACTGCACGTTCATCAAGCCCACCACGCCGAGTTCCAGCGCCAACTTGCGCACCTGCTCGCGCATCTCGTCCTGGATGGCCTTGGACAGGGTGTAGGGCGGCAGGGAGCAGGCGGAGTCACCGGAGTGGATACCGGCCTGCTCGATGTGCTCCATGATGCCACCGATGACCACATCCACGCCGTCGCAGATGGCGTCCACGTCCACCTCGGTGGCGTCGTCCAGGAATCTGTCCAGCAGTACCGGCGATTCGTTGGAGACGCTCACGGCTTCGGCGAAGTAGCGACGCAGGTCCTGCTCGTCATAGACGATCTCCATGGCGCGGCCACCCAGCACGTAGGAGGGGCGAACCACCAGGGGGTAGGTGATGCGGGCTGCAACCTGCACCGCCTGCTCCAGCGCCGTGACGGTGCCGTTTTCCGGCTGCTTGAGCGCCAGACGCTCGACGGCGGACTGGAAGCGCTCGCGGTCTTCGGCGCGGTCGATGGCATCCGGGCTGGTGCCAATCACCGGCACACCGTTTGCCTCCAGGGCGCGGGCCAGTTTGAGCGGGGTCTGGCCGCCGTACTGGACGATGACGCCCTTGGGGTTCTCGACCCGCACGATTTCCAGCACGTCTTCCAGGGTCACCGGCTCGAAGTAGAGGCGATCAGAGGTGTCGTAGTCGGTGGAGACGGTTTCCGGGTTGCAGTTGACCATGATGGTCTCGTAACCGTCTTCGCGCAGGGCCAGGGCCGCGTGCACGCAGCAGTAGTCGAACTCGATGCCCTGACCGATACGGTTCGGGCCGCCGCCGATGATCATGATCTTGTCGCGGTTGCTCGGGGCCGCCTCGCACTCCTCGTCATAGCTGGAGTACATGTAGGCGGTGTTGGTCGCAAACTCTGCGGCGCAGGTGTCGACCCGCTTGTAGACCGGGAAGATATTGTGGCGGGCGCGCAGCTTGCGCAGCTCGCCTTCGGCCACGCCGAGGATCTTGGCCAGACGCGCGTCGGCGAAGCCCTTGCGCTTCAAGGTACGCAGGAAGTCGGCGTCGAGGCCAGCCATGCCACGTTCTTTGACCTGCTCTTCCAGCTTGATGAGCTCTTCAATCTGCACCAGGAACCAGGGGTCAATCTTGGTCAGCTTGAACACCCCTTCCATGGAGAGACCGGCGCGGAACGCATCGGCGATGTACCAGATCCGGTCACAACCCGCGTCTTGCAGTTCGTGACGGATGCGGGTCAGGGAGTCCGGTGCGTTCAGATCCACCATGGGGTCGAAGCCGGTCTTGCCGGTTTCGAGGCTGCGCAGGGCCTTGTGCAGGGACTCCTGGAAGTTGCGGCCGATGGCCATCACTTCACCCACCGACTTCATCTGGGTGGTGAGACGGTCGTTGGCGCCGGCAAACTTCTCGAAGTTGAAGCGCGGCACCTTGGTGACCACGTAGTCGATGGCCGGCTCAAAGGAGGCCGGGGTGCGACCGCCGGTGATGTCGTTCATCAGCTCGTCCAGGGTGTAACCGATGGCAAGCTTGGCGGCGATCTTGGCGATGGGGAAACCGGTCGCCTTGGAGGCGAGCGCGGAGGAGCGCGACACCCGCGGGTTCATCTCGATGATGACCATGCGGCCATCTTTCGGGTTGATGCCGAACTGGACGTTGGAGCCACCGGTCTCGACACCGATCTCGCGCAGTACCGCCATGGAGGCGTTGCGCATGATCTGGTATTCCTTGTCGGTCAGCGTCTGGGCAGGCGCCACCGTGATGGAGTCACCGGTGTGGATGCCCATGGGGTCGAAGTTCTCGATGGCGCAGACGATGATGCAGTTGTCGTTGCGGTCCCGCACCACCTCCATCTCGTACTCTTTCCAGCCAATCAGCGACTCATCGATGAGCAGCTCCTTGGTGGGGGAGAGATCCAGCCCGCGTTCACAGATCTCGACGAACTCTTCGGTGTTGTAGGCGATACCGCCACCGGAGCCGCCCATGGTGAAGGAGGGACGGATGATGCAGGGGAAGCCCACCATCTGCTGCACGCCCCAGGCCTCTTCCATGTTGTGGGCGATGCCGGCGCGCGGGCACTCGAGGCCGATGCTGCGCATGGCCTTGTCAAAGCGGGAGCGATCCTCGGCCTTGTCGATGGCGTCCGCCGTGGCACCGATCATCTCGACGCCGAACTCCGCCAGCACCCCGTGCTTCTCCAGTGCCAGGGCGCAGTTCAACGCAGTCTGGCCGCCCATGGTGGGCAGGATGGCGTCCGGGCGCTCTTTCTTGATGATCTCGCGCACTACTTCCCAGGTGATGGGCTCTATATAAGTGGCATCGGCCATCTCCGGGTCGGTCATGATGGTGGCCGGGTTGGAGTTCACCAGGATGACGCGGTATCCCTCCTCGCGCAGGGCCTTGCAGGCCTGGGCGCCGGAGTAGTCGAATTCGCAGGCCTGACCGATGACGATGGGGCCGGCGCCGAGGATCAGGATGCTCTGTAGGTCGTTACGTTTTGGCATGGCTTCTCTTTTCCTCTTAAGCGCGATACTGCTTGATCAATTCAATAAAGTGGTCAAAGAGACCGGCACAATCGTGGGGGCCCGGGCTTGCCTCCGGGTGACCCTGGAAGCTGAAGGCTGGGCGGTCGGTGCGATGGATGCCTTGCAGGGAGCCGTCGAACAGGGAGACGTGGGTCGCGCGCAGGCAATCCGGCAGGCTCTCCTCGTCCACCGCAAAACCGTGGTTCTGGGCGGTGATCATGACGGTGTTGTCATCGAGGCTCTTCACCGGATGGTTCGCACCGTGATGACCGAACTTCATCTTCAGGGTCTTGGCACCGGAGGCCAGCCCCAGCAACTGATGACCGAGGCAGATGCCGAACACCGGGGTGTTGGTATTGAGGAACGCCTTGATGGCCTCGATGGCATAGTCGCACGGCTCGGGGTCACCGGGGCCGTTGGAGAGGAAGATGCCATCGGGGTTCAGCGCCAGTACCTCGGCGGCCGGGGTCTTGGCCGGCACCACGGTCAGACGGCAGCCACGGTCCACCAGCATGCGCAAGATGTTGCGCTTGACGCCAAAGTCATAGGCCACCACGTGGTATTTGAGCTCATCGGCAGCCGGGGTGACATGGCCCTTACCGAGCTGCCAGCTCCCTTCGGTCCAGCTGTAGGACTCGCTGACGGTCACTTCTTTTGCCAGATCCATCCCCTTCAAACCGGGGAAGGCGCGGGCCTGTTCGAGTGCGTACGCCTCATCAACCTGCTTGCCCGCCAGGATGCAACCAGCCTGGGCGCCTTTCTCGCGCAGGATGCGGGTCAGTTTGCGGGTGTCGATGTCGGCGATGCCAACGATGTTTTGAGACTTGAGGTAATCGGAGAGGGATTGCTGATTGCGGAAATTGGAGGCAAGTATCGGAAGGTCCCGGATAATCAATCCTTGTGCGTGGATTTGACTGGACTCTTCATCTTCGCTGTTGGTGCCGGTGTTGCCTATATGGGGGTAAGTGAGGGTGACTATCTGACGGGAGTAAGAGGGATCGGTGAGGATTTCCTGATAGCCCGTCATCGACGTATTGAAAACCACTTCACCAACGGAACATCCCTCGGCGCCTATCGACACGCCTTTGAACACAGTTCCATCTTCCAGCACTAGCAATGCAGTGTGATTCAAGACAACCTCCAGTTATTTAGCTTTAAATTCAGCAATTTACCTGGGTGTTGCGGGTCTTTACGCTGTTTGAAACAGGGCTCTGACCCGGCAGATTTCTGGCAAATTGGGCGCATTCTACTTAAAAACGATCGCATTTCAACGTCTTTTCTCACCTGAAATGCATCTAAATTCAATAAAAAAGCAGTATTACCCATTATCTATGCACTAACCCGCTTTGCAATCCCCTCTACCAAAAGAAAATCAAAAAGCTGACGCAAAAGGCAGAGACAACGCCGCCGCCCATACATAAATGGATATTTATTTCATCAATTACAGATAGTTATGATTTTACAAAAAAACAAACATGAGCCAATCAATGCCGATTTCTGATAAAAAACTTTCCACCAACAAAAGAAAACGTTTTTATGCGATTGAATTTTTAGTCTCTTTGATGTCGGTTAAGAAAACGGGGCGAGCGGGATCATTGAGGCTCATCCCCGTTACCCTTTGATGACATTTTCGCAATGAAGAACGGGGAGAATTCAGGGAGTCGTTGATTTTATGGCAGTTCAGACAAAAAATGACGGCTAAGCCTTGTTTAGGCAACTAATGTAAAAAACCCCGGCGTACCGGGGTTTCTCTTCTGACGGATGGCTAGTCTGGACAGCCTTATTTCAGATTGAGGACATCCTGCATGTCGTAGAGACCGGCGCCCTGATCTTTCAGCCACTTGCCTGCCCGCACGGCACCATTGGCGAAGGTCAAGCGGCTGGACGCCTTGTGGCTGATCTCCACCCGCTCACCGATGTCGGCAAACATGACAGTGTGCTCCCCCACCAGATCGCCGGCACGTATGGTGGCAAAGCCGATGGTGTTGCGATCCCGCTCACCGGTGATCCCCTCACGACCGTAGACGGCACACTCTTTCAAGTCACGTCCGAGTGTCCTGGCCACCACCTCCCCCATGGAGAGCGCAGTGCCTGACGGCGCATCCACCTTGTGTCTGTGATGCCCCTCGATGATCTCGATGTCGGTGTAATCCCCCATCACCTTGGCGGCCTGCTCCAGCAGCTTGAACACCAGGTTGACCCCCACCGAGTAGTTGGAGGCGAAGACGATGCCTATCTGGCTGGCGGCCTGGTGCAAGGCGGCCTTGCCCGCCTCATCAAAGCCGGTGGTGCCGATCACCATCTGTTTGCCGTGGGCCTTGGCGAACGCCAGGTTGGCCAGGGTCACCTCGGGACGGGTGAAGTCGATGATGAGATCGAACTCATCACGTACCTTGTCCAGGCTGTCGCTGATCAGCACGCCCAGTTTGCCAAGTCCGTTCAACTCGCCGGCATCCAGACCTATCACGGCAGAGCCCGGTCGCTCCAGCGCCGCTCCGACCACCACGCCCTCGGCATTGGTAATGGCCTCCAGCAGCACCTTGCCCATACGACCATTACAGCCCATCACGGCCACACGGATCGGATTGTCCATCTCCACCCTCTCATCTGTTTTTATGGAAAGATGACCGTTTTACCAGCCTGCGTCCGCTTTGAAAAGCTCGCCGTGGACGCCAGTCAGCGCCCGACATAAAAACAATAAACAAAACAAATTGCCGAATTTTAAGTGGAATTAATCACCCAATCGAAATCGCCAGACAGAAAAAATTATCCATCTGGACGTCTATCTTGACCCCGCCTCCCGCTCCCACTACTGTAGGCTCCCCATAGCGGCAGGATGCCCACCCTGTGCCCGACATGCTTCGGACTCACGCAGGCCGCGACAGGAGGTCATTGTTCAAGTTTCGAGGAACACATGATCCAGACCCAACCCAGTGCCAGGGCCTTGCTGCCCCTGCTGGTCTTTCTTGCTCTCTTCATCGGTACCGGCACCTGGCTTACCCTGCAGGGGGTCGAGTTTGCCTTCTATCAGCTGCCCGCCCCCGTCGCCGCCCTGCCCGCCGTCATGCTGGCGCTGATGCTGGGCCGGGAGGGATTCAACAAAAACCTCGAGACCTTCTTCAAGGGGGTCGGTGACAGCAACATCATGGCCATGTGCCTCATCTATCTGCTGGCGGGCGCCTTCGCCACCGTGGCCAAGGCCACCGGCGGGGTCGATGCCACGGTCGCGCTCGGCCTCTCCCTCATCCCGGGCTGGTGTCTGCTGCCGGGCCTCTTCCTTATCTCTGCCTTTATTGCCACCGCCATGGGCACCTCCATGGGCACCATAGGCGCCGTGGCGCCGGTGGCCCTCGGCGTGGCCCATGCCACCGGCATCAGCCCGGTGCTGATGGCGGGCACCATACTCTCCGGCGCCATGTTCGGGGACAACCTCTCCATCATCTCCGACACCACCATAGCCGCGACCCGCAGCCAGGGCTGCGAGATGAAGGACAAGTTCCGCGAGAACGTCAAGATTGCCGCCCCCGCCGCCGTGCTGGTGATCCTGCTCTATCTGCTGCTGGGTTCCACCGGGGATGTCCCCGCCTCCGCCGCCAGCGCCGATCTGCTCAAGGTGATGCCCTATCTGCTGATCCTGGGACTGGCACTGGCCGGGGTGAATGTGTTCGTGGTGCTGGGGATCGGCATCCTGGCTGCCGGCGGCGTGGGTCTGGTAGGGGGTTACCCCATCGGCCAGTTCAGCAAGGACATCTATCAGGGCTTCACCAGCATGCAGGAGATCTTCCTGCTCTCCATGCTCATCGGCGGCCTCGGCGCCCTGATGGAGCGCCAGGGGGGCCTTGCTTGGATCAGCGCCCGCATCGCCGCCCTCATCGCCCGCTTCACCCGGGCCCACGAGGGGGAGCAGAACGAGAAGGCGGCCGAGCTTGGCATCGCCGGGGTGGTGGGTCTCACCAACCTGTGCACCGCCAACAACACGGTGGCCATCATCGTCGCCAGCAAGGTGGCACGGGATCTGGCCGAGCAACACGGGGTCACCCCGCGCCGCGCCGCCTCCATGCTGGATATCTTCTCCTGCGTGGTGCAGGGGCTGATCCCCTGGGGTGCCCAGGCCCTGCTGCTTGGATCCATCTTCGCCCTCTCGCCGCTCGCGGTCGTGAGCATGAGCTTCTACCCGATGGCCCTGGCGCTGGCGGCCATCGTTGCAGTGTTTATCAAGCATCAGACGAGCAGCGCCGCCGGCAACCGCCAGGTCGCCTGAGACCCCTCCGCGTGAAGGGCCAGGCCTTTGGCCGCGCCCTTCACCAACCCTGACGCGCGGGCCGGGCCGCTTTTCATCCCGCCATGCCCTTGTTAAGGTAATCTCGGCCTTCTGCCCACCCTCTTCATCATCCTCAAGGAGCCCCCATGCCGGATCGCCAGCCTGAACACCCCGATGCACGTCACTCCCTGCGCCAGCTCATCCGCCAGCGCAGAAAGAGCCTGAGTCAGGACGAGCAGCAGGCGGCGGCAGAGCAACTGGTGGTCCGCTTCAAGGAGCACCCCGATATCCTGGCAGCCAGGCGTATCGCTCTCTACCTGGCCAACGACGGGGAGCTCAATCCCCTGCCCACCATTCACTGGCTCTGGGCCCAACAAAAAGAGGTCTACCTGCCGGTGCTACACCCCTTCACCCCGGGCCATCTACTGTTCCAGCGCTACACCGCCACCAGCCCCATGATCCGCAACCGCTTCGGCATCCCCGAGCCCGAGCTCGACATGTCGCAGGTAGTGCCCCACAGCATGCTGGACATCATCTGCACCCCCTTGGTGGCCTTCGATGCCACAGGCAACCGGCTCGGCATGGGAGGGGGGTATTACGATCGCACCCTCGCCAGCTGGCATGAACACAGGCTTGGCCCCCTGCCGCTCGGCCTTGCTCACGACTGCCAGCAGGTAGACAGCGTGCCGCAGGAGCAGTGGGACGTGCCCCTGCCGCAGATCCTCACCCCGGCCCGCCTATGGCACTTCTCCCAATCCCATCCAGCCTGACAGTCAACTACGCTGCCAACGGATTGAATGACGACATGTTTGACTGCCACCAGACCTCATGACCAATAAACAGGCAAACGATTTACATCTTGGGGCTTTTTGGGCCAAAACATGCGCCCTGCGGTCGCTCTCGAGGGATTGCTTGGATATAATGCCGCCGCTTTTTCCATAAGGATCCATCATGACTCAAGATGAAATGAAGAAGGCGGCCGGTTGGGCTGCGCTCAAATACGTGGTTCCCGGCACCATCGTCGGGGTCGGCACCGGCTCTACCGTCAATCACTTCATCGACGCACTGGCGACCATGAAGGATGAGATCAAGGGCGCGGTCTCCAGCTCCGTCGCCTCCACCGAGCGCCTCAAGGGCTTCGGTATCCCCGTGTTTGATCTCAACGAGATCGATGCCCTCTCCGTCTACGTGGATGGCGCCGACGAGATCAACGCCAGCCGCGACATGATCAAGGGCGGTGGCGCCGCTCTGACCCGCGAGAAGATCGTCGCCGCCGTGGCCGACAAGTTCATCTGCATCATCGACAACACCAAGACGGTCCCGGTGCTCGGCACCTTCCCGCTGCCGGTGGAAGTGATCCCCATGGCCCGCGAATACGTGGCCCGCGAGATCAAGAAGCTCGGCGGCAACCCGGTGTGGCGTGAAGGGGTGGTAACCGACAACGGCAACCACATCCTCGACGTCAAGGGCATGGCCATCACCGATGCCAAGGGGCTGGAAGTACAGCTCAACGCCATCGTCGGTACGGTCACCAACGGCCTGTTCGCCCATCGCGGTGCAGACGTCGTGCTGATCGGCACTCCGGACGGGGTCGTGACCCAATAAGGCATCTGGCATGGTCGGCGTGGTCCCCCAGGATCCATGTTCCGCCCACCGTGGTGCAGATGCCGTGCTGATCGGCACCCCGGATGGCGTGGTCACCAACCAAGTCTCCCTGCCAGCGGTGAGCGGCCCGTCCAGGGCCCCTCTGCCGCAGAAACAGCAACGGCGCCTCCTCGGGCGCCGTTGCTGTTTCTGGCTCGACAAACGACATAGTCTCAGCTACAACTATCGTTGAAAACTTCAAAGAATTTGACTTTCGTCACAAATATTCCCTCTCCTCGCTGTTTTTGCTAATTTACGGTTTTCTTCACATCGCATACCTGCACCGTTTTTCGCACACATATATAAAACAGAGGGATCGTCATGACAGCCAAGTATTCGCTGGACAAGGATAAAATCAAGGTGTTGCTGCTGGAGGGAGTCCATCCCAACACGGTGGAAACCTTCCGGGCTGCCGGTTATAGCAACGTGGAGTACCTCAAGACCTCGCTGTCGGAAGAGGATCTGATCGAGCGCATTCGCGACGTGCATTTCGTGGGCCTGCGCTCACGCACCCAGCTCACCGAGAAGGTGCTGGACGCCGCCAACAAGCTGGTGGCCATCGGCTGCTTCTGCATCGGTACCAACCAGGTCGCCCTCGACGCCGCCCATGTCCGCGGCATTCCGGTGTTCAACGCCCCCTTCTCCAATACCCGCTCCGTCGCCGAGCTGGTGCTGGGGGAGATCCTGCTGCTGCTGCGCGGCATTCCCGAGAAGAATGCCAAGTGCCATCGCGGCGTCTGGGAGAAGCTCGCCAACCGCTCCGTCGAAGCCCGTGGCAAGAAGCTCGGCATCATCGGCTACGGCCACATCGGCACCCAGCTTGGCATCATCGCCGAGATGATCGGCATGAAGGTCTACTACTACGACATCGAGAACAAACTCTCCCTTGGCAACGCCATCCAGGTGCCGAACCTGGTGGAACTGCTCAACATGTCTGACGTCATCAGCCTGCACGTGCCGGAAACCGCCTCCACCAAGGATCTCATCGGTGCCGAGCAGCTGCGCATGATGAAACCGGGCGCCGTCTTCATCAACGCCTCCCGCGGTACTGTCGTGGACATCGAGGCCCTGGCGGAAGCCATCAAGAGCGGCCACCTCAGTGGCGCCGCCATCGACGTCTTCCCCGTCGAACCCAAGTCCAACGACGAGGAGTTCCTGACGCCGCTGCGCGGTCTGGACAACGTCATCCTGACCCCCCACATCGGCGGCTCCACCCAGGAGGCGCAGGAGAACATCGGGCTGGAAGTGGCAAACAAGCTGGTGAAATACTCCGACAACGGATCCACCCTCTCCGCCGTCAACTTCCCGGAGGTCTCCCTGCCCGGCCACAAGGGCTCCAGCCGCCTGCTGCACATCCACCGCAACCAGCCCGGCGTCATGAACCAGATCAACCAGATCTTCGCCGACGAAGGGATCAACATCGCCGGTCAATACCTGCAGACCAGCAGCGAGATTGGCTATGTGGTGATCGACGTGGAGACGGAGCACAGCGAGAAGGCACTGACCAAGCTCAAGGAGATCGGCGGCACCATCCGTGCCCGGATCCTGCACTGATGCCTTGCTCTCTTTCCCAAAGCAAAAAAGCCCGTCTGATGACGGGCTTTTTTTATGCCGCAGAGCCTAATCCCTGTTAGCTCCCTTCTCCCCTCGCGGGAGAAGGGTTGGGGATGAGGGGAAAAAGGGACGCCCCTCACCCTGCTCTATTCCTGGCGTGAGAGGTGAAAACGTAATAGAAAATCGGGCCTTAACTACCACCAGCCGAGCAGGTTGCGGCCAATCAGCGCGCCCCAGACCAGGGCGTTGAGGGCCAGCGCGATAAAGACGGCGGCGGAGCCGAGATCCTTGGCGCGGCCGGAGAGCTCGTGATGCTCGGAACCGACGCGGTCCACCACCGCTTCGATGGCGGAGTTGAGCACCTCGACGATCACCACCAGCCAGCTGATGACGATGAGCAGCAGCACCTGATTGAGGGAGTCCCCGAGCCAGCAGGCCAGCGGCATCAACAGCAGCACCAGCACCAGCTCCTGACGGAAGGCGGCCTCGTTGATCCAGGCTGATTTGAGCCCCTTCATGCTGTAACCGGTTGCGTTGATGATACGGGTTAACCCGGTCGCGCCTGGCTTTGCCACGATAACTACCTCATTGAAATGGCTTTTGGGCTCACATCCTAGCAGAGGCGCGATGGTTTCCATCAGGGGGTTTTTGCTTTATTTTATCCCTCTGCCTTTTCGGCACTGCATTTATCAGGGCCTGCCCATGGCGGTCCACACCACCTATTCGAGAATTGAGTCGTATGTCCATTCACACCGATGAATTGCGCACCCGCCGCCTGGAGTCCCTGATCACTCCGAGCGAGCTGGCGCACGCCTTCCCCATCAACGACCAGATCGCCCAGAACCTGCTGGACGCCCGCCGGGAGGTGGAAGCCATTCTCGCCGGTGAGGATCAGCGCCTGCTGGTCATCGTCGGCCCCTGCTCCATCCACGATCCCGTCGCCGCCCACGAATATGCCCAGCGCCTCAACGCCTTGCGCGAGCAATACAAGCAGAGCCTGTGCATCGTCATGCGCACCTATTTCGAGAAGCCGCGCACCATCGTCGGCTGGAAGGGGCTCATCAACGATCCGCGCCTGGATGGCAGCTTCGACGTCAACGAGGGGCTGAAACTCGCTCGCAAACTGCTGGTGGACATCAACGCCCTCGGCATGCCCACCGCCACCGAGTTCCTCGACATGGTGACCGGCCAGTACATCAGCGATCTCATCACCTGGGGCGCCATCGGTGCGCGCACCACCGAGTCTCAGGTTCACCGCGAGATGGCCTCCGCCCTCTCCTGCCCGGTCGGCTTCAAGAACGGCACCGACGGCAACACTCGCATCGCCATCGATGCGGTGCGCGCCGCCCGTCACAGCCACATCTTCTACTCCCCGGACAAGGACGGCAAGATGACCATCTACCGTACCGCCGGCAACCCCTTCGGTCACGTGATCCTGCGCGGCGGCCATCGGCCGAACTACGACACCGCCAGTGTCGATGAGGCGTGCGAGGCGCTGGCCGATGTGGGCCTGCCCGAGCGGCTGGTGGTGGATTTCAGCCACGGCAACAGCATGAAGGATCACCGCCGCCAGCTGCTGGTGGCCCAGGATATCTGCGATCAGCTGCGCCGCGGCCGTACCGGCATCGCCGGCATCATGGCCGAGAGCTTCCTGGTGGAAGGGCGTCAGGATGTGGAGAACGGCTGCGCCGCCACCTTCGGCCAGAGCATCACCGATGCCTGCCTGTCGTGGAGCGATACCGAGACCCTGCTGGCCATGCTGGCCGAGGCCGCCCAGGTACGGCTGGACAAGCGGCAGGCCTGAGTTCTGATGACAAACGCCAACTGGCGGATAGTCCCCCTCGACGAGATGCGGCTGGCCCAGTGGGCAACCCTGCGCCAGCAGCTGTGGCCGCACCACGGGATGGCGGCATATCTGCAGGAAGGGGCCGAGCTGCTGTCCCATGCTCATCTCAACGCCTTTCTGGTGCTGGATGCGCAGAACCAGGCGGTGGCCTTTGCCGATGCGGCCCTGAGCCACGATTACGTGAACGGCTGCGAGAGCAGCCCTGTGGTCTATCTGGCAGGTGTCTATGTGCAGCCGGCCTCGCGTCGACGCGGGTTGGCCCAAGCCTTGATAGCCCAAGTGGCGCAGTGGGGCCGCGAGCTGGGTTGTCGCGAGCTGGCCTCCGATGCCGCTATCGACAATCTGGCCTCGCAGCAGTTGCACCAGCGACTCGGCTTTGCCGAAACGGAGCGGGTCGTCTTCTTCAAAAAGGCCCTTGGCTGACGCCAGGGGCCTTTCTTGTTTCTCACAGGCTTGGCATAAACCAGACCCGGCCATCCGCCTCGATGCGATCCGTCTTTATCTGGAACACCCGTGCCAGCAGTGCTTCATCGATAATATCGACGCCCCCCTCGGCCACCAGCGCCCCCTCTTGCAGGCAGAGGATCCGATCCGCCCAGTCAATGGCCAGGTTGATGTCATGAATGGCGATCACCACCAGCAGCCCCTGCCGGGAGAGGCGCTGGAGCAGCCGCAACAGGGCCAGCTGGTGATGCAGATCCAGCCCCGCCAGGGGTTCGTCCAGCAACAGCACCCTGCCTGCCGGGTTGAGCCCGGGCCAGATCTGCAGCAGGGTGCGGGCGATCAGCACCCGCTGTTGCTCACCGCCGGAGAGGCGGCTGAAATCCCGCGCCAGCAGGGCATCGAGTTCCAGTTCGCGGCACAGGGCGAGCACCGCCTGATTGCGGGCATCGGGTTCGGCCGCCTCATCCAGCCCCAGGCTCAGCACCTGAAACACCGGGATATGAAACAGCTGGGGTTGACGCTGTGGCAGCATGGCGCGCTGCCTGGCAAGCTCTGGCCAGCTCATGTCCAATATGGACTGCCCATCCAGCAGCACATTCCCCTGCGAAGGCAGGAGCCCGGCCAGGGCGCCGAGCAGGGTCGACTTGCCGCTGCCATTGGGGCCGAGCAGGGCCACCAGTTGCCCCCCCTGCCACGCCAGATCCAGTGGGGCCAGCCGCGCGGGAATGGTCACGGCGCGGGCCGCCAGCACGGGTGAGGACTCAGCAAAAGCGTTAACGGGCGACATCGGCATCTTGCCTCAACAGCAGGTAGATAAAGAGCGGCGCCCCCACCGAGGCGGTGATGACCCCGATGGGCAGCTCGCCGGCATCGAGGGCGGAGCGGGCGATGAGATCGGCCCCGAGCAGCAGGGCCCCGCCACCGAGGGCCGAGGCTGGCAGCAGAAAGCGCTGATCGCTGCCGCCACACAGGCGCAGCAGATGGGGCACCACCAGGCCGACGAAACCGATGACCCCGCACAGGGCCACCGCGAGGCCGGTGAGCAGGCAGACCGCCAGCACCAGTTGCACCCGCACCCTGTCCACGTCCAGCCCCATCAGGCGAGCCTGGGTCTCCCCCAGCAGCAACTGTTGCAAGGCCCGCCCCTGCAGGCAGAGCCAGCCGAGGGTCAGCGGCAGCACCAGCCACCACCAGCCAAGCTGCTGGCTGCCATAGGAGAGGCTGCCCATCATCCAGAACATGAATTCCCGCAAGGAGGCGTCATCGGCGAAATACATCAGCCAGGTCATGGCGGCATTGGTAAGGATCCCGATGGCGACCCCGAACAGCAGCAAGCGGGTGTGGCCGAGGCGGGCGCGGCGGGCCAGCCGGATCAGCATCATGGTCACCAGCAGGGCGCCACCGAAGGCGGCAAGGGACAAGCCCCAACCCGGCAGATAGACCCCGAGGGTGCGGGCCACCGCCATGGCTATCATGGCGGCAAGCCCTGCCCCGCTCGAGACGCCGAGCAGACCGGGCTCCGCCACCGGGTTGTGCAGCATCACCTGCAGCACGGCGCCGCCACAGGCGAGCGCCGCCCCCGCCAGCAGTGCCAGCAGGGCGCGCGGTAGGCGCAAGTCCAGCAGGATGCGCTGCTCCAGCTCGCTCATGGGGTGCCAGGGCAGCAGCACAAACTCCCCCCAGGCGAGGGAGAACACGAACAGCAGCAAGGTGAGCAGCAGCAGGGCAAGCAGCCAATAACGCTGCCAGCGCTGCTGGCGATGGATGAGAGCGAGATACAAGCGGGATCCCCGATGAGAGAGATGCGACCCAAAGCGGGCCGCCAGCAAGGGTGCATGATACCAGCGCCTGACCACCCGAGGTCAAGGGTGGTAAGGCTTGGCCAGGGTCTCTATCTCGCCGCTGGTCACCATCTCCTTGAGGGCCTTCACCAGGGCCGGGGCCAGATCATGATGGGGTGAGCGCTTGCTGATCCCGAGGTAAAGCACCACCGGGGACGGCGGCTGATAGTCCGCCTTGAGGAGGGCGCCAGCGTTGCGCTTGCTCAGGGCGTAATCCACCTGGCAGTCGGTGCCTATCATCAGCGGCAGGTGGCCACGTTCCACCATGCGTTGCAACTGGGATTCGGTCGGTACGCCGTGCTTGTCGATCCCGGGGTCGTCATCGAAGGGATCAAAGTAGGCAGAATTGAGGACATAGCCCACCTCGCGTCCACGCAGATCCTCGTACTGCCGGATGCCGAGCACGGCCCCGGCCTTGCCGTAGAAGGCGGGGCGGCACTGATAGTAGGCCGGTTGCAGGTAATCGATGAAGGCCGCCCGCTCTGGGGTGTGGGCCAGCCCTATCATCAGGTCAGTCTGGCCGGTCTGCATCTGCTTGAGGGCTCGCCCCCAGGGCACCCGCTTGAGCTCGAGGCTGACACCGCTGCGAGCCTGCAGCCGGCGCAGGATATCGATATCCAGCCCATAAAAGTGCCCATCCTGCGCCAGCATGCGAAAAGGGGGCCACACATCCGTCGCCACCGTCAGGGTCGGCGCACCGCTGGCCGCCATGGCCACAGGCGCCATGCAGGCAAACAGCAGACCAAGCACTCCCCAGCTTGTCTTGCCCATCCATCTCAGCCTTCTGTTGTCTTCATCCTTGTGCGCTAAAAATACCCTCAAGCCCCACTTATGGAAACCCATGGAGTCGAGATAAAATGCGCTTGATTTCAAAGGAGAACCTAATGAACCCTATCATCACCAGCATAGGCCTGCTCATCTGCAGCAATGTCTTCATGACCTTCGCCTGGTATGCCCATCTCAAGAGCATGAACCACAAGCCCTGGATCATCGCCGCGCTGGTCAGTTGGGGCATCGCCCTGTTCGAGTATCTGTTGCAGGTGCCTGCCAACCGCATCGGCCACACCGTGTTGTCGGTCGGTCAGCTCAAGATCCTGCAGGAGGTGATCACCCTCACCGTGTTCGTTCCCTTCTCCATCTTCTATCTGAAAGAAGACCTGAAATGGGACTACCTCTGGGCCGGCCTCTGCATCCTCGGCGCGGTATTTTTTGTGTTTCGCGAGAAACTCACCGGCATCTGAGCCTGTACACTCAACCACAGTCCCCACCGCATCCCTTTGAGCAAGAGGCCCCCATGGAATTGCGAGACATGTTACAGACGCTGGCCAAGCAGGATGGCTCCGACCTCTATCTCTCCACCGGCGCTCCCCCGTGCGCCAAGTTCAACGGCGCACTGCGCCCCTTGAGCGAGACCCCCCTCGGGCCCGGAGACGTGGCGAAGATTGCCGACGACATCATGGATGCGGAGCAAAAGCAGCAGTTCGAGAAGGAGCTGGAGATGAACCTCGCCATCTCCCTGCCCCAGGTCGGCCGCTTTCGCATCAACATCTTCAAGCAGCGCAACGAAGTCTCGCTGGTGGCGCGCAACATCAAGACCGAGATCCCCCGCTTCGAGGATCTCAAGCTCCCTCCCGTGCTGCTCGACACCATCATGGAGAAGCGCGGCCTGGTGCTGTTCGTCGGCGGCACGGGCTCGGGCAAGTCGACCTCGCTGGCGGCCCTCATCGACCATCGCAACCGCAACCATAGCGGCCACATCATCACCATCGAGGATCCGGTGGAGTTCGTCCATCGCCACCGCAAGAGCATCATCAACCAGCGGGAGGTGGGCGTGGACACCCGCAGCTTCCACGCCGCCCTGAAGAACACCCTGCGCCAGGCACCGGATGTCATCCTCATCGGGGAAATTCGTGACCGCGAGACCATGGAACATGCCCTCGCCTTCTCCGAGACCGGGCACCTGGCCATCTCCACCCTGCACGCCAACAACGCCAACCAGGCGCTGGATCGCATCATCAACTTCTTCCCCGAGGAGCGCAGGGCCCAGCTGCTCAACGATCTGGGCAACAACCTGCAGGCGTTCGTCTCCCAGCGGCTGGTGAAGACGCTGGACGGCGGACGGCGGGCGGCGGTGGAGATCATGCTCGGCACCCACACCATTCGGGATCTCATCAAGCGTGGCGAGTTTGCCAGCCTCAAGGAGATCATGGAGAAATCCCGGGCCCTTGGCATGGTCACCTTCGACACCGCCCTGTTCGATCTGGTGGTGGAAGGGGCCATCGATGAAGAGGAGGCGCTGAAGAACGCCGACTCCGCCAACAACCTGCGACTCAAGATCAAACTGTGGCGGGAGAAGGGGCAGATCCTCGGCAGCGCCGATGCCAGCAGCTGGAGCCTGGAACCCACCAAGGATGGGCAGCAGGATCTCTTGTAGCCCGTGCCGATGACAGATGAAGGGATCTGCAGAATATAAAAAGGGAACCGACATGGTTCCCTTTTTCGTGTTCAGGCAGTGATAAACAGGGTGACGAGACTGGCCTCGTCAGCTCTTTTGCACCAGGCCTATCTGGCCCGGCTCACACCACTCGAACATCACCTCCTGGTGCTTGCCGCAGCAGCTGCCGCCGCAAACCCGGCTCTCGCGCTTGGCGACACGGCCCTTGCGCATCCAGACCCCCAGCATGGCCTCCACCGCATCTTCCGAGGTGTGGAAGTGGCGGGCCAGATCGGCCCGGCTCACCTTCTGCCGTTGCGCCAGGTAGTCACCCAGTTCACGCAGGATCATGGCTGGTTCTCCTCTTGCTGTTGGCGAGTCGCGGCAAGCTGGCTCACAGGGCCATCACCTTGCGACCCGCGATGTCGCCGTGACGACGACCCAGCCACCAGAGCAGCACCAGGGACAGACCGTAGAAGGCCAGCCACAGCAGGCTCTGCTCGGGGTGGGCCGCAAAGGTCGCCAGCTGATAGAAGACGGTGGCGCACATGAAGGCCAGGTAGTTGCACCAGGCGGCGGTGAACAGGGCCCACTGGCGGCCGGTCTCTCGCACCAGGGCGCCCATGGCGGCGGCGCACGGCATGTAGAGCAGCACGAACAGCAGGTAGGCGAAGGCACCGGCCACCCCGTCGAAGTGGGTCTGCATGTTGCCGTAGGTGGAGGTGTCGACCTCCTGCTCCTCGGCCGCGACCTGCTGATCTTCCAGGTCCCCGACCTTGATCCCCATGGGGTCGGTCGGATCGATGCCGGCGAGGTTGGCGGGTATGGTGGCGAGCGCTTCCTGCAGGCTGCCGAGCAGGGAGTATTCACTCTCCTCATCATCCCCTGTGCTGCCGGCATACAGGCTGTTCAGGGTCGCGACCACGGCCTCCTTGGCGAAGATGCCGGTGAGGATACCCACGGTCGCCTGCCAGTTCTCTTCCCGCACACCGATGGGGTGCAGCACCGGGGTCACCGTCTGGCTGAGCTTGCTCAGCACCGAGTTTTCCTTGTCCTGGTTGCCGAAGCTGCCGTCGGTACCGAGGGAGTTGAGCACGCTCAGCACCGCCACCATCAGCACTATGGTCTTGCCCGCGCCGAAGATGAAGGCCTTGAGCTTTTGCCAGGTGCGCAGCGCCACGTCCACCGGACGGGGCCACTCGTAGTCCGGCATCTCCATCACCATGGAATCGCTCTTGCCCGGCAGCAGGGTGCTGCGCAGGAAGAGGCCGGTGAGCACCGCCGCCAGGATACCGATGAGGTAGAGACCGAACACCAGGTTCTGACCCGATTCCGGGAAGAAGGCCACCGCGAACAGGGCGTAGACCGGCAAGCGGGCGCCGCAGGACATGAAGGGCGCCATGGCCGAGGTCATCAGCCGCTCACGCTCGGAGTTGAGGGTGCGGGTCGCCATCACCGCCGGCACGGTGCAGCCAAAGCCCATCAGCATGGGCACGAAGGCCTTGCCAGGCAGGCCGAGACGGCGCATCAGGGCGTCCACCACGAAGGCGGCGCGGGCGAGGTAGCCCGAGCTCTCCAACACGGCGAGGAACAGGAACAGGCAGCCCACCACGGGGATGAAGGTGGCCACCGTCTGCAGACCGGCGCCGACGCCGTCCCCCAGCACCGCATCCAGCCAGGCTGGGGCGCCCACCAGGCCGAGCAGGTGGTGCACCCCGTCCACGAACAGGGCTCCCCCCATGATGTCGAAGAAGTCGATGAAGGCGCTGCCCACGTTGATGGCGAACATGAACATCAGATACATCACCAGCAGGAAGAAGGGGATGCCCACCCAGCGATTGAGCAGCGCCTTGTCCAGCCATTCGCTCTGGGCGATGGTGAGCTTGCCCTGCTGCTTGCATGCCTGCTGGCACCAGTGATGGATGTGGCCGTAACGCAGGTCGGCCAGCTGCAGATCGATGTCTTGGGCGCGATGGGCCCGGCTTACCAGATTGTTGACGGCGGCCTGTTGACCGGCCTGCACCGTCTCCTGCATGGCATCGTCCTCTTCCAGCAGGCGCAGGGCGCGGCCGCGGGCGTTGAGGTGATGGGGGGCGAGCAGGGTCTCAAGCTCGGCGATGTCCGCCTCCAGCGGCTGGCCGTAGTCGAGCACCAGGGCCGGAGCAACCTTGCCGACGAAGCCCTGGATCTGTGCCTTGAAGGCCGCCACCTGCTGGCGGTTGTGGGCGGAGAGCGACACCACGGGGCAACCCAGGGCCTCGCTCAGCAGGGATTCGTCTATGGTGACGCGGCGCTTTTGCAGCAGATCCATCTTGTTGAGCACCACCACCATGGGCAGGCCCAGTTCACGCAGTTGCAGGGTGAGGTAGAGAGAGCGCTCCAGATTGGCGGCGTCGATGACGTTGAGCAGCAGATCCGGCTGCTGACCCTCGACGAAGCGGCTGGCGATCTGCTCGTCCAGGCTCGCCTCCTGATTGGCGAGGGCGTAGATGCCGGGCAAGTCCATCAGCTGATAGTCGTGATCCCCTGCGGAGAACTCGCCCATCTTCTTGTCGACGGTGACCCCGCTCCAGTTGCCCACCTGCTGGCGGGCACCGGTGAGGGCGTTGAACAGGGATGTCTTGCCGCTGTTGGGATTACCGACGGTGACCAGGTTGTAACTCATACCGGTTCCACCTCGATTTGCCGTGCCAGGCTCTTTTGCATGGAGAGACAGATGCCCTGACACTGGATCTGAAGCGGATCCCCGAGCGGAGCCGCCCGCAGGAAAATGACCTCGGTCTGGGGCAAGAGGCCCATCACCATCAACTTGCGTCGCAACGGGCGCGTCAACTGATTCATGTTCTTGATGCGAGCACTCTGCCCCGGCGACAACTGCGTGAGTACCATGACGGACTCCTGATGATAAACAAGAATAATTCGCTTTTAGTCCGGGAATTATAAGCTGTGCCCCCAAGATTTATTTGCGTAAAATCAAACTCCGTTCAGCTAATCCACAAGAACTGCCATGACCCCAGACAATAACAGCCGCCTGGTTTACAGCACGGATGGCGGCATGATCAAAGAGCAAACCGCCCCCCAAAACGCCTCCCCCTTCCCCACCGACGGGCTCGTTCGCATTCGACGCGAGACCAAGGGACGCAAGGGCGCCGGCGTCATCACCATCCACGGCGTGCCGCAGGATCAGCAGAAGAGCATCGCCACCCTGCTCAAGAAAAAGTGCGGCACCGGCGGGGGCTTGAAGGAAGGGATCATCGAGATCCAGGGTGACAAACGGGAACTTATCAAGGCCGAACTGGAGAAGGCGGGTTTCAGCGTCAAGCTGGTTGGCGGCTAGCCCCCGGCTTTTTCATCCTTGTTTCCCTCCCCCTTTTTCCCTAGAATGCCCGCTCCCATCGAGGGGGAGTAGTCTCGCGGCCGGTCGGCTTTTGCCCAGTCCGACCCGCGATCCTGATCAACACACTTGGTGCCAACTCACCATGGTCAGGGTGATCCGGGGAACGCCGGATTTGACAAGACCTTTGACGGGCCAGTGCCAATACCGGGGACGGATGGCGCAGGCTTGTCTCAGGTATAACAATTCCGTCCCCCGGTTACTTTTTTATGGAAGCCTTGTTGACCTCAACCCTGAGCGTGGCCATCGCCGAAATCGGCGACAAGACCCAGCTCCTGGCGTTGCTGCTTATCTGTCGTTTTCGAAAACCCTGGCCCATCATCGCCGGCATGCTGGTGGCGACCCTGCTCAACCACGCGGGGGCCGCCTGGATTGGGGGCTTCATCAGCCGCTGGCTGGATCCCCATCTCATGACCTGGCTGGTGGCCGCCGCCTTCATCGCCATGGCGATCTGGATCCTGGTGCCGGACAAGATGGACGACGAAGAGAGCTCGCTGGACAAATACGGTCCCTTCATGGCGACCTTCGTGCTCTTCTTCATCGCCGAGATTGGCGACAAGACCCAGATAGCCACCGTGCTGCTGGCCGCCAAGTACGACTCCCTCACCCAGGTGATCGCCGGGACCACCCTCGGCATGATGCTGGCCAACGTGCCCGTGGTGCTGCTCGGCAAGCTCGGTGCCGACAAGCTGCCCCTCAAGGGGATCCGCATCGCCTGCGCCATCCTCTTCGTGGGACTGGGCATCAGCACCCTCATCTTCGTCTGAGACGGGCCGCCATAGGCTGCCGGGGTCAGCGTGAGCACTGACCGATGGCACCAGAGGCCCCACCCTCATCAGCCCCGCACACCGCGGGGCTTTTTGTAGGCATTCCCTGAACCCCGCGCCCCCCTGTCGCAACCCCTCTGACAGGGTCTGCCCCCCATCACGTTGCCGTGCCATAATGCGACAAATACAAGGACAGACAGGCACTTGGGAGCCTTGCCATGCACTTCACCTCAAGACAGACCCTGCTCGACTGGGTCAGGCGTGGCAGCCTGGCCCCCGAGCGACTGCCGGCGGCCCTCGCGCTGCTGGATCTCCCCCCCAGTGCCCAGCGCTGGCAGTGGTTGTTCGACCGGCTGCTGCTCTGGCTCGGCAGCCTCTGCCTCGGCGCCGGGCTGGTGTTCTTCGTCGCCTTCAACTGGCAGGAGCTGGGCCGCCTCTCCCGCCTCGCCCTGCTGGAGCTGCCCCTGCTCGCCATGCTGGTGCTGCTGTGGAAGCGGCCCATGACGGGGGGCGCGCGCCAGGCCCTGCTGCTGGCCGTCGCCCTCAACATCGGGGCCCTGCTGGCCCTGGTGGGCCAGACCTACCAGACCGGTGCCGATCCCTGGCAGCTGTTCGCCACCTGGGCCCTGTTGCTCACGCCCCTGGCGGCGCTCGGCACCAGCCCCCTGCTCTGGACCCTCTGCTGGTTGCTCGGCCAACTGGCCCTGGTGCTCTATTGGCGCCTCGGCCTGTTTGACTTTTTCTTCGCCTTCGACGAGGAGGCCCTCGGCTGGAGCCTCTCCCTGTTCAACCTCGCCCTCTGGGGCGCCCTCATCCCGGCGCCCGCCCGATGGGGGCTGATGCCCTCCTGGCTGGCGGGCCTGGCCGCCGGCCTTGGCATCACCCTGCTGACCCTGCTGGCGCTGTTTGACGCCGCCTCTCCCTGGGTCTGGCCCCTCTGGCTCGGCTGGCTCGCCGCCGCCTACCTGCGCTGGCATGGTCGCTTCATCGCCGGTCTCGCCATGGGATGCCTGAGCCTCATCGCCGTCATCCTGGCGGCGCTCGGCAAGTGGATGGAACCCGACATCAACGGCTTCCTCCTGCTCAGCCTCATCGCCATCGGCCTCTCGGTGGCCGCGAGCCGCTGGCTGCAACAACAACGGAGGCGTCATGGCTGAGTTCACTGGCTGGCAGCCCCGGCGCGCGCCCCTGGCGGCCACGTCACCGACCCTCATCACGGAGGCAATTCCATGTCCGAACTGACCCCCTGGCAGCGGCTGCAAGCCGCCCAGCTCGTCGAGGGGGGTGCCCCGAGGGATGAGCAGCCCCACTGGTCGAGCCGCTTCCTGCTCGGCGTGGTGGGCTGGCTGGCCGCCCTCTTCCTGCTGTTCTTCCTCTTCATGGCGCTGGAGTCCTGGATCCAGGAGGCGAACCACGCCCTCGCCACCGGCGCCGTGCTGATGGTGGCGGCCCTCGGTCTCAACCGCAGCGCATCGCGGGGCCCCCAGGCCAGCGATCTGCGGGATCAGTTCGTGCTGGCCCTGGCGCTGGCGGCGGACGCCTGGCTGCTCTACGGCCTGCTGGATCGGCTGGATCTGGACTCGGCCCCCCTCTGGTTCGGGCTCACCCTGCTGGCGCTGGCCATCGCCGCCCTGTTCGAGCACTGGCTGGTGCGGCTGTTCCACAGCTTCGCCGCCGCCATCCTGCTGGCCCTCGGTCTCGCCTGCCTCGGCCTGCAACTGCTGGCCCTGCCGCTGGTGATGGCCGCCCTCGCCGCCTGCTGGCTGCAGGCTGAACGCGACCCCAGGCGCCATCAGCTCTACGAGTCCCTGACCCTGGGACTGGCCCTTTCCCTGCTGGTGCTGGGCCGCCTGCATCACCCGCTCTGGGAGGGTGGCGCCAGCGTGCTCGACGAGCTCGGCGGCTCCCGCCTGCCCCTCTGGCTCAACCCCCTGCTCTGCGCCGCCCTCCTGCTCGGGGTCATGGTGCGCCTCAAACTGCCCCTGCTCTGCGCCCTGCCGCTGGTGCTCATCAGCGCCATCATCCCCGGCATGGGGGCCGGTGCCCTGGTACTGGTGCTCGGCTTCTACGGCGGGAGCCTCGGCCTCATGACCCTGGCGGGCCTGCTGCTGCTGGGCTTTGGCTCCCTCTATTACTACGATCTGGGGCTCAGCCTGATGACCAAATCCTGGTTGCTGCTGGGCTCGGGGGCCCTGCTGCTCGGCGCTCGTCAGTGGTTGAAACTGCTTGGCACAAGGAAAACCTCATGAAACCACTACCACAATCCACCCCACCTCATATCTTGACCACAAAAGGCCCGACATGAAGCGTCTTGCACTGCTGCTGACCGGCCTCGCCATCCTGGTGGGGATCAATGCCACCGTCTGGCGCTTCGAACACGCCATGGCGAGCGGCGACGTGGTGCTGCTGCCCCTGGCGCCGGTCGATCCCCGCTCCCTGATGCAGGGGGACTACATGCGCCTGAACTATGCGCTGGCCCGTGAGATCGCCGGCTTGGGGCAGGACAAGCTCGCCGCCCTCGAGACCCTGGTTGTCCGCCTGGACGAGCATCAGGTGGCCCACTGGGTGGCAGACGGCAAGCCGGACGCACTGGCGGCCGATGAACGCCTGCTGCAGGTGCGCAGACAAGGCAACCAGTGGCGCATCGGGCCGGACGCCTACTTCTTCGAGGAAGGAACGGGGGAGCAGTTCGAGGCGGCCCGCTACGGGGAGTTCAGGTTGCAAGGTGACGGCTCCACCCTGCTGGTGGGGCTGCGAGACGCGGCCTTCAAGCCCATCGGCCCCAGCCGGGCGCGCTGGTAATCCCCTTGCGCCCACCAGTACCGTCATGAACTGGCGGTACTGCGGTTGGCCCGCCCGACGCCCCTCTGCCAGCCTGACTGCGCCTTGCCGCTTGCCCCTGCCCGACCAGCTTTGGCTGCCGAGTGCCATGGCCGAAATCCGACCTCCCCCTCCATCGCGATAACCATGTGCCGGGGCCGCAATCCGACCACCTCCTCCATGGCGGGTGGCGAAAGCCCGGGACTTGGCAACACTTGATGGGGATAACCTGCATCAGGAGGGTCTGGATGAGCAGAGTCACATCAGTTGTCATGGGCGCCGCGGCGCTCTTGCTCCCCCTGGCGCTCTTGCCGGGGCTGGCGGGCGAGGCCCGGGCCAGCCCGGCTCTCGGCCAATTGCAATATCTCACCGAGGAGTACAGACCCTACAACTTCAGCGATGAGAGGGGAGCCCCCACCGGGCTCGCCGTCGAGCTGCTGCAACTGGTGTGGCAGAAGACCAATACCCCGCCCCAGCCCATCACCATGCTGCCCTGGGCCAGGGGTTACTACCTGCTGACCCAGAAACCCAACGCCGTGCTCTTCTCCACCGCCCGCACCGAGGCCCGCAACCCGCTCTTCAAATGGGCCTGCCCCATCGGCTACGCCGAGATAGTGCTGATGGGGCTCGCCAAGCGAAACCTCAAGATCCGCAAGCTGGAAGATGCCCTGAACTACAACATCGGGGCGGTGCGCACCGACGTGGGAGAGCAGCTTTTGCTCAACAACGGCTTCGATGAGCAGAAGATCATGAGTGCCAACCGCCTCTCCCAGGCCCTGCGCATGCTCACCTCGGGCCGGGTCGATCTCATCTCCACCAACAAGACCACCCTGCAGGATCTCATCAAGGCCCAGCAGCTGGATCCCGCCCTGTTCACCGTGAGCTGGGTGTTGAGCTCCGAGCAGTTCTGCTACGCCTTCAGCCATCCGGTGGACGATGCCCTGGTCAAGGAGTTCCAGCACGGCCTGACCCAGGTGCTGGCAAGCAGCGACTTCCGGCTGCTGCAGGCCAAGTACTTCCCCCTCCCCTGACCGGCCTTCGCAGCCCCCCCCGATAGCTTTCAACCCCGCTGGCGCCGTTATGCGCCAGCGCCTTTTCTTGCGACGATGGTCGCGTCGCCTGCCCGCAGCCTGGTGCCCAGCACACCGGCTCCGGCACGGGCCATGAACACGGCAATGACTTTCCCCCCTCTGGCTGCACTCACGGGATGGGGGGGGTGAAAAGAGGAGGACCCGGGTGATCCCTGTGATGGGGAATGGACGCAGCTCTTTGAGCGACAAGGGGCTGGCAGAGCGCGGCAGGCTTGTTGACGGGCGGGATGCTGGCGGCGTCGAGCGTAGCGATGGCGACGGCGACGGCGACGGCGACGGCGACAACAGGATGCCCATCGCGGCATGACGACAGCTATTTATGGCTACCAAGGGGATTTGGCACAGTTAAACTACGAGGGAATAATGAAAAAACAAAGCACAAATCACCTGATAATTCACATCAAGGCAGTACAAGAAACTTTATAAAGTGGCTTGTTTCCGGCCAGGGGCCGTGTCTCCCACGCCACCAGGGCCCACAGGGTGCCTTTCAGCGTCTTCCCGGCGAGCAGATGCCCCCGCGAACAGGGCGCCGCGCCATGTCACGACCCTATCTGCCACAGCCCTATCTGCCACAACCTGTCTGCGTGATCCTATTTGACCCGCATCAGCCGGTGGCTCACCGCCCCCACCGGGAGCTCGATGGCTTGGGAACGCACCATCTCGTCCACCTGGCGCAGCATGGCCCCGTCATAGCCCTTGCGCACCATCCACTGCATGGGCTCCTCGAAGCTCCCCTCATTGACGACGAAGGTGTCGGTGTGGGTGTCGTGCAGTATGCTGACCACCCAGATCCGCTGCTGAAACTCCATCAGATCGGCGGCCTTTGCCGCCAGGGTGCGCACTGTGCTGATAAACCGGTTGGCCATGGTCGAGGCTGCCTGTGATGAGAAGAGCTGCATCCTAGCATCGCCGTCGTCGGGGCAACAATGCGCGGCATCAAGTCGGGGCGATCGGCCTTCACCGTCCCGCCTGTTCACCCGCTGGCTCAGCCCTGCGTGCGGCGCATCCGCTTGACCGCATACATGCTGGCATCTGCCAGACGTAAAGCTTCCTCGATGCTGGTCTCGGCGGGATTGACCGCCACCACCCCCACGCTGGCCCCGGGGTAATGCAACGTCTGGGCGGGCAGCGGCAACTGCAGCACGCTCTGCTCGAACAAACGACGCTGGAAGCGCAGCACCGCCAGCTCCTGCGCCTCCTCCTCTGGCAGCGGACCCATGCCCACCACCACGAACTCGTCCCCGCCGACCCGCGCCAGCAGATCGCCGCTGCGAAGGGCCGAGCCCAGCCGCTGCGCCACCGTAGTGAGCAGCAGATCCCCCGCCTCGTGGCCATGGGTGTCGTTGATCTGCTTGAAACCGTCGAGATCGATGAAGGCGACCAGCACGGGGTGGCCGGCCCGCGCCGACAGGGAGAACAGCAGCGGCAACTCCAGCATGAGGGCGCGGCGGTTGAGCTGTCCGGTCAGGGGATCGCTCAGCGCCTGACGCGACAGCTCCAGATTCGCCTGCTGCAACTGCACCAGCAGTTGCTCCCGCTCCACGTGCTCGGCGATGAGCATCGCGAAGAAGGCGATGAGCTGCTCGGAGCCCGGCACGCAGGGCTTCTGTTTGGCGCTGGCGGCGCACAGGGTGCCGTAGAGCGACCCCGAGGGCGTGCGCACCGGGCTGCTCAGGTAGGTGCGAATGCCGAGCTCTTGGGCGGCATCGGAATCCCCCCAGCAGTCGGCCACATTGCCCGTATAGAGGCGCCCCTCGTTCATGGCGCGCCGGCACAGGGTATCGCTCCAGTCCACCGAGAGCCCCTCCGGGATCTGCAACTCGGCCACGTTGCGGGCGAAGCGGATGTGTTGCCTCTCCTCCCCGAGGTCTATCTCGGTGAGGTAGGTCGACTCCAGTCCGGTCACCGCTTCCAGCATCTCCAGCAGCGGCCGGGTCAGGCTCTCCAGATCCCGCGCCCGGGTGACCTGTACAGACAGGGCCTGCAATATCTTGTCCATGCCTATCTCCAAGCTTGCATGTTATCCATGGATAACCTTACCCAAGCCGGGCATGACCCGACAAGCGAGAGCGGGCCTCAGCCCGGTAAAATTCCACCCTTTTCACACTTTGACGGCGCGCCGTCCGGGCTTTGCTTCGGCCCCCGACCCGGATGCAGCCATAATGTTGAGCCAGCGCAAATATTCATTCATTTCTGACGTTTAACTCATCAAAGTCATAGATCAGGCCAAGATGGCTCCGTAAGATGAGTCTGAACCTGACGCGAGCATACGGTTGGCGACGGTTCACGACGCACTCTGGCAGTCACAGTCAGGCGGCAGCGTCTCTGGCGGATGCCAGACCGGCATCCTGCGTCTCGGCGAGGGGCGAGGACGCCGTCCTCGACGGGGTTTCGGTGTGATCCCCTCTCCCCTTGCGGGAGAGGGTCAGGGTGAGGGGTCACTAGCCTCTTTTGGCACGGTTTCATCGCGTGAGACACGAGGACGCCGTACTCGATGGGGTTTCGCCGCCGCTGCGCGGCTGGGCGAGTGACTTTGGAAAGACCCAAAGTCACCAAAAGTCTTCTCCCCCACTTGTTCGCCCGCCTGCGTCGGGTTCCCCCGGTTCACCCTTTTGTCCCACGGCACGCGGCGATGGGCTTTGACCTCCACCATCCATGGCGTCGGTCAAAGTCCGCTGCGGACATCCTTGTCCTTGCGCCAAACCGGGTCGAGCGTTGCTCGTCCAATTCCGGTTTGGCCCCTGGCCCAGCGCCGCTCGCTCGGCGTCCTGCCTCGCGGCCTGGACAAACGGGCTCACCTCAGCGAACAACAGGGGGCAACGCCGAACCTTCAGTCCCGAGGCCAATCAACAGTACCCTGTGTATCCGGGGCTGTGATCGGGAGAGGCGTTATCTCTTATTCAGCCCCTCGATCACCAGCAGGGTGAGACCAGATTGTCGCCCCCATACAACAAGCAAAATCAGCTTGGTTGCATCGGTGAGGAAATGACGTTGATTACAGCAACATGCGGCAGACCGCATTATCGGGGAATGGCCTTATATTGAAAGCCTGATAGTGAACTATTTTGCCAAGATAACACTTATTTCTCGAACGTCCGATTACGCTTCGCTAACCAAACCTACGGCCTCGTTCTCATTAAGTAGTTGAACCCGAATAATAAAACAGAAAGTCACATATAACTAAGAGAGCATTAGAAATGAACGCCATTGTTAATTTCAGCAAGAGTGCATTTTTCGAGTTATTAATGTCTGCAGTTGAAGCATACACAATAAAACATAAAGAGAGTAAGGTCATCGCAGTTGAGACATATGCTCACCTTTGGGGTAAAATAAACAAAAAGACCCCACTAACATGTTATATAAACCATATTTCTGTAGAAACATCCGCAGTCAGAAGCAGAGATTCAGTAATAACTTACACAAAGTCATTAGAAATTAAAAAAGAAATAGCAGAGATGTTTGGCGAAGATTATGCGTATATAGGTAGTATGCATACGCACCCCTGGATTAATGGGGAATCGTTTAACAAAAGCATTATTTCTACCCCTGAATGTATTCGAAAGAACAAACTCTTCTACTTGAGCGACACTGACCACGAATCGGAATATGGAATTTCCTTTGAAGTCGGGAAAAGAAAATTTTCGGTTGCTGCTGTAATGACACTATTTTCCGCACAGCGAGCTACCGATAAAAAAGATAGCTACATATGTGACGATGGTATTATAGAGTTTTCTATTGGAAACTTGAAAATATGGATGTTCGTTCAAGCATTTCAGCACATAGAAAAATTTCATCTTTCCGACCAACAAATAAAAGATGTTAAAAAATTTAATTTAAACCTGTCTAACTATACCGACGACAATTTAATTCCTGTTCCAATAGCAACAGAATTGAACGGTTCTGATATTATGGATTGGATATTATTAAAACCATTTGGTCGAATTAACATAGCAGGAAACAACGCTGAGTACATAGATAAATCCACATCTGAGAAAAGAACTATTTATTTTTGATTGACAATATAAACCCATGCATCAAATGCTTAATGGAAAATGCCTCAACAATCCTATGAAAAACGATCTAATTGAAAATTTGAAGTCATTTAACCGTAAAGAGCGGTTTTATCTGGTTGGCCAAATGCTGGGAAACCCAGAGTTTCGCATGGATGACAAGCAGCTTGATGAGATATCTAGGTTAATCGGTTTCAAAATCCCCAGAGAATACTTTGCAGCGATGGATTATCATCTTGACTGGATTTATGCCAGCTTGTATCTCACTAAAAACAACACTACGGGTCGCGTAAAACGCAATTTCATAGAAGAAAATGGAATTTAAATCGACTATCAGATATCAGGAACGCAAGAGGATGTCGACTTTCTTCTTGCCTTTGCCGATCATGAAAACACAACCCATATTGTGATGATTGAAGCTAAAGGCGACAGCTACTTTAGCAATGGTCAGCTAGATAGCAAAAACAAACGATTCAAGGCTATTTTCGGTAACGAAAATACATGGCCCAAGGTCAGGCCTCATTTTTTAATATGCAGCCCTAAAAAACCACAAAAGATAAACATAGAAGAACCAATCTACTTTATGTTTAAAAACTTTACATTACCTTGGCTTGAGCTAGATATGGGCAATGGAAAAAACAAAGTCACTCGATGTGATGAAAATAAAAAACCATCTAACAATGGTGAACATTGGAAAGTTGAAAGTCGCTCTTAAAAATATCTATGCAACTTATATCACTCATTATTCCTATCCTATCCTATCCTATCCTGGCAATGATCGGGCGGATTATTATCTCAGAGCCAGCACATCGCCCACCCCATGACAAGGTCAGATTGTCGCCCCCATGAAACGGGAATCATCGACATAGTTTCATAGGTGAAAAACATTGTGAGTGCAGCAACAAGCGGAACACATCCCTATCGGGAAGCGGCTTTATATTAAAGGCCCGATAGTGAATACTCAGACGTGACATAACTATATTTATAGAACACCAGGCCACTCTTCACCAATAGACCATTTAAAACCGAAGGGAAACGAATCACTATATGGATATAAAATACAATATATATCGAATCAGCAATGAAAACTTAAAGAAGCTAGAGCAAAGTCTTGATAAAACAGGACTAAAAAAGCAAAAAACAAAATCTTATAAAAATTTCATTTCCACCTTCTATTTTTCAGAAGAGCAAGATGGTAATGACGTTTGGTGGATTAATTCTTATAAGTCATTTCTGAACGATCCCAAAATAACACCAAAAAATCTATTCCATTATGGACTACTCATATCAAAGCCTAAATCAAAGAGGAAGAGGTTTTCGTATTTAGTGAGCTTAGGTAAATCTCATTTTTATCTAGGTAAATACATAGAACGTGATTTTGGAATCAATCTTGCAATCAGAATGGCTAATGAAGAGTCAACGCTTTTAAAGAAAAGCACTTACTTTGCCAACATAAAAACAGGAGAAATGTCGTCTTATAATAAATTTATAAAAGATAACTATGACCCTGGAGAATCTGTTGACCATTTGAAAGCTAAAGCTAGAAATATAGAGGAGTGGGGCGAACGAAATATTATTTTTTCTGATTCAGTTCAAATCAGTGCAAACATTCCTCCCGAACAAATTGATTCATTGCTTGAGAAAATCGAGCAGAATATGATGAAAGGTGAGGTTATATCACTGCCAAAACTAGAACCAGTTAAAGATATTGACTTGAAAAATGAGTTGGATAAAAACTTACTCAATGCAATTAGAGAAGGAAAATCATCATTCTCTTTGTCAGAATTTGAAGTGCTCGGTGGGCATATAACTTTAACATCTGATGAATTCAACTACTCTATTTACACAAAATCCAGTCGTGAACCAGAAGAGAACTTACAAGAACTAGGGCAAACATTAGAAAAAGAAAGCATTGTAAAATATCTAATAAAATTAGACAAAAAAATCCCAATTTCCGATATAAAAATAAAATTTCATCATGAGAGTATGGCTAGAAGGAGTAAATGTCTAAAAGAGGCCATAGATTTTTCTTTTACATTTAATAATCAGCAATACTTATTGCGGCACGGTGCATGGTTTGTTTTTAATAGCACATTCATGCAATATTTAGAACGTTCAATAAATAAGATCCCGCTATCTGCTCGAGACAATATTATTGAGTCAGACTATCTTTCTTGGAAAAAAGAAAAAGAAGAGGAAATTCAGCGCTCACCTGACTCTGTTGAAAACAAAATCACATATCGAGAATATTACTTCAATAAAAAACTATGTAAGCTTCATAACTATGAACTTCTTGACAGAAAAACAGAGCAAGTAAAATCAATAAAGGCAAATGCTCAAGATTATAAAGTCGAGATTGCAGATTTATACGATGCAAAAAATGGTGAGGTAATAGCATTAAAAATATCTGACGATATGAGCGAACTCATTTATAACATAACTCAATCTTTAACTGCTTTAGAGCTACATAAAAAAGCATTTGTGGGTACTGGCAGAGACATAAAAAAGGCATCTCTTTGGTTTGTTTTTCAGAAAGAGATTAACCAGTTAACTGATATTAACTCAATAAACTTTCTGCTTTCTCTAGAGCATTGGAGAAAAAGTATTTTGGCTCTAGGATTCGAGATCGGTATATACATATCTCAACATATAAAAGAGACCACTTAAGAAAGAATTAATATTTTCTATTTTTATCAGTAGGGATATGTATGTCTGAAGAAAACTTCAAAATTGAAAAGGCGCACTGCAATGGGTGCTTACATGAAACCAAACACTTTGTAATTGCTGAACGTTCAAACGGTGGAAGTGAACTTGCGGATAAAAGTGATCCATACTGTGATTACGAGATAAGTTGGAATACAACATATAAAATGCTAGAGTGTTGTGGTTGTGAAAACATATCACTACAAAGACGATTTTATTTCTCTGAATTTGATGGTGTGAAAGAAGAATACTACCCTCCACAAATCTCTCGTCAATTGCCAAAATGGCATGATGAAATCCCCTCTGATTGGTCAGAAATGTTGAAAGAAGTCTATACAGCACTGCATGCAGATAGCAGACGTTTAGCTCTCATGGGGGCAAGAACATTAATTGACATGTTTATGAATGACCAATTAGGAGATATCGGCAACTTTGCTCAAAAGATGAGCAAGCTGGAATCTGATGGGCTAATAAGCAAGCCTAATAAAGTTATATTAAATGCAGTTCTTGAAATTGGACATGCTGCAACCCATCGTGGACACAAGGCCAGAGCTCATGAAGTTAGCCAAGTGATGGACATAGTTGAAAACTTACTTCATGGCTATGTTCTAAAGGATGCAGCTCAAGACTTGGAAAATAAAATACCAAAACGGAGAATAGGAAAAATTTAATAAAAACAGCCGTCTCGGCTGCGGTTTTTTATTCCTGATTTCTATCTAGCCAACCCCTTGCACAGCTCTCCTCCTACGGCGTAATAAACAGTCGACCAGAAAGATAAAGCCACGGGCGGGCACGGTATTGGATCCCCCTGCAAACCGCCGAGTCGAGTTCAACGGGTCAGGAGCGCCATCAGGGATGATGGCGCAGCCGCAGCCGGCACAGGGATGTGCCGTCTGCGGCGCTCCGTCCGACCCGTTGGACGAGACGAGGGAACCCGCGAAGCGGGCGGTTTGCCGGGGGAGAAGACTTTTGGTGACTTTTGGTCTTTCAAAAGTCACTCGCCAAGCCGCGCAGCGGCGGCGAAACCTCTTCGAGGGCAGCCCCTCGCGTCCTGCATGGCGAAGCCATGCCATTAAGGCGTTGGACGACATGCAACCGAACCAAGGAATGACGTTAGCTCCCCTCACCCTGGCCCTCTCCCACAAGGGGAGAGAGGATCAGAGCGCAGACCACCGGGGCTTAAGCAGAGCGCAGAGGCTTAAAAGGTGTCGAGGGAAAAGGCACAAACAAAAACCGCAGCCCTAGGGCTGCGGTTTTTTATTGGCTCAACCGGTTGGCGCGAGCAGCTCCACCGGCCTTAGGCACGGCGCCAGCTGGTCTTGCCGGCGCTGTCTTCCAGCACTATGCCCATCTCGGTGAGACGGGCTCTAGCGGCGTCGGCGGCGGCCCAGTTCTTGTCGGCACGGGCCTGGTTACGCTGGGCGATTAGTTGTTCAATTTCGGCCACTTCGTCGTCGGCCTCGTCACCCTTCAAGAAGGCATCCGGATCCTGCTGCAGAATGCCGAGCACGGCGCCGAGCTCGCGCAGACGGGCACCCAGGCCAGCGGCGACAGCCATGTCTTCGGCTTTCTGGCGGTTGATCTCGCGCACCAGGTCGAACAGGGCGGAGTAGGCTTCCGGGGTGTTGAAGTCGTCATCCATCGCCTCCTTGAAGCGGGCCACCTGCTCGTCTCCACCGGCAGCGGCAACGGCCGGCAGATCGCGCAATGCGGTGTACATGCGCTCCAGGGCGGCGCGGGCCTGCTTCAGGTTGTCTTCCGAGTAGTTGAGCTGGCTGCGATAGTGGCCGGACATCAGGAAGTAGCGCACGGTCTCGGCGTCATAGTGGGCCAGCACGTCGCGAATGGTGAAGAAGTTGCCAAGGGACTTGGACATCTTCTCTTTATCCACCATCACCATGCCGCTGTGCATCCAGGTGTTGACGTAGTCGCCACCGTGGGCGCAGCAGGACTGGGCGATCTCGTTCTCGTGGTGCGGGAACTGCAGATCCGAGCCGCCACCGTGGATGTCGAAGTGGTTGCCAAGGTGCTTGGAGTTCATGGCGGAGCACTCGATGTGCCAGCCGGGGCGACCCGGGCCCCAGGGGCTGTCCCAGGTCGGCTCGCCGGGCTTGGACATCTTCCACAGCACGAAGTCCAGCGGATTGCGCTTGGCATCGACCACGTCGACCCGGGCGCCGGCCTGCAGTTGTTCCAGATCCTGGCCCGAGAGCTTGCCGTAGTCGGCGAAGGACTCGACGATGAACATGACGTCACCGTTGTCCGCCACGTAGGCGTGCTCTTTGGCCAGCAGGGATTGCACCAGCTCGATGATTTCGTGAATGTGCTGGGTGGCGCGGGGTTCGATGTCAGGGCGCACCATGCCGAGGGCATCGAAATCCTGGTGCATGTCGCCGATGAGACGCTCGGTCAGATCGTCGCAGGTAACGTGCGTCTCGGCGGCACGCTTGATGATCTTGTCGTCCACGTCGGTGACGTTGCGCACATAGTTCAGCTCATAGCCGCTGTAGCGCAGGTAACGGGCCACCACGTCGAAGGCGACGAAGGTGCGGCCGTGGCCGATATGACAGTGATCGTAGATGGTGACCCCACACACATACATGCCCACCTTGCCCGGGTGGATAGGTTTGAATTCTTCTTTTTGACGAGTGAGTGTGTTGTAGATCTTCAGCATCTTTAGACCACTGCCTGTGAGTAAAATGGTCTGACATTCTAACCGCATCCGGGGGAGAAAACGAGGCGCAAAACGGGCCGGATCCTGCACCGTCGCCCTTCGCACGCCACATTGGTATCACGCCAGCGCTATGCCGGGCGCCCTTGTTGGGCTAGAATTGCCACCACTTTATGCCATACACCCGTGAGCCCGGCGCGGCTCACCTCACAGACAAGGACAACCTCATGGTTACTCTGCACACCAACCACGGCGACATCACCCTCACCCTGAACGCCGAGAAAGCCCCGGAAACCGTGGCCAACTTCCTGCAATACTGCCGTGACGGTCACTACGACAACACCATCTTCCACCGCGTCATCGACGGCTTCATGATCCAGGGCGGCGGCTATGCTCCCGGCTTCGAAGAGAAAGACACCCGCGCCTCCATCAAGAACGAAGCGGCCAACGGCCTGTCCAACAAGATTGGCACCATCGCCATGGCCCGTACCATGGAGCCGCACTCCGCCAGCGCCCAGTTCTTCATCAACGTGAACAACAACGACTTCCTCGACTTCAAGTCCGCCACCACCCAGGGCTTCGGCTACTGCGTATTCGGTAAAGTGACCGCGGGCATGGACGTGGTCAACAAGATCAAGGGCGTGAAGACCGGCAACTACGGCCGCATGCACCAGGACGTGCCGACCGAAGACGTCGTCATCACCAAGGTGACCCTTGCTGACTGATTGCTGCCATCTCGGCACTGACACAACTGCGGCCCCGGCCGCAGTTTTTCCATCTGCGCTGGCATCGGGTGCAGACGGCGGCCCGAACTGGCGCCGCCTCGACTACCTGGCCCAGGGCAACCCGCGCCAGCGCTCGGCCCACGCCCTGCTCAGCGCCGGACTGTGGGATGAGCTGGCAGATCAGTGCCAGGATCTCGCGCTGGTCAGCACGGTCGCCATCGGGCTGGATCGGCCCGGCAGCGATCTCGACATTCTCTGCCAGCACGGCTCACCCGCCGCCTTCGCGAAACACCTTGCCCGGCACGGCTGGCAGGTCAGCGACAAGGGTCAGCAGGTGTGGCTCGCCGAGCAGACCCATGACGGCCCGGATGGCCAGGCATGGCCCGTCGAGCTCTATATCACCCAAGCGCCCATCGAGACGCGCCACGGCTGGCGCCATCTCAGCCTGATGGCCGCCCTGCTCGAGCGCTTCGGCCACGATTTTTATCTCGCCGTGCTCGCCCTTCGCCATCATGCGGATCTCAAGGGTGAAGCGGCCATCTGCCGGTTGCTCGATCTCCCCGGTGACCCTTATCTGGCCTTGTTGGCCCTGGAGGGTAAGCATCTTGACCAGATTGTCTGGTCAGCGGCGCCCTCCTCGCCTCGCACCGGCGACCTTCCCTTACCATGACGCTCAGGACCCCATGAACACCCTCTTTATCAGCGATATTCACCTCAGCGATACCCGCCCCGACATGACGGCCGCCCTGGTGCGCTTTCTCGAACAGGACGCCCCCGGCACCGATGCTCTCTATGTACTCGGGGATCTGTTCGAATTCTGGGTGGGAGATGACGACCCCAATCCACTCCATCGCCAGGTGGCGGATGCCTTCTTCGCCCTGAGCCAGCAAGGGGTGCCCCTTTACTTCATCCACGGCAACCGTGACTTCCTGCTGGGCAGGCAGTTTGCCAAACGTGCCGGCATGACACTGCTCGGGGACCCTTGCGTCATCGACCTCTACGGGGAGCGGGTGCTGTTGAGCCACGGGGATCTGCTCTGCACCCTGGATGTGGATTATCAGAAGTTTCGTCGCATCACCCAGCAGAAGTGGCTGCGCTGGCTGTTTCTGCGCCTGCCCCTCGCTCGCCGCCAGTCCATCGCCTACAGACTGCGGGGTCAGAGCCAGATGGAGAACGCCGGCAAGCAGCAGACCATCATGGACGTCACCCCCGCGGCAGTGGACGCCATGTTGCGCGCCCATGACTGCGCCCTGATGATCCACGGCCACACCCACAGGCCCGCCATCCACGAATTCAAACTGGATGGCAAACGGGCGCGGCGCATCGTGCTGGGAGACTGGTTCGAGCAGGGGTCCATTCTGGTGTGCTCCCCCGCCGGGCAGCGACTCGAGACCTGTTCACTGGCGTAAACAATGCACGCCCGCCGGGTGGATGGTTCTCATATGACTATTTCTGACCAACCCGAGTCCCTGGCGGGATACATTCCAATCCACTGCGTATACTCTAGGTCTCTCACATAGCGAGGATAGAGTGATGGGATTTATTACCTGGATTGTATTGGGACTGATCGTCGGCATTCTGGCCAAATGGATCATGCCGGGCAAGGATGGTGGTGGTTTCTTCATGACGGTGATCCTGGGCGTGATCGGTGCCATGGTGGGGGGCTATGTCAGCACCCTGCTCGGCATGGGTGACGTTACCGGCTTCAACCTGCCGAGCATCATCATCGCCACCGTCGGCGCCCTGATCGTGCTGTTTATCTACAACAAGGTACGCAGCTGACAGACCCGCTTTCCCTTGGCATAGTGCGCGCCCTCACGGGCAAAGATCCGAAACCCAGTGTTTCGGATTTTTTATGGTCGCGATCCAAGAAGTGACGTACATCAGGCAAGGGGATGACAGGTAGCAACAGACCGCATCCATTCCAGACGATGGGACAGAACCGACGTAAGTAGTGGGGCCGGCAAACTTGCGGCAATGCACTATCCACTCCATCCAATCGTCATCGAACTGAATGGACTTGATCCCAAGTCCGAGGATGTGTGGACAAAAGGTGGACACGAGACAAAAACAAAAAGGCCGCTATTGCTAGCGGCCTTTTTAAGTCTTTGATTTTAATGGTGCCCGAGGCCGGAATCGAACCGGCACGCCGCGAACGGCGAGGGATTTTAAATCCCTTGTGTCTACCGATTTCACCACTCGGGCACCGTAATCGGTATCAAGTCCGCGCGGCGGGCTTGTCAATATGGAGGCACGTTCCGGAGTCGAACCGGACTAAACGGATTTGCAATCCGCTGCATAACCGCTTTGCTAACGCGCCATGCAAAGGAGAGTGAACTCTCGATTGTCTGAATTTGGAGCGGGAAACGAGACTCGAACTCGCGACCCCGACCTTGGCAAGGTCGTGCTCTACCAACTGAGCTATTCCCGCATCGGTCTGGCTGATTGCCTGACTACGAGGACGCATTCTAGCGATGTTCCTCGCCCAGTCAACCAAAAACATTTAATACGCTGATCGTTCGGGCATTTTTTGCCCTTTCCCACACTTTTGCCCCTCATGACCGTTTCCTGGCACCAAGGGCCGGGAAACGGGGGTTTGTGAGGAGACAAACTAGAAGCGGGAGTGATAGCTCAGATCGCCCCACGCGGCCTTCATGTACTGGAACATGGACCAGAAGGTGAGCACGGTCGCCACATAGAGCAGCACGTAGGCGAGCCAGACCATCCAGATGTCGTACTGCCAGATGAGGCCGGTGAGCGACACCATCTGGATCATGGTCTTCCACTTGCCAATCCAGCTGACCGCCACCGAGGAGCGCTTGCCAAGCTCGGCCATCCATTCCCGCAGGGCGGAGATGATGATCTCGCGGCCTATCATGGTCATGGCCGGAATGGTCACCCAGATGGTGTTGTAGTGCTCGACGATGACCACCAGGGCCGCCGCCACCATGATCTTGTCGGCAACGGGATCGAGGAAGGCACCAAACGCGGTGGACTGGTTCAGCTTGCGGGCGAGATAGCCATCAAACCAGTCGGTCGCCGCCGCCAGGATGAAGACGATGGCCGCCGCCACATAGGCCCACTGATAGGGAAGGTAGAACAGGATGACGAAGACGGGGATGAGCAAAATCCGAAAAAACGTCAGCAGGTTAGGAATATTTGTCATTATTTTTCAGCCACTTCTTGTATGCCGCTACAGGGTAGCCCCAAGCCGATTGCCGATGCAACCGGGCGGTGCCCGTCTTGGTCTATGGATCCGTCAATAACCTCAGGATGCCGGTTATTATGGCATTGGCGGCCCCCCGACGTCACGGCTCTTGTATGCCGAAACAGGGCTTTGCCAGATCCCACCGGGCCCGGCGCCCCTGTGCAATACCCTGATCGCCCAGGATGATCCCCGCGCCGATATGACCCTGTTTCTATCACAACGAGTGCAGGGCATCGTGGATGGACTGGGCCAGCTCCTGGCTGATGCCGGGCACCTTGGCGAGCTCGTCCACCCCCGCCTTCTTCACCTCCTGCAGGCCCCCCAGGTATTTGAGCAGGGCCTGCCGGCGTTTGGGCCCGACCCCGGGAATATCCTCCAGGGTACTGGTGGTGCGGGCCTTGGCGCGCCGTGCCCGGTGGCCGGTGATGGCAAATCGATGGGATTCGTCGCGAATGTGCTGGATGAGGTGCAAGGCGGGCATATCCGCCGGCAAGTGCAGCTCTTCGTGGCTATCCCCCATGATGAGGGTCTCCAGCCCCGCCTTGCGGGTCACCCCCTTGGCGATCCCCACCAGCAGTGGGTGTTTGCCGCCGAGGAACTCGAGCTGTCGCGCCAGGATCTCTTCGGCCCGGCGCAACTGGCCGAGGCCGCCGTCGATAAACAGCACATCCGGCACCTTGTCCGGCTCCTGCTGCTTGCCAAAGCGCCGCTCCAGCGCCTGCTCCATGGCGGCGTAGTCATCCCCGCCGGTGATGCCGTCGATATTGAAACGGCGGTATTCGGAGCTGAGCGGCCCCTCCCGGTTGAACACCACACAAGACGCCACGGTGCGCTCCCCCATGGTATGGGAGATATCGAAACACTCCATGCGGGCGATGGGGGCCTCCAGCTCCAGCAGCTCCTCCAGCTGGGTGAAGCGGGCGGTGGTGGTGCTCTTGTGGGCGAGGCGCGAGCGCAGCGCCGTCTCGGCGTTGATGGCGGCCAGCTTGATGAAACGGGCCCGCTCGGAGCGAGTGCGGCTCTGCACCCGCACCTTGTAACCGGCGGTCTGGCTCAGGGTCTCGGCGATGACGCTTTCATCCTCCAGCGCCACGTCCAGCAGCACTTCGCTCGGGATCTGCCTGCCCCCCTGCCCCGACAGGTAGAACTGCAGCAGGAAGGATTGCACCACCTCGTCGAGCGGCGTATCCGCCGGCACCTTGGGGAAGTAGCTGCGCGAACCCAGCACCTTGCCCTGACGGATGAAGAGCACATGGATGCAGGCGGTGCCCTGTTCGAAGGCCACCCCCACCACATCCAGCTCGTCCAGCACATTGCCACTCACCGATTGCTGCTCGGTGACCCGGCGTAGGGCCTGGATCTGATCCCGGTAGCGGGCCGCTTCCTCAAAGCGCAGATCGCCGCTGGCGGACTCCATCTTGCCCACCAGCTCCCCTATCACCTGCTGGTCCTTGCCCGCGAGGAACAGCTTGGCCAGCTCCACCTGCTGGGCGTACTCCGCCTCGCTCACCAGACCCGCGACACAGGGGCCGGCGCAACGCTTGAGCTGATAGAGCAGGCAGGGACGGGTGCGGTTGGCATAGACGGCGTCCTCGCACTGGCGCACCGGGAAGATTTTCTGCATCAGGTGCAGGCTCTCGCGCACGGCGCCACCGGACGGATACGGGCCGAAGTAGTCCCCTTTCACCTTGCGGGCCCCACGGTGGACGCCGATGCGAGGATGACGATGGCTGGTGATGATGATCCAGGGGTAGGACTTGTCGTCGCGCAGCAGCACGTTGTAGCGCGGCTGGTACTGCTTGATGAGGTTGTGCTCGAGGATCAGCGCCTCGGTCTCGGTGTGGGTCACCGTCACCTGGATGTCGGCTATCTGGCGCACCAGGGTGCGGGTCTTGATGCTGTCGACATGGGTGCGAAAGTAGGAGGCGAGTCGCTTCTTGAGATCCTTGGCCTTGCCCACGTAGATGACGGTGCCGCCAGCATCATACATGCGGTAGACACCGCTCTGGTTGGTGACCGCACTCAGGAAGGACTTGCTGTCGAAATGGGGTTCAGGAGAAGGGATCATCGGCGACTCGATTCAGGACAAGATTCTCGGGGGATCATACTGCGCCCCGCCACCGGAAAGCAAAACCGAGCGGCGACAGAAGCAGCCAGGGCCATCAAGCAAAAAGGCGGCCCGGGCCGCCTTTTTCAACACACTCAACCCGATCAGAGGGTATCGGCATCCAGCATGCCGTAGCGAATGGCCAGATGGGTCAGCTCCACATCCCCGTTGATGTCGAGCTTGCTGAACAACCGGTAGCGGTAGCTGTTGACCGTCTTCGGACTCAGGTTGAGCTGCTCGGAGATGTCGGTCACCTTCTGCCCCTTGGTGATCATCATCATGATCTGCAGCTCGCGCTCGGAGAGGGACTTGAAGGGGTTCTCGTCCGCCGAGGCGAACTGGCTCAGGGCCATCTGCTGGGCAATCTCCGGGGAGATGTAACGCTGGCCGGAGTGTACCAGCCGGATGGCGTGGATCATCTCGTCAGGCGCAGCCCCCTTGGTCAGATAACCGGCGGCACCCGCCTGCATCACCTTGGTCGGGAAGGGGTTTTCTGAATGAATGGTCAGCACTATGATGCGCACATCGGGCCGGATCCGCAGGATCTTGCGGGTCGCTTCCAGACCGCCGATCCCCGGCATGTTCATGTCCATCAGGATCACGTCGGGGTGATGTTGCCGGCAGAAGGCCACGGCCGTCTCGCCGCTCTGTGCCTCGCCCACCACCTTGATCCCGCGGACATCTTCCAAAATGCGTCTTATCCCTGTACGCACCAACTCATGATCATCGACCAGGAATACATTAATCACCCATACACCCCGTTTCTTATGTCGTTATATGCCAGTTAGGGTTAACACGGCGTCTTGCATCATAACCAAACTCGGTGATTTGGCAAACCATGGCCGGTAAAAGTTTGAAACTCTCCATTAATGCCGTTTTAAATCAACTAATTATGTAAAGTTTCAACCAAAAAACGGCGCCTTGAGGCGCCGTTTCGGGTCTGATTGCCGTGATCTTTATCAGGGGGCCAGCAGGGCACGCACCTTGTCCAGATCCCGCTGGGTATCCACTCCCACGGGGGGGGCTTCCAGCGCCAGGGCCACGTGGATCTTCTCCCCGTACCAGAGCACCCGCAGCTGCTCCAACGCCTCGATCTGCTCGAGGGCGCTCGGCGCCCAATCCACGTAACGCTGGATGAAACCGGCGCGATAGGCGTAGATGCCGATATGGCGCTGATAATGCGCCCCGATCTCTGCGTGGCTCTGGGCAAAGCGATCCCTGTCCCACGGAATGGAGGCGCGACTGAAGTAGAGGGCATAGCCCGCCTGGTCGGTCACCACCTTCACCGCATTGGGATTGAACGCCTCTTCGGCATCCTGGATGGGCACGGAGAGGGTCGCCATGGGGGCGCTGGCACTGGCCAGGTTGTCCGCCACCTGGCGGATGATGGCGGGGGGAATGAGGGGCTCATCCCCCTGCACGTTGACGATGATGGTATCGGCGGCAAAACCGTAGTGACGGCACACCTCTGCCAGACGCTCGGTGCCGGACTGGTGATCCGGGGAGGTCATGCACACCTCGGCTCCCGTCTCGCTGGCCACCGCAGCCAGTGCGCTTTGTACCCGCACGTCGTCGGTGGCAACGATCACCCGATCCGCACCGGACTGCAGGGCTTTTTCCACCACGTGCTGCACCATGGGTTTGCCATGGATGTCCGCCAGCGGCTTGCCCGGCAGCCGGGTCGAGGCGTAGCGGGCCGGAATGACGACGACGAAGCTCATGGGTTCAGCTCTTCGAGTGCCAGGGCGCGGGCGCGGTTCTCCAGCAACACAGGTATCCCCTCCTCCAGCGGATAGGCCAGCTTGTCGAAGCGGCAGATCAGCTCATGGGCGGCCTTGTTGTAGTGCAGCTTCCCCTTGCAAACCGGGCAGGCGATGATGTCGAGCAATTTGATATCCAGTGCCACAACGAAACTCCTTTGACGATTTCGGACAGGCGATCCCGGTCAGTAATGCCGGGCAATCCAGTGGGCATGTCCGGCGCCGATGACGAGTACCCCTGCGGGCACAGGCCTGGTATTCACGCCGGACATCGCCATATTTTCAACTGATTGGGCCGCTGTGGCAGTCATTACCCAAGGTAAATCTCGCACCAGCAGCACAAATACGATGTTTATTTATTCACATTAGCACGAGGTGCTGCCACATCCCCACGGGTCGTGGCCAAGGAGGCCAGCAGGGCATCGAGCAAGGAGGTCGGCAGCGCCGCGCTGACCGGCAGATACCACCAGTGGTCCGGCGCGAAGTCCCGGCACTTGACCGCGTCCTTCTCCGTCATCAGCAAGGGACGCTCGCCGAAGCGGGCCAGCAGCTCGGCGCGGTCGAACGCCTGGTGATCCGCGTAGCCGACGCTCTGCTTGAGTTCATAGCCAAGGCTGGTGAGGGTCGCGAAGAAACGGGGAGGATGACCGATTCCCGCCAGGGCATCGATTTCGCGCGGCAAAGGCTCGGTGGCCGGCATGTCGTCTCGCACCCGGCGCGGCGTATCCGCCACCAGTTGCATGGGGTATTCCCCCCTCGCCGGGGTGCCGCCATTGCAGATGATGGCATCCACCCGCTGCAAGCGGGTCATGGGCTCGCGCAGGGGCCCCATGGGCAGCAGGCAGCCATTGCCGAAGCGGCGCATGCCGTCCACCACCACCAGTTCCAGATCCCGGGCCAGGGCATAGTGCTGCAGGCCGTCGTCGGTGATGATGATGTCCACCTCAGGCTCCAATCGCTGCACCGCATCGGCGCGCTTGGGGGCCACCACCACCGGGCAGCCACAGCGCCGGGCGATCAGTACGGGCTCATCCCCCGCCTCGGCCGTGGTGCTGTTCTCATCCAGTCGATACGGATAATGGGGCGCCTTGCCGCCGTAGCCACGGCTCACCACCCCGGGTTTGAAGCCGCGAGCCTGCAACTGCTCCACCAGCCAGACCACGACCGGGGTCTTGCCGTTGCCACCGACCGAGATGTTGCCGACGACGATGACCGGCAGACTGGCGCGATAGGCTTTGAGCCAGTCGCGTCGATAGGCAGAGCGGCGCACGCCGCTGATGAGGGCGAACAAGAGCGCGAAGGGGGCCAGCGCCCAGCGCCAGCCACTCTTCTCGTACCAGAGCCGCTCCAGCATCAGGCCTGCTGGCTCGCGGCGGGTTGGCTGGCACCGAACTGGATGGCGCGCAGCTGGGCATAGGTGCCCTGCTGGCTCATCAGTTCGCTGTGGTTGCCGCGCTCGACGATGTGACCCTCGTCGATCACCAGGATCTCGTCCGCCTTCTCGATGGTGGAGAGGCGGTGGGCGATGACCAGGGAGGTGCGCGCCTTGCACAGCTCGTCGATGGCCGCCTGGATGTGACGCTCGGACTCTGTGTCCAGGGCCGAGGTGGCCTCATCCAGCAGCAGCACGGGGGCGTCGCGCAGCAGGGCGCGGGCGATGGCGATGCGCTGGCGCTGACCGCCAGACAGGGAGGCGCCGTTCTCACCGATGACGGTGTCGTAGCCTTCCGGCATCTTGCGCACGAACTCGTCTGCGTGGGCGATGCTGGCCGCGTGCTGGATCTGTTCCCGGCTGTAGCGATCTTCCGCCGCGTAGGCGATGTTGTTGGCCACGGAGTCGTTGAACAGATGCACGTGCTGGGAGACCAGGGCGTACTGCTTGCGCAGCTCGCTCAACTTGTATTCGCGGATATTGACCCCGTCCAGCAGGATCTCCCCCTGCTCGATGTCGTAGAAACGGGTCAGCAGGCTCGCGATGGTGCTCTTGCCGGAGCCGGAGCGCCCCACCAGGGCCACTGATTTGCCCGCCTCGACCTTGAAGCTGACATTGTGCAGCGCCGGAGTCTCCTTGGTCGGGTAGGTGAAGGTGACATTGCGAAACTCGATTTCACCACGGGCCCGCTCCAGGGTGCGGGTGCCGGTGTCCTCTTCCGGGGTGGAGTCGAGCAGGCCGAACAGGCTCTGACAGGCGGTGATGCCGCGCTGGAACTGGTTGTTCACGTCGGTCAGGCTTTTCAGCGGCTTGAGCAGCATCATCATGGAGGTGACCATGACGGTGAAGGTCCCCGCGGTCAGGGTCGCCTTAACGCTGTCGATGGTCGCCACATAGAGGAAGACCGCCAGGGCCACCGAGGCCACCATCTGCACGATGGGGCTGCCGATGGCATCCGCCGCCACCATCTTCATGGTCTGCTGGCGCATGCGGTTGCTGACGGAGAAGAAGCGCTTGTCCTCCACCTCCTGGCCACCGAACATCAGCACCTCCTTGTGACCCTTGAGCATCTGCTCGGTGGAGGTGGTGATATCTCCCACCGCCTGCTGGATCTGGCGGCTGATCTTGCGAAAACGACGGCTGATGAGACCAATGAGGACGCCCACTACCGGGCCCACCACCAGGAAGATCACCGACAGTTGCCAGGAGTGGTAGAACATCAGGCCCAGCAGGCCGATAACGGTGGCCCCTTCCCGCACCAGGGAGACCAGGGTCGAACTCGCGGCGGAGGAGACCTGGCCGGCGTCATAGGTCACCTTGGAGAGCAGGTTACCGGTATTCTGGCGGTCGAAGAAACTCATGGGCATGGCCATCAGGTGGCTGAACACCTGCTGTTGCAGCCGCATCACCACATGGTTGCCGACCCAGGCCATGCAGTAGTTGGAGAGGAAGGCGGCGCAGCCACGCAAGGCGACGATACCCAGCACGAAGAAGGGCATCCACTTGAGCACGCTACTGTCGTTGCCGTTGAGCCCCTGATCGATGAGCGGCTTGATGGAATAGACGAAGGTGGTATCCACGGCTGCATAGCCCAGCATGCCGATGATGCCGCCAACCAGTCCCAGTTTGCGATCCCGGACATAACCGAGCAGGCGCTTGAAGACGGGCCAGCTCTCTTGTGAGGTTTCTTGTTGCATGAATAGCCGTAATTGAAGGAAATGACGGGCTATTCTAGCCAAAGCGCAGGCTTACACCAAGCACCGCCATCACGCCGCGCGCTGACAACATGGAAAATAGCGAAGGCATGCCCTACCAACCCCAGAGTCTGGGCCGCCACCAGTCGCCGTTTCGCCGATACCATGGCCCCTCTTCCCGCTCGGCCCGGATCTTGAGTCCCGCCCCCTCGGCTTCGACCAGGATGGCACCATCCTGCCCCGTCACCCATTGATGCGCCCCCGCGTATCTGGCCACCACTTCGGGCTTGGGAAATTGCCACTGATTCATGAAACCCGCGCTATGAATGACAAAGGCCGGACTGACCACCGCCACGAAGCCCGGTGTCGAGGAGGTGCGGCTGCCGTGGTGCGGGCTGATCAGCAGGGTGCTGGCAAGCCTCCCTACATGCCCCTCAGCGTTTTCCAATACCAGCAGGCGACGCTCCGCTTCCTTCTCGATATCGGCACTGAGCAACATGCGGCGAGGGCCGTCGCTTATCTGCACCACACAGCCATCGTTGTTGTGTCCCGCTCCCGGCCGCACAGGCCACAGCACCGCAAACTCGAGCCCCTGCCAGCGCCACCGCTGACCACGCTGGCACAGCTGGGTGCCTGGGCTGAATGCAAAGGAGGAGATCTCCCGGCGCACCGGCAACGCCTGCAGCACGGCGAGACGATTGCCCGCGTGATCCTTGTCCTTGTGGCTGATGATGAGGGCATCCAGTACCCGGATGCCGAGTCGGTTCAGCACGGGCAGGATGGCGGCATCGGCCATGTTGTAGCCGCCGGGGTAGCGATCGCCGGTATCGTAGAGGATGCCCCTCTCCCCCCGACTGATGAGCACGGCCAGCCCCTGTCCCACGTCCAGCACCCGCAGTTGCCAGGGGCTGGGCGCAGGCCATGCAGCCAGCAGCAGGGCCGTGCCCACCGGCAGCGCCAGGTAGCGCCCCCCCGGTAGACGCCAGCCCGCCCACACAAGGATGAGCAGCAGACTCGTCGGCATCAGCCAGCCCGGCACCGGCCACCAGAGCTGAAGATGGCTCGCCAGCAGGTTCACGCCCCAGAGCACCCACTCCAGTCCGCATGCCGAGAGCCAGAACAGACCGTGGGCGAGCGTGGTGGAAATGGGCGCCACCAGCACGCCGATGAGTGCCAGCGGGATGATGCCGATGCAAAACAGCGGCAGAGCCAGCAGATTGAACAGCAGCGTCAGGGGGGCCATCCCCTCGAACAACAACAGTTGCAAGGGCAGCAGACCGACTAGCAGCAGAACTTGCAGACGCATCAGGCCGGGTCTGGCCATGAGATGGCTCGCCAGCAGCAGGAGCGCCACCGCGAGGAAGGAGAGCCAGAAACCCGCCGAGTAGAGGGCGAAGGGATCCCAGAGCGTGAGTACGACGAAGGCCCACAACCAGATGCGATGACTCGGCCAGTCACGCCGTCGCCAACGCAGCAGGCTCCAGACCGCCACCATGATGAGGGCCCGCTCGGTGGCCACCGCAAATCCTGCCAGGGCGCTGTAGACAGCGGCAAACAGCAGCGACACAACTATGGCGGCGCGCAAGCCGAACAGGCGCCCGAGCCACCACCCGAGCACCGCCACCAGGGCGATATGCTGGCCCGAGATGGCGATGATATGAGTCAGGCCGCTGCCACGAAACAGATCCCACTGGGCATCCGAGATCCCGCCCTGCTCGCCAAAGGTCAGCGCCGCCAGCAACGGTGCCTGAGACAGTCCAGCCCAGGCGAGACGGGCCTCGGCCAGCCAGCGTTCACGCCAGCCGGGGGCGACAGCCGCCAGCGCCACCACCCGGCGCAGGTTGCCGGTGGCGGTGATCCCCTTGCCCAGCAGCAGTCTTCGCCCGTCCATGCCCGCCTCGTTGGCGAGCCCGTGGGCCGGCTTGAGCGTGCTCACCAGGGTGATCCGACTACTGGCGGACAGAGGGGGCAACCCCTGGTAGGCGTTGACGCGGATCAGGGGCGAAGGACGGATGGTTTTCTCATCCAGGGTGTCGAGGCGCAGCAGCAGACGAGCAAATTTATCCCCCTCTTTCCCTCCAGAGGACTCCGTACTTTGCACCTCTGCGGTTATCATGTGGGCAGTCTGCTCCTCCAGACTCCCAAGCCAGGCCAGCCGATATTGCAGACTGACCTGCATCCAGAGCATGCCGAGCAGCAGGAACAGCCAGGGCCAATGACGGCCATGGGCCAGCCAGAGAGCGAACATCAGCAGCACGGCCCCCCATGCCATCGAGGGGAGCCAGGGCCAGAGCAGTGAGGAGCTTGCCCCTAGGGCAAACGACAATAGACGCAGATCCATTGAGCAAGTATTTAGCAAGGTTTCAAACATGCCCAAACGACTCATCAAACGCTGGCTGCCCGATCAGGAGAAGCTCAAGGAGCACAAGCATTTACGCCTGTTTGGCAAGCTGTTGCTCGATGCCAACCTCTGGCACCTCAACCGGCGCTCCGCCGCCGGTGCCTTCGCGGTGGGCCTCTTCATGGCCTGGATCCCGCTCCCCTGCCAGATGCTGCTGGCCGCCGGCGGCGCCATCGCCTGCCGGGTCAACCTGCCCCTCTCCGTCGCCCTGGTCTGGCTCTCCAACCCCTTCACCATGCCGCCGCTGTTCTACGGTGCCTATCTGGTGGGATGCCAGCTGCTGGGCCAGCCCCATCAACATATCGAGATAGAGTTCACCTGGGCCTGGCTGGTCTCGGTATTCGAAACCCTGGCTCCGCCCCTGTTGCTGGGCTCCCTGGTGCTCGCCCTGCTGAGCTCCCTGCTCGGCTACGCCCTGATCCGCACCTTCTGGCGCATCAACACGGTGCGTCAATGGCAGAAACGCAAGGTGGCACGGGCATGCTGAAGCAGTGGTTAGCCCGCCTGAAGCTGGATCCCGAAACCCTGCGCCAACAGAAATGGTTTGCCCTGTTCGGCGAGCGGCTGCTCGCTCCGGCACTGTGGCAGGGTGGGCGCCGCGCCCTCTGCGGCGCCATCGCCTCCGGCATCTTCGCAAGCTGGGTGCCCATGCCCATGCACTCCCTGGTCGCGGTGGCCCTAGCCCTCGTCTTCAGTTTCAACCTGCCGCTGGCCCTGCTGGCAGTCTGGTTCAACAACCCCCTGACCCTGCCCTTCATGTACCTGTGGGCCTATCACACCGGTTGCCTGATGCTGGGGCACCCCCCCGAACCCTTCCACCTCAACTGGTCACTGCACTGGCTGGAACACGAGGCGGCCACCCTGGTGCCCCCCTTCCTGCTCGGCAGCTTGCTGCTCGCCCTGATCACGGCCGCCACCGGGGCCCTGCTCACCTTGTTGCTGCTGCAACTGGCTCGCCTCGGCAAGGGTCAACCCCGGCGCCCCTGAACGCATAACTTTCGAGGCGAATGAATGACATAAGGGAGGCCGACGCGAGGGTGTCCCTTGCCATCATCTGGCTCTGCCACCACACTCCTATCAGTCTGTTTCCTCTTTGGTCGACTGCGATAAGGAGCCCTCCATGGCCGAACCACTGACCCTCGCCTACGCCAATGGCCAGCCCATCACCCTGCTGCCCGCACTGGCCAACCGTCACGGCCTCATCACCGGCGCTACCGGGACCGGCAAGACCGTCACCCTGCAGGTGATGGCGGAAGGCTTCTCCCGCATCGGGGTACCGGTGTTCCTGGCGGACGTCAAAGGGGATCTCGCCGGACTGGGTGCCCCAGGAGCCCCCTCCACCAAGTTCGATGCCCGCCTGGCGCAGCTCGGCATCCCCGCACCCGAATTTGCCGCCAGCCCGGCCATCTTCTGGGATCTCTTTGCCGAGCAGGGCCACCCGGTGCGGGCCACCGTCTCCGACATGGGTCCCCTGCTGCTGGCCCGGCTGCTCGGGCTGAACGACACCCAGAGCGGGGTGCTGGAGCTGGTGTTCAAGGTGGCGGACGACGAGGGGCTGCTGCTGCTCGACCTGAAAGACTTGCGGGCCATGGTGCAGTTTGTCGGGGAGAACGCCAAGTTCCTCACCACCCGTTATGGCAATGTCTCCACCGCCTCGGTCGGGGCCATCCTGCGCAACCTGCTCACCCTGGAGAGCGCCGGGGGGGATCACTTCTTCGGCGAGCCCATGCTGGATATCCAGGATCTGCTGCAGACCGACGGCGCCGGCAGGGGCCACATCAATGTGCTGGCCGCCGCCAGACTGACCCAGTCCAGCCGGCTCTATGCCTGCTTCCTGCTCTGGCTGCTCTCCGAGCTGTTCGAACAGTTGCCCGAGGTGGGGGATCCCGAACGCCCTACACTGGTGTTCTTCTTCGACGAGGCGCATCTCCTGTTCAATGACGCGCCCAAGGCATTGCTCGAAAAGATAGAGCTGGTGGTGCGTCTCATCCGCTCCAAAGGGGTCGGCGTCTATTTCGTCACCCAGAGCCCGGCCGACATCCCTGACTCGGTGCTGGGGCAGCTCGGCAACCGGGTTCAGCATGCCCTGCGCGCCTTCACCCCGAGCGATCAGAAGGCGGTGCGCATTGCCGCCAACACCCTGCGAGCCAACCCCGCCTTCGACGCCGCTGGGGTCATCACCGAGCTAGGCGTCGGTGAGGCGCTCGTCTCCCTGCTCGATGAGAAGGGGCGCCCCAGCGTGGTGGAGCGCGCCTTCATCGCTCCCCCCGCCAGCCGCATCGGGCCACTGACGGGGGCCGAGCGTCAGACTCTTGTCCAGAGCTCATTGCTGCACGGCCGCTATGAGCAGATCGAGGACAGGGAGTCCGCCTTCGAGCGGCTCAAGGGCAATGAGAATGAGGAAAAAGCGGCCGGGGATGAGAAATCAAGCCCTTCCCCGACCCCGAAGAGCCAGCCTGAGCAGGGGGGGCTGCTCGATGCCCTGAGCGGCATGCTGTTTGGCCGTACCGGCCCCCGTGGCGGCCAGCACGACGGGGTGGTGCAAACCGCCGCCAAGAGCGTGGCCCGCACCCTCGGCAACGAGGTGGGACGTCAGCTGATCCGCGGCGTGCTGGGATCCCTGCTGGGGGGCAAGGGGCGGCGCTAGTCCCCACGATAACCCGACATAAAAAAGCCCGCCGAATTGGCGGGCTTTGCGTGCGCCCTGGCGGGCAGGCGTTTGGTTTAGCGCGAGTCGCCTTACAGCACCTTGGCGATGGCATCGCACAGGGGATCGATGTTGGCACGGGTGATCCCGGCCACGCTGATCCGGCCGGAGCCGACGATATAGATGGCAAACTCGCTCTTGAGGCGCTCCACCTGATCTTTCGAGAGACCGGAGAAGGAGAACATGCCGTTCTGCTCGCGGATGAAGCCAAAGTCCTGGGCGACACCACGCTCGGCGAGCTTCTCCACCAGCAGCTCGCGCATCTCGCGGATCCGCACGCGCATGGCGGTCACCTCTTCCACCCACTCGGCATAGAGGGCCGGATCGCTGACGATGGCCGTCACCACGGCGGCGCCATGTGACGGCGGATTGGAGTAGTTGGCACGGATGACGGTCTTCACCTGGGTGAAGGCCACATCGGCCACGGCCTTGCTCGCACTCACCAGGGTGAAGGCGCCGACCCGCTCGTTGTAGAGGCCGAAGTTCTTGGAGAAGGAGCTCGCCACCAGCAGCTCGTCGTGGCACGCGGCGAAGATCCGCAGCCCTTGTGCATCCTCTTCGATGCCACGGGCAAACCCTTGATAGGCGAAGTCAAACAGCGGCAACCAGCCGGCGGCGGCGCTCTGCTTGGCCAGGGCCTGCCACTGTTCGGTGGTCGGATCGATACCGGTCGGGTTGTGGCAGCAGCCGTGCAGCAGTACCAGATCGCCGGCCTGCGCTTCGGCCAGCGAGGCCTGCATGGTGGCGAAGTCGAGGCCCTTGGTGGCGGCATCGTAGTACTTGTACCATTTCACGGAGAGACCGGCGGCCTGGAACACGCTGACATGGTTGGCCCAGGTGGGATCGGAGATCCAGATGGTCTTGGCGAGCCCGTTGCGCACCACGAACTCGGCGGCGATACGCAGCGCCCCTGTACCGCCCGGTGCCTGCGCCGTCTTGGCGCGGCCGCTGGCGATCAGGGCGGAGTCCTGCCCGAACAGCAGTTGTTGCACGATGCGGGCGTACTCGGGGTTGCCCTCGATACCGAGATAATTCTTGGTCTTCTCGTCACCGAGCAGCTTCTGTTCGGCCTTCTTGACGCAGTGCAGTATGGGGGTGGCACCGGACTCATCCTTGTAGATACCGACCCCCAGATTGATCTTGCGGTTACGAGTATCGGCACGGAAGGCTTCGGTCAGGCCCAGAATAGGATCCGCTGGGGCGGCAACAACCTTTTCAAACATGGTAGTCCCTGTATTCCATTGAATGTGTTGGGTGGCAGGCGCGTTTTTGAAACAAAAAAGTGGCAAACAAAAGCGCCCGCAGGGGAGCGCATTGTCAGCTCTTTATACCACCCTGCTCAATAGGGGAAAACCGCTTTTTCACAGACATCTTTGACCACTTACACTGCCCAGGTCACCGACGGCATGCCACTCATGCGCCAGGGCGCAGACTTCGGCGGACAAACCGCTGTTTGACTCGATCAAATCGCTACAAAGTGCCACCAGTGGCCGCGGGATCCGGCTCGGTTCCCAGGGGCGGGAATCCACCAGGGGCGAGGCATAGGCCTCCTTGATGGGGGCCAAGACCCGTGGCAGCCACCAGCTCGCCGGCCGCCCAAGCCGCTCGGCCAGCATCAGCACCCGATCGATGGCCGCGGGCTCCAGCGCCCCCAGGTGACTCCAGAGCACCTGAGGCGGCAGTGCGGCAATCAGGGACCGCAGGGCGCCGGGTTCATCGGGGGGCAGCCAGACCAGCAGGGCATCATCGGGCAATGCCAGCTCCGCGAAGGCGCCGAGAGAATTGGTGCTGATCACTCGCTGCATATGCCCCTCCCTCCACAGGATCTTGCCAAGGCCCCCCAGGGTGCGAACGGGCAGCGCCACCTCGCCGAGACTCTCCAGCCAGGGCCCCGCATCCAGCAGGCGCCCCCCGCTGAAAAACAGGCTGAACGGATGCGCGGCCCGCAGCCGCAGGGATTGATCCCGACACAGCCCAATCCCCTTGTCTTCGAAGTTGATCTGCTCGACGGGGCTGAAGCTGCCCTGCCCTTTGCGATAGAGCGCCGCCAGTACCCGCTCGTTGACCCGCTCCCCCAGCAACCAACCCTGCCCATGCAGCCACTCCTCCGGCTCGGGCGGGGCGCAGGCCATCTCGGCCAGGGTCAGCTCACGGGTCAGATAGCGGCGGCCCGCCGGCGTCAGCTCATAGCGATGATTGCCAAGGGCCAGCAACAGCTGATTGTCTCTGAGCATGCCGATGAGCGGCTGCCATTGGCGCGCACGCAACACAGGGGCGGCATCGGCCAGCAACTGCTGCGCCAGCGCCCGCCACTCGGGGTGGGTAAAATCGATCAAGCCTGCTCTTCCCTGTCGGTCAACTTTCCTTCAACAAGTTGAATAATCTAGCGATCCAGCTTGAGAGAGCCAAGGGAAAAAGCGTGGCAACGTGATGCTGCGCGGGAATGAGTGGGAGAGGTCGGAGGAGGTGTTGTGTGGGAAGGGCACAAAAAACAAAACGGCCAAGCGAAGCTTGGCCGTTTACTCACTAACTCAGTCTCAAGACTGGATTAGAAGTTGTATTGCAGGGCAACGGTGAACTCGTCATCCACGTTGTCGATACCCTGGATCTTGTACTCGGTGTAAGCCTTGAACTTGGAGGTGAAGTTGTACTGCACGCCCAGCAGGGTCTCATCAACAATATCTTCGTAAGAAGCATTGGCGGAGTTGGAGGCAACCTTGCCTTCCTTGAAGTTGTAGCCGGCCAGGAAGGTCCAGGCGTCAACGTTGTAGGAAGCAGCCAGCTCGTAGCCACGGCCCTTGTCCTTGTCGCTACCGAAGGCAGTGTTGTCGTAGCTCAGGTCACCCTGGGTGTAGACACCGGCGAAGTAGAAGCCGTTGATGGCGTAGTGTGCGCCCAGGGCCCACTCTTTCTTGTCGCCAGAAGCGGAAGTGGTGGTGCTTTCCAGGTCGGAGTAAGCGTAACCGGCGTCGAAGCCCAGACCGAAGTCGAAGTCATAACCAGCAGCGGCAGCATAGCCGTACTTACGTTTTACGTTCGGACCGTATACGGCGTCTTCAGTGATGCCTTGGCCGATGTCGGTAACCTTGACGGCTACGTCATCGTTGGTCTGGTAGGACAGCTTGCCGCTGAAACCGCCAAAGCTGTTGGAGTAGATGATCTGACCTTCTTGACGGCCGTCGTAGAAGTTACCTACGTCACCCCATTCGTTGAAGATATCGGTCGGCTCCAGCACGTCGTAGAACGCGGTGTCGGTTTGACCGAAGATGATCTTACCGTACTGGGTACCGTCCAGGCCGACATAGATGTGACGGGAGTTGAACTTGTTGTCAGAGTTTTCAGCAGAAACTTGCCACTCGGTCTTGGCGATACCGGACCAAGTGTTGTTCAGCGCAACTTTACCGGACCAGCCCAGACGGGAAGAACCAACCAGCTCGGTATCAGCGTCGTCATGGTCAGCGTATACGTTAGCCTGAACACGGCCGTAGATATCAAAAGAGGTACCGTCTTTGTCATAAACGACTGCGGCGTTAGCGGCAGAAGCGAACAGAGCCGGGATTGCGATAGCCAGAATTGTCTTTTTCATAGTTGTTTCCAATGCCTACTGTAATTAAACACTAAGTCCTTGTTATTCCCTGTGTTAGCGATGTTCTTTGCATCACTATGCCGCCGAGACTATCACCGGGTTTTCCTATCCGCAACGAAAAAACTTGGAACTTTTTGCGAAATGCTTAGTCAAAGCAAAAATTTTGTGAGCTGACTCTCACATTGACAGCCCCTGAAAGGGAAAACGTTTACAGCGATTATCGCTGCATTAATAACCCAGTCTGGTGGTTTATTGCACCGATTTGAGTCCTCATACTATAAATGCGGCGCCAGGGATCCCTTCCCCTGTCACTCCCTGCCTCGACCCCACCGCCTTGTTGCGGGTATCCTGTCTGCACCTCCCCCGCATCGGCCAGACTTCATTTATGCTATCGACCCGCCTCAAAGCCACCATTCGCAATACTTATCGACAGATTGCCGATGGTTTACCCGGCTTTGTGCCCCGTAAAGAGCAGAACTTTCTGGTGGCCGAGATAGCCAAGACCCTGACCGGTGAATACGACAGGGCCCGCCGGATCCTGGTAGCCGAGGCGGGCACCGGCATCGGCAAATCCCTCTCCTACGCCCAGGGTGCCATCCCGGTGGCACGCCTCACCCAGAAGAAGCTGGTGATCTCTACCGCCACCGTCGCCCTGCAAGAGCAGCTCATCCACAAGGACTTGCCCTTCTACCACAGGCACAGCGAGCTGCCGTTCCGGTTCATGCTGGTCAAGGGACGCCAGCGTTACTGCTGCGAACACTTGCTGGAGCAGGCGGCGAGCGGCGGCGAGATGGCCAACTTCGAGCTCGATTTCGGGGCTTTGAGCAAACACAAGCCTTCCGATGCCGACAAAGAGCGCTATCAGGCGCTGTGGCAGGCCTATACCGAGGGCAAGTGGGACGGCGATCGGGACAACTGGCCCAAGCCCATCCCGGATCTCTGCTGGGACAGGATTGCCGCCGACCGCCACAGCTGCAACAAGGCCCTGAGCCATCACCAGCACTGCCCCTTCCACCGCGCCCGCAACGACATGGATGCCGCCGACGTGCTGGTGGTCAACCACGCCCTGCTGCTCTCGGATCTCACCATGGGGGGCGGCATCATTCTGCCGCCGCCGGATGAGTGCATCTATGTGCTGGACGAAGCCCATCACCTGCCGACCATCGCCCGGGATCACGGGGCCGCTTCCGCCAGCGTCAAGGGTTCGCGCCGCTGGCTGGAGAAGCTGGTGCAAAGTGCCGGCAAACTGGCCCGGGCGCTGAACAAGGAGAGCCTGCTGGACCCTCAGCTCAAGTTGCAGGATGCGCTGGCCTCCCTGCAGCCGGATCTCAAGGCGCTGGAGCAGTGGCTCGCCGGCAACGATCACCTGTTTGGGGGGGAGCAGCATCATCGCTTCGCCGACGGGGTGCTGCCGGATCCCCTGCCCATGCTGGCGGAGAATCTGAAAGAGGCGAGCAAGAAGGCGCTGCGTGCGCTGGACAGGATGCAGGGGGCCATCGGCGAGGCTCTCAAGGATGGGGAGATCCGCCGCAAGGAGGCCGAGCCCCTGCTGGCGGAGAGCGGTTTTCACCTGCAACGACTCGAGAGCTTCTGCGCCCTGTGGGAGATGCTGAGCCGCCACGTGCCCACCGGCAAGACGCCACTGGCCCGCTGGATGGCCAAGGGGGAGGATGGCGACATCTGGCTGCACGCCTCCCCCATCGAAGTGGGTTATCTGCTGGAGGAGTGGCTCTGGTCAAAATGCCTTGGCGCCGTGCTGGTGTCGGCCACCCTCACCGCCCTCTCCTCCTTCAGTTACTTCCGCCATCAGGTGGGGCTCAAGGAGCACGATGGCACCCGCTATCTGCGATTGCGTTCCCCCTTCGACTACCACAAGGCGGAGCTCTATCTGCCCAAGATGGTCCATGAGCCCAGCGCCCCGGCCTTCACCCAGGAGCTGATAGAAACTCTGCCCCGCCTGGTGGCGGGCAAGGAGGCGAGCCTGGTGCTCTTCTCCTCCTACCGGCAGATGAACGAAGTGGCGGCGGGAGTGCGGGCCAAGGGGCTCTCCCTGCTAGTACAGGGGGAGGCATCTCGCAGCGCCCTCTTGACCCTGCACAAACAGAAGTGCGACGGCGGCCAGGCCAGCATCTTGTTTGGTACCGGCAGCTTCTCCGAGGGGCTGGACCTGCCCGGCCACTACCTCACCAACCTGGTGATCACCAAGCTCCCCTTCGCGGTGCCCAACTCCCCGGTGGAAGAGGCCACCGCCGAGTGGATTGAGCAGCGCGGCGGCAATCCCTTCCTGCAGCTGACGGTGCCGGAGGCGTCCCGCAAGCTCATCCAGGCCTGCGGTCGCCTCATTCGCAAGGAGGCCGACAGGGGGCGGGTCACCATTCTCGACCGGCGCCTGCTGACCAAGCGTTACGGCAAGGGGCTGCTGGATGCCCTGCCGCCCTTCACCCGACGGGTGGAGTAGGCCAAAGGATCGACTGCCCGCCCCTTCTCCTGCGAGAAAATACGCTGCAAACCCGGTCAGAGACGCCCTAAACACCTATTGCCGCTGTGCGGCAAACCTGTAAAAATGAGCCCCTATTTTTCAGTGGGCACTCGCCTGACTGTTCAAGGAGATGAAATGAAACTGACTGTTCTGGTACCGGCCCTGGCTGGTCTGTTGTGGGCAGGTAGCGCCCTGGCCGCTAGCCAACTGGAAATAAACAATCCCTACGTCATCCAGCTGCTCGACGGTGAACCCGTCAACCCGCAACTGCTCGACAAAGCCACCGTCTTCTCCATCGAGCCTGGCCGGCACCAGGTCGTCGTCGCCTTCGAAGGCAACTACTCCAGCCGCAGCGAAACCAAGCTGGTGACCGCCGAGCCCCTGGTGATCAACTTCAACGCCGCCGACAACCAGCAACTGTTCCTCGACTTCAAGAAACCCCGCAAGGAAGAGGAAGCTCGTCGTTTCATCAAGGATCAGAACGTGGTCCTGAAAGACAAAGCCACCGGCCAGGCTCTGAAGACCGAGCAATTCATCATGCCGACCGTGGGTGGCTTCCAGCTGACCCGTGACTACCAGCAAGAGCTCATCAAGATGGGCAAGGCATTCAATCAGCCCAAAACCGTTGCCGTCTCCACCGCCGCCGTGATGGCTGCCGCCAGCGCGCCGGTCGAAGTGGCGCCGAGCAAGGCCATGAGCAACCCGGAAGCCCTGACCCAGCTGCAGAGCTGGTACAACAAGGCCGATGCCGAGACCCGCAAGGCATTCCAGATCTGGGTGATCCAGCAGCAGTAATGGCCACGCCATATCGATGCCAAAGGGGAGCCATGCTCCCCTTTTTCACGCCCTTCTCAAACCTTGGGCAGGCCGCCTCATGACGCTTCGCATCTTCCATCACGACAGCTATTCCGCCCTCGCTCTGCCGGCGCGCCACCGCTTTCCCCTCGCCAAGTACCAGGCGCTGCAGCAGACCCTGTCGGCCCGGGGTTATCCCCTGGCACTGACGGCCCCCGCCAGCCGGGAGCAGCTCACCCGCGTTCATGACGAGCACTATGTGGAGGCCGCCCTCACCGGCGCCCTGGGCCGGGACGCCATCCGCCGACTCGGCTTTCCCTGGTCGCCCCTGCTTATCGAGCGTACCCTGCACTCGGTCGGGGCAACCATTGCCGCCAGCCGCCATGCCCTGGCCGAAGGGTGCGGCCTGCAGATCTCCGGTGGCTACCACCATGCCCACCGGGACTATGGCAGCGGTTTTTGCCTGTTCAACGATCTGGTGATTGCGGCCCAGACCTGTCTCGACGAGGGACGCTGCGAGCAGGTGCTCATCGTGGATCTCGATGTCCATCAGGGGGATGGCAGTGCGGCCCTGTGCACGGAGAGCCGGGAGATCATCACCCTCTCCCTCCATGGGGAGCGCAACTTCCCCTTCCACAAGCCCGCTTCCCATCTGGATTTCCCGCTGCCAGAGGCCATGGAGGACGATGCCTACCTCACCCCCCTGGAGCAGGCCCTCGCCCTGGCGCTGCGCCTCTATCAGCCGGATCTCATCCTCTATCAGGCCGGGGTGGATGTGCACCATGCCGACGAGCTGGGGTTTCTCTCCCTGAGCGATGCCGGGGTGCGCCAACGGGACGCCATGGTCTTTGACTGTGCGCGGCAGCATGGGCTGGCCATCGCCGCCGTGCCGGGAGGTGGCTATCGGCGAGACTGGCAGGCCCTGATCCCCCTGCATCTCTCCCTGTTTGAGGAGGCGCGGCGCCGCTTCGGCTAGCCCGCTCACCCCAAACGAAGAGGCGGCCCAGGGGCCGCCTCTTCTTTATATAAAGCACAACAGTGACGGCTCAGCTCGCCCCCAGGATTGGCTAGCCGATTGACGGCCCGGTATCTGGCGCCTTTGCCCACCCTCAGGCATGAGCCACCGGCGTCCTGTGTGTCCCCATCTTGCGCAGCAGCATCAGCAGATAGATGAAGGAGACGCAGGCTATCATGACGAACAACAGGTTATCCGAGTAGCGCTGCATCAGCATCGCGGTCAGGGTCGGCCCCAGCAGACTGCCGATGGTATAGCTCAGCAGCAGCGCCTGGTTCATCGCCACCAGCTGATGCTGTTCGACCTTCTCGCAGGCCCAGGCCATGGCCACCGGATAGAGCGTGAATCCCGCCGCCCCCAGGATGAACAAGGTCGGCCCCATGGCCGCGTTGCCGAGCATCCCCAGGGCCCCCAGGATCACCACGAACACCTGCACCCTCAGCACCGGCAAGCGTCCGAACCTGTCCGCCAGACGGCCGATGGGCCACTGCCCCAGGATGCCGGCACTCACCATCACCGCCATCCAGAAGCCGATGCCCCCGTCGCTCACGCCCTGATGATTCAGGTAGAGCGGCATCAGGCCATAGAGGGATCCCAGCACGATGCCGGAGATGATGCAGCCATCGACCCCGAGACGGGCCGATCGCAGGCGCAGCATGGGCCAGACCAGGGTGGTACTCTGCTGTTCCCCGTGCGCATTGACGATGCGAGTGAACAGCAATGGCAAGCTGGCCACCAGTATCAGACCGGTGACCCAGGGCAATACCGCCATCAGCCCGGTCGGCACCTTGCTCACCAGGAGTTGCCCCAGCACCGTGCCCACGTAATAGACCATCATGTAGGCGGCCAGCAGACGGCCACGGTTGTGGGCGGTGCCGCTGCACATCAGTGCACTCTCCACCACCACCCAGATCATGGCGCAGCCGACCCCGGCGAGGAAACGCCAGCCGAGCCAGTTCCAGAATTCGAGGCTGATCCCGAGGCCTACACAGCCTGCGGCGAAGAGCAGGGAGGCCAGGTAGTAACTGCGGTTGAAGCCGACCCGTTTGATGAGCGACCCCGCCAGCAGGGTGCCCAGCAGGTTGCCGCTGAAATAGGAGGAGCTGACCATGCCCACCTGCCAGGTCGGCAGTTTTTCATGGGCCAGCCAGAGCGGTACCAGGGTATTCAGCACCGCGATGGCCAGGGTCAGCAGCAGGCCACAGAGCAATAACAGCACTGGCCGGGTATATGTGGTCATGGATAAAACCGTGGGGAGAGGCAAAAATGCGAGCGCATCATGCCACCGCCAAAACCATTGTCAATCGCTCAGAGAGAGCGTCGGCGGGATTTTTTCAGGCCAGTGATTGGTGCCCACAGTGCGACTCAGCGAGCGCCAGCTGAACCTTGTTCATATCCTGCTGATTATCTGGCGGTTTCTATATAAAGCGAGGGCCTTAAGCAGGGTTTGCCCTCCCCCCATGGGCAATGGCGACGGCCAGCATAAAGACGGAAGCGTGAAGAAGCGAGGTTGCAGAACACTGTGGGCCAAACAAAAAGCGCCCGCAGGCGCTTTGTGTGTCAGTCGGTGGCAACGCCAGCAAGGAGGCCCCGGCTCAACGTTTCTTGGCGTACTTGCGACGGGCGCGGGCCTGACGCTGCTCCTCACGCTCCGCCTTCTCCTTGGCCTTCTGCTCGGCCTCGGCATCCGCTTCGATGATCTCCGCGGCCACCATCTCCGGCGTTTCCAGGGAGATGCGGCCCAGCATGCCGGAACGGAACTCGTTCACCAGGATCTCGGACGCCTTGTGCAGATCGGCAAGCCCCCCCTTGCGCATGAAGCCGCGCTGGCGGGCGATAAGCTCGAGCAGCTCGATCTCGGTTTGTGGCAGCTCGCTCAACTGGTAGCGCGTCTTGATCCGCTCGGGGTACGCCTTGATGAAGTAATCGGCGGCGAACATGGCGATGTCGGCATAGTCGAACACCGTGTCCTTGATGGCGGCGGTGATAGCCAGCCGGTAGCCGCAGGAGGGCGGATTGAGCTTGGGCCAGAGGAAACCCGGGGTATCGGTCAGGATAACGTTGTTGTCGAGCTTGATCCGCTGCTGGGACTTGGTCACCCCCGCCTCGTTGCCGGTGCGGGCGATGATGCGCCCCGCCAGGGTGTTGATCAGGGTCGACTTGCCCACGTTGGGGATGCCCATGATCATGGCCCGCACGCCGCGCAGGTCGAAGTTGCGCTCAGGCAGCATCTCGTGGCACAGGGTCAGCAGCGCCTTGATCTTCTCCGGCTCCTGCTGGGTCAGGGGCAGCGCCTTGATCCCCTTCTCTTTTTCCATGTGCGCCACCCACAGCTCGGTGATCTCGGGGTCGGCAAGATCCGCCTTGTTCAGCACCTTGATCACCGGGGTATCGCCGCGCAGCTCGGGCACCAGCGGGTTTTCGCTGGAGAAGGGGATGCGGGCATCGATCATCTCGATGATGACATCGACCTGGGGCATGACCTCGGCAATCTCTTTGCGGGCCTTGTGCATGTGGCCGGGGAACCAGTTGATGGACATATCCGTGACTCTCTGTAAGGGCTGCAGGCGCTGGCTTACGGGAACGCGCGGCGAGCGATGGCGGACGTCTGGCGTCGCAAGGGGGCGCATTTTACCCGTTGGCGCCTCAATTTGACAGGTGATTCTAGTCAGATAAAAGCAAACCACCAAGCCGCTGGCTCCCCCTGCCCGCCTTTATTCAGGGCGGGAAACTGACAGAGCCATCATCAATAAGTGATTGATACAACATAACATTTAGCTAACACCTTCATCGGATTGTCATCCAATTTCACTAAAAGTGTCATCCGGCCCCTCTAGGCTGCGCTCAGGTTTTACAAGGAGCGAACCCCAATGAGAAAGATGGCAGGACTTGCATTGATGATCGGAGCCGCCCTGGCCGCTGGCTGCAATTCCACAAACGACAGCAATCCCCCCGAACCCCGCGCCAAGAACGTGATCTTCTTCCTCGGCGATGGCATGGGCCTCAACACCCTGACCGCGGCCCGTATCTACGGCGTCGGTGAAGAGGGGGATCTCACCATAGACACCCTGCCGGAGACGGCCTTCATCAAGACCTACTCCCACGATGCCCAGGTCACCGACTCGGCCCCCTCCATGGCGGCCTACATGACCGGGGTCAAGAGCAACAACGGCGTCATCAGCATGGACAGCGACGCCACCCAGGAGGCCGACTGCAACCAGAGTGTCGGCAAGCCGGTCACCACCTTGCTGGAGCTGGCCAAGGCTGACGGGCGCGGCACCGGCATCGTCACCAGCACCCGGGTGACTCACGCTACCCCGGCCGCCACCTATGCCCACATCTGCAACCGGGATCTGGAGGCAGACATCGCCGCCCAGATGGTTCCGGGTGGCGCCGGCTACAACGGGGCCCTGAAAGAGGGGCTGGACGTGGTGCTCGGGGGCGGCAGCAGCTTCTTCCTGCCCACCGCCGACAAGGGCAAGCGCACCGATGGTCGCAACCTGGTGAGCGAGATGCAGGCCAAGGGCTACCAGTTTGCCAGCACCCTCGACGAGCTGAACCAGGCCGATGCCAGCAAGCCGCTGCTGGGATTGTTCGGTTCGAGCCACATGAAATATGACCTGGACAGACCGGCCAGCGAGCCTTCCTTGAGCCAGATGACACTGGCTGCCATCAAGCAGCTCCAGGGCAAGGAGAAGGGTTACTTCCTGATGGTGGAAGGGGGACGCATCGATCACGCCCTGCACGACACCAACGCCAAGCGCGCCCTGCAGGACACCATCGCCTTCGATGACGCCATCAAGGCCGCCATCCTTGAGGTGAAGAAAACCGATCCCGAACTGCAGAATACCCTGATCGTGGTCACCGCCGACCATGACCATACCCTGGTACTGAACGGCTATGCCAAGCGTACCGGCAAGACCACTGCCAGCAACCCGGGCGTGCTCGGGCTGGTGAAGAACTACACCGATGGCGAACCCAGCAAGGACGCCGACGGCATGCCTTACACCATCATCGGCTTTGGCAACGGCTACAACCGGGTAGAAGGCCCGCGCAGCAGCGTGGCCGCCCTCGATGACGCCACCGTCTCCGCCGACGATTACCACCAGGAGGTGGTGGTCAGCACCGGCGACATCGGCAACGAAACCCATGGCGGCACCGACGTCTTCCTCGGCGCCATCGGCCAGGGAGCGGACAGCTTCCACGGCTCTCTCGATAACACCGCCGTGTTCGGCAAGGTCAAGGCTGCGGCCAAGCTGTAAGGAGCATTCTGATGAAATCAGCCATGAATAAAACCCTCGTCTGCACCGCCCTACTGGGAGCCCTGGCGGGCCAGGCCCAGGCCAGCGACGCCAAGAACGTGATCCTCTTCATCGGTGACGGCATGGGTCCCACCGTCCTCACCGCCACCCGCCTGTTCAAGGTCGGTGAAGAGGGGGATCTGGAGATCATGAAACTGCCCCGTAGCGCACGCATCAAGACCTTCTCCAACGATGCCCAGACCACGGATTCGGCCCCCTCCATGGCGGCCTACACCACGGGCGTCAAGATGAACAACGAGGTCATTGCCATGAGCAGCGATACCCAGGCCGTGGCGCCGGGCAAAGATGTGAATGGCAACAAGGGCGTCAACAACTGCACCAGCGACAATGGCACCCCGGTGCCCACCCTGCTGGAGCTGGCCAAGGCGGCGGGCAAGTCCGTCGGCGCCGTCACCACCACCGAGCTGACCCACGCCACCCCGGCCGCCACCTACTCCCACATCTGCCACCGGGATGCGGCCTATGCCATCGCCGAGCAGGCGGTGCCGGGCGGTGCCGGTTTCAACACCGCCCTCGGGGATGGGGTGGATGTACTGCTGGGGGGCGGCGCCAATCACTGGACCCCTTATAGCGCCAGCAACAAGGGGGGCCGCGCCGATGGCCGGGATCTCACCGCCGAGCTCAGCGCCCAGGGTTATCAATACGTCACCACCCAGAGCGATCTCGCCAAGGTGCAGAACGGCAAGGTGCTGGGGCTGTTCAGTGCCAAATCACACCTCGACTACGAGCTGGACCGGGTCGCCAAGGGCGCGGCCAACACCCAGCCGTCACTCTCCGAGATGACCGCCAAGGCGATCGATCTCTTGAGTCAGAACAGCGAGGGCTACTTCCTGATGGTGGAAGGGGGACGCATCGACCACGCCCTTCACGCCACCAACGCCAAACGGTCGCTGACCGATGCGGTGGCTCTGGACGAGGCGGTGAAGACGGCATTGGCCAAGGTGGATCTCGCCAACACCCTGATCGTGGTGACGGCGGATCACGACCACACCATGACCATCAACGGCTACTCCGCCAAGGGCAACCCCGTGCTGGATCTGGTGAAAAATGAGGATGGTTCGACCCAGAACGACGCCCAGGGCAAACCCTTCACCACCCTGGTGTTCGGCAACGGCCCTACCCGTCACGACGTTCGCCCCACCCTCACCAGCGATCAGGTGATGGCGGATGACTACCTGCAGGAGACCGGCGTCAAGCTCGGCTCCGAGACCCACGGCGGCGGCGATGTCATGCTGTTCGCCGGCGGCGCCGGCAGCGACCGCTTCAAGGGCACCCTCGACAACACCCGCGTGTTCGGCAAGTTGCGGGAGGCGCTCGGTCTGTAAGCGGCGGGGGCCAGCCGATAAGCGCTGGCCCCTGCTCTTTCGAGCGATGCTTATGATTCGACTCTTGTTTCCTCTCTGGCTGCTCGCCAGCCCCGCGACAAGCCAGGCCTACTTCGACGACGTTCCGGACTTGGCCACCCGCATCAGCTACCAGAACCGGGTGACCGGTGCCGATGGCATCGCCCGGGAGAGCCACTGGCAAGAAAAATGGATGCGGGTCGGCAACCAGGTGTGGAGCCAGCGGCTCATCCCCATACCCCTGGCCCGCGCCTATCACGCCACCCATGACGCCAATCCTGGCCACAAGCATTTCACCCATCAGATGGCGGCCCGCTGGGTCAGCCAGAGCGACGAGGGCCTGCAACTGCGCTACGCCGACGCCTGGCACAACCAGTTGGTGGACGTTCCTCCCGAGGAGTACGGCCAGGTCGGTTTTACCCCCAATTGGGACAAGATCCGCTACCTGGTGGATCCGGCCCTGCTGCAGGGCATGACGCCACTGGACGAGGCGGCCCCCGCCCAGGCCCGCTGGTATGAAAAACGCGAGGGCAAGCAACGCACCCGCATCCTCTGGTCCAGTCAGTGGCAACTCCCTCTGGTGGTGGAGTCCGCGAGTCTGGATGGTTATCGCAGTTACCGGATGGAAGTGACCCCGAAGTCACTGCCAAAGACCCTGCCCTGGCAGCAGCTCGATGGCTACCAGACGCTGGATCTGCGGGACTTCTTCGATTAGCGGATAAGCACACCCCGGTACGCCTGCCCAGCATCATGATACACTCCCGCCATTCTCTGTCGGGCCCTTGCTCATGTCGCTGCGCACTCTGCTTTTATCATGCTCGTTCTGGCTGCTGGTGCCTTGCGCCAGCGCCGTGACCGTCATCGCCGGACAGGTGCCCCCCTATGTCATCCAGTCACAACAGGGGGCGCCGAGCGGCATGGTCATCGAAGTGCTGGAAGAGGCGGCGCGCCGACTGCATGAACCCCTGCACATCGAGCTGATGCCCATGGCCCGCGCCGTGGAGCAAGCCAGATACCGGGCGGACGTCCTGCTGGTGCCCCCCGTCAAGAGCCCCCAGCGCGCCCCCCGTTTTCTCTGGATAACCCCCTTGCTGGACGAGGCTTTCGTGCTGGTGACGCACCGCCACCATCACCCCGCCCCTGTCACGGTCGGTGAACTGCCCTCCCTGTCACTCGGCGCCATGCGCGGCTCTTATGGCCATAGCCTGAGCCGGACGCTGCCCGAGCAGCGGGTCGAGACCGTCGCCGAGGAGCTCAACAACGCCAACAAACTGGCCCGTGGGCGCATTCAGGTCTGGGCCGTGGCCTGGAATACCGCCCGCTATGCCCAGAGACAGGCGGGCCTGCCCCTCAATGACCTGGTGCGGGGTGACACCTTGCAGACCACGCCGCTCTACCTGGCCGCCCATCCCGGTTTTCCACCCAAGGAGGCGGCGCGCTGGCGTCAGGTCATCCATGAGATGCGAGCCGACGGGACGCTGGCCCGCATCCTCAAGCAGTACGACTACCAGACCCCCTGACATTGCCAAAGCCTGTGGGAATGGTTATGGTATCCACATGAAAGCACTCATGATTTTTTCCAGTCCGCTCACACCCCGTTGAGCCCCCGCCCTCGCCCTGCAGCGCGAGTCGCTCGGGGGCATCGCGCTTGCGATCTCGTTACACAATCCCGATTTATCTCTCGACCAGCTTGCCCGTCATCCTGGTCTTGTCAGCCATTGATAAGGAATGCCCTATGAAACAGCCACATCTCGTGATTTCCAGCCTGGATCTCGATCGTATCGAACAACTGCTCGGCAACCACCCCCAGCACCTGGCCCTGCAAGAGGAGCTGGATCGCGCCGAGATCCGTGAACCCGCCGACATGCCGCCGGACGTGGTCACCATGAACAGTACAGTTCGCTTTAAAATGCAAAATAACAACAGTGAATTCTGCCTGACTCTCGTTTACCCGAAGGATGCACTGGGTGACGAGACCAAGATCTCGGTGATGGCGCCGGTCGGCAGCGCCCTGCTCGGGCTGAAGGTCGGTGACAGCATCGCCTGGCCAGGCCCCGCCGGTCGCACCATCCAGGTGGAGATCCTGGACGTGGTCTATCAGCCCGAGCGCGCCGGCGAGCTGCATCGCTGATCACCCAAGCGCCCTTCCCCCCTGCGGAAGGGCGTACCGCCTGATCCGGATCAAACTTCCCCCCCGTCCGGTCACTTATCTTGCTCACCGTTTGCCCTTTCCCTTGAGCCAAGGTGGCACCACGGGTATCTTGTTGGCCGCGCCAGCCCTGGCCACAGCTTCAGGCCGACACCATGATAAACATTGCCCTCATCGACGATCACCAGATAGTCCGCTCCGGCTTCGCCCAACTGCTCAACCTGGAACCCGACCTGCGGGTCGTCGCCGAATTCGGCTCGGCCGATGCCGCCCTCGCCGGTCTGCCCGGCAGCGGCGTCCAGCTCTGTGTGTGCGACATCTCCATGCCGGACGGCTCAGGGTTGGAACTGCTCAGGCAACTCCCCTCCAGCCTCGCCGTGGTGATGCTGTCGGTGCACGACAGCCCGGCCCTGGTGGAGCAGGCCCTGCAGGCGGGAGCCAAGGGGTTTCTCTCCAAGCGCTGCAGCCCGGATGAGCTGATCGCCGCGGTGCGCACCGCCGCCCGGGGGGGCTGTTACCTGACCCCGGACATCGCCCACAAGCTCGCCTGCAACAGCCGGGATCCCCTCACCAACCGGGAGCGGGAGGTGGCGCAGCTGCTGGCCCGCGGGCTGGAGGTCAAGGCCATCGCCGAGCAGCTCGGCCTCTCCCCCAAGACGGTGCACGTTCACCGCGCCAACCTGATGGACAAGCTCAAGGTCAGCAACAACGTGGAGCTGGCCCACCGCATGCTGGACAGCTGGTGATCCCCCGTCTCGCCAGCTATGCCGCCATCTCGCTGGCGGCCAGCTTCATCTTCGCCGCCGGCTGGTTCTGCCTCTGGAGCATCGGCCTGCACCTGGTGGAGAACCCGGCCCTGGCGGTATTGCTGTTCCCCTTCGGCCTTCGCCTCGGCCTGCTGCTGCAAAGCCCGCTCCCCTACTGGCCACCGCTGCTATTGTGCGAGGCCCTGCTGCTCTACTGGCTCGACAGGGAGGTCGGGATCCCCCTGTGGCCATGGATAGAAGCCGGCAGCCTGCTCACCCTGGTGCCCCTGCTCATCGCCCGTCGCCAGCCGGTGCGCAACGACTGGCAGCAACTGCTGGTGCTGCTCGCCACCGTCACCGCGGCGGCCCTGCTGCAATCCCTGATCTGGCATCTGGCCGGGGAGGCGGCGCTCACCGCCCTGCTGCTGACCCTGACCGGCGGGCTCACGCTCACCTCCACCTGCATGCTGATCTGGCACTATCTCACCCGCGCCACCTGGGTGCCCCTCGGCCCCGCCCTCATCGATCAGCCGGTAGACTGGCGCTTTCGTCACCTGTTCTGGTATCTGCTGCTGTTCGTGCTGAGCCTCGGGTTGCAGCTCGGCCTGCCGGACTCCCTGGTGCGCTTCACGCCGTTCTGCCTCGCCATACCCATCATGGCCATGGCCTGGCGCTACGGCTGGCAAGGCGCCTTGCTCGCCACCCTGATGAACACGGTGGCGCTGATGGCGGGCCAGGCCTGGCACGAGCACCCGCTGGATCTGCTGCTCTCCCTGCTGGCCCAGAGTCTGACCGGTCTGCTGCTCGGCGCCGGGATCCAGCGCCAGCGTGAACTCAACCAGGCACTCACTCAGCAGCTCGCCCACAATCGCCAGCTCACCGAGCGATTGCTGGAGACCGAGGAGTGCATCCGTAAAGAGGTGGCCCGGGAGCTGCACGACGATATCGGCCAGACCATCACGGCCATTCGCACCCAGGCGGGCATAGTGCGGCGCCTCGCACCGGACAACCCCGGTGTCGGCCAGAGCAGCGCCCTCATCGACACCCTGTCGCTCGGCATCTATGACGCGGTGCGCGGCCTGCTCGGTCGCCTGCGCCCCCGTCAACTCGACGACATGAGCCTGAAGCAGGCAGTGCAGGGGTTGCTGCGGGAGCTGGAACTGGAGCGCCGCGGCATCGTCACCCGCCTCGAGTGGCAGCTCGGGGACAGCGATCTCTCCGATGCCCAGCGGGTCACCCTGTTTCGGGTCTGCCAGGAGGGGCTCAACAACGTGGTCAAGCATGCCAACGCCAGCTCGGTGCGCATCCAGGCCTGTCAGCAGGGTGGCCAGCTGCAGCTGCAACTGGAAGACGACGGCTGCGGTCTGCCCGAACACACGCCCCAGGGTTATGGCCTGCTCGGCATCCGCGAGCGGGTACAGGCGCTCGGGGGCAGGTTGCAGCTCTCCTGCCTGCACGGCACCCAGCTGACGCTCTCGCTGCCCAGCCGCAAACGGGAGGGCCGGATGCGTGACCTTCGACACCCACGCAGGACTCCTTCATGCTGAATTTCATCAAGAGCCACCCTCCCGCACCGCCGCTGCGGGACAAACGCGAGATAGACGCCACCTATCGCCACTGGCGCATCCACCTGCTGCTGACCATGTATCTGGGCTATGCGGTCTTCTATTTCACCCGCAAGAGCTTCAACTTCGCCATGCCGGAGATGCTGGCCCAGGGCCTGCTGGACAAGGCCGACATCGGCCTGCTCGGCACCCTGTTCTACCTCACCTACGGGGTGTCCAAGTTCCTCTCCGGCATCATCAGCGACAGGGCCAATCCCCGCTATTTCATGGGCATCGGGCTGATGGCGACCGGGGTCATCAACATACTGTTCGGGCTGTCGTCATCGCTGTGGCTGTTCGCGGCCCTGATGGCGGCCAACGCCTTCTTCCAGGGCTGGGGCTGGCCCCCCTGCTCCAAGCTGCTCACCAGCTGGTATTCGCGTACCGAACGCGGCGCCTGGTGGTCGGTCTGGAACACGGCGCACAACGTGGGCGGCGCCCTCATTCCCCTCATCGTCAGCACCATCGCCCTGCAGCATGGCTGGCGCTACGGCATGATAGTGCCCGGCCTCCTCGCCATTGTGGCGGGACTCTTCCTCTGCTGGCGGCTGCGGGATACCCCGAACACCCTGGGACTGCCCACCGTGGGACAATGGCGAAACGATGCGCTGGAAATCGCCCAGCAGACCCAGGATACCGGCCTCACCCCGCGCCAGATCCTGCGCAAATACGTGCTCGGCAACCCCTATATCTGGCTGCTGGCCTGCTGTTACGTGCTGGTCTACGTGGTGCGCACCGCCATCAATGACTGGGGCAACCTCTACATGACCGAGCAACGCGGCTTCAACCTGATGAGCGCCAATTCGGCCATCTCCATGTTCGAGGTGGGCGGATTCATCGGCGCCCTGGTGGCGGGCTGGGGATCGGACAAGCTGTTCAACGGCAACCGGGGTCCCATGAACCTCATCTTCGCGGTGGGGATACTGCTCTCGGTGGGCTCCCTGTGGCTGATGCCCTTCTTCAGCTATGTGATGCAGGCGGCCTGCTTCTTCACCATCGGCTTCTTCGTGTTCGGGCCCCAGATGCTGATCGGCATGGCGGCCGCCGAGTGTTCCCACAAGGACTGCGCCGGAGCCGCCACCGGCTTCGTCGGCCTGTTTGCCTACATGGGGGCGGCGCTGGCGGGCTATCCCCTGGCCCGGGTGCTGGAGATCTGGCACTGGAACGGCTTCTTCGTGGTGATCTCGGTAGCGGCCGGGGTCTCGGCCCTGCTGCTGCTCCCCTTCCTCAAGGCCCAGGCGCCGAGGCTCCCCATCACAGCCCTGAGCTGAGCCGTGACACGTCCTCCTCCACAGGCAGGACATCGTCATCAAGGGATAGCCACCACCCGACTGCCAGTGTCATCCGGCGACACAATACGGGTGAAACAAGCTCGTTTGATCCCCGCAAGCCGGGGGAAAGTGGCACAAAACGACCTCGACGGCGTTTTGCACTTGAACCCGCGCGCTTAGATAGATATGTTGTTTTCGTGTGCTTTTATGAGTCAAGCCACGAGGGAAAAGTGCGACTAACTTATTGAGTCTTCTAGCACAATCAAGTTTTGGTACATTTTTCACTCAGCAGACCATTCATAGAATCTCATATGGGGCTTTTGCCCGACCCAAGACAATAATCCTGTCTTGCCTGTTGCCGGATGCAGCAGTCTCTTGTGCCATGGAGTCGCACGGGAGCAGGTTCAAGGCCGAACACACTTTCGACAGAGACGTCACCGATATGATCAAAAAACTCATTCTCTCTACCCTGCTGCTGTGCGGGCTGGCCAACGCCGCTCCCAGCTCCACCCTGGACGCCGTGCTGGAGCGCGGTGTACTGCGGGTCGGCTTCGACGCCGGCTATCAACCCTTCGAAATGACCAACAAGCAGGGCCAATACATCGGCTTTGACGTGGATCTCGCCAAGATGGTCGCCAAGGAGATGGGCGTGAAGGTGGAGTTCGTCAACACCGCCTGGGACGGCATCATCCCGGCCCTCTTGACCGACAAGTTCGACGTCATCATGGGCGGCATGACGGTCACTCCCCAGCGCAACCTGCGCGTCAACTTCGCCGATCCCTACATCGTCGTCGGCCAGACCATCGTCCTGCGCAAGGACAAAGCGAACGAGATCAAATCCTTCCAGGACTTGAACGACCCCAAATACAAGATCGCAGTCAAGCTCGGCACCACCGGCGAACAGGCGGTCAAGCGCATGATCCCGAAAGCCACCCTGCTGCAGTTTGAAACCCAGGATGACGCCAAGCTGGAAGTGATCAACGGCAAGGTCGATGCCTTCATCTATGACCTGCCCTACAACGCCATCTTCGCCTCCCAGAATGCCGGCGCCGTGGTGCACCTGGACAAGCCGTTCACCTTCGAGCCGCTGGCCTGGGCCATCCGCAAAGGCGATCAGGACACCCTCAACTGGTTCAACAACTACCTGCGCCAAATCAAGGGCGACGGCAGCTACGACCGTCTCTACAAGAAGTGGTTTGAATCCACTACCTGGCTCAATCAGCTCAAGTAACACCTCTCAAGGGGCGGTCCGCCGCCCCTTCACGCAGACCCCCACACAATAACGACAAGAGAGGTTGTGACAGTGATCAACCCCAAACCCGCAAGACAGATGGAAAAACAACCCAATCAGCTGCTCTGGCAAGGCGTTTTCCTGCTGATGCTGCTGGCCGCCATCTTCGGCATCTACAAGGCCGTACAGGCGGTGGATTACACCTGGCGCTGGGAGCGTATTCCCCAATACATCGCCTACCAGGCCGAACAGAAACATTTCGCCGAATTTGATGGCACCGTGGTCGCCGAGAAGGGTCAGCTCTTCCTGCAAGACGATGCCGATGCCAGCCGTCGCCAGGCCATTGCCCCCCAGGGTGCACAAGTGGCCGAAGGGGATACCATCTTCCTTGGCGATACGCTCGATTCCCAACTCAGCTGGACCGCCGGCCCCATCGCCTGGGGCGTCTGGGTCACGGTCAAACTCTCCCTGGTGGCCGGAGTCTTCGCCATCCTGCTGGGCACCCTGGCAGGGCTGGCCCGACTCTCCCCCAACCCCGCCCTGCGTAACCTGGCGGTGACCTATGTGGAGCTCATCCGTGGCACCCCGCTGCTGGTGCAGATCTTCATCGTCTACTTCTTTATCGGCACCGTATTGAATCTGGATCGCTTCACCGCCGGGGTGGCGGCGCTGGCTGTGTTTACCGGTGCCTATGTGGCAGAAATCGTGCGCGCCGGCATCAGCTCCATCCACAAGGGGCAGATGGAGGCAGGCCGCAGCCTCGGCATGACCTCGGCCCAGACCATGCGTTACGTGATCCTGCCCCAGGCCTTCAAGCGCGTACTGCCACCGCTGGCGGGCCAGTTCATCAACCTCATCAAGGACTCCTCCCTGGTCTCCGTCATCTCCATCACGGATTTGACCAAGGCCGGGCGCGAGGTGGTGAGCTCCACCTTCAGCCCGTTCGAGGTGTGGTTCACCGTGGCCCTGCTCTATCTGGTGCTCACCGGTACCCTCTCCTTCCTGGTCCGCCGTCTCGAGGTGAAATATGCGAAAAGCAACTGATATGCAAACCCGACCGCGGTCGAGACCCCGCACCTTCCTCGTCCATCCGCTGGAGGTGACACATGCAGAAAGCCACTGATCCCATCATCAAGGCGACGGGCGTCGAGAAGTTTTACGGCAGCGAGGTTCATGCTCTCAAGAACGTCAGCACCCAGGTAGCCGAGGGGGAAGTCGTGGTGATCGTGGGCCCGAGCGGCTCGGGAAAATCCACCTTCCTGCGCACCCTCAACCAGCTCGAAACCATCAACGACGGCCACATCGTCGTGGACGGCATCAGCCTGACCGAGCCCGGGGACGTGAACAAGCTGCGGGAAGAGGTGGGCATGGTGTTCCAGTCCTTCAACCTCTTCCCCCACCTCAGTGTGCTGGACAACATCAGTCTGGCCCCCCAGAAGGTGCGCGGCCTCTCCCGAAAGGAGGCTGAGGAGAGAGCCAAGGCGCTGCTGCTCAAGGTCGGCCTCTCCAACAAGGCCCAGAGCTACCCGTCCCAGCTCTCCGGTGGTCAACAGCAACGGGTGGCCATCGCCCGGGCGCTGGCCATGCAGCCGCGCATCATGCTGTTCGACGAACCCACCAGCGCGCTGGATCCCGAGATGGTGGGAGAGGTGCTGGACGTGATGAAGGGGTTGGCGAAAGAGGGCATGACCATGGTGGTGGTGACCCACGAGATGGGCTTCGCCCGCGAGGTCGCCGACCGGGTGCTGTTCATGGAGAGCGGCGAGCTGTTGGTGGACGAGAAGCCCGGCGATTTCTTCGACAATCCCCCTTCCCCGCGCCTGCGCCAGTTCCTGAGCCAGGTGCTGTAACACGGCATCGCCGAACACCACAGAGGGAGCCTTGGCTCCCTCTGCCTTATGCACCAGCCCATCATCCGCCGCGCTGGCCCCATGAAATGTTAATGAAATTTTACATTTATTCGGTATGCTGGGAGCCAACTGGTCCAACCGGATGGCTGACATGGATGTCCAACTACTGCTGCTCTACCTCTCCCCCCTCTTCCTCGGCTTTGTCGTCTGGGAGATGCTCTACCTGCGCAAGCATGGCACCGCCTTTCCGAGCGCCGCTTATCAATGGCGGGATCTGTTCGCCAACGCCTCCCTGGCGCTGATGCACCAAGGAGGGGATGCACTGGCGGCCATCGCCATCACCTATCTCTACGACGGCCTCTGGGGCTGGCGCCTGTTCGACATCGAACTCAATGTCTGGAGCCTGCTGCTGCTCTTCCTGCTGCAGGATCTCTGCTATTGGCTGTTCCACTTCGCCAGCCACCATGTGCGCTGGCTCTGGGCCTCCCACGTGGTGCATCACAGCTCGGAGCGCCTCAACCTCTCCACCGCCTTTCGTCAGAGCCTGATGTATCCGGTCTCCGGCATGTGGCTGTTCTGGATCCCCATGATACTCATCGGCTTCCCGCCCGAGGCCGTAGTCGCCACCGTGCTGCTGAGCCTGGGCTTCCAGTTCTTCGTTCACACCCAGGTGGTGGGCAAGCTCGGCTGGCTCGAGGCGTTCTTCAACACCCCCTCCCACCACAGGGTGCATCATGCCAGCAATGCCAAGTACATCGATCGCAACTTCGCCGGCGTGCTCATCATCTGGGACAGGCTGTTTGGCACCTTCGTGGAAGAAGACCCGGCCGAGCCATGTCGTTTCGGCATCACCAAGCCCATCCACAGCTTCAACCCGCTCACCCTCACCTTCCACGAGTGGCGCGACATGCTAAGAGACGCCCGTGGTCTGCCCTGGCGAGCACGGTTCAAGGTGCTGTTCGGCAAGCCGGCCGGCCCATCCGCCTCCTGAGCCGGTTCAGCGTTGGAAAGAAATGAGGCCACCCAAGGGTGGCCTCATCACAACGAAGTCAGCTGGCGGCTCAACGCCCGGCCAGTACCCGCTTGGTCTGCTTGACCCAGTCGGACACTCGCCCCTGCTGGGAATAACCTTGCCAGATCTGCTCCCACTGGGCAGGGCTCAAGGGGCGACCCAGTCTGCGCTGCACCCCGGCGTAGAGGTAATCGTGGGCCGTGGTACGGGCCTGGGCCGAGGTGAGGAACTTGGAGACGGGATCCGTCAGGCGCACGTCCCGCATGCCGAGCAACGGGTAGTCGCTGTGCACGGCGGCCAGCATGGTCTCGCGCATGGCGGATTCGATGTAACCCCGGGCAAACAGGGCCGTCACCGACTCGAGCGACCCTTGATCCGGGCCATGGTACTCCTCGTCGAACACCGGATTCGGCTCAGCCACGGCGCTTTGTACCACCGCATCGGGATCGGGCTGGGGCGCCACCACGGCAGCCTTGGGGGCGGCGGGTTTGGGTGTGGCGGCAGGCTTTTGCGGCGCGCTCTGGCTACAGGCCCCGAGGGCAAGGGCCAGGGCCACACAGCCAAGGGCACGGGAATAAGACGGCATCTTCATGACTCCTGAACGACCTTCTCGGTCACTATGGTTTCCATTCATGGGTTCCACTTGGCCAGGCAACTTGTCGCCCGGCCCCTGCAAGGGGTATGCGCGCATAATATCGAAAAATGGCCCATACAGGGCCATTTTTATCCACCGGCATGAGTGTCCGCCACTCAGGCTGCCGGGTGTGACTCTTGCGGCAGCTTCTCGGCGGCAATGGGTTCGACCCGGGTCACCAGCAGCTGATCGATCTTGTAGCTGTCGATGTCCACCACTTCGAACTTGTAGCCCGCGTACTTCACCGAGTCGGTGCGCTTGGGGATCTTGCGCAGCATGTACATGATGAAGCCGGCGATGGTCTCGTAGTTCTGGTTCTCCGGGAACTCCTCGATGTCGAAGGCTCGCATCACGTCGGAGATGGGGGTCACCCCGTCTACCAGCCAGGAGTTCTCGTCCCGCTGGACGATCTGCTCTTCCACCACGTGGGTGGCCCACTCCCCCATCACTGTGCTCATCAGGTCGTTCATGGTGACAATCCCCACCACCAGAGCGTATTCGTTCATCACCACCGCGAAGTCGCCACGATGATTCTTGAAGTACTCCATCGCCTCGTAGAGGTTCAGGGTATCGGGGATGATGATGACGTTCTGCACCAGGGAGCCGCTGTTGAGATCGATGCTCTGGCCACTGATGACGCGGATCAGCAGCTCTTTCGCATCGACGAAGCCCTTGATGCTGTCGAGGTTGTGGTCACAGACCAGGAACTTGTTGTGAGGGTGCTCGGCGATCTTCGCCTTGATGCTCTCCTCCCCCTCCTGCAGGGTGAAGTAGATGAGGCTTTCCCGCGCCGTCATGGCGGAGGTGACCCCGAGGGATTGCAGCTCGAACACGTTCTCGATGAGCTGGTGTTCCTCGCGCTGGATGACGCCGGCCTCGGCGCCTGCATCCATCACCGCATAGATGTCATCCGAGGTGATCTCGTCGTTGCGTACCATGGAGACGCGCAGCAGACGGAACAGACCGTTCGCCATGCCGTTGAACAGCCACACCAGCGGCATCAGCAGGGTGACGCACAGCATCATGGGACGCACGACGATGACGGCGACCCGCTCCGGCATGGTCATGGCGAGGCGTTTTGGCATCAGGTCCGCGATCAGGATAAACATGCCGGTGACGAACACGAAGGAGGCGGCCGAGCTTATCTGGGAGAGCCAGGGGCCCTGATAAAACTCGGAGACAAGCTCCTTGATGGCGGGGTTCAGGGCCGATTCCCCCAGGATACCGCCGAGGATGGCGACGGTATTGAGGCCAATTTGCACCACGGTAAAGAAGTTGCCCGGCTGGGCCTGCAGCGCCAGCACTTTTTCGGCATGGCGGTTGCCCTCGTCGGCCATCACCTGCAACTTGATCTTGCGGGAGGCGGCGAGAGAAATCTCGGAGAGAGAGAAGAACACGCTGCTGGCGACCAGCAACATCAGTAAAAACAGACTATCGGCAAAACTCATGATTGACCTATTGCGACAGCCGCCTTGACACAAGACGGCAAACTGGGCCCGGGGGACCGGGCCGTGAGTCCATCCGGGACTCACACAGGGGCCATATTCTAGCAGATAAAGCCCCGTCCGGGGGCGTTATCTTAAGATGCCACTCAATGCAACAAAAAAGGCGCTTTACGCGCCTTTTTATTCACTCCTTGCTCAATGCTTGCCCAGCAAGTCACTCAGCTCGTCCGCCTTGGTATGTCGGACATCCTTGCCCTTGACGTAGTAGACGATGTATTCGCAGATGTGCTGGCAGCGATCGCCGACCCGCTCGATGGCCCGTGCCGCCCACAGCACGTTCAGCACCTGGGGAATGGTGCGGGGATCTTCCATCATGTAGGTCATCAGCTCGCGGATGATGGACTCGTACTCCCGGTCCACCTTGTCATCTTCCTTGTAGACGATGATGGCGGCGTCCAGATCCATGCGGGCGAAGGCGTCCAGCACGTCGTGCAGCATCTTGATGGTGCGACGCCCCATGTTCTCGAGCGACACCAGCGGCGGCTGTGGCTTGTTGGCGTTGTCGGTCAGCATGCGGGCTATCTTGTCCGCCACGTCGCCGATCCGCTCCAGATCCGTGATGGTCTTGATGATGGCCATCACCAGACGCAGATCGGAGGCGGTGGGCTGGCGCTTGGCGATGATGCGGGTGCACTCCTCGTCGATGGCCACTTCCATGGCGTTGACCTTGTGGTCGTTGGCCACTATCTTGCGCGCCGCATCCAGATCCTGGGTGTGAATGGCGGCGATGGCATCGGTCAGTTGCTGCTCTACCAGGCCCCCCATCACCAGCACCTGATTGCGAACGTTCTCCAGCTCGGCATTGAACTGACCGGAGATGTGTTTATTGAGGTTCATATTATCCATACGAGTAATCCTTGATGCTCCGATTATGCCTTAGCCGTTGAACCGACTGCCAATCTGTTCCTGATATTCATGCGCTTCATGGCCCATGCCCCTGTTCCCTGCGACGACCTTAGCCATAACGACCGGTGATGTAGTCTTCGGTCTTCTTCTTGGCCGGCGTAGTGAAGATGGTATTGGTGTTCGAGTATTCGATGAGCTCGCCCATGTACATGAAGGCGGTCTGATCCGACACCCGCGCCGCCTGCTGCATGTTGTGGGTCACGATGACCACGGTGAACTGGCTCTTGAGCTCGTTGATCAGCTCCTCGATGGTCAGGGTGGAGATGGGGTCCAGTGCCGAGGTCGGTTCATCGAGCAGCAGGACTTCCGGCTCGATGGCGATGGCACGGGCGATGACCAGACGCTGCTGCTGACCACCGGAGAGGCCGAAGGCGTTGTCGTGCAGACGATCCTTCACCTCTTCCCACAAGGCCGCGCCGCGCAGGGAACGCTCGGCAGCCTCATCCAGGGTGCGTCTGTCGTTGATGCCCTGCAGGCGCAGACCATAGACCACGTTCTCGTAGATGGACTTCGGGAAGGGGTTCGGACGCTGGAACACCATGCCCACCTGACGGCGCAGGGCGGAGACATCTACGCTCTTGTCGTAGATGTTGTGGCCATGCAGCTGGATCTCCCCCTCGATGCGGCAGATATCCACCAGATCGTTCATCCGGTTGATGCAGCGCAGCAGGGTGGATTTGCCGCAACCGGACGGGCCGATGAAGGCGGTCACCTGCCCTTTGGGGATCTTCATGTTGACGTTGAACAGCGCCTGCTTGTTGCCGTAGTACAGGTTGAGATCCTTGACCTCGAGGGCGGTCTGCTCAGGACTCAGATTGAGCAGGTCGGTCGCGGTGTGCTGGGTCGAGTTCGGTGTTACGTTGATCATCTGTTGCCTCAAATCGTTTCAAGGTGGCCGGAGCAATTCCAGCGACCGTTTCATGGGTTGCTCTGGATGGCGGCCCTTGGGCCGCACATCGCCAATCTCAGTCTGGGTCAGCCGGATCAGTGTTCCAGCGACCGGAATTTCTCGCGCAAGTGGTTGCGGATGCCCGTGATGTCGGTCAGGTTCACCTGCATTAATGTTCCAAAGAGCGGAATTTCTCGCGCAGGTGATTACGAATACCGATAGCGGTCAGGTTCAGACCGACGATCACCGTCACCAGCAGGAAGGAGGTAGCGTAGACCAGGGGGCGCGCCGCCTCGACGTTCGGGCTCTGGAAGCCGACATCATAGATGTGGAAGCCCAGGTGCATGAACTTGCGCTCAACGTGCAGGTACGGGAAGTTGCCGTCCATCGGCAGCGTCGGAGCAAGCTTCACCACCCCCACCAGCATCAGGGGGGCCACTTCCCCGGCCGCCCGTGCTATGGCCAGGATAAGGCCGGTCATGATGGCCGGGCTTGCCATGGGCAACACGATGCGCCACAGGGTCTCGGCCTGGGTCGCCCCCAGAGCGAGGGAGCCCTGACGTATGGTACTCGGGATCCGGGCCAGCCCCTCTTCGGTGGAGACGATCACCACCGGCAGGGTCAGGATGGCCAGGGTCAGCGCGGACCAGATGACGCCGGGGGAGCCAAAGGTCGGACTCGGCAGCGCTTCCGGGTAGAACAGCTGATCCAGGGAGCCGCCCAGGGTATAGACGAAGAAGCCCAGGCCAAACACCCCGTACACGATGGACGGCACACCGGCCAGGTTGATCACCGCGATGCGGATGATCTTGGTCAGGCTGTTCTTGCCCGCATATTCGTGCAGGTAGACCGCCGCCACCACCCCGAGGGGGGTCACGATGATGGCCATCAGCAGGACCATGAAGACGGTGCCGAAGATGGCCGGGAAGACCCCGCCCTCGGTGTTCGCTTCACGAGGATCATCGGAGATGAACTTGCCTATCTGATGGAACCAGTGTCCCACCTTGGCCGGCAGACTCATGTCGTTGGGCCAGACCACGTCCAGCACCTTGGACATGGGCATGGTCACCAGCTCGCCGCGCATGTCCTTGACGGTGATGCTGTCTCTGTCTGCCTGGGTGCGCAGGGAGAAGAGCTCCTTCTCCAGCACCTGATAGTTGTCGTTCAGTGCCTTGCGCTCGGCCTCCATTTCGGCCTTGAGTGCATCGGTCAGCTGGCCTTCCAGCTCGGCCTTGCGCTCCTTGAGGCGCAGCCGCTCCAGCTGGTAGTTGATGCTGCCGATGTCACCCTTTTGCAGGTCATTGGCTTTCTCGGACAGCGCGTTGGCGCGCTCCAGCACCCGGATGAGGGCGGGATGCAGATCCTGGCTCAGCGCCTTGCCATCCTCCTTCACCCCGACGATGTAGCCGTAGAAGTTGCCGTTGGTGGTGCGCTCGACCATGGCGAGCTCGGCCGGCTGGGTCTGGGACTGGATGTCCGTCTCCAGGATCCAGCGAAAATCGAGGTCGACGAACTCCCGGTTGCCGGTCTTGACCAGATAGCGGGTCAGCAGCTCGCGCTCCTCACCCTCCAGAGCCAACCCGGCTGAACGCAGCCGCTCCACCGGTACCAGCTCGCGATCGTTGATCTCGCCGATGAGCACGCTCTTGTTGCCCTGCTCATCCTGCAACTGCCATTCATAGATGGGGTGAGGCCAGAAGTAGACCAGACCACGCCAGCCTATCAGCAGCAACAGGCCCAGTACGGCAACCAGACTCAGGCTGACGGCACCGCCGGTCATCCAGATCCAGGGGGCCCCTGATTTAAACCACTTACCCATTGTCGATTCCTTGTCCATGACAGAGTCGTTCCTTACAGAGAGCTGTATTTTTCACGCAGCCGCTGACGCACGAACTCTGCCAGGGTGTTGAACATAAAGGTGAATACAAACAGGACGAAGGCCGCGAGGAAGAGCACCCGGTAGTGGGAGCTGCCCACTTCCGACTCCGGCATTTCCACGGCGATGTTCGCCGCCAGGGTGCGCAGCCCCTGGAACATGGAGAAGTCCATGATGGGGGTATTGCCGGTCGCCATCAGTACTATCATGGTCTCGCCCACGGCGCGGCCAAGGCCCATCATCACGGCCGAGAAGATGCCGGGGCTCGCGGTCAGGATCACCACCCGGCTCAGGGTCTGCCAGGGGGTCGCCCCCAGAGCCAGAGAGCCTTGCGTGAGGTGTTTGGGCACCGAGAAGACCGCATCTTCGGCGATGGAGAAGATGGTGGGGATGACCGCGAAGCCCATGGCGATACCGACCACCAGGGAGTTGCGCTGGTCAAACTTGATGCCCATCTCGTGGGTCAGCCAGATGCGCGAATCCCCGTGCATAAAGGCATTCTCGATGAGCGGGCTCAAAGAGAAGGCCCCCCAACCGATGACGAGCAGCACCGGAATGAGCAAGATGGCGTGCCAGCCGTCCGGCAGCCAGGTGCGACCACGCTCCGGCAGGTAGTTCCAGACCAGCGCCGTCAAGAGCATGCCCATGGGCAGCAGGATCAACAGCAGGATGACGCCGGGCAGGGCCCCTTCGATGATGGGGGCAAGCCAGAGACCGGCCAGGAAGCCCAGGATAACGGTCGGCAGGGCCGCCATGATCTCCACCGTCGGCTTGACGTACTTGCGAAGGCCCGCCGACATGAAGTAGGCGGTGTAGATGGCGCCGGCCACACCGAGCGGCACCGCAAACACCATGGCGTAGAAGGATGCCTTGAGGGTACCGAATACCAGGGGCACCAGGCTCAGCTTGGCCTCGAAGTCGTTGCTGGCGGAGGTGGACTGCCAGACGTATTGCGGCTCGGGATAACCCTCGTACCACACCTGTTGCCACAGGGCGGACCAGGTCACCTCGGGGTGATCGTTCTCCACATCAAACAGCTTGAAGCCATCCCCTTGCTGGGCCAGCAAGAGGTTGTGACGGGGAGAGATGGCGAGCGCCGCCAGGGCCCCGCCTTCCACCTTCTCGGTCAGCAGCTTGGCTTCACCGGTGGCGTGGAAGAAGTTGATGGTGCCATCCTGGGTCGCACTGATGAAGCCCTTGCGAAAATGCTCGGGGGTCAGCAGCGCCACGGCGCCATCGCTCTTGAAGTCACGAATTTGGGTAAACTGGCGCTTGCCATCCTTCGCCACTTCGAACCACTGGGAGATGACGCCATTGTCATTGCCCACCAGCAGGGAGGAGGCGCCGGAGAGCAGCTCGACCCGGGCCACGTTGGCATCGGGGGCGTTGATCTCCATGACATCACGCAGGGAGATATCGTTCAGGTTGTGGATGTCGTAAACAGACAGGCGATTGCCATCGCGCACGAACAGGATCCGCAGATTCGGGGTCAGCAGCATCTGATCCACGTGACGTGGCAGGGAGGGGATGGCGTAGTTTTCACTGCTCCACTCGACTTCCCCGGAGAGGAAATTCTCCTCACCGCTCATCACCGTCATGACGCCACGGCCATCTTCGGTCACGGCGGCGGCGGCCATCTTGTCCTTGGTCGCCTCGAACACCATGCTCGTCAATGCCTTGCCTTGCGGATCCACCACCATGGGCTCATCGCCGAAGGGATGCTGCAGGCTGGGCTCGATGACCCGCACGTCATTGGGATAGGAGACCTTGAAGGAGGGCTGGACCACCAGCGCCTTGCCATCGGCAAAGCCGTAAGCGATGAGCTTCTGGCCCGGTGCCGGGGCGGCGACCGAGGTGATCTGACCGGCCACCTGGCTCTGGCCCAGCACCTGACCCACCTTGAGGTTGCCATCGGCCTGGACGGCGAAGAAGCTGACCTGACCCTGGTCGCTGAAGCGATAACCGATCTCGTTCTGCTCCTCGACGCCGAGCCAGGCGGTCTTGCCCTGCACCGGCAGCGTGAAGGAGGAGGTCGCTTCCATGCTGGCGCCATTGAAGATCGGCTTCACCACGTAGAGCAGATAGAAGAAAATAAGCAATAGAGCCACCAGTACCAGACCACCACCCGTGGTGACCCCGTACTTGGCCAACTTGTCCTTGATCCGGCGTTTTCTACTGCCCGCCATGACCAGGTTGATCGATTCCGATGACATGCAAAACCTCAATGTGAGCTAGGCTTGGCGGCATTATATGGCGGTTGCATGACAGTTTTGTTACATGGGGAGGTCGATGGCGCGCTTCTTTTCGGCGCTGGAAATAGGGCGCTTCTGTCGGGGAATGGGGCCCTTATAAAGGCAAAGAACTTGGGTGCGAGAGGAAGGCAGGTTGTCCCGACTGATATAGACAAAACACCTCGGGGCAAGACGAAGACAGGTTGCTCCATCAGATCTAAGCAAAGCCCCAGGGAAACGAGGCGGAGCAGGGTGCCCCGCCCAGATCAGGCGCAGGGAGGTTCCGTCGGCTTGGCGGCCTGCTTCGCCGCCTTCTTTTCGGCGCGGCGCCGCTTGAAGAAAGCCGACAGCTGGGCCGAGCAGGCCTCTGCCAGCACGCCCCCCTGCAGCTCGACGCTGTGATTGTGACGAGTGTCCTGCAGGATCTCGAACACCGAACCCGCCGCCCCTGTCTTCAGATCCCGCGCCCCATAGACCACCCGCTTGACCCGACTGTGAATGAGGGCGCCGGCGCACATGCAACAAGGCTCCAGGGTCACGTAGAGGGTGGTGTCGAGCAACCGGTAGTTCTGCAGCCGCGTCCCGGCGGCGCGGATCGCCATGATCTCCGCATGGGCGCAGGCGTCATGCTCGCTGATGGAGCGATTCCACCCCTCTCCCACGACCTCATCATCCAGCACCAGCACGGCGCCCACCGGGATTTCGCCTATCCCTTCCGCCTTGCTGGCCAAGGCCATGGCATGGTGCATCCAGCGCTCGTCTTGTTCTGTCTGGCGAATCTCGTCAGCCTGCTCAGATGGCGTCACTCCCGTTCCTCTCATTCGTCGATCTTGGTGGTTCTGGCCTCAGGAAGAGGGTTTTCGTTGCCGCGACCAGCGGCGTTCAGCCCAGGGGCCGAGTGGGCGGCGATTATGCCAAATCTCCCGCTGCGGCCCAAGTTTCATCATGCCTGGACAATAAAGAAGCAGTCGGCATCTGACTGATAAAAAAGGAGTTGCGTCCGCAGAGCCAGTTCATTAGACTCCTTTCCCGTCAGCCGAGCTGACTCCGTCGGTGTGTAGCGCAGCCAGGTAGCGCATCTGCATGGGGTGTAGAGGGTCGGAGGTTCGAATCCTCTCACACCGACCAAATTCCCCGAAAATAGCCCAGTCCCTCGACTGGGCTATTTTTTTGTCTGCATATTTCCCTCTGGTCTTGTCGCAAAGCATCGCTGACAGCTTTCACCCCGCCATCGCAGCCCGCCACCTTGCCCCATGCCGCACTATCTTCTTCCTCTATGGCGGCTTTCACCGCGCATTCATGCTGCCATCGTTCGAAAACACAGTGCCGGAATGTTTTTTATACAGAACCGCTTGAAGCTTTCTAAAAGTCTCGCTAGGATACGCCACTTTTCCGCCGGCCATATAAACAGGGAGGTGGATATTCGGGTGAGGGAGTCACCGACCGGCTTGCAATCCATTGAGGCAAGCACCCATGACGCAAGCAGTTGATACCCAACCCGACCAACCCCTGCTCCCGACCCCGGCCAGCGAATCCGGCAGCACAGAGCACGGCCATATGGTGCACCTCGACGTGATCGATCTCGCCGCCCCGGATGATGACTATTGAGCGGCGGCCAGCCCTCCGGCATGGTCAGCGCCCCCTCCCTGAGGGGCCTCTTTTCCCCACACGCCGCCCCCTCTTTGAGCGCGCCATTCCCGCCTGGTCAAAATAACGACAAAACGCTAACAAATCACTAAATGACAGCATAATCAGCTGCCTCATTGCCTTGTTCCCCCTCCCCCCGGCCATCGGCGCCTTGATACAAACCTACGTTATTGCCCGTCATTTTCAGAGACTTTCCCTGCCTGCGTCACACCACCGTATTTCAGACATTTGGTTTTAAACAACAGTTCATCACCGAGTTCTCTTCTAAGCTGGATGCCAACTGAATTCACCGCAGATATTTCATACGGATGTTTTTTAAAAGTCTGGAGTTAGGTCGGGATTTGTTTTTGCATTGGTAATTTTATTACGTAATTAATTACATTTTTGACACCTCCTGACCTCTCCTTCCCCTCCCCCTGGCGAGGCTGGGATGCGAGAGCATAACCATCTGCAAAGAGCTTTTACACTAACCATATAAATCCTTTTAAAACATCATCTTAACCATCCACAAAAAACAGGTGTTTTAAAAATACGGTTGACGGCACGGGTAATCTTTTGCACCTTATGAGTCATGTTGCCCCGCTGTTACAGGGCCTTTAAGAAAAACAGGGATCGACGTTAGTCGTAGTTAATAAGTTCAAAATGTAACTTTCAAAGGAGTGAACCCTATGTCGGCACCGGCCCAGACCATCAGCAGCACCCGTCTGCGTATGCAAGGCGAAATGCTTCCCGAGTACGCGCAAATCCTGACGCCGGATGCGGTGGCCCTGGTATCCGAACTGGTGGAGCGCTTCGCCCCCCAGCGCAATGAACTGCTCAAGCAGCGCGTGGCCCGCCAGGCGCGCATCGACGGCGGTGAATTACCCGATTTCCTGCCAGAGACGGCCCATATCCGCGAGGGAGACTGGACAGTGCGTGGCATCCCCGCCGATCTGCAGGACCGCCGGGTGGAAATCACCGGTCCGGTGGAGCGCAAGATGGTGATCAACGCCCTCAACGCCAACGTGAAGGTGTTCATGGCGGATTTCGAGGACTCATTGGCGCCGGCCTGGAATAAGGTGATCGAGGGTCAGATCAACCTGCGCGATGCGGTCAATGGCACCATCGCCTACCAGAGTCCGGAAGGGAAATCCTATGCCCTCAAGGCAGATCCCGCCCTGCTCATCTGCCGGGTGCGCGGCCTGCACCTGCCGGAGAAGCACGTCACCTTCGACGGTGCGCCCATTCCCGGCGGCCTGTTCGACTTCGCCCTCTACTTCCTGCACAACCACAAGGCGCTGCTGGCCAAGGGCTCGGGCCCCTACTTCTACCTGCCGAAACTCCAGAGCCACCTGGAAGGTCGCTGGTGGAGCGAGGTATTCGCCTGGACCGAAGACAGATTCGGTCTGCCCCGCGGCACCATCAAGGCCACCGTGCTCATCGAAACCCTGCCGGCGGTGTTCGAGATGGATGAGCTGCTCTATCAGATGAAGGATCACATCGTCGCGCTCAACTGCGGCCGCTGGGACTACATCTTCAGCTACATCAAGACGCTCAAGAACCACCCCGACCGCGTCCTGCCCGACCGCCAGGTGGTCACCATGGACCAGCCCTTCCTGTCGGCTTACTCCCGCCTGCTGATCAAGACCTGTCACAAGCGCGGTGCCCTGGCCATGGGCGGCATGGCGGCCTTCATTCCGGCCAAGGATCCGGCGGTGAATGCCGAGGTGTTTGCCAAGGTGAAGGCGGACAAGGAGCGCGAGGCCAGCAACGGCCACGACGGTACCTGGGTGGCTCACCCCGGCCTCGCTGATACCGCCATGGCCGTGTTCAACGCCGCCATCCCGGCCGGATCGCCCAACCAGTTGACCGTGCTGCGCGAGCAGGATGCCCCCATCACCGCCAGTGAGCTGCTGGCGCCCTGTGAGGGCGAGCGTACCGAGGCGGGCATGCGCACCAACATCCGGGTCGCCCTGCAATATCTGGAAGCCTGGATCAACGGCAACGGCTGTGTGCCCATCTACGGCCTGATGGAAGATGCGGCTACCGCCGAGATCTCTCGCACCTCCATCTGGCAGTGGATCCGCCACGGCAAGAGTCTGTCAAACGGCCAGGTGGTGACCAAGGATCTGTTCCGCCAGATGCTGGCCGAGGAGCTGGAGGTGGTCAAAGGCGAAGTGGGCGAAACCCGCTGGCAGGCCGGCCGCTTTGCCGAGGCGAGCGAGCTGATGGAGCAGATCACCTGCGCCGATACCCTGATCGATTTTCTGACGCTGCCCGGTTACGAGCGGCTCTGAAACTGAGCCCCTCGCGGGGCGGACCAATAACAAGTCAATGGACACGTGAAATCAATGAAAGAGGGAACTGATATGGCACTGACCCGTGAGCAACAGATCCAGGCTATCGAGAAAGACTGGGCAGAGAACCCCCGCTGGAAAGGGATCAAACGCGGCTACAGCGCCGAAGACGTGGTGAATCTGCGCGGCAGCTTGCAGCCGGTGCACACCCTGGCCCAGCGCGGTGCCGACAAGCTGTGGGAACTGATCCACGGCGGCGCCAAGAAGGGCTATGTCAACTGCCTCGGCGCCCTGACCGGCGGCCAGGCGGTGCAACAGGCCAAGGCGGGCATCGAGGCGATTTACCTCTCCGGCTGGCAGGTGGCGGCGGACAACAACCTCTCTTCCACCATGTATCCGGATCAGTCCCTCTATCCGGCCAACTCGGTGCCGTCCGTGGTGGAGCGCATCAACAACTCCTTCGCTCGCGCCGACCAGATCCAGTGGGCCAACAAGGTGGGTCCACAGGACAAGGGCTTCATCGACTACTTCCTGCCCATCGTGGCGGATGCCGAAGCCGGTTTCGGCGGCGTGCTGAACGCGTTTGAACTGATGAAGGGGATGATCGAAGCGGGCGCCGCCGGCGTGCACTTCGAAGATCAGCTGGCCTCCGTCAAGAAGTGCGGCCACATGGGCGGCAAGGTGCTGGTACCGAGCCAGGAAGCTGTGCAAAAGCTCATCGCGGCCCGTCTGGCGGCCGACGTCTGCGGCACCACCACCCTGGTGATCGCCCGCACCGACGCCAACGCAGCGGATCTGCTGACCACGGATGCAGATCCGTACGATGCAGGTTTCCTGACCGGTGAGCGTACCGCTGAGGGCTTCTACAAGGTGCAGGCCGGCATCGAGCAGGCCATCTCCCGCGGCCTGGCCTACGCCCCCTACGCCGACATGGTGTGGTGTGAAACCGCCAAGCCGGACCTGGACGAGGCGCGCAAGTTTGCCGAGACCATCAAGGCACAGTACCCGGACAAGATCCTGGCCTACAACTGCTCCCCAAGCTTCAACTGGAAGAAGAACCTGGACGATGCCACCATCGCCCGCTTCCAGCAGGAGCTCTCCGACATGGGCTACAAGTACCAGTTCATCACCCTCGCGGGTATCCACAACATGTGGTTCCACATGTACGAGCTAGCCTACCAGTACGCCCGTGGCGAAGGGATGAAGCACTACGTCGAGATGGTGCAGCAGCCCGAGTTTGCCGCCGCCGAGCGGGGCTACACCTTCGTGGCGCACCAGCAGGAAGTGGGAACCGGTTACTTCGACAAGGTGACCACCGTCATCCAGGGCGGCCAGTCCTCGGTGACCGCCCTGACCGGCTCCACCGAAGAAGATCAGTTCCACTGATAACTTACGGATAGCAATAAAAAACCCCGGCCTGGAGCCGGGGTTTCTTTTTGAAAGGCCCCTCTCCCGGAGGGAGAGGGAACAGAGCCTTAGAACCGGTTCACGCTCTGTGACGAGAGGTTGTCAGCAAGGCGAAGAGCAGCGCAGGAACCGGAGTGTGTAAACACACATGAGGCTTCCGAGCAGCACATGAGCCTTGATCACGGCCTCGCAGTAAGAGTGTGAACAGGTTCTCAGAGCTCGAGGATCTCTTTGACAAAGGGAATAGTCAGCTTGCGCTTGGCACGAAAGGAGGCATTGTCGAGCTGATTCAAGGTCGTGAGCAGGGTGCGCATGTCGCGCGACAGCCGGTTGAGCAGGAAGCGCCCCACGTCGATGGGGAGCTTGAAGCCCCGCAGTTCGGCGCGCAGTTGCAGGGCGCTGAGCTTGCCTTCGTCATCAAGCTCGTCCAGATGGAAACTCACCCCCCAGTCGAGACGGGAGGCGAGATCCGGCAGTTGCAGCCCCAATTTACGCGGCGCGCTGCAGCCCGTCACCACCAGGGTTCCCTCTCCCTTCTCTTTCCAGCGGTTGTAGAAATCAAACAGGGCGCGCTCCCAGAGCGCATTGCCGGCGATGGCCTCCAGGCTGTCGAGGCAGACCAGGGGCAGGCTCTCGAGGGCGTCGAGCATGCTGGGATCCAGCTGTTCGAACTGATCGAGGGAGAGGTAAGCGGCAGCGGCATCCCTGGCGTTGACTTCGGCACAGGTGGCATGGAGCAGGTGGGAGCGCCCGGAGCCCTTGGCTCCCCAGAAATAGAGGAAAGGTGAGCCCTGACCAATGGCCGCATTCTTGAGGGCGGTGATCAGATGGGCGTTATTGCCGGGATAAAAACTGACGAAGGTTTCATCATCCGGTAATTGTACGGCTAAAGACAGTTGGGCCGGTTGCTTCACTCGTTGGGCTTTGACTGTGATATTTGTGCCCAAGTGTATCATTGCAGTGGCGGATAGAGAACCGCCCGGGCCAGGCCGGGCGGTGTGGATCCTCAACAAGGATCCAGGGTGCGACCATGAGTGGCGCATCTTGTCCCCATGGCGGGACGCCAGATCCTCAAACAGGATCAGGGCTGGGACCACTGATAGCGCAGACCCTGCTCGTTGTCTTCCACCTGATGCAGCCGGCTCTCCAGTTGCAACCCGCGCACCAGCTCGGCCTTGTCCCCTTGCAGCGTGAGGTTGAAGGTGACCTTGTCCCCTTCCAGCTTGCCGATCGCCACCTTGGTGACCGTGGCCATGCCTTGCAGCATCTTCTGCATCTGGATCATGCCATCGATGCCGGACAAGCCTTCCACCACCAGCGTCTGGCTGGAGACCACGCCCGAGATGCGCGTGCCATAGCTCTGTACCAGCCAGCCGGCCAGGGCATCGGCGAAGCCTTGTGCCACCTCGGCCTGGGTACCGGAACCCGACCCTTTGGTCAGCTCGGTCAGCTCACCGCCCTGGGCGCCCGGCTTGGTGCCGTAGAGCCCCCAGTCGATGCTCCACTTGCCCTCTTCCTTGTCATCAGGCGACAGCTTGCCGAGCACCACCATCTCGGCGCCGTAGCGCTGGCTGGCGGCCAGGATGGGATCGGCAAAGCGTCCCCACACATCGGTGGCGTTGACCGCCATGTTGTCATCCAAATCCATCAGAGGAATGCTCACCGGCAGTCCCATGGCCTGGGTCTGGGCCCGCAATGCCGCCGCCCAGCCATCGCTGGACTGATCCGCCAGGATGCGGCGCTCCCCCTGATCCACCACCAACCAGATGGCCATCTGCGGGCGTGCAGGTCCGAGCAGGGCAAACTTGCTCTGGCCGATCAGGGCGTTGACCTTGGCGACGTTGAAGTCGGCCTTGAGAAACTTGACCGGCCCCACATCCTGATAGCCATATTGCTGCACATAGTCGGCGGGGGCCGCCAGCGCCTTGACCACCTCGGGCTGGGTCAGGATGTCGCGCTTGCCACTCACCTTGATGAGCACCTCCCCCAATGCCTGGGACTGGGCGGCAGCCGTATCACCACTGGTCGGCGCCTTGCCCTGATAGAGATCGCTCACCTGGGCGGCCGACACCACCAAGGGCAGACAACAGCAGAGAAATGTTGCTAAGCGTTTCAGCATAAAGAAGATTCTCGAAATGGGAGATGGTGCTTATGGTAGCGGCAAGGCCGCTTTATCAGCAAGGCAAGCGGCCGGTACAACGCCAAAAAGCGTGAAGCCGGCACGAGGCCGGCTTCACGGAGAGACAATCAGGACTTACTTGGTACCGAATATCTTGTCACCGGCATCGCCGAGACCGGGCACGATATAGCCCTTCTCGTTCAGCCCCTGATCGATGGAGGCGCAATAGAGCTCCACGTCCGAGTGGGCGGCTTCCAGCGCCTTGATGCCTTCCGGGGCGGCAACCAGCACCAGCACCTTGATGGACTGGCAGCCCTTCTTCTTGAGCAGATCGATGGTGGCGATCATGGAGCCGCCGGTGGCCAGCATGGGGTCGATGACCAGGGCCAGACGCTCCTCGATGTTGCTGACGATCTTCTCGAAATAGGGGACCGGCTGCAGAGTCTCTTCGTCGCGGTAGATACCGACCACGCTGACACGGGCACTCGGCATGTGCTCGAGCACACCGTCCATCATGCCAAGACCGGCGCGCAGGATGGGCACGACGGTGACCTTCTTGCCCTTGATCTGGTCAACTTCTACTGGCCCGTTCCAGCCATCGATGGTAACCTTCTCCGTTTCGAAGTCAGAGGTCGCTTCGTAGGTCAACAAACTGCCCACTTCTTTGGCCAGTTCACGGAAACGCTTGGTGCTGATATCGCCTTCACGCATCAGACCGATCTTGTGCTTGACCAGGGGGTGTTTGACTTCAACGACTTTCATTATTATCTCCTCTAACTGCCGCAAAAAAATCGCGGAATCATACAACAAAAGCCGCCGCTTGTAGAGCTTTTCCACGCAAAAACGCGCAAACGATTTCCTTTCTGCTTTTACCCCGCCGCTGGTAGAATACGCCCCGAATTTTACCCTCCACTTGTTTATATGACGGGGAATACGCGTGACTGACAAAACCTCACTGAGCTACAAGGATGCTGGCGTAGATATCGATGCCGGCAATGCACTGGTTGAACGTATCAAGGGCGTGTCAAAGCGCACTCGTCGTCCTGAAGTCCTTGGTGGTCTTGGCGGCTTTGGAGCCCTGTGTCAGATCCCTGCTGGCTACAAGGAGCCGGTGCTGGTCTCGGGCACCGACGGGGTGGGCACCAAGCTGCGTCTCGCCATCGATCTGAAGAAGCATGACACCGTGGGCATCGATCTGGTGGCCATGTGCGTCAATGACCTGATCGTACAAGGCGCCGAACCCCTCTTCTTCCTCGACTACTACGCCACCGGCAAGCTGGACGTGGACACCGCCGCCGCCGTGGTGACCGGCATTGGCACCGGTTGCGAGCAGTCAGGCTGTGCCCTGGTGGGCGGTGAGACCGCCGAGATGCCGGGCATGTACGAAGGGGAAGACTACGACATCGCCGGTTTCTGCGTCGGCGTGGTGGAAAAAAGCGAGATCATCGACGGCAGCAAGGTCGGTGATGGGGATGCCCTGATCGCCCTGGCCGCAAGCGGCCCCCACTCCAACGGCTTCTCCCTCATCCGCAAGATCCTGGAAGTCTCCAAGGCCGACGTGCATCAGCCGCTGGCTGATACCACCCTGGCCAACGCCCTGCTGGAGCCGACCCGTATCTACGTGAAACCCGTGCTCAAGCTCATCAAGGAGTGCGAAATTCACGCCCTCTCCCACATCACCGGCGGTGGTTTCTGGGAGAACATCCCCCGCGTATTGCCCGCTGGCACCCAGGCGGTGATCGACGAGCAGAGCTGGCAGTGGCCGGCGGTGTTCAGCTGGCTGCAGCAGGCTGGCAACGTCACCCGCCACGAGATGTATCGCACCTTCAACTGCGGCGTCGGCATGATCATCGCCCTGCCGGCGGATCAGCTGGAGAAAGCCCTGACCCTGCTCAAGGCCGAGGGTGAGAATGCCTGGCACATCGGCCATATTGCCAAGGCGGCCGAGGGTGAGGAGCAGGTCATCATTCAATGAGTGACCAGAGCCACGGCCAAATGGCCTCCCCGATGAAACGCATCCTGGTGCTGATCTCCGGCAGCGGCAGCAACCTGCAAACCATTCTGGATCATTGCGCCAGCGGCAAGATTGCGGGCCAGGTGGTCGGTGTCATCAGCAACAAGGCCGATGCCTATGGGTTGGTGCGCGCCGAGCAGGCCGGGGTGGCCACCAGCGTGCTGGCCCAGCAGCAGTTTGCCTGCCGGGAGGATTACGATCTCGCCCTGCAGGGGCTGATGGCGGGCTATCAGCCGGATCTGGTGGTATTGGCGGGCTTTATGCGGATCCTGAGCGGCGATCTGGTGCGCCACTTCGCCGGGAAGATGATCAACATCCACCCCTCCCTGCTGCCGAAGTATCAGGGGCTGCACACCCATCAGCGCGCCATCGATGCCGGTGACGAGGAACACGGTGCCAGCGTCCACTTCGTCACCGAGGAGCTCGACGGCGGCCCCGTCATCCTGCAGGCCCGTGTCCCCATCTTCGAAGGGGATGAGGCCGATGAGGTGGCAGCCCGGGTGCAGGCCCAGGAGCACAGCATCTATCCCCTGGTGGTGCAGTGGTTCTGTGAAGGCCGCCTGCGGATGCAGGAAGGGACTGCCTTCCTGGATGATGCGGCGCTCGGCCCGGCGGGTTATGCCAGCGAGTAAGCCGACCCCGTTCTGACAGATGAAAAAAGGAGGCCGACGGCCTCCTTTTTATTTCTTAAAACACACAATTATCAGCACTTTCGCAAATCAAAACCCAATATCTCAGCGTGGTCATCCACCACGATGACATCAGGCAGTGCGATACGCTGCCGCCCCTAGACCGGATTATCGATGTCGATAAAGGTCACATCCAGCCCATGCACGGTGGCGAGCCACTCCCCCAGCGCCTTGACGCCGTAGCGCTCGGTGGCGTGATGGCCGGCGGCATAGAAGTGCATGCCCATCTCGCGGGCGGTGTGGATGGTCTGCTCCGAGGCCTCCCCCGAGATGAAGGCATCGATGCCCTGCTCCGCCGCCTGGCTGATGTAGCTCTGGCCGCCGCCGGTGCACCAGGCCACGGAACGGATAAGCTCGGGGCCGCTGTCGCCGCAATGAAGCGGCGTGCGGCCGAGCCGCTCGGCGATGAGCGCTGCAAAATCGGAGCCACTCATGGGCTCCTCCAGCTTGCCCACCATGGCCACGCTCTTGCTGTTCCAGGGTTCGAGGCCGCGGCGCACCTTGATGCCGAGCAGCTTGGCGAGCTGGGCGTTGTTGCCCACCTCGGGGTGCACATCGAGCGGCAGGTGATAGGCGAACAGGTTGATGTCGTGGGTCAACAATGTCTTGAGGCGGCGCTGCTTCATACCGGTGACCTGAGCCGGTTCGCCACTCCAGAAGTAGCCGTGATGAACCAGGATGGCGTCGGCATTGGCCGCCACCGCCGCATCGAGCAGAGCCTGGCTGGCGGTGACGCCGGTCACCACCTTGCGGATGCGCTCACGCCCCTCCACCTGCAGGCCGTTGGGGCAGTAATCCTTGATGGCGTGGGGTTCGAGCAGGTGGTTGAGCAGGGATTCCAGTTTTCGATGAGAGATCATGGGGGTCTCCTAACAGGGGCCCGCGCCAGCCATGGCGCCGTGAGCCCGGATACGGAACATCAGGCCCCCATGATAATCGAGCCGGGCCTCCAAGGCCACGGCGCAGGCCGTCAGGCGGGTAGCTCGATGCCCGCGTCCCGCATCTGTGCCAGCTTGTAGCGCAGGGTGCGCGGGCTGATACCGAGCCTGTCGGCCACCGCCTTGCGGCTGCCGTTGCACTCCTGCAGGGTATCGAGAATGATCTGGTGCTCCTGCAATTTCAACTCGCTACCGAGCCCCTCGCTCGCGGCCGGCCGCTCCAGCGGGCGTACCAGCCCCTCGCTCATCTCCTCGTCGCTCTCTTCGAGCAGCAGCTCAGCCTCCCCGATCACCCCGTCCGGGCTCAGGATCAGGGCGCGCTGCACCACGTTGTCGAGCTCGCGCACGTTGCCGGGCCAGCCATGGGCCAGCAGCCGGGACTTGGCGCTCTCCTTGAGCCGTGGGGCGGGCAGCCCCATCTGGCTGGCGTGCAGTGCCAGCAGGTGCTCGGCCAGGGGAAGGATGTCGCCGGGCCGCTCCCAGAGCGCGGTCCAGCGCAGGGGAAAGACGTTGAGACGGTAGTAGAGATCCTCGCGAAACAGCCCATCCTGCACCGCCTTCTTGAGATCCCGGTTGCTGGTGGCGATGACCCGCACGTCCAGCGGGATCATCTTGCGGCTGCCGAGCCGCTCCACCTCTTTCTCCTGCAACACCCGCAGCAGCTTGGCCTGCAGGCCGAGATCCATCTCGGTGATCTCGTCGAGCAGCAGAGTCCCGCCCTGGGCCTGTTCAAACTTGCCGGGACAGCCCTGGACGGCACCGGTGAAGGCCCCCTTCTCGTAACCAAACAGGGTCGCCTCCAGCATGTTCTCCGGAATGGCGGCGCAGTTGATGGCGATGAAGGTCTGCTCGGCACGGCTGGAGTTGTCGTGGATATAGCGGGCCAGCACCTCCTTGCCGGTACCGCTTGGGCCCGTCACCATGACGGTGGCCTCGCTGCGCGCCACCCGGGTCGCCAGCTGGAACAGCTCGGCGGTCTTGGGATCCCCATGGACCACGGCCCGTTTCTCGATCTTCTGGGGCGGCACGTAGCGGCTCACCTGATTGAGCAGCACCTCGGGGGAGAAAGGCTTGGCGAGATAGTCGATGGCCCCCTCCCGCATGGCACGCACGGCGCCGTCGATGTTGGCGTAGGCGGTCATCAGCAGCACAGGTACCTGGGGATATTGCTGGCGAATGTTGGCCAGCAGGGTCAGGCCATCCATGCCCCCCATCTGGATATCCGAGATCACCATGTCAAAGCTCTGGCGAGAGAGGGCCAGCAGGGCCCGCTCGCCGCTGTCGGCCTCACGGCACTCGTAACCGCCAAGCAGCAGGGTATCCACCAGGGCCTCGCGCAGGCCGCTGTCATCTTCCACAACCAAAATGCGGGCCTGGGTCATGCCACACCTCCAAGGCGCACCACCGCTTGATGCAGCGGGAATGAGAGGGTAAAGCAGGTGCCCTCACCGGGCACGGAGGCGACGCTGACCTCCCCCTGATGAGCCCGCACCACGGATTGCACCACCGCCAGACCAAGGCCGGTGCCCTGGGAGCGGGTGGTGAAGAAGGGCTCGAAGATCTGGCCAAGCAGCTTGGCGGGCATCCCCTTGCCGTTGTCGAGGATACGCAGTTCCACCCGGGCACCGCTGCGCACCGCACTCACCAGCAGGGAGGTCGCTCCCGCCTGCTGGGCGTTGGCGATCAGGTTGTTGATGGCGCCGGCCAGAGCGCTGTTATTGGCCAGCAGGCAGAGATCAGGCTCCGGCGCCTCCATGTGCAGGGTGCAGCCCTGCTGCTGGCAGAAGGCCTCGGCCCCCGCCTGCACCTCGGCCAGCAACCCCTGTACCGAAACCGGCGCGACCACCTGGTTGTCGCCGTTGCGGGCGAACAGCAGGATGTCGTTGATCTGCTTTTCCAGATCCTGCAGCCGCGCCATCAGCTTTTGCTGGAACTGGCTGCGGGATTCGGGCTTGAGGGTGCGGTTCGCGAGGTTGGCCGCATAGAGCATGGCGGCGGAGAGGGGGGTGCGGATCTGGTGGGCCAGGGTGGCGGCCATGTTGCCGAGGGCCGACAGCCGCTTCATGTGGTTGACCCTGTCCTGCAACTGACGGGTCTCGGTGAGATCCGTGATGAACACCAGCTGGCCCGGTTGATCCGCCAGCGGCTGGGTCGAGAGCTGGACCCGGCGACCGTCCCGCAGGGAGATCTCGTGTCCATCGTCTTCACGGGGATGGAAGCTGCGGGCGATGATCTCGCGCCAGGGCTGTCCCTCCAGCGGCTCCCCCAGCAGGGCCAAGGCGGCCGGGTTGGCGCGGGTGATGCAGCCCTCCCCATCCAGCAGCAACACGCCGGTCGGCAGTGCCTGGAAGATGGCGTAGAGCTGGCTCACCTCGTGAGACTGGAGCGGATTGTCCTGCTGGAGCATTGTCATAAACCTGACCTCAAACTGGGTTTGGGGTAAGCCTATTCAATTTCCATGCCAGTAAAATACTCCATAAATATCAATTGGTTGAAGCCTGGCGTCAAAGCCTTGACCTCAGGCTTCCTTGCTCATGCCGTATTTCTTCATCTTCTCCACCAGGGTGGTGCGGCGCATGCTGAGCAGGTCGGCGGCGCGGGCCACCACCCCGTCCTGGGACTCCAGGGCCTGACGGATCAACTCCACCTCGAGATCCGCCAGCATCTCCTTGAGGTTGACCCCCTCCTGAGGCAGCTGCATGGGCAGCGCCACGGCAGCCGGGGCGTCCAGCTCGGGGGTGCTCTGGAACACGGCGGCCAGGGCATCCCGCTCGTCCATCTCGGTAAGACGCTCGTCTCTCGGCTCGCAGGGGAGCAGACGATAGCGGCCGGGCAAATCCGCCACATCCACGATCTGGTTCGGATAGAGGATGAGCAAGCGCTCGATGAGGTTCGAAAGCTCGCGCACATTACCCGGCCAGGAGTACTGCATCAGGGACTCCATGGCGCGCTGGGTCAGGCGAATGATGCCCTTGTGCTGCTCCGCGTGGCGATTGAGCAGCTCCTGCAGCAGCAGGGGAATGTCGTCGGAGCGCTCGCGCAGGGGGGGCGTCTCGATGGGGAAGACGTTGAGGCGGTAATAGAGATCTTCCCGGAACACCTGGGTGCGGATCATCGTCTCCAGATCCCGGTGGGTGGCGGCGATGACGCGCACGTCCGCCTGCACCGGCTTGCCGCCACCGACCCGATCAAACTGGCGCTCCTGCAGCACCCGCAGCAGCTTGACTTGCATGGGCAGCGGCATGTCGCCGATCTCGTCGAGGAAGAGGGTGCCGCCCTGGGCCAGTTCGAAGCGGCCGCGACGGGCGGCGATGGCGCCGGTGAAGGCCCCCTTCTCATGACCAAACAGCTCGCTCTCCAGCAGTTCTGCCGGGATGGCGCCGCAGTTGATGGGCACGAAGGGGCCAGTGCTGCGGGCAGAGAGTTCGTGGATGGCGCGAGCCACCACCTCCTTGCCGGTACCGGATTCACCCAGGATCAGCACGTTGGCGTCGGTTTCCGCTACCTGCCCGATGAGGCGGCGCACCTCCTGAATGCCCCTGCCTTTGCCCACCAGCAGGCGCAGCAGGGCCTGGCCCTTGTCGTGCAGTTGCTGGCGAGGATGGAGGGAGAGGAAGGCCTGACAGAAGTGCAGATGGCGGGTCAGGGACTCATAGGTGAAGGGCTCGTCGCTGCCACCGATGAAGTTGCTATTGGGGTGATCCGCCTGCTGCAGAGAGAGAAAGGGAATGCGGGGGAAGGCCCCGAGCAGCTCGATGAGGGGGCGCTCAAGCAGCTCGCCCGTCAGGATCCCTTGCAGGGGCCCCGAGGACTCCACCGCCATGTCGAGATCGCCTTCTTCCACTTCCTGCCACGGGATCCCCATGAAGGAGAGCACAGTACCCAGTTGCAAACGCCGCTGTTCATCGGCATCGACAATCAATACCCCCATCGCCATCATATCCATCCTGTCGAAGCCTCTAAAATATCTTATTGTTTTTTAAGTATTTTATATGAGCGTGTCCATGCGCCGCCCATAGTGTCAATGCCGCACAAGGTGCCAAAATTCTGGCGGATTGTCAAAAATTGTCGCGTCTTGCCCGCCTCTCTGTGGACGGGATCACGGTACGGGCATCTTGCCAGCGGGGTAAGAATAGAAGATGACAGGGGACTATCAAAAAAGAAGGGTCCACAAGGGACCCTCTGGGATGTCAGTGATGCATCTGCTCCCGGGGAGCGGCGTAGCGACATTGCGGGAAGCGGCTGCAGGCGAGGAACAGGCGGCCGGCATGGGGGCCCTTCTTGGCCTCCCGCTCCACCAGCAGGGCGTCGCAGCGCGGGCAGTGGGGCTGCGCCTGGGGACGCTCTTCCTCCTCCTCCAGGTCGCTGAACAGGTTGTCCAGCAGCTCGGGTTCCGGCATCCCTTTCTCCGGCGTCACAGTGGCGATCCCGGGCTGCGGGCTGACCGATTTGTGTCCGTGATGGCTCTCGCTCAGATCCACCCCATCCAGTTGCAGCGGATTGAAGGTCGGCTCGCGCCGCTCACCGGGCAGCAGATCCTCGGCAGGGGCCGTCGTCCTGGCAAGCAGCGGCAGCAGCTGTTCACGCAGATCCTCCACCTGATAGTGGCTGCTGGCAGGGATCTGCAGCAGCGGCAGGCCGGCGCTGTCGCAGGCCTCTTTCAGGAATTGATCCCGGGCCTTGCGCTTCTGGTGGCGATGGGAGCTGTCATCGAGCTCGACCGCGCAGAGGAAGGAGAGATCCCCCGGGTGGCAGAGCAGGTAGTCAAAATGCTTGGCGCTGATCTTGTTGAACGCTTGTTGCCACTTGCTCTTGCCCATGCGCGCCTCGGGCGTCAGCACGTCCGCCACCCGCACCTTGGCGAAGACCCGCGCCTTGTCACCCACAGCAAGGCTCAGCACCCCAAGGAAGGAGCGCTCCGCCGGGCTGAACAGAGTTTCCTGCAGATCATAGGGCAACGTCTTGCCCTGCTTGCCACGGGACCAGAAGATCGCCAGCAGCAGGAGCACCAATAACACCAATCCCGATACGACAAGGGTATTCATGAGGGTACTGTCCAATTCACACAATGAGAGAGAAGGAGCGCCACTTTACCACAGGGGCAAGAGGGCGCGCATCGCCCGCAGAAGGGCGAGCTCGGGGATCGGGGTTTTTCATGGGTTTTACGCACGGCGGGGCTTCATATGACCTGCCACAGCAGGCACAATGCTGGTGGAACTCATTCAAAGGAGAGCAGGATGCAAAAGCAATTGGTCGTCACCGTCATCGGGGCTGACAAGCCGGGTATCGTCGAGAGCCTGGCCAATACCATCAGCCATGAGCAAGGGAACTGGCTGGCCAGTTCCATGAGCGAGCTGGCCGGACAATTTGCCGGCATCTTGCACGTCAGCGTCCCCGATGAGCACTATCGCAGCCTGTGCGAGGCGCTGGTGATGCTGCCTGGCCTCACCGTCAGCTTCGCCGAAGGTCAGCTCAGCCCGGAACCCGCCCGCCAGGTGATGCTGAGCGTGACCGGCAACGACAGGGCCGGCATCGTCCACGAGGTCGCCAGCATCTTGCGTCAGCTCAATATCAACGTGGCGGACCTCACCACCGGTTGTGAACCGGCCCCCCACTCCGGCGCTCCGCTTTTCTACGCCCATGCCCTGGTGGCCCTGCCCCCCCAGCTCGAACTGGATGCCCTCATCAGTGCGCTGGAGTCCCTTTCCGATGATCTGGTGGTCGATATCGATCAAGACCTCACCGAATAGCGCCGGCTGTCATAAATTTGTCATGGTTTGACCCCATAACTGCCGGCCAGATGCAACCGGATCACAGAGGCATATATGAGCACCGACAAGCAGTATGAAGAGAAAGAGCTGAGTTGGCTCTCATTCAATGAACGGGTGTTGCAAGAGGCGATGGACAAGACGGTCCCCCTCATCGAGCGGGTTCGCTTCCTCGGGATCTTTTCCTCCAACCAGGACGAGTTCTTCAAGGTCAGGGTCTCGGACGTCAAGCGCCGCATTCTCATCAACGAGGTGCACGGCGGTGACGACGAGGCCAAGGTGTTGCTGCGGGCCATCCAGCAGAAGGTGATGGCCCTTGGCGAGGCGTTCGACAACACCTACAAGGAACTGCTGATCGCCCTCGCCCGCCACAACATCTTCCTGGTCAACGAGAACCAGCTCTCCGATGCCATTCAGCAGTGGTTGCGGGTCTTCTTCAAGGAGAAGGTGCTGCGCCACATCATCCCCATCCTGCTGAACAAGGAAGTGAACCCGGTCAAGTTCCTGAAAGACGAGCACACCTACCTCGCCGTCGAAATGAAGAAGAACGGCCAGGTGATCCAGTACGCCCTGGTGGAAGTGCCGACCGACGATCTGCCCCGCTTCTTCCAGCTGCCGCCGGAAGGCACCCGCCGCAAGAAGCAGATCATCATCCTCGACAACGTCATCCGCTTCTGTCTTGACGAGATCTTCAAGGGCTTCTTCGACTACGACGAAATCGCGGCCTACGCGGTCAAGCTGACCCGGGACGCGGAATACGATCTCTCCGACCAGCTAGACCTCAGCCTGGTGGACAAGATGAGTGATGGCTTGAAGCAGCGCCTCACCGCCATGCCGGTGCGCTTCGTCTACGAGCGGGAGATGCCCGCCGCCATGATAAGCTTCCTCAAACTCAAGCTGCAGATAAGCTCATACGACGCCATCATGCCCGGCGGTCGTTATCACAACTTCAAGGACTTCATCGGCTTCCCCAACGTGGGCCGGGATTATCTCGAAAACCCCAAGCTGCCGGCGCTGGATTGCCGCGACTTCGACGGCTTCGTCAACGCCTTCGACGCCATCGCCAAGCAGGATATTCTGCTGTATTACCCCTATCACAAGTTCCATCACTTCACGGAATTGGTGCGTCAGGCAGCGTTTGACCCGGCAGTAAGCGCCATACGCATCAATATTTACCGGGTCGCCAAGAAGTCGCGCATCATTCACTCCCTCATCGACGCCGCCAACAACGGCAAGAAGGTGACCGTGGTGGTGGAGCTGCGCGCCCGCTTCGACGAAGCGGCCAACATCGACTGGGCCAACATCCTCACCGATGCGGGGGTCAAGGTGGTGTTCGGGGTGCCGAGCCTCAAGATCCACTCCAAGCTCTGCCTCATCACCCGCCACGAACACGGCGAGGCGGTGCGCTACGCCCACATCGGCACCGGCAACTTCAACGAGAAGACCGCCAAGATCTACACCGACTTCTCCCTGCTGACCCGCCACCCGGACATCACCGCCGAGGTGGAGGGGGTGTTCGAGTACATCGAGTACCCCTACCGGCGCTACAAGTTCAACCACCTGCTGGTCTCCCCCATCAACAGCCGTCGTCAGCTCTATCGCCTCATCGACAACGAGCTGGCCAACGCCAAGGCGGGGCAGCCAAGCGGCATCACCCTCAAGATCAACAACCTGGTGGACAAGGATCTCATCAACCGCCTCTACGCGGCCGGTCAGGCCGGGGTGCCCATCCAGATGATCATCCGCGGCATGTGCGCCCTGCGCCCCGGCGTGCCGGGCCTGAGCGAGAACATCCAGGTCATCAGCATCATCGACCGCTTCCTCGAGCACCCCCGCGCCATGGTGTTCCACAACAAGGGCAACCCCCAGCTGTTCATCTCCAGCGCCGACTGGATGAGCCGCAACATCGACGGCCGCATCGAGGTGGGCACCCCCATCTACGACGAGCGCCTCAAGCAGCGGATCCTGGACATTCTCCAGCTGCAGCTCGGCGACACCTGCAAGGCCCGCGTCATCGATGCGGATCAGAGCAACCAGTACGTGAAGCGGGGCAACCGCCGCAAGGTACGCTCCCAGGTGGCGATTTACGATTATCTCAAACGCATAGAGTCAAACCATGGACAATAGTCTGTACGCCGCTGTCGACCTGGGCTCCAACAGCTTTCACATGGTCATCGCCCGCCTCGCCGAGGGGCGGATGCAGATCGTCGATCGCATCAAGGAGCGGGTCCGCCTGGCGGAGGGCATGGACGAGCAGCGCCGCATGTCCGAGGAAGCCATGGCCCGCGGCCTCGACTGCCTTGGCCTCTTCGCCGAGCGCCTCACCAACATCAAGCCGGATCAGATCCGCATCGCCGGCACCTACACCCTGCGCCGCGCCAGCAACGCCCGTGACTTCGTGCGCGAGGCCGCCCTGGTGCTCAATCACCCGGTCGAGATCATCAGCGGCCAGGAAGAGGCCCGTCTCATCTATCAGGGGGTGGCGCACACCCAGCACATCGAAGGCCAGGTGCTGGTGGTGGACATCGGCGGTGGCAGCACCGAGCTCATCATCGGCGAAGGGTTCGAACACAAGGCCCTCACCAGCCGCAAGATGGGCTGCGTCAGCTTCACCCAGAGCTTCTTTGGCAACGGCAAGCTGAGCGAGAAGGCCTTCAACGCCGCCGTGCTGGAGGCCCAGCACCAGCTCGCCCCCATCATCAACCAGTACCGCAAGCTCGGCTGGCAGAGCTGCCTCGGCAGCTCGGGCTCCATTCGCACCGTGCGGGACGTCTTGCAGGGGGAAGAGTGGACCGATGGCAGCATCACGCTGGCGGGGCTCGAGCAGCTCAAGACCGAGATGCTCAAGCACAAGAAGGTCGAGCAGCTCAAACTCGCGGGTCTGACCGAAGAGCGCCTGGGGGTGTTCGCCGCCGCGGTCGCCATCCTGATCGGGCTCTTCACCTCCCTGCCCATCGAGCGGATGGAGTACTCCGACGGCGCCCTGCGTGAAGGGCTGCTGTACGAGTTCGAGGAGCGGCTGCAGCACCACGACATCCGCGAGCGCACCGCCCTTGCCCTCATCAGCCACTACCGCATCGACAAGCGCCAGGCGGCCCGGGTCGAGCAGAGCGTGCTGGCCCTGTTCGATGCCCTGAGCGATCCCTGGCAGATGCCCATCGAGCCCTATCGCGCCATCCTCGGCTGGGCGGCGCGGCTGCACGAGATTGGCCTTGCCATCAACTACAGCGGCATCCACAAGCACTCCGCCTACATCTTGCAAAACACCGACCTGCCCGGCTTCAACCAGGACGATCAGGCTCTGCTCGCGGCCCTGGTGCGCTTCCAGCGCAAGGGGCTCAAGCTCGCCGAACTGCCCGCCCTGCCGAACCACGATGAGCAGACGGTGCTGCGCTGCATCCGCATCCTGCGCCTCGCGGTGGCGGCCCACCACCGACGCCAGGACAATCTGCTGCCGCCGTTGAGGGTGGTCGCCGCCGGGGATCAGCTGGTGGTCACATTGCCGACCGAGTGGTGCGAGGACAACCGCCTGCTGATGCAGAATCTGGAGAAGGAGCACCGTTACTGTCAGGAGCAGGGCTGGCCCCTGCTGTTTCAACTGAGCTAGCGCCCCTTCCTTGATGCAAAAGAGGCAGCCCGGTGGCTGCCTCTTTGCTTATGCAGGGTTTTCTTGTCTGCTCAGTGCAACTCCGGCAACAGCCACTTGGCAATTTCGAAGTAGATGATGAGGCCGGTGCCATCCACCAGGGTGGAGATGAAGGGGGCTGAGACCACCGCCGGATCTATCCTGAAGCGGCGCAGCACCATGGGGATCACGGAGGCAACGGTGGCGCTCCAGAGCACGATGGCGATGATGGTCAGGGTCACCACCATGCCGATCTCGGGGCCCACTCCCAGGCTCCAGGCCCGTACCCAGGCCGCCAGGGCGATGGCCATGGAGATGAGCAGACCGGTGGAGAGCTCCTTCTTGAGCACCGTGCCGAGGTTTCTCATGCTCACCTCCCCCACCGCCATGGCTCGCACTATGGTGGTGGTGATCTGGGTGCCGCTGTTGCCGCCGGTGCCGATGAGCAGCGGGATGAAGAAGGCCAGGGCGATGGCCGCTTCCAGCTGCTCCTCGAAGGCCCGCAGCACGGTGCCGGTGTAGGCCTCGGCCACGAACAGGACGAGCAGCCAGCCCACCCGCTTGCGCCACAGTTGCCAGGGCGTCGCCTGCAGATAGGGGGTATCCAGCGGTGACGAGCCCCCTTGCAGCTCCGCATCCTCGGTGGATTCGAGTTCCAGGATGTCGGCGGCGTCGTCCACGTGGAAGACCCCAACCAGCCGTCCCCTGTCCTCCACCGGCAGGGTCGAGATGTCGCGATCGATGAGCAGACGGGCCGCCAGCTCCTGATCCGCACGGGCATCGATGCGCACCGCCTCCCTGTCCATCAGCTCGCTCACCGGCCGCTGAGGGTCGGCGATGAGCAAGGACTTGAGGGTGACGCTGCCGAGCAGGCGCTGATCACCGCTGACCACGTAAAGCTGCTGGAACGGCAACCCCTTGTCCCAGGCATCGTGGATCCGCTGCTTGGCGATCGCCACCGTCTCCCCCTCATGGATGGCGACGAACTCGTGACGCATGTTGGCCCCGACCGATTCGCTCGGCCACTCCAGCAGGGTGGATAGCCCCGACTGCGCCGGTTCGGGGAGGCAGGCGAGCAGTTTGCGGCGCTCGCTCTCATCGAGCTTGCGCAGGATACCGAGCAGCTCGCGCCGCGGCATGGCCCCCTGCAGCACACCGAGTATGCTGGCGTGCAGGCGCAGCAGCAGCCTGGCGGCCCCATCCGGTGGCAGGGAGACGAGCAGCTCACTCCCTTGCGGAGCAGGCAGGGTGTCGAAGATGCAGTTGAGCTCTTCCGGACGCAGGGTCAGCAGTTGGTCGGCCCGCTGGACCGGATCCAGGGTACGGGCGAGCCAGCCCTGCAGGGCAGCCAGGTCGAGCAGTTGATGACGGTTGAGCAGGTGGTGTGTTTTCTTCATCACAGATGTCCTCATGTGATCCCGGGGCAAGCCCGGAAGCAGCCGATGAACCGCGGCCGCCGCTTGCAAGAAAACAGCAATTTGATTGACGAGTAACAGGCAGGAAATGACGCCGTCCGGCGTGTCTTCATCCCCACGTACCAGCTTTAGCACTGCATAACGTATCCGGCACGCCGGAAGCCACTTGGGTTGACACCTTAATCCGATGAAAACTGTCCTGATCTTGGGCGTCTCTGGACGTCGTGAGATCAGTGGCCTGTGTTTATGCAGGAGCCTCGCCTAACGAGATGCTGCGAATAGATGCAGGGCCCTGGGCCATGCGGGCGGCATCATCGGCGAGGCGCGACCGGGAGTCAAGGCGCCGTGGCTCCTTGCAACGGGTTGTTACAAATTGGCCGAGAGGGCCTTGAAATAAAGGGCCCTGAAATGACGACTCCCCCGGGCCAGGGCCACGGGGGAGTCACGGTCAACGAGCGGAGATCAGCGGATATAGTCGAACAGGGTCAGCTTGCTTATCTTGCTGAAGGCGAGCTGGGAGGCGCTCATGGCGGCGTCTTCCTTCGACAGCGCCGCGATCACCTCGTACATGTCCGCCTCGGAGACCTTGGCCCGCGCCTGCTGGTTCAGGGTGCTGAGACCATCGTTCGAGCTCATCACCTGTTCCAGGCTGTTGAGCCGGCTGCCCACGTCCCCCTGCCTTCGATCGACCTTGGTTCTGGCGTTGTCCATGTGGGTGGTGGCGTCGGCCACCGCCAGCTGGAAGTCATCCGCCGAGATGTTGGGGTCGCGCAAGGCCGAGATGAAGTCGGACATGCCATTGAGTATGTTGTCGTTCTTGGGGGCATCGAGGGCAAAGGTCTGATCCGCGCTGCCCGCCGGCAAGTCCAGGGTCAGCTCCAACCCGTTGAAGGCAATCTTGTTGCCCGCGCTGTAGTCGCCACTTTGCACCACGGTACCGCCGCTGTCCTTGATCTCGTAGGTATCCGGCGGGCCCGCCAGGGTGCTCACGGTGAATTCGTTGCTGGGCAGTGCGGAGTCGTAGTTGTTGCGATAGAAGCTCTCGAAGTTGCCCTGATCCCCCACCCCCACCTGGATGTTGCCGCTGGTGGCGCTGGCGGTGCGCCGGGTCGCCACCATCTCGAACAGATCGAAGCCCGAATCGTTGGCCGGGATCTGCACGGTCGGCGAGACCTGGATGCTGCGCTGGCCCGTGTCCCCCTGGAACACATAGTTGCCGCTCGCATCCTTGACGAAGGGCTGGGTCTTGCTCTGATTGCCGCCGAAGATGAACTCCCCCTGGGAGTTCTTGCTGTTCATCAGATCGAACATCTGCTTTTGCAGCCCCTCCAGTTCGCTTGCGATGGCGCTGCGCTCCTCGCTGCCCATGGCGGAACTGTTCGCCTTCTGGATCAGGGTCTTGGCGCTCAACATGGCGGTGTTGATGGAGGATAGCACTGTGTCTTCGTGGCCCAGGCTGTTCTCCAGCAGGCTGCCGTTGACACTGTACTGCTTGAACAGGTCGATCTCCTTGGTCAGGGCCAGCTTCTGGCTCATGCCGGAGGGATCTTCCCCCGCCCGGGTGAACTTGTCCCCTGTCATCAGCTGGTTGTAAGCCGTGTTCTGGCGCTCGCTGACCTTGCTCATGGTGGCCAGATTGCGGTCGTAGATCATGTTGGTGGTGATGCGCATGGATTACCTCACGGACGACAGCAGGGTATCGAAGATGGTCTTGGCGGTGTTGACGATCTGGGCCGAGGCGGCATAGGACTGCTGGAAGCGGATGAGGTTGGCCGCCTCTTCCTCCAGATTGACCCCGGAGACGCTCTCGTAGATGCCGGTGCTCTGGGTCAATTTGGCCTCGTTGGCCTGCAACAGCGTCTTGGCCTGGCTGGTCTTGTTGCCCACCCCGGTCACCAGGGCGCTGTAGGCATCGTTGAAGGTCATCTTGTCGTTGCTGGTGGCGGCATTGTTGTTCTTGCGCACCAGCTCCTTGTTTTGCAGCTCCGCCAGGGCCAGGCCATTGGCGTTGTCGGCGAAACCGTCCTTGTTGTAGCTCAGATGGAAGCTGTCCTTGGCCTCCACCTTGCCGGTGATGCTGACGTCATAACCCGGCGCCGTCTTGGGATCGGCATACACCTTGGGGCCTCCCAGCGGGCTCTCGAGGGCGGCCATCAGGTTCTGTCCCTTGCTCGAAGCCGGTGCCACCCCGATGAGGGTGGTGCCGTCCGCCGCATAGACCTCGTAGTTGCCGCTGTTGTCTATCTTGACCACCTGGGGCGCCGCGGGATCCAGGCTGTTGGTACCAAACCCCGAGCCCGTCCCCGTGTTGTAGACACCGGTCATTTTTATTTCACCGGAGCCGATATTCTGAGAATTTTTATCTGCCTTGATGGGGGATGCCAGTGCGATATCCTCCGGGCGCGTGATGGCGGCTTCGAGTCCTGCGGCGGCATACTTGGTCGGCTGCAACAGGATCTTGTCCCCTGCCGCCGGGGTACCGGAAAGATCGATCTCGATGCCGTGTCCCGCCACGCCCACCTTGGCGGGCGGCGTGGTGCCCGTCATGAGAGAGGTACGGTTGCCGCTGCCATCGATGGCGAACACCTCATAACCGGTGGCACTGCTGAACTTCACCTCGTAATCGAAGGTGGTCACCTCGGTCCCCTTGCCGGGCACGAAGCTGACGCTGGCGGCGCCGCTGCCGGTGTTGCTGCCATAGGGCAGGCCCTTGCTGGCCGCGAGGGTGAAGAGATCCCCGCCAATCTCGTTGTCCAGATCCATCCCCAGCCGGTTCTGCTGGTTCATGGCATCCGCCATGGCGACGGCCAGCTGCCCCAACTCCCGCTTGGAGGGTTCCAGATCCCGGCGAGCGGCAAAGAGGCCGCCGATGCCGCCACCGATGTCCTGATCGTTGATGTCGGCCTTGTTGGTACCGAGGGTGAGTTGCAGAGTCGAGTCCCGGGAGTCGGGGTTGCCCGCCACCACCTTGAACTGCGCTACCCCGCCATCCAGCACCAGGGAGTGGCCCGTGCTCATGTTCACCAGCATGCTGCCGTTGGGCTGGGTGACGGTACGGATCTCCATCTTCTCGGAGAGCTGACGCACCGCCTCATCCCGCTGATCGAACAGCATCAGACTCTCTTCCGGCGTCCCCTGGGTGCGGATAATGGCCTGGTTCAGATCGTTGATGCTCTGGAGCAGGCTGTTGACCCTGTCGGTCTCGTCGCCAATGGTGGCGTTGATGGTGTCCGACTGCTTGTCGAGCTGGGCGGAGAGGGTGTGATAGCGGTTCACCATGCCATTGAGTTCGCTCAGGGTGGTCTTGCGACCCCCGATCTCGGCCGGTGACTCGTTGGCGGTGTGAAAGGCCTTGAAATAGGAAGTGATGGTGGTGCCCACGCTGTTGCTGCTGTCACCCAGCAGGCTGTCGAGCTGGAACAGCTGATCGTAGCGATTGCCGGAGGCATGGTAGGCGGAGGTGTCACGACGCACCTCCCCCTGGGCATAGCTGTTGATGACCCGCTGGGTCACCATGTCGCCCGTCCCCAATCCGACGGAGTTGGTATACACCAGGGTGCGCTCACGTACATAGCCCTGGCTATTGACGTTGACGATGTTGTTACTGGTGGTCTGCAGCAGTCGCTGCTGGGCCATCACACCCGAGGTTCCAATTCCAAGCAGATCGCTTGCCATAGCTTACAGCTCCATCTCTGTGTTGCCGGTTGCGGAGTAGCCGGCGATGGCGTCACTGCGCAATACCTGTTTCAGTTTGCTGGCATACTGGGGGTCGGTGGCATACCCGGCCTGTTGCAGCGCCTCGAAGTAGCGATCCGGACTATCCACCTTGGCCAATGCCCCCTTGTAACGGGTGCCCGAGGTGAGGAAGTCCACATAGTCGTTGAAGCTCTCCTCGAACGACTCGTAAGAGCGAAACGCCGCCTTCTGGCGTGAGGCCACCCCTTGTTCGTATTCCAGGGTACTCACCACCGCCTTGGGACCATCCCAGCGAGGATCGGCCTTGATGCCAAACAGGTTGTGGGTTATCTGCCCCTCCCCGTCCTTGATCACCCGCTTGCCCCAGCCGCTCTCGAGGGCCGCCTGGGCCACCAGCACCGCCGGGCTCAGCCCCAGCTTGTCCGCCGCCTTCTTGGCGAGCGGCATCAGCCTGTCCACGAACTCCTCCGGGCTGTCGAACACCAGCGCCGTCTTGTCCAATGTACTGCTGTGTCCGGCGGCGATGCCTTGTGCCGGCCCCATGGGGGGAATGGCACGGCGACGGTGGGAAGTGGCCGTCGATTGGCTCCCCCCCATCTCGTTATCAGCAAAATCTTTGCCAACTTTTGAGGCCGCAATCAGATCGTTCGGTGCCGAAGTGGGAGGCTGGTAGGGTTTGTAGACCCGCTCGGTGCGCTCCGGCAGCCTGAGTACCCGGCCATCGTTGTGGGTAAAGGTCTTCTGCTCGGGGGCCAGCTGCTTGGCCACCATCTCGGCGATACCAAGGCCCCCCTTGCTCGACATGTCGGCGACCCGCTGTTCATCCAGCATCCCCTCGTAGAACTGGGTGTAGCTGCTGTTCATGGGGTTGCCTTCGGTCAGCACAGCGTTGGCCTGGCGCATCCCCTTGAACAGGGTCTGGGTGAAGATGGACTCGAACTGGCGAGCCGCCGCCATCAGCGCCTCTCCTTTGCCCTCCTTGCTCTGGCTCATCCGGCGCAGCTTGTCCAGGTTCTGGACGTCCTGCACCATGCCAAGGTTGATCCCGCTCTGGGTGTCGAACTCTGCCATACCTACCTCGTTGCCGCCCGTGGCAAGCCTTTGCCGCCCGGCGTCGACCAGATGGCCTCCCGCCGAGTGACCAGGCTTCGCATCACCGCCTCGACACAAACACCCATTTACAGGATCACCAGCTGACCCTGGATGGCGCCCGCCTGCTGCAGGGCCTCCAGGATGGCCATCAGATCGCCAGGGGCTACCCCTACCTGATTCACCGCCCGCACCAGATCGTCCAGGGTCGCGCCGGTGTCGAGCTTGAACATCCGACCCGGATCCTGCTGCACGTTGATGGTGGAGTTGTTGGTGATCGCCGTCTGGCCACCGGCCAGCGGATTGGGTTGGGAGACCTGCTGATTCTCGGCGATGGTGACCGTCAGGCCACCGTGACTGATGGCCGCGGGCCGCAGTTTGACCTCGCTGCCGATGACGATGGTGCCGGTGCGCGAGTTCACGATGATCTTGGCGGATTCGCTCGCCGGATCCACTTCCAGGTTCTCGATGGTGGAGAGATAGGAGACCCGTTGACCCGGATCCCGGGGCGCAAACACCTTGATGGAGGTGGCATCCAGCGCCTGGGCCGTGTTGGGGCCCACCAGATCGTTGACCACGTCGGCCACCCGCCGGGCGGTGGTGAAGTCAGGTCGGTTCAGGTTGAAGGTGATGGTGTCGCCCTGGCTGAAGGAGTTCGGTACCTCACGCTCCACAGTGGCGCCGTTGGCGATGCGCCCCACGGTCGGGGTATTGACCACGACCTTGGAGCCGTCCGCCCCCTCGGCCCCGAGGCCCCCCACCACCAGGCTGCCCTGAGCGACGGCGTAAACGCGGCCGTCCAGCCCTTTCAGGAAGGTCTGCAGCAGGGTGCCGCCGCGCAGGCTCTTCGCCTCGCCGATGGCGGAGACGGTGACATCTATGGTCTGGCCCGGCTTGGAGAAGGCCGGCAGATCCGCATGGATGGCCACCGGCGCCACGTCTTTAATCTTCGGCTTGATGTTATCCGGCACCTTGATGCCGAAGTTGTTGAGCATGGTTCTGAAGGTCTGCTCGGTGAAGGCGTTGTTCTTCTCCCCCGTGCCGGGCAAGCCCACCACCAGGCCGTAGCCGATCAGCTGGTTGCTGCGCACCCCTTCCACCGAGGTGAGATCCTTGATGCGCGAGGCGTGTGCCAGCCCGAGCGGCAAACAGCAGCACAGCAAGGCGAGCAGACGAAGTCGATTCATGAGAGCTCCTAAACCCCTGATTGCTAGATGGGCCACCAGGGGCCGTTGAAGAAGCTGGTGAGCCAGCCCTGTTCCTGGGTGTTGGCCAGATCGCCGGTGCCACCGTAGTGGATGCGCGCGTTGGCGACCCGCTGGGACGACACACTGTTCTCGGAGGTGACGTCCTCCGGGCGCACCAGGCCGGTGATGCGAATGTACTCATTGCCGTTATTGAGCATGATCCACTTCTCGCCGCGCACCAGCAGGTTGCCGTTCGGCAACACCTTGACCACGCTGACCGAGATGTTGCCCTGCAGGCTGTTGCTCTGATCCGCCTTGGCCTGCCCCTTGAAGGCGCTGCTCTGATCCACGGAGGCCGACAGGTTGTAGGGGCTGGCGGTCACCGGCACCCCACCGAGGCTGACCGGTGACAGGTCGAAGCTGTTGTCCTTGCCACTCTGGGTGTTGGCCTTCTTGGAGGCCGAGGTGGACTCCGCCAGTTCGATGGTGATGATGTCCCCGATCTTGTGGGCCTTGATGTCCGAGTAGATGCCGTTGACCTGCTCGGGCTGGAAGATGGCGCCGGTGGGACGCACCGACACCGGCTCCGATTCGCCGTAGACGGGGGCGAACTCAGGATCATCGGGTCTGGCGGTGTTGGGGGTACTGGTGCAGCCGGCCAGCGTCAGCAGGCCCAGCATCCATATGGCTTTCATCATGGGTCTCCTACATCAGGTGCGCTGGGTCAGGAAGGACACGAGGACCTCCACCGCCAAGCGTTGCCAAGACAGTCTTCTTGTCACGTTGCCTTCCCTTAGGTCCGCTGGGTCAGGAAGGACATCATGGAGTCCACCGCCGAGATGACCTTGGAGTTCATCTCATAGACCCGCTGGGCCTGGATGAGGTTGACCAGCTCCTCGGTCACGTTGACGTTGGAGGTCTCCAGCATGCCCTGCTTGATGACCCCAAGGCCGTCCGCACCGGCGGTCCCCTGGATGGGGGCACCACTGGACTGGGTCTCGACGAAGAGGTTTTCCCCCATGGGTTGCAGGCCGGTGGGGTTGACGAAATCCGTGGTGTTGATCTGACCGACCACCTGGGACTGGCCATCACCCTTGAGCTGCACCGACACCTGGCCATCCTCGCCCACGGTCACGCTCTGGGCGTTCTCGGGGATCTGGATCTCCGGCTGTAGCGGATAACCGTTGCCCGGGGTGACGATGGTACCCTCGTCATTGAGGGTGAACTGACCGTTGCGGGTATAGGCGGCGCTGCCATCCGGCAGCTGGATTTCGAAATAACCGCGCCCGCTAATCATCAGATCCAGGGAGTTGTCCGTGGTCTGCACGTTGCCCTGGCTGTGGTTCTTCTGGGTGGCCACCACCTTGGCCCCCGCCCCCAGCATCAGGCCGGAGGGCAGCTCGGTGTCCGCCGAAGAGCGGCCCCCCGGCTGGTTGATGTTCTGATAGAGCAGATCCTCGAAGATGGCGCGAGCCTTCTTGTAACCCACGGTGCTGGCGTTCGCCAGGTTGTTCGAGGTGACCGAGATGTTGGTCTGCTGGGCATCGAGGCCAGTCTTGCTGATCCAGAGTGCAGGATTCATTTAATGCTCCTTGATTAGCTGATACGCAGCAGCTGGGTTTGGGCCTCGTCATTCTCCTCGGCGGTCTTCATGATCTTGACCTGAGTTTCGAACTGACGTTGCAAGCGAATGAGGTTGGTCATCTCGTCGACCACGTTGACGTTGCTCCCCTCGAGGGAGCCCGCCAGCAAGCCGACATTGGCGGAGGCCGGTTCAGTCTGGCCATCCTTGCGACGGAACAGGCCATCCTGCCCCTTGGCCACCGCATCGGCCGGCGGATTGACCAGCTTGATGCGCTGGAAATCTTCCGGCAGGTTGGGGGCGGCCCCTTCCGGGCGACCGCTGATGGTGCCGTCCCGGTTGATCTCGATCTTCTCCATGGGCAACGGCAGCACGATGGGCTGGCCCGCGTCATCCACCACGTTCAGGCCGGTGGAGGTCTGCAGGTTGCCGGCTTCGCTCAACTGCAGGTTGCCCATGCGGGTATAGGCCTCGCCACCGTTGGGATCCTGCACCGCAATCCAGCCCGGACCGTCGACGGCGACGTCAAGATCCCGACCCGTGGTCTGCAGCAGGCCATGCTGCAGGTTCTGACCCGGACTCTCCGTCATGGCGAACACCCGCGTGGGCAGCCCTTCGCCAAACGCCTGCATGCTGCGCGCCTGCTCGAAGTCAGACTTGAAGCCGATGGTGTTGGCGTTGGCCAGGTTGTTGCCACGCACAGCCAGGCTGTTCATGTTCTCCTTGGCCCCGGACATGGCAATATAAAGCAGGTGATCCATGGGATCCTCCGTCAAACTGATGACTCTCGGGGGACAACTGCAAGTAGGATGCCAATAGCAGCGCGATTGGCACGAAGAAGGGGTAAAAGGCGGGGGAAGAGAAAACACAAGGGGCGCCGAAGCGCCCCTTTACAACCGCGTACTCGATTAACGGATCTGCAGGATGCTCTGCTGCAGGGAGCTGTTCACTTCCAGGGAACGGGAGTTGGCCTGGAAGTTGCGCTGGGCGGTGATGAGATCCACCAGCTCGGTGGTCAAATCCACGTTGGACTGCTCCAGGGCCGAGGACTTGATGGAACCGAAGGTACCCGAATTCGGCGTACCCGGCAGGGCGTCCCCGGAGAGCAGGGACTGGCGCCAGGAGGTGTCACCCACCTGGGTCAAGCCCTGGGAGTTGGCAAACTTGGCCATGGCCACCATGGCCACCTTGACCGTGGTCGCGTTGCTGTAGGTGGCGGAGACGATGCCATCTGCCCCGATCTCCACCTTGGTCAGACGACCGACGGTAGAGCCATCCTGGGTCAGCTTGCTCACCTCGAAGGGAGAGGAATACTGGGTCACGGTGCCCAGCTTGAACTCGATCTCCTGAGTGCCATCGGCACCATTGGTGATGATACCGGCCCCCGCCGCCCCCAGTTGTTCGGTCTTGATGACCGCCGGCGTGGTCGGCGTCACCATCTTGCCGGAGGCATCGAAGGTCACGCGGGCGCTCAGGGGCGCCTGGCTGACACCGGTCGCCATGGTGGTGGCGGTGCCGCCGGCGATGTCGATGGGCTTGTCATCTTGATAGAGGTACATGCGCCAGGCGGTCGGTACCGCCGCCTGGGTCGGATCGGCCGGGTCGGCTTCTTTCACGAAGTACTGGGTGATGGTATGTGCTTCACCCAGGGAGTCGTAGGCCACCACGGACGTGGAGGAAGAGTAGGTGCTCGAATCCTTGGGATCGAACTTGGAGGCATTCACATCCATCAGAGTCTTGGTGCTGGAAGGCAGGTTGAAGCCCGCCTCGACCGTCGTGGTCTGTACCGGCTCACCGGCCTTGTCCGGGATCTGGATGGGCTTGGTGGCGTTGATGCTCACCGCCTTGGGGGTGCCATCGGCGTTAATCTCGTACCCCTGCAGATAACCACCGGAGTTGCTGACCATGTAGCTGCTTTCGTTCAGCTTGAAGGCACCGGAGCGGGTATAGGTGCGATCCAGGTTGGTCAGGCCATCGGAGGTCACGAAGAAGCCGTTGCCCTGGATGGCGAGATCCAGCGCGTTGTTGGTAAATTGCAGCGCCCCCTGGTGGAACTGCTGGGCCACGGCACCGGTCGCCACCCCATTGCCGACCTGGGTCTTGGCATTGACGAAGATGGAGTTGGCATAGACGTCGGCAAACTCGGCGCGGGACTCCTTGAAGCCGGTAGTGTTGACGTTGGCAATGTTGTTCGCGGTGACGTTCAGGTCTTTTTGAGCCGCATTGATGCCGCTGAGGGCATTGTTGAATGACATGTCTTTATCTCCTTAGATCACTGCTTTAGAGGTCGAGTCAGGGGTCGTGGTCGACTTGCCGCTCGTCCCGCCAATTTCCAATACATCGGTCAGATAGATGCCACCCAGTCCCCTGAGTTTGAGGGTGCTGGGGTTTGAACTGGTGCCCAGGGTCACGCTCTCCACCTTGGCATAGGTGAGGGCCGGCATGCTCTCGGACTTGCCGTCCACGGTGCCGTGCGCCTCTATGCTGTACTTGCCGCTCTTGACCTCATTGCCATCCTTGTCCTTGCCATCCCACTCGAAGGCCACGTTGCCCTTCTTGTCTCCCTCGAGGGAGAACTCCTTGATGACCTGGCCGCTCTCGTCCTTCACCGTCACCTTGATGTTGCTGGCGCCGTCACCGGTGGCGATGACCCCGCTGATGCTCTCCCCCTTCTCCAGATAACCGGTCTGGGATGGGATCAACACGTTCTGGCCCACCAGGGCCGAGGCCTGCAGCGCCTGGCTGGAGGTCATCAGGCTGTTGAGGCTCTCCATCTGGGTGGAGAGGCTGCTGATCCCCTGGGAGGTCGACATGGACGTCATCTGGGACAACATCTGGGCGTTGTCCACCGGCTTGAACGGATCCTGATAGGAGAGCTGCATGGTCAACAGCTTGAGGAAGGACTCCTGATCCAGCTCCTTCTTCTGGACGCTGGTGGTGGTGCTGGTCTGATTCGCCGTCGTTCGATTGACGCCGAGCAGGCTGTCATAGGTATCTGCCATCTATCGCTCCCCCTGTCAGGACTTGCCGAGGCCAAGGGTCTGCTGCAGCATCTTCTTGGCTGCATCGGCGACCTGGACGTTGGTCTGGTAGCTGCGCGAGGCATTGATCATGTCCGCCATCTCCTCCACCATGTTGACGTTGGGCTTGAAGATGAAGCCATCCTTGTCCGCCATGGGGTGATTGGGGTTGTACTCCTTGAGCAGAGGGGCATCGCTCTCGACGATCCCCTTCACATCCACCCCCACCGAGGCCTGCTTGTCGGACATGGCCTGATCCAGCTGGGCGGCAAACACTGGCCGCCTGGCATGGTAAGTTTTTTCCACACTGGAGCTGACGCTATCGGCGTTGGCCATGTTGCTCGCCACCGTGTTGAGGCGAACGGACTGCGCGCTCATGGCAGAGCCTGCAATGTCAAAGACCTTGAACAAACTCATTACTGTTCTCCTTTCAGTGCCTTGAGCAGGCCGCTTATCTTGCCGTTCATGAATTCGAGGGAGGCCTGGTACTCCAGGCTGTTGCGCAGGAACTCGCTACGCTCCTCCTGCACATCCACGGTGTTGCCGTCTCCGGTATCCGGTTGCAGAGGGTTGCGATACTGGGTCGTGCCCGGGGCGTCCATCTGCAAGGCGAAGTGTTTCTCGCTGGTGGTGGCCAGACCGAACCCTTGCTGGCTCTGGGCCTGCTGCAAGGCCTGGGAGAAATCGATGTCTCTTGCCTTGAAACCCGGGGTATCCGCGTTGGCGATGTTGCTGGACAGCACCTCGGCACGCTTGGCGCGAACGCTCAGCGTGTACTGGTGAACCCCGAATGCCTTGTCGAATGAAATTGCCATAGCGCACCTCCTGCTTCACGAATGTTTAGCAAGAGGTGTGCCAAAGAGGGGTTAGAAGGGAGTTATTTGACTTTGTAGACGATGCCGGGGTTGCAGCGGATCATCTCGAACTTGTCGGTGAGACCGGCCAGGGACTCCGAGGCCCCCAGCATCAGATAGCCGCCGGGATTGAGGCTGCTGGCAAACTGGTTGAGGATCTTGGACTTCACCTCGGGGGCGAAGTAGATGAGCACGTTGCGACAGAAGATGATGTCGAACTTGCCGAGCAGGCTGTAACTCTCCAGCAGATTCAGGGGGCGGAAGCTGGTCAATTTTCTGACACGCTCCGACACCCGCATCTTGTTGTCACCGCAGGGCTCGAAGAACAGCCGCTTGCGCTCGGGGGAGAGGCCGCGCGCCAGCGCCAGGCTGTCATAGACCCCCTCCTTGCACTGGTTGAGCATGGTGCTGGAGATGTCTGTGCCGACGATCTGCACCCCGCCCGGCAGGGTACCCGGCCGTTTCACCTGCTGCTCCAGCGCCGTCATGGCGATGGAATAGGGCTCCTGCCCGGAGGAGGAGGCGGCAGACCAGATCTTGATGGGGCGGCCACTCTTGCCCAGCTCCGGGAAGATCTTGTCGCTGAGCAGCTGAAACGGATAGGTATCGCGAAACCACAGGGTCTCGTTGGTGGTCATGGCGTCCACCACGGCCATCTTCAGCTCCCGCTCCCGGATCCCCATGGAGCGGGTCACCAGTTCAGACAGACTCTCGATACCAAACTGAGTCATCAAGGGCGACAGACGACTCTTGACCAGATACTGTTTGTTGTCACCCAGCACGATCCCGCTCTGTTGCGCCAGAAAATTGCTGAATTGTTTGTATAAGTCGTCCGAAAGTGTCTTCATGCAGTTTTTTCTTCTTTATTAGAGTGCGCCTTGTACGGCCTTGGCCAATTCATCCGGCTGGAACTTGGCGATGAAGTTGTTTGCACCAACCTTCTGGACCATGGCCTGATTAAACACCCCACTGAGGGAAGTGTGCAGAATAACATGCAAATCCTTGAGTGCGGGATTGTTGCGGATCTCGGCGGTGAAGGTGTAACCGTCCATCTCCGGCATCTCGATGTCCGAGATGACCAGGGCAATCTGATCCAGGATGGGCCCCTGCTTGGCCATCTCCAGCAGCATGTTGAGGGCTTCGCGCCCATCCTTGGCCAGCACACACTGCACGCCGATGGCTTCCAGCGCCCGCTGCACCTGCTTGCGCGCCACCGAGGAGTCATCCGCCACCAGCACCGGGCGACCATGGGGATTGCGCTCCACGCTGGCGTCCACCAGCTCGGCACTCACCTCGGTGGAGACCGGCGAGATCTCGTTCAAAATCCGCTCCACGTCCAGGATCTCCACCAGCTCGCCGTCCACCTCGGTGACCGCCGTCATGTAGTTGATGCGCCCGGCGCCTTTGGGGGGCGGCAGGATGGATTCCCAGTTCATGTTGATGATGCGCTCCACCGAGTGCACCAGGAACCCCTGAATGGATCGGTTGTACTCGGAGATGATGATGAAGCACTTGGAGAGATCCTGGATCGGACGTTTACCCATCGCCATGCTGAGATCGATGACCGAGATGGTCTGGCCACGAATGTGCGCCACCCCGCGGATGCAGGAGTTCAGCTTGGGCATGACGGTCAGAGGCGGACACTGCAGCACCTCACGCACCTTGAAGACGTTGATGCCAAATCTTTGACGTCCGTTGAGACGAAACAACAACAGTTCCAACCGGTTTTGTCCCACTAGCTGGGTACGTTGATTGACCGAATCGAGAATACCCGCCATAAACACTCCCTAAAAACGCTGGCATTAATCATGCATATGTCTTCGCATACAGGCTGGCGTGCGTCAGACTCTTGTTGTCTGGGCGGCCAAATTCTGCAGCAAGCATAGTTAACTACGGTGATATACGTGAACAGCTTATCGACCGGCAAGCAAAAATGATTAGTAGACTTTTCCTCATCTTACTGCCCTTTGTCGGCCTCTCTCAGGCCCGGGCATCCGAGGTCACCCAATACCTGCAGGAGCAGGCACAGGAGTTCGTGCTCGGCCAGCTGGATATCCCCCTGGATGCCCAGGCCGAGGTGACTGCCGCCTCCATCGACGAGCGCCTCCCCTTGAGCCGCTGTGAAGAGGCCCTGACCCTCTCCTTCCCCAGCAAGATAGAGATCCGCCGCAACACCACTGTCTATCTCAAGTGCGAGGGGGACAAGCCCTGGGATCTCTATCTGCCGGTGCGGGTCAGCATCCAGAAACCCTATGTCACCGTGGCGGCCCCCGTGGCCAAGGGCGACATCCTGAGCGAGGGCATGCTGACCCTGGCCTACCAGGATCAAACCCTGATCCGTGGAGACTACTTGAGCGACACCGCTCCCCTCATCGGGGTGCGCAGCAAGCGGGAGCTCAAACCCGGCCAGCCCATCCGCCTCACCCAGGTGTGCGTGGTATGTAAGGGGGACCAGGTCACCCTCAGCGCCGAAAACAGCAGCATGCAGATCAAAACCATGGCCCGAGCCTTGCAAGATGGCAGCTTCGGAGACATGATCAGGCTCGTCAACATCCGCTCGGGCAGGCAGGTGCAAGGCAAGGTCGATGCCGTCGGCTCCGTGGTGGTCACATTCTGATTATTTTGTTAATGCCCGATTTTTTTTCTAAAGTTCTGACCGCCGTCACCGATAACCAGATAAGCGAACAGCAAAGCAGACGAAGGTAACCCTATGGCTATCAACAATATCAACAACTTGGCAAACAGCCGGCTGCAAAACAATGCAACCAGCGTCGCCAGCAAGTCTACGACTTCGGCCGAAGGCAGCCGCGCGACCCCCGTCAAGGCTGACTCTGTCTCCTTGACCAGCGAGGCACAGCAATTGCAACAGATGAGCAAAACCCTCAACACCGTCTCGACCGGTAACGAGAGCCGCGTCGAGAGCCTCAAGAAGGCCATCGCCAGCGGTGAATACAAGGTCGACAGCGAAGCCGTCGCCAAGAAGATGTTCAGCTTCGAAGCGGATCTGGATAAACGCCTCGGATGATGGACTTAGCCGAGCTGTTGCGCGCCCAGGACGACCATCTCTCCCAGATGCAAGGCGTGCTGGCGGAGGAATTTGATCTGCTCAAGCAGCACAGGGCGCTGGCCCTGCCAGCCTTGGCCGAGCGCAAGCAGCAACTGCTGGCTGCCATCGAAACCCTGGATCAGACCCTGGCCAAGCAGCCGGATCTGCGTCAGCAACTGAGCGCCTTCCCCGCGCAGTTGCAGGCCTTGCAAAGCAAACTGGATGCCTGTCAGGAACAGAACGATCTCAACGGTCGCCTGCTCGAACTCAGCATCATCTCCAATCGCCGTCTGGCCAGCTTCCTCAGCAAGCTCAGAGACAGCAACTCCCTGACCTATGACGCCAAGGGCAACACACGTTCGGGGACCCGCTCCCTCGGCATCAAGGCCTGATCGCCGCTCTCTTCTCGCTTTTCGTTACAACACCAGTCGCATCAGCTCGGCCCCATCGGCGCAGCCGTGAATGCTCAGGATGCCATCCTGATAGCGGCCATAACTTGCCGGCCACTCCCCTCGCGGAAAACAGATAGACCCCGGATTCACCAGCACCCGATCCCCTTCCCGCTTCAGCACGGGCAGATGGGTGTGGCCGCTGATGAACAGGCTGCCCGCAGGCAGGGGCACCGCCTGCGGCTGATAGAGGTGGCCGTGGCTCGCGAACCAGCGTCGCCCGTCCACCAGCAGCTGGTTGTAGGGGGCCGTGATGGGGAAATCGAGCAGCGTCTGATCCACTTCCGAGTCGCAATTGCCCCGTACCGCCATGATCTGCGGCGCCAGTTGATTGAGCCGCTCGGCCACCGCCGCCGGGGCATAGCCCTCGGGGACCGGATTGCGCGGGCCGTGATTGAGCAAGTCCCCGAGCAGCAGATAGTGATCCGGCTGCCAGGGGGCGAGCCGCGCCAGCGTTGTCTCCAGCGCAAGCAGGCTGCCGTGAATGTCGGAGATGATGGCGATCTTCATGGTGCGCTCCCTTCCTTTGCGACCGGCGGCTGGCTGAAGTAGAGATCCTTGGTGGCGATGGAACCCTTGAGATTGCTGCTCGGCAGGCCGCGCAGGGAGGGGTCCACCAGCCGCATCTGGTTGTAGTGATAGACGGGGATGACGGGCATCTCGTCCATCAGCATTCGCTCGGCCTGATGGTAGTAGCCGTTGCGGGCCTTGCCATCCAGGCTGTCCGCCGCCTGTTGCAACAGGGCATCGAAGGCGGGATTGCAGTAGCCGCTCTCGTTCTGGGGATCCTGGCAGCGGAAACTGCTGAGCATGGATGATGGTTCAACATAATCACCAAACAAAAATGAACGGGCCAGCATGAAATCACCGCTGTCCTTCGCCACCTGGTAGGCATTCCACTCCATGTTGTTGAGCACCACCTCCACCCCCAGCGGCTTCCACATGGCGGCCACCGCCAGCGCCAGCCGCTTGTGATTTTCCGAGGTGTTGTAGGTCAGGGTCAGCGTGAGGGGATGATCGCGGTTGTAACCCGCCTCGTTCAGCAAGGCCGCGGCCTTGGCCAGCCGCGTCGGCTGATCCAGGGTGGCGAGCTCGGAGCCGAGCGCCTCATAACCCGGCATGGCGGGCAGCAGGGACCAGGCCGGCGGCTCACCCTGGCCGCTCACCTTGTCGGTCAGCAAGCGGCGATCGATGGCCATGGCGAGGGCCTGGCGCACCCGTACATCCTGCAGCTCCGGGCGGCGCAGGTTGAAGGTATAGAGATAGGTGCCGAGCAGGGGCAGGCCCCAAATTCGCTCGGGGGTCGTCTCCTTGGTCTTCTGGTAGTACTCCAGCGCCACCTTGTTGGTGAGCTGGATCTCGCCCGCTTCGTAGCGCAGCCGCTCCGCATGCTGGGAGGCGAGCGGCAGGTAGGTGACCCGCTGGATGCGGGTATGGGCGTCGTCCCAATACTGGGCGTTGCGCTCGGCCTCTATCCGCTCGTTCGGCACCCAGTTCACCAACTTGTAGGCACCGTTGCTCACCAGCTTGCCGGGCTGGGTCCACTGCTTGCCAAACTGCGCGATCGCCTGCCTGTTCACCGGCACGAAGGGGCGCTGGCTGATGAGCTGCAGGAAATAGGGTACGGGCCGCTCCAGGGTCACCTTGAGGATCTGGTCGCTCTCGGCCTCCACCCCCAGGGCGTTCAGATCCAGAGCGCCGGCATAGATGGACTGGGCATTGTTGATACCGGTGGCCAGCAGCAGGCCAGCAGACGGGGAGCCCTGCGCCGGATCCAGCAGCCGCTGCCAGGCATAGACGAAATCCCGGGCCGTCAGCGGCTCACCGTTCGACCACTTCAGCTGGGGACGCAGAAAGAAGCGCCACACCAGGCCATCCTCGCTGGTTTCCCAGCGCAGGGCCTGGGCCGGCACTATCCTGCCCTGGCCATCTTCACTCACCAGTCCTTCGAACAGGTCCACCAGCACCACTTCACCGGGAAAACCTGAGCGGATCTGGGCCGGATCCAGGGATTCGGGCTCGGCGCCATTCCCCTTGACCAGGGTCTGTCGGTCCGCCAGAGCCGGGCTCTGGACAACGGTGGTCGCCTGCAAGGGAGGTGCCAGCATCAGACCCAGTAGAAAAGGGGGAAGCCAGCGGCGGGCACAGTGGGGGGCAAGGGGGGAACGCATCACATCAACCTCATTCAATTCTGTTCACAACAAAAATAGGGGGAAGGCCGGCGGCGCGCCTTGGTCAAGAATGCATGATGCCGCGCTTGTTATCCCCGAAGACGGGCCGTATTGTATCGGGCTTGCCCGGCAGATGGAGTCTTTCGGGCTATTTTTTTCAGAAGTTTTTTGCGATGTCCGCCAGCGAAGGCTCAGTCACGACCTGGCACGCCTTTTCGATCATCTATGCAGGGATATGTTATGGGGTATGAGTGGCTGGCTCTGGCTGCCGCCGGCTTGTGGGCGGTCGCCGCCCTGATTTCCGTCAAACCGGCCCGTCATCTGGGGGCCTTTGCCTACAGCCGCTGGCGGATGTTCCTGGTCACGCTGATGCTGGGCAGCGCCAGCCTGGCCACCGGTGGCTGGCAGACCCTGACCCAGAGCGCCCTCCCCCTGCTGGCCCTGTCCGGCCTCATCGGCATCTTCGTCGGCGACACCGCCCTGTTCGCCTGCATGAACCGGCTGGGCCCCCGGCGCAGCGGCCTGCTGTTCTCCTGCCATGCGCTCTTCTCCGCCTTGCTCGGCCTCTGGCTGTTCGGTGAGCAACTCGGTGGCTGGCGCTTGGTGGGGGCCTTGCTGGTGCTGGCCGGGGTCATGCTGGCGATCCTGTTCGGACGACGTGGCGGGGCCCAGGACAACGAGTGGGAGCAGGTGCGCGGGCACCTCGCCATCGGCATCGCCCTCGGGCTTACGGCCGCCCTCTGTCAGAGCCTCGGTGCCATCATCGCCAAGCCGGTGATGATGGGCGGCGAGGTAGATGCGGTGAGCGCGTCCGGCATCCGCATGGGCAGCGCCCTGCTGGCGCACTGCACCCTGCGGCTGTTGCGGGTGCCGCTCGCCATGCCGCACCACCCCATCAACCGCCAGGTGCTCGGCATGATAGGGATCAACGGCTTCCTCGCCATGACCCTCGGCATGACCCTTATCCTGGTGGCCTTGCGCCAGGGGGACGTGGGCATGGTGGCCATTCTCTCCTCCACCACCCCGGTCATCCTGCTGCCCCTGCTGTGGTGGCACTCGGGCACGCGCCCCGCCCTGCCCGCCTGGGCGGGCGCCCTGCTGGCGACCCTGGGCACGGCCCTGGTCCTCGGCATGGGCGGGAGCTGATCGCCTCTTTGCCGCTTCATCGTTGTTCAACGAATCGGGGCGGGGGAAGTGTCAACCTCCCCCGCCTCGACTCAGGCTCCCGTCATCCCGGTTTTTTCTGACCTCATCACCGCCTCGTGAAACGGGGCAATGTCATGGCGCTGAGGCCAACCCTTGCTACTCAGGCAACTAGAACTGGGCTATCTCCTCGGCGGTCAGTTCGCGGTACTCCCCTTCGGCCAGGTCGGCATCCAGCGTCAGGCCACCGATCCGCTCCCGATGAAGCCCCACCACCTTGTTGCCGATGGAGGCAAACATCCGCTTCACCTGGTGATACTTGCCCTCGTGAATGGTCAGGCGCGCCTCGCACTCGCCGAGCAGCTCGAGCTGGGCCGGCTTGGTCTTGTCGTTCTCGTTGCGAAGATACACCCCATCGGCAAACAGGGAGATGGCATCCTCGTTCACCGGATCCGCCAGCCAGACGTGGTAGGTCTTGGCGCATTCGTGTCGTGGCGAGGTGATGCGGTGGGACCATTGGCCATCATCGGTGACCAGCACCAGTCCCGTGGTATCGAGATCCAGCCGCCCCACCACGTGCAGCTTGCCCATGGAGGGCTCGTCCATCAGGAAGAAGACGGTGGGATGATCCGGGTCTTCATTGGAGCAGACATAGCCCTCCGGCTTGTGCAGCATGAAGTAGCGGTTCTGTTGATTGAGGGTCAGCATGACGCCGTCGAACTCGATTTGGCTCTGCTCGTTGATATGAAAGGCCGGCTGCTTGACCTGAATGCCATCGACCATCACCTCCCCCTGGCGGATCAGCTTGCCCGCCTGGGAGCGGGTCAAATCGGAGCAATCGCAAATAAATTTATCAAGCCGCATGCACAACCTCGGAGTCCATGATGAAAGGGGCGTCATTATATCGGCCATGTCAGGCAACGCCAGCACTATGGCCGAGGATAAACGGTGTGACGCAAGGCCACTCGGCGATCATGACGCCATCGATGGCCGGTGTTAGACTGCCCGCAGAGGGCCCACGTTACGCATAATAAGAATCGCAGGAAGTCGTATGAAGTCGCACACGCCTCATCCCGTCATCCCCGTCAGCCAGTTGCAACCCGGCATGTATGTCATCGCCATCACCAGCCAGACCGGTACCATGGAAATAGCCCAGATGGGACTGGTCACCGATCGCAAGCAGATTGCCTCCCTCGTTCAGCGCGGCGTCACCACGGTACGGGTGGATCTCGCCCGCAGCAAGCTGGCTGGCATCGACACCCTCCTCGCCCCCGAGCCCATTCCTGCCGTCGCCCCCCAGCCTCCGGGCAACTCTGCCAACGGTGAGGGGCGTACGCTCAAGATCCGCCGCCTCTATCAGGAGGCTCGCGAGCTGCAAGGCAAGTTTATTCGCCAGCTCAAGGCGGGAGAGCCCATCGACATCACCCCGCTGGCCGCCGTCGCCGAAGAGATGGTGGACACCATGTTCAGCCACGGGGATGCCATGCTCTGCCTCGCCCGGATCCGGGCCAAGGATGCCTATCTGATGGAGCACTCCATGAACGTGGCCATCTTGCTCGCCAACTTCGGCCGCCATCTCGAGCTGGATCGCAGCGTGCTCAAGGAGCTGACCCTGGGGGGCCTGCTCCATGACGTGGGCAAGATCATGACCCCGGACGCGCTGCTCAACAAACCGGGCAAGCTGACCGAGGAGGAGTTTGTCATCATGCGCCAGCACGTGGTGCACAGCCACGACATCCTAATCGCCACCGCCGGCATCACCCCCACCATGCTGGAGGTGGCCGCCAATCACCACGAGCGGCTCGACGGCAGCGGCTACCCACGCCACCTGAAGGGCAGCCAGCTCTCCCTCTACACCCGCATGAGCGGCATCGTCGATGTCTATGATGCGGTGACCGCCGACAGGGTCTACAAGCAGGGCATGTCCCCCACCCAGGCGTTCCGGATCCTGCTCAAGGGAGCGGATCACCACTTCGATCGGGAGCTGGTCAATCGATTCATCAAGTGCATGGGAGTCTATCCGGTCGGCACCCTGGTGCGCCTCTCCAACCAGCGGCTCGCCATCGTCATGCAGCGCAATGCCCAGGAGCCGCTCAAACCCGTGGTCAAGGTGATCTATCACGCCACCCAGCGCCACTACCTCGAGGTGCAGTGGCTGGATCTGGCCAGAAGCGGGAGCCAGGAGAGCATTGAGTGCACGGTGGATCCCAAGGAGTTTGACATCCACCTCGCCCGCTTCATCTAGCACTCCGGCGCCGCTTTGGCCTGTTCGCGGCAATGGCGGATAAGAAACTCCTCATCCAGGGGGGAGAGATCAAAACGCAGGCTCACCTCCTCGATGGCCCGCAGATCGTGCTGATGATGTTCACCCAGCCAGCGTATCGCGCGGCGCAAGTCTTCACCATGGGGCAGCAGGGAGTGATCGCTCATGGGGTATCTCCAGCCAAGGGGCCCGGGATGCCGGGCCCTCCTCCAGAGTCTAGTCCCGCCCCAAGTCTTGGCCGAGTGACGCCGCCCAGAGCCTCCCCCTCATCCGTTGGCAAGAGATTGCCGTCCCTTTCATCTCACGGGTTGACGCGGATCACCCCTTAGCGGTTATGCTCGAGCTTCTGCCCGTGCGCCGGTTCACCCGGCGCCTTCTCTTCTCAGTCATGCCAAACAAGGATGTATATGCAAGCCAAGGACAAGTGTCTGGCCGCCCTGGTCATTCTCTGCTGGGGCCTCAACTTCGTGGTGATCAAGTGGGGGCTGGAGGGAATACCGCCCCTGCTGCTGGGTGCCCTGCGCTTCATCGGCGTGGTCTTCCCCGCCATCTTGCTGGTGCCCAGACCCGCCATGCCCTGGCGCTGGTTGCTCGCCTACGGCGGTGCCATCAGCCTGGGGCAGTTCGCCTTCCTGTTCAGCGCCATGAAGTTCGGCATGCCTGCGGGCATGGCCTCCCTGGTGCTGCAATCCCAGGTGCTGTTCACCCTGCTGTTCGCCATGCTCTGGCTGGGGGAACGCTGGCAGGCCCACCATTGGGTGGCCTTGCCCCTGGCCGGGGGCGGCCTCTACCTCATCGCCGCCAACGGTGAAGGCAATCTCACCCTGCTCGGCTTCGCGCTCACCCTGTGCGCCGCCGCCTGCTGGGGCCTTGGCAACGTCATCAATCGCCAGATAGGCCTGCGCTACCAGACCACGCTGCCGAGCCTCATCGCCTGGGGCGGCCTGGTGCCCATCCTGCCCTTCCTCGCCCTCTCCTGGCTGTTCGAGGGACCGGAACGCATCGCGGACAGTCTGCTGCACTTCAGCTGGCAGGGGCTCTTGTGCGTCATCTATCTGTCGTTTGTCGCCACCTGGCTCGGCTACGGCCTCTGGGGACGGCTGCTGATGCGCTACCCGGTCGCCCAGGTGGCGCCCCTCTCCCTGCTGGTACCCTGTGTCGGCATGGTGACCGCCGCCCTCTTGCTGGATGAACACCCCAACACGCTGCAGTGGCTGGGGTCGGCTCTGGTGCTGCTCGGCTTCGTGGTACACCTGCTGGGAGGGCGCCTGCGGCTGTTCAAGGCACAATCCGAACGCTGAGCGATAACCCATTGACCCGCACGGGAAAACTTTCCATATTGAAGCAGGCCCCGAGGGGCCTGTTATCGTTTGCTGCCGGCAGGACGCCCATCATCAGGAGAGCAAGGACATGCTGCACCCTTCGTCACCGACCATTTCACTCCCCTCACGCATTCGACTGATCACTGCCTTTGCTGCGCCGCTATTTTTTAGCACATTCGTCTGGAGTGCAGCCCTGCCGACAGATCTCGTGTGGGAGAGCAACGACACAGACCCGGTCTATGCCGATCCCGCCGCCCAGCGCGGGGGCACCTTTCACGACTTCATGCTGAGCTTCCCCCTCACCCTGCGCAAATACGGGCCGGACTCCAACGGCGGCTTCGCGGCCTACATCCGGGAGGGCACCCTGCCCCTGCTCGCCACCCACCCCATCACCGGCAAGCCCATGCCCATGCTGGCGAACCAGTGGGCGTTCGGGGCCGATCACAAAACCCTCTATTTTCGCATCAACCCCAAGGCCCGCTGGTCGGACGGCGAGCCGGTCACCACGGACGACTGGCTGTTTACCCTGAAGATGATGCGCAGCAAGGAGATCAACGATCCCTGGTACAACAACTACTACTCGACCCAGATAGTGGATGTGACCAAATTTGACGACCACACCTTCTCCATCACCAGCGGCACCGAGAAGAGCCGGGAAGATCTGCTGGACTCCCTCCCCTTCTCCCCCGAGCCGAGCCACGCCATCAAGCTCACCGCCAACTGGGTCAAGGAGTACAACTGGAAGCTGCTGCCGGTCACCGGCGCCTACCGGATCGGCGAGGTCAAGAAGGGCAAATCCGTGACGTTCGAGAGAGTCAAGGATTGGTGGGGCAACGACGAGCGCTACTTCCAGCACCGCTTCAACCCGGACAGGATCGAGGTCAAGGTGCTGCGGGATCAGAACATCGCCTGGCAGCACTTCCTGCGTGGGGATCTGGACAGCTTCGGGCTCGTCATGCCGAATTGGTGGCACGACAAGAGCAAGACGGCGGAGTTCGAGAAGGGCTATATCGACAAACTCTGGTTCTACACCCAGACGCCCCAGTCCCCCATGGGACTCTACCTCAACACCGCCGACCCCTTGCTGCGCAACCCCGACGTGCGGATCGGCATCCAGCATGCGCTGGCCATCGACAAGATGATAGCGACCCTGCTGCGGGGGGATTATCAGCGCCTCAATACCTATGGCTCCGGCCAGGGGGCCTTCACCAACACCGAGATCAAGGCGCGCCCCTTCGATCCCAAGCTCGCCCGTGAGTATTTCGCCAAGGCCGGCTTCAGCAAGGCCGGGCCGGACGGCGTGCTGCAAAACGACAAGGGGCAGCCCCTCTCCCTCACCATCACCTACACCACGGCGGAACATGCCCAGCGGCTGACCCTGCTGCGGGAGGAGGCGAAGAAGGCAGGGCTCAATCTGGAGCTGAACCTGATGGATGCCTCCGCCGGCTTCAAGTCCATGCTGGAGAAGAAACACCAGAGCGCCTGGATGGCCTGGGCCGGTAGTCGCTACCCCGCCTACTGGGAGTTCTTCCACAAGGTGAACGCCAACAAGCCCCAGACCAACAACATCATGAACATCGACGACGATGCCATCTCCGCCCTGGTGGAGCAGTACGACAAGGCGTTCGACTTCACGAGAAAGGCCGAGCTGTCACGCCAGATCCAGCAGCGACTGTTCGAGCTCGCCAGCTTCGTCCCCGCCTATCAGGTGCCCTACACCCGGGCCGGCGCCTGGCGCTGGGTGAAGCTGCCCAAGATACCGGCCACCCCCCAGAGCGATCTGCTCTACTGGCCGCTGGATGGCGCCAGCTCGGGTTACAGCTATGGCGGCCTGTTCTGGATAGACGACAAGATCAAGCAAGAGACTCGGGCAGCCATCAAGAGCGGTCAGCGCTTCCCCCCCGTGACAGTGGTGGATACCCGTTATCAGCAACCGTGAGCGCATCTGATGACGGTGGTGCCGAGATAGCCCAACCCTCCTCGCCATAAACAAAGACCCCGCACTCAGGCGGGGTCTTGGCAGAGGCGAAGCGCTTAGCCGCGCTTGGCCTGTTTCTCGGCGATGGCGTCAGCCACGTCGGCCGGCTCCAGTACGATGCCTTCCTGCTCCGGGGTCGGGAACACGGCGACGCACAGCTCATCTTCCGCCATGCCGTCGATCCAGCGCTCCAGCCACACCTTGAGGGTGATGGACTGCGGCTTGCACTCGGCCCACTCCCCCTCGGCCCAGGCCTTGGCGTATTCAGGATGCGGCCAGACCGGGATGCAGTCTTCATCATCGGTGGTCAACATCATGACGCCGTGCTCGTCGGTCAGGACAAACAGCTCTTCGTGCTCGACCAGCTTGCTGATGAAGTGATCGAAGCGGTAATCGGCGTTCAGTTGCAGCGCGGCATTGCGCTCGGTGTCGCTAAGTTCATAGCTCATCGGTCAAGTCTCTCATTCAATAAAGGGCGACATGTTCACATCTTGCCGTCGGCTTGTCCAGCCGGTCATGCAGCGTCGCCACAAAGCCTCACCCCAGGGCCGGGGTGACGAGGGTGATCTCGGGGAGCTCACTCAGACGCTGGCGCAGCCAGTAGGCGGACTCCACCTCCACGAAGCAGAGCTGATCCCGCCCGGCCCTGGCCCCTTGCATGAGTTGCTCGAGGCGAGCCTGCTGCTGCTGCTCCCAGGCGATGGCCAACTTGGCACCATGGGCCTCGTCCACCACTTCGCGGCGCAGCTCGAACAGGTTATCGGTGATCGGGCTGTTAATCTTGGCCGGATGGCTCCAGTACATCAGCAGGTTGTCCAGCATCTCCTCGTCATAGCTCGCCAGCGCATCCAGCTCTGGGGTATCTCCGCCATTGCCGCTCCCAAAGTCACACCAACCCGAGGCGAGAGAGACCAGCTGCTGGGCACCCTCGCCTTGCTGCACCAGCGCCATCACCTCTGCCCCCTTGATGGCAGGCAGCCAGAGATCCCCCCGATGAGCCTCGACCAGCGGCAGCAGCAAAGCCGGTGAGTAGTGGGGGAAACGGGGGCCGAGTCTGTGCAGCAGAGAAACCAGAGTGACAGTGATCATGAGAGGCGCCTTGGGCAACAGGCCGGATCATCCGAGCCTAAGAGACTAAAGAGTGACAGTCTACCATGTTTATCGAGGCATTTGACGGCCGCAGCCCGGCATCCAGCAGGTGGTTTTCAGGCCAAAAAAACAGCGCTTGCACCGCGCCACCCCGCATAAAGCCCAATACTTTGAGCCAGCGCCCACTAAAGTGAAACCGGGAATGCTAGTTTGCATACATCTTTAGCGTTAAGGAGTGCATCCATGAGTGGGATCGAACAGGTTTCCGAGGATTTTGTGAATGAGCTGAAAATACTGGCATGCTTTGATCCGGCCAACATGAGCCAAGGGATCAAGCTGCGCAGCGATCTCTCCCCGGCGCTGAGCCTGGCGGCGGAGCGCCTGCACAGTCAGGGCCTGATCAGTGCCGTCGATGGCGGTTACCTGACCCCCTTCGGCATGACCATGCTCGAGCATCTCCAGCATCTGCTGGTAGCACTCAAGCCGAATTGAGCTCCTGCGGGGCCCAGAGCGAGAAGTTGAGCAACTCCCAACTCCCCTGGTGCTTCAGCAGACAGGCAAACAGCAAAGGACCTTCGGGTCCTTTTACTTTGCCGTCCACCAGCCACTCCCCCACCCGTTTGGCCACGGGCTGCACTTTGACCTCCTCGGGCTGGGCCGTCTTCCCCAGGCGTACCTGCACAAACTGCTGACACACGGAAGCAGCCTCATTCGCCACAGGGTTGGGCGCGGGTGTCGCAACAAGCAGGGTGGCACTCAGCAGCAGGGATGGGATCATGATGATTGGCACGGTTCAGACATGGATTCAAGAATATGCCATAAACAAAAAGCCGCGCTACCAGAGGCAGCGCGGCTTTCTTAAATTCTGTAAGAATTACAGAGCAGTTACGTTCTCAGCCTGCGGGCCTTTCTGACCTTGAGTCACAGAGAACTGTACGCGCTGACCTTCAGCCAGGGTACGGAAGCCGTTACCGCTGATGGCGCTGAAGTGAACGAAAACGTCCGGGCCGTTTTCTTGCTGGATGAAGCCAAAACCTTTGGTTTCGTTGAAAAACTTAACGGTACCGGTGATCATGTTGGACATATCTTTAACCTGTATTCAAAATAATTACTTATGCTTTTCAGCGGGTAAAGCTCAAAAACGGGATTTACTTATGAACAACAGGAAAAGATGCAAAACATCGTATTCATTGACATAACAATCGCCTTTTCAAGCTGCCTGAGATTATACGTCCCTTTGTCGATTACGCAAACAAATTTGTACCCTGCCAACGGCAGGGTACAAAGGCTTACACATCAACAGATTCCAGTGCCTGAACCAGGGCTTTGAGGAAGCGTGCAGCCTCACCGCCGGTGCTGGCGCGATGGTCAAAAGTCATCGACAAGGGCAGCGCCCGTACCGGTCTCGCCTCCCCGTTGATGAACACCACCTTCTCGAACAACTTGCCCGCCCCGATGATGGCCACCTGGGGGGGCGTCACGATGGGGCTGGCATAACGACCCGCGATGGCGCCGAAGTTGGTGAGGGTGATGGTCGCCCCCTGCAGCATCTCCCGCGGCACGGCGCGGGCCTTCACGTCGGCGATCATCCGATCCAGCCCCTGACGGATGTCCGCCCGCTCCCGCTCGGCCACGTTTTCCATCACGGGCACATAGAGGCCGTGTCTGGAGTCCACCGCGATGGCCACGTTGACCTCGTTGAACAGGCGTCTCGACAGGGTATCCCCATCGAACCAGGCGTTCATGGAGGGTTCGGCGCGGCACGCCACCCCGATGGCCTTGATGAGGCGCACAGTCACATCTTCATCGGCACGCCAGTGACGCAGATCCACCTCGTCGGTGAGGCTCACCGGCACCACCGTCTTGTGGGAGAGCTCCATCGCCTTGGCCATGGCCCGGCGCGATCCCTTGAGGAACTCGTTGCCACTGCCCTGCATCACCTCGAACGCCGATTGCACGTCCTGCTCGGTCACCATGCCGGCACTGCCGCTGCCCTGTATTTTGTCGATGTCGAGACCGAGTTTTTGCGCCAGCAACCGCACTGCGGGCATGGCCTGCACCAGGCTGCCACCGGGAGCCATGGCGCCGACCACGAAGTGATCCTCGATATGCTGCTGATGGGCACTGACCTTGCCCACGACGGTACCGTCATCCTCACCCCCTTCGAATTCCACCAGGGGGGCGCCGATATGGAGGATATCTCCCTCTTGACCACAGAGCCGGGCGATGACCCCGGCCACCGGCGAGGGCACGTCCACCAGCGCCTTGGCGGTTTCTACCGACAGCAGCACCTGATCCACCTGCACCGTATCGCCGGCGCTCACCTTCCACTCCACTATCTCGGCCTCGGCCAATCCTTCGCCCAGATCCGGTAATTTGAAAAATTTCATGACCCGTTCTCCATCCGCTGGGAAATCACCGCACGTTGAAAAATTCCATGCCTGTCGCTTGTGTTGAGGCTCACACCCCATGTCATGAACAAGGTCATAGCCAGTTTTTCTCCATCAGCTGATGAGCCGCATGCGCGATGTCCTGCTCGGTGATGAGGTAATACTCCTCGTTGCGATAGTAGGGCACGGCGGCATCCACCCCGGTGAGACGCTTGGGCGGTGCCTTGAGGGAGGTCAGCGCCTCCTCGGTGACCCGCGCCACTATCTCGGCGCCTACCCCGAAGCTGCCGCAGGCCTCGTGCACCACCAGCAGGCGGCCGGTCTTGCGCACCGAGCTGAGGATGCTCTCCATATCGAGCGGCTTGATGGTGGCCAAGTCCAGCACCTCACACTGGATATCCCGCTCTGCCAGTTGGGCGGCGGCTCGCATCACCTCCTGAATGCAGGCGCCCCAGGCGACGATGGTGAGATCCCGCCCCGGTCTCAGGGTAAAGCAGACATCCAGTGGCAGGCCGACACCATCATCCACCACGTCGGACTTCATGGAGCGGTAGATGCGATCCGGCTCGAAGAACATCACGGGATCCGGGTCGCGGATGGCGGAGAGCAGCAGACCATATGCCCGCTTGGGGCTCGACGGGATCACCACCCGCAGACCGGGAATATGGGCGAACAGCGCCTCCACGCTCTCGCTGTGGTGTTCCGGCGAGTGGATGCCGGCGCCATAGGGAGAGCGGTAGACCAAGGGGCAGGAGAGCCGCCCACGGGTGCGATTGCGCATGCGCGCCGCCTGACAGATGATCTGTTCCATACCGGGGAAGATGAAGCCCTGGAACTGGAATTCCGCCACGGGTTTGAGCCCCTGGGTGGCCATGCCGACCGCCACCCCGGCGATCAATCCTTCGGCAAGCGGGGTATCGATCACCCGCTTGAAACCGAACTTGTCCCTAAGGCCCACGGTGGCACGGAACACCCCGCCGTTGACCCCCACATCCTCACCGAGCACCACCACATCCGGGTCGCGCTCCATCTCGTGATGCAGCGCCAGATTGATGGCTTCGAGCAACGTTATTTCACTCATGCAGCCTCCCCAAGCCCAGAGTCATCTCGTGATGCAATGTCAGGCGGACTGCTTCGAGCAGCGTCATTTCACTCATGATGTGTCTCCCCGCCCTGCAACTGCATCCCCTTGGCGATGATGCGCTGACGCTGGCTGCGATAGTCCCGCGGCAGCTCGGCAAACTGGTAATCGAGCAGGGTTTCCGGCGCCTGGGGCGCCATGCCCTCGTAGGCGGCGACGGCGCGTTCGACCTCGCGGGCGGCATCCGCCAGCAAAGCCTGCTCCTGCTCCTCATCCCACCAGCCCTGCTCCGCCATGAACTGGCGCAGCCGCTTGACCGGCTCCTTGGCCCAGGCGGCTTCCACCTCGGCGGATTCCCGATAGCGGGTGGCGTCGTCGGCGGTGGTGTGATCCCCGAGCCGGTAGCTGACCGCCTCGATCAGGGTCGGCCCCTTGCCGCTGCGGGCCCGCTCCATGGCGGCGCGGGTTGCCTCATAGACGGCCACCACGTCGTTGCCATCAACCTGCAGGCTGCGCACCCCGGCCCCTATGCCCTTCTGGGCCAGGGTCGGGGCGCTGGTCTGCAGCTTGCGGGGCACCGAGATGGCCCACTGGTTGTTGTTGATGATCATCACCATGGGCAGGTGCCAGACACCGGCGCAGTTGAGCCCCTCGAGGAAGTCCCCCTTGGAGGTGCCCCCATCGCCGATGGTGACCACGGCGACCCTGGGCTGATTGCGCAGTTTGAAGGCCGCGGCGATGCCGGCGGCGTGGGTGATCTGGGTGGCGATGGGCACACAGATAGGCAAATCTTCCGATAATTCGCCATCAGGCTTATAGAAAACACTACCCCGCTCATCCCCGCCCCAATATTGCAGGTTTTGCTCCATGGGCACGCCTCTCACATAGAGGGTCGGCATGTCCCGGTAATAGGGTACGTAGACATCCTCTGGCTGCATGGCGAGCCCGACCCCGATCCCCACCGCTTCCGCCCCCAGGTGGGAGGGAAAGGTGCCGAGTTTGCCGGTTCGTTGCAGCGCGATCGCTTTCTTGTCATAGCTGCGCACCATCACCATGTTGCGGTAGAAGGTGTGCAGTGTCGCCTTGTCCAGCCAGGTCGGCAGTGTCGCGACCGGGCGCCCCTCCTCATCGAGGTAACGAAGGAAGGGGATGTCGACATGGGTCATAACTGGCTCCTTGCCGTTGTCAGCGTCACCACCATGAGGTGACCCTCAAAATGTAAACAACATGTTAACTTTGTGGCAATGGGATTTCGTCAGGTTAGACCAGTAGAAACTTCTTTAATTTCAGAAAGAAGAAGAGATTTTCGGCGAGCAGAAAGGAAGAAGGGAGCCCGTTCGGGCTCCCTGTCAGGGTGAATTTGGGATCACGCCCATCGGATGTGTTGCCCCCGCAGCCGCCTGGGACGCCACTTCGGTGGGCAGCAACGGGCTCAGATCACTCCCACAACCGGGTCGGCACCACCAGCAGCATGGTGCGCTGGCCGATGGCCACGTTGACGTTGGGAAAAACCACCGCCTCCCGCGGTTTCTCTACCCTGTACTGCTGATCACCGTCCTCCGCCAGCACAAATCCCTGGGGAAACTCGGTGAAATTGTCCACGTCGCTGGCAAACAGGAAGCGGAACTGCTCGGAGCGCTTGTTAATCACCCGATCGATGGCGAACAGGGTGAAGTCATCGGCGCGCCAGGGCTCCAGCACCATCTCGTCCCGGGTCACCAGCTCCTGCAGCGCCTGACGGGCTTCGATGAAGCGGGTCATGTCGTTCTCGCCAAAGGGGCGCACCTTGCCGAGCTCCACCGTGAAGGCGTGGGCGCCGTGGCGATGGGAGCTGTAATAGCTGAAGGTGGTGGTCGGCCCGCCGGAGAGCAGTATGGTGCGCACCCCGCAGGCACCGAGGAACTGCACCTGCTCCTTGCAGTGGGGCCGCTCGTGAGGGAAGGGATAGACCGCAAACTTCTCGTGGCGCGAACCGCGAATGGCGGTGTGCAGATCGTAGTGATAGCGCGGCCGGGCCGGGTCTTCGAAGAAGCGGCTCACATACTGCTCGAGGCGCATGGCGCGGATCCGCTCCCGGTTGCAGAGCCCCTCCCCCTTGCTGTGGGCGCCGGAGAAGAGGCGGTTCATGTTCTCCTCCACCTCCCGCAGTCCCAGATTCATGGCGGCCGGGTTGCCAAACAGGAAGAGCACCCGGTGACGGGTTTGCAACTCCCCACTCAGCAAGCGCGACAGCAGCTGGTTGCAGATCTCGATGGGGGCGGTCTCGTTACCGTGGATGCCGCAGGAGAGGACGATGTCCTTGCGTCCACCCGGCTCATCACCCGCGCCGATGGCGGGCTCCAGGCAGAGCACTCCCGTGTCCCACACGCTCACCTTGTCGCCGTTTGGCAGCGTATAGGCGAAGGGGTCGAGCTGCCACTCGTGGCGGCGGGTCAGGGCCAAAAAGTCATGCTGGGGAATCATCCATCTCACCCTCTTGTCGGTTCACACTTGTCGATGTCAGACAAGGCGGATTATACGCAAGAGCCGGAGCCTTAGAACCAATTTTTAAACAAATTCAAACAGTAAGGATACAAATGCAACAGTGGCTAACGGGGGAGAGCGATGAGGCACAGAGGGAGAAAAACGGGACACTGCGGGAGGACGGGGAGAACAGGGGATCAGGTCATGCCGCTCTCAGAGGCGAGATGGCGGATGACAATCAGCAGAGAAACGAGGCATCCATGCCCGGTCATTCAGCCACGCCAGAACGGCTTGGTGGTCTCTTGATAACGGTCGGCTTCGTTCAGGCCGATGTCTTTGAGCAGGTAGGCGGGCAACTCGGAGAGCTGACGGCGGCTGCGGCTGCGCTCAAGCCAGGTCAGGACGGTCGTTTTCACGCGAGCCACCAGATTGGTCTGGCTGGAATGCTGGTAACCGGCTTCGGTATAAGTCATGTTGGCCATGGGATGGCTCCTCTGAATAAAGTGCGACACTGGGTTCAAATTTGTTGCGCAGAGCTTAGTCAGGGAGCAGAGGCGTCTCAATTGACGAATTTTGATACAAGAGATTAGGAAAACTAATGATCAACATCACAGGAGAGTCACGTGTAACCAGTTGATTTTAAATGGAAATGATATTTTCATACGCCAATGGGCGCCCCCACAGCATTTTCTCCTGCCTCTTCCGCCTCTAACTATGCAGTTTCTCGCAGTAGCTATGCATGGCATCTCACCGGCAAGCATGCCGATAACCGCGGGTTCACAGCCAATTGTTAATCATGTGATCTTTCATTGATCCTTATTTAACAGTCAGATACAAACAACCAACGCTCAAATGGCACTGCCCCTCCCGCCCCTGCTGGCAGATTGCGATGGGGACTTGGCGCCCCGCCTTCATGCTGATATGGTTATTTATACAGTAGTTTGGCCCAGCGCCGCCGCCCGTCACTCAGCCGGCAGGCGCTCACCACAGGATATGTCGATGGACGCCTTTACCCCGACCGCCGCCTTGCGCCAGCAGATGGAGACCCTGGAAGCCGCCCTGGCGCACCTCGCCAATCGGCTCGGCCAGTTACCCCTGCTGGAGGCCCATGTCTATCCCCTCCCCGCCGTGCCCCTGGGGGAGGAGCACGATCCCATCGACACCATAGAGGTGGGCTATCTAACGGGTGAGGAGGCACTGGCCGTCACCCAGGCCGCCTATCAGGATCACTGTGCCCGCCCCGGTTGCTCCACCAAGGCGACCCTGCGCCTGCCGGGCTGGCTGCGCTTTCCCGCCGCCTGCGCCGGGGAGCTCGGCCCCCTGATTGAGGCGATCAACGGCCACAAGCTCGCCTTCAAGGCACTGGTGCAACAGGCGGGGGGACGGGATGAGAAGTTCGAGCTGGTGCATCAGGCGCTGCCCGGGGTCATCACCCTGCAGGTCTATCGCAAGCTGACCCTGCTCCAGGGGGAGCTGCATTCCCTCGGCTTCACCTGGGCGGACAAACAGAGCATCAGCCGCCTGACCCGGGAGCAGGTGCTGGAGATGCTGGAGCGCAGCCGCCGCTATGTGCCGGCCCTGTCGGACAACGAGGAGTGGAGCAAGATGGTGGATCAGGAGGTGTATGACATTCGCCGCCTGCCGGCGGACGTAGCGCTGCGGATCCGGCGGCCGGTCAAGACCCACCCCATGATCAACCTGCTGTGGCAGGACAGGGAGCCGCGCAAGCAGCAGCTCAAGGCGAGCCTGCCGCTCTTGCTCTGCTCGGACACGCCCCCCAGCGTCACTCACCTCGGCCACTATCCCCCCAAGTTGCGTCAGGCCAGGCGGGATCGCAAGATAGGCGGCGAGGCCATCATAGAGCGGCTGCACCTCTACCGCTATCAGGGGTAGGCAGGAGCCCAAACGACGAGGGGAGCATCACCGGATGCTCCCCTCGTCACTTTCGCCCGCCCGGGCAATCAGCTCATCAGCAGGGCGCGCAGGCTCTCCACATCCAGCCCCTTCACCTCGGACTGACCACTCAAGAGGCCATCCGCCAGCGCCCGTTTCTCATCGTGCAGGGCCACAATCTTCTCCTCTACCGTCTGCTCGCACACCAGGCGATAGACGGTCACCGGCTGGGTCTGCCCCATGCGGTGTGCCCGATCGCTCGCCTGATCTTCCACCGCCGGATTCCACCAGGGATCCAGGTGCAGCACGGTATCGGCCTGGGTCAGGTTAAGCCCCGTGCCCCCCGCCTTGAGGCTGATGAGGAACAGGGGCACCGGTTCGTGACGAAAACGCAGGATGGACTCCTGACGGGATTTGGCGGAGCAGCCACCATCCAGATAGCAGTAGTCCCACTGGCGCTGCTCGATGCGTGCCCGCAACAGGCTCAGCAGATCCACGAACTGGCTGAACACCAGCACCCGGTGGCCCCCGTCGATGGCCTCCTCCAGGAGCCCCATGGCCTCGTCCAGCTTGCTGCTGGTCTGTGACCACTCCGGCATCACCAGCTGGGGGGAGCAGCAGAGTCGGCGCAGCCGGGTCAGGCCGCTCAGCACGTGCATCAGGGCGCGGCCATCGGCACTTTGCACCTGCTGCACCACCTCCCGTCTCGTCGCCTCGTAGAGTTGGCGCTCCTCCGGGGAGAGGCTGATGTGATGGATGATCTCCGTCTTGTCCGGCAACTCGGTCAGCACCTGCTGCTTGAGGCGGCGCAGGATGAAGGGGCTGATCACCGCCCGCAGCAACGACATATGGCGGGGATCCTTGACCGCCTTGCCAAAGCGACGCTTGAACTCGCTGAGGCTGCCGAGCAGCCCCGGGTTGATGAAGGCAAACAGACTCCACAGCTCACCGAGGTGGTTCTCGATGGGGGTGCCGGAGAGCGCCAGACGAAAATCGCCGTCGAGCTGGAACAGCAGCTTGGCACGCTGGGTGCCGGCATTCTTGATCTGCTGCGCCTCATCCAGCACCATGCTCGACCAGTGACGGGACTTGAGAGCCTGGGCGAGGCTGCCGAGCATGCCGTAGTTGACCAGCACGATCTGACCCGGCCTGGCCTCCTGGATCAGTGCCTCCCGCTCGGCCGGGTTCTCGAAGATGACCACCTCCAGCTCGGGGGCGAAGCGGGCCACCTCCTCCTGCCAGTTGGTGACCACTGACTTGGGCACCACCACCAGAGCCGGTCCCAGATGCTGGCGCATGCGCAGCAGGATAAGCGCCTGCAGGGTCTTGCCAAGGCCCATGTCGTCCGCGAGGCAGGCGCCGAAGCCGTGGTGGGCCAGGGTCGCCATCCAGCGTACCCCCTCCTTCTGGTAATCCCGCAGCGCCGTCAGCAACTCGGGCGGACACGCCACCTCCTGCTGCCACTCCTGCTGGAGGGACTGCCAGGCCTCGTCCCCCGCCGTGGTCACCGCGGACAACAGGCGGGCCAGAGGATAGGCCAGCTTGTTGTTGATGCGCTGTTCGGTGTCGAGCATGGCCCCCAGCATGGTCAGGCGATCCACCAGCTTGTCGGTCAGCATCAGGCTGGTCTTGTCATCGAGCTGGACGGTGCGCTGGCCCGGGGTGAGCTGACGCAGGATGAGGCGCAAGTCGAGGATCTGGTGTTCGTCCAGCGCCAGGGCCCCTTCCACCTGGAACCAGTCCTGGCGCCGCTCGATGCGAAGGCTCAAGGCCGCCTCGTCCAGACTCTTGAGGCGGGCGCTGTCCTGGTGCCAGTGAATGGCCACGCCGGCGTCCACCAGCTCCGGCAGGGCGTTGACCAGGGTCAGTGCCTGCTCACCCTCCAGCTTCCACTCGTTGCCCGGCAACCCGATGGGCAGTTGGCTGCGCAGCCGCTGGGCCGCCTCCTTCTCCGCCCCCAGATCCCGTTGCCAGTAGTGATACGCCTTCATCCCCTGCCGGACGATGGCCTCCCCCTTGCCAAGGGGCAGAGGGGGCAAGTCCCCCTCCCGGGTCACCAGCTGGACCACCAGCTGGCCATCCTGCCAATCCAGCTGTACCGAGGCCACACCCGGCCAGGGGGCGATCTCGGCATTGCCCTGCAGGCCCGCCACCTGGCTGTGCCAGGGGAGATCCGGGATGGCGTCCAGGGTGCGTTGCAACTCGGCCAACCCCGCCTCGGGCAGGGGGGGAATGGTGGTCAAGGTAGGCAATCTGTCTACCAATGCTTGCGGCGTCAGAATAAGCTGCCATAAATCCTGCGCCAGCGGCACGATATGCGCCCCCCGGGCCGCGGCCCGGGGGTTTAGCAACGCCCGCATGCCCGGCATCCGGGACTCTGGAGTCGAAGGCTGGGCCGTCTGCGCCAAAGCTTCCGGATCGCTCTGCCCGTCATCCGGCACGATCTGCAGCAAGGGGGCGCTGATGGCCAGTTGCAGCTTCTGGCCCTTGGCGTTGAACAGGCGGGGATGGTCGGCAAGGGGCGCCCAGGCCTCTCGCGGCAACTTGCTCATTGAGCGCGGCAGGGTGCGCACCAGCGCCCAGTCGGCCTCGTCCAGCAGGGCCGCATACTGGGTGGAGAGAAGGGCGGGATCCACCCGTCGACCGGCGGTCCACTCCCCCTTGGTGCTCTGCTTCTGGATCTTGCACTCCAGTTCGGGCCCCTCGGCGTGAAGCAGCCAAACCAGCCGCTCCTGCGCCTTGCGCACGCCACTGGAGCGCCCCAACCCCTGCAGCCAGTTCAGCCAGCTGGCGGAGGCGGGAGCCTTGTCATCCTCCGGATCTTCACTGCCCTGCCCCACCGCAGCGACCTGCAACTGATTGAGGGGGAGGCGCTGCGCCCCCTGCCCCAGCAAGCTGCGCAGCAGATCCTGGCAAAACGCCATCAGCCGGTGATGGGGCTCGGCCTCCAGCAGGTGGGAGAGATCCCACTTGTGCAAAATGGCCACCTGGGGGCTCTGCTCCCCATGGCGCGCGAGGGCGCAGAGATCGAGCCAGAGATAGCCCCAGTGCAGCTCCTCAAGGGGCAGTTGCAGGGTATCGAACAGACCGACTGCCTGACCGTGGCGATCACCGGCCCACTGCCCCAGCAGATCTCCGAGCAGCGGGAAGCCAGTGCGTGCCCCCCCCTGACCCAGGCTGCGCTGCCACTGCTTGCGCTGCTCGCTGGCCAGCACGGGATCGGCCTGCTGCAACCAGCCCAGCCAGAGCAGGGTGCTGAACATGGGGGGCCAGGTGCTGAGATCCCCCTCACCCTGTCGTTCGGCCTTCCATTGCGCCAGGGCTCCGAGCAGGCGCTCCCCCAGGGGGTGCTCATCGGTGTGCTCCGCCAACTGCTGCAGTGCTGGCCAGTGAGTGGTCACCCCGCCCCTGGCCTCCCCCTCTGGCGAGCCGCAGAGCCACTGCCACTCGGCAGCCAGCATCTGTACCCGCCCGGACAGGGGGGCGGCGCAGGCCGCGGCAATCTCTGCCAGCGGCCAGCCTGACGCGGGCTCGGCATCCAGCAGGGTTTGCAGGGCGAAGTGTTCCAGCAGGAGCTGCTGCCAGGCGGGGCTCGCCCCGGGCAACAGGCGATGGGCATCGGGCAGGTCCAGCAGACTCAGCAGCTCGGCACTCTGGTAATAGGCGGGGATCTGGCCCGCCTCCCCCAGACAGAGTTCGCGCACCAGGGCTTGCGCCATCTCCTGCCCGGTGACGGAGGGCACCCGTGACCACTCCGGCATGGGACAATGGCCGCCACGCACTCCCAGGATCAGGGCCAGCGTTCCCTCCGCCGTCAGGCTCCACTGCTGCTCTCCTCGCAGACGCACCAAGCCCTGCTCCTGCAGCTGTACCAACCGCTCGGCCAGCAGTCCGGGGGACTGGGGGCCAGGCCTTGCATCTTGCAAGGCGTCGAGCCGATAGCGGGGGCTGGCGGCGCGCTGCAGTTGCAGCTCGCTGAGCAGGGCATAGCAATCCGAAGAGAGGGTGAAGGCTGACATCAGGACTCGTGGGCTGGTGCAAAGGCGGAATTTTACCGAGAAAGGGGCGGCGGCTCGACCCTTAAGCGCGAATTAGTACAAAAAAAGCGGCCAGCTTCATAAAAAACGGTGGGGAGAATAGGACAGGGATCGACAAAAAGAGGGGAAAAATTAGCATGAAGGGAGCCAGATGGCGGACGTTGGCGACGATGAATTAATCTCGCCAACGGGCAACCCGGTGCAAGCAAAAAGGCGCCGAAGCGCCTTCTTGTGAACCATCGCGGGCTTCATCCCTCCAGCTGCGCCAGCCTGGACTCCAGGGCCGTCAGACGCTCTTTGAGGCTCTCGACCTCCTCCTCGAGCTGGCTCAGGCGATCGGTGGCGGGAGAGGCGTAAGTGCTGGCGGGAGCCGCCTGTGCCAGTGCCTGCAGATCGATCTCGCCGCTGAACAGGTGGGCGTAACGGGACTCCCGCTTGCCCGGCTCCCGGGGCAGCTTGACCACATAGGGGCCCCGCTCGGCGAGGCCAGCCAGCACAGCATCGACTTCGGTCACATCGTCGAAACTGCACAGGCGGTTGGTGCGCGAGCGCAGTTCGCCCGGCGTCTGCGGGCCCCGCAGCAACAGCTCGCAGAGGATGCCGAGCTCCTGGGCCGTGAACTTGAGCTCACCAAACTCGGTGTTGCAGAAGCGATGCTGATAGCGCGGTACCCGTGCGTTGAAGCCGGCGGTATTGACCACCAGACGGCGACGGATCAGCTCGTCGATCACGGCGCGAATATCCAGCTCGGCGAGATCCAGCACGGGCTCACGATTGCTCTTCTGGTTGCAGGCGTTGACCAGTGCATTGAGGGAGAGGGGATACTGATCCGGCGTGCAGATCTCTTTCTCTATCAGACAGCCGATCACCCGGGCCTCCAGCGGGCCTAGTACTAACTCCATTTCAACCTCCCTTGCCACACGTTAAGAGACTTATCTTAACCAAGGCGCGCACCTCGTCCAGCCCTGAACCACAATTTTGCGACCGGGGAAAACAGTTGGTGAAACATCGTGCAGGAATGGACCACAAACGGCGTCATTCAACCCCCGACCAGGGTAGTTCAGGGAGACCCTCACCCTGCTCTGGCCAGGCGGTCACCGAGTCAGGGCCCAGTCGATGCAGCGTTATTCAGAGCGACTTGTCGACCCGGGTGTCTGAACCCGAGGTCAGGATCCTCACCCTGTCCCCCTTGGCAAAGCTGAGCTTGGGATCGCTCGCCTGCACTACGCTCAGCACCTTGCCGCCGTCGGTCTTGATCTGCAGCTCCACCGATTGCGCCGTCTGGGGTGCATTCTGCGCACTCTGGCGACGACGAGACACCTCAGCGCCGGCAATCGCCCCCGTGGCAGTCATGATGGTCTGACCCGAGCCGCCGCCGAACTGGTTGCCAACAGCCGCACCGAGCGCCGCCGCGCCTATGGTGCGAAGGGGTCTGGCCCCCTGATGGGCAGGCTGGGTGGTCTGAGTGATGAGATGACTCTCCTGCACCGTGCCATATTCGACCTGGGCGCTGGTACCGGCCATGGCGGATGAGCTGAGGATGAGCAGACTGGCGGCGATGAATTCCACTTTCTTCACGATGTAGGCTCCAATGAGGGGCCCGGCGGGGATGCCGGGCCGGTGGCAGGAGGGCCCTGCCATCGAATCATCAGACTACCGGAACCAAGCTGACTGCAGGCTTGCCCGCCCCCCAGATAGTGACGAGAACCTGAACGTCGTCAGGAGGAGGGCTTGCGCTCCAGGGTCGCCGCCACCGAGGCAGCCTCCTTGCCGGTGAGCAAGGGCTCACCCGGATAGAGCAGCAGAGCCCGGGTCCGCAGCTGGTTGGCGTCTTCCGTACGCCCCAGCGCATTGAGGGCGATCACCATGTTGGCGTAGATATTGGCCCGCGGGGTGTGGCGCACGAAGGCATGCCCCCACTCGAGATAGGCCTCCAGCTCCACCTTGTTGTGTGTCTGCAGGCCCACCATCAGCCGCACCGCGTTGACGTCGAACTCCACTCGGGTCAGCCAGGCCATGGGATTGACCACGTCCAGCAGCAGGGTCGGTTCCTTGTAACCGCCGCGCTCATACTTGGTCACCACCCAGGCGGTGTGAATGGCGGTCAGCATGAAGGGCACCACCACCAGGGGAATGGCAATGGCCATGAAGCGCAGCAGCAGCCAGGGGCGATAAACATATTCCCGCCAGCTGGCCGCCCCCCCCTCCTCCACTTCCGCATCCACCACATAGATGAGCAGCAACAGGGCCCACCAGAGGGCGATGGCATGATAGAAGGGGTATTCGGTCTGGCTGTGCAGCAAGATGGGGGTCACCAGAGCCAGCAGCGCAGCGCCTCTGACCCAGCCCGCCCGACTCAGCCGCCACAGCAAGGTCCCCCCCATCAGCAGCATGCCAAGCATGGGGGCAATCCCCCCCTCCACTGCCCAGTAGAGAAATTCGTTGTGGGGGTGGTCGAGGTTGTACTCAATCTGCACCATGGCTGGGTTGAGGGCCTTGTCAGCCATGTAATGCTCGAGGAACACCGGCTCGAAGCTGCCGTAGCCCCAACCCGTCCAGGGGGACTCTGCAATCAACTTGGCGGCATAGGGCCAGTAGATGGAGCGCATGCCGCCGGATTGGTAGATATCCAGCCCCCGCTTGGCCCCCGCCATGGCGTATTGGGAGAGAAACCCCAGGGCAATACCCAGTCCGATCAGGGTGAGGATGCGCCCCAGCTGCCGTTGACGTCGCAGTTGCGGCACCAGCAACAACAAGGCCAGCAAGCCCCCCAATTGGCCGACCCGGGATTGCAGCACGACCAGCAGCACTGACGCCGCGAGGATCACCCCATAACGCAGCCCCCTGAGCCAGGGGTGAGTACTCCCCTTCATCTCGAGCCAAACTGCCAGCGACAGACCGGTCGCCATGAAGCTCGCCATCACATTGGGTTGCTGGAAGATGCCGTAGGGTCGGTTGGCACGTGTGTCGTATCCTAACCAGTTGCCCGGTGTCAGCAGATAGAACTGCACCAGACCGACAACACCTTCAATGGCCACCGCCACCAACAACAGATAAAGCAGTTTATCCCGCGCCGATTTCTCCCATTTCCACTGGTAGAGACAACTCAGAAACAGCAGGCCGGCAAAGAGCCCGAGCAAACGGGGAATGGCGTAGTCTTTTTGCTCAAAACCCGGATAGGCCATGGGCAGCAGCAGCAGCATGCCCCCCAGCCAGAGTCCAATCTGCAGCGAAGAGACGACCAACTGCTGGCGCAAGGTCACCTGCCAGAGGCCGAGCCCAATGACCAGGCTCGCAAAGATCCAGCCCCAGGCATTGAACGGCAGATAGAGCCCGGAGCCCCCCGGATTGTGCATAAAGAAATGCATGCCGAGCAGCCAGTAGAGTCCGCTCACTACGCCAAAAGACTTTGCCGTCGTTGTCATCTTCCCAGGTTCCTCAATCCCATACTCCTCGCCACTCGCGTGCACCCCAGAAAACAAAAAAGGGGGCTATTGCCCCCTCTCGCTCATGGATAAACATTATACCTGTTCTGGTCTGACTTGTTCTGGTCTGACTTGTTCTGGTCTGACTTGTTCTGGTCTGACTTGTTCTGGTCTGCGAAACGCATGGCGAACCAGCACAATCCCCACCCCCAACATGCCACCGAGCAAGGTAGCCAACACAACGATCAGCGGGCGCTTGGGCTTGTCGCGGGAAAGAGGCTCACTCGGCGAAGCCAGATAGGAGAATGATTGGAATGGCAGCTCTTCGAGCTTGATGGCCTGCAAACTGCTCAATTGCAAACGCAGGTCACTCAACACCGGGTTGAGGAACTCGGGGTTTTTGATTTCCTTGAGGATCTTGAGCTTCTCTGCCAGGGCGCGCGCACCCAGATCGATAGGCAGGCTTCCCTTATCTTGCAAATTTTGAACTGGGGTATCAATTCCTGCTGCCTGAGTAATACGAAGCCCATATTCGGTACGTATGATGTCATCCTGCAGTTGCTTGATGGTATCCAACTGGGAGCTCTCATACTGAGTCTGCAACGTTTTGATCCTGTTTTGCCAGATCGTTGTCAGCGCCTTACCTTTGGCCATAGACTCCTGTTGCTGGATGAAAGCTATATACCGCTCCAAACGCTGCTTGGCTTCAACTGCAGTGTCTGCAGCAAAGGATAGAGTGACATTTTCACTCAATTTATCAGGCGCTTTTGCACTGATCCCTTCAACCATGCCTTTCAATAACAGCCGCTTACCTTTTTCATCTGTTACTTCAGACTTTTTAGCTTCGGTATCAAGATATCCCTCCTCGATCAAAAACTGACGCTTATTATTGAAGCCATTGAAATTATTGACAAAATCATTATAAATCGCTTTCTTGTCGAAGGCGGTGAAGGCTGTCGCTGGCACTTGAGCATTGAGCAACTGGTTGATATTAAGCTCAAGCGATTCAACCTCTTTAAGGTTGGGTTGCATGATCTCGGCTTGGCTGACCCAAACCTGGGGAGCCAAGAGCGCATAAGCAACACCTGCTATGGTGAATGTGGCAGCAATCAGCAGAATTAGAACCTTCTGACGCCACAAAACTAGGATCAATTCACGCAAATCGATTTCATCATCTGAGGAAGCTTGCCAGCCTTTAGGTAATACGTTGTTTACATTGTCACATACTTGCTTGTTCATACTGGGCCCTAAAAATTATTATTTATTGCCAGAAAGGGGCATTACGATCTTTGTCCGATAAATACAATGATGCATTTTCCAACAGGGGCCAAGTGATCGCCAGAGTGGGATCTGACCAGTTCAAGGTTCTCTCCAACCGAGAGTCATAATAATCAGTACACTTATAGAGCACATGGGCCCACTCACTTAGCACATAGAAACCATGAGCAAAGCCGAGGGGGATCCACAAAGCAGAGCTTTCTTCATCACAGAGTAGTTGTCCAACCCATTGCCCACGAGTCAAGCTGCCCTCTCGCAGATCCACCGCCACATCAAAGATGGTGCCTGTGATAATCTGCACCAGCTTCCCTTGAGGCTTCTCCTGCTGATAGTGCAGGCCACGCAAGGTTCCCTGCCGAGAGCGACTCAAATTGTCCTGAACGAAGATAAAATCACCACATCGTTGCCTAAAGGCTTCATGACGAAACAACTCCATGAAGCTGCCCCGCTCATCCTCATAACGTTGGTGGTGGACAAGAAGTACATCAGGGATATTCAAGGAGGTCAGATGCATAGAGGTTATCATTGAGGTATGAATGTAAAGATATATCACTCAATATCATTTCGAATCAATCCCAATCAAAGTTTGCAAAACCCAAGGTCGGTTGCACCAGTCCTCTGAATCGCCCCGGGTTTTCTAGGCACTCTGTTGCTGAACATTGAACTGCTTTTCAAACTCTACCGGTGACAGCCCATCATTGGAACCATGGCGCCTAACCGGGTTGTAAAACATCTTGAGGTACCCTGGCACCGGCTTCCCGAGCAAGCAGTGCGACTGCCTGATGATTGATGCGCTCTGCCAGCTCGGGCTGGCTCTGTGCGAGATCGACTGCCGTATAGGCCGCACCGTTGAGGATGACATCAGGCTGATGGCGGTTCAGGGCGCTGATCAGCGCATCGGGGTCAGTGATATCACACACCTCCCTGCCAAGGGCCATCACCCGCCAATGGGGATAATCCCGGCACAGGGCAGAAAAAAGGGCTCGTCCCAACTGGCCACGAGCCCCCAGCAACAAGATCCGCATCGGGATTACCGCGCGCCAAAACCGGTCAGGATGGTGCGGATGGTCTTGAACACGATGAGTACATCCAGCCAGAGGGAGAAGTGCTTGATGTAGTAAAAATCGTGCTCGATCTTGATGCGGGTATCATCGGCATCGGCAGCATAGCCGTGCACCACCTGCGCCCAACCACTGATCCCGGGCCGCACGATATGACGATACATGTAGAACGGGATCTCCCGCTCGAACTGATCGACGAAAGTGCGTTGCTCCGGTCTTGGCCCAATCAGGCTCATGTCCCCTTTAAGGACGTTGAAGAACTGCGGCAGCTCGTCGATGCGCAGCTTACGGATCACCTTGCCCACCCGGGTGACGCGCATGTCACCGTCCTGGGCAAACTGGGCGCCGGCTTTTTCAGAATCCTTGCACATGCTGCGGAACTTGTAGATGCAAAAATCCTTGTTCCCCTTCCCTACCCGGTTTTGCAGGAACATCACGGGGCCCGGGCTCTCCAGCTTGATGAGGATAGCCGTCACCAGCATCAAGGGGGAAAACAGCGGGATCGCGATCAACGCGGCCAGAATGTCCATTCCCCGTTTGATGAAGGCATAGACGGGAGAGGGCAAGAGGGAGCCAAGCTGGTTCTCGTGGAGATGGTCTATTTTCACGCGCCCGGTCAGGGTCTCGCTGATCTGCTTGATGTGATAGACGGGAATGTGAGCCAGGGCGCAGCGCGCCAGGAAACGCTCCCACTCACCCGCCAGCTTCTCATCCCGAAGATCTGCCACCACGGCGTCATAACGCACGGCCCCGAGATCGGGTTTGTCCAGCAGACGCCATTGCACACACGTATGCTGGGTCAGGGCCTGATAATCACCAAAGGGCAACAAGGCGTATTTTGGAGTCCGGTAACGACGGCCAATAAAATAGACCAACCAGCAGCAAAGTAGTGCTACCACATATGACTCGAACAATACCTGACGGCTGTAAGGCAGGCGCAGGAAGAAGAGAATGCCGACCAAGGCACCATAAAGAGTGGTCACCGTAGGGATCATATAGGCCACGGGACTCGCGCCGGGATAGCGGAGGAAGCGATGCAGCACTATCCCGGTCAGCAGAAACGCCACGAAGGCACCACTCAGGGTGTTGACCCTGACGGCATTGAGCCCCTCCCAGAATCCCCATCCCCAGCGCTCAATGGCGGGCAGACACACCGCCAACAAGGCCCCGAAGATGAACAAGGCAGGAGGGCTAAATAATACACGCTCATACCAGCGTGAGTGACGACGTTGAAATGACAAGGACAACCCCCAAATAAAACATTAGCTATATATCATCACACAAAACTAGAATTAAAAGAAGATAATAAAAACTACAGCAGAACGATTTTATTAAAAAACTTTAAATAACAAGAATAGTGCTAGAGCTAGTCGATCACGAGCTCTACGCCTTAGTTCATTAACTCTAACAAGAAGATATAAATTACCTTTATAACCATTTTCAAGGCCATATCTGAATATGGCTGAGTTTTGTAAATCCAAACATTCAGCGATATTCATCACTTGTTTACGATACCATTTGGACTTAATTAGCGAGATTCTTTTCTGGGCTGCTTTAAAATTATTATTAGTACCAACCTGATTATTAGCGTGCTGCCGATATCGCATCATAGGCATAGCGTCTATAAACCAACGATAACCATAACGACGAGAGAAAGCATAAATGAGCCAATCATGAAGTTCAATATTATTAGACACTCTAGCATAATTACCTATCAACCATTGCTGAAAGTTAATAGCAAAGTCGCGATTAAAAACATAAGTACAACCAGGACCGGCAGCCTCAAATAGAAAATCCCATCGACGAAATGGTTGAGCCTTGTTGATTAAAACCTCACGTCCATCCTCCCAAAAAGCAATAACATTAGACGAATAACAATCATATTCACTCAAATACTGAGTTGCACGGTATATTTTATCGGAAGGCCAGATATCATCTTGATCAGAAAAAGAAATAACATCATACTCACCAATATAAACATCTTTTAATAGTCTATAGAAATTTTTACCCGCCCCCCCAAATCGTTCACCATAGGGCAAAAGTGTTATATTAGAAAATTTATTTGCATACATAGTGCAAATATCAAAAGAACTATCACAACTTAAATCAAGGCTAATTACAATGTTAACATCAATTTTTTCTTGTCGCAAAATGCTATCAAGCTGCTCTACGAGCGTAGTTTCACCATTGTATGCTGCAACCAAAACGAGACATTTACTATTACTATTTACGATCATCTAAAAAATCCATGTCGAAAATTTCTAAAAACTACTTTAAACAATAACATTTTAGCATCCTAAGAGGATATTTTAAATTCTCTAATAGAGTAGCGGCAAATAAAAATAAAAAGCTAATTTCCTTTTTATAATAAAGATCTTTTAGAACTATTTTATATGACTCATGCATATTAGCGATGTTTCCTGTCAAACCACTGGCTCCGATAGCTGCCTTAAACCCACCAGCCAATGGTATTTTTATTAAAAATGCAGGCCCCCTTTTTATATTTTCTAGCCAACAACAGTAATCATCAACCACTCTGTACTTTGGATTAAACATCACCATGTCTCTTTTAATCATAACCGTTGGCGTAAAGAAAGGATTACCAATCAAAAAATTGATTTTTTTAATCCTCTTTGATTTAATAATCTCAGAGGCCTCCATTTTTTTAAAATTTACATTCTGAATGTAGTAATGCGCAGAGATATGAGCATTGCTTTCAAGCATAAAATGATACTGTACTTCAATCTTCTTGGGGTGCCACACATCATCTGAATCAAGGAATGCAATTAATGAGGAGCTTGATAACGCAACCCCCATATTCCTTGCATACGCGGCCCCTCGATTTTCCGATAAGGAATGTAACCTAATATTTAATTTGTTAGAAAAATATACAACAATATCAGAAAGCACTTTTTTATCTACACTACAATCATCAATTATAATAACTTCTCTGGGTATTAAGGTCTGTTCACAAATAGACTGTAGTGATTGAGATATTGTATTTTCACCATTGTAATATGGTATAACCACACTGACATCAACCATTGTAGACCTCATTATATTTTCTCGATTTATCCTTTACATAGAAAAGTAATAATATGGAATATATATACATTGCATCATATGGATATATCAAAGACATCCCAGCAATAATCATAGGTAATGTTATATATAAGCTATCGAATCCTACTTTTACATACGAATAAATAATAATTGAAATATAAAAAAACATTCCAACAATACCCACCTCACCAACAATAAGAGGTATCATGGCATGAGCATACCCGCCTTCTTTCCAACTATATAAGTAGCCACCAACATCAAATCCCTGGCCAAACATAAGTGTACCTAAATTGACTTCAAATATCTTGGAAAAAAAAGCATTAAATATACCAAACTTTGTTTCAAAACTGGCATCATTAAAATCTAAAAAATCAATATAGTGGATGATAATAGCTAGTATTAATGGCGTGATAATAGAAAACAATACAAATTTACTTTGGACACTTACCTTTCTAAGAAGGTATAATACAGGAATAATAAGAAATGCCACATAAGCTGCGCGACTTAACGTCATTACTATTATAACAACACAAAATAACGACAATATTTTCCTAAAAAAACCACAAAACAAATAATACACTAACACACTAACAACTAATGCATGCAAGGCCACATAATTTGAATCCAGATACATTATGCTTCCATACTTAAATACATAGAATGTATCTCTCTTTAAAGCGTCACTATAGCCCTCCCCATCCCCCTTTACTGCGTACTCAGGATGCATAAAACGAATATATGTATCAATCAACATCAATAAGATGGATGCAACAGTAAAAAGCTGCCCACCTTTTATGGCCTCATTTAAGTTTATTTTTTCAAAGATAGACTTTAATGATATAAAAACTGCAAGTGGGTAGATAAACTCTATGCTTTTTCCAACAGCAGCGTACCCTAGGTCGATTGACCATATAAATACGTATGTAGTCGCAATAAAGGAATACAATAATAATGAAATAGCATTCCCCCACTTCAATATGCCGTTTTTAACATAAAAAGATGAGAGAAGAACAAAAGGAAATATTACAATGATAACTCGTAATGGAATATATCGGGTAGAATCATTAAAGTAAAAAGATAACCTTATTGACAAGGAAATACTAATAATATAAAAAAACAAGGTGAAATAATTTCTACCATGTGTTTTTGTAAGATGCATTTATTTATCCTGAGAGGTGTCTGAAATAGCCATGAAGCCAGTCAAAAGACTTTTCAGAAAGTAGAACTTAGAGACCCCCATAACTTTTGACATTGGTTTCAAAAATGACAACCTTAAAATCAAAAGCAGGCCGATTATAAAGCCAAACCCATATCGGTAAACCGCCCCTTTTGCTTTCAGGATACTAAAGGCATTATTTTTATTTGTTGCTGTACTTTCTTTAGGATGCGACACAATATATTGATTGATGAAGCTAATGTTTAAATTGGCATCTATTGCATCAAAAAGAAAAACACTCTCTTCTCCACAAATAAATTTAGCACCTATCCCAAAATCCTTATTAAAGAACACCTCAGATGTGTCTATTATTCTTTTGTCGATAACCATTTCAATAGAGCATGCATGCAAACATTCTATTTTACTTAATTGTCCACTATTTATCGGATATTTTCTAAAATCCGTTGAGTCTTCTGTAACCTTAGCTTTAAACAAGGCAATATGAAAAGGATTTTTTTTTTGGGCTGATAATATCTTATCAGCCACATCACACTCATAGACAACGTCATCATCAGATATAAGTATTAACTCTTCTGTAGAGTACTTCAATGCTTCATTTCTGCTATTCGTCAGTCCCTTTGTATCACTTTCAATTAGAGTTATATCTTCATAAGAAAATCTTTCTCTTGCATCATTTGAGATAAATACATCGACATAATCCTGATGCACTATCAAATACCTACAATTATTTAAAAATGGTAAGGATGATAGCCTGTTTATTCTCTCTCCATATGTCGATATACATATTTCCAGCATTTGTTCACCATTATGCATAAATTTAGCGATAACTAAAAATCAGAAATGATATTTATAATTCATTTAAAAATCAAATAGACTTTTCTTTATAGAAGAAACTATCGTTTCATTTCCTTTATTATAGTCAATACCAAATAATGCTTTCATATCATTCCGTTCAGTTTGATGGTCATCACTATTGGAAATAATTTTTTCCATTGCAGCTATAAGTTCAAACAATGAATAAACTTTAACTCCCGGCGTATTTAAATCATAGTCTAGATAAAACTCTCGCTCTTTCAAATAGCTTTCTTTATCAAACGGGAAAAATATTATTGGTCTATCTAGAATCAAAAAATCAAAAAATATTGATGAGTAATCCGTAATTAAACAATCAGCCATAACCATTAACTCGCAAGGATCTATTTTATTGTCAATCAAAGATATATTTGACCATCCTATAGGGTTAATAGTCAGCTCTGTCGCAGGGTGTAGTTTTATTTTCAACCTAGCATTATTTCTTGCTAAAAAATCATTGAGCAGCTCAAAGTTAATGCCTGACTCTGCTATGAAATCCACACCAGAATCACGCCAAGTTGGTGTATATACGAAAGTAAAGGGGCTTTTATCAGCATCAATACTCCTATTTTTTGTCATTTTTAAAATTTGACCTATTCTAGGATAAGAAGTTATGATTAAATTTTCGATACCTCTCAGCCTGAATGCAGAAATATAAGAATATTCAGCCACATATAATGACGGGCATAGCACCAGATCATGCCTTAAGTGTGCATGAGGGTGCATAAACTTAGATAAGATGTTGGCTTCATGGAATATTTTCACCAAAGGCAAACATCTGATGTCAAATTCAATTTTCTTTAATGGAATCCCATGCCATAAATTAACATTAAGAGCTCCTCTAGATGTAAACCAGCAAATATCCCTAGCGTAAGAACTATAAATATAGACACCAGCTCGAAGACAGAAGTACAATCCCATAGCAGAATATCTACGATAAGACTTACCATATTTAGAGGCTAATTCAACTGATTGAATATTTTGCGATATCCAGACAGGTGTTATATCTGGATTATTTTTACACACATGTTCATAAAGATATCTACTGTTATCCCCATATATGCCAAAGCACCCGAAAACCCAAATATTTTTATTCCTTGGAAAAGCTCCCGAGAGCCAATATAAAAAGTACTGCATGCATCTAGAAGCAATTCTGAAAACATTATTCATATATATGACTTCATTTTATGTTAATGAGCATGATAATAGCTACACATTAAGAATAACATTATGCGGTGGCAATGAGCAGGCATTATCTTGAGATGACGTGTTGGACTTTGCAATGATAAGATTAAAATTTTCGATAATTTAAATGATATGTGACTACATTGGGAAAATATTCACTCTATTTTTTCTGTAAGAAATAAAAAAAAATCACTCTTATAAACATAACTAGAGACTCTACAGCCAAAACGCTTAGGCATATGTTTTTTGCCGTGATACCATCTGTTATATACATAACACTTAGCGCCAGGATCTGAATTACCGCAGCAAAAATAACACTTCTATTTGCTATATCAATCCTGTTAATGGATGAAAATGCTGGATAACCAAAGTTAACCCCAACAAAATTAATTAGAAGTGCTATAAGAAATATCTCTAGATATTCATGTGCAGAAATGAATTGCTCGCCAAACAAAAAACCCATTATCTCTTGAGAATAAGATATACCAATAATGGCAGTAAATGCCATAGGGATTATCCCTACTCCAACGAATTTATAGAGATCTTTTTTATTGCCGGTTCTAGCCAGATAAGGGAACAATGCTTGACTTACTGGTGATATAATACTTTGACCTGCTTGATATAATTTTTCCGCACTATTATACAACGCCGCAGAATTAGTTCCAGAAAATGAGCCCACGAGAAAGGTACTTGCACTTGTATATACTCCAACTGCTAATCTTGAAACAAAAAATACTCCTCCCTCTTTCAATAGGGTATAACATTTTTTACGATCAGCCATTGAAATCCAATAGCCCTCTTTATATATACTGATAACTCCAATAGATGTAGCCAATAGATTACTTAAAGCAAAGAATATTAAAACAGAGTCAGTTTGATTTTTTTCTTTAATAAAAATAAAAATAAAGAAAACGTAAAGTAGTTTTGCAGACACCATAGATATGGTGATTTTTTTCATTTTCTCTATGCCTAAAAAAAACCAATTAGGCTGAAAAGATTGAAAGAAAATTGATGCTATTATAGCAATATGGATGCTGCTAATATCTGGTATTGTATTGCCTAGCCTAAAATATAGTAAAACAAATGCGGAAGTTATTAAAAACAAGAAAAATTTAACGGTAAAAATAGCTCCCAAGTAATCGGCTACTATTCTCTTATCTTCTTTGTTTCTTGCCAGCCAATATGGAGCCGATATACCAAAGCCATAGTCGGTAATAATCAGAGCAATACTACAAAGTGACATTGACATAGCTACCGTGCCAAACCCCTCTAATCCGAGAACACGGCTAAGATAAGGTAACACTAATAACGGCGCTATATAGTTACTGAACTGAACTAACATCAATGATAGAATGTTTTTGCTTAATGCTACCTCTCTCAATTAATCCTCTCTCAGCTTTTAATGCATTTACTTTAATAAAAAGAAAGGGAAATGAATTGACTTTTAAGCTTCACTTGTTGTCAATAACAAAATCCGGGTTTAATTCCAAAATGCCTTTGCGATAGAATACAATATCTCCAGATTTATACTGTTGAGTTGTAATTGCGTTAATTATAGGTCTTATACCTTCTTCAATCGTCATTACATTTGAGTTATTTATTGAAAGTCCATCACGTAATTTTGTATCGATAGCTCCAGGACATAGAGCTAAAGTATCATATCCATCTTTAGCTAATCCCATAGTTAGTTTAATTACTCCCGCTTTAGCGGCACAATAAGCAGTCCAATCTTTATAAGCGTTAAATGCTGCTGTAGACGATAAATTAACGATACGGCATCTATTATTCTTTATTAGGGCCATTCTAGATACTAGATATGTGCCGATCAAATTTGTCTGTATATCATTGATCCAGAATGCTGGTTCGGAATCCACAATTCGACTAGAATATAATGAGCCTGCACAATTGACTACGACATCAAAACTATTTCCTAAAAAATAATTCTCAACAGATTCTTGACTTGTTACATCTAATTCAGCACGTTTTGGAGCCGAGACTTGATAATCATCAAATCTGCAAAGTGTCGCGGCTATATGTTTTGCTAGATCACTGTTACCACCAGTTAATAAAATTTTCATACTTTTGGCTCTGGTATTGGATGATTATCACTTCGCTCAATCAATTTTTCATACTGATCATGAATTTTCTTTTTAAGATTAGTAGAACTCACTCCTTTTCCATATGGCATATAGAAAACTTTCACACCTAATTTTTTTAAATAATCATACTTCCCTAACCAATCATCACCTATCACGAAGATATCAATGTTCAGCTTTTTAACAGTTTCACTGTGCTCTAAAGTATGTTGAGGTACCACAACATCAGGTGCTCGTAATCCTTCTATAATTGATATGCGCTCTTCGAATGGTACAGCTGGTGGATTTTTATAGCTACAAACTAACTCGTCTGTACTAACCCCAACAATAAGTACATCTCCTAATCCACGACCATATTCTATCATTTTCAGATGGTTACTATGGAATAAATCAAATGTACCAGATACATATACAATATGTGACATAAATGACCTTATATGATTTCGCATTTAAAATAAATAAAAACATCCACTTTATTAAACCATCATACTTAATGGTAAAGCAGCTGTATCTTTTTCTGACAATATCGGAGCCCCATCAAAAGGCCAATCAATCCTTAACTCTTGGTCGCACCACAGAATAGTTCTTTCACAATTTGGTTTATAATAACTTGTCGTCTTATATAAGAAATCCACTGACTCGCTTAAAGTTAAAAATCCATGAGCAAAGCCGGCAGGAATCCATAATTGTCGTTTATTCTCTGCAGAAATATTCACTCCAACCCACTGCCCGAATGTAGGTGAGTTATGACGAATATCTACCGCGACATCAAATACCTCACCCACAGCACATCGCACCAATTTCCCTTGAGCATGGGGTGGCAACTGGTAGTGCAATCCACGTAGCACGCCTTTCGACGACTTTGAGTGATTGTCCTGTACAAAGGTAATAGGATATCCTACAGCCTCTTCAAACTGCTTATGATTAAAGCTTTCAAAGAAAAAACCACGCTCATCCCCAAATACTTTAGGCTCCAAGATAAGTACATCAGGAATTGCTGTCTTGATTACATTCATCTGTCTATCCACATTTAATTCAATCTTTATGGGGGAGCATATTCCCTCCCCCCCATATCACATCATGCTTTGGCAACCATTCTTAACAAATATTGGCCATACGCATTCTTCGCCAACGATGCAGCAAGTTCACGAACCTGTTCGGCATTAATGAACCTCTGGCGATAGGCGATCTCTTCCGGGCAAGCCACTTTCAGTCCCTGACGTGTTTCTATAGTCTGAATAAAGTTGCTCGCTTCTATCATGCTTTCATGGGTACCGGTATCAAGCCAGGCATAACCACGTCCCATCATGGCCACCGATAGATTGCCTTGCTCCAAGTAGATACGGTTCACATCGGTGATTTCCAGCTCACCACGCAGTGACGGTTTCAGGCTCTTGGCGATCTCAACCACGTTGTTGTCATAGAAGTAGAGCCCCGTCACCGCATAGTTGCTCTTGGGCTCCAGTGGCTTCTCTTCCAGAGAAATAGCGGTGCCCTCTTTATCGAACGCCACCACCCCATAACGCTTAGGGTCATGAACGTGGTAAGCAAAGACGGTGGCGCCGCTCTCTTTAGCGGCGGCTGCTTCAAGCTGTTTCTGCAGGTCGTGGCCATAGAAGATGTTGTCACCCAATACCAACGCACAGGGGTCTGACCCGATAAACTCTTCACCCAGAATAAAGGCTTGGGCCAACCCGTCCGGGCTGGGCTGCACCTTATATTGCAAATTCAGGCCCCACTGACTGCCATCCCCCAACAATTGCTCAAAGCGAGGAGTATCTTGCGGCGTACTGACGATCAAAATATCGCGAATACCTGCCAGCATCAGGGTGCTGAGCGGATAGTAGATCATCGGCTTGTCATATATGGGCAGCAGTTGCTTGCTCACCGCCATGGTGACTGGATAGAGACGAGTGCCAGAGCCGCCGGCCAGAATAATGCCTTTACGTTTAGTCATGATGCTTGTTTCTTATTTTTAAATTGCAAAAGAAAAGGGTGGCTTGCGACTACACCTTTCAAGTTTTACCCTTGCCTGTCGGGGATTTACTTGCCGAGGATCTCAGCCAACATCCGCTCCACACCGACAGTCCACTCCGGAAGTACCAGATCGAAAGTGCGCTGGAATTTACTTGTATCAAGGCGAGAGTTCTGAGGACGTTTGGCAGGAGTCGAGAAGGCGCTGGTCGGCACTGCATTGAGTTGCGTTACCACCAGTTCAACCCCGGCCTCTCTGGCTTTGGCAAACACCAGCTGGGCGTAGTCAAACCAGGTGGTGGTGCCGGAGGCTATCAGATGATACAGCCCGGCAACGTCGGGGTTACTCTGGGCTACGCGGATTGCATGAGCGGTACAATCAGCCAACAACTCGGCACCGGTCGGTGCGCCGAACTGGTCATTGATGACCGACATTTCGCTGCGCTCTTTGCCAAAGCGCAGCATGGTCTTGGCAAAGTTGGCACCCCGTGCGGCATAGACCCAGCTGGTGCGAAAAATCAGATGACGAGAGCAAAGCGCCGCCCCTTGCTCACCCGCCAGCTTGGTCTCGCCGTAGACATTGAGCGGTGCTGTTGTATCGGTTTCCGCCCAGGGGCGCTCGCCGCTACCATCGAACACATAGTCTGTGGAGTAATGCACCAGCCAGGCACCCAATACTTCCGCTTCTTTGGCTATCGCTGCCACACTGGTTGCGTTGAGCAGCTCGGCAAATCCACGCTCCCTTTCGGCCTTGTCGACAGCGGTGTGGGCTGCTGCGTTGACAATCACGTCCGGCTTGACCAGACGTACCGTGTCGGCCACCCCGGTCGGGTTGCTGAAATCACCGCAATAGTCGGTGGAGTCAAAATCAACGGCAGTGATGCGCCCCAGCGGCGCCAGTGCGCGTTGCAGCTCCCAGCCTACCTGACCATTTTTGCCAAACAACAGAATATGCATCAGGTACGCTCCCCGTAGTTCTGCTCAATCCAGGATTGGTAGGCGCCGCTCTTGACGTTGCTGACCCACTGCTGGTTATCCAGATACCACTGCACCGTCTTGCGGATACCGGACTCAAAGGTCTCTTGCGGCTGCCAGGCGAGTCCGGCGCTCATCTTACTGGCATCGATGGCATAGCGGCGATCGTGACCGGGGCGATCGGCCACATAGGTGATTTGATCGCGGTAGCTTCTCCCCTCACCCCGGCCCTCTCCCCCAAGGTTCGAGGGAGACAGAGGCACCATCTCGTCGAGCAGATCGCAGATGGTATAAACGACGTCCAGATTCTGTTTCTCGTTGTGACCGCCAATGTTGTAGGTCTCGCCGATCACACCTGTGGTGACCACGGTATAGAGTGCACGCGCATGATCCTCAACATAGAGCCAATCGCGGATCTGGTCGCCCTTGCCATAAACCGGCAGCGGCTTGCCATCCAGCGCATTGAGGATGACCAGCGGGATCAACTTTTCGGGGAAATGATAGGGGCCGTAGTTGTTGGAGCAGTTAGTAACTATGGTCGGCAGACCATAAGTACGGCGCCAAGCTCGTACCAGATGGTCGCTCGATGCCTTGGAGGCAGAATAGGGGCTGCTGGGCGCGTAAGGCGTGGTTTCGGTGAACAGTGGCAGCTCTGTACCGGCAGCGACGTCATCCGGATGGAGCAGATCGCCATAGACCTCGTCGGTGGAGATATGGTGGAAGCGGAACGCAGCCTTGCGAACCTCGTCCAGACCGTTCCAGTAGGCGCGGGCCGCCTCCAGCAACATGTAAGTACCGATAATATTGGTCTCAATAAAGTCGGCAGGACCAGTGATGGAGCGATCGACGTGGCTCTCGGCGGCCAGGTGCATCACGGCATCCGGCTGATGCAAGGCAAACACCCGATCCAGCTCGGCACGATTGCAGATATCGACCTGCTCGAACGCATAGCGATCGCTGCCTGATACCTCCGCCAGCGATTCCAGATTCCCCGCGTAAGTGAGCTTGTCGAGATTGATCACTGAGTCTTGGGTATGCTGAATGATATGGCGTACAACCGCAGAACCGATAAAACCGGCGCCACCAGTCAAAAGAATCTTCATAGGATGTAATGCTCTTGAAGGATTAGCTGGATAGGATAAGAAAGCACTGTCTTGATGAGGTTTAGAGTAAATTGGCTACGATGGGTTGTGGTTAGCTCCGCGTCCATTCAGACATCTTCCCAGTAGCAATGGGGTTAGCTACCGCAGTGGGTTACAGCTCCCAACATGCTGATTTTAACCTGATAGTGGGCGCTGTTGGTCATCATATCCTCCAGCATCTTGTATTGGTTGATATGTCACAATGCCATCAAATTACGTTGCACATCTGAGTATTCCGAGAACATACATTGTTCACATATTGGGCAACCAAGGCCCTACACCCGATTTCGAGTCAGATTCTATCTCGATTAGCCCGATGATTAACAGTCAAAACAGCAGGAAACTGTCCATCCAAGTAGGATTCAAAAAAGACCGCTTACTTTGTGCGCAACTCTTTATCTCCTCCATAGTTATCGTGTTACACAACCAAATATTTCTATGTGGCATCTCATACTAAAGGCTGTCCGTTCAGGTTGTAGCAGCGAATCGTAACGGTGATGTCTGAGCGGGTGACAGATGTCCATGGTGCAATAAAAACAGTCGCATACCTTATTCACGGGCCTCAAAGAACACCGAGCAATAGTCTGTGACATTCAGTACAAAATAGAGATCAGGCTTCATCACCGTTGCCACAAGTAATTGGGGCAGGGTTTCATAACGGTAGGAACGATTCAGTCTCGATACAGGGGGGAGCGTGTAGGATCCGGATTGACTCTCTTCTTCTTACCCTCTCTAATTGACAGCCTGGACCCTCATCACCATGCATCTTATGAAAATCCTTTTGGTCGAAGACGACAAGCTGCTCAACCATCACCTCACCACGCTGTTGACCGAGGCCCAGAATCAGGTTTACAGCACGGATCAGGCCCAGGTTGCGCTGCATTACGCTCGTGACTACCCCATCGACGTGGCCATCATCGATCTCGGCCTGCCGGACATGGACGGGCTGCATCTCATCACCCAGTTGAGAGAGCAGCAGATCCCCTTCCCCATCATAGTACTGACCGCGCGCGGAAGCTGGCAGGACAAGGTCGAAGGGCTGGAGGCCGGAGCCGACGATTACCTGGTCAAACCGTTCCAGAAAGACGAGCTGCTGGCCCGTTTGAACGCGCTGGTACGCCGTAGCGCCGGCTTCATTTCTCCCCGGGTGAAGGCCGGTGACTACGAGCTGGATCTCTCTCGCAAGGAGCTGACCATCGCCGGTGAAGTCACCGTTCTCACCAGCTTCGAGTATCTGATCCTGGAGTACCTGATGCGCAACGCCCGCCAGGTAGTCTCCAAACAGCAGTTGCTGGACCAGCTCTACGGCGATGGTGAAGGGGATCCGAACACCATAGAGGTGATGGTGAGCCGTCTGCGCAAAAAGCTGGATCCGGAAGGGACCATCGCCCCCATCTCCACCATCCGCCGCCAGGGTTACATCTTCAACCTGTCATGCAGTTAAGCGGAACATCGCCATGGCGTTTGGGGGAGATTTGATGAAGCTTATCCGCCGCTCCCTGCATATCAAGCTGATGATGAGCGCCATGCTGGTCATCGCCATCATCATGGCGTTTTCCGTCTATATCCTCTATCTCGGCCATGCCGAAGAGCAGGCCCAGAAGGCCAGTACCCGCATGCAGGAGAACCTCTCCAAGCTGTTCTCCTCCAAGCAGCCGGATCCCCACGCCATCACGGAGCTCGCCAGCATCACCCCCGATGCCATCGATCCCAACCTCGATACCCTCATCTGTCGCTCGGATGGCGAGCTAAGCTGGTCCAGCCTGCACATGCCGGAAGTGATCACCATCAAGGGCACCATCTGCCAAGACCTGATGAAGTATCTGGGGGGGCTGGATCAGGATTACTTCTTCAAGCTGCACACCATCAAGAACGGTGACAGCTATTTCATCTACAGTCTGCGCTTCCTGCGCAATCACGGTGACGGCCCCACCACCTACTACGTGGTCATGGTCGACTCCGCCAAACGCTATCAGGATCAGACCCGGGAGTACCTCTACCAATGCATCCGCCAGGCGCTGCTGGCCTATTGCCTGCTGGGTGCCCTGCTGCTGCTCACCAGTTTCTGGAGCCTCTCCTCCCTTCGCACCATGGCGCGGCAGATCAACGAGATCCGGGCCGGCAAACGGGAGGCCCTCTCCAGCGATTATGAGCGGGAGCTGCTGCCCCTGACCGAGTCGGTCAACCAATTGCTGGAAAATGAACGCCAGCAGACCCAACGCTATCAGCATGCGCTGAACGATCTGGCCCACAGTCTCAAAACCCGGCTCGCCCTCATCCAGATCACGGCTCAGGAGTTCAAACTGGGCCACCCGGTGCACGACAACATCAATGAACAGATCACCACCATGGATCAGATCATCCAGTATCAGCTGCGCCGCGCCGTCACCGGCCGCAAGCGCCTCGCGAGCAAAGGTACCGAGCCAGTCCCCCTCATCGAGAAGCTGCTGGCGAGTTTGGCCAAGGTCTATCGCCACAAAAAACTGCAGACCCAGTTCCAGTTCGACGATGACGTCTTCTTCCATGGCGAGCAGGGGGATCTGATGGAGATGATGGGCAATCTGCTCGACAACGCCTGCAAGTTTGCCATCAGTGAGGTACAAGTGCAGGTACGTCGGCAAGGCAGTGGCCTGCTTATTCTGGTGGAAGACGATGGTCCAGGCATCACGCCCGGCAAGTCGGAGCAGATCTTCCAGCGCGGTGTCCGGGCTGACAGCTCCCCTGGCCAAGGCATCGGTCTCGCGGTCGTGACCGAAATAGTGCACAGCTACGGTGGCGACATTCGGGTGGATGAATCTCCCCTTGGCGGCGCCCGTTTCCAGATGACCATTCCCTGAGGCTGAAGAGTGAGTGGGCAACCCTCATCAGGTTGCTGCCTGAAGCTGCCATTTTTTGACGAATCAAACACTAACAAGCTGGCAAGGGGTTGCCGGCTATGAGATAAACTAAAGCCAAATACGACTGCATGGATGCGTTGCTATGGCTACTTCGAACCCTAGATCCATTCTCCGGCCCCAACACCAGATGTTGGCATTGGAACCGCGCATACTGTTTGACGGTGCCGCGGCCGTGGCAGCCGAGCATCAGAGTCAGGAGCACCAGGACAACCCAAGCGATGCCCCCGCTCACGGTGAACCTTCACAAACAGCCCAACCCCGCCACCTGCTGGTCATCGATACCCGGATCGAGCAAGCGCAGCAACTGACCGAACACCTGGACGGCAACACCAGCCTGCTGCTGATTGACAAGCAAACCGATGCCCTGGCCGCCATTGGGCAGAAACTGGCGCAGCTCGGCCAGGTCGACAGCATCCAGATCCTCTCCCACGGCTCCGCGGGTCAATTCACTCTGGGCAATCGCACCCTCACCGCCGACAATCTGGCAAGCGTCAGTGCGCAATTGCAGGGCTGGCAATCCCATCTGAGCCAGAATGCCGACATTCAACTCTACGGTTGCCGAGTCGGTGCCGGGGAGTCCGGACAGGCGCTGGTCAATGCCCTGGCACAATGGACTGGGGCCGATGTCGGGGCATCCAGCGATGACACCGGCGCCATCAGCAAAGGGGGAGACTGGCAACTGGAGGTGAGCAAGGGACTCATCGATCAGCCACTCGCCCTGGGTGCTGCAGCGCTGCACAGCTACGATAGCCTGCTGGCCAACGCCGAGCCCAGCAGCAGCCTGCCTCAAAGCAGTGCCGATGTGCTGCTCGGTGACGAGGTCCAGTTCACCGTCAACGTTCGCAATGCCGCCAGCCAGAGCGGTTATGCTCCCTATCTGGATATCTATCTGCCCAGTACAGGCAAGGACGGGAACGATGGGATCACCTTTACCCAGGCAAGCTATCTGGGCCAGGTCCTCCAGACCCATACCGTCGTCTTCGACGCCTCCGGCAATGCGACCCACCCCCTCGCCGTCGACAGCAGCGGCAATCCCCTCATCATCCGGGCGGCCGATGTGGGGCTGCGCGCCGGGGATACCCTGGTGGTGGTGGTACTGCCCTTTGCCAGTGTGACCCAGGGGCAGCCGGACATTCCCATCCAGATCAGCGCCAGGTTGAGCGAGCTGGCGGATACCAGCTACTCCTCGGCCACGCCACAGCTCACCATAGGAGTGCGCAGCGGCTTCCAGTATGGCAACGACGCCCTGAACAACCCGCTAGATGATCCCACCCTGACCGAGAGCAGTCTGCACAGCTTCGTGGTCAGGCCCACCATCATCGAGTTCGAACAGAGTCTCGACATGAAGGAAGGGGAGACCACCACGGGCCCCAACTTCAACCATACCCTGACCCTGACCGCCACCCCGGCCGCAGGCCAGATACTCAGCAACGTCGTCATCAGCCAGGCTCTGCCGGCCAATATGCAGGTCACCGCCATCACGCCGGGGACCAACGGTACCCTGACCTCCATCACCCTCTCCGATGGCCGGGTCATCACCAATCCGACCCTGATGGCCAATGCCATCAACAGCGATCTCATCTTCATCAGCGCCTTCACGGTGCAATACAGTACCCTGAGCGCCGCCACCGACACCCTCGTCAAGTTTTACGTGCCCGACGCCGATGCCAACGGCCAGCAGGTGATCGACCCCAACAGCGGCGATGCGGTCCAGATCACCATCGCCGCTCCCACGGCCACCGGTGAGTGGACCCCCATCGACAGCCGGGATGTGACGCCACCGGACACGACCATCGACTTCAGCGGCCAAGGTGACACCATTGCCTTCACGGCTCGATCCATTTCGCTGCAAAAAGAGGTCGTGCTCAGCGTCGACAGTGGCAAGACGGGTCTCAGCCCGGGAGATACCCTGGCTTACACCGTCAAGATGGCGCTGTCAGACTACTTTGCCTTTGGCAAAAATATCCTGGGGGAAGGGCAATTCGTGGTCACTGACACGCTGAGCGACGGCCAGACCTTCACCGGCACTCCGACCCTGACCCTGATGCGCAACGGCACCAGTGAGACCATCGCCCTGGTTTACACCGCGACACAAAATGCCGATGGCACCACCACCATCACTTTCGATATCGGCCAGTCCCTGCAAAATGCCTTCCCGCTGCTGAGCTGGCTCGGCGGCGATCTGGCTTTCGATGACAATCAGCAAGGCGCCACCCTCGCCCTGCTGAGTTACAGCGCCCTCATCAGCCAGAGTTATACCCCGCCCGCCGGCAACCCCCAGAGCGAGATCAATGAAGGGGACAGCATAGGCAACAGCGCCACCGTCACGGCCAGCATCCTTGAGAACAGCACCAACCTGACTGGCGGCACGGAGTCCGACAGCTCCCAGACCACTACCCGCATCCCCACCAGCCAGGTCGATATCCAGCTGGCCACCGTCAATGGCAGCAACAGCCCGGGCGGCCCCGTCGAGCTCAGACCCGGGGATGAGGTCACCTTCCGGCTCAGTTACGACCTGGTGACCGGGGACTATGAACAGTTCAAGCTGACCGCCTATCTGCCCCTCCCCCTGTTTGATATCAGCACCATCAACTGGACCGAGGGCACCGGGGTCGGCATGTGGCACTTCGGTACCGGCGACACCAACCTCGGCAACATCGTCAGCGTCACCGTGGGGCCCGGCAACGCCCTCATTTTCGACTTCGGCAGCTATGCCACCAGCGCGCTGGGGGGCAGCCGCATCGAGGTGGAGTTCACCCTCAGAGTCGGCGATCAACCCTTCGCTGATCAACGCACCCTGGATGTGCTGGCACAATCCAGCCAGGTCACCACCCTGAACAAGACCCAGCTCAGCAGCTCGGATGTCACCATCATCACCTCCATCGCCGAGCCGGATCTCGCCATCAACCACGGCGTGGTCTCGTCCAGCAATGGTACCGTCAGCGGCACCACAGGCAGTTGGACCGCGCCAGGCAGCGGCGGTCGTCCCTTCACCGCCCCCATCACCGATATCAATGCGGTGAATGGCGATGTCGTCGATATAGACGGTGCAGATAAACTCCGTCTGGCCACGGCCATCGAGAACCGGGGGGGCGGCGGCGCTTATGACGTCGTCACCAGCATCAACCTTCCCGCCGGTCTCACCTTCAGCAACGGATCCCTGGCTTTAGCCAATCTGCAGGTCTATCGCGGCGATGGCACCCAGCTGACCCTGGGGGTCGACTATCAGGTCAACGGCAACACCATCAGCTTCCTGGACGCGGGCAATGTCGCCAGCCTGCTGCCCGGACGGAGCGGCACGACAGCCGACACAAACGGTAGCAATCTGATAGTCATCACCTATGACGTGGATGTAGCGACAGATATTCGGACCAGCAGCACCCTGGAGACCAGCGCCGTGCTGAGCAACTATGCCAGCGTCAACAACGGGCTGGACTTCACCCCGGTGGATTTGACCGACACGGCAAGCGAGCAGGTTGCCGCCCCCAGTCTCGTCATCGACTTCATCAACGGGGATGCGGATGCCTCGTCCAGCGCCGGCCATACCTCCGGCAATGTGTTGGTGATCGGTGAGAGCATGGGTTACGACATCCGGGTCACCCTGCCGGAGGGGAGCACCCAGCAGTTGCAGATCACCGACCTTATCCCGCCAGGGTTCAGGCTCGACACCAGCTACAACGGCGGCAAGGGCTATGAGCTCATCACCACCGGCTTTGGTGGCACCATCAGCGATCCAACCCTGAGCGGTAGCGGGCTGGGAACGAATGATGCCGACGCCCTCTTCAGCTTCAACGTGAGTAGTGCCACCGCGGACAACAACCAGGGCAACAACAGCTTCACCATCAGATTGCGTCTGGTTGCCGACAACGTCATGAGCAATCAGCCAGGTACCCATCTCAGCAACGGCGCCAGCTTGCACTACCAGGACCCCGATGGGGATGTCGCGGCGGGCGCCCCCATCGTGCGAGAAGTCACGACGGCACCGTCCTCCGATGTCATCATTCAGGAGCCCAGACTCACTGTTATCCAGAGCTTGCAGACCACGCCCCCACCCTATGGCTTCGAGGAGGGAGACAACCTCAGCTTCAACATCGTCGTCAGCAACACCGGCGCCCTGGACGCCTTCGACATCCGTCTGAGCAATGCCCTGCCCACCCAACTGGGCAACTACAGTCTGGGGTCGGTCATCTATGATGGTGTCGACGTCAGCAGTCAGTTCGAACTGGTGGGCGACCCACAGGCCGGCTACCACTTGCAGACCAAGGCCGATGCCAATATCGACATGGCGGTGGGCAAGCAGCTCATCATCACTGTCTCCGCTACCGTCAATGCCAGCGCCACCAGTTTTGCCCAGCTGACCAACCAGGCCGAGGTGCAGTGGACCAGCCTGAACGGCACTCAGGGTACCAGTGCCGACCCCGCTGGCGAGCGTACCGGTGTCGATGGCCAGCTCATCGACAACGTGCTCAACGACTTCCAGGTCATCAGCAAGGGGGTCATCCCTATCGCCAGCGGCATTCTGATCTCCCGGGTCGGCGGTGTGGCAGAAACCGGTGGGGGGGCCACCGATGCCAGCATCGAGCAGGTCACGGTGGGCGAGATAGTGCGCTACAAGGTGGTCGCCCTGATCCCCGAAGGGGAGAATGACAACTATGAGCTCAGGGTGAGCCTGCCGAAGGGGCTCAGTTTTATCGATCCGGAACAGGTCCGGCTAGCCTTGATCTCCAATGGCGCCCTCACCAGCAGCCTGGGTGGGTCGCTCATCACCGGGGCTGACGTCCTTGGCGATCAGACCAGTATAGCCGCGCAGTCCATCTCCCCGACCCTGGCCAACGGCCTGCAAGGCCTGCTTGCCAACAGCCAGATCCAAGTCGTCACCGACGCCGATGGTAACCAGACCATCATTTTCCGCTTGGGCAACATTGATAACTTCGATGGCGATAGCAACCTTGAAGGCATCGCCATCGAGTTCAACGTCCGGGTCGACAACGTCCAGAGCAACCAGGCGGGTACCCAACTAGGGGTCATCGCCAAGGATTATGTCGGGACGGATCCCGCCAATCTGGTCCAGCGTGGCACCAGCGCCACCGTCATTCAGAGCGTCATCGAACCCGGCATGGGGGGCCTTGACAAGACCATCACGGGCTTCACTCCCAGCATCAATGGTACAGCCGGCAGTGCCAACGTCCAGATAGACTTCCAGCAGACCGGGGGCATCATCGCCTTCGAACCCCGCCTGACCGATGGCTTCCCGGGTGGCAGCAACTACGCCCTGACCAGCCTGACCATCACCCTGAACGGCACCACCTACACCTATGACCGTAGTGCCGGCGGCAACAACTTCGGCCTCCCTCCCGGCACGACAGTGACCCTGACCGAGGGCAACAGCTTCGCGGTCAACTTCTCCCAGCTGGATGTGGGCGCCAAAGTGAGCCTTGTCTACAGCGTGGACCTGCCCAATGGCGCCAACATCACCGGTACGGATGCGACCCTCACCTGGTCCAGCCTGCCGGAAAGCTTCACCGGCTGGGGCGGCTCCAGTGTCGGCGCAGATGGCAGCGACAGTGGCGAGCGTACCGGTCAGGACGGGCCGGGCAACACGCTCAACAACTATGTGCTCACCAGCCGGGCCGGTCTTGGCATCATCAGCGGTACCCTGTGGAACGACACCGCCAGCGCCAACACCAGTACCACTCCGGATGGCCCGGGCCTGACAGGGAAAACCGTCACCCTGGTCTGGGGCGGTGCCGATGGAGATCTGGCCACCACCGGGGATAACCGGAGTTTTACCGCCACAACAGACAGCAGCGGCCACTTCTCCTTTGGTATCCTTCCCGCCGGTGTCTATCGTCTCGACGGGCCCGCCGGCGCCACCATCACGGATGCCAGCGCAGGCACCCTGCAGGTGCGCATCGACAGCGATGGCAACACCCTTGGCCAGGTCAGCGTCACCCTCACCGAAAGCGGTATCGACGGCAGTCAATATGTCGATGGTGCCAACATTGGCTATGTGGAGCTCAACGACGCCCCCGAACTCGGCAATACCACACCGGCCCAGAGCGTGGATGAGGACACCGACCTCACCATCACAGGGCTGTCGGTGGCCGATATCGACGCGGGCACCGGCGCCCTGACCCTGACCCTCACCGTCAGTCATGGCGTCTTGTCTCTTGGCAGCGCCGCGGGCCTGACCGTTGTAACCAACAACAGTGGTGCCCAGCTGATATTGACCGGCAACCTGAGTGCCCTCAACGCGGCCCTGCTGACCCTGAACTATCGCGGCAATCAGGATTTCAACGGCAGCGACGTCTTGTCCGTGCTGGTCAATGACAATGGCCAGTTCGGTGACAAGCTGAATGGGGATGGCATCCCCGGCAATGCCGAAGATGCCCTGACCGACACGACCAGCATCGCGATTACCATACGGCCAATCAATGACGCCCCCATCGGCCAAGACGATAATGTCACTGCCACCGAGGCCGGTGGCACGAAAAACAACCAGCCAGGAAACAATCCACAGGGCAATCTGCTGACCAATGACCTGGATGTCGACATTGCCACCAATGGCGATCGTCTGCATCTGGGGCTGGTCACCAGTTTGGACACGGCCCCCAACAACACCGTCACCCCGAACTCGGCCGATATCCCCGCCACCCTGAATGGCAAATATGGCACTCTCTATCTGCTGTCCGGCGGGGGATATCGCTACGAGGTCAACAACAGCCATCCGGACGTCGAAGCCCTGCGTCTTGACAGCGACACCCTGACCGAACGGTTCAGTTACACGCTGATAGACAGCCTGGGTGCCAGCAGTCTGGCTTACCTCGACGTCACCATCCGGGGAGCCAACGATGCTCCTGTGGCAACTCCGGATACGGGCAGCGTCACCGAGCAGGGGGTCGGCCAGCCCGGCACGGATGCAACCGGCAATGTGCTCGGCAACGATACGGACATCGACAACGCCGACAGCAAGCGCGTCGACAAGGTCGCACTGGGCCCCGTCACCGATCTTGGGCAGATCATCGATGTGCCGGCGGGCAGCACCAGCGCCAACGGCGGCCAGGTGCCCGGTCTGTACGGCACCCTGATCCTCGGGGCCGATGGCAGCTATCGCTATGTCGTCGACAACACCAACGCCACCGTCCAGGCCCTGCTCACGGGGGAGAGCCTCACCGAGACCTTCAGTTACCGGGTCATGGATCTTGGCAACCTCAACGACATCACTACCCTGCTCATCACCATCAACGGTAGCAATGATGCCCCCATCGCCGTTGCCGACACCGGCACCGCCATCGAGGCGGGCGGCATCAACAACGCCACCCAGGGCAGCAACGCCACCGGTAACGTGCTCACCAATGACACCGACCCCGACTCGGCGAACCTGAATGAGACCAAGACCGTCAGTGCCGTCAGCACTGGTGGTGGCACCGCCGGGATCCTGGGCTCAGCACTGAAGGGCACCTACGGCTGGCTCACCCTCAACGCCAATGGCACTTACACCTACGTGGTGGATAACAGCCTGTCTGCGGTGCAGGCCCTGCGCCTGACCAGCAACACACTCACCGACAGCTTCAGCTACACCATGCGCGATGCCGCCGGGGCCACCAGCCAGGCCAGCATCACCATGACCATCCAGGGGGCCAATGATGCACCCACCGCCGCCGCCGATACCGCCACCGCCATCGAGGACGGTGGCCTCAACAATGGCACCGCGGGCACCAATCCCAGTGGCAACGTGCTCACCAATGACACCGACCCCGATGCCAACGGCGAGCAGCTCACCGTCTCCGGCGTCAACTTTGAAGCGACCACGGGGACGGTCGGCAGCGCCATCAACGGACGCTACGGCACCCTCACCCTCAATGCCGATGGCAGCTACAGCTATGTGGTGAACAACGCCCATCCCGATGTCCAAGCACTGCTGCCGGGGGAAACCCTCACCGAGCAATTTGGCTATCAGATCCGGGATCTTGGCGGCTTGCTCAGTGCCTCGACCCTGACCATAACCATTGAGGGACGCAACGATACCCCGATCGCCATCGCCGATACCGCCATCGCCATCGAGGCCGGTGGTCTCAACAACGGCACCGCGGGCACCAATCCCAGTGGCAACGTGCTCACCAATGACACCGACCCCGACTCGGCGAACCTGAATGAAACCAAGACTGTCAGTGCCGTCAGCACCAGTGGCGGTACCGCCGGGACCCTGGGCTCCGCGCTGAGGGGCACCTACGGCTGGCTCACCCTCAACGCCAATGGCACTTACACCTACGTGGTGGATAACGCCAATCCCGATGTCCAAAGACTGCTCCCCGGGGACACCCTCACAGAACAATTTGACTACCAGATCCGGGATCTCGGCGGCTTGCTCAGTGCCTCGACCCTGACCATCACCATCGAGGGACGCAACGACACCCCGGTCGCCATTGCCGACACCGGAACCGCCATCGAGGCGGGCGGCATCAACAATGCCACCCTGGGCAGCAACGCCACCGGCAACGTCCTTGCCAACGACACCGACCCTGATTCGGCGAACCTCAATGAAACCAAGACCGTCAACGCCGTCAGCACAATTGGTGGCACAGCCGGTATCCTGGGCTCACAACTGAGGGGTACCTACGGCTGGCTCACCCTCAATGCCGATGGCAGCTACACCTATGTGGTGGATAACAGCCTGCCTGCGGTGCAGGCCTTGCGAACCAGTGGCGATGTGCTAAACGACACCTTCAATTACGGCATGCGGGATGCCAACAATGCCAGCAGTCAAAGCACGCTCATCATCCGTATAGAGGGAGCCAACGACGCACCGGTCGCCCAGAACAATACTGGCCTCGCAGCCGCCGACAATGGCGCAGGCAACGTCAGAAACCCCAGCGGCAATCTGTTGACCAATGACACGGATGTCGACAGTGGCGACCTCCTCACCCTGACGGGGGGGCGCACCGGGGAAGAGGCCTCCAGCGGCACTCTCGATCCCGTGAGTCTGGGTGTGCCATTGGTGCTAGTGGGCCAATATGGCACCCTGACGCTGCATCTGAACGGCGACTATCAATACGCGCTGGACATCACCAACGCCGCCGTACTGGGCCTGGGGCCCTTGCAGACCCTCAATGATCATTTCACCTATCGGGCGCAGGATCTTGCCGGGGCCATCGATCTGGCTCAACTCACCATCATCATTCGCGGGCGCAATGATGCGCCTGTCGCCAATCCCGACCAGGCACAGGTCATCGAGGCCGGAGGGCTGAACAATGCCCAGCCTGGCCTGAATCCGAACGGCAACGTGCTGGACAATGACACGGATCTTGAAGGAGATTCCCTGACCGTGACGCAGGTACAAAACGCCAATGGTCAAAGTGCCAGCCTGGGCACGGTATTGCGTGGTCGTTACGGGGATCTTCTTATGAACGCCGATGGCAGGTGGCACTACAGCCTGGACAACAGTCTGGCCGAGGTGCAAGCCCTGCGTAGACCGGATCAGACCCTGACCGAAGTCTTCAGCTATCAGATTGTCGATATCTGGGGAGACGGCAGTGTCAGCACCCTGACCCTGACCATCAGGGGGAGTAATGACACCCCCATTGCCCAGGACGATCAGACCACGGCCATCGAGGCTGGCGGCATTCACAACACCACGGCAGGGCGGGATCCCACTGGCAATGTACTGGACAACGACAACGATGTAGACAGCGCGGCCAATGGTGAAACCCGTACCGTTCTCACCGTCAGCAATGCCCAGGGGGTCAGCGCCACGGCAGGGCAGACGTTGCAGGGCCGCTATGGCCAGCTCATCCTCAATGCCGATGGCAGCTACCGCTATCTGCTGGACAATGACAACCCTGAGGTCGAGGCGCTGCGTACCGCCGGTCAGACACTGACCGACACATTTATTTATCTGATGCAAGATACGCTGGGAGCACAATCCCAAGCAAAATTGACAGTGCTGATTGAGGGAACCAATGACACCCCCATCGCCCAGGACGATCAGACCACGGCCATCGAGGCTGGCGGCATTCACAACACCACGGCAGGGCGGGATCCGGTGGGCAATGTGCTGGACAACGACAGCGATGTAGACAGCGCGGAGAACGGTGAGACCCGCGCCGTCCTCACCGTCAGCAATGCCCAGGGAGTCAGCGTCGCGGCAGGGCAGACGTTGCAGGGACGCTATGGCCAGCTCATCCTCAATGCCGATGGCAGCTACCGTTATCTGCTGGACAATGACAACCCCGAGGTCGAGGCGCTGCGCACCACCGGCCAGACATTGACCGAGATCTTCAGCTATCAGATGCGTGACACCACCGGGGCTCAGTCCCTGGCCCGGCTGACGGTACTCATTCAAGGGGCCAACGACAATCCGGTCGCTCAGGATGACAGTGCGGTCGCCAACGATCAGCAGCCCGCCCCCCATACCCAGGGCCAGGTACTGCCAAACGACGGGGATGTGGACGCCAATGATCCCTTGCGTGTCGTGGCCGTGCGCAGCGGTGCCGAGAATGGCAGCGGCGACGGGGGCGTGCTCGGCCAGCCCCTGGCAGGCCGCTACGGCTGGCTCACACTCAATGCCGACGGCAGCTACAGCTACACCATCGACCTGACCAACCGGGAAGTGCTTGCCGCTGCCGGGCTCGGACAGGTACTGCAGGATGTCTTCACCTACACCCTGGGGGATGGCAGCGATGCCACCGACCAGGCCCAGTTGGTGATCCACCTGGACATCTCGGCCCCCTATGTTCCGCCCCCCGACGAGGGACCCGCTGGCCACCATGAGGACGGGGCATCCGGAAATACCAGCACCGTTGACGCTTACCCCGACCCGACCCCCGTGGTGTTCGTGACCCCTGTCGTACAGAACATCAATTTACGGCTCGGGGCCAGCGCCGAGCAGTCCGATGGCAGCCAGCTGTTCTTCGGGCTGGCGCCGGAGATCCAGAGCCAGAGCATCGGCCAGGGTCTGGGTCAGCTCGACGGCACCTTCGTCAGCCAGAGCGTACAGGAGAGCTGGCTTGCCCAGGAGCTGGATCTGGCGACCTTCCTCGGTCGCCACGGGCGGATAGATCTCAATGCCGACGGCCTGCTCAGCGATGAGTCCGTATTCGCCATGACTCCCCAGCAGATGAGACCCCATCTCGCTGACGGGCGCACCGGCAAGGCCAGCAGTTTTACCAGGCAGTTGCAGGATGCTGCGGGACGCACCATCGCACGCAATGCTGTCACAACAACAAGATCAGGCACTTGATTCCAAGGACGAACCCTATGCCACAACTCGCTTCCAGACCCTTGCTCCTCAGCACCCCACTGCTGCTGTGCGCCTGCAGCACTCTGCCACCTGAGACCTATACCGAGCAGGACAAGACCGACAGGATCCAGTTCGATCGCCAGATGATGTATGGCCAGCAGGAACCGGTGAACCACCCCATTACCTTCTACGAGGCGGCGGCCCGCGCCCTCAAGTACAACCTGGACTATCGCCTGAAGCTGATGGAGAGCGCCCTGGCCGCCGATCTGCGGGATCTCTCGAGCCACGAGATGCTGCCCCAGCTGGTGGCCTCCGCCGGACTGGCAGGACGCAGCAACGACTCCGGCGGCACCTCGGTCGGGATAGAGGATGGTGAGGTGAGCCTGCGCCCCTCAACGTCCCAGGAGCGTTATCGTGATCTGAGCGGGCTGGGCCTGAGCTGGAGTCTGCTGGACTTCGGAGTGGCCTATTACCGCAACCAGCAAAAAGCCGACCAGGTGTTGATGGCCGAGGAGCGCAGACGCAAGGTTGCCCAGAACGTGCTGCAGGATGTGCGCAGCGCCTACTGGCGCGCCCTGGGGGCGCAGCGGCTGCTGCCAGAGGTCAACAAGCTGATGGCCAGAACCCAGATGGCCCTGGATTCGGCCCGCCAGGCCGAGACGCAGGGGTTGATGCCTCGCCAGCAGGCCCTCGCCTACCAACGGGCCCTGATAGACGCTGTCTCCCTGCTCAATCAGCGGCGACAGGATCTCGAGTTCGCCCGTGCCGAGCTGGCCGCCCTCATGTCGCTCCCCTCCGGCAGCAAGATGGAACTGGCCGATACCCCCGAGCCCAAGCTGCCCATCCTGGCACAGACCATCGACAACATGGAGCTGATGGCGCTGGAGAATCGCCCCGAGATCATGGAGGAGTGGTATCGCAAGCGTGCCAACCAGCAGGACATCAAGATAGCCAAGGCGGAACTCTGGCCAAACGTCAGCCTGAACTGGGGTTACAACTACGACTCCAACCAGTATCTCTACAACAATCACTGGTCCGAGACCGGGCTGCAAGTCTCGATCAACCTGCTCAAGTTCCTGCGCATCCCCGCCATCCAGAATACCGAGGTCTCCCAGAAGGTCACCGACGATGCCCGCCGGGTCGCCCTCTCCATGGCGGTGCTGACCCAGGTCAGGGTCGGAGCGCTGCGTTATAACCTGGCAGCCCAGGAGGTCGCCTTCGCCGACGAGAGCCTGCGGGTCGACAAGAGTCTTCTGAACTACGCTCAGGCGGCCCGTACCAGCGATCAGGGCTCAGAGCTCGAGGTGATCCGCTCGGAGGGGCGCTACCTGCTCTCCCGCTACCAGCGCGAAGCGGCTTACTCACAGGCACAGGCGGCCTGGGGGCGGCTCTACAACTCCATCGGCCTGGATGTGCAACCCGAGGCCATTGCCCAACACGACATCACCACCTTGGCCAACGCCATCGAGCAGACCATCAAGAAACAGGAGAACCAGGCCTTGCTGACCTCCAATAGCGGGGTACCCTATGCCCTCGTCGACTAACCTCTGCCTCCCGTGCCTGCTGCTGTTGCCGCTCAGTCTCCAGGCCGCGCCCGCGCCGCAGAGCGATCAGCAGCACTGGCAGGATGACCCCAATGCCATCCGCATCCTGCTGGCCGCCAATCTGGAGACCACCCTCTCCAGCCAGATGAGCGGTACCCTGGGGGAACTCCAAGCCCGTCTGGGCCAGCGAGTCCCAAAGGGCACGCTGCTGGCCCGTTTCGATTGCCGTGAAGGGGAGGCTCAGGCCAGCGTCGCCCGGGCTGAATTGCAGATGGCGCGCCAGGATCTCGCCGCCAAACGCAATCTGCGCAAACTCGATGCGGTGGGGGATCTCGAGGTCGCCATCGCCGCCACCGGAGTGCAGAAGGCCGAGGGCGCCGATGCCCTGGCTCGGGCCCGCAGCAGCTACTGCGATGTCAGGGCCCCCTTTGCCGGGCGCATCGCCCAGGTGCAGGCCAAACCCTACCAGACCATGACTGCCGGCACCCCGCTGTTCGATCTGGTGAGCGACGGTCCCCTCAAGGTAAGGCTCAACGTCCCCTCTCGCCTGCTGTCCGGCCTCAAGGAGGGGCAGCCCATCGAGATCAACGTGCTCGAAACCGGCAAGCCCTATCAGGCCAAGATCAGCCAGATCAATGCCAGGGTCGATGCCGTGGCCCAGACCGTCGAACTGGAAGCCCGCCTGGATGCCCCCTACCCCGAGCTGGTGGCCGGCATGAGTGGCGTGGCTCGACTCATGGAGTCCCATGACTGAACGCCTCCCTCCGCCTCAGCTACTGCTCGCACTCCATGCCCTGCGCGACCGGACCATGGCCGCCCGAAGTCTCAACGCCCTCGCCTTCTCCATGGCCAACGACCTGTATCAGCTGCTGCCCTTCCATCAGGCGCTGGTGTTCAAAAGCCACGGTCAGGCACAAGAGCTGCTCTGTGTCTCGGGCCTGGCCAAACCCAGCGAAGACTCTCCCTACCTCATCTGGCTCGACGGCATGAGTCGCTGGCTCGATGCACAGGTCAGCGGCAACCAGCCCGTCTGGCTGGCACGGGATGCCCTGGCCCTGCCCGATCACCTGGTCGATGGCTGGGCCGAATGGTGGCCGGAGGGGGTATTCTGCGTTCCCATCCAGCATGAGGAGGGAGAGCGCCTCGGTCTGTTCTGCCTGCTGCGCGAAGCCGAACCTCCCGCTCCCCTGCTCCCCCTGCTGCCAGGCCTCTGGCAGACCTGGGCCTATTGCTGGCACAGCCTGACCCATCAACCCAGGCTATTCAGCTGGCGGCCAAGCCGACGCCAACTCATCCTGCTGGCCACTGCGGCAGGCATCATGCTGCTCATCCCCATTCGCCAGAGTGCCCTGGCGCCGGCAGAAGTGGTCTCACGCACCAATCAGGTGATCAGCAGCCCCTTGGCGGGGGTCATCCAGCATCTGGCAGTGCGCCCCAACCAGGTGGTGAAGGCCGGGGACCCGCTGTTTCGGCTCGACGAGACCACCTTGCGCAATCGGGCAGAAGTACTGACGCAGGAGGTGGCCGTCGCCGATGCCGAACTGCTCGCCGCCAGCCAGCGTGCCTTCGACAATCCCCAGAGCCGACGTGAGCTGACCCTGCTCACCGGCCGCGCCCAGCAGAAACGGGCCGAACTCGCGGGGGTCGAGCTGCAGCTCTCCCGCAGCGAGGTCACCTCCCCAAGCGATGGCATCGCCGTGTTCAGCGACGTCAACGACTGGATCGGCAAGCCGGTGGTGACCGGAGAACGCATCATGCAACTGGCGGATCCCGGTCGTCCCGCCATGCGCATCCAGCTGCCGGTCGCCGACGCCATCGCCCTCGAACCCGGCGCCGAGGTCACCCTGTTCCTCAGCGCCTATCCCTTGCAACCCCTGCGTGGCAAGATCCTGGAGACCAGCTATCAGGCCCAGCCTGGGGCCGAAGGGGTCATCGCCTATCGGCTGCTTGCCAGCATCGAGGACGCCCCGCCCCATGCGCGCCTCGGCTTGCATGGCACGGCCAAGCTTTACGGCGATCGCGTCCTGCTCGGCTATTACCTGCTGCGCCGGCCGCTGGCGGCCCTGCGCGCCTGGAGCGGACTTTGATGCTGGATCCGGCCGATCTCCCCCTGCCGAGCCTGCGCGACGATCTGCGCCTCTGCCCGGCCGACAGCACCGCCACCGGGGAGCCCGCCTGGCTCATCCAGGACACCGTCATCAACCGCTTCTATCGCATCGGCTGGTTCGAATTCGAGTGTCTGGTTCGCTGGGCCGGACAGACGCCCCGCAGCCTGCAACAGCAGCTGCAAAACGAGACATCCCTGCACCCGGAAGCCGAGCAGATCCTCGCCCTCTGCCAGTTTCTCGAGCGCCATCAGTTGCTGCGCCCAAGTCCCCAGGCCGTGGAGCGGTTGCGTCAGGGCAGTGAAGGCCGGGCATGGCTGAAGGGCAACTGGTGGCTGCATCACTACCTCTTCTTTCGCATTCCCCTGCTGCGTCCCCAGGCCCTGCTGCAGCGCCTGGCCACACACCTTGGCTGGCTGTTTTCTCCCATCACCGCCTGGCTGGTCATCCTCGCCAGCCTACTCGGCGTCATGCTGGCACTGCAGCAATGGGATGCCTTTACCCACGCCCTGGTGGAATCTTTCTCCCTGGATGGACTGCTGAGCTTCGCCATCGCCCTGATCCTGGCCAAGACGTTGCACGAGCTTGGCCATGCGCTGGTCGCTACCCGGCTGGGGGTGCGGGTGGCCCACATGGGCATCGCCTTCGTGGTGCTCTGGCCCATGCTCTACACGGATACCAGCGAGAGCTGGAAGCTGACCCGCCCCAGACAGCGGCTCGCCATCGCCAGCGCCGGGATCCTGACCGAGCTATCCCTCGCAGGTCTTGCCACCCTCGGCTGGGCACTGTGCGATGACGGCCCCTTGCGCAACGGCTTGCTCTACCTCGCCACCACCAGCTGGATCCTCTCGCTTGCGCTCAACGCCAGCCCTTTCATGCGTTTCGACGGCTACTTCATCCTCTCGGATCTGCTCAATTTTCCGAACCTGCACGAGCGTGCCTCGGCGCTGGCCAGGGTGGCACTGCGCCGTCGCCTGCTCGGACTGCAGGAGCCCTGGCCCGAGCCATTCCCGCCACGGCAGCGACGGGCACTCATCGCCTTTGCCATCGCCACCTGGTGCTACCGCCTGGTGCTCTTCCTCGGCATCGCCATCGCCGTCTATTTCCTGTTCTTCAAGCTGCTCGGGATCTTCCTCTTCATGGTCGAAATCACCTGGTTTATCGTGCTGCCAGTCTGGCGTGAGCTCAGGCACTGGTGGCAGGCTCGCACCAGCGTGACCCGCCCCCGTCGCCTCGGGCTGGGGCTGGTCCTCATCAGCCTGTTTGTCTTGCTGGCCCTGCCCTGGCACAGCCAGATCAAGGGTGTCGGGGTTGCCCGGGCCGAGCGTCAGCTGCTGGTGTTCACCCCCTTTCCTGCCCGCCTGGAGAGCCTGCACGCCCCAGGGCCGGTGAAGGCTGGCGATGCCCTGTTGCAACTGGTGGACCCCGATCTCGACTGGAAGGTGCAGGGCAATACCCAGAGCATCCAGACCTATGGCGCCCGCCTTGGGGGCATGCTGGACGATCCTTTCGGCCTGAGTGAGCAGATAGCGACCCAGGAGCGGCTCCGGGTGCAATACCGGGAGGCCAACGCCACCCGGGCCGAAATAGAGAGGCTACGCCTCGCGGCCCCCTTCGACGGACTCTGGCTGGATGTGGATCCCGAGCAGCGCCCGGGCCAGTGGCTCAACAGCCAGCATCCGGTCGGGATCCTGATAGACCCGAGCCAGTGGCAGCTCGATGCCTATGTGGCGGCGGACGACATGGGACGGCTGCGAGTGGGGGATCCGGTGCGTTTCTACCCGGATGGCACCGCCAGCCCGCTCACCGGCACCCTCATCAGCCTCGGCACCACCCGGGTGGGCAAACTCAAGCACCCCATGCTCGGCTCCCGCTTCGGCGGCCCCATCCCCACCAGTACGCAGGGAGAGGATCTGCAACCCATACACCCGCTTTTCCTGGTGCAGGTTCGCCTAGACCAGGCTCCCGCTAATCTGCGGGAGACCCGGGGCAAGCTGGTATTGGAGGGGGAGAAACGCAGTCTGTTGGGGGAAGGGCTGACCCAGCTGCTGGCCGCGTTACTGCGCGAGAGCGGCTTCTAGCGGGCAAACGGGCATAAAAAAACCGGCCGCGAGGGCCGGTGAAACAGTTCAGGCTTGTCAGGTGACAAACGCACCCAGCGGATGAAGACCGGTTTCAATTCCTTATGAAGCCCCGTCTTCTTGAGTACGTGTGATCACTCTACGCCCTGGTCACTGAACCAAGACTTAACCGCCATGACATCGTTTCCTTCGCCCCTCAGAGCCGGATCCCGAGAGACTGGCGCAGATAGGCGCCGGCGCCGAGCAGACCCGGCCCCTCATGAGTGATGAGGAAGACGGGAATATCCTTGAGATAGGGTTTGAAGCGCCCCTTGTCTTCGAACGCCACCCGAAAACCCGAGCCGATGAAGAACTCCTGGAAGCGTGGCACTATGCCACCGGCAATATAGACACCGCCGAAGGTGCCCATGTTGAGGGCCAGGTTGCCGGCAAAGCGCCCCATCAGCACGCAGAACAGGCTTAGGGTACGACGGCAGTCGAGGCAATCCCCGGCCAGAGCCCGCTCGGTAATGTCCTTGGGGGCGAAGGCCTGAGGCTCGCGGCCGTCAGACTTCACCAGGCCACGGTAGATGTTGACCAGACCGGGGCCCGACAGCAGCCGTTCCGCCGACACATGGCCGAGTTCGGCACGCATCACCTGCAGCACGGCGTCCTCTTCTTCGCTGTTGGCGGCGAAGTCCACGTGACCGCCCTCCCCCGGCAGGCTGAGCCACTGCTCGCCGGCCTGCACCAGATGGGCGACCCCGAGGCCGGTGCCAGCGCCATAGATGGCGACGGGCTTGCCCGCCACGGGAGCATCACCACCGAGCTGGATCCTGTCCCCTTCCCCCAGTACGGGGACGGCCATGGAGACGGCGGTAAAATCGTTGATGACCTGCAATTCGGCCAGACCCAGGTTGGCCTGCATCTCGCTAATGGAGAATTCCCAGGTGTGGTTGGTCATGGCGACCCAGTCGCCGTTGATGGGACAGGCGATGGCGATGCAGGCCTCGCTCACCCTGACCTCATGCTCTTCCAGATAGAGGCGGATCACCGCCTCCAGGCTGGGATGGGCCAGGCCGGAGTAAGTCTTGGCCTTGGAAATCGCGCCGGTGGCCAGCTCACAGAGGGCCAACCGAGCATTGGTGCCGCCGACGTCGCCGACCAGCGCATGGGTATGCTGCATAACAAACTCCTTCGTTACCAACTCGGGGCGGCCCTTACCGTCCCGATCTTATTATTTGGCAAGGATTCTACCCGAGCGCACCCCGCGACAGAGGGTTTGTTGAACGCAACTGTGCGCCCGCTCACAGTGTTGTTGCTTTGCAACATCTGTAAGCGTTTTCACCGCCAAAATGGAAGTTTGTAACCTAAATGACGAAATAATTAGACATGAGTCATACTTTACGGGGACGAGGTTAGTTTGGATAAGAGCTTGTCTTGTATAGTCCTCGAGTCAATTAGAAACACGCTAAATTGTGAACTTAGTGCAAAGACACTTGAAGCTAAATTACAAAAATGCCTGGTGGTAATGATGAATACCCTCGATAAAATTACGAACAATCTGGAAAGTTTCAGTAAATCAGAGCGTAAGGTGGCTGAAGTGATCCTGGCGTCCCCCCAGACAGCCATTCACTCCAGCATTGCCACCCTCGCCAAAATGGCCGACGTCAGCGAACCCACCGTCAATCGCTTCTGTCGCCGCCTCGATACCAAGGGTTTCCCGGACTTCAAGCTGCACCTGGCCCAGAGCCTGGCCAACGGCACTCCCTATGTGAACCGCCACGTGGAAGCGGAAGACGGCCCCGATACCTATACCGCCAAGATCTTCGAGTCCACCATGGCCTGCCTGGATGCTGCCAAGAACAGCCTGGATATCTCCGCCATCAATCGCTGCGTCGACATCCTGACCCAGTCCAAGAAGATCAGCTTCTTCGGCTTGGGCGCCTCCTCCGCCGTGGCCCGCGATGCCCAGAACAAGTTCTTCCGCTTCAACATTCCGGTGGTGAGTTTCGACGACATCGTGATGATGCGCATGAGCTGCATCAACAGCAGTGAAGGGGACGTGGTGGTGTTGATTTCCCACACCGGCCGCACCAAGGCGCTGGTGGAAATTGCCGCGCTGGCCCGTGAAAACGATGCCACCGTGATCGGCATGACCGCCAAGGATTCCCCCCTGGCCCGCGAGTGCAACCTGGTGCTCTCCATGGACGTGCCGGAAGACACCGATGTCTACATGCCGATGGCCTCCCGCATTGCCCAGCTGGCACTGGTGGACGTACTGGCAACCGGTTTTACCCTGCGCCGTGGCATGAAATTTCGCGAAAACCTGAAGAAAGTCAAAGAAGGTTTGCGCGAATCCCGCTTTGATACCCCCCATACTTCCTGAAGGCTCGGGGGGCCATCCCCCGGCTGTCTATGCCAACTCGCTTGGTGTAGTATCGTAATTTAATAACATAAGGCCACTCAGAGTGGTCTGCAGGCGGGCGCCAACGCTATTCGCTTGACGGGGCAGTATTTCAAGTCATATCAACTTCACATTGGAGTATTTCATGCCAAGACGTACCAAGATTGTAACCACACTGGGTCCGGCTACCGACCGCGACGGCATCCTCGAGGGGATCATCCGCGCCGGTGCCGACATGGTGCGGATGAACTTCTCTCACGGCACTCCTGAAGATCATATCCAGCGCGCCAACCAGGTGCGTGAAATCGCCGCCAAGCTCGGCCGCCACGTCGCCATCATGGGCGATCTGCAAGGCCCCAAGATCCGCGTATCCACCTTCAAGGATGGCAAGATCTACCTCGCCATCGGTGACAAGTTCGTGCTCGACGCCGCTCTCGGCAAGGGGGAAGGCTGCCAGGAACAGGTCGGTATCGACTACAAGAGCCTGCCAGGGGACGTGGTGCCCGGCGATATCCTGCTGCTGGATGACGGTCGCGTGCAGCTCAAAGTCGAACAGGTGGAAGGCACCCGCATCTATACCAGCGTCACCGTGGCGGGCCCCCTCTCCAACAACAAGGGCATCAACAAGAAAGGCGGCGGCCTCTCCGCACCGGCCCTGACCGAGAAAGACAAGGAAGACATCAAGACCGCCGCCCGCATGGACGTGGACTATCTGGCCGTCTCCTTCCCCCGCAACGGGGATGACCTGCGTTACGCCCGCGAACTGGCCCGCGAGGCTGGCTCCAATGCCAAGATCGTGGCCAAGGTCGAGCGCGCCGAAACCGTCGCCAGCGATGAAGCCATGGAAGACATCATCCTCGGCTCCGATGCCGTCATGGTGGCCCGTGGGGATCTGGGCGTCGAGATCGGCGATCCCGAGCTGGTCGGTGTGCAGAAGAAGCTCATTCGCCACTCCCGTCGCCTCAACCGCGTGGTCATCACCGCGACCCAGATGATGGAGTCCATGATCAACGCGCCGCTGCCGACCCGCGCCGAGGTGATGGACGTGGCCAACGCCGTGCTGGACGGTACCGATGCGGTGATGCTCTCCGCCGAGACCGCAGCCGGTCAGTTCCCCATCGAGACCGTCACCTCCATGGCCAGCGTCTGCGTGGGGGCCGAGAAGCACCCGAGCCTGAACGTCTCCAACCACCGCATGAGCTACACCTTCACCTCGGTGGAAGAAGCGGTAGCCATGTCCACCATGTATGCCGCCAACCACCTGGAAGGGGTCAAGGCGATCGTGGCACTGACCGAGTCCGGCACCACCCCGCTGCTGATGTCCCGCATCAGCTCCGGCCTGCCCATCTTCGCCATGTCTCCCCACAACAAGACTCTCTCCTGGGCCAACCTGTACCGCGGCGTGACCCCGGTGCTGTTCGACGGTGACGAGAGCAAGCCGGTGTACGAGGTGTGCCGCGAGGCACTGGACGTACTCAAGGCAAAGGGCCTGGTCCAGAGTGGCGACATGGTGCTGTTGACCCATGGCGACAAGATGGAAACCGTGGGCAGTACCAATACCTGCAAGGTGATGATGGTCGAGTAATTCCCCATCACAGCTCGTAAAAACGGCTCCCTCGGGAGCCGTTTTTTTATGCCTCACCGCCCATCTCAGCCACGAAACAGCTCCACCTTGTCCCCATCCTGCAGGCTGCCGGCGCCACGCACCACGACCTGGTCTCCCTGCTTGAGGGCCCCGCTCACCGCCACCTGATCGCTGTCACCGAACAATACGGTCACGGGGACTCTGCTGACTGTCAGTGCATCCCCAGTCTGTTTGACCTGATAGACCACGCTCCCCTCGGTATTAAGCACCAGTGCATCTCTTGGCAGCAGCATGGTCTGCTGCTGGCCCAGCGGCAGAGCCACCCGTACCGGCGAGCCGATGATGAAATGACCGGCGTCGGGTTTAAGCCGCAGCTCGATGAGGCGGGACTTGGGATCCGCGCTCGCCGCCCGCTGGTAATAAACACCGTGACCGCTGAGCTGTTCCCCCTCGATCCGCAACTTGGCTCCGTCTCCCAGTTGCTGGGCCCAGACGATGGGCGCCCGCAACCGAATGTCCGGCACATCCGGATTGACCAGCTCCAGCGCCTTCTCCCCCGCGTCCACGTGCTCCCCTGGCTGGATGAAGTGATCGTTCACCACCCCGTCGAAGGGGGCGAAGATGTGGGTCCTGCGCAGCTGCTCCTCGATTTGACGCACCTGTACCCCCGCCAGTCGCTCCGCCAGGGCCGCCTGTTCCACGTCATAGCGCGCCTTGTCGTACTGGCTCTGGGAGGCGCTCTTCTGCTGGTGCAACCGCTCGAGGCGCTGGAACTCCGCCTTGGCGAAGTTCAGGTTGCTCTGCTCCTTGACCTGCTCGGCCTGGGACTGCTCGAGCGACAGCCGCAGCGCGGCCCCGTCGAGGCGCAGCAGCTCGTCCCCCGCCTTGACCCGACTGCCGAACTCCGCAATCCACTCAACCCGGCCACTCACCTCGGCGCTCAGCGCCGCCTGCTGACGACTTGCCACCGTGCCGCTGACCCAGATGCTGGCGCCCGCCTCCCCCTGGGTCACGCTGGCCAGGGTCACCATCTTGGCCTGAACCGGCAGGCCGAGACCGAGGGCCGTGACCAGCATCATCCTTGTCATCATTCGTTTCATCTTGGGTTCCTTCCTCAGGCTCGCTGCCGAATGGGCTGCGGCACGTCGACCCGCTCACCCAGCCGCAAGAAGGCGGGGAGCAGGATCAGGGTAAACAGGGTGCTGCAACTCATGCCGCCGACGATGACGGTAGCCAGCCCCCGATAGATCTCGCTGCCCTCGCTCGGGCTCAGCATCAGGGGCAACATGCCGAAGATGCTGGTCAGGCTGGTCATGGCGATGGGACGCATCCGGCTTTGCAGCGCATCGGCCACCGCGGCGGGCCGGCTCATGCCCTCCCGCTCGGCCGTACGGGTCTGATGCACCAGCAGGATGGCGTTGTTGACCACCAGTCCCAGCAGGATGACGAAGCCGATGATGGTCAAGAGATCCATCGGCAGCGGCACCAGCAAGCCGCTCAGGCGCAGCGCCAGCACGCCGCCAACCGCCGCCAGAGGCAGGGTCAGCAGCACCAGGATGGCATCTTTCAACGAGGCGAAGACGCCCCACAGCAGGATGAGCAGGATCAGCACCGCAAACAGGAAGATGCTGCCGAGGTTGTCCAGTGCCTGTTGCAGGCTGTCGGCATTGCCAGCCACCTGCAGCTCCCCGCCCGCAGGCAGGATTGGCCGGATGGCGGCGAAGCTCTTGCTCTGCAGGGTTTCCAGTACCTGCTCCATGCTCATGCCGTCCGGCGGGGTGATAAAGAGCTGGATGCTGCGCCGCCCGTCGGCCCGAAAGATGCTCTCCGGCCCCAGGTTGTGCTCCACCCGCAGCAATTCCCCCAGGGGCACGATACGCCCGGAGGGGGTCGCGAGCGGTACGGCTCTGAGCTCATCCGGATTGGCCGAGCTCTGGCCCATCAGCAGGATGTCCAGCCTGTCCTCCCCATCGAAATACTCGCCGACCCGCAGACCATCCCCGAAGGTCTGGATGATGGTAGGCATGGGGGTGCGATCCCAGCCCACTTCCGCCAACCGCCTGTCTTGCGGCACCAGCAGCAGCTCGGGGGCGGTGAAGTCGAGACCGGGATCGGGCCGTATCTGGGCCCCCGGCAGGTCTTTTTGTACGATGGCCATGCTCTCCCTGGCCGCCCGATAGAGCTCGGGCAAGGTGCCGCCCTGGACAAGCAACGAGATGCTGTTCTCGCTGTCAAAGCCGCCAAACAGGGAGCCCTGGCCGCCGAAGGCCCGGGTGTCCGGGATGTTGGCCAGCAGGTTGTCCATCAGCAGGCGCTCCAGCACCTTGATCTGGGCCTCGTCCTTGGGACGCACCCCGATCTGGGCGCCGCCCGGGTAGCGCAAGATGTAATAGTTCTTGAGGGCCGGCTCCTTCTCCCCCTTCATGTAGGGATCCAGCCTGGCAATGAGGGTATCGATCACCTCTTCACGCTGAGCCTGGGGGTTGACCCCAGGGGTGAAGGTCATCCAGACGTCGATGGCGTCGCGCTTCACGTCCGGCAGGTAGTTCATCTTGGGCAGCAGCCACCAGCTCACCAGCATGGGCCCGCTCATCATCAGGAGGATGATGGTCCAACGCTGGCGGGAGGTGGATGTCCAGCGGATCACGTGGCGGGTGGTGCGCTGCCACAGGCTGTCATAAGGGTCAATCAGCCGCTCGCGCCCCATCCAACGCGCCGCCACCGCCGGCAGAACGGTCACCGCCACCAGCATGGAGACAGTGACGGCGCAGGCGATGGTGAGGGCGAGATCCGCAAACAGCTGTCCCTCCACGTCGTTGAGCAGCAGTACCGGCAGGAAGATGGCGACCGTGGTGAGGGTCGAGGCCACCAGCGCCGTCCACACTCGACTGGTTCCGTCCAGCGCCGCCTCCGCCTTGCTGATATCTCCCCGCTCGGTGCGGCGATAGATGCTCTCCAGCACGACGATGGCCGCATCCAGCACCATGCCTACCGCGAAGGCGATGCCGGCCAGGGAGATGACGTTGAGGGTTCTGCCCATGATCTTGAGCAGACAGAAAGTGAGCATGATGCTGATGGGGATGGCGATCGCTATCATCAGGGTCGCCTTGAGCTGACGCAGGAAGACCCAGAGGATGGCGCAGGAGAGCAGGACCCCCAGCCCCAGGTTGGCGGTCACCATGCCCACCGCCCGGTTGATGTACAAGGAGGCGTCAAACGACTGTTCCATGTGCAAGCCGACCGGCTCCAGCACCTCCCGGTTGAGCTCGCCGACCTTGGCCTTGATCCCCTCCAGCGCCGCCAGCGCATTGGCCCCGCTCTCCTTGAAGATCTGGGCCGCGATGGCGGTGTTGCCGTTCTGGATGCGCAGCACCGGGTTATCCTCCCGGGCCAGCCGCACCTCGGCCACGTCCCGCAGGTAGATGGGCAGGCCATCGCGCCAGTCCACCACCTTGTCCCCCAGGGTCTCCACATCGTAGCGACCGGCGAAGCGCAACTTGTACTCCCAGCGACCGATATCGAGGGTGCCGGCAGACACATCCCAGTCCGTGCTGGCCCGGCTGGCGAGCACCGGGATCTCCACCCCGAGCTCGGCGGCGCGATAGGGGTCGAACCGCACCTGGATCTGGCGCTCGTTGATCCCCTCCACCTCCACGGTGGACACTCCGGGGATCCGCTCCAGCTCCGGTTTGATCCGCGCCTCGATCAGCGCCTGATGATCGTCGATCAACCCCTTGGCGCCGGGCAGCTGCTGGATGAAGAAGAAGGTGAGGGTGTCGTTGCTGTTGTAGTTGTTGACGTAGGGGCCGTCGATCCTGTCCGGCAGACCGGAGACCCGGTTCAGCCGCGAGATCACATCGAGCTGGGCCCGCTGCATGTCGGTACCAAGCGCAAATGCCAGGTTGATCTCGGTGAAACCGGGGTAGCTGTTGCTGCCGATGCTTTTCAGCCCCTGCACCCCCTGCATCTCCTGCTCGATGGGGTCGGTGACCTCAGACTCCATCTCCTGAGGCGAGGCGGATCGCCAGCTCACCGAGATGTTGAGGTGGGGACGATCGATGTCGGGAAACAGCTGGATCGGCAGTCCCCGAATGCTGAGCAGGCCCAGCAGAAAAATAAGCACGACCGAAACCGCCACCCAGATGGGGCGTTCGATCGCCGTTTTGGCGAGGTTCATTCACTCTTCCTGAGTTGTTGTTATCGGCCATTCCGCTGGCCTGGCTTCCTGCCCAAGGGTGAGGGCCATTGCATTAAACTGGAATTAATCGGCATTGTAAATGCCTGGTTAAACAACAAAAAAACCGGCCACATGGGCCGGTTTTTCAATCTAGCATCAGACTCAGGCGGCATGCACCGCCGGGGCCGGTTGAGACAATCCCTCCAGCTCACCGGGCGCGAAGTTGTCTACCTGGATAGCCTCATAGCGCAAGGCATCGGCGGCCAGCAGCTTGTCCGCCTCATCCTGGCTCAGGATGGACTGGGACAGCGCCGCGGCGACCAGCTCAGGCAGGGCCATCTTGCGTGGCAGCTTGCCCTCTTTCTGGGCCTGCACCAGCTTCTTCTCGATGGGCTGAACCGCGACCATGGCCTGGAAGGCGCGCTCCATCTGGCCGACCGGATCCGCCTCATCCTTGCCCACATAGCACAGGGCAGTCAGGCGGTCGCGGAACTCACCCGGCTTCATCATGGCCAGGCAGATGGCGTGGCAGCGATCGTCCGCCGGCATCTTGTAACCGACACCGAACGGGAACACCACCCGCTTGAGCACGGCCCCTGCGACCTTGTTCGGGAAGTTCTGGAAGAAGCCCTCGAACGCCTTGCCGATGAGGTAGAGGTTACGTTCTACTGCGTACTGCACGAAGGGCAGATCCGAGACCATGCGACCCTGATCCTCGTAATGCTTGAGGGTCGCAGAAGCCAGATAGAGATGACTCAGCACGTCACCCAGGCGAGCGGAGATCATCTCCTTGCGCTTGAGATCCCCACCCAGCATCAGCATGGAGACATCGGCGCACAGCGCCAGCCCCTTGCTCATGCGGGACAGTTGCTTGTAGTAGCGTGCGGTCTCGCCACCCACCGGGGAACCGTTGAACTGGCCCAGGGTCAACCCCTGGAACAGGGCGCCGAAGAAGTTGCCGGTGCCAAACGCGATGTGCTTCATCAGCAGGGCGTCGAACTTCTCGAGGCCGCGCTCCACGTCGGTGTCGGCGGCCGCTTCCAGCTCGGCGAACACATAGGGGTGACAACGGGTGGCACCCTGGCCGAAGATCATCAGGTTGCGGGTCAGGATATTGGCCCCTTCCACCGTGATGGCCACCGGAATGCCCATGTAGGCGTAGCCGGTGTAGTTCTTCGGACCGAGCTGGATGGCGCGACCGGCGTGGATGTCCATGGAGTCATCCATGATCTGGCGGGCCATCTCGGTCATGTGGTACTTGGAAATCGCGGTGACGATGGCCGGTGCCTGCCCCAGATCCAGGGAACCTGCGGTCATGCGACGCGCCCCTTCCAGCTGATAGGTCAAACCGCCGATGCGAGCCAGCGCCTCCTGCACCCCTTCAAACTTGCCGATGGACATGCCGAACTGCTTGCGCACATAGGAGTAGGCACCCACGGTGCGACTCGCCATGTGACCACAGGCAGTGCCGAGGGCCGGCAACGAGATGCCACGACCGGCGGAGAGGCATTCAACCAGCATGCGCCAGCCGCGACCCGCGTATTCCGGGCCACCGATGATCCAGTCGAGCGGAATGAACACATCCTTGCCGAAGGTCGGGCCGTTCAGGAACGCCAGCCCCATGGGGTAGTGGCGATCGCCGACCCGCACGCCGGGGTGGTTGGTCGGGATCAGGGCACAGGTGATGCCGATCTCTTCCTTGTCTCCCAGCAGCTTGTCCGGGTCATACATCTTGAACGCCAGGCCCAGCACGGTGGCACGCGGGGCCAGGGTGATATAGCGCTTGTTCCAGTTCAGGCGAAGCCCGAGCACTTCCTCACCCTTGTACATGCCCTTGCAGACGATCCCCTTGTCGGGAATCGCGCCCGCATCGGAACCCGCTTCCGGGCCGGTCAGGGCGAAACAGGGCACTTCCTTGCCATTGGCCAGTCCCGGCAGCCAGAAGTCCTTCTGGGCCTGGGTACCATAGTGCATCAGCAATTCGCCGGGGCCGAGGGAGTTCGGCACCATGACGGTGACCGCCACGCTCAGGCTCTTGGTGGCGATGCGGGTGACGATGGTGGAGTTGGCGATGGCCGAAAACTCGCGCCCGCCATAGGATTTCGGAATGATCAGGGCGAAGAAGCCTTCCTTCTTCAGGTAATCCCACACCGGTTCCGGCAGATCCTTGGTCTCGTTGACGATCTTGAAGTCATCCACCATGGCGAGCAGGGTCTCGACCTGATTGTCGATGAAGGCCTGCTCCTCGGCGCTCAGGGTCGCCTTGCCATAGCCGTGCAACTTCTTCCAGTCGGGGTTGCCACGAAACAGCTCGCCATCCCACCAGACGGAGCCAGCCTCCATGGCCTCACGCTCGGTGGCCGACAAGGGCGGCAGGATTTTCTTGAAGATACCGAACACCGGACGGGTCACCACCTTTTTGCGGATGGCTGGGATCCCGAGTACCACGGCTATCGCCAGCACCAGCAGGACAAGCAATGTGATCATACGAAAGTTCCTTTTATTTCACTGTTTCCGTTGATTATTGTTGGGCACTACACGGCCAGGGAGAGCCTGGTCGACTCCACGGGCGCACCGACACCGGACGCCAGATAAGGAATTACGTTGCGCACCAGCCCTTCTACATCGAGCTGCTGGCCAAAATCGGCCTGGGCGATATCACGCAGGGCATCGGCGGACGCCATGGTGAACACGACGGTGCCCAGGGTGAAGTGCAGGCGCCAGAACAGATCCGCGGGCGACAAGGCCGGGTTGGCCTTGGAGATGGCCTGGGTGATCCCGTGCAGGGTGGCGCCATAGTGGGTGGTGATGAAACGGCGCAGGTGACCCTGGCTGTCGATGTAGCCGCGTCCCAGCAGTTGCATGAAGATGGCAGGCCCGTTGGTGCGCACGGCCACCAATTTCATCAAGGGTTCGACGAAGCTCTCGAACACCTGCAAGAGCGTCAGCTGCTCCTGCGCCATCAGGGTGTGCAGGCGAGCATCCAGTTCCGGCATGAAGAGGCTCAGATAGCGGTCAAGCACCGCCTGGATCAGCTCCTTCTTGGAGCCGAAGTGGTAGTTGACCGAGGCCAGGTTCACATCGGCCTCGCTGGTGATCAGACGCAAGGAGGTATCGGCAAACCCCCGCTCGGCAAACAGCACCTCGGCGGCATCGAGAATACGGTTCTTGGTATCGATTTTACTCACTGGACACCTCACTTAAACGAATGTTTAAAAAGTACGTTTCACGCCCAATCATGTCAAGGGAATGTGAACGGGTGTTGAGGAAATGTTTTTAATCAAAAAAGAGGAACAAGGTGGGAACTTCGTCGGGAAACGGAACTCTATATCTATGCCACTGCAATTAAACATTAAGTCTCGCCCAACTAACGCCATGTTAGTTGGGCATTTTTTTATCCAGTAAATAAGCATGTCCAGGGATCTGGGCAAAAAAAACCGTCGCAGGGGGCGACGGTGGGGAAACGGGTCGGACCATCCAGTGTCGACCCATCGATGGGTGTTCAGGCTTGCATCGATGGGGCCATTCTCCCTGCCAAAAGTGGCCAGACTTTGTCAGTCTTGCCGTAATTTGTGACAGAGTATGGCAAGCCGCTGCGTGGCCTCTATCCGCCATTTTTGCTATGCTGGCGCCTCATGCCAGAGGGGAGAGAAGATGAAGTATACGGTCGATACCCACACGCACACCGTCGCCAGCACCCACGCCTACAGCACCATTCACGACTATCTGCCCATCGCCAAAGCCCGGGGCATCAAGCTGTTCGCCACCACGGATCACGGCCCGGAGATGGCCGATGCGCCCCACGTCTGGCACTTCGTCAATCTGCACGTGCTGCCGAGGGTCGTGGATGGGGTCGGCATACTGCGCGGCATCGAGGCCAACATCAAGAACATCGCCGGCGAGATAGACTTCCCCGAACGCTATGAGTCCCGCCTCGACATGATCATGGCGGGCTTCCACGAGCCGGTGTTTCCCCCCTGCGATCAGGCGACGCACACCCAGGCCATGATCAATGCCATCAAGAGCGGTCGGGTCGACATGATAAGCCACCCCGGCAATCCCGCCTTCCCCATCGATATCCCGGCCGTGGTCAGGGCCGCCGCCGAGTACCGAGTAGCGCTCGAACTCAACAACTCCTCCTTCACCCACTCCCGCCCCGGCAGTGAAGGCAACTGCCGCGCCATTGTCGAGGCCGCCCGCGATCTGGGTGCCTACCTCACCTTCGGCTCCGACTCTCACGTCGCCTTCAGCCTGGGAGACTTCGAGCACTGCAAGCGGCTGGTGGCAGAGACCGGTTTCCCCGAGGAACGGATCCTGGCCCGCTCCCCCCGTGCCCTGCTCGATTTCCTCGAGAGCCGCGGCCGGGCCCATATCCCGGAGTTCGCAGATTTCTAGATAGCCTAACTCCATGAGCGGCCTCATGAAATTTGCCAAGGCGCATTGACTCATGGCTCAGTTTTCGGGAATCTAGCTGCACGCCGGTGTAGCTCAGTTGGTAGAGCAGCGCATTCGTAATGCGAAGGTCGTAGGTTCGACTCCTATTACCGGCACCAAATAAAACAAAGACTTAGCATTGTGATGATGCTAAGTCTTTGTGATTTTTAGCTCTATACCCCTCCCCATACCCCGCTTTTGTTCTTCATTACCCTCCTGTCCTTCACTTTCTGATCCGGCTACGTCCAGAATACACTTACTCTTGTTTCAGATACTGAATGCGTCTCATTACATTATTTTACAGATATATGTTATCTCCATGAACCTACCCAATGGACTGCACTGTGCAGTCCCTTTTTCATTGGAGATATCCCTATGGCACACCTTATCGACACCATGGCCTACACCGGCCAAACGCCTTGGCATGGTCTCGGCAATATCTTGCCACCACGACAATCCCTAGATATCTGGCTGCAAGCTGCCAGGATGGACTGGACCATTGAGCAGAGCGATGTGATGTTCAACGTCGCCTCCGATGCGCTGCATATCAGGCACTATACCGACAGCAAGGTGCTCTATCGCTCCGATACCCTCGCCCCCCTGTCGGTGGTCTCAAGTCGTTACAACGTGGTACAGCCTCACGAGGTGCTGCACTTCTATCAAGACCTAGTGGAAGCCGGTGGCTTTGAGCTGGAGACCGCAGGCTCGCTTAAAGGCGGCCGCAAGCTGTGGGCTCTGGCTAAAACCGGTCAGGACCTAAAACTCAAAGGCAATGACTTGGTAAAGTCCTATCTGCTGCTGGCGACCAGTTGCGACGGCACGCTTTGCACTACGGCGCAATTCACGTCTCTGCGGGTGGTCTGCAATAACACCCTGCAGATGGCACTGCACGGTGCTACCGGTGCCATCAAGGTACCCCACTCCACTCAGTTCGATGCTACTGCCGTCAAAGAGTCACTTGGGCTGGAGCTCTCTCATTGGGATGAATTCAAGACACAAACCAAGGCTTTAGCGCAGCGGCCCGTGGCTCCCGAAGAGGCACTGCGCTTTTTCAGCGACCTGCTGGCGCAACCGCTGGATGAGGAGAAGATCATCCTCACTCGGCCGGTACAACGGCTGCATGAGCTCTATCAGGGCACAGGCATGGGATCAGAGCTTGCCAGCTCACGCAATACAGCCTGGGGGCTGGTCAATGCGGTCACCGAATACGTGGATCACCATCGCCGCGCACGCAGTCAGGATCATCGGCTCGATTCCGCTTGGTTCGGTCAGGGCGCCCAACTCAAGTCCCAAGCGCTGAATCAGGCCCTCACTCTGCTGCAGTAATTCCACTTCCCCATTCAAACCGCATAACGACCTCACCCGGACTGACGCAAGCCAATCCGGGCGTAGCCATTTATGCCGTCAACAAGGAGTCGTCATGAAAGCAAAAGCCAAATATGGCCAAGCCCTGCGGCTGGCCTCCACTACCCAATTAACCCGCGAGCAGTGGCTCGCTATCCGCAAGCTCGGCATTGGATCTTCCGATGCTGCCGTGGCTGTAGGCCTCTCCCCCTACAAATGCCCACTCACCCTATGGCTAGAGAAAACCGGCCGCAAGGAGCCAGAAGATATCTCCCACAAGGAAGCGGTGCTGTGGGGCATTGAACTGGAGCCGGTGTTGGCGCAGGTCTATGCCAAACGCACCGGCCACAAGGTACGCCGGGTCAATGCGGTACTGCAACACCCCGAGCAACCCTTCATGCTCGCCAACCTCGACCGAGAGGTGGTCGGCCATCCAGATGGGCCGGGCATTCTGGAGATCAAGACCGCCAGCTATCACAGTTCCCCCCAGTGGGAGGAAGGGGTGCCGGTGGCTTACCAGTGTCAGGTACTACATCAACTGGCCGTCACCGGCCATGCCTGGGCCGAAGTGGCAGTGCTCATCAGTGGTCAGGATTTTCGGATTTACCGCATCGAGCGTGACGAAAAGAAGATCCAGGATCTCACGGAGCGGGAGGCGCAGTTCTGGCAGATGGTGCAACAAGACCAGCAGCCCGAGCCTGACGGCTCGAGTGATGCCGCCAACGCCCTGAGCTGGCTGTTTCCGCGTGACGATGGCCAGACGGTGGATCTCTCCGATTCACCCGAGTTCAACCAGCTGTTTGGGGAGCTATTGCGCTTGCGTCAGCAAAAGGAAGCCGTCGAGCTACAGGAGTCACAACTCAAGCAGCAGCTGCAAGCCACCTTGGGTGGAGCGACCGCCGGGCTGTTTGCTGACGGCAAGATCACCTGGAAGCGCAGCAAAGACCGGCTGGCACCGGATCTGGATAAGCTCGGTCGGGATCATCCCGACCTGCTTACCCGTTACGTCAAACCGGTGCCCGGCGTGCGCCGTTTCACCATTCAACCATTGAGGCAAACATCATGATTAAAGGACTGGCGATCACCCCGCCCGTGATCGGGCGGATCTGCATCGGCAAGCTGGTGCAAAAACAGGATAAGTGGGTGCCAGAGAAGGACGACAGCTTCACCCTCACCACCCAGATACAACAAAAGGGTGGATGGCTGCTCCATCCCCTGCACCAACACTACTCATCGCAAAAGAATGGCCAAGGGCAGGAGCAGACCAAGATCCGCGCCATTCCGGTGCGGGTGCTGTTCAACGACAGCGACTTGAATCTACGGGCGGAATATAGCGCCTTTGACCGGCAAACCGGCAGGCCGCTCTGTGTCGGTAATGGGGACGTGGCAAGACGCGTGGGGGCACAAAGCATGGAGGAGGTCAGCTGCCCAGGGCCAGAGCACTGCGCCTTTGCCGGGCAACAGGGCTGCAAGCTGTACGGGCGACTGAACCTGTTTGTGGAGGGGCAAGGGGATGAGCTGGGCAGCTTTATCTTTCGTACCACCGGCTACAACTCGGTACGCACCCTAGCGGCACGACTGAAGTACCTGGAAGCAGTGAGCGGCGGCCATACCCGCTATCTGCCGCTCACCCTACGGCTGCGAGCCAAGAGCACTACCCAGTCCTATCGCACACCGGTCTACTACGTGGATTTGACCTTGCGGGAAGAGACCAACCTGACCGAGGCAGTCAGGCAAGCACAAGAGACCGCCCAGCGTGACCAAGAGGCGGGACTCGCCATCGACCAGATGGAGCAAGCAGCCCGTGAGTTGCTGCGTAACGGCCAGTTTGAGGATATCGATGAAGAGGTGCCGATGCTGCTAGAGGAGTTCTATCCAAAAGCCAACAGCGACGAGGCGGTGAATGGTAACGCTGGTGCGGAGGCAACTACCTCGCATAACGCACCGCAAAGCCAAGCAACCAGAACGCCGCAGAGGCCACAACCAAGAAGGAGTCCGCTCACCAATAAATTGGGGAAAGGGAACCCATCTCCTCCCCAGTGAATGGTGGGTGATCAGCGGGGACGAGCCAACCGCTCCACCAACCGTTCCACCGTTTCCAGCAACAGGGTTCGGTCAACATCATCGAGCCGAGCCAGTTGCTGACTCAGCACAATGCCCTGCTCGGTCGGGCGGTTGCTGGTCTCGCGCAGAAAGTCCGCCAGCTCACAGCCAAACAGCTGAGCCAACTCCGCCAACCGCACTACGGTCGGCACCACAATCCCCCGCTCCATCCGCGAGACCGCCTCCATCCCGATACTGAGGTGTTCAGCCACCTGCTCCTGGGTAAACCCAGCCTGGTTACGCTGACGCCCAATAGCTTTGCCCACGCTCTTGGCTAACTGCTCAAAGTTGATATCTGTCATAAGTCCTCCAACCAACCCCTATGGTTGGGGGTGGACTCGTTGACATGAAGAACCGCAAAAGGTGAACATCAACCTAATAGGTTGTTATTGGGCATTTTTTGCCTGCCTGACCTGTAAAAGGTTATCCCCTTTTCTGAACGACTTACTACCAACAGGAGTTCTCATGAAACAACTCGTTCCATTGCTCACCCTGGCAGTCACTGCACCGAGTGTCATGGCCAGCAACACCAATGACATCTGGTCCTATCAAGACAGTGATGGCACCACCTTGGCTCAAGCGTGTAATAACAAACGTACCTGTGAGCTGATCTACAAAAACAGCCACTACCTTGCCCTCATCAACAACCGTTCCCAAACGGGCTGTGCTACTGGCGATCTGCTGGTTGCCGAACACGCCAGCCGCAGCTTTAAGAAACTAGATACTGGCACCTGCAGCGCCTCAGCCAGTATCGAGGTCAATACCTACAATCGACTGAACAACGTCGATGTCATGGTAGGTGACCGGCTTATCAAGCGTTATCCGCTAGATGCTTGGATGTACCACGAAGAACGTAAGGCGGGTAAAGGGGCGTCCTGGAGCAAGGCTGAAGAGAACGCCAAGAAGCCTCAGATGCTGGAGGCACCGAAAGGTCCCCCTGCACAATGGGTGGCCGAAGAGGGGCGTTATGGCCCTCGCTATACCCTGATACAAGGCCGGGATTACTCCCGATACGTATTGGAAATCAAATGCGCCTACCAGATGCCGGGGGCAACCTGGCCACTGCACTCTGAGCTCAGATACACCCGCGCCTATGATGCCTCAAGCTCCGTCGAGGAGATCGAGGTCGATGGTCAGCGCCTATCCGGTAAAGCCAAAAATCAGGCCGAATGGACTCAGCTCGTCAACGCGATCCTCTCCGCCTCAACCCTGAGCATCTACCGTGGGCAGGATCAAAAAGCCACATGGACCGTCAAGCCCATGAAGTTGACCTCCACTTGCGACTATTACAACGGGTGAATCATGAACATCGTTCCAACCAAATTCTTAGTAGTAGCCCTGACGGCTTGTGGACTGCTCTGGTCCCACCCAAGCCACGCGGAAGAGCAACGCTACCTCACCATTCAGCACACCGACACCGTCTACGCCAATCAAGGCGCCTGCGCGTACCACTTCTCCCTCGATAGCGGTGGAGCCGATGAGTTTGGCCAGCTGTACATCACGCTGCAATTTAATGACAAGAAGGGTAAAGCCCTAGCTGAGTCAACGCTAGAAGTTGAATCGTTCGGCGGGAGCTCCGCGACCCGCTATGGTGCTGGCTTTACGGAAGTGGATTGCGCCCAGGTAGAGCAGGCCAAGTCTATCGCCATTATTCAAGCGACCGAGGTTCTGGCTAACAACCAGGTCACCCCGCTACCAATATCAACCTTCACCCCCGAGCTTCATCAACCACTGAAGATCACCGTGGGCGGCAATTAACCCGCTCAGGAAAAACAAAGCCAAAGGGCGTCACCTCACGGTGACGCCCTTTTTCATTTCCAACCCTTTAATAGGATCATCACCCCATGACACGACATTTCATTATTGGCGATCACTTGGTAGCACCACAGCCTGAAGGCCATCTGCACGGGATCTTTGTTGGTCATGATCTGGTCATTCACTGTCTACAAACCTTTACTGGTGATCACTCAGGCCAATTGGCACTGACGTCCCTGACAGCGTTTAGCCAACATGGCGTCATTGAGGTCAAACCCCATGTCCATCGCCTGTTCAGTCGAGAGGAGAGCCTGACTCGGGCTTACGCTCGACTCAATGAAAGTGAACAAGGCCAGCCGTTTACCAACGGCGAGCAATTTGTCACCTGGTGCATCGAAGGGGTTCAGCGCCCCCCAAAATTGTTGCAGACCGCAGTTGCAACAGTTGTGGCTGCTGAAATCGTTCGCCACACGCTGGGCAGGGCAGCCACCAGTGCAACGGCTGGGCTTGCTGCCAGCACTCTGGCTACTACCGCTGGTAGTACCGGCGCCGCCGCCACCGTGGTGTCGGTCACCGGAATTGCTTCGGCCCCGCTGTTAGCTCCACTTGCCGTAGGTGCCGTCGCAGCCTATGGCGTCAGCAAACTCTGGGATTGGTTAAACGACTGATCCATCACTTCAAAGCCAAAACAGGAGGTCCCTCCTGCTTGAACTCAATGAGGAAACACCATGACCATTCCCTTTTTCCGGGACGGCTTTGCCCTGCCCGTAGCCCAAGCATTGCTGGTTCTGCTGAATCAGGAAATCGCTAAAACCGCGCTCAATATCGAGCGCTTAACCCAACTGACCTTCAACTTTCGCAATCCCGGCTACAGTACCGAGCAAGGTGGCGTTCACCCGGTCGAGATCCGCCTGATCCGTGGGCTCGATGGCTGGCTATTCGATTACGTCACCGACTTCAGTTACCAGGGGCTCGGCCAGGATGCCGAGCTCTGCAAGGAGCTCGATTTCAACTTTTTAGATGGTGAGCACACCATGTTGGGCTGGGGACCGCTGCAACTGGCCGAAACGCGGGAATTGTTTGACATCTGGCAGAGCAACTTCATTGCCTACTGTCGGTTGGAGTGCTTCAGCGTCACGGTCGCAGGGGATTAGGAGGACACCATGAGCCAAGAGTTAGCACTCTCCCACTACTCACGCCAGTGGCTGAGACAAATCGCCACCAACGCCAAGCTAACCCCCAACCGTAATGGCCAGCGCTGGCTGCTGCACCTGACACCGGATAGCCCACAAGCCAGAACCATCACCGTGCAGATCCGCTGGAGCAACCCCAATTGGCAACTACTTAGTGTTACTAATGCTGGGGATTGGCCCGACATGAACCAAGCTGTCGATGAAATCTGCTTTGACAGCAAACGTCGCAGTTACTGGCGCTGTCAAGCAGGCCCTGTGTCACCACTAGAACAAATTCAGGTACTTGCGCGTTTTATGGCGGATCTGCAACGCAGTTGCACTAATCATGGCTTTACGGTTGAGAGTGGCCCCTTACCCCATGAGGAGAGAGTAGATTGAAGCTGTTTGCAAAACTCTCCCAGCCGATTCCCCCGAGTTTGGTCACTATATGCCCGCAGAATTCTTGTTACGGCATCCTGAGCTTCTGGATGGTGACAGCCTTGAGATAACTAGGTCCCTCGAAAAATTCGAATCTGTCTTCAAGGAGGTCAATCAGTTCTTAGACTGAGGTTAACAGATAACAAGGGAGGGCTGTCGGTCCTCTCTTACACTGGACACAAACGAGGGCCATCGATTACATATGGTGTCCAAAGCCGTTCATCTAAATATCATCGTACAGATGGGTTCCCTTTGGGGACTAATTTGGCAATACATGCCATATAAATCCGCTTTTAGCTCTTTATCGTATTTGCTAAATATTCAACGTGCCACCGTACAACAGGCGGGTCATTGAGCAGCCTCAGGAGCAGTAACATGACGCATCAAACCCTCACCGTGGAAAATAGCCGCATTCGCGTCACCGTCAGCCGCGAGATAGCCGATAAATTCCTGCCAACAGGCGTTACCGGTCGCGATGAGTCCCCCGGTCAGGCGCAACGTGGTCGTCTGCTTTCTGCCGCAATGGGCAAATTAGCCAGCGCAACCGAATTGCGCCTTCGGCTCACTAACGATATCAAGCGGGCTGATGTCATCGCGCTGGCCCACAAGCTCCTTGTGCGTGATTATCTGGAGGAGCACAGTCACTACAACGTCAACGAGGTGATCATGCGCCTCGAAGAGGGTCACCTCATGCACAAATACATGGCCCTGGAGGTCACTCTCGCCAACGAACATGCTCGCGGTGTCTTGAAGACTATTTCGCAAGACGACGCCCGCCTTTACGTGGCGTCAAAAGTGATGGTCGGGGTGCTCTCCCCCCATGAACGCAGGCAACTGGAGAACAGCGTTGAACTCCTGCTGAACCGCATTGGCATCAATACAACTGAGGCACTGGATAAAGCCCGTCACGCCTTGCAAGCGCAGGCCAACATCACGCACCACTATCACATGTGTCGGGCCAATATGACGGGTTGGAAGATTGAGGTCATCGGGGAACTACCAGCTCAAGTGGGCCTATCTCGGTTGCTGCCGAAGAATGATTAATGGATCGCAATCCCAGCCTCAGTAAACTGACCTTGGCTGGGATGGTTGCTGATTGTGATTTCTCGGAATGATGTCTGCCACATAGAGAATTTGGAGGCGGCAAAGGCGCTATCCAAACGACCTCACCACTTGATATCGCGAACTTAGACAACCTCCCGGCAATTGGACCACGCAGCCTTTCGTTACCAGAGCAGATTTTAGAATATTGCTATAACCACCAACTTGAGAGTTCTCAATCACTGAATACCAGCGAGTCAAGAACGCCTTGCCCGCTGTGAACGCCTCCTTCTGTCGATCCAGCTGACTTGCTACGAATAAGATATCCAGCATAACAGTGCTCAATACTGGCAGGATAGTCATCTATCTGAACGGTGAACATGCCCAGTTCGCTGATCAAATCAGTCACCTGATGCAGCTCCCCTTTTCGCACAATCAATGCAGGCATAGATCTGGGAATGGGGTGTAAGCGACGCATCAACGACCAGGCCTGATATTGTTGGGGAGCAAGCGTTGCCAGTTTTGCCAAGATGTCGGCCCCAAACAGGCAATGCCCGCCACCTTCTCCTTGATTTTTAAGCACCCAGCTATCGGAGGGAGCCGCTTTAACAAAGTCAGCGCTACCTGAGGTAACAGGATGCATCTCTCCCAGAAGATTTCTCGCTTTTGCGGCCTCTTGCGGGGTCAAACCAAATGCGACCAGTCCATCTTCTCCCAGACGAGATAGCAGCATTTGTACTCGCTTGCTCGTTGCCAACTGCTGGGCAACCGTTGCATTGACTGCGACTCGATGTTGCTCAATCAACACACGAGTCGCCATCAGCGACTGGCAACATCTCTGCTCTTTGAGGTCGACTGCTTCATAATCGGAATATTGATATCCAGCACGTAGGTAGACGGTATCGAGTGGCCCGACACCATTGAGGATCAATCTGTTGTTGGCGCCCGTGCTCAATTGATTGTGAAGCTCGCGAAACGTTCTGCGCTGTGTCTCTATCCCTTTCTGCTGGAGAGCAAACTCAAGCAGGTGCTGATCAAACACATTGTTTTCATGCTCTTGCACAATCATCAAAAACCTTGCCGGGCCAAGGTCACCAAACTCCTGCTTAATCTTGAAAGTGGCTTTGGCAATGCCAGCCGATAGCCTCTCTATGGCCTGATTATCGACAAGCTCCCCCTATTTCTTGTTGCGATAACTCGGCATATGCAATGGGACATTGCTGTTGCAGATAGCGGTGCAGTTCATGTATTCGCTGACCAAATGGCCCCATACCAGCCGCGATGCCATTGAACTCAACAAGCTTGTGGCCATCGCGCTGATCATCCATAAAGTCGCTGCGCATAATGAGCAATGGCAGCCGGGGAGCTTGGCTGGGTGATGAATGTATTTGTTGATGCATGCGAAGCAGGGCTGAAAAGAAGGGATCTCCAGCCGTGATGGGATTAATCGCATCGAACAGAAAACTATGATCCTCAGATACCGAATAGATTAGCTTGCTGAGAGTCTGGGCCGCACTTTTTAACTGCTGATAGCCCCCTCTGCTTATCGATGTCGGCGTCAGGGTAAATGGGGTATGCACGGCAGAATGCAGCGACTCTTTGAAGGCTACACCGTGTGTTAACGCCCACTCGACCGCATCACCCTTGGTTTTCTGAATGCCAAGAGAACTCATCATATGCTCCTGATTGCTGGGTCACTTAATTCGATGCCCCTTTGCATCAACTACCCGCTCCCCATCTTCCTTGGTGAAGGCGCCTTGCTGAGGACTCGGCAGGATATCCAGCACCACCTCTGATGGGCGGCACAGTTTGGTGCCAAGCGGAGTAACCACAATGGGACGGTTGATCAGGAGAGGATGAGACAGCATGGCATCGACCAACTCCTCATCACTGAACCGCTCCTCGGCGAGGCCCAGGGCCTCATAAGGGGGGACATTCTTGCGCAGCAGGTCGCGCACCGGCACCCCCATCGCTTGAATTAGGGACTCCAGCGTCTCGCGGCTCGGCGGGGTCTCTAGATAATGGATGATAGTGGGCTCCACCCCTGAGTTGCGGATGAGCTCCAGTGTATTGCGGGACGTGCCGCAAGCAGGGTTGTGGTAAATAGTGATGTTGGTATTAGTCATGATTGAACCTCAGTTTTCAGATAATTACGTTTCATCCTCAGGGCTACATTCACCAATGCGATCAACACCGGTACTTCAACCAGCGGGCCGATGACCCCGGCGAAGGCCTGATCAGAGTTCAGCCCGAACACGGTAATGGAGACCGCAATGGCCAGCTCGAAGTTGTTGCCAGTGGCGGTAAAGGCAATGGAGGCATTCTTGTCATAGGGGATGCCGAGTTTCTTGCCGACCAGGAAGCTGGTGAAGAACATCAGCACGAAGTAGACGACCAGTGGCACAGCGACCCGCAGCACATCCATCGGCAACTCGACGATCATCTCTCCCTTGAGGCTGAACATCAGCACGATAGTGGCCAACAAGGCGATCAGCGTGATGGGGGAAATAGCCGGGATAAAGCGCTCGGTATACCATTTCTCTCCCTTTGCCTTGATCAGATATTTACGGCTCAAGAAGCCTGCAAGGAAGGGGATCCCCAGATAGATCAGCACGCTTTCAGCGATATCCAGCATGGTGATATCCACCGCAAACCCCTGCAAGCCAAACAGCGGGGGCAGTACGGTAATGAACAACCAGGCCATAAAGCTGTAGGTTAAGATCTGAAAACCGCTATTGAGCGCCACCAGGCCAGCACCATACTCTTTGTTACCCCCCCCCAGGTCGTTCCACACCAGCACCATGGCGATGCAACGCGCCAGACCAATCAGGATGAGGCCTACCATGTAGTCCGGGTAGTCATGCAAAAACACCAGGGCGATCACGAACATCAGGATGGGGCCGACGAACCAGTTCATCACCAATGAGAGAGTGATGGCCTGACGGTCACGCGTCATCGCGCCCATGGTGCCGTAGTTAACCTTGGCGAGCGGTGGATACATCATCAGGATCAGGCCAATGGCTAGCGGAATATTGGTGGTACCGACAGACATCGCCTCGTTCCACTGAGCCACCTGGGGGAACAGATATCCAATCCCCACCCCAATCGCCATGGCGACAAAGATCCAGAGGGTAAGATTTCGGTCTAGAAAACTCATTTTTTTGCTGACGGGTAGATCCACGCAGCAAGTATTGGTAGTCATCAAGAAACTCCATACAAGATTGATAAAGCAGAAGGCTTAATGTTGATTAACGCTGCTAAAAATCACCCCTTCGAAGTGGCGCATACCTGCCGTAAGTCACTCCACTGTTTGGCTGATCGACATACACTTTGTAGAGCCTCCACACCCACCGGCTCGGTTGCCAGCAAGGGCACCACGGCATAGCGCTGAGCATGATCCCCCTTCACCGCATCGATGTGGGGTTGCTGGCGATATGCTCGCTGGGCAAGTAGGGGGGAAGTGACGCTAGCTGGGGCCAGCATGTGATTGACCACCCAGGCCCAGGGTTCGATGCCGGCACGGCGCAAGTCAGCTTGGAGGTTGGACGCCTCTTGCACCGGAGTTGGCTCGGGCAGAGTCACGATCATCACCTTGGTCTGTTTCGGGTCTTGCAGTTGCATCATGGGGGTGGTGAAGTGCATCCCTTTCCCACCCATCTGGCGGGCAATTTCTCTGTGATAGGCGCCGGTCGCATCGAGCAGCAACAGAGTATGGCCAGTCGGCGCTGTATCCATCACCACGAAGCGCTTACCCGCCTCGCGAATGATCCGTGAGAAGGCCTGAAACACGGCAATCTCTTCGGTGCAGGGGGAACGCAAATCTTCCTCCAACAGGGCTCGGCCCTGTGCATCCAGGCTCGCCCCCTTGGTGGCCAACACCTGAGCGCGGTAACGTTCAGTCTCGGCGTGAGGATCAATGCGGCTGACCTCCAGGCTGGGCAGGGCTCCTGCCAACGTCTCACCCAGATGGGCTGCGGGATCTGAGGTGGTCAGGTGAACCGGCAGTCCCCGATTGGCGAGCTCCACCGCGACCGCTGCCGCCAGGGTGGTTTTACCCACCCCCCCCTTCCCCATCAACATGATGAGCCCATGACCATCGGTGGCCAGTTCATCGACCAATTGCTTCAAATCAGGGTGTTGCTCAGCGGTCGTACTCTCGACCTCATAGGCCCCATTGACCGGTTCTGTGCTGAGTAACTGGCGCAGGCTGTCTACCCCCACCAGGTTGGTGGCCAAGAGAGGAACTCTGTCTTGTGGCAGACTTGCCAGCATCGCTGGCATATTAGCCATAGCCTGCTGCTCTCGTTGCCATACGGCTGCGGCCAAGGGGTCATCAACCTGCTCGCTTTCTGGGAAGATGCCATTGATGACCAGTTGCTGATTGGCAAGGCCAATGGCCGCCAGTTCATCATGAGTACGTGCCACTTCCCGCAAGGTCGAGGTTTGGGCGCGGGCGACCAGGATCAATCGTGTTTTCTCGGCATCCGACAAGGCAGCGACTGCCTCTGCGTATTGGCTGCGCTGTTTTTCCAGCCCCGCCAGCGGCCCCAGACAAGAAGCGTCACCCTTGCCTTGTTCCAAGAACTCGCTCCATGCCCCTGGCAATTGCAATAAACGAATGGTGTGGCCCGTGGGTGCGGTGTCGAACACGATATGATCGTATTGACCCACTAAGTCACGGTCGGTCAGCAGGGCGGTGAACTCGTCAAAAGCGGCTATCTCTGTGGTACAGGCACCGGATAGCTGCTCTTCAATGCTGCGCACTATGCTTTCGGGCAATTTGCCGCGTACTGGGCCAACAATCCGTTCACGGTACGCTTGCGCGGCAGCTTGCGGGTCAATCTCCAACGCAGACAATCCCTCAACCTGTGGGATCTTGGTGACTTGGTTGCCTATCTTGGTATCGAACACCTGACCCACGTTTGAGGCTGGATCCGTGCTCACCAGCAGTACCTTTTTTCCACTGTCACACAGGGCAACTGCACTTGCGCAAGCCAGCGAGGTTTTACCCACGCCCCCCTTACCGGTGTAAAAGAGAAATGGTGGCGGATTGGTCAGAAACTGGAACATGAGAGACTCCTATCTGGAAGAACAAGGCAATGAACCGAACAGAGATCTTGCTAACTACGTGAGCTCGCTTAGCAGCAACCACTGCTGCCTGAACAGCATTCACTCTTGACGATACCTTTGATGGCGCCCGCTTTGCTTGGCTCTGTATTGGCTTCTGCACCATCCGCTTCGGAGGCTTTCGGTAATGCCAGACCTGCATAGCGCATCAGCTCAGTGCGGCTCGGATAACGACCAGTGAGCACCACCTGGCCATCGACCAAGGTCACAGGCAGCCCTTCTTCACCGGAGATCTCCAGGAAAGAAGCCACCGCAGGGGTTTCAGCAAATACCAGGGGCTGTTGCGCCAGGTTGAAGCGATATAGAGATCCACCCTGCTGCTTGAGCCATTCTGCATCGCCCGCGAAGACCACCAGGTTTTGGTCAATATCTGTGCCACATACACCGCTGGAGCAGCACAGGGCAGGGTCAAATACTTGTATCAATCTCATAATCACTTCCTCGCGTAATCTCAGTGGCAATCGCATCCAGAGCTGCTTTTAGCCCCTCGCGATCTGTTGAAAAACGGAAAACACCTCTAACAAGAGGGCTTCGCTCCGCTTCCCCGAGCATGAAAACAGGATGTTCATGATGAACAGCCTTCCTTGTTGCAGGAAGGAAGAGGGGGAAGCACTTCGGGAGCACAATTGGCAGTGCCGCGCATATCTAAACACTGCTCGGGATGACCGCTACAACACTCCTCAGTGAGGTAACCGATCAGCTCAAGCATCAGTGGGATATTGCCGCGATAGCGTAAAAATCGGCCTTCTTGCTCCACCGAGACGAGGCCCGCGTGGAGCATGGCTTTCAGGTGAAATGACAGGGTATTCGGAGCGATATCGAGCTCACTGGCCAACTGACCAGCAACCATCCCTTCCAGCCCAGATTTGACCAGCAGGCGCCATACATCGAGGCGGATACCGGACGACAGAGACTCGAAGACTTTAGTAGCAGTATCTTTATTCATTTGAACCTCTATCATTCATTTCATGATTACAACTATACAAGAACAGTTGAAATGATCAAGGCAGCTTGCCACTGCTTTGAACCTATTCAGGTTGAGCTGCCGTTTACGCAGCACTCTTCACGGAAAAATGCGATGACCTCTTCCAGCACCTCGAATTGAGACACGCACATGAGCATGCGACTCTCCCGGTTCTGCTTGACGAGCCCTACCGATACCAGAGCCGAGATATGGTGGCTGAGGGTTGATGCGGGGATAGATAGTTGCTTTTGCAGCTCTCCAACAGGCAAGCCCTGCGTCCCGGCCTTGATGAGATGCTTGAAAATGAACAGGCGAGTTGGATGACCAAGCTCCTTCAACGCTTTAGCGACTTCTTCCAGCTGCATGACCCAATCTCCCCACACGATGCATATTTCGATAATACCAGAAATGTCTTGATCAACACATCATTTCCATTATTCTAGAAATGTAGTATTTACGTGGAGGATATGAAGATGAATGACTGGTTAACCATGCTGACGGATGCATCTCAGATGTTTTTGTTCCTGGCCTTTGAGCTCTCTGTGCTGTTTCTGGTGATCAGTGCCGGGGTCAGCTTGATCCGCCAGAAGATACCCGACGCCAAGATCCAAGCCATGCTGGGGGCACGAAAAGGCAGAGGCTACTTGATCTCTGCGGTACTGGGCGCATTGACCCCATTTTGCAGCTGCTCAACCATCCCTATGCTGCGTGGGCTCTTGTCTGCCAAAGCCGGTTTTGGGCCGACACTGACTTTCCTGTTTGTCTCACCCTTGCTCAATCCGATTATTGTCGGCCTGATGTGGGCTACCTTCGGATGGAAAGTGACGGTGCTGTATGCCGTGATCGCAGCTGGCGTCTCCGTACTGGCGAGCATGCTGCTGGACATGCTGGGGTTCGAGCGTCATGTCATTGACCCTAAAGATGCCCCAAAAAGCAGCTGTAGCACCAGTTGCGGCACTACTGCGAGTGAACCGGCCAGTGCGAATGCAACCGCTTGCTGTGCAAGCAGCACCATCAAGTCAGTCAAACCGATAAGTACTGCGGCATCCTGCTGTGCCCCACAACCAGAGGCAGAAGCAACGCCAGCGCTCTCTTGCTGCGCAGGTGGCACCGCGACCCTGACCCAAGTGCCAGTGATCCCCACTGCCTTTGCCAAAGCTCGTGCTGATGCTTGGCAGCAATTCAAAGAGGTGCTGCCCTACTTGTTGCTGGGGGTACTGATCGGATCATTTATCTACGGTTTTATTCCGTCAGAGTGGATCGCCGCCCACGCTGGGGCAGATAACCCCCTGGCTATTCCATTCAGTGCCATCGTGGGTATTCCGCTCTATATCCGGGCAGAAGCTGTTATCCCGCTTGCATCGGTACTGATGAGTAAAGGGATGGGGATGGGGGCAGTGATGGCTCTGATCATCGGCAGTGCGGGGGCCAGCCTGACCGAGGTGATCTTGCTCAAGTCGATGTTCAGAACCCCCATGATTGTGGCATTCCTCACCGTCATACTGGGGATGGCCGTCATGATGGGCTACCTTACCCAACTGCTGTTTTCATAAATGACAAAAGGGCCTTCTGGAACAGAAGGCCCTTTTGTACAGAAAACGTTCACCAATACTCAATGAGTACTTGCCCCGAAACAGCGGCATCCCTCTCTGCGTCGTTTTGTCTCATTTTTAGCTAGATATGCTGCCAGCTCAAGCATCTTCTTGAGTGATTCGGTATCGTTCCGCTCAATCAGATACTCAGCATTCTTGGGGAAATGCACCAATCCCATTTTTTTACAATCTTGCAGAGTAGTATCTTCCCAAGTCGTGAGTGCCGACGTTGGCGGTTATAAAAAATCTCGATGTATTCCTGGATCGCAGCCTTGGCCTCTGCTCTCGTCTTGAATCGATAGTGGTGAACCAATTCATTTTTAAGAGACCCCCAGAAGCTTTCTATCGGGGCATTGTCGAAGCAGTTTTCCTTATGCCACATGGAGGTCTGCATGCCAAATTGTGTCTGAAGAGCCCAGTAAGCCTTAGCGCAATACTGACTGCCCCGGTCTGCGTGATGGATGAGTCCGGCTGGCGGCCTCTTCTGCTGCACGGCGCGAAACAGAGCCTGTCTGCCCAACCTGGTGGTCATTCTCTCTCCCATCGCATAGCCCACTATTTCACAAGTAAACACATCCTTGAGGCCAGCTAGATAAAGCCAGCCCTCGTCTTCTCCTTCCAACTCAGTGACAGAACGTCCTCCTGGAACCGTTTTTTCCTGTCTTCCTTTGGTCGCCACAATCCAGTTAGCCAATGTGCCTTTGGCAATGCTGAGTCTTCTGGCTGCTTCCGATTGGCTGAGCCTTTGCTCCAATACCAGTCGAACCGCACCTGCACGAAACTCTAGTAAATAATATTCTCTCTATTTCATTCAATCCCCCCGATTGTCTCATCGTAACAATCGGGACTGCCTGTGAAAATCAGGGTACCTCACAGCAAAGCACGCTACATTTCGGATACCGCCCAACGCATTAAGCTTTTTTCAAAGTCAGTCAGTTGAAGGCGCTCTATTCTGGGCGCCAAGGCCCGAAGTTTCGCCAGTAGGTCGTTCAGATGTTCCGATGGCAAGATGAGGCTCTTGACCTGGGTCGAGATCTGAGTGGGAATTCCGTATTCGTCCAACGCAGTGAGTAGCGGGTCGAGGAACATATTTTCAAGCTGCTCAGCAAAGAAGCTGAAGTCACCCGGCTCTATCCCTCTTTTCGCCAATACGTCGGCCTGGATTTTGCTGACGGCCATGATGTCCCGAGGCAATCGGAAGCAAACCATATTCCTGATGAATTTAAGGCGTAGGTTGATCGCTTCGCTGGGTGTGTTGTCCTGTCGTCGATTATCTACTGCGTCTCGTAAGTACGCTGGTAGGTTTTTCTGAGTTCGGAGCTCATTGATGTGCCAAGCCAATTGTGAGCTGGACGATATCCCGTAATCCATCAGGTTACCGCCCTCCAGGCTGTAGACCAGCTCACATAGGTAATTGACTTGGTTCGGCTCAGGGATACCTTTCCAACCCAGCAGTTTTCGGCTGTTCGGCAGATCTCGAATTATCGTTTCCGCCACCTCGACTTGCCGCTCAATCGGAATGTGCCGGTTCTCGATCAGGGTCGTCGGTGACAACACCGGGTTGGCGTAAGCATCCTGCAGCCTGCCACGCGAGATATCGGTCAGGTACTCGGGTTCCAACTGCATTAGCAGCCCCATAGGGGAGCTCTCATCCTGATGGCCGATGGGGTACTCGACTATCAGCCCTTCCTCAGGAGGGGGAGCCTCGAGCATAAATACCTTGCCAATGAAGTACTTGTTCATACGGCCTGCACGACCAGAAATGTTCTTGTACGTGAAGTAATCGAACGTCGAGGTGTTCAGGCGACGGTCGTAAATGATCACGTTCTCTGCCGAGGTGTTAACTCCCTCGATCATCGTCGACGTACAGATGATCCGCTTGATGGTGCCTTCGTTGAAAAGTTTGACGATGTACTGCTGGAGTGCGCGCGGCACCCCACCATGGTGAATCCCGATGCCCAGAGATATGGCCTTGGCAACGTTCCATTCGGGATGGTAGTGCTTGGAAATCCATGCGGCGATTTCCTGCGTCTCCGGCACTAGGGTCAGCTCAGCTTTCTTAATCAAATACTCGGCAACCCTGTTCGCACTAGGTGGAGCCTGACAGTAGATCAGAGTGGGTGAGTCCAGGGTTTTAACCAGCTCCAGCAACTTTTCCTCTCGTTCTTCGGAGCGCATCCCCAGATTGAAATTCTGGATGTCGACCGCGACAGTGCTGTAGTCGGACGGGATGAAGTGATACTCGTAACCATCCAAACCAGAGATCTTCTGGATGTGCGGCCCGAGCATGTAGAACTGAGCGCCGGTCTTGGCGAGCTTATGGAAGGCGAGGCTCAGATCAACAGCACGGGTGTTTTCGTCTGTACCGTTCGCCAAGTCGATTTTGTAGAACTCATCCAGGACGAAGAACTCCACATCCGCAAGGTCAGGACGCTGGATGACGCGCTCCTGGGTGAGGAGATAGACGTTGGTTGTGTCGGGCACAGCTTCCTGACTGGGGTGCGTGATCAGATTGAAACCCTTGAAACGCTTGACCAAGCGGCGACGAGTTTCGTCGATCAGTGCAATGGTCGGAACGATCACGACTACTTTCTTGAATCGTCGCTGTGCCAGTACCGCGTCAATTACGAGGCTTTTTCCAACGCTTGTGGATGCACTGAGCACCACGTTGCGGCCTTGCATGATCAAGCTGAAAACGTGGGCCTGCAGATGGTGAAACACCATACCCTGTTCAACACCTTCAACCCTGTGCGCCTCATAAGCCAGGCGGTCAGAAAGCGCCATGTTGCTGAGGTAAGGCGTAATGTAGGGGAATAGTCCGACGGCACGTACCATGTTGAGCAGCAGCGACTGTTCGACTGCGTCGAAAAGGTTGAATTTGTCGAGTGCTCGTATCACCAGGTCGCGACCTTCCCACTCAGAGTTGCTTCTGTTGACGATGGTGTTGATGGCCAGCAGTACATCGATCGTTGATGCACCTTCATCACCGAGTTTCGCTAGCTTGTTCTTGATCGTTTCGTAGTTCATGACCACATCATTCCTTGAGACCTCCGAGGCAGGATGGCCCACCACTCGGGATACCTTCCCCTTCTTGTACGTTCTGCTGCGTAAACCGAAGAGCAGGAATCAGCTCATACCTGTAGCTCTTCCAGCTTTTCGCAGCGAGCGTTGAAAGCCTTGGTCAGCAGTTCAATGCTTTCCATTGGCACCAGAAAGACCATCACCTTCACCTGCTTGATGTTCTCCGGCAGTTGTGTAGTGAAGGTGCTGAAGTGGGTCTCGATCTCAGTCTTGAGGCTGTTGATGTAGTCAGCGAGCCATCCTGACGAAAGCGCTTTGCTGTCGTAGGTCAACAGGATCGGGAAGCAGAGGACATTCAGCATGTCATCGACGGGTGAATTGCGGTGCAAGGCTTGGTTGAAGGCATCTGCTTTTGGCTGGTGGTGCAATGGTTCGCGCAGAGAGATGATAATTTCGCGTTCTGCCGACAACACTGCTTCTGAGATCGTCTCGTCAAGGACTTCGCAGATCTGCTCCAGCGTTGCATCCATGGCGTTTGCTTCAATCAGGCGAGCAAGACCTAGCCATAACTGATCGTCCTGGCCAGGTATCTGAACGATATGGGCGTTACCAAACTCCGAAAGCTTGCCGGCGGATTTGTAGAAGACTTTGCACGCCACGGGTTCGCTGTTTTGGCGGCTGCGCAAGATGGCGTGGAGAATCAGTTCCGCGATGAGCCTGTCGCGCGGTAGGTCACTGTCGCTGAAAGTACTAATTGACCGGGCGAGAATCGCTTCGGCGTTGTGCGCAAGGATATTGACGATCTCGCTGGCCTTGAGGGAAAACTCGGGCAGCCATTCGATGAGGTGCTTTGCGAAGGTCTCGTGCCGCCATTTTTTTAGCGAATACTTCACGTCAAAGCCAGAAAATGAATGCAGCAGACCCTCTTCGGTGCTCGCGTGAAACTCGACCAAGAACGGATCCGGGCGCTTTTTGTAGGGTTTGGAGGTGGCTGTTGATTTGTCATCAGCCTCGTCCAATAGCTTTTTCAAGCGTGCTAGTGCTGGCTCACGAAGAATGATTTTTGATGCAGCCGCTGTCTTCACATTGGCTGTGGCAGCCTTGTCGGCCATCTCCAGGAATTCGTCGTAAATCGCCTGAAGTTGGGTGTAGTTGGGTCGATTTCCGAGCCCTTCTGCAAGCTGGGACAGAACCTTGATATTGACCGCTTCCAACGCCTCGACATCGCCGTAGACCTGCCAGACACAGTTGTCAGCCCAGTAGGCGAAATTCCGTTTCTGCGGTGAGGCAAACTTCTTGAATTTTTTGACCAGTGCCGTGCCTCGGTCTGTAGTGGAGTCAGGCAACACCCGCTTCTCCAGCTCAACCTTGAAGCCCTCAAGAATGGTTGCAACGTCGCGCTTGGTCACTATTCGGAAGCGGGCAAGTCCTGGGCGCACGTCGCATTTCAGAGATTTATGCAGCAGGGAAGAGTCGGCCTTGGTGCCGTCCAGGGCGATCACCTCTTTCCAGTTCCATTTATGGTTAGCTTCGGTCGTCTTGACCTGGATGTACTCGCTTACGAGCTGTCCGTCGCACTGGAATACGGTCACGATGTCGTCCGCTGTCTCACATTCCACTTGGGAGTAGGTGCTATCGCGGAGCATTTTGAAAATGAAGGTGACGGCTACATGGTCTTGATACTTGAAGCCTTGCCTTGCCGCGGGCCCACCTGCATTGGATGGACTAGTAATACTCATCAGGACATCCTTGCATCGCGAAAATATTTGCAGACATCTGGCATCCGCTCAACTAATAGAGCTGTTCCATCCTGTCGCTAACTGATTGATATATTTTGACGAGACTATCACTTAAAAATCAACAAAACCCTGCCGGGTCTCACATACGCTGTATTCAGCCCAGTTCGACATCGCTTCATAGGTGGCAAAGGCATTGCGCACTTCCTGGATCTCAAGAGGTCGCCCCAACACGGGCTTGCCGCCAATCACTGCAGTCACCAGTTCTAGACTCAGGGTGTTTTGCTCGATAGCCAGAGATGCCTGTATCGTGCGGATCCGGTTCTCCCGACGCAGCATAGGTACTTGAGAGCTCTGAGTCGACCGCCACTGTCCCACCAACGTGGCAATCCGCTACCCGGCTCAACATAGCGTGGGTAAGAGTGAAGGGAGGGGAATAGGCTGCCATGAATACTTCTAGTAATAAGGCGAAAAATGAGGGGTTAGCTTAACAGATCCGGGAGAAAAAACTCCCGGATCACATACCACCAACACTACTGCAGTAAAAGAAGTATATTATCAAGCCTTCAAAGGTTACTCCCCCCGAAACATTGATATCCCTCCCCACGGCGCTTCGATTCCCTTTTGGCAAGGTAGGCTGCATGGAGCAGCACTTTTTTTATAGCCACAGGATCATCTGAGAAAATTTCGTGCTGTCCCTTCTCTGAAAGTTGAACTAACCCTCGCCACCGGCAAAAATCAATTGATAAATCTGCTTCAAAGATAGCTCGATGCCAAGCCACTCTAAGCTTGTTTGCCAGATTCATATTCTCAGACTTAAAATCCCCAAGAGAGTAATAGGCATCCCCATTTAAGAAAAACATCAAGTGATAGTGAGGAACGACAGCCTCTGCTGTTTGCTCCCTCGCCCAAACATATCTAATTGCTGTTTTGCGAACTCTTTTTCCATTTGTAGCTTGGCGTATCTGATCCAGAACAAACAGTTTTTTAAGCTCCCCAAAGAATGCCTTCAGCACTGCACCATGATAACATGAACTGCCACCCGATAGGATTCTGGTAAAAATGTTATCAGGGAAGTGCAGGTCAACTCTGAAAGCAAAGACCCTAGAGTATTGAGCAAAAGCATCATTCATCACAGCAACAATTTTACTGAGGTTATCTTTATCGAAAGTATACCCACTTCTTTGGTAGTGGCGTTCAGCCGCCACTCGATACTCATTAAGAGTGTCAAACATATTAAACTCCATAGGTAGAAGAAGGACCACATTCTGAGAATGTATGTCTGCGTTAGAATTTAGGTAGCAGTTTTCGAGTGTGCACTAGCACACTTTCATTGAAGGTTTGAAACAGCGCTATCAACATAGCGATATGATAGGTTATGGATTCCGGTATGCTGATAGTTATGAGATATACATGTTTGTACTGTCGATCTGCATACTGTGTATGCAGTGTTATTCGGTGTTTACTTGCACTCCTTATTTATATATTACTATAACCGACACCAAATCATTGAATGTCAAACCAACCTAATAACTCTAATCCCTGATAGTACAAGACTTGTAGCCTCAGCAACGAGCCAATTTATTTCAATTACTCGTCAGAAATTAGCCCTAGCGAAGATTTATTTTCCCTTCAATCCACGACTCTATTTCAGAGCTAACCCAAGCAACAGATCTTGGGCCGATCTTTACTGATGCTGGAAATTTCCCGTCATTCATCTGACGGTAAACAGATGCCTTAGAGAGTGATGTCATTATGATGACATCTTTCAATTTAAGTAGTTTCATGATGAGCTCCTTTTGTCGTCCATAGGACGTGGTGCTCGTGTAAAAATATAGCGGGCAAGCAAACGTAAACTCCATATCTTTGGTTCACATTTCATTACCAAAGAGAGAATTTAAAAGGCACTGGCCCACATCTCATTAGCAAAACTGAGACGCCAACTTGGTGAACTAGAATCTTCTGGAAAATAAAATGTCTATTTAGATTCATTATTTATACTGGGGCGCTCATCTTTACTCCTCCATCACTACATTTTCAAAAACACCTACCAAACCCAACCTGTATGTCAGCCATCGACCTCAATCATGCTAATCGTCAGCACACTTAGCACCTACTGCATGAATTCAATGTTAGCGCCCCAGATATCATTACCCAACATTCACCAACTGAAGGCATCTCTTTGTGATCCCCACAGAGGATCAAGTGACCCAATTATTTGCACAGACATTCGAGTACCTAGCGGTTGTATTTTGGCAAGCCCAGTGCGCCTATCATTAGCGTCCGATTCAAATCGTGGCGCCCCCTCGACCAGACCACAGTGATTACCAAAGAGCGCGCATCAACTTGTCCGTTGATAAAGATTACATGCCATCCCCCCCCCCACACAGTGGGCCTTCACTACCTTCAATGGACCCCAAGAAAGTAGGCTGGCGATGGGCAAAAGCACGGTAATACAGTACTAAAGCATGGAAAACTACTCGACAGAAAGACATTGCAAATCACTCAAAAACAAGTTAAAAAATAACCTAAAACAGCACTAAAATTACTTAGTAATATATTCTTAATGGGGCTGATAAAGTTATGCCAACAATGTATGGTGAGAATGATCTAGAAATAAAACCCACCATCTCTTTATCCAAAAGAGAAAGGGAGTTCACCCTCAGATTATTAAAAAAAGACATATCCTTATCTGTAAGTGATGAAGATATAATTAGACACCTATCGAATAACAGCAGCATCGTTATAAATAGAAATAACTGTGGACTTGGTTCTCCCATTAAAAATTTTGAGGGAAAAACTGTCCCTCGAGAATTAATAATAGAAAGCATAAAGTCTGAGTGTGTAAGTGAAACGAACTTCAGCTGGATAGATACAAAAAATGATCGTTTGTGTAATTATGTATGGTCATACATACGCTCTTTAACTACATACCCCGTTGTGTCACCTTCGACTATGGATATAGGAGTCAGAATAGATGGTGCATTTGAGGCGACAGGCGATTTACATGTATATGACATTTGTAATATTGACCTTTCTCCAATCAACAATGTCAGCAAGAAAAATTGTATCATATCTTTTTTTGATATACTTGACGCAACTAACATGCAAAAGACGAGTGATCTTGAAATTTTGAAAGAAAAATGGCGCATCGCTAGTCAAAAAATGGATGTAAAAGCATGGATAGAAAAATGTGACCATGATTGGGCATGGAGTTATTTATTTGAAAATATAAAAACAGGAAACAATAGACCCCCGATATGGTTTATCAATAGGGATAGTTCGTCGACAATCAAAGACTGCATTATTACACTCTTTGACCTACTAAATGAAATACCACCAGCTAGAGAGCTGATGCTTAGGAAAATGAAATCGGCTTGGTCACAAAAATCTTTTCGAGACAAAAACAATGGGAAAAGATCGGTTAGTGTTGTCTTGCCAGAAAAAACGATTAGCATGCTAGACAACATTTGCATGAAAACTGACCGAAGAAAAAATGAAGTAATAACTCGACTCATTAAGGATGAGTACGAAAAAATATCCAAATAAAGAAGCACCAGCAAATGCTGGTGCTTCTTTATTTTTTCCTTCTGAAATCCACAGGGACTATATTTCCAGTATCATTTTCTTCCGTGGTTACGGTAATCACTGACTCTATGAATTCACCCCATGATAAGAATAGTCCTCGCAACTTATCAGCCATACCTCCAACTTGGTATGTTCTAATCAGTCGGTCTTTCGACACATGGTTAAGCAATAGTTCTATCAGACGTTCTGGGGCATCCAGATACTCAGCCGCGCCGGTTGCCACACTACGACGAAGATCGTGAGGGCTAAAAGATTCATACTCAGCCATATATTTAACCCTAACTCTCTCTAATGCTTTGGTGACAGCATTGCCAGTAATTGGGCTTCCCGAGTTGCTAGTAGAGTCAAATACATATTGTCCCTGTGATATAGCGGCTTGCTGTTTGAGTATTTTTTTCACCAAAGGACACAAAGTTACAACGTGGACACGGCCATTCTTGGTTTCTGGGATAGTCCAGCGGTCACCATTAATCTGCTCCCATTTCATAGATACAGCTTCAGAGCGCCTAGCCGCGGTCAAACAAATCAACCGCAAGCAATTAGCGACCGAGAGAGATAGCACAACATTAGATGCTATGCCACGCCCGCCACTCATTTTAGAGCCTGCTCCTGAGATTGCTTGATCAAGTGCAATCCATAATTGCCTTAATTCCTCTTTGGTCAGCCAACGCTCACGTGGAGGTGGCATAGATGCCCCGAACATGGCTGGTTTTAGCAGGCGAGCAGAATTAAATTCAATATAGCCTTGAAGCATCGCGTGATCTAAACACTGATTCAACACGATTAGTCCTTTACGTGTACCCTCCGCCGTATCTACTTGACGGAAATGTTCATACAGCATGGCACGAGACAAATCACAAACACGGACATTGCCCAAGACTTGATCAATATGACGTGTAAAAGTTCCCTCGTAGTCAGATAGTGTACGAGCTCCTATTGGCTTAGACTTCGCTCGAAACATCAGCCAATCGCGATACACTTCCCGTAATGTTGGTATCTGGGTGTTTTTTATCCTGGCCTCTTTCGCTGCTTGGCTAGGGTTGATGCCCTGCTTCACGAGTGCAACCGCGGCCGCATGGGCGAGACGAGCCGCAGCTAAACTCATCGCTGGATGGCTTCCCAGCAACAGCTCTCCCTCCTTCCCACTCAATTTGTACCGATAGATAAATCGCTTCAAACCATTAGCACGAATCTCCAACTTCAAGCCGCCACCGTGCTTGGACTGGACAGCAAACCGCTGTACTGTTGCACCTTCTTTCAGGTTTGCAGCAGAGATTTCTGTAGCTGTATTGAGCAACTTGATCGCCATGATCCATACCCCTCTCCATACCCCGCTTTTGTGATGATATGATGTGGTACTAGATGAGACAATGTGAGACTGAAAATTCTTTTATCTTATTGTTTTAACATGAGTTAATTGTTATGAATGGTGTCTACTGAAACGTCATGAGACTGTAATCACTTGGATTCGTAATGCGAAGGTCGCAGGTTCGACTCCTGTTTCCGGCACCATTTAATATCAATAACTTAGGCAATTTTTGCCGCTGCGTGATCTTCTCCTTGTGTCGTTTTTGTGTCGTAAATACCCAAAAGCAGGTCGATCTTGCGGCCGTGTTCAGTGCGAGGTGCGCATACCTCCGGACCATCTCGATGCATTCCCAATATCCCGCATGCAATGATGGCAATATATTCTTCCTTGGAAACTGCTGTATTTGGCATGAGGAGAAGCTGGACGTAATGTGCCTAGGGATTAAAGGTACATGATATCGATTCTGGTTGATGGTGAGGACAAGACCGCAAAGATCAGCGACTGGGTGATTCGCTGGAGCGAAAAGTACGAAGCACTGGAACTGACCTGTCATTTCCCCTCCAGTAAAAAATACACCCGCCCGCTCAGTAACTGCCGAGTGTCACCTTCCCGCGAGTTGAGCAATATACTGCTGACCAAACCTGGCAGCACGATCGTCAAACCCATCGACAAAGCTGTGATCTACGGCGAGCGATATGCCGTGGTGCACTATCCGGGCACCAACAGGCCTTATGTTCACAAGATGGATGGCATCGTCTTCACCTCCCCTACCTCGATCAAGGACACGCCGGTCTTCGGTTATTTCATGAAGATTGCGAGTGCCCGACACGCTCAAGCGCAGTCGCAGGCTGATCGTGACATAGCCAGCAATGTTGTGACTCAACTTGGAAAGCTGCCTGCCATCGCCAGCACTGCCTTGCAAGCCTATTGCACCGGGCGCAACGGCACGCTGATGCCAGGTCAGGGGCTCATTTATCCGTTCGGGCTGAACGAAAGCCAGTACAAAGCAGTCGAGCGTGCGTTCAGCGCGCAAATCAGCGTGATCGAAGGCCCACCGGGAACCGGCAAGACCCAGACTATCCTCAACATCCTCGCCAATATCCTGTTGCGCGGGCAGACGGTGGCGGTACTGTCCAACAACAATGCAGCCGTGGCAAACGTCTACGAAAAGCTGGAAAAATGCGGCCTGGGCTACCTGATAGCCAAGCTTGGCAGCAAGGATAACCGCGAGGCCTTCTTCGCCAACTTGCCTGCGTGGCCCTCCAGCGCGCCCGGGCCGACACCATCCCAGGAAGAGATCCAGGCCTTGCTGACCCGCTTGAAGCAGCACCTGCAAGACCACAACCGGGCGGCACAACTGCAGATCGAACTGGACGAGCTAGTCATCGAGCGGCGCTACCTGCAACAGTGGCAGGCAGAAAACGGTGTGCAGGTCACGTCGTTGGACAAGTACAGGCTGACTCCGCGCAAGGCTGCCGACCTCATGGCCTACCTGGCGCACCTGGGCGAGCAGCGCGTGAGGCTCAAGGACCGCATCGAGCTGCTGTTCCAATTCAGAATCTTTCGCACCAAGCCGTTCACCGAGGGCGAGGCGCGCATGGCCGCGTTCCATGCCCTGCAGATGCATTACTACGACAAGTCGCTGCAGGATAAGGAAACCGAGCTGCGGGCGTGCCGTGAATCCTTGGCGCGCGCAAACTTCACGGCTTTGCTCAAAGAACTGACAACCGTATCGATGCACCATCTGAAGCAGCATTTGCAAAGCCAGGTTCCGCCGCGAGACAGCTTCGATGCCAAAACCTACCGCAGAAACTTTGATGCCTTCGTGCAGCGTTTTCCTATCCTGGGCAGCGGCACGCACTCCATCGTCAACTCGATCGCGCCGGGGGCAATCCTCGACTATGTGATCATCGACGAAGCTTCCTTGCAGGACATAGTGCCGGGCATCCTACCGCTGGGCTGCGCCAAGAACCTGATCGTTGTCGGCGACAACCGCCAGTTGCCGCACATTCCCGTGAAACTGGGGCTGCAGGCACCGGCCGAGGCTTACGATTGCGAGCACTACAGCCTGCTGGATTCGTGCATTGCCGTATTCCAGGACGCACTGCCAAGAACGCTGCTGAAGGAGCATTACCGCTGCCACCCCAGGATCATCCAGTTCTGCAACCAGCAGTTCTATGACAACGCGCTGGTGCCAATGACAGTGGATAACGGCGAGGAGCCCCTGCGCCTGGTGGTGACCGCCAAGGGCAACCACGCACGCAAGAACACCAACCTCCGGGAGCTGGATTCCTTGCGGAAGGTGCTCGAAGACGAAGGGCAGCCCGTCGCAGTAGATAGTGAAGGTCGCGGTTACATCGCCCCGTTCCGAGCACAGGTCAGCCTATCCAACACACACCTGCCGGCGGACTTCGTCAGAGACACTGTGCACAAGTTCCAGGGGCGTGAATGCGACGAGATTGTCTTCTCTACCGTGCTCGACAAAAAGCGCTACAACCAGGCGCAGGGACGCCTGGATTTTGTCGACGACCCCCGCATGATCAACGTGGCAGTGTCGCGGGCCAAACATCGCTTCACCCTTGTGACCGGTGACGAGGTGTTCACCGACAACAATGGCCACATCGCCGCGCTGATCCGCTATATCAGCTATTACGCGCAGGACGAGCAGGTCGTGCGTGCCCCGGTGGTGTCGGCATTCGACTTGTTGTACCACGAGTACGATCAGTCCTTGGCACGCCTGAACGCCCGTCTACGACCCGAGGATTCGCGCTACAAGTCCGAGCAGATCGTAGCGCAGTTGCTGCGCGAAGTACTGTCGGCTCCGGCGTGCCAGGCACTGAAGTACCATACGCAGATCCGACTAGAAAAGCTCGCATCGCCGACTAACTCCGACTGGACGGAGACTCAGCGGGCGTTCATGAGGCGCGCCAGCTGCGATTTCGTCATCTATTTCAAAGTGGGCAAGACCCCGGTTGGGGTGATCGAGGTCGATGGCGGGTATCACGACCACCCAGAACAGGCGGCTCGAGATGTCATGAAGAATGAGATTTTGAATAAATGCCACATTCCCATTTTACGATTGCGGACAGTTGATAGTGGTATTAAGCAGAGAATCGACAACTTTATTGGTCTGTGGGTTAAATAGCTGTTCCTAATAGTAGAACGCAGGAGGATGAAAACTCAGTCCAGCCTGCGTGACTTGATTAGTTGCCAAACGACATAAGCTACAAACCAACAATGGAATCATTCGTTTCGTAATGTGCTGGTCGCAGGTTCGACTCCTGTTTCCGGCACCAGTTAAAACAAAGGGTTAGCCTCATCACGAGACTAACCCTTTGTGCTTCTTGTCATTCGGGCCCCACCAGGGGCCCCGGATTGGCAACGCGAGCGCCATCCCCTTTCATATGCCTGCTATGAGCGGCTCTCCATGCCCCCCTGACACGCTGACTGGAATATATGAGGTCAGGGAATGAGCTCCACAGATTAATCCATCTGCATAAGGACACATGGCCGGGATATTCTCATCCAGGACGAACCTTACTGCACCGCATAAATCTGGTCAAATACCCCACCCTCCTTGAAGTGGGTGCTCTGGATCACCGGCCACTCGCCGAAGGTCTTCACCACGTCGAGGAAGGTGACCTGCGGGAAGCGGTCGGCAAACTCGGCAAGGATCGCCGGGTTGCGCGGGCGCAGGTAGTTGTTGGCGGCGATGCGCTGTCCTTCGTCAGACCACAGATACTTCAGATAGGCTTCCGCCTCCTTGCGAGTGCCCCGCTTGTCGACCACCTTGTCCACCACCGCCACCGGCAGCTCGGCCACGGCGGTGACGCTGGGGTAGATCACCTCGAAACTGCCACGGCCAAACTCGCGGGCAATCATCTCGGCTTCATTCTCGAAGGTGATCAGCACGTCCCCTATCCGGTTCTGGATGAAGGTGGTGGTGGCGGCGCGGCCACCGGTGTCGAGCACAGGCACCTGCTTGAACAACTTGCCGACAAACGCCTTGGCGGCGTTCTCATCCCCCCCTTTGTCCAGTACATAGCCCCAGGCCGACAGGTAGGTGTAGCGCCCATTACCCGAGGTCTTGGGGTTGGGCACGATCACCTTCACGCCCTCTTTGAGCAGATCAGGCCAGTCCTTGAGCCCCTTGGGATTGCCCTTGCGCACGATGAACACGGTGGCCGAGGTGAAGGGAGCGCTGTTGTCCGGCAAGAGGGTCGCCCACTCTTTCGGAACCAGAGCGCCATGTTCGGCGAGGGCGTTGATGTCGGTGGCCATGTTCATGGTGATCACATCCGCGGGCAGGCCGTCGATGACGGCGCGCGCCTGCTTGCTCGAACCACCGTGGGACATGTGGATCTGCAGCGGCTCACCCCCTTGGGCCTGCCAGTGCTGCACGAAGACCGGGTTGTAGTCCTTGTAGAAGTCGCGCATCACATCGTAGGAAGCGTTGAGCAGGGTGGCCGCCTGGGTCAGCGGGGCGAGAACCAAACCTGCACCGAGCAGGATGGCGGGCAGTCTTCGTTTCATTGCACGTCCTTGGAATGAGAGTCGAGTGACCAACTATATGATTCGCCCATTTATTCTTTGAAAGAATAATTAGTTCGCAGCTTATGCAATCCATTGCACAGCCTTGGCAGGGCCCCGCAGACGATGGGGAACGGGACTGAATGCGGCCACCCCCTGGTGCGAAGTGACGCTTATCGTGGGAGATGCCCGCGCCCACACCACCTCTCTGTCAACGACTAGCCGCCATCCCATATAAAAACAGGGCGAACCAAGTGGTTCGCCCTGTGTCTGCATGATGTGACGCTCGTCATCAACCCTGGCTGTCGGTCGCCTGAGTCGCCTCTTCCGGCGCCTGCCAGCCACCGCCAATCGCCTTGTAGAGGGCGACCTGGTTGCTGAGCTGGGCCAGACGGGTGCTGATGAGCCCCTGCCGTGCGCTGAACAGGGAGCGCTGGGCATCGAGGCGGGTCAGATAGCTGTCCACCCCTTGCTCATAGCGGAACTCCGCCAGCTTGAAGTAGGTCTGGTTGGCATTCACCAGATCCTGCTGGGCCTGCAGCTGCTGCTGGTAATCCGCCTGGGCGCCCAGAGTGTCGGCCACCTCCTTGAAGGCGGTCTGGATGCTCTTCTCATAGCTCGCCACCGCCTGCTTGGCGCCGACCTCGGCCACGTCCAGATCGGCAACCCGTTTGCCACCGTCGAAGATGGGCAGGTTGATCTGGGGCATGAAGGTCCAGGTACCGGTGCCGCCGTCAAACAGGCCGCTCAGCTGGTTGCTGGCGGTGCCCGCCGTCGCGGTGAGCGAGATGGTCGGGAAGAAGGCGGCGCGGGCTGCGCCAATGTTGGCGTTCGCCCCCTTCAGACTGTGCTCCGCCGCCAGGATGTCCGGGCGTTGTTGCAGCAGCGTGGAAGGCGCACCCACCGGGATGGCAGCCAGTTGCACCTCGTCCAGGGTCTTGGGTTGTCCTTCCAGCACCGGCACATCGGTGCCGAGCAGCAGGGCCAGACCGTTCTTGTCCTGCTTCACCTGACGCTGATACTGCGCCTGGCTGACCCGGGCGTTCTCCAGCGCCGTACGTCCCTGTGCCAGCTCCATCTCGGAGGCGGCGCCCAGCCGGTATTTATGCTGGGTCAGGGCGTAGCTCTCCTGCTCGGTGGCCAGGGTCGCCTGGCTCAGCGCCAGCAGCTCCTGATCCGCCAGCAGGGTGAAGTAGGCATTGGCCACCGAGGCCACCAGGGCGATCTGGGTGCTGCGCTGGGTCTCGATCTGTGCCAAGTAGTTCTCCAGCGCCTGATCTTTCAGGCTCTGGATCCGGCCAAACAGGTCCAACTCATAGGCGGTGATGCCGATGTTGGCGCCATATTGGCTGCTGATGGTGCCCTGCCCCGTGCTGCTGAGATCGTCCGATCCCTGCTGGCGGGAGCCGCTGCCATCGGCAGCCAGGGTCGGCAACTGGGCCGCCCGCTGGATCCGGTATCTGGCTTCATAGGCCTCGACGTTCAAGGCCGCGAGGCGCAGATCCCGGTTGTTTTCAAGGGCTGTGCCGATGAGCTTCTGCAACTCGGGATCGAGGAACTGCTGACGCCAGGGCGCCGCTTCCCCCTTGGCGGCCAGATCGGCCTGCCAGGTGGCCCCTTGGGGCTGCGCGGGACGTTGGTAGTCGGGGGCCATGGAACAGGCCCCCAGCAGCAGGGTCACACTCAGGGCGATCAGGGTCTTAGTCATGTTTGATCTCCTTGGCGTGGGCAATGCGCTCCTCTGCGCTGTGGTGCTCGGTGAAATAACGCATCACCAGCACGAAGAACAGGGGCACGAAGAAGATGGCCAGCACGGTCGCGGTGATCATCCCCCCCATGACGCCGGTACCGATGGCGTTACGGCTGCTGGCGCCGGCGCCGGTACTGATCACCAGCGGCAGTACGCCGAGGATGAAGGCGAGCGAGGTCATCAGGATAGGGCGCAGGCGCTGGCGGGAGGCTTCCACCACGGCTTCGCCGAGTTTCATCCCCTTGTCGTGCAGCTCCTTGGCAAACTCGACGATGAGGATGGCGTTCTTCGCCGACAACCCGATCGTGGTGAGCAGGCCCACCTGGAAGTAGACGTCGTTCTCGAGCCCGCGCATGGTTGCCGCCAAAATGGCGCCCAGCACCCCGAGCGGTACCACCAGCATGACGGAGAACGGAATGCTCCAGCTCTCATAGAGCGCCGCCAGACAGAGGAAGACCACCAGCAAGGAGATGGCATAGAGCGCAGGCGCCTGGGATCCGGCCTGACGCTCCTGGAAGGAGAGACCGGTCCACTCGATGCCTACCCCTTCGGGCAGTTTTTCCACCATGGCCTCGATGGCTGCCATGGCATCCCCCGTACTCTTGCCCGGCGCCGCTTCACCGACGATCTCCATGGCGGAGACGCCGTTGTAACGCTCAAGACGCGGCGAGCCGAAGCTCCACTCCGTGGTGGCGAAAGCAGAGAAGGGCACCATCTGGCCGGAGCTGTTGCGCACGTACCACAGCTTCAGATCTTCCGGGTTCATCCGGAATGGCGCATCCGCCTGCAGATAGACCTTCTTGACCCGGCCGCGATCCACGAAGTCGTTCACGTAGGACGAACCCCAGGCTGCCGACAGGGTGTTGTTGATGTCCGCGATGGAGAGACCCTGGGCCAGCGCCTTCTCGTAGTCGATCTTGATGTCGAGCTGGGGCGTGTCTTCCATCCCGTTCGGGCGTACCCGTACCAGGTTGGGATCCTGCGCCGCCATGCCGAGCAGTTGGTTACGAGCTTCCATCAGCTTCTCGTGCCCCAGACCACCGCGGTCTTGCAGGAAGAAGTCGAAACCGGTGGCGGTCCCAAGCTCGGGGATGGGAGGCAGGTTGAAGGCGAAGACCTGGGCTTCCTTGATGCTGAACAGGTAACCCATGGCGCGGCCGATGATGGCATTGGCGCTGCGCTCCTCACCCTGACGCTCGCTCCAGTCCTTCAGCTTGATGAAGGCCATGCCCGCATTCTGACCGCTACCGGCGAAGCTGAAGCCCGCCACCGTCAGCACGGAGTCCACGTTCTCCTTCTCGTTCTCGAGGAAGTAGTCGCGCATCTCGGCCAGTACCACTTCGGTACGCTCCTTGGTGGCGCCGACCGGCAGTTGCACCATGGACATGATGACCCCCTGATCCTCTTCCGGCAGGAAGGAGGTGGGCAGGCGCATGAACAGCACCCCCAGCACGACCAGCATGGCCAGATAGATGATGCTGTAGCGGGTACCCTGCTTGATCACCTTGCGTACGCCGTTCTGGTAGCGGTTGGCATTGGTGTCGAAGAAGCGGTTGAACCAGCCGAAGAAGCCACGCTGGGTACCGTGTTCCCCCTGCTTGATGGGTTTGAGCAAGGTGGCGCACAGGGCCGGTGTCAGGATCAGGGCCACCAGCACGGAGAGCACCATGGCCGAGACGATGGTCAGGGAGAACTGACGATAGATGGCACCGGTGGAACCGCCGAAGAAGGCCATGGGTACGAACACGGCGGAGAGCACCAGGGCGATCCCCACCAGGGCGCCGGTGATCTGGGTCATGGACTTGCGGGTCGCTTCCAGCGGGGAGAGTCCCTCCTCGCTCATCAGACGCTCCACGTTCTCCACCACCACGATGGCATCATCCACCAGGAGGCCGATGGCCAGCACCAGACCGAACATGGTCAGGGTGTTGATGGAGAAGCCGAACGCCGCCATGACGCCGAAGGTCCCGAGCAGTACCACGGGAACGGCGATGGTCGGGATCAGGGTGGCCCGGAAGTTCTGCAAGAACAGATACATGACGCAGAACACCAGGAAGATCGCTTCCACCAGGGTCTGCACCACCTCCTCGATGGAGATCTTCACAAACGGCGTGGTGTCGTAGGGATAGACGATCTCCATGTTGTTCGGGAAGTACTCATAGAGTTCCCCCAGCTTGGCGCGGACATGCTCGGCCGTGTCCAGGGCGTTGGCGCCGGTGGCCAGCTTGATGGCGAGTGCCGCGGTGGCCTGACCGTTGTAGAGCGCGGAGGCGTCATAGCTTTCACCGGCGAGTTCGACCCGGGCCACGTCTTTGAGCAGCACCTTGGAGCCATCCTGGTTCACCCGCAGCAAGATATTGCTGAACTGCTCCGGGGTGGAGAGGCGAGTCTGGCCCATGATGGTGGCGGTGAATTGCTGATCGCTCACCGACGGGGTGCCACCGAGTTTGCCGAACGCCACCTGGGCGTTCTGGGACTTGATGGCGGCCTGGACGTCAGCGGGGGTCATCTGCACCCGATTGAGCTTGTGCGGATCCAGCCAGATGCGCATGGAGTACTGGCTGCCGAACAGGGTGATGTCACCCACGCCGTCCAGACGGCTCAGGGGTTCCTTGATGTTGGACACCACATAGTCGGCAAGATCGTCGTTGGTCATGCTGCCATCGGTGGAGATGAAGGCGGCCACCATCAGGAAGCTGCTGGAGGTCTTCTGAACCCGGATCCCCTGCTGCTGTACTTCCTGCGGCAGGAGCGACATCGCCTGTTGCAACTTGTTCTGCACCTGCACCTGGGCAATATCGGGATCCGTACCCGGCTTGAAGGTGAGGGTCACGCTCACGTTGCCCGAGGAGTCGGATTGCGCCGACATGTAGAGCAGGTGATCCAGACCCGTCATATTCTGTTCGATGATCTGGGTCACCGAGTCTTCCACCGTCTTGGCGGAGGCACCCGGGTAGCTGGCGGAGATGCCCACTGCCGGCGGGGCTATGGTCGGATACTGTGCGACCGGCAAGCCGATGATGGCCATGACCCCGGCCAGCATGATCACCAGGGCGATCACCCAGGCGAAGATCGGTCTATCTATAAAAAATCGTGCCATTTGGCGACTACTCCATCCTACTACTTGGTTACCGGGGTCTGCTCAGCCTGTGCGGTGGCCGTGGTGGCAGCGCGCTCAGTGGGGGCAACCTCGGCGCCAGGTTTGACCTTCTGCAGACCGGCCACGATCACCTTCTCACCGGACTGGAGACCTGACTCCACGACCCAGCTATCGCCGACCATGCGACTGACTTGCACATCCCGCAGCGCCACCTTGTTGTCCGGGGTCACCACCATGACGGTGGCACCGCCGTTGGGGGTACGGGTCACGGCAGTCTGCGGCACCAGCAAGCCTTCGGGGCGCTCGCCCTCTTGCAGGGTGGCGCGCATGAACATGCCGGGCAGCAGCAGATCCTTCGGATTGGGGACGATGACCCGCAGGGTCACCATGCCGGTGGTCTCATCCACGGTCACGTCGGAGAACTGCAGTGAGCCCTGCTCGGCATAGGTGCTGCCATCTTCCAGCTGGAAGCTGACCTTGGCGCCATCCTGCTGACCCTGGGTCAGCTTGCCAGCAGCCACTTCACGCTTGAGGCGCAGCAGGTCGGCGGTGGATTGGCGCACGTCCACATACATGGGGTCGAGCTGGGAGATGGTGGTCAGGCTGGTGGCCTGCTGGGCGGTCACCAGGGCCCCCTCGGTCACCGCAGACTTGCCGATGCGGCCGCTGATGGGGGCGGTGATCCGGGTATAGGCCAGATTGATGTTGGCGCTCTGCAGGGCGGCCTTGGCGGCACCGATCTCGGCAACCTGCTGTTTCCAGGCGGCGTCTGCATCGTCATATTCCTGACGGCTGATGGCCTTGACCTTCACCAGCTCGGCATAACGCTGGGCCTTGAGACGGGCACTGCGCTCGTTGGCCTCTGCCTTGGCAAGGTTCGCCTTGGCGCTGGCGACGGCGGCCTGATAGACGGCGGGGTCGATCTGGTACAACAACTGGCCGGCCTTGACGTCGCTGCCTTCGGTGAACAGGCGCTTGAGGATGATGCCGTTCACCTGGGGACGCACCTCGGCGACCCGCAGGGGGGCGGTACGGCCGGTCAGCTCGGACAGCAGTTGCAGCGGAGCCGTGTGCAGCGTCACCACATCCACCGCGGCGGGGGGCATTTCTCCCATGGCCTGCTGAGCCTCGCCCTTGTCACCACAACCAATCAGCAGGCCACTTGCCAGCATGGCAAGGCCGACCGAACGTGCGAGAATATGTTTGTGCATGAAATTCCTAGCCTCTGTTTCAATCAAAAAGAGAACAAAACCATAGGGTTTATAAGGGCCCTATTGGTAAAACTGCGAAGATGGTGCAATATACATACATTCGAGAATGTATGTAAGTAACTTTTAATCATTTCAACGGGTACAGCACCATGGCCAGACGGACTAAAGAAGAAGCGCAGCAGACCCGCTGCCACATCATGAGCACCGCCCTGACTCTGTTCTGTCAACAGGGGCTGGCCAGAACCAGTCTGACCGATATCGCCAAGGCAGCCGACCTGACCCGGGGCGCCATCTACTGGCACTTCAAAAACAAGGAAGAGCTGTTCGTCTCCCTGTGGGAGGAGCTCTGTGCCCCCCTCTCCCATCAACTCGACGCCTGTCTCGATGAGCGAGAACCCGATCCCCTCGGCAAGCTGCGCATCTTCCTCAAGGAGGTGATGATCAAGATAAGCACCGAGCCCGCCCAGCAGCAGATGTTCACCATCATGTACAACCTGGAGTCCCTGGAAGGGGAAGCCAGCTCATTGCGCGAGCACATGCGCCAGCAGTCGCTCAACTTCTTCCGGGATCTGGAGCTCACCCTGGCCAACGCGGTACGCCTCGGCCACCTGCCCGCCAATCTGGATCTGCATCGGGCCGCCACCCTGATGCACTGCACCCTGGATGGTTACGTCATCAACTGGCTGCACTTCCCGGAGCGCCTGAACCTCATCAAAGACGCCGACTTCCTGCTCGACGGCATGTTCTCCCTGATCGCCCAGCCCCGGGGCCCGGCAGTGCGCCCCGCCTGACCGAGACGAGGCCTTAACATCAGAAGGCCGGTCGGGAGAGATGAGGATGGCCTCCTCCCCCGACCAAGCCAGCCACCAGAGCCGGAAATCTGCTAGAGTAGCCGCCCCGCATCCAAGAGATCCCCTGATCATGCCCGCGTCATCCTCTCTTCTCCCCCTTCCCGCCCAGGCCCATCATCGCTTCCTGGCGCTGCTGCCAGAAGGCGCCCACCTGCTGGAGGCGGGCTGCGGGTCGGGCGAGGATCTTCACTATTTTCGCGACCAGGGGTATGTGGTCACCGCCTTCGATGCGAGCCTGACCCAGGCCAAGGCCGCCTCACGCCGGTGCGGCCAGCCGGTGCGGGTGTGCCGCTTCGAGCAGATGCACAACGTGCTGCCCTTTGACGGCATCTGGGCCAGCGCCTCCCTGCCCTGCCTCACCGAGGCCGAGCTCGCCCCCGTGCTGGCTCACCTTGCCAGCCTGCTCAGGCCAAAGGGACCGCTCTACTGCTCCTTCCCCCACCCGGATGGCGGGCTGCCGCGCGAAGACGCCGCCGCGCCTCTCGACTATCCGCTGCGCACGGCCCTGGACGAAGCTGCTCTTGCCGCTCTCATCGCCCCCTTGCCCTTTGCGCTGCAACAGTGCTGGCAAAGCGACGATGAGAGGCAGGGACGCTGGCTGCACGCCCTGCTGATCCGCGAGGCCAATCCCGCCACAATTAATCAATATCGCGGCCGCCGCTCCAGACAGGGAGCCCGACGCGACGTCGCATCTAGATAACAATATTTAACTCTGCATTAACCAGGTGAAGACAGACAAGATGCGGCTTTTGTGTTAAAAAGCAGCATCAAAATCAAGATTAAATAACAAAACAGACACCAACACCTGGATTAATGCATGAAACTTGTCCTTAAACTGATTGCCGGCATCCTCGCCGGTCTCCTGCTCGGTCTCTACGCCCCGGAATGGGTCGCACGCGTGCTGTTTACGGCCAAGACGGTCATCGGTCAGCTGATCACCTTCACCATCCCCCTGATCATCCTGTTCTTCATCATGAGCGGCATCGCCAGCCTGCCGAAGAACTCCGGCAAGCTGCTGGGCAAGACGGTGGCCCTCTCCTACTGCTCCACCATACTGGCGGGCCTGTTCGCCTTCACGGTGGCGAGCCACCTGATCCCGCACCTGACCACGGCCGCCGAGGCCAGCACGGAGACGGCCATCAAGCTCAGCTCCTACATCAACCTGGAGATACCGCCGCTGTTCGGGGTCATGTCGGCCCTCGCCGCCGCCTTCGTGTTCGGCATCGGCATCAGCGCCACCCAGGCCACCGATCTGCGCCGGGTCGCGGATCAGGGCCGTGACATCATCGACCGCCTGCTGGCCCGGGTGATCATTCCGCTGCTGCCCTTCTACATCGCCGGCGTCTTCGTCGAGATGACGGTGGAAGGCACCGTCTTCGCCACCCTGAAGACCTTCGGCGTGGTGCTGGTGATGGCCATCGCCATGCACTGGATCTGGCTCTCCGTGCTGTTCGTCGCCACCGGTCTGGCGCTGGGCCGCTCCCCGGCCATGCTCATCAAGAACATGCTGCCCGCCTACTTCACCGCCCTTGGCACCATGTCCAGCGCCGCCACCATCCCGGTCGCCCTGAAAGCCAGCAAGAACAACGGGGTGAGCGAGGGGATCGCCAACTTCACCGTTCCCCTGTGCGCCACCATCCACCTGTGCGGTTCCACCATCACCCTGGTGACCTGCGCCACCGCAGTGATGTTCCTCTCCGAGCACCTGGCCATCCCGGGGATCGGCACCATGCTGCCCTTCATCATGATGCTGGGCGTCATCATGATTGCGGCCCCCGGTGCCCCGGGCGGCGGCGTCATGTCGGCGCTGGGCCTGCTCACCTCCATGCTCGGGTTCGGTGAGGCCTCCATCGCCCTGATGATCGCCCTCTACCTGGCCCAGGACAGCTTCGGCACCGCCTGCAACGTCACCGGTGACGGCGTCATCGCCCTCTGGGCCGACCGCTTCGCCGAAGGGGAAAGCCTGCCGGTCGCCGAGCAGGAAGCGGCCTGACAGGCCACATCAGCCAATAAAAAAACGGGAGCCAGTGGCTCCCGTTTTTTTATGAGGCGTGTTCTGCCGGCGGCAACGGCTCGGTAAACACCAGCCGGTTACCGAAGGGATCCCGCACCGTGAGCTCCCGGCAACCCCAGGGCATGGTCTCGATGGCGGGGCGGGCGTTGGGATAGCCCTTGGCCCGCCACTCGGCGAACAGGGCATCGAGCTGGTCAGTGGAGAGGCGCAGGGCCGCCCCCGGGCAGGCATCCCCGTGGTGCTCGGAGAGGTGGATGACCCACTCCCCCCGGGAGATCTGCAGATAGAGCGGCAGGTCCGGGCCGAATCGGTGCTCCCAGTCGATGACGAACCCCAGGTAATCGAGGTAGAAGGCGCGCAACTTGCCCTCATCGAAGCTGCGCAGAATGGGCACGATCACAGGTTCATCCCCCGGCCGTTTGAGCAACTCATGGGTTGCTGCCCCGGCGGCGGATCACCCCTTCCTGCATGGTGCTGGCCACCAGCACCCCGTCACGGGTGAAGAACTGGCCGCGCACCAGGCCGCGACCGCCGCTGGCGCTCGGGCTGTCCACCACGTAGAGCAGCCAGTCATCCAGCCGGAACTCCCGGTGGAACCACATGGAGTGATCGATGGTCGCTACCTGCATGTCCGGCTCCCAGTAGGAGACGCCGTGAGGTTGCAGGGCGGCGAACAGGAAGTGGAAGTCCGAGGCATAGGCCAGCAGGTAGTTGTGCACTCGCTGATCGTCCGGCACCGGGCCGTTGGCCTTGAACCAGGTGTAGCGCAGGGGCTCGTGCACATCGGGCCGGATCGGGTCGACCAGGGTCACCGGGCGGATCTCGATGGGTTTCTCGCACAGGATCTTGTCCCGCAGGGCCGGCGGGATCACCTGCTCATAGGGGCGCACCAGCTCCAGCTCGCTCTTGAGCTGCTCGGGGGGGGTGATCCCCTCTGGCATCCGGGCCTGGTGTTCGAAGCCCTCGGCCACCACCTGGAAGGAGGCGTTGAGGTAGAAGATGGGCTTGCCCCCCTGGATGGCCTTGACCCGGCGGGTGGAGACGCTCTGGCCGTCGCGGATGTTCTCCACGTCGTAGACGATGGGCTTGTTGGCATCCCCCGGGCGCAGGAAGTAGGAGTGGCAACTGTGCACCTGGCGATCGCTCGCCACCGTCTGCTTGGCGGCTGACAAGGCCTGCCCCATCACCTGTCCGCCAAACACGGCCCGCAGACCGAGATCCTGGCTCTGGCCCCGAAACAGGCCCTCCTCGATTTTCTCCAGCGCCAGCAGTGCCAGCAGCTCATCCAATACCTTGCTCATTCATCTCTCCTGTATCAGTGCGGGCAAGGCTAACAAGCCAGCCCAGGCAGAGCAACCGCTCCCGCTGCCTGACACGCAGTGATAGAAAAATTTATCAAAATGAAAATCCATTAGCCCCACGAATGAAAATGCCCCCATTCCCCGGCTGAGCGGCCCTGCCCCGCCGCGCCTTCTCCCAGAAATGGAAAAGCCCGCACCAAGTGGTGCGGGCTTTCAAGGCGTGGCGACGAGCTCACCCCCGGGCAGGCTTACTTGCTGCCGGTCCCCGAGTTGCGGGTGGAGGAGGTCGGCTTGCGACGGGCGGTGGTGCTGCGGGCACGCGGCTCCTTGCCCTGCATCTCCTTGTGGCGCTTGACCGCGCGGCGGATCTGGGCGGCCTGCTTGTGGCGACCGGCCTTGCCGTCCTGTTGCAAGTCCACCTTGGACTCGGTTTCGTTGGGCAGATTGACCAGGCCGCGCAGGTAGTTCACCTCGGGCAGTTTGAGCTCCTGCCAGCCGCCGCGGGGGATGCCGCGATCCAGGGTGACGTCGCCGTAGCGGATGCGCATCAGGCGGCTCACCTGCACTTCCTGGGATTCCCACAGGCGGCGCACTTCGCGGTTGCGACCCTCGGTCAGGGTGACGTTGAACCACTGGTTCAGCCCTTCACCGCCGGCTGGCTTGATCTTGTTGAACTTGGCCATGCCGTCTTCCAGCTGCACGCCCTTGCGCAGGCGCTGCAACATGGCTTCGGTGATCTCGCCAAAGACACGCACCGCGTATTCCCGCTCCACTTCGTGGCTCGGGTGCATCAGCCGGTTGGCGAGCTCGCCGTCGGTGGTGAACAGCAGCAGGCCGGAGGTGTTGACGTCCAGACGACCCACCGCAATCCAGCGGGCCCCGTCCATCTTGGGCAGACGATCAAACACGGTGGGACGCCCTTCCGGATCGTGACGGGTACACATCTCCCCTTCGGGCTTGTGGTACGCCAGCACGCGGCAGATCTGCTCTTCCGCCGCACGGGTCTTGACCTGGTGACCATCCACCCGGATCACGGCGTTCACTTCGACGCGATCCCCCAGCGTGGCGACCTTGCCATCCACGCTGACCCGACCTGCGGTGATCAGGGCCTCCATCTCACGACGGGAGCCTTGACCCGCGCGGGCCAATACTTTTTGCAGTTTTTCACTCATCGGGTTTACCTGATTGTTGATCGCTGCCCGCATGATGAAGGGCAACGGTGGCTTTCGTGATGACGCCACGTGTGGCGCCTTCACCGCTTGATACTTGTCGACTCATGACGGCACGCTCTGGCCGCCCTGCCCTTCCCCGGACAAACCGGCGAGGGGGGTCTGCAGCTCGGGGTCCAGCTCGGGGAGCTGCTCCAGGCTGCGCAAATTGAAATAATCCAGAAACTCCCGGGTGGTGGCGAGCAGCTCGGGGCGCCCCACCACCTCCTTGTGGCCGATGCTGCGCACCCAGCCACGATCCTTGAGGGTATTGACGATCTGGCTCGACACCGCCACCCCACGGATGGCTTCAATCTCGGCCCGGGTAATGGGCTGGCGATAGGCGATCAGGGTCAGCGTCTCCATCACGGCCCGCGAGTAGCGCGGTGCCCTCTCGCTCCAGAGCCTCGAGAGCTCCTCGGCATACTCCTGGCGGGCCTGGAAGCGCCAGCCGGAGGCGACCTCCTTGAGCTCCACCCCCCGCGTCTCGTACTCTTTCTTGAGCTCGGCCAGCAGCAGTTGCACGTAGCGACCGGTGACCGGGTAGTCCGAGAGCACGCCCCCCTTGAGTTCACTCACCGAGAGCGGGCGACCGGCGACGAAGAGCGCCGCCTCGATCAATGTCTTCAGCCGCTCAGTGGGCAGCGCCATGGTTGCCCTCCTCGGACGCACTGGCCAATGCAAAGTGGATGGGACCGAGCGGCTCGGCCTGCAAAATCCAGATAAGCGACTCCTTGCACAGCTCCAGCAGCGCCAGGAAGGTCACCAATACCCCCATGCGCCCCTCCTCGGCCTTGACCACCTGATCGAGGCGCAGGGTCTGGCCCAGGGACAACATGGCCAGGATCTCCGCCATGCGCACCCGGGTCGGGATCTGCTCCCGGCGGATCTGGTGATGCTCAAAATGAGTCGCGCGTTTTACCACACTTTGCATGTAAAGGGCGAGCTCAACCAGTGAAACATCGGGCGTGAGTGGCTTCAAGGCGCCGAAATCCGGCGGCAAGGCGCTCGCCACATAGATCTCCCGCTCCACCCTGGGCGAAGCGTCCAGCCGCTCGGCCCCCAGCTTGTAGCGCTCGTACTCCTGCAGGCGACGGATGAGGGTCACGCGGGGATCTTCCCCTTCCTCGTCATCCTCCAGCTCCGGCGCCTTGGGCAGCAGCAGGCGGGATTTGATCTCCGCGAGCCAGGCCGCCATCAGCAGGTATTCCGCGGCAAGCTCCAGGTTCAGCCCCTGCATCAGCTCCACGTACTCCATGTACTGGGCGGTGATCTGCAAGATGGGCAGGTTCAGGATATCCAGCTGCTGGCGACGGATGAGGTAGAGCAAGAGATCGAGAGGCCCCTCGAAGGTGTCGAGGAACACCTCAAGCGCATCCGGCGGAATAAACAAATCCTGGGGCAGCTCATGGTAGGGCTGCCCCAGGACGGTGGCGATGGGCGGCGCCGGGACGGGCGGGGGCTGGTTGCCCTCACCCGGATCCCGGGTCGCCGTGTCGGCGGCCTTATTCAAACGGCGTGGGATCCCCGGCGCCGCGACGACGCAGCACGGGTTCGTCGTCGGAGAAGTCCACCACTGTGGTGGGCTGCTCGCCGAGATAACCGCCGTTGACCACCAGATCCAGCTGCTTGCCGAGCTTGTCGGCGATCTCTTCCGGGTCGAACTCCGCCATCTCGGAGCCCGGCAGGATCAGGGTGGTGGAGAGCAGGGGCTCACCGAGCTCTTCCAGCAACGCGAGGGCGATGTTGTTGGCGGGTACCCGGATGCCGATGGTCTTCTTCTTCTCGTTCATCAGGCGGCGCGGTACTTCCTTGGTCGCCTTGAAGATGAAGGTATAAGCCCCCGGGGTATTGTTCTTGATCAGGCGAAACGCGCCGTTGTCCACCTTGGCGTAGGTGGCGATTTCGGAGAGATCCCGGCACACCAGGGTGAAATCATGGTTCGGCTCGATGCGGCGGATGCGGCAGATACGCTCGAGGGCATCCTTGTTGCCCATCTGGCAGCCCAGGGCATAACCGGAGTCGGTGGGATAGACGATGACGCCGCCGTTTTTCAGGATCTGTACCGCCTGGCCGATGAGACGGGCCTGGGGGTTGTCCGGGTGTACGTAAAAATGCTGACTCATATGCTGTTCTCGCGATAGGGGCACGCGGCGTGCCCGCTTCATGGTCAAGGGCCTGCGCCCATGACACTACCTTAACGCCTTTGGCGAAGACTCGCTCGCGCCAAAAGTTAAAATTGGCTTCTCAGCCTCCCGATCCGCGCCTCAGCGGGCGGCCAGCAGGCTGGCATGCTCCTCGGGGCTGAGGCCAAAATGGCCGGGATAGCCGAGCCAGAGCGGCATTCCCTCCTTGGGCAGCCAGAGGTGACGACCGAGCTCGGTCCAGCTGGAGGGGAAGTGGAAATCCGACCCCACCGAGATGTAGAGATCGTGCTCCTTGGCCCACTGACCGAGGTTGGCCCGCTCCTGGGGGCTCTGCTGGGGCAGGGAGACCTCCATGGCATCGCCACCGGCAGCCCTGAAGGCCACCAGCAGCCGTTTGATCCACTTGGCGGTGAGATCGTAGCGGCTGGGGTGGGCCAGCACCGCCAGACCACCGGCGCCATGGATGGCCTCGATGGCCACCGCCATCTCGGGCCACTCGGCGGGCACATAACCCTTGTTGCCCCGGCTCAGGTACTTCTTGAATACCTTCTGCATGTTGTCCGCCACCCCGCGCGCCATCAGCACCCGGGCGAAATGGGCACGGGTGACGGCAGCGTCGCCGGCCAGGGCCTTGGCCTCTTCATAGGTGCCGGGCAGCTGGCACTTCTCGAGACGCCGCCCGATCTCTTCGGCGCGGGCCTCCCGACGGGCCAGTTGGGCGGCCAGAAAGGCGGTGAGTCCTGGATTTTGTTCATCCACCCCGAGCGCCACGATGTGGATCTCGTGATGCTCCCAACCGGTGGAGATCTCGACCCCGCTCACCAGTCGCAGGGGCAGTTGCTCGGCCTTGATCGCTTCGCGAATTTCATCAAGCCCGGCGAGGGTATCGTGGTCAGTGACCGCTAACACCTCGACCCCTTTTTCGGCGGCGCGGCGCACCAGTTCCGAGGGAGAAAGTACCCCATCGGAAGCCGTGGTATGACAATGCAGATCGAATCTCATCGGCGTGTTTCGCTCTTATCAACGGGTCCGCTTGGCAAAAAGCGGCAAAAAAGCGACTTGACTTGGCCGCGGCTTTAGCGTTTTCTGTAGACACTTCAAGTGCAAACAGATCGATACAGGATTTTATCATGCAAACGACAATCACCCTGACCCATAGCTGGTGGTGGCACATTCCCTGACATGCGGGCGTGTGGTCGTTGCTGTACCTGAAATCTGACAGCAAATAAAGAACCCAGAGAAAAAGCCCGCTGACCCCAGCGGGCTTTTTTATTATCCGGCAAATGGACATCTGATGAAACCGAGAATTCTGATCAGCGCACAAGCAGGGCGATGGCGGGCCCACTGAGGCAACCCCATCCATCCATTTTCAAGAGACTCAACATCATGAACATCGGTTACACAGAACAGCTGCAAGGGAACGCATCATGACAGCCAACAAGACCCGGTTACCCCTGGGCGAATTCGATACCATCCGGCTCAACGCCCCCTATGTGACAGACCCGCTGGCGCTTTACAGCCAGCTCTGCGAGGGCCGCCCCAACAACCTGCTGCTGGAATCCGTGGAGATCGACTCCAAGGCCGGCACCCAGAGCCTGCTGCTGGTGGATGCTTGCCTGCGCATCGAGTGCCGCGGTCGCACCGTGCGGGTACGCGCCCTCAACGACAACGGCGAGCGCCTGCAGACCCTGCTCGATGAGCGTCTGCCCGCCCTCATCACCCGCACCCTGGACGATGGCGAGCTCTGCCTCGCCTTCCCGGCCTCCGATCGGGAGCTTGACGAAGACAGCCGTCTCAAGGGGATCAGCGTGCTGGACGTGCTGCGCACCCTGCAACGGGAGCTGCAATGCCAGCTCGGCAAGGACGCGCTGTTTATGGGGGGCAGCTTCGCCTACGACCTCATCGCCTCCTTCGAGGATCTGCCACAAGTGCCGGAGGGCAGCAACGACTGCCCCGACTACTGCTTCTATGTGGCCGAGACCCTGATCACCATAGATCACATTAAGCAGAGTACCCAGTTGCTGGCCTGCCTCTTCGGCGGCGGTGACGAAGACGACAGCCAGCTCGACGAGCGCTATGCCCGCCTGACCGCCCGCCTCGAGACCTTCAAGCTGGCCTGTCAGCAGCCGCAACCCAGACAACAGGCGACCCAGCCCCTGGCCGGGGCGCTGGCGGTCGACAAGAACGACAAGCAGTTCTGCGCCGAGGTGGAGAAGCTCAAGGGCTTTATCCGCCGTGGCGACATCTTCCAGGTGGTGCCGTCCCGCAGCTTCTCCCTGCCTTGCCCCGAGCCCGTCGCCGCCTACCGTCGTCTCAAGCAGACCAACCCCAGCCCCTACATGTTCTACGTGCAGGATGAGGGCTTCACCCTGTTTGGCGCCTCCCCGGAGAGCGCGGTCAAGTTCGAGGCGGGCAGCCGCCAGGTGGAAATGTACCCCATCGCCGGCACCCGCCGCCGTGGCCTCAACCCGGACGGCAGCATCAATCTGGATCTGGACGGCCGCATCGAGCTGGAGCTGCGCCAGGACGAGAAAGAGGTCGCCGAGCACCTGATGCTGGTGGATCTGGGTCGCAACGACATAGCCCGCATCTCCGAGCCCGGCACCCGCTACGTCAAAGACTTGCTGAAAGTGGATCGCTACAGCCACGTGATGCACCTAGTCTCCCGGGTGGTGGGCACCCTGCGCGCCGATCTGGATGCCCTGCACGCCTATCAGGCCTGCATGAACATGGGCACCCTGACCGGTGCCCCCAAGCTGCGCGCCAGCGAGCTCATTCGCATGGTGGAAGGCAAGCGCCGTGGCAGCTACGGCGGCGCCGTGGGCTACCTCAACGGTGAGGGGGAGATGGACACCTGCATCGTCATCCGCTCCGCCTTCGTGAAAGACGGTGTTGCCCATGTCCAGGCCGGTGCCGGCGTCGTCTATGATTCCAAGCCCCAAGCCGAAGCGGACGAGACCCGCGCCAAGGCCGCCGCCGTGCTGGCCGCCATCGCCGCCAGCCATGGCACCTCCCTGCAGGCCCTGAGTCTGCAGGAGCACCAGTCAGAGAAGCACAAGGAGGCGCGCCATGACTAACATCTTCCTGCTCGATAACTTCGACTCGTTCACTTACTGCCAGGTTGCCGATCAGTTCCGCCCTTCGAAGGAGCAGTATCATGACTAATATTTTCCTGCTCGATAACTTCGATTCGTTCACTTATAACTTGGTGGATCAGTTCCGCACCCTGGGCTATCCGGTGCGCATCTACCGCAACAGCCTGCCGGCGAGCCGCATCATGAATGAGATCGAAGCCGCCGGTGGCGACGCCGTGCTGGTGCTCTCGCCGGGCCCGGGAGCCCCCCACGAGGCGGGTTGCCTCATCGAGCTCATCAAGCTGGCCCGTGGCCGGGTGCCCATCATCGGCATCTGCCTCGGTCATCAGGCCCTGTGTGAAGCCTATGGCGGCACAGTCGGGGCGGCGGGTGAAATCGTCCACGGCAAGCGCTCCTTGATCGAGCACAACGGCCACGGCGCCTTCGCCGGTCTGCCGAGCCCGCTGCCGGTGGCCCGCTACCACTCCCTGGTCGCGACCTATGTGCCGGAAGAACTGCAGGTGATTGCCCACTATCAGGGCATGCCCATGGCTGTCGAGCAGAGCGGCGAACGCGTGCTCGGCTTCCAGTTCCATCCAGAATCCATCATGACCAGCGAAGGGGCCCGCCTGCTCACCCAGGCCCTCGCCCACGTGACGCGTCCCGAAAGTACGGTGCGGTAAGGAGACCCCCATGCATCACCATCTCAATACCCTCTATCAGGGGCTGTCTCTGTCGCGCGATGAAGCACGCGATGCCTTCGGTCAGGTCGTGCGCGGCGAAGTGGATCCCATCGTGCTCTCAAGCCTGCTCACCGCCCTCAAACTCAAGGGGGAGACCCCGGAGGAGATCGCCGGCGCCGCCGATGCGCTCCTGGCCGAGGCCCGCGACTTCCCGCGCCCGGATTATGCCTTCTGCGACATCGTCGGTACCGGCGGTGATGGCCTCAACACCATCAACGTCTCCACCACCTCGGCTCTGGTGGCCGCCGCCTGTGGCCTCAAGGTCGCCAAGCACGGCAACCGCTCCGTCTCGAGCAAGTCCGGCTCGAGCGACCTGCTCGACAAGATGGGGATCAAGCTCGACATGAGCCCAGAGCAGGCCCGCCGTTGCCTCGACGAGCTCGGCATCTGTTTCCTGTTCGCCCCCCAGTATCACGCCGGGGTGCGCCACGCCATGCCGGTGCGCCAGGCCCTCAAGACCCGCACTTTATTTAACGTCTTGGGGCCCCTTATCAACCCGGCCCGCCCCACCTACCAGTTGATGGGGGTCTATGCGCCGGAACTGGTGCGCCCCATCGCCGAAACCCTGCTGGCACTGGGTCTGAAAACCGGTATGGTGGTACACGGCGCCGGCCTCGACGAGATCGCCATCCACGGTCCGACCCAGGTCGCCGAGATCCGGGACGGCGAGATCCGCGAGTACCTGATCACCCCGGCGGACTTTGGCCTCGAGACCTACCCGGTCAGCGCCATCCAGGGGGGTGAGCCGGAAGAGAACCGCGCCATCACGGCCGCCATCCTGGCGGGTGAAGGCAGCCCGGCCCACAACGCCGCCATCGCCGCCAACGTGGCCCCCCTGCTGGTGATGGCGGGCAAGGCGCCGGACTTCAAGCAAGCCGCCGCCCTGGTGCTGGCCAAGCTAGCCAGCGGCGAGTGCAGCGCCCTCGCCAAGGCGCTGGCCACCCTGAGCCATCAGGAGGCATGATGTCAGCCACGACCAAAGAGAGCCCACAAGGCACTCACTCAGAACGCCCGAAGGGCAGTTCACAGCTTCGCAAGGATAACGAGATGTCAGACGTCATTGCCCCCCATGCTTTCTTGAACATGGACTCCATCAACCAGACCATCCTCGGCAAGATAGTGGCCGCCAAGCAGGGCTGGATTGCGACCCGCAAGGAAGCCCAGCCGCTGGAGAGCTTCAAGGCCGCTCTGGTGCCAAGCGATCGGGACTTCGAAGGGCAACTGCGGGCAGGCTCCACCCGCTTTATTTTAGAGTGCAAGAAGGCTTCTCCCTCCAAGGGCCTGATCCGCAATGACTTCAGCCCCGAGGCCATCGCCGATGTCTATGGCAAATACGCCACCGCCATCTCTGTGCTGACCGACGAGAAGTTTTTCCAGGGGGATTTCGCGTTTCTGCCGAGGGTGCGCAGCCGCGTCCAGCAGCCGGTGCTGTGCAAGGACTTTATGATCGACCCCTATCAGGTCTATCTGGCCCGCCATTATCAGGCGGATGCCATCCTGCTGATGCTCTCCGTGCTCACCGACGAGGGCTATAACACCCTGTTTGCGGTTGCCAAGGAGCTGGGTCTCGGGGTGCTGACCGAGGTGAGCAATGAAGAAGAGCTGGAGCGCGCCATCGCACTGGGCGCCCCTGTCATCGGCATCAACAACCGGGATCTGCGGGACTTGAGTGTCGACATCGCTCGCACCGGCCAGCTGGCCTCCCGCATCCCGGCGGATCGGGTTGTCATCAGCGAGTCCGGCATCCGCAACCGCACCCAGGTGGCCGAATTGCGCCAGCACGCCAAGGGCTTCCTGGTGGGGTCGTCCCTGATGGAAGAGGCGGATCTCGAAGCCGTGGTGCGCAAGCTCACCTTGGGCCAGAACAAGGTGTGCGGCCTGACCCGCCCCGAGGATGCCGCCGCCGCCCATCAGGCCGGCGCGGTGTTTGGCGGCCTCATCTTCGTATCCAAGAGCCCCCGCTACGTGGACATCCCCGCCGCCCGCGCGGTGATGGCCGGCGCACCCCTTTCCTATGTGGGGGTGTTTCGCAACGCCCAGGCCGCCACCATCGCCAAGACGGTGGATGCCCTGGGGCTTGCCGCCGTGCAGCTGCACGGGGATGAAGACGCCGCCTATATCGAGAGCCTGCGCCCCCTGCTGCCCCCAGGCTGCGAGATCTGGAAGGCCGTGGGCATTACTCTCGACAAGACAAGCGGCGAGCCCCTGCCTAACCTCGACTTCCCGGCGGATCGCCTGCTGCTGGATACAAAAGTGGGCAGCCAGAGCGGCGGCACCGGCCAGGCGTTCGACTGGTCTCTGCTGACGGGCCTCGATAAATCCCGCCTGATGCTGGCCGGGGGGCTGAACGCCGACAACGCATTGCAAGCCGCCCAGGTCGGTTGCCTCGGCCTCGATTTCAACTCCGGTGTGGAGAGTGCGCCGGGCCAGAAGGATCCCCAGAAACTCGCCGCGGCCTTTGGCGCCCTGCGCCAACTGTGAGAGTGCCCTGCGCCAACTGTAAGCGGGCCCTGTGAACATGCACCAAATTGATGAATCGCTTTCGCCTATAAATACAAGGAATAGTCCCATGACTCTGCTCAATCCGTTCTTCGGGGAATTTGGCGGCATGTACGTGCCCCAGATCCTCGTCCCCGCCCTGCTCCAGCTGGAGAAGGCCTTCGTCGATGCCAAGAAGGATCCGGCCTTCATCGCCGAGTTTGAGGAACTGCTGACCGAGTACGCCGGTCGCCCGACCCCCCTCACCCTGACTCGCAATCTCACCAAGGGCACCAAGACCCGCCTGTACCTCAAGCGGGAAGATCTGCTGCACGGCGGCGCCCACAAGACCAACCAGGTGCTGGGCCAGGCTCTGCTCGCCAAGCGCATGGGCAAGACCGAGATCATCGCCGAGACCGGCGCCGGTCAGCACGGGGTCGCCACGGCCCTGGCCTGCGCCCTGCTTGGCCTCAAGTGCCGGGTCTACATGGGCGCCAAGGATTGCGAGCGCCAGAAGCCGAACGTGTTTCGCATGAAGTTGATGGGCGCCACCGTGATTCCGGTGCACTCCGGCTCATCCACTCTCAAGGATGCCTGCAACGAGGCGCTGCGGGACTGGGCTGCGAATTACGACAGCGCCCACTACCTGCTCGGCACCGCCGCCGGCCCTCACCCCTTCCCCACCATAGTGCGGGAATTCCAGAAGATGATAGGGGAAGAGGCCAAGGCCCAGTGCTTCGAGAAGGAGGAGCGCCTGCCCGATGCGGTGATCGCCTGCGTCGGCGGCGGGTCGAATGCCATCGGCATGTTCGCCGATTTTATCGACAACCCTGAAGTGCGCCTGATCGGCGTCGAGCCCGGTGGTCACGGCATCGAAAGCGGCGAGCACGGTGCGCCGCTCGGTCACGGCAGCAAGGGGGTCTTCTTTGGCATGCACTCCTACCTGATGCAGGACAGCCAGGGCCAGATCCAGGAGTCCTACTCCGTCTCGGCGGGGCTCGATTTCCCCTCCGTCGGCCCCCAGCATGCCCATCTGGCCGCCATCGGCCGGGCAGAATATGTCTCCATCACAGACAAAGAGGCGCTGGATGCGTTCCAGGAACTGGCCCAATCGGAGGGGATTATTCCGGCACTGGAGTCCTCCCACGCCCTGGCCCATGCCCTGAAACTCGCCCGCAGCGAGCCTGAGAAAGAGCAGGTGCTGATCGTCAACCTCTCCGGCCGTGGCGACAAGGACATCTTCACCGTCGCCGAGATTTTGGAAAAGAGCTTCGAACAAGAAGGAACCCGCAAATGAATCGCTACGCACAACTCTTCTCCCGGTTAGCACAAGCCAAGCAGGGCGCCTTCGTCCCCTTCGTGATGCTGGGGGATCCCACCCCTGAGCTGTCGCTCGCCATCGTCGATGCCCTGGTCGAAGGGGGCGCCGATGCCCTGGAACTCGGCATTCCCTTCTCGGATCCGGTGGCGGACGGCCCCACCATTCAGGGGGCGGCCCTGCGCGCTTTTGCCAGCCACACCACCCCGGATGACTGCTTCGGGCTGCTCGCCAAGATCCGCGCCAAGTACACGGAGCTGCCCATTGGCCTCTTGGTCTACGCGAACCTGGTCTATGTGCGCAAGATTGACGGCTTCTACGAGAAATGCCAGCAGGCGGGCGTCGATTCCGTGCTGGTGGCGGACGTGCCGGTGCAGATGTGCGAGCCCTACAAGGCCGCAGCCGACAAGTACGGCATCGACAGCATCTTTATCGCCCCGCCCAACGGCGATGCCGAGACCCTGAAAGCCGTGGCGGAGCTCGGCTCCGGTTACACCTATCTGGTGAGCCGCGCCGGTGTCACCGGCGCCGAGACCAAGGCCGGCATGCCGGTGGAGGGGCTCATCAACTCACTGCGCGAGTTCAAGGCGCCCCCCGCCCTGCTCGGCTTTGGCATCAGCGAACCGGCCCAGGTGCGCGACGCCATCAAGGCCGGCGCCGCCGGTGCCATCTCGGGCTCCGCCGTGGTGAAGATCATCGAGACCCACCATCAGAACCCGGAGCACATGCTGGTGCGCCTCAAGGAGTTTGTGGAAGGGATGAAGGCGGCGACCCGCCACCCCTGATCCCCAGGCCGGGCCGGGCTTGGCCCCATCACCCTGACCCTAAGCAACAAGGGAGCCCGAATGGGCTCCCTTTTTATTCCCTATTTCGCTCCAAACATCTTTGCCCCCTCGCCCTCTGGGAGAGGCTGGGGTGAGGGACATCAGGATCCGTGATGCGGCTGCGCCGCATGGGACGCGAGGACTCCGTCCTCGATGGGGTTTCGCCAGCCTGACCCGCACAATTCGGCCTAATACCCAAAACCGTAGGTTCGAATAGCGCCGCGTATTCGGACGTTCGCGATCCGGGTAGCGTTAATCTGAACTCCTGATCCTGCGGATGCCCCTGATGGCGTGGCTTCGCCACGCAGGACGCGAGGGCGCCGCCCTCGACGGGGTTTCGCCCGCCCTTCGGGCCGGGGCGAGTGACTTTGGAAAGACCCAAAGTCACCAAAAGTCTTCTCCCCCGCCAAGCCGCCCGCCTACAGCGGGTTCCCTCATCTCACTCTCTGGATCGGACGGAACACCGCAGATGGTACATCCCTGTACCAGCTGCGGCTGCGCCGTCATCCCTGACGGTGCTCCTGACCCACAGAGTTCGACTCGGCGGCTTGAAGGGGGATCAAGACAAAACAGTGCCAGCCATAAACTCCCGCATTTCAACTGAGATCTTCCCCCTCTCCCTCCGGGAGAGGGCTGGGGTGAGGGGAATTTCCGTAACTTCTGTTAACCCAATACTTCACTTAAAACAGCGGCTAATCACTAATTGGTGAACTAGCTCAGATTTCTATCATCCCTCTCTTTCCATGTCTCAATCCGGCCCCTTAAGATAGCCAAACGACAATCAGCCTCTCGGGAGAACGTCATGGCAGCGATTGTTGCTATCTCGCAGGTTAAAAGCAGCGAGCTGGGGGCTGTAACTCAGGGGCGGTAGCTTTCTCAGTTCAAAATAACATCGAAAAAACCTGCTTATTATGGTTTTACATTGATGATATTTTGTACAAAGGTCTAAATAAGGAAATAAAGCGAGCACGTTCTTCTTATAGAGATGTTCTGATAATTCATTTATTTTACATTAGTTTTTCGTGGTGACTGTCAGGGCAAAGTATAGAGATATTGAAGACTCTATTATCGGATTAGTAGCGCCTTCCATTTAATTACTTTTCGGCCATAAGGAATAATTGTGAAAATCGAAAACATATGGATTAAAAATTGGCGCTCTGTAAAGGAGGAAAAACTCCAAGCGCAAGATCTTATGGTGATCATCGGGCAGAATAATCATGGTAAATCTAATATCCTATCTTCCGTGTTATTTTTTTTGGCGAAATAAAAGCCCAAGATCTAGATTTTTACAATGGTTCAACAGAACTCTTCGTCGAGATTAAATTTGGAAATTTAGACGAATCTGATAAAACTACCTTCAAAAAGTATCTTACTTCTGAAGATAAGATCGTGGTCAGAAAATTAGCATATCTAGGTGGTAGCTTTGAATATCGCGGATATATTGAGAATCCGTCAGATGATTGGCTTAAAGAAGCAAATGCATCCGCTTATACAAATAGAGAGCTGGCAAGCACCTTGCCATTACATCAATTCATTCCTAACTCTGGGCGTATAACTAGGCAAAATATTATTGATGCTCAAAACGAATACATTGCACAACATAAAGCTAATGTCATGTTCAACTTTGAACTAGAGGTTACAAACTTTCTGGGGTTAAAAACCGTTGCCAAAGGAATATTTGGAGATGTGTATTTTATTCCTGCAGTTAAAGAGGCCTCAGACGATTTTTCCTCAAAGGATTCTAGCGTTTTCGGGAAGATGTACGCTGATGTGGTGGCTTTAATGTCAGAGCATAATGAGGAATGGAGGGAAACTAAAGAAAAACTAGGCCAGCTATTCGCCACTCTAAACAAAAAAGATCATGAGGGAAAGGATAATAATGATCGCCCTCAACAACTAGCAGCCTTTGAGCAAGAGATTACTAATGAAATGATATCTTGGGGGGCAACAGTAGATATTGAAGTAAACGCCCCAGATATTGAGAGTGTATTTAAAGCTAATACTCAAGTATGGGTGAATGACGGTGTTAGAACAGATATAAAGCGAAAGGGTCACGGCTTACAAAGGGCATTAACTGTTGCATTGATACAAGTTGTCGCAAAAAGAACTATCGCAGAAGCTGTTGCTGGAGATGAAGAAGGTAATGGAACTAGAAGAGCATCAAATTCTAGATACTTCATTTTTGAAGAACCAGAGCTTTATCTTCACCCGCAAGCACAAAGATCGCTTTTTGACTCATTTGTAGGTTTGTCTGAATCCGGTAGTCAAGTAATCCTTTGTACGCATTCAAGTGGACTTATTGATGTTGAGCGATACAAATCAATTTATATAGCAACAAAAGTAGATGAAATTAGCGGAACTAAGATTAAACAATGCACTGATGAATTATTTGAAGGCGATACCAAGAAAGATTTTAACCTATCCTACTGGATCAATCCTGATCGTGGTGAATTGTTCTTTGCAAGCAAAGTAGTTCTGTTAGAAGGAGCAACAGAAAAGACTGTACTACCACTGTTAGCAAAGCAGCTCAATGTTTTCAAATATGAATACACGCTCATAGATTGTGGCTCGAAGGACAATATCCCGCTTTATGTCAGACTCATGAACAAATTCTCTATACCCTATGTAGCTGTTTATGATCGAGATCATCAGGTGCATAAAGGTGTAGATGCAATAGCGTCCGCTGATAGATCTACTCAAAAGATTGAAGAAGAAATTGACGCTAATGTGGGTAGCTCTGTTGTTCTTATGAACGATATTGAAGAAGAGCTTGGATTGCCAAATGGTGGCAGCAGCAAACCATATGTCGCATTGAGCCACATTACTGCACAAGGTTTTACTATGTCAGCTGAAATGCAACAAAAGATTCGCACAATATATGACGCTAAGGACTAACATGTACATTTTGTCAGACTGTCTTCCACTTTGCTCCAGAGCGACCGAAAATGCGGATATTATCCATAAGGAAAATTATGAACTTAGAATCTACCTTTGAATTTATTTGGCACTATGCTCTGCATTTTGAGGGCCCTTTCCCAGTCGAAAGAGACTATTTGAGGGTGGTTCACCATCCGCCTGGACTCTGGCTTTGGGCAGATAGTTTGAATTCTGATCTTTGCAGACTAGGTCATCCATGTGTCTCTGTAACTTCTATTTGGGTCGACCATACTCCCCAGTGCTGGTATACACAAAGAAATGGTGCTTGGCTCAAGCCAAGTTGTGAACTAGCGGACCTTTTAATTGTTACTTGGGATGACGAAAACAGAAAAGCTGGCAGGGCTCTTCTTGTTCAAGCAAAAAGAGGAAAAAGCTACAACCGAATCTCAATTTCGAATAAATCAACAAAAACCGAGCTGAGACTTCTGGGAACTGCTCCAAAGTTTTTACTAAGCAGTCAAACATCTACTACACTAGGTAGCAGCCCGAGTCCATTGAATCCAAAAATCAACTGTGAGTTCAAACTTCCTTCTTATGAAAATTCACGTCTCGAACACTGTACTTTCTTGCAAATCAAGGACGCTAAAGCTAGACGATGGCCCATGACAATCCCTTCGTGGCAAACAATATGGCCACCTGCCTCATACTCAGAGACATACAGTGAAGCAATTTTGGGTATGATTACTCGCCCCATTAATTCACTAGGGAAACACTTCATTTTTGGCAACATGTCTGATGACTGGGATCGACTGATAACTTTATTGATAAATGAGACGCTGGCCTCTTCAGGGGGAACTGCAAGGGGTAAAAAGCAGCAAATATCGTTTTCTCTAAATTCTAACGATACCGATTGTTTTAGAGCATTAAATAACAGCTTTGAGGGTGAGTTCCCCGCTAGTGATGACCCTCAAGGTATCTCAACCGTGTTCATTACTCCCAAAAATAAAGGGTAATAAATGGCTATATTCGAACGCACACAAGCAGCTCTCCAGTGCACCGTAAAGCTAAAGCGTTATATGCTAAAGGGAGTTCAGTGGATGAAGTAGACGAAAAGTACGACACTATTTTTCGATACTGCAATCTTTAATAATCACACCGTAAAGTTTGAAAAAATAGGGCGCCAATTTTTCTGAGCAAGGCCGAATATAATAAAGACACAAGAAATCGGATATCTTTTACCCAATTTGGTTTATCCCCTGGGATATAAATAGTAAATTTCGACTGGCATGATGCCTATATTTTCCCAACCACGATATATCCAACAACCGTTTCCAATCCCTCTCCTACTATCCCCTGATCTACTCCCGCCATTAGCATCATGATTATGTTCTGGCAGACAAACCCAGTAGAGCTCGGAGAGGATCTCCGCCTCACCTCGCTCCAATTTAAAAAGGACGACCCAGATCACCTGCCAGGGAGCAAAGAAGCAGGCAGCATGGCACACCACCAGCCTTGAGCCCACGGCGGGCATTGCCTACAATGGCCCACTTTTTATCAAACTCAGGTCTATAAAATGAGCGACAACAAACCTGCACTGCCCGACCGTCTGGCGGCCAACCCGCGCAGCCCGTACCATGTGGCGGAATGCTTCGAGCACGAGATCGGTATTCGCCTCAACGGCAAGGTGCGCACCAATGTCGAGGAGTACTGCATCAGTGAAGGTTGGGTGAAGATCCCCTCCCCCAAGGCCAAGGATCGCTATGGCAATGCCATGCTGATCACCGTCAAGGGCACTGTAGAAGCCTTCTACGCCTAAGCGTATTGCCGCGCCCCGATCAGGGCTCGATATCCCAAACACCGGCCCAGCGCCGGTGTTTTGTTTTTCAGCATCAAAATGCACGGATAGTCGCCTTAGCTCCTATTCGATGCCTCAAGCCACGTCCGACATTTACGCCATTAGGCTGAGGATCCATCCCCAGCCATATAAAAAGCCCCGTCTGGCCTTGCGGCGAGACGGGGCTTTATCATTTTTTATGATTAAGTTACCAATATCATTAGCCAACCTAATGAACTGGCCTCTTCTCTGGACCAGAATCCCTAGCTTTAGCCCAGTGAGGCGAAAATCCCGGCCAGGGTCGCACTCATCAGGTTCGCCAGGGTCGCGGCCAGCACGGCCTTGAGGCCCATATTGGCCACGTCGTGGCGGCGCTCCGGCGCCAGGGTGCCGATGGAGCCGAGCTGGATGGCGATGGACCCCAGATTCGCGAAGCCGCACAGGGCGAAGGTGATGATGATCTGGGTGTGGGCGCTCAAGTTCTCCTTGATGCTGGCAAAATCCAGATAGGCGACGAACTCGTTCATGATGACCTTCTGGCCAATCAGGGAACCTGCCGCCATCATCTCGTTGCTCGGCACCCCGATGAGCCAGGCGACGGGGGCAAACAAATAGCCCAGCAGCAGTTGCAAGGAGAGCTCGGGCCAGCCGAACCACTCACCGACCGCGGCAAAACCGGCGTTGAGCATGGTGATGACGCTGACAAAGGCCAGCAAGATGGTGCCGATAGCCACGGCGATCTTCATGCCCCCCATGGCACCGCCCGCGAGGGCATCGATGGCGTTGCTGTAGTCGCTCTTGTCCAGGGTGATCTCATCTTGCTCGCGCACCCGCTCCTGCTCAGGCACCAAGAGTTTTGCCATCAAGAGGCCACCCGGCGCCGCCATAAAGGAGGCGGCGATGAGGTATTTGAGATCCACGCCGAGGCCGGCATAGCCGCCGAGCACAGATCCCGCCACCGAGGCCATGCCGCAGGTCATCACCGCAAACAGTTCGGAGCGGGTCATGCCCGCCAGGAAGGGGCGGATCAGCAGGGGGGATTCCCCCTGGGAGAGGAAGATGTTGCCTGTGGCCACCAGGGACTCGGCGCGGCTGGTGCCGAGCAGGCGGTGAATGCCGCCCCCCAGCACCCGGATCACCCACTGCATGATGCCGAAGTGATAGAGCACGGCGATGAGCGCGCTGATGAAGATGACCAGGGGCAGTACCCGCACCGCGAAGATGAAGCCGTTGCTCGCCAGATCGCCGAACACGAAGCGGATGCCGTTGTCGGCAAAACCGAGCAGGGCGGAGACGCCGTTGCTCATGGCGCCGAGCAGCAGCTGACCGGGGGGGAAATAGAGCACCAGGGCGGCGAAACCGGTCTGCAGGGCCAGGGCCCCGAGCACGGTGCGCCAGCGGATGGCGCGGCGGTTTTCACTGGCCAGCCAGGCGATAAACATCAGGGCCAGCATGCCGACCAGACTCAATAACAGGGTCATCTTGCACCTATGAAGAGAGGAGTTTCATATGGCAAGTCTGCAGACGGGGGGCGCGAGGACGTCAGGCGGGGCGTGCCGACCACGCGACACACAAACCACAAACCTACGGTTCAGTGGCGGGTCCCATCCTGGGGTCATTCACGTTCCGGGTGACGGCGAGTATCGGTGACGCCAGCCGCGCGGGAGAGACGGCGACTGGCAGGTCGGGCGGCGATGGTACAGTGATCTGAATCACATAAAAAGCGGTAAAACGATTCGCAAAGGCAACAAAATTCGGTCCATTTCGAATTTTCCAATCAGCGATGACTTTTCCGCCCACTCGCGAGGCGCTGCAGCCCGGCCCCGGCCAGCACCAGGGCGACGCCGAGCAAGTCATCCCAGCCGAGGCGTCCCGCCAGGGCATCCAAGGCCACGCCCCCCACCAGCTGGCCGGTGATGATGAGCAGGGCGCAGGCCAGGGCGCCGACCCGACCTATGGCCCAGCTGCTGATGGCGACAAATAGCGCCCCCAGCACACCGCCCACCAGCAACCTGGGATCCAGCCCGGCAAGCCGCTCCCAATGGGCCCCCGTCAACAGCAACATGGCGCCGAGCAGCAGGAAGCCGAGCAGATGGTTCGCCAGGGACGCGCCCAGGGCCCCGCGGGCGGTGGCGAGGCGGCCGTTGAGGGTGCGCGACAGGCTGACCGCCACGCCGTTGAGCAATCCCAGCAGTATCAAGATGGTCATCGTTCTCTCCTTATCGGTAAAAGGGGTCAGGGCAGGCACTGCGGGAAACCGCCACTCACGCATCGGCAGCGTCATCGCGCTCTCCCAGCGCACCGTCACCCAAGATGTTTCGAACTCACGGACCCAGCACGATCAGCAGGGCGCCGGCCATCACCAAGAAGGTGGCGAAGAGATCCATCCCCTCTGGACGGCGGCGGGGCAGGCCGAACCAGCCGAGGGCATCGCACAGGGCCCCGAACAGCAGCTGACCGAGCAGCAGCAGGGCCAGGGTGCCCGCCATCCCGAGGGGTGAGTTGAGGCAAAATGCCGCCAGCACCACGGTGAGCGCCCCCGGCAGGCCGCCAAGCCAGGCCCAGAGCGGGGCCTTCTGCGTTTGAGCAGGCTCTGCCGTCACCAAAGTGGCGACAGGCTCGCCCTGACAGGGGGTGGCGCTGTTGCTGTCTGGCACTGAGGGCGTTGAAAGGGAGGTGCTCTCGGCGGCTGTTTTCCCCGCCGTTGCGGCCCCGGCACTGCGTCTGCGGTTAGCGTTCACTCTGGCCACGAGCCCCCAGAGCAGGGCGGCCACCAGGGTGCCGATCCCGTGGGCCAGCCAGCTGGCGAGCCAGGGGTCGGTCGCCTGGGCCAGGGCGCCGTTGCGCTCGATCATCAGCGCCAGCAAGAGGCCGGCACCGAGGGCGGCCAGGGCCCCGATGGCTTGCCCGCCATGAAGGCGCAAAGCGCCGAGGGAAGTACCGAGAGAGGTGACAAGGGTGGAAGACATGGCAAGGCTCCTTTAACGCGATAGGAGCAGGATAGATTGTCTTTATTCCGGCGATAATCCACCATGCCGTCACAACTTTGTTTCCAGTTCGAGAACGACATGAACCAGGATGCCTTCGCCCTGCTCCCCGCCTTCGTCGCCGTGGTGGAGGCAGGCAGTTTCTCCGGTGCGGCGCGTCAGCTGGGGGGCAGCAAGTCGGCGCTCAGCAAGAAGGTGAGCCAGCTCGAGCAACTGCTCGGCTGCCAGCTGCTCTATCGCACCACCCGATCTCTCAGCCTTACCGAGGCGGGGGAGCGCTACTTCGAGACGGTGCGTCACGCGGTGCGCCTGGCCGGCGAAGGGGAGGATGCCATCGGCGCCCTGCAGGCGGCGCCCCGGGGCCTGCTGCGGGTCACCGTGCCCATGGTCTATGGCCGCCGTCATGTGGTGCCCCTCATCCCGGACTTTCTCGCCCGCCATCCCGAGGTGCAGTTGCAGTTCGAGATGAGCGACGAGCAGCGGGATCTGGTCGCCGAGGGGTTTGACGTGGGGCTGCGCATCGGCGCCCTGGAGGATTCGAGCCTCATCGCCCGCCGTCTCGCCCCCTGCCACAGCACCCTGTGCGCCGCCCCCGCCTATCTGGCGCGGGCGGGAGTGCCCCAAAGCCCGGAGGATCTCGAGCGCCACAACTGCCTCTTCTACTCCCTGTTTCGCGGCGGTACCCAGTGGCGTCTGCTGGGGCCGGATGGCGAGGTGGGGGTAACCCCCAGGGGCAATTTCGAGGTGAACAACAGCGACGCCATTCACAGCGCCCTGCTGGCGGGCCTTGGCATCGGCAACATGCCGGATTTCATCGTGGGGGACGATCTCGCCGCCGGGCGGCTGATCAGCGTGCTACCCGCCTACCGGCTGCCGGAGCACGGCATCTGGTGTCTCTATCCACGCCGGCGTCACCTGCCCGCCAAGGTGGTGGCCTGGCTCGCCTTTCTCGACGAGCGCCTCGGTCAGCCGTGATGACCCTCATCTCGGGTCCATCGGTGCGGTTCACGTTTTCTTCATCCCAAACCGGGTAGAATGCCAAGACCAAGCTCATGTTTTTATTGAAAAAGCGGCAGGGGATGCAAGCCCTCCTGCCCCAAGGAAGCCTCAATGAAAAGAACCGCGATTGCCCTGACCCTGGCCAGCCTGCTGGCACTGCCGGCCCTGATCCCGAGCGTCGATGCCGCCCCGGTGCGCTCCCTGCAAAAAGAGCAGAACTACGGCCAGTACATCAGCAAGCGCCAGGTGGTGGATCAGCTGCTGGCGGATGCCCTGCACATCTTCAAGTCACCGGCCCGGGTCTCCGATGCCGGCTTCACCGCCAAGATGCCGAGCAACATGGAGCAGGTCACCGAGCTCTTGCTGCAGGCTCATCAGCTCGAACCCTATCGCACCGATCTGCTCATCTCGGCGGCCAACGCCCAGATCTACAACGGCAACGTGGACAGGGCCATCAACCTGTTCGAACAGGCCCAGAGTGCCGCCCCCGACGATCTCGACATCAACAGCTATCTGGCCACCTGGCAGCGCTTCAAGGGTAATCAGGCCAAGGCCGATGGCTACTTCAAGCGGGTGAGTGAGCTCAATGGCGGGCGCGCCGCCGACTTGCAGCGCATCTTCGACACCGTGGACAGGGTGATCGCCACCCCCCTCAAGGAGCGTCAGGGCCGGGTAGAGAAGAACGGGCGACGCGCCATCGTCACCCTGGGCTATGCCCTCAACCCCGATGGCACCATGAACGACATCCTGCTGGGGCGCCTTGAGACCACCCGGGTACTGGCCCAGGCCAACCCGGCGGCCCTCATCATCCTGACCGGCGGCGTGCCCCAGAACCGGCAGACCGAGGGCAAGCTGATGGCGGACTGGCTGGTGAAGAAGGGGATCGACAGATCTCGCATCATCGAGGAGAACTACGCCACCAGCACGGTGGACAACGCCCTCTACAGCGGCTATGCCCTCGCCCGCCACCAGATTGAATATGCCACCCTGGTGAGCTCCGCCAGCCACGTGCGCCGGGGCCAGACCCTGCTGGAGATCGCCAGCTGGCAGAGCGGCCCCGCCGGGCTCAAGGTGGACAGCGTTGCCTACCCGGACAAGCCCCTCTCCACCCTGGCCAAGGCCAGCGACAGCGAGCTGCTCGGCATCTACCGGGATGCCCTGCGCACCTATGGCCTGTGGAGCTATCGCTCGGCGCCGCTGATCGAACGCTGATCGACACCCTGATCCCCGGGCCTTGATCACCCGCTGATCGGAGCACTGATCCCCGGATCCCCTTCACCACGCCCGGGCCCGCCAAACGGCGGGCCCGCGCTTCGACCCTCGGGGTCCTGTCCCGCCCTCTTCTTTCCTTTATTTTCCCTGCCCCGCTCCTGCTCGCTCACCCTGCCATTCCTCGCCGCGCCCTTGCCCATGGGGTCATTGCCAAGGGGTGCATAAGCACTTCACAACCCGGCATATCTCAATTAGCTCATTGATTTGTTGCTCTTTTTCTAAGAACCATAAGGCATGAGAGCGCGTTTCTCGTTCCTTCATTCCCAAGCGCGCTTTGGACAAAGATGTGGCTTCCAACACCCCAGACAAGGAAGTGCATCATGACAGCAAAAGGCATCTCTGTGTGGCTCGCGGCCTCCGTCCTGCTCAGCCAGTCCGCCCAGGCGGTGGACGTCACCGTCGCCTACCAGACCTCCGCCGAACCCGCCAAGGTGGCCCAGGCCGACGGCACCTTCGCCAAGGAGAGTGGCGCCAAGGTGGAGTGGCGCAAATTTGACAGTGGCGCCAGCGTGGTGCGGGCGCTCGCCTCCGGCGACGTGCAGATTGGCAATATCGGCTCAAGCCCCCTGGCGGTGGCGGCGAGCCAGAACGTGCCCATCGAGGTGTTCCTGCTCGCCTCCAAGCTCGGCGACTCCGAAGCGCTGGTGGTGAAGCAAGGACTCGCTAACCCCCAGGATCTCGTTGGCAAACGCATCGCCGTGCCCTACACCTCTACCACCCACTACAGCCTGCTGGCGGCCCTCAAGCACTGGGGGGTCGATCCGGCCAAGCTGCAGATAGTGAACCTGCAGCCGCCGGCCATCATTGCCGCCTGGCAGCGCGGTGACATCGACGGTGCCTATGTGTGGGCCCCGGCCCTCAACCAGCTCAGCAAGGAGGGCAAGGTGCTGACCGACTCGGCCCAGGTGGGGACATGGGGGGCGCCGACCCTGGATGTGTGGGTGGTCCGCAAGGACTTCGCCAAGGCTCACCCCGAGGTGGTGCAGGCCTTCGTGAGCAGCACGCTCGCGGCCCAGCGCGGTTATCTGGACAACCCGGAGGGCTGGCTGGCCCGGCCGGAGAACCTCGACAAGCTCTCCCGCCTGAGCGGTGTGCCCGAGGCGGATATCCCCGAGCTCGTCAAAGGCAACACCTACCTCGACGCCCGCGCCCAGAGCGCCGAGCTCGGCACCCTGGTGAACCAGACCATCGTCGACACCGCCCGCTTCCTCGAGGGGCAGGGCAAGGTGGCCAGGGCCGCCGACGACTATCGCCAGTTCGTCACCGACCGCTTCGTGAAAGCACTGCCTCAATAAGCCACAGGAGGCGAGTATGCTGCATATCTCTCGTGTGTCTGCCGAGTACGCTGGCAAGAAGGTGCTCGACAACATCAACCTCTCCCTCGCCGAGGGGGAGCTGATGGTGGTGCTCGGCCCCTCGGGCTCGGGCAAGACCACCCTGCTCAACCTGGTGGCCGGTTTCGAACCCTGCCGCCATGGCCAGATAAGCCTGGGGGGTGAGCCTGTCATCGGGCCCGGTGCCGAGCGCGGCGTGGTGTTCCAGAGTGAGGGGTTACTCCCCTGGCGCAACGTGCAGGACAACGTGGCCTTCGGCCTGCAACTGGCCGGGGTGCCCAGGGCCAGTCGCCATGAACAGGCGCAAGCCTTGCTGCGCCAGGTGGGATTGGAAGGCGCGGGCGAGCGCGCCATCTGGCAGCTCTCCGGCGGCCAGCGCCAGCGCGTCGGCATCGCCCGGGCCCTCGCCACCCGGCCGCAACTGCTGTTGCTGGACGAGCCGTTCGGCGCCCTGGATGCCTTCACCCGGGAGCAGATGCAGACCCTGCTGCTGCGGCTGTGGTCCGAGGCCCGCCGCCAGGTGCTGCTCATCACCCACGACATCGAGGAGGCGGTGTTTCTGGCCACCGACTTGGTGCTGCTCTCCCCCTCCCCCGGCCGGGTGCTGGAGCGGCTCTCCCTGAACTTTGGTCGCCGCTTTGCCGCCGGGGAGTCCAGTCGCAGCATCAAGTCCGATCCGGCCTTCATCGAGCGGCGGGAATACGTGCTCGGCCGGGTGTTTGCCGAGCGGGAGGCCTTCGCATGAACCAGACCCTGACCCAACCCCTGGCCACGCCCGCGCCCCATGCCACCCGCAGGCCGCTGCGCTGGCCCCTCGGTCGCCGCCTTGGTCTGAGCCTTGCGACCCTCACCGCCCTGCTGGCCCTCTGGTGGCTGGTGGCACGCCTTGGCTGGATTGACCCCCTGTTCCTGCCGCCTCCCGAGCGGGTACTGGGGCAGCTCGTCACCATCGCCGGGCCGCAAGGCTTCATGGACGCCACCCTGTGGCAACACCTGGGGGCGAGTCTGGGCCGCATCCTGATCGCCCTGGCGGCGGCCACGGTGTTTGGCATCGCCGCGGGCATCGCCATGGGGCTCAGCCCCACGGTGCGCGGGGTGCTGGATCCCCTCATCGAGCTCTACCGGCCGGTGCCGCCGCTCGCTTACCTGCCGCTGATGGTGATCTGGTTTGGCATCGGCGAGACCTCCAAGGTGCTGCTCATCTATCTGGCCATCTTCGCCCCCGTGGCCATGGCCACCCTGGCGGGCGTGCAGAGCGCCCAGCCGGTGCGACTGCGGGCGGCCCGCGCCCTTGGCGCTACCCGGATTCAGGTGCTGTGGCACGTGATCCTGCCGGGGGCCTTGCCGGAGATCCTGACCGGGATCCGCATCGGCCTCGGCGTGGGCTGGTCCACCCTGGTGGCCGCCGAGTTGATTGCCGCCACCCGGGGCGTGGGCTTCATGGTGCAATCCGCCGGCGAGTTCCTCGCCACCGACGTGGTGCTGGCCGGCATTCTGGTGATCGCGGTGATCGCCTTCGTATTGGAACTGGGCCTGCGCGCATTGCAGCGCAGGCTGACGCCCTGGCATGGAGAAATACAATGAATGACAACAAGCTGACCATCACCCCGCTCGGCCCCCACATCGGTGCCGAAATTGCCGGCCTCACGCTGGCCGAGCCCCTGAGCCAGGCGCAGTTCGAGCAACTCCACCGGGCCCTGCTCAAATACCAGGTGCTGTTTGCCCGCAACCAGCCCATCACGCCGCGAGCACAGCGGGCGCTGGCGAATCGCTTCGGGGATCTGCACATCCATCCCGTCTATCCCCACAGCGAGGAGGCGGAGGAGATCATCGTGCTCGACACCCATGACGACAACCCGCCGGACAACGACAACTGGCACACAGACGTCACCTTCATCGAGACGCCACCGGCGCTCGCCATCCTGGCCGCCAAGCAGTTGCCCCCCACCGGGGGAGACACCCTCTGGGCCAGCGGCATCGCGGCGCTGGCGGCCCTCTCCCCGCCCCTGCAAAAACTGCTGGCGGGGCTGGAGGCAGAGCATGACTTCACCAAATCCTTCCCCGCCCACCGCCATCAGGGCAGCGAGGAGGAGCGTCAACGCTGGCAGGCAGCGGTGGCCAGCAACCAGCCCCTGCGCCATCCGGTGCTGCGCACCCACCCGGTGAGCGGCCGCCAGGCGCTGTTCGTGAATGAAGGTTTCACCACCCGTTTGCCGGACCTGCCGGCCCGGGAGAGCGAGGCCCTGCTCGGCTTTCTGTTCGATCACATTCGCCGCCCCGAGTTTCAGGTGCGCTGGCGCTGGCAGAAGAACGACATCGCCATCTGGGACAATCGGGTGACCCAGCACTACGCCAACGCCGACTACCTGCCGGCCCGGCGGGTGATGCATCGCGCCACCATCCTCGGGGACAGGCCCTTCTGGCGAGCGAGCTGAAGAGCGCCGCTTTTCCCTGAAAAATGGTCATAAAAAAGCCCGCCGATGGGCGGGCTCTGGTCATGGCCTCATTCTGCGAGGTCGGCATCAGGCCTTGAGATCCAGCACGGCATTGAAGCCGCCGAAGATCATGCGGGCACCATCGAAGGGCATGGGCGGGTTGTCGGGGTTTTTCGGATCCATCCTGGGATCCTGCATCATCTTCTGCATCGCCTCGTCCCGGGTCGCCTTGTCCGGCCACTCCACCCAGGAGAAGACCACGGTCTCATCCTCCTTCGCCGCTACCGCGCGGTAAAAATCGGTCTGCTTGCCGTGTGGCACGTCATCCCCCCAGCACTCCAGCACCCGGATCGCACCGAGTTCGAGGAAGAGGGGATCGAAGTGTTTCGCATGATCGATCATGGCCTGCTTGTTCGCCGTGGGCACGGCGATCACGAATCCATCCACATATGACATGGGAGCGTCCTCCTTGCTTGGGGATTTCAGCATAGCAAGGGAGTCCGGCCACCGCCCCGAGCCTCAGGTGGCGATCAGCCGCTCCAGATCGCTGCGACTCAGGTGTTTGGTATCCACTTTCACATACAGAGAGCGCTCCTCGGCCACCAGCAGCACGGCGCTCACCCCGTCACAGGCGCGCACCTTCTGCTCGAGGGCCGGCGTGGGTGCGACACCCTCTGGCAACACGATGCGCAGGCTGCTCACATAGGGGGGCTCCTGCATGGTGAGGCTGACCCCGAACCAGAGCAGGGCCAGGACGGCGCAACCGCCAAATACCAAGGCTGCTCCCCCGATGCCGTAAAGCAGCCCGCCCAGACTGCCGCCGATGGCGACCCCGATGAACTGACTGGTGGAGTAGACCCCCATGGCGGTGCCCTTGTAACCCGGCGGGGACTCCTTGCTGATGAGGGACGGCAGCAATGCCTCCATCACGTTGAAACCGATGAAGAAGATCTGCAGCCCTGCGAGCAGGCCCCAGAGTTGCAGGCCCGCTTGCCAGAGCACCAGTTCGGCGATGAGCATCACCAGCACGCAGAGCTGGAACACCCGCTTCATCTGGCGGCGCTTCTCGGCATAGATGATGAAGGGCACAACGCTCACGAAGGCGATCAACATGGTGGCGAGATAGGCCTGCCACTGGTGCTCCCGCGCCAGCCCTGCCTGCTCCAGCAGTGGCGGCAGCGCCACGAAGCTCGACATCAGCAGGGTGTGAACGCAGAGGATGCCGAGGTTGAGTTTGAGCAGCCTAGGGTTGGTCAACACGGTGCGAAAACCGCCCCGCACCATGGCGGATTCGCGATTTTGCAGATGGGCCTCAGGCCTTGGCACCGCCCAGATCACCAGGGCAATGGCGGCCAGAGCCAGCAGGGCGATGAGCCAGAACAGGCCGGACAGGCCCAGGGCGTGGGTGATGAGGGGACCGGTCACCATGGCGATGGCGAAGGTGATGCCAAAGCTCACCCCGATGAAGGCCATGGCCTTGGTGCGGTTCTGCTCCCGGGTGAGATCCGAGAGCAGGGCCATGACGGCGGCGGAGATGGCACCACTGCCCTGCAAGGCGCGGCCGACGATGACCCCCCAGATGGAGTCGCTCAGGGCGGCGACGACGCTGCCGAGTGCAAACATCAGCAAACCGCCGACGATGAGGGGCTTGCGCCCGATGCGGTCGGAGAGCAGACCGAAGGGGATCTGCAGCAGGGCCTGGGTCATGCCGTAGATGCCGATGGCGAGGCCGATCAGTGCCTCGGAGGCGCCGGCCAGGGACATGCCGTAGGTGGTCAGTACCGGCAGCACCATAAACATGCCGAGCATGCGCAAAGAGAAGACGGAGCCGAGCGCCCAGGTGGCGCGTCGCTCGCCCCTCGTCATGGTGAAATCATTCATGATGGCCTCGATAGACAAGAAGAGAGAAGAAATCCGGACCCGTGACGTCTTGTATTCGTCCGCAGAAACCGGGCAATCACCCCGCACGGGGGCCACATAATAACAGAGCCGGGAAGGTTCCCGGCTCTGGATTCTATTGATTTTCCTGCGTCACATCACAGCGGTGAACCACAGCACTCAAGGCAGCATGGTCACCAGGACCGGCGCCGCATCGGGCTGGAAGTCTACCGACATCATCACGCTCAGGCAGGTGATGGTGACGATGGAGAACATGAACAGCTTGCGGGCCCAGAGGGAGTCATCCACCGCGGCCTTGTAGCCGGACAGCGCCATCCCCAACCACCAGACACTCACCGCCGTGGCGACGATCAGATACTTGTAACCGGCGTAACCGCCGAGGAACAGCATCAGGGTCGGCACCATGAAGGCCAGGATGTAGAGGGTGATGTGGTGTTTGGCCACCGAGATCCCCTTCACCACCGGCAACACCGGGATGTTGGCGGCCTGGTAATCCTTGAAGCGGAAGATCGCAATCGCATAGGAGTGCGGCATCTGCCACAGGCTGAAAATCGCCAGCAGGATCAGCGCCCCCGAGTCGAACTGGCCGCTCACCGCGCAGTAGCCGATGACCGGTGGCGCGGCGCCGGAGAGGCTCCCCACCAGGGTGCCATAGACCGAGTGGCGCTTCATGTAGAGGCTGTAGACCCCCACATAGACCAGGAAGCCCAGCACTGCCAGCAAGGCGGCCAACGGATTGGCCGCGAAGTAGAGCAGTGCAATGCCCGCAACACCGAGCACGCTCGCATACCAGAGCGAGACACCCGGTGCGATCAACCCCTTCACCAGCGCACGGTTCTTGGTGCGCTCCATGATGCAGTCGATGTCCCGGTCGATGTAGTTGTTGAACACGCAGCCGGAGGCGACCACCAGTGACACCCCGACCATGGTCAGGATGAACAGAGGGACGTCGAGGCTCCCCTTGGACGCCAGCAGGAACCCTCCGATAACCGAGATGAGGTTACCGAAGATGATGCCTGGCTTGGTCACTTGCAGGTATTGCTTCATCATCACATCAACCCGCTTAGTGAACCATCATGTTGATGTTGAGGTTGTACATGATCCACAGGGAACCCACCACGACTATGGCAATGATGAGCACGGTGAAGACCAGGGCCACCAGGTTCCAGCGCTCCTCGGAGGAGGTGTTCATGTGCAGGAAGTAGACCAGGTGCACGAAGATCTGCACCACCGCCATGCCGACCACGGTGCCGAGCACCACGGCGTGGGAGGCGGAGCCGTCCATCACCATCCAGAACGGGATGGCCGTCAGGATGAGTGACAGCACGAACCCTATCATGTAGGACTTGACGCTGCCGTGGCTGGCGCCGTGATTGTCAACAGAATGACTCATTTACATGACCCCCATCAGATAGACCACGGTGAAGACGCAGATCCAGACCACGTCCAGGAAGTGCCAGAACAGGCTCAGGCACATCAGGCGAGTACGGTTGCGCTCGGTCAGCCCCTTCTTGGTGATCAGCACCATCATCACGATGATCCAGATAAGACCGCTGGTCACGTGGATACCGTGGGTACCGACCAGGGTGAAGAAGGCGGAGAGGAAGCCGCTGCGATCCGGGCCCGCATCGTTGACGATGAGGTGGTGGAACTCGTAGATCTCCATGGCGATGAAGCCGGCACCGAGCAGGAAGGTCACGAACAGCCAGGTGTTGACGGCGGAGACCTTGTTCTTGTTCATCGCCAGCATGCCGAAGCCGAAGGTGATGGAGCTCAGCAGCAGCAGCATGGTTTCGGCGAACACGAACGGCAGTTCGAAGATGTCCTTGCCGGCGGGGCCGCCGGCAGTGCCGTTGACGAGAACCGCATAGGTTGCGAACAGGGTCGCAAACAGGATGCAGTCACTCATCAGGTAGATCCAGAAACCGAATACCTTGGTGGCACCGGCGTCATGGTGCCCATGATCGTCATGGGCGCCGTGAGTGTGATGGAGTACGTCAGTTGCCATAGCGTCAGGCTACCTTGTTGATGTTGTCGAAATGCTGACCTTCGATACGCTCGATCTCGTCAACCTGTACGTAGTAGTCCACATCGTCGTTGAAGCTGTGGATGATCCAGGTGGCGATCATGCCGACGAAGCCGGCGATGGCCATCCACCAGATGTGCCAGATCATGGCAAAACCGAACACCACGCTGAAGGCGGCGATGATCACACCGGCACCGGAGTTCTTCGGCATGTGGATGGGGGCATACTGGGCCGGCTTGCGGTAGGCGCTACCGTCTTGCTTGGCTTCCCAGAAGGCATCCAGACCCTTGACCTTCGGCTCGATGGCGAAGTTGTAGAACGGCGGCGGCGAGGAGGTCGCCCACTCCAGGGTACGGCCACCCCAGGGATCGCCGGTCAGGTCACGGTTCTTCTCGCGGTCACGGATACTGACCACGATCTGGACGACCTGGCACAGCACGCCGAGGGCGATGAGGCCGGCACCGCAGGCGGCAACCACCAGCATGCCGTGGAACTCGGGATCGATGTTCTGGCTGACACGACGGGTCATGCCCATGAAGCCCAGCACGTAGAGCGGCATGAAGGCCACGAAGAAGCCGACAATCCAGCACCAGAAGGCGCGCTTGCCCCAGACGTCATCCAGCTTGAAGCCGAACGCTTTCGGGAACCAGTAGGTGATACCGGCGAAGCAACCGAACACCACGCCGCCGATGATGACGTTGTGGAAGTGGGCGATCAGGAACAGGCTGTTGTGCAGCACGAAGTTGGCAGCCGGCACGGAGAGCAGCACGCCGGTCATCCCACCCACGGTGAAGGTGATGATGAAGCCGACAGTCCACAGCATGGGGGAGCTGAACTCGATGCGACCCCGGTACATGGTGAACAGCCAGTTGAAGATCTTCACCCCGGTCGGGATGGAGATGATCATGGTGGTGATGCCGAAGAAGGCATTCACGTTGGCGCCGGACCCCATGGTAAAGAAGTGATGCAGCCAGACGATGAAGGAGAGCACGGTGATGGCCACCGTCGCCCACACCAGAGAGGTGTAGCCAAACAGCTTCTTCTTGCAGAAGGTCGCCACCACTTCGGAGAAGATCCCGAACACCGGCAGCACCAGGATATACACCTCGGGGTGACCCCAGGCCCAGATCAGGTTGATGTACATCATCATGTTGCCACCCATGTCATTGGTAAAGAAATGGGTACCCAGGTAGCGGTCTGCAGTCAGCAGGGCGATGGTGACGGTCAGGATCGGGAAGGAGGCGATGATCAGGATGTTGGCGCACAGGGCAGTCCAGGTGAACACCGGCAGACGCATCATGGTCATGCCGGGGGCACGCATCCGGATGATGGTGGCAAAGAAGTTCACACCGGTCAGCAGGGTACCTAACCCTGAGATCTGCAGACTCCATATCCAGTAATCGACCCCGACGCCCGGACTGAACTCCAGTCCCGACAAGGGCGGATAGGCCAACCAGCCGGTCTGGGCGAACTCACCAACCCCGAGGGAGATGTTAATCAGCACCACGGCCGCGGCAGTAAACCAGAAGCTCAGGTTGTTCAGGAAGGGGAAGGCAACGTCACGGGCACCGATCTGCAGCGGCACCACGATGTTCATCAGGCCGATCACCAGTGGCATGGCCACGAAGAAGATCATGATGACGCCGTGGGCGGTGAAGATCTGGTCGTAGTGATGGGCATTCAGATAGCCTTCACCACCGGCGGAGGCCAGCACCTGCTGACCGCGCATCAGCACTGCGTCGGCGAAGCCGCGCAGCAGCATGACCATGCCCAGGATGAGATACATGATACCGAGGCGCTTGTGATCCACCGAGGTGAACCACTCTTTCCACAGGTATTGCCATTTGCCGTAATAGGTGATGAGCCCGGTCAGCGCCAGCCCACCCAGAATGATACCGACTATCGTGACCATGATGATGGGTTCATGGTACGGGACAGCCTCGAGTGTCAATTTTCCAAACATCAATTATTCCTCGGATCCTGCTTTCACACTCTTGTCAGCCATCGACGTGGCCATGTGTCCTGCATGCTCGTCATGATTCATGGCCGCGTGGTCCATGGTGTCCTCATTGGCGGACTCATGGTTCATGGCCTCGTGCTCCATGGCGCCAGCTTGCTTGGCGTCGTGGCCACCATGGGACATGCCGCCCATGAACTTGTTGATCACATTGACGAACAGCTTGGGATCGGCGCTGGCGAAGTACTCAACCGGGTGGTTTTCGCTCTTCTTGGCCAGCACATCGAACTCACCCATGGTGTTCAGTGCCTTGGAGGAGGCTTTCACCTTGGCGACCCAGGCGTCGAAACCGGCCTGATCTTGTGTCGCGATGGCGTTGAACTTCATGCCGGAGAAACCTGCGCCGCTGTAGCCGCCGGAGATGCCCTTGTACTGGCCTGCCTCGTTGGCGATCAGGTGCAGCTTGGTCTGCATGCCCGCCATGGCGTAGATCTGGCCACCCAGCTGGGGAATGAAGAAGGAGTTCATCACGGTGTCTGAGGTCACGCGGAAGTTGACCGGGGTGTTGACCGGGAAGGCCAGCTCGTTGACCGAGGCAATGCCCAGTTCCGGATAGACAAACAACCATTTCCAGTCGAGGGAGATGACATCGACCTGGATCGGTTTCACATCGGACTCCAGCGGCTTGTAGGGGTCGAGCGAGTGGGACGTTTTCCAGGTAATCACCGCCAGGATGGCGACAATGATGACGGGTACGGTCCAGACAACCGCTTCAATCTTGTTGGAGTGGGCCCAGTCCGGCGCGTAGGTGGCTTTGGTGTTGGACGCTCGGTATTTATAAGCGAACGCCACCGCCATGATAATCACGGGCACCACCACAATCAGCATCAAGCCGAGTGCGGTCAATATCAGTGATTTCTGCTCCAGACCGACTTGCCCCTTGGGGCTCATCAGAGCCATGTCGCAGCCGCTCAGCAAACCAGCAGTCGCGATCAACAGCAAAGCGCCCAAGCCCCTCTTCACATCAAAAGGTCTCATGCAATGTCCTCATCTTCCCAAGGCTTATTGGTATAATTAAAAAATGCAGCATTTTATTGCATCAGACAGGCATGTGAACAACATGAAAAATTAATCCCAAAATTGTTTTCAAGCTGATACAAACACACATTGAATGTTAATTACTTGACATCGACCAATTAACTCGGATCCCCGCCCAGCAATTCATCTCCCGTTAATTTTCTACACGGCCAAAAACGCTCACTAATTAAACAAAAACATCATTCATCCTTATATTTCCAATGGATAAACGGAAATCAGGGCCTCATATCGCTCCCTCACATCCGGCATTCTCATTACCAGTTCCTTGATCTGGCGCCATGAAACTATCACAAAAATATAAATTAATTAATCAAACGATCGTATGATTAACTTCTTGCATTCAAAAAAGAACCCATTTCCTCCGCAACCCCCTCCTTTTTTAGCCCCTCAAGGCGAAAAAAACGGGCCCCCTGCGGGGACCCGTCATCAGCACATTCTGCCGCCATTTCTCGTTAACACGATATTAACAAATGACATCTGATGTCAGTCGTGGGCATGCTCCATCCGGGTCGCGACCGCAACCCGATTCCAGGCGTTGATGGTGATGATCTGCATCAGACACTGGGCCAGCAGGGTCTCTCCGAGCAGGATCAGCCCCCGCTGATAGCTCTCCTCGCTGAGACCCTGTTCGGCGATCAGCGTCACCTCGTCGGTCAGGGCCAGCACGGCGCGCTCCCGCTCGTCGAACAGCGGGGATTCCCGCCAGGCAGCCAGCGCCAGCAGCCGCTGAGGGCTCTCCTGCTGCTTCAGTGCCACCGCCCCGTGCATCTCGATGCAGTAGGCGCAGCCGTTGATCATGGAGGCTCGCATCTTGATGAGCTCCTTGAGGGCGGGGGGGATCTCGGTAGTGCCGAGATAGGTTTCCAATCCTCGCATGGCCTGGATGGCGACGGGGATCTGGGTGGCAAGCTGGATACGGTGGGACATGACAAGATTCCTTCGATGAGCACCCCCATGGGCGATGAGGGCATTGTCCACTATCATTCAGATGAATAGAATATGGCCGTAATCGGCAACAGTTTTGCATTAAACGCAAAGGATGAGTCATGCTGGATCGCATCCGTATCCTGGCCCAGGTGGTGGAGTCAGGCAGCTTCTCCCGCGCCGCCCGCGCCCTCAATCTGGCCCCCTCCTCGGTCACCCGCACCATCGACGGTCTGGAGCAGCAGCTCGGTGTGCCGCTGTTCAAGCGCAGCACCCGCCAGCTGGTGTTGACCGATCAGGGGGAATACTTTCTCACCCGCTCCCTCCCCCTGCTGGAGGAGGCGGATCAGCTGGTGCAGTCCCTCCAGCCCCTGTCCGGTGCGCCGCAAGGGGGGCTGCGGGTGTCCGTGTTCGAGAGCTTCGGTGCCGCCTGGCTGGCCCCCCGGCTGCCCGCCTTCCTCGCCCGCTATCCCGGCGTGCGCCTCGAGATAGAGCTCGACAACCGGCTGGTGGATCTCGACGCCGAGAACGTGGATCTGGCCGTGCGCATCGGACGTCCTCTCGACAGCGGCCTGCACGCCCGCCGCCTGCTGGCGAATCGTACCCTGCTGGTCGCCTCCCCCGACTACCTGGCAACCCATGGGGAACCGGCCCACCCCGGCGACATTGCCAATCACAACTGCCTCATCCGCGGTCAGGGTCGGCAACGACAGCACTGGCACTTTCAGCAGGGGGCCGAGCGTCAGCGGGTCGCGGTGCAGGGCAATTTCACCTCCATCGGCGGTACCCCGCTGCTGTGCGCAGCCAAGGCGGGCTGCGGCCTGCTGCTGCTGTCGAGCTGGATGGTGCAGCAAGGACTGGACGAGGGGTCCCTGCTGCCCGTCCTGCCCGACTGGCAGGCATCTCCCTACGAGGATCGTCACGACGAGATCTATGCGGTGTTTCGCGGCGGACGCTTCTTGAAACCCCAGACCCGCGCCTTCATCGACTTCCTGATAGAGGTGATGAAGCCCCTGCAGGGGCCCCGTTGAGGGTGAAACGCCAACCCGCCAACAAGCAAACGCCGGGCAGCGGCCCGGCGTAGTCAGCATTTGAAAGAGTGAGTGGCGGCAGCCGGGCTCAGTGGGACTTACGCCCATCCGGACTCGGCGCCGGACCGCGATAATCACCATAGGGGAAGATGTTGCGCAGCCGCTGGGCCACGGGCTCAGGAATGGAGCGGGAGAAGACGAGGCGTACCCCGTTGCCATCCCGCTGCCCCAGTATGCGACCGCGCACCGGGTCATGCTGCAGCACCTGTTTGGCCTGCGTCAGGAAACGCGGCGGCACGGAGCCCCGCTTCACCACCACCTTGCCGGGGGCGAGCCGGATCTCGAACAGGGCGCCGCGCCCCAGCTTCATCAACCACCAGATCAGGGCTATCGCCACCACCAAAGACAACCAGGCCATCCGTGCTTCTCCTTGTATCCCATTGATGGCCTCAGTATAGGCCTCGCCGGCGGCCGATTATCGGGGGAGCATCACGCTTTGCCCATCACCGCTGGCCGCCCTGGCGACCCTTGCCCCAGGCCACCAGCGTCTCCCGATAGAGTGACAGCAGCGCCTGATCCCGCACCGCCACCCCGACCCGCTGGGCAGGACAGGCGGCCCACTCGTCGTGGGGATGGGACTTGCCATCGAATTTTTGCAGGGTGTGGCCGATGGCCGGCCCCTCACTGATGACCCGCACCGGCCCTTCCCGCAGGGTGAACAGGGCAGGATCGATGACATAGGCGATGGCGGAGGGATCGTGCACGTGACAACCATCCAGGCCGATGCGCTCGGAATAGAAGCGCAGGTAGAAGCGGCTCACATCCCACAGGAAGCGGCCCGGCTCCCCGGCTTCGCTGCGCAGGGCGTCCAGATAGGCGCTGCTGAAGAAGCTCTGCTGGGTCACGTCCAACCCGATGATCACCACGGGCCAATCGGCGGTGAACACCCGATCCGCCGCCTCGGGATCGTCGTGAATATTGGCCTCCGCATAGGGGGTCACATTGCCACGATGGCCGTTGACGCCAAAGGCGCCGCCCATCACGACCACTTCTTTCACCAGCCCGGTGATCTCGGGGGCCGCTTCGAGCGCCAGCGCCAGGTTGGTCAGCGGCCCAATGGTCACCAGGGTGATCTCGCCGGGCGCCGCCTTCAGCGCCTCGACGATGTATTGCCAGGCGGGGCGAGCGTCCGCCTTGATGCTCACCTCTCCGGCCTGCACATCTCCAAAGCCGGTGGGGCCATGCACCACCGTGGTCGGGCCGACCGGCTCGCGTTTGAGCGGCGCCGCGGCGCCCTGGACCACGTCGGCCTTCATGCCATATTGCTGCTTGAGCCAGAGCGCGTTGTGGGTGCCGTTTTCGATGGTGGCATTGCCAAATACCGTGGTGATGGCCATCAGTTCGATGGCGGGGTGAGCCTCGGCAAACAGTATTGCCATGGCATCGTCGATGCCGGGATCCGTATCCAGAATGATCTTGTGAGTCATGGTGCCTCCATACAGCGAAGCTGCCAGTGTAGCGAGTCGAGAGCGCTTTAACAGCGTCGCCATCACAGCCTCGGGGTTTCATGGGAACAAGGCCCGGAGTTGGCGACAGATTGCTCAATCCAGCGCCATCAGGAGGACACCGACCACCGAAACTGCTCCCCTTCTTCCCGCCATTGTCCAGTAAATGGCCAACCGGACGGGCCCGATGGCGGCTCGCCTTGTGGGGCCGCGGCCGGGATGGTATCACTTGGCCTCATCCCTTGATTGCCACAAAGAGGCCCACAGTGATCACCCTGATCAAAGAGTCTGACCAGTTGAAGATGCCCTGGAAGAACAAGCAGGGCACCACGGCCCAGATCCTCATCGCCCCCAAAGGGAGCAGCCTGGAGAAGCTCGACTTTGACTACCGCCTGAGCTCAGCCCCCATCAAGGGGCCGGGCCCGTTCTCTAAGTTCCCCGGTTATCAGCGCATCCTGCTGCCCATCAGCGGCGCCGGTTTCGTGCTCAACGGCCACCCCTATGCCACCCATGAGGCCGCCCATTTCAGCGGTGACGACGAGACCCACTGCGAGTTGCTGAAAAAAGAGGTGATGGATCTGGGGCTTATCTATGACCCCGAGCGCATCAGCGCCAACCTGCGGGTGCTCAACCTCCCCTTCACCTTGAGCCTGACGCTGGAGGCGGACAAGACCTATCTCTGCCACCTGCTGAGCGGCCAGTTGGAGGTTGATGGCAAAGCCGTGGCGGTCAATGAAACCCTGGTCATCACAGGGGAGGAGAGCATCCGCTTCGAGTGCCAGAAGAAGACCACCATCGCCTTCTTCACCCTGCAAGCCAGCGAGCAGGCGCAGGCCGCAGGCTGAAGGCGGCGTTGCCCTGATTGCTAGCACCGAACGCCAGAGACAAAAAAGCCGGGAGAACCCGGCTTTTTATCGGCATCGTCAAACGCCAGGCGGCTTAACCCACCTTGAAGGTACCCTTCATCATGGCGAAGTGGCCGGGGAAGGAGCAGAAGAAGGTGAGATCCTTGCCCGCCAGCCCCTCGGTCTTGAAGGTGACGCTGGTGCTCTCGCCACCGCCCACCAGCTTGGTGTGCGCCAGGATACGGGCATCGTCCTTGGGCAGGTAGTCGTGATCGGCGCCGGCGCTCATGCCTGCGGTGGCGACCGCCTGATAATCGGCGGTGTTCGACAGCACCCAGTTATGCCCCATGGCCGTCACCGGCATCTTGCCCGAATGGTGCAAGGTGATGGTCACTTCCTTGCAGGTAGCCGGAACACTCATCTCCTTCAGGTTGAACTGCATGGCATCATTGCCTTCAATCGCCAGGGCGCATTCGTCTGCCTGGGCCGGTGCAACCATGCCCAGGGCGGTCAGTGAACCAAGAAACAGCAGGGTAATGGCCTTTTTCATCATCTTCTCCTTCGATTGGCTATGGATGGCAACACGCTTGCCTGCAGACTCGCCTCGGCGATGGGCAAAGATGCTGTCGTAATCGATCTTCATTCTACCGGACTGTCATCAATCGACGATGGCTTTTGCTCAAAGCTGCGGACCAGGTCACTCGTCTGAGGCTCATTCTCGGCCACCGTGCGACAGCATTTTCTGATCAGAGTGCCACACCGGTTAATTATTTTCCGCCCCGAGCGGGCAATAAACTCGTCAGCACGGACCGGGTTGGCTAAGCTGCCCGCCCGGATTTCATTGCTTATGAGCGTAGTCGATGTCGTTTTCCGCACCGCTTTCCCCCCTTCGCCACGGTGCCCTGCTGGCCCTGATGCTGCTGCTCAGTGCCTGCCAGCCGAGCCCCACCCAGACGCGAATCCAGGGCAATACCATGGGCACCTACTTCGTGGTGACCATCACGGATACCTACCCGGGTGGAAAGCCTGCGCTGCAAAAAGAGGTCAACGCTCTGCTGGCCCGGATGAACAAGGAGATCTCCACCTATGATCCGGACTCCCTCATCTCCCGCTTCAACCTGGGACCGGCCAACGCCCCCACCCTAATCCCGGCCACCATGGCCAAGATCGTGCAACAAGGCATCGATGTCGGTCACCTTACCGGCGGCAAGCTAGATGTGACCGTGGGGCCCCTGGTCAACCTCTGGGGCTTCGGGCCGGACAAACGCCCGGTCAAACGTCCCTCCCCCGAGCAGATAGTCCGTGCCCGCGAGCGGGTCGGCATCGACAAACTGGGTCTGACGCCACAGGGGGATCACTTCCTGCTCACCAAGCGCATTGCGGACCTCTACCTCGATCTCTCCACCCTGGGAGAAGGGGCTGCGTCTGACGAGATTGCCGCGCTACTGGAGCGCAAGGGGGTCGACAACTACCTCATCGAGGTGGCGGGGGCCGTGCGCAGCAAGGGCCACAACAGCCAGGGCAACCCCTGGCGTGTCGCCATCGTCGAACCCTCAGGCAAGCCAGGCACCATCGAAGACGTCGTCACCCCCAACGGCATGGGGCTCAGCACCGCCGGCAGCTATCTCAACTATTACGAGCTGGACGGCAGGCGCTATTCCCACATCATCGATCCCGCCACCGGCGAACCCGTGACCCACAAGCTGGTCTCCGCCAGCGTCATCACCAAGACCACCCTGGAGGCCGATGCCCTGGACACGGCGCTCATGGTGATGGGGCCCGAGCAGGCCATGAGCTTCGCGCGTCGCCATCATCTGGCCGTCTACCTCATCGTCAAGACGGAGCAGGGTTTCGAGGCCAGATACACCCCGGAGTTTGCCCCCTATCTCTCCGCCAAGCCGCAAACCGGCGCCACCAAGCCCGTTTCCTGAGCGAGACGGGGCCAACCACAGCTCCAGTTGCGCACTTTCCTGCCGGCAAGGCACGGATTTGTGAGGGACGACACGGGCAATTGCGCCGCCGGATTGCCTGTCTGCGGGCTTTGGTGGCACACTTCCCTCATCCCATCCCAGCGCCCTGATCCAGACAGATGCAGACTCCCGAGCCAGAGAAAAAAGCCCAGCCCAAGCCCAGACGCATACTGTTGGTCAACGAGCAGCGCTCCTTCCAGATGATGATGAAGGCCATGCTGCTCAACATCGGCATCAATCGCATCACCTACATCAACTCCGCCGAGGAGGCCAGACGCCGCTGCCAGAAAGAGACCTTCGACATCTATCTGCTGGACTATGAGCTGGGCAGCGGGGAGAACGGTCGCCAGCTGCTGGAGAGTCTGCGGGATCAGAAGCTCATTCCGCCCCAGAGCGTGGTGATCATGGTCAGCAGCGACGGCTCCCGGGCCATGGTGCTGAGCGCCCTCGAGGCCGAACCCGACGAATACCTGATGAAGCCCTTCTCTCAGGAGCAGTTCTCGTTTCGCTTGAAGCGCGCCCTCGCCCGCCGCCAGGCCCTGGAGAGCGTCTTTACCGCCCTCACCCAGGATGATCTGCCGGCCCTGATTGAGGCGTGCGCCGCCCAGGCCGATCGGGTGCCCCGCTTTGCCAACTTCTGCCGCTGTCTGCAGGCCAACACCCAGCTCAAGCTCGGTCAGGCGAGGGAAGCCCGCAGCCTGATGCGCCAGTTGCTGGCCGGACAGGAGAACAGCTGGGCCCGGCTCACCCTTGGCAAGGCCTGCCATACCCTCGCGCTGCATGAGGAGGCGGTGAGCCACCTGCAGGTGACCCTGAAAAATGCCCCGTTGATGGTGGAGGCCTACCTCTGGCTGGCGGAGTCCCAGCTCGCCCTCGGCAACAGCGATCTGGCCCAGCAGGAGCTGCGCCGGGCGGTGGACATCTCCCCCCAGTCCGTCCAGCTCTCCCGCCGGCTGGCCGAGGTCTGCCTGCTGCGCCACGACTACGGTCAGGCCAAGGATGTGTTGCTCTCCCTCATCGATCTCTCCCGCAACTCCATCCACCGCACCCCGCACTATCTGGGAGCCTACATCCAGACCCTGACCCTCTATGCCCTCAACAGCAACGACGGTTACCACATCGCCAACCTGCAAAAGCAGGTGAATTCGGCCCTGTCCCGCATTCGCGACTCCCTGATGATGGCGGAGTTCAACTACCCGGTGTTCGAGCAGATCTGCCAGGCCAGGGTGCAGATCGCCCTCGGTGAACTGCTCAGGGGCAAGAAGATGCTCTACCGCGCGAACCAGAACTGGCTGGATCAACCCGAGACCATGCCCCCCGCCCTGCTGGGAGAGACCATATTGGCGCTCTATCAGCTCGGCGAGTTCGAGTACGCCGAGAGTCTGCAGGCCCTGCTAGCGGAGGATGAAGACAGGCTGCTCACCACCTGCATCCAGGTTACCCGGGATGACAAGACGGTGCAGGAGCGCCGCCAGCGCTACCAGCAGCTCAACGAGCTGGGGATCAAGGCCTATCAGGGTGGAGAGCTGGAGCAGGCCCTCAGCCACTTTCGCGAGGCCCTGCGCCGCACCCCGGCCAACACCGGGGCGGCCCTCAACAAGATCCAGGTGCTGTTGCAACTGATGCAGAAGAACCGCAAGAGTCCAGAATTTGGCGCCGAGTGCCGGGAGACCCTGGAGGTGCTGGAAGGCATTCCCTTGAATCCCGCCCAGCAGGAGCGTTTTCGCAAGCTGCGCCAGGAATATAACCAGCTCAACTAAGCGCCTCCCGTCCCCCCTCACCTATGCTGATACCAGTTCAGCGAGGGAGAGGACAGCATGGCAATGTGCCGGTATCTGGTGGCCGATGGCCGCCACTGCAGCGAAGAGGCGGGAGATCAGGATCTGTGCCGCTGGCACGACCCCAAGGGGGATCATCAATCCCCCGGCACCCTTCAGGCGCTGGAAAACTATGTGCGCCAGGGGGGTCTGTGCCACGGCTTGCAACTGGCCAGGGCCGAGCTCGCTGACCTCAACCTGGTGAACAAGCAAGGTCCCCAGGGTTTCTTGCTGGAGCAGTGCAACCTCTATCGCGCCAATCTGCGCGGCGCCCACCTCTACGGCCTCAGGATTCACGGCGGCAGCCTGATGAAGGCCGACCTCAGCGAGGCCAACCTGCACTGCGCCGAGCTGCACGACGTGAACCTGCTCGGCATCCGCTGGAAGAACACCCGCCTCGACAACCTGGATACCGGCAAGCGGCTGATGCAGGACAGGAAGGGGCGCCGCGAGCGGGATCCAGCCCAGGCCCGCGTCTGGTTCAAGGAGGCGGAAGAGACCTACCGGGATCTGCGCAAAGCCTCAGAGGCCCAGGGCATCTTCACCATGTCCGGTCGCTACATCCAGCAGGAGCTCACCATGCGCCGCCTGCAGATGCCGTTTTGCTCCTACCAGCGCTTCGCCTCCTGGATAGTGGATCTCTTCTGCGGCTACGGCGAGGCCCCCATGCGGGTGGTGCTCTTCTCCCTGCTGCTCATCTTCATCTGCAGCATCTTCTACTTCTTCTTTGGCCTGAGCTTCAGCGGCAATCATCTCATCTACCAGCCACAGGCGAGCCTCGAGCAGAACGCCTTCTTCCTGCTCGAGTGCCTCTACTACAGCGTGGTGACCTTCACCACCCTCGGCTATGGGGACTTCACCCCCGTAGGCCTGTCGCGGATCGTCGCCGCCTTCGAGGCCTTCACCGGCAGCTTCACGCTGGCGCTGTTCGTGGTGGTGTTTGTCAAGAAGATGACCCGTTGACCCGCCACTGTTCAGGGACTGGCCTCTGGCCCGCCCCGCACTTGCATCCGGGGCGGATCCCGAGTTCAATAGCCACTAATAAAAACGACATGAGCATCCCGACATGAAGATCATCTCTTTCAATATCAATGGCCTGCGTGCCCGTCTTCATCAGTTGCAAGCCATCATCGACAAGCATCAGCCGGATGTGATCGGCCTGCAGGAGATCAAGGTCCACGACGAGGCCTTCCCGGTAGCCGACGTGGAGGCCATGGGGTATCACGTGGCGTTCCACGGCCAGAAGGGCCATTACGGGGTCGCCATCATGAGCAAGCAGGCCCCCATCGAGGTGCAAAAGGGCTTCCCCACCGATGAGGAAGATGCCCAGCGCCGCATGATCATGGCCAGTTTCAAGCGGGAAGACGGCTCCATCATCAAGGTGATGAACGGCTACTTCCCCCAGGGGGAGAGCCAGGATCACGAGACCAAGTTCCCGGCCAAACAGAAGTTCTACGAGGATCTGCAGCACTATCTCGAGACCCACCACAGCCCGAGCGACCAGATAGCGCTGATCGGGGATATGAACATCTCCCCCACGGATCTGGACATCGGCATCGGCGAGGCGAACCGCAAGCGCTGGCTGCGGGACGGCAAGTGCTCCTTCCTGCCCATCGAGCGGGAATGGATGGAGCGCCTGAAAGGCTTCGGCCTGACCGACACCTTCCGCGCCGCCAACCCCACCGAGTGCAAGCGCTTCTCCTGGTTCGACTACCGCTCCCGGGGTTTTGACGAGAACCGGGGCCTGCGCATCGATCTCATCATGGCATCCGATGCTCTCAAGGACACCGTGACCGAGACCGGCATCGACTACGAGCTGCGCGGCATCGAGAAACCCTCGGATCACGCCCCCATCTGGACCTGCTTCGCCTGACACCAGATCCTCTCTGGCTGACAGACGCCACACTCGTCAAACAAGGCACCCCTGGGGTGCCTTGTTTGTTGCAACAGAGCCCAGGCAGGGACATCTCGCCCCCATGGCTCGCCCTCACGGTGCGTCGCCACGACTTTCCACCTCTTGAGCGCAAGGCCCCCTTGACCTTACCCCTTTAGTAAGGTTTACATTCGCCCCAACGTTTATGGGAGTTGTCCATGCTGTCATCGAGATTGCCCACTGTGCTCATCGCCCGGCTGTTGCTGGCGCTGGTGCTCGTGTGCAATCTGACCCTCTGCATCAGCTGGCACGGCGCCGCCCCCGACGACGGGGCCGCCATGGGGATGTCCGCCTCCATGGGCGGGGAACTCGCGGCCATGCAGAGCCTTGCCTGCCACGACAGCCAAGCCAGCCCCCAGAGTCAGGATGATTGCCAGATGCACGGCGGCCTCAGTGCTGGCGGTGCCGGCCTGCCCTTGCTAGCCGCCCTGCTGATCCTCTTTGCCCTGCCCCTGTTGTTGATGCCACGCCTCGGGGATCTCCTCGCCCTGGATCAGTGGCTGCGCAACCCCTTGCTGCGCCTGCGCGGTGCCCACCCTCCCTCCTGGCCCAGACGGCATCTGATGCTCTCTGTGCTGCGCCATTAGAAACATCTTCTACCGCTAGCCTGCGTGATGGCATGTCCATCGCCTAAAGCAATCCGTACCAGTCGATTATGTCGCTGGCATCCCGTTTGCCAACCAGGTCTGCCAACCGCGATCCCGCTCTCCATTCCCGTCGGCCCTTGTCAGGCCCGGCTATCGAACATGGCGGATCCCGGCCCGGCCTGACGGCTCGTCAGAAGAGAAGATGTACCATGTCATCAGCCAAGATTGCCGCGCCACGGCGCCCTGCGGGTCTTCCCGCCACCTGCCCGACTCTTGCGGGGAGGCAGCCATGAACAAGAACCTCATCCTCTGTGCCCTGCTGCTCGCCATCGGTGCCGGCGGCGGTTATCTGGCCGCCACCCGTCTAGGACAGGGCGCCAGCGCCGAGAAGACCCCCCTCTACTGGGTCAACCCCATGGATCCGCGCGACAAACGCGATGGCCCCGCCAAGGACAACATGGGGATGGACTTCATTCCCGTCTATGAAGAGAAACAAGGAGGGTCGCCCGGCACCGTCACCATCAACCCCCAGATCCAGCAGAACCTGGGAGTGCGGCTCGCGGCGGTGGAAAGGCTGCCCGTCCACCAGCAGATCGAGACCGTGGGTTATGTGGGTTATGACGAGGAGCGGCTGGAGGCCATCAACGCCCGCATGGCGGGCTGGATCCGCAACCTCGCCATCAAGAACGAGGGGCAGAAGGTGGCCAAGGGCAGCTTCATCTACGATCTCTACGCCCCGGATCTGGTGAATGCCCAGCACGAGTACCTGCTGGCGCTCAACACCACTAACCCCCTGCTGCTGCGCGCCGCCGAGGGCAAGTTGAAATCCCTGCAGGTGCCGGCGGATCAGATAGCCGCCCTCAAGCGCAGCCGCCAGGTGCAGGAGACCATCCGCATCTACGCCCCGAGCAGCGGCTATGTGTCTGAGCTGAAAGTGCGCGAAGGCCAGTATGTGGAGCCCGCCGCCCCCCTGTTCAACATCAGCACCCTCTCTCAGGTATGGGTCAGCGCCGAGGTGTTCGAACGCCAGGCCGCCCAGCTGAAGGTCGGGGACCCCGTCACCATGACCCTGGACTATGCCCCCGGCCGCCAGTGGCAGGGCAAGGTGGATTACCTCTATCCCACCCTGGATGCCCAGACCCGAACCCTCAAGGTACGCCTGCGCTTTGACAATCCGGACGAGTTCTTGAAACCCAACATGTTCGCCAAGGTGAGTATCCGAAGCGGCAACGGCGCTCCCCAGAACCTGGTTCCGAGCGAAGCGGTGATCCGTACCGGCAGCCAGAACCGGCTGGTGCTGGCCCTGGCGGATGGCGACTTCAAGTCGGTGGCCGTGACCCTGGGCCCCCAGTTTGGTGACAAGGTGGCCATCCTGGAGGGGGTCGAACCCGGCGATCGCATCGTCTCCTCGGCCCAGTTCCTGCTCGACTCCGAATCCAGCATCACCTCCGACTTCCAGCGCATGACCGCGATACGGCCCCAGCAGATCTGGACCCAGGGGGAGATCCAGGCGGTGGACCTTGCCGGTCGCACCCTGGGGGTCGCCCACCAGCCCATCCCCGAGTGGCAATGGCCCGCCATGGAGATGGACTTCACCGTCGCCGAGGACGTCGACATGAGCCAGCTGAAACAGGGCCAGAGCCTGCATCTGCAGGTGGAACAAGAAGGGGATGAGTACAAGATCGTCAACGTTCATATCGAGGATGCTGACAAAGCCGCCCCTGCCAACGATGACATGAAGAGCATGGATCACAGCCAGCACGACATGGGGGACAAATCATGAGCCCTGCCTTGATCCGCTGCGTTACCGGTCAGCCCTCCCAGCCACCCGCGGGCCCTGAGCGAGGAGCCACATCATGATCCCATCGATTATTCGCTGGTCCGTCGGCAACCGCTTCCTGGTGCTGCTGCTGACCCTCATGATCACCGCCTGGGGGCTCTGGTCGGTGAAACAGACCCCGGTGGACGCCCTGCCGGATCTCTCCGACGTCCAGGTGATCATCAAGACCTCCTACCCGGGCCAGGCGCCCCAGGTGGTGGAAGATCAGGTCACCTACCCCCTCACCACCGCCATGCTGGCGGTGCCGGGGGCTACCACGGTGCGCGGCTACTCCTTCTTCGGCGACTCCTTCGTCTATGTGCTGTTTGACGACAGCACCGATCTCTACTGGGCCCGGGCCCGGGTGCTGGAGTACCTGAGCCAGGTGGCCCCAAGCCTGCCCGCCTCTGCCCAGCCCCAGCTTGGCCCCGACGCCACCGGGGTGGGCTGGGTCTACCAGTACGCCCTGGTGGACAAAACCGGCAAGCACGACTTGAGCGAGCTCACCTCCCTGCAGAACTGGTTTCTGAAGTACGAGCTGCAGACGGTCAACGGGGTCTCCGAGGTCGCCACCGTGGGCGGCATGGTGCGCCAGTATCAGGTGCGGGTGGATCCGGACAAGCTGCGCGCCTACGGCATCCCGCTCTCCCTCATCCAGACCGCCATCGAGATGGGCAACCAGGAGACCGGTGCCTCCGTCATCGAGATGGCGGAAGCGGAATACATGGTGCGCTCCAACGGCTATCTGAAGAGCGTCGAGGATCTGAAACAGATCCCCCTCGGCACCAGCGTGCGGGGCGCCCCCCTGCTGCTCGGTGACGTGGCGGAGGTGATCACCGGCCCCCAGAGCCGCCGTGGCATCGCCGAGCTCAACGGCGAGGGGGAAGTGGTGGGCGGCATCATCGTCATGCGTTACGGCGAGAATGCCCAGCACACCATAGACGGGGTCAAGGCCCGCCTCGCCCAGCTCAAGTCCAGCCTGCCGGACGGGGTGGAAGTGGTCACCGTCTATGACCGCTCGGATCTCATCGCCCGCGCCATCGACAACCTCTCCGGCAAGCTCATCGAGGAGTTCGCCGTGGTGGTGCTGGTCTGTCTCGCCTTCCTGTTCCACCTGCGCTCCTCCCTGGTGGTGGTCATCTCCTTGCCCATCGCCATCCTGGTCGCCTTCATCGTCATGCACCTGCAGGGGATCAACGCCAACATCATGTCCCTTGGCGGCATCGCCATCGCCATCGGTGCCATGGTGGATGGCGCCATCGTGATGATAGAGAACGTCCACAAGCATATGGAGCGCACAGAGCTTAACGAGAAGAACCGCTGGCAGGTGATCGTCGAGGCGAGTATCGAGGTGGGCCCCGCCATCTTCTTCTCCCTGCTCATCATCACCATGAGCTTCCTGCCGGTGTTCGCCCTGGAGGCCCAGGAGGGACGCATGTTCCACCCGCTCGCCTACACCAAGACCTACGCCATGGCGGCGGCGGCCGGGCTCTCCATCACGCTCGTACCGGTCATCATGGGCTACTTCATCCGCGGCAGGGTCTTGCCCGAGCAGGCCAACCCGCTGAACCGGGGCCTGAGCAATGGCTATATTCCGCTACTCAATGCCGTGCTGGCACGCCCCAAGACCACCCTCGTCACGGCGTTGGTGGTGACTGTGGTGGGCTTCTGGCCGCTGCACTATCTGGGCTCCGAGTTCATACCGCCGTTCGATGAGGGGGACATCATGTACATGCCCACCACGGCGGCGAACATCTCGGTGGGCAAGGCGCGGGAGATCCTGCAGCAGACCGACAAGCTCATTCGCACCGTGCCCGAGGTACAGAACGTGTTCGGCAAGGCGGGCCGCGCCGACTCCGCCACCGATCCCGCCGATCTCGTGATGATGGAGACCAGCATACAGCTCAAGCCCCGCGATCAGTGGCGCCCGGGCATGACCCCGGAGAAGCTCAAAGAGGAGCTCGACTCCCTCATCCGCTTCCCCGGTCTCACCAACGCCTGGGTGCCTCCCATCAAGACCCGCATCGACATGCTGGCCACCGGTATCAAAACGCCGGTGGGCATCAAGATAGCGGGCCCCGACCTCAAGATCATTCAGGGGATAGGCCAACAGTTGGAGCAGATCGTCGGCAAGGTGCAGGGAGCATCGTCCGTCTACGCCGAGCGGGTGGCGGGCGGTCGCTATGTCAAGGTGGATATAGACCGTCTGAAGGCGGCGCGCTATGGCCTCAACATCGCCGAGGTGCAGGCGGTGCTCGCCACCGCGGTGGGGGGCATGGACGTGGGCCAAACCATAGAGGGGCGCGAACGCTATCCCATCAACTTGCGCTATCCCCAGAGCTATCGCGACTCGGTGGCAAGCCTGGAGCTGCTGCCCCTGGTGACCCCCAAAGGCGAGCGCATCGCCCTGGCGGACGTGGCCCGGGTCTATATCAGCGACGAGGCCCCCATGCTCAGGAGCGAGAACGCGCGTCTCAACGGCTGGGTCTACGTGGATATCCGGGACAGAGACATAGGATCCTTCGTGGCCGAGGCCAAGGCCGAGGTGGACAAGCAGCTGGTGCTGCCGGCGGGTTACGCCCTCACCTGGTCCGGGCAGTATGAGTACATGGAGCGGGCCAAGGCACGTCTGGCCTACGTGGTGCCCCTGACCCTCGCCATCATAGTGCTGCTGCTCTATCTCGCGTTCCGCCGCTTCCAGGAGGTGCTGCTCATCCTCATCACCTTGCCGCTCGCCGTGGTCGGGGGGATCTGGACCGTCTGGCTGCTGGACTTCAACCTCTCGGTGGCGGTGGGGGTCGGCTTTATCGCCCTGGCCGGGGTGGCGGTGGAAACCGGCGTGCTGATGCTGGTCTACCTCAACCACGCCTGGGACGATCTCGTCGCCCGCGGCAAGCCCACCCTGCAGGGCCTGCACGATGCCGTCATCCAGGGGGCCGCCCTGCGCCTGCGACCCAAGATGATGACGGTGGTGACCATCATCGCCGGCCTGTTGCCCATCATGTGGAGCCAGGGTACCGGCTCCGAGGTAATGCAGCGCATCGCCGCCCCCATGATCGGCGGCATGGTGACGGCCCTGGTGCTCACCCTGCTGGTCCTGCCGGCGGCCTTCTATCTGTGGCGACGCCGCGCCGTGGAACGGGCGCAAAGCGATGCCCAATGATCCGAACTCACTATCCAGACCCATTGAATGACAAGGAAAACATCATGAATATCAAAACATTGACCCTGACCCTCCTGCTCGGTTTCGCCTCCCTTCAGGCCCAGGCCGAGATGACCATGAACCACGAGGGGCACGACATGTCCCAGATGGCGGACAAGGAGATGGGGGACATGACCATGACCCGGGGGATCATCACCCGCATCGACAGCGAGAACGGCAAGGTGGGGATCAAGCACGAGGCCATCACCAACCTCAAGATGCCCCCCATGACCATGGTGTTCCGGATGGCGGATCCCGCCCTGCTGGAGGGGTTCAAGGCCGGGGATGCGGTGAACTTCCATGCCGCCAATCCGGCCGGCAAGCTGACGGTGACCATGATGCAGCAGCAGTAACGGCTGCCCAAAGCAATAAAAACGGCGGGATTATCCCGCCGTTTTTCTTTCTGACATCACAAGATGTGGTGATATCAGCCGCGAATATGTTCGATGAAGGCATCGATCTGCTCCCGGCTGCAGGCCGGGTTCATGAAGACCGCTTTTTCCCCCGCGATATAGGAGTACTTGCCCCGCTCGTCATACTCGGAGTGGGCCACCGCCTCCACCCAGTTGGTGTAGAGCCCCACCTTGCCGCGATGCTTGAACAGGTTGCGGTGATAGTCGGTGTTGCGTTGCAGCCGTGCCTTGTAGGCCGCATCCGTGCTGCGGGCCAGCTCGAAGGCGAACTCGGCCTCCGGATCCTGCACCCACTCCGGGTTGTAGATCTTGAAGCCCACGCTCGGCCCCTGGTTTTCCTGGGCCACCAGCTTGACGTTGCCGAGCTGGCTCAGGCGGAAGCGGAAGTAGTTGGCATTCTGCAGGCAGTGAGCCAGCACGGTGCGATAGCCCTCCACCCCCATGTAGTTGAGGGCCGCATAGGCGCCGAACAGGCCGCTCGCGCCGCGGGAACACTCGATGGTGGACTGCAGGTGGGTCTGACCCTGGATGTCCCGCTCGAAGTAGGAGAAGTTCTCCGGATCGTTCTCCATCGCCTTGAGATCGTCCTGCTCCTTGATCATCACCAGACTGGAGGTGTAGGGCACATAGCCCCACTTCTGGAAGTCGACGGTGAAGGAGTCGGCGTATTTGAGCTCCGCAAAGCGCGCCACGTTGCGCTCAATCCCGGCCAGGGTGGCGGCGTTGATGGCGAGCGGGTTGGCGGCAAAATCGTAATCCAGGAAGAAGATCATCGACCAGCCGATGGCGGCATCCACGTGGATGTGGGGCTTGACCGCCACCTCGAAGCGCTCGCACAGCCGATCCCGCAGTGCCACCACGGGTTTGACCTGATCCACCCCGAAGGTATCGGTGGTGCCCATGGTGAGCATGATGGTGGGTACCACGTGCTTGAGGGCAAAGCAGGCGGTCAGGGTGCGCTCGAGATCCACCAGATCGATGTCGTTGTTCTCGCCGACCTGGATGCGGATGGTCTTGTTCTCGATGTCCACCCCGAGCAGGGAGAGGTTGGTGATGTTGGAGTAGTGGCCGCCCTGGGAGTTGATGATGCGGTAGTCCTGATAATGGCCGAGCCCCTTGTGCTTGGCTTCCGGCAGGCTCTTGCGGATGCCGAGCAGGTAGCCGTAGAGGTTACAGAACGTCCCCCCCTGGGTGAAGATGCCGGTAGCACGCTCGGGATCGTACCCCGCCAGCAGGGCTATCTGGCGCACCACCTTTTTCTCCAGCTCTTCCGCCACCCCGGCGTACTCGGAATAGACCAGGTTCGGGTTCGCGAGAATGCCCATCTGGGCGCCATAGATGGCGGGATCCGCCGACATGGTGATGACGTTCTCCACGCTGGCGGGGTTTTCCCAGTCTTTGGAGAGGGCCCCGGCGAACAAGAGCTCGGTCATGGGCTCGCCCGGCGCGCGCATGGCTTGCGGCACCGGCATGGTCTCGCAGAGATCCGCGAGGCGGGCGTGGCCATCCGGCCAGGCGTTCAGCCGCGCATCCGGGGCAAGGCCGCGGGCGCGAAACTCGTTGAGGGTGGCGAAACCGGGCTCGCGAAACACCGGCCAGAGCTCGGGATTGCGGGAGAAGTAGTGAGCCTTGACGGTGGCGAAGCGGGCGGCGAAGGCGGGGGAGACGGCGTTGACGCCGTCATCTTTCAGATAAACCAGGTCACTCATGTTGATACCATTTGGACTGCAACGATGGGTCCGGTTATACCCGCAGGGCTGCATTTGAAACAGCGACAATAACTAATGGCCTGCCCTACTTTTTATCATGCCCCAGTCAGGGCAAGGGCTGGCTGCAAGGGGCCGTCCCCGGCCCGTGACCGTTTCGTGATCCCGCTCTCACCCGCCGTGATGCCGCGCCGGGGCGAGTAACCCGGCAGGCCTGATGCAGCCCCGGGTTCAGCACCTGGCACCGGCCCGATTTAGCGCAGCGCCGCCACCAGCCAGCCTTGAAGCTCGGCCAGCTCGGCCGTCTGCCCAGGAAACGCCTGCTGCAGCTCGCTGAGCAAAGCGCCGATGGCCTCCGGCCGATAGGCGATGCCGGGCAGCCGCTCGGCCAGGGCATCCAGGGGTGCGGGATCCAGGCTGTCGCTGAAGATCTGCACCCGGCCGATGACCCCTTTCTCCACATCGAAGTGCAGCTCCACCCCGCCCCAGCCGAAGCGCTCATCCAGCTGATGACTGAAAGACGGCGCATGGCCGAAGTTCCACTCCCAACTGCGCTGGCGGGCGAAGGTCTCGGCAAAGCCCGGCAAGTCCGGCAGCCGCTCGGGGGAGATATGCTCGGGTTGAACCCGCTCGCCGTAATAGGCGAAGAAGGCTTCAAGGAGGGCCTCACTCACCCGCTCATGGTCGACTCCCGGCAGCAGTTCGCTCAGGTTGGCGACCCGGCTGCGCACCGAGGTGATGCCCTTGGCCGCGAGCTTCTTCGGATCCGGGTTCAGGTAGTTGGCGAGGCGGCTGAGATCGGCGTCCAGCAGCAGGGTGCCGTGGTGAAAGCCGCGATCATGGGTCTCCCGATAGGCCGAACCCGATACCTTGCGATCCCCGTCCGGGGTCGCCACCAGCAGATCGTTGCGACCGGAGGCGAAGGCCTCCACCCCCAGCCGCTTCAGGGCATCCAGCACGATGGCGGTGGAGATGCTCTTGTCATAGCCGGGCTTGCCCGCCATGAAGGTGAAGCAGCTGTTGCCGAGATCATGGAACACGGCGCCGCCGCCGCTGCTGCGCCTGGCCAGGGTCACCCCGTCCTCCTCCATACGGCGGGTGTTGCACTCCTTCCAGGGATTCTGGGCACGGCCTATGACCACTGTATTGGCGTTGCGCCACAGGAAGAGCACCCGCTGGCGCGGATCCATCTGGCGGAAGATGCACTCCTCCACCGCCAGGTTGAACAGGGGATCGTGAGAGTCGGAGATGAGCAGGCGCAGAGGGAGCATGGGCAAGCCTTGTTCGGAGTATGGGAGCCCGATACTACCACCTCGGGCCGGAAGATGGGCCCTGCCCACGCGGGAATACCGGGATCAAGGAGCCCGTTGCCAGCCCCTGTCCACCAGCAGCACCCCCACCACCATGGCGATGACGAAGAGCCCGATCAGGGGCTGGCCAGCGGTGACCAGCGCCAGGGCCGGCCCCGGGCAGATGCCTGCCATGCCCCAGCCGATGCCAAAGAGGGCGGCTCCACCGAGCAGGCGGCCATCCAGGGTCGGTGCGGGCACATCGGCGATGGGAGCCCCCGACAGGCTCTGGCGGCGAGGCCGTATCAACAGGAAGTACCCCGGCATGAACACCAGCAGGGCGCCCCCCATCACGAAGGCCAGACTGGGATCCCAGGCTCCGGCGAGATCGAGAAAACCCAGCACTCTCGCGGGATCCACCATGCCGGAGAGGGCAAGACCCAGCCCGAACAGCAGGCCACAGAGCAGGCTCGTCAAACGTTCCATGGTGACTTCCTCACAGCAGGTGGCGGCTGACAAACACGGTGAGCACCGCGGTCGCCATGAAGACGAGGGTGGCGACCAGGGAGCGGCGCGACAGTCGCCCCACCCCGCAGATGCCGTGGCCGCTGGTGCAGCCGTTGCCAAGACGGGTGCCTACCCCCACCAGCAGACCCGCCAAGGCGACCCTGGGCCAGGGGGGCAGCACCGCCAGGGTCGGCAGGCTGGCCCAGCCGAGGGCGAAGGCCGGCAGGGCACCATCGGCCAGTCCCAGCAGGAACAGCCAGCGCCAGCCTCCCCGCTCCTGCAGTGCCCCCGCCAGTATGCCGCTGATCCCGGCCACCCGGCCGTTGACCAGCATCAGCAGCAGGGCGGACACACCGATCAACATGCCGCCCCCGAGGGCAAACAACCACTGGCTTTCAAACATGGGACTCTCCTGCCTGAGGGAAATGGGGGCACGCTCCGCTCGCAACGCTGGCGGAGCGGGCCCTGCCGTTTAATTAGATATCGCTAATGCAAGCCATTCTATCGCCGCACCCAACATTAGCAATATCTAATTTACGGCCACCATCGAGGCCAGGCTCTCTGCCCGGCCGGGAGTTGGCACCAACAACGCCAGGCACCGGAAAGGTGTTTCCAGATGTTGCTGCGCCGCCCCCATCCTTTACCTTGGCGGCCCGGATCTGTACCATCTTGCCGTTCATTCACAGCGGAGACCATCAGTGGGCAACTCATCAAGTGACAGTAGCAAGCCGGCCATGGGCGTCGGCAGCCAGGTCGCGAGCTAGCCGCAGCAATCGTTCTGCCGCGCCTCGCACCCCGCGAGAGGCGAGCATCTCCTCCCTTTCTCTTTTTACACTTGACGTCAAGTGACCGGCTGCAAGCACCGGACACCTTGCCTGCATAGTTTCTGCTTCCCACAAGGAGGCTGCTATGCGTTTTGTTTCAACCCGTTTTGCTTCAATGCCCGCCCGCACTGCCGTGCGCCGCGCTCACACCCTGCTCGACAAGCTGGGGCTCGCTGCCCTGTCACGCAGGCTGACAAAACCCAAATCCCAGCACTACCGGCTGCGGATCCGCTGCCAGGGCCGGGCCGACATGCTCCCCGTACTGGCGCTGGTGGCTCATACCCTGCAACCAGCGGGGCTAGTGCCCTCGCAATCCATGAGACCGGGACGCGACGGGGGACGGGAGCTGGTACTGGATCTCTACTGCACCCCGCCCCAGCGCCGCTACCTGGTGCAGTTCGTGCACCAGGCCGGGCTCAGCCACCCGGTACGCTGGGAGCTACGCCCGGGACCCTGATCCCGGACTCAGGCGTCAGGGCGCAGAGAAGCGTCGCAAGCCCCCGGGTGCCGGGGGCCTTCTCATCATTCACGGCCAGCCACCCTGGGTGCTGGCTGCCTCGATCCGTGCAACATTTTCATCTGCCATGATGGCCTTCCACGCACGGGTCTGTCTTTCACTCTGCACATGACAGGTGTTTCATCTGCCATCTCGAAGGCCATCGTCATCAAGAGGAGTACGCCATGAGAATGTGGCAACAATTTGACCTGCTGGCCCTGACAGATACCCTGGCCAGTCTGCTGCTGGCCTTCGTGCTCGGCAGCCTGGTGGGGCTGGAGCGCCAGTACCGACAGCGCACCGCGGGCCTGCGCACCAACGTGCTGGTGGCCGTGGGGGCGGCCCTGTTCGTCAATCTGGCCCAGCGCATCTATGACCTGCACGGGGGCAGCTACGGCGTGGTCCACGTGGTGGCCTATATCGTCTCCGGCATCGGCTTCCTCGGCGCCGGCGTCATCATGCGGGAATCGGGCAACATCCGCGGCATCAACACCGCCGCCACCCTCTGGGGGGTGGCCGCCGTGGGGGCCGCCTGCGGTGCCGGCTTCGCCATGGAGGCCATACTCGGCGCCCTCTTCGTGCTGGCCGCCAACACCCTGCTGCGCCCTCTGGTCAATCAGATCAACCGCCACCCGGTGGACAACGAGGATACCGAGCTGACCTATCGCGTCACCGCCCTCATCCGCCGCACCCACCAGAAAGAGGTGCTGCCCTGGCTGGAGCAGCAGCTGGAGCAGGCCAACTACCCCCTGAGCGAGCTCGATATCGAGCCGTTCGGGGAGCAGGATCTGGAGATCTCCGCCGTGCTGCTCGCCACTTCCATCGACGGCGACGAGCTGGACGCCCTGATGAAGACCCTGGGCCAGCATCCCCGCATCAAGCAGGTGTTCTGGCGCACCAGTACCACGGATTGAGCGCAGCTCGAACGGAGAGGAACACGGGAAACAAGCAAAAAGAAAGCCGGCACTGGGCCGGCTTTCTCACATCACTCGCGTGATCACTTGGTCAGGTCATCGAAGAAGCGTTTCACCCCTTCGAAGAAGCCTTCCGATTTGGGCTTGTGGGTCTTGGCGGCAGCGCCGCTGAAGGACTCGTCCAGCTGGCGCAGCAGATCTTTCTGGGTGTCGGTCAGCTTGACCGGAGTCTCGATGACCACCTTGCACATCAGATCGCCGACCTGGCCGGAGCGCACGGACTTGACGCCCTTGCCCCGCAGGCGGAACAGCTTGCCGGTCTGGGTCTCGGCGGTCACCTTGAGCTTCACCCGGCCATCCAGGGTCGGCACTTCGATCTCGCCGCCAAGGGCCGCGGTGGTGAAGCTGATGGGCACTTCGCAGTAGAGATCGTTGCCATCGCGCACGAAGATCTCGTGCTCCTTGACGTGGACCTGTACGTAGAGATCCCCGGCCGATGCACCGGCTTCCCCCGCTTCCCCTTCGCCGGAGAGACGGATGCGATCGCCGGTGTCGACACCCGCCGGGATCTTGACCGACAGGGTCTTGGTCTTCTGGTAGCGACCTTCCCCATGACACTTGCGGCAGGGATCCTTGATGATCTTGCCACGACCGTGACAGTGCGGGCAGGCCTGCTGCACCGCGAAGAAGCCCTGACGCATCTGCACCTGACCGGCACCGTGGCAGGTCGGGCAGGTCTGGGCCGTGCTGCCGGTGTGGGCACCGGAGCCGTTGCAGACCTCGCAGTGGACCTGGGTCGGGATCTTGATCTCCTTGGAGACCCCGCGCACCGCCTCTTCCAATGTCAGCTCCATGTTGTAGCGAAGGTCGGAGCCACGGGCCGGGCCACGACGGCCACCACCCCGACCACCGAAGATGTCGCCAAACACATCGCCGAAGATGTCACCGAAATCGGCACCGCCGCCGAAGCCGCCGTGACCGCCACCCTGGCTCTGATCCACACCGGCATGACCGTACTGGTCATAGCGGGCACGCAGGTTCTCGTCGGTCAGGACCTCGTAGGCTTCCTTGACCTCTTTGAACTTCTCTTCGGCGGCCGCATCACCCTGGTTGCGATCGGGGTGATACTTCATCGCCAGACGCTTGTACGCCTTCTTGATCTCGCGCTCGTCGGCACCTTTTGCCACCCCGAGCACTTCATAGAAATCGCGCTTCGACATACTCATCCTGTTGCTATATCAGCAGTTACGCAGACGGGCGTTGGTCACCCAACGCCCGTAAATTCATCGACCAAGCCGCCGGGCGAAGTGGCTTCGCCCGACTGGGTGTGGCTTATTTCTTGTCGTCTTTCACTTCTTCGAACTCGGCGTCGACCACGTCGTCGTCAGCCTTGGCAGAAGAAGCCTGACCGGCGTCAGCACCGGCGGCGCCTTGCGCCTGGGCCTGCTGCTGGGCAATCTCCATCAGCTTCTGGGACGCTTCCATCAGAGCCTGTTGCTTGGCTTCGATGGCGGCCTTGTCGTCACCCTTGATGGCGCTTTCCAGCTCGGACAGGGCAGTCTCGATCTTGGTCTTGTCGTCGGCAGGCAGGGCTTCACCGGCTTCGGTAACCTGCTTGCGCACGGAGTGGACCAGACCGTCAGCCTGGTTGCGAGTCTGCACCAGCTCTTCGAACTTCTTGTCCTCGGCCGCGTTGGCTTCGGCTTCGCGCACCATGCGTTCGATCTCGTCATCAGACAGACCGGAGGAGGCCTGGATGGTAATCTTCTGCTCCTTGTTGGTCTCCTTGTCTTTGGCGGAGACGTGCAGGATGCCGTTGGCGTCGATGTCGAAGGTCACTTCGATCTGCGGCAGACCGCGCGGTGCCGGGCGGATGCCTTCCAGGTTGAACTGGCCCAGGGACTTGTTGTCGCTGGCGCGCTTGCGCTCACCCTGCAGCACGTGAATGGTCACGGCAGACTGGTTGTCTTCGGCGGTGGAGAACACCTGGGACTTCTTGGTCGGGATGGTGGTGTTCTTCTCAATCAGCGCGGTCATCACGCTACCCATGGTTTCGATACCCAGGGAGAGCGGGGTGACGTCCAGCAGCAGTACGTCGGTCTTGTCACCGGACAGTACGGCACCCTGGATGGCGGCGCCCATGGCCACGGCTTCGTCCGGGTTGACGTCTTTACGCGGCTCTTTGCCGAAGAAGTCGGCAACAGTCTTCTGAACCAGCGGCATACGGGTCTGACCGCCCACCAGGATGACGTCGTCCACTTCAGACACGGACAGGCCGGAGTCTTTCAGGGCGACACGGACCGGCTCCAGGGAGTCCTTGACCATGTCTTCCACCAGGGATTCCAGCTTGGCGCGGGTCACCTTGATGTTCATGTGCTTCGGACCGGTGGCATCTGCGGTGATATACGGCAGGTTCACGTCGGTCTGCTGAGCGGAAGAGAGCTCGATCTTCGCCTTCTCGGCGGCGTCTTTCAGACGTTGCAGGGCCAGTTGGTCCTTGCGCAGGTCGATGCCCTGCTCACGCTTGAACTCGTCAACCAGGTAGTTGATGACGCGGTTGTCGAAGTCTTCACCACCCAGGTGGGTGTTACCGTTGGTTGCCAGTACTTCGAAGGTGGTTTCACCTTCCACTTCGTCGATCTCGATGATGGAGATATCGAAGGTACCACCACCCAGGTCGTATACGGCGACCTTGCGCTCACCCTTGACCTTGTTCACGCCGTAGGCGAAGGCCGCGGCGGTCGGTTCGTTGATGATGCGCTTGACGTCCAGACCCGCGATGCGACCGGCATCCTTGGTAGCCTGACGCTGGGCGTCGTTGAAGTAGGCCGGTACTGTGATGACCGCTTCGGTCACCGGCTCGCCCAGGTAATCCTCGGCGGTCTTCTTCATCTTTTTCAGCACTTCGGCAGAGATCTGCGGCGGTGCCATCTTCTTGCCTTTCACTTCAACCCAGGCGTCACCGTTGTCAGCCTTGGCGATGGCGTACGGCATGATCTCCAGATCGCGCTGCACTTCGTCATCTTCGAAACGACGGCCGATCAGACGCTTGATGGCGAACAGCGTGTTCTTCGGGTTGGTGATGGCCTGACGCTTAGCCGGCTGACCAACCAGGATTTCGCCGTCATCGGCATAGGCAATGATGGACGGAGTAGTACGGTCGCCTTCCGCGTTCTCGATCACGCGAGCATTATCGCCATCCAGAATAGCGACACAGGAGTTGGTAGTACCCAGGTCAATACCGATGATTTTACCCATTTGACGAATCTCCAAATACTTTGAATAAACTGGCGAGGGGCTCGCCTTAATACGTTAACGGCTAGGTGGGGCCTGCCACTGTGGCTTTCAAGCTCCCGGCATCACATTTTGTCACCCCTTGAATGGGGTCCATCGAGGATGCCGCCGTGGCCTTGTCACCTATATGGGGTCGCAACTTCGCGCTTCAAGCCCCGGCTTGAAAAAACTGTATCAACTGTGCCGATTTAACCCGAACCCGGACACAGGTGTGGCATCGGGCAACAAAAAGCCCGCCGAGCGGCGGGCTCAATGGGGGGACGCGTCTCAGGCCGGAGCCTTGGAGACCATCACCATGGCCGGACGGATCACGCGACCGTTCAGCTCGTAACCCTTCTGCATCACGGCGATGACGGTGTTTGGCGCCAGTTCTGCGTTTTCGATCATGCTCATCGCCTGATGGGCATTGGGGTCGAACGGCTGGTTCTGGGGATCCAGCGCCACCAGGCCGAACTTGGCGACCCCGCCCTGCATGGATTTCAGGGTCAGCTCGACCCCTTCGATCATCGGCTTGAGGGCTTCGTTTTCCTTGTCGGCAAGTTCGATGGCACGCTCCAGGTTGTCCAGCACGGGCAACAGTTCGCCGGCGAATTTCTCCAGCGCGAACTTGTGCGCCTTCTCTACGTCCTGGGCCGCGCGGCGACGCAGGTTTTCCATCTCGGCGACGGCACGCACGGCGCGCTCACGCTCATCGGCAGCCGCCTGCTGGGCCGCTTCCAGTTGCGCCTCAAGCTCGGCGATGCGGGCCTGCTCGGCTGTCACTTCACTGTCTACATCGGTCGGCTCGACTGGCTGGGCATCCACTTGCTCCATCGCTTCAACCTTTTGCTCTTCGTGGTTCATGACATCTCCAATATTCAGGGTGACTTCAAACAAATCAGGGCAGCCTGGCTGCGATCAATGGCGCTATTATGGGGACGCAGCCCCCGCTTTCAAGGGGAAAAGGCCAGAACATGGAGGATGAGGCCGCTTTGCCCACTCTTTCACCGCCGTTCAGGGTGGGATCAACCCAGTCCGCATGGAGGCAGACAAATCCCCACCAAAGCGCGGTATACTCCCCTCAATACTTGGCCCAGACCCGATAACCTATGGATTCTCCGTTCAAAACCATCGCCCTCATCGGCAAGCCCCATCATGAAGGCGCCAACCAGACCCTCAAGGGCCTCTATCAATACCTGAGCACCCGCGGCTTTCGGGTGCTGCTCGAGAGCCGGGTCGCCCAGACGCTGGGGATCCAGGGCGAGAGCGTGCTGGATCTGGTGCAGCTCGGCGAGCAGGCGGATCTCGCCATCGTCGTCGGCGGGGATGGCAACATGCTGGGGGCGGCCCGGGTGTTGTCCCGCTTCGATGTGGCGGTGATCGGGGTCAACCGGGGCAACCTTGGCTTCCTCACCGATCTCTCCCCCCAGGATTATCTGCTGCCCCTGGAACAGGTGCTCTCCGGCCACTTCAAGAGCGAGCACCGCTTCCTGCTGGAAGCCGCCGTCTATCGCCACGGGGAGCGCAAGTCCAGCAATCTGGCGGTCAATGAGGCGGTACTCCACCCCGGCAAGATTGCCCACATGATCGAGTTCGAGGTCTATATCGATGGCAGCTTCATGTACAGCCAGCGCTCGGACGGAATCATAGTCGCCACCCCCACCGGCTCCACCGCCTACTCCCTCTCGGCGGGGGGAGCCATCCTCACCCCCAAGTTGAACGCCATCACGCTGGTGCCCATGTTCCCCCACACCCTGAGCAGCCGCCCCATCGTGCTGGACGCGGACAGCGAGGTGCGATTGCTGGTCTCCCCCGACAACCAGGATGACGCCATGCAGGTGAGCTGCGACGGCCAGGTGACCCTGGCGGTACACCCGGGGGACGAGATCCTCATCAAGAAGAGCAACCACAAGCTGCACCTAGTGCATCCACTGGATTACAGCTACTTCCACGTGCTGCGCAACAAGCTCGGCTGGGGCAGCAAGCTGTTCTGACATCCCTGACACGCCCCTTTTGCATCCTGCTGCGGGCTGACACTTTACTGTATGTAAAACCAGTATATACTGGATGCATACACAGTAATGTTGGCCCACACAGGATGAGACCATGCTGACCCAACTGACCATCACCAACTTCGCCATCGTCAAGTTTCTCGAACTCGACCTGCAAGCCGGCATGACCTGCATCACCGGGGAAACCGGCGCGGGCAAGTCCATCGCCATCGATGCACTCGGGCTTTGCCTTGGGGAGCGGGCCGAAGCCAGCATGGTGCGACCTGGCAGTGACAAGACCGAGGTCAGTGCGCGCTTCCTGCTGGACGGCAATCCTGCCGCCCGGGCCTGGCTCGTCGCCAACGAGCTGGAAAACGAGGGAGAGTGCATTGTGCGGCGAGTGCTCTCCGCCGAGGGGCGATCCCGCAGTTACATCAACGGGGTTCCGGTGCCCCTGGTGCAGCTCAAGAGCCTGGGTCAGCTCCTGGTCAACGTCCACGGTCAACATGCCCATCAGTTGCTGCTCAAACCCGACTATCAACTCGCCCTGCTGGACGGTTACGCCGGCCACCACCTGCTGCTGGACGACGTGCGCCACCATTACCAACAGTGGCGTCAACTGCAAAATGAACTGAACCGCCTCAAGGCCGAGCAGCAGCAGCGAGAGGCCCGCCGCCAGCTCATCGAATACCAGGTGCAGGAGCTGGACGAATTCGCCTTGCAACCGGGGGAATTCGAAGCCATCGAGGAGGAGCACCAGCGTCTGGCCAACGGCACCGAGCTGATGCAGGAGTGCGGTGCCTGCCTGGATCTGCTCTATGACAACGAGGAGACCACCATCGCCGGCCTGCTTCAGCTCGCGGTGGACAGAACCGAAACCCTGGTGGCCATGGACAGTCGTCTCGGCAACGTGCTCGGCATGCTCAATGAGGCACTGATCGGCGTGCAGGAGAGCCACAGCGAGCTGCGCAGCTACCTGGATCGACTGGAACTCGATCCCGAGCGCTTCAACGAGCTGGAGGCCCGCCTCTCTCGTGCCATCAACCTGGCCCGCAAGCACCATGTCAAACCGGCCGAGCTCGCCCAGCACCACCAGGAGCTGGCGGGGGATCTCGCCCGCCTCAACTCCGATGAGGAGCGCCTGGAAGGCATGGAGGACGAATTGCTGCGAACTCGTCAGGCCTTCGTACAGGCGGCAGAGGTACTGAGCCAGAGCCGCCAGCGTTATGCCAAGGAGCTGGGCACCAAGGTGAGCGCCAGCATGCACGAGCTGGCCATGCCCGATGGCCGCTTCACCATAGAGGTGCGCCCCGATGCCCAGAGCAGCCTGTCGCCACTTGGCATCGATCGGGTGGAATTCATGGTCACCACCAACCCGGGGCAACCCATTCAGCCCCTTGGCAAAGTCGCCTCCGGTGGCGAATTGTCGCGCATCAGCCTGGCCATCGTGGTGATCAGCGCCCGCAAGATCTCGACCCCGACCCTCATCTTCGATGAAGTGGATGTGGGGATCAGCGGCCCGACCGCTGCCGTGGTCGGGCGCCTCTTGCGTCAGCTCGGCGAGTCCACCCAGGTGATGGTGGTCACCCACCTGCCCCAGGTGGCGGGCAAGGGACACCAGCACATGGTGGTGAGCAAGCATACCGACGGCAAGACCACGGAGACCCAGATGCAGGCACTCAACCCCGGGGCAAGGCTCAACGAGCTGGCCCGGCTGCTCGGGGGGGATCAGATCACCGACAACACCCTGGCCAACGCCCGCGAACTGCTCGCCTCATAGCGCAAGGGCGGGAAGGGGCAACCCCCCTTCCCGCCCTTGGAATAACTGAGATAAAACAACCACCGCAGCTCAAAAAACTAAATAAACCACAACTTAAAGCATTTTAATCCAAGGCATTGATGAAATTCCTCTATCTATAGTCCCTCCCCGTAGCGACAAATCCCCCTAAGTGATGACGCCCTGACGGCAACCCAGTGTAAACTCCCTCTATCCTTCCCTCTGGTCGGTCTCGGCAACATGATCTCTGCCAACCCCCCCTCTCAATCAGGAAACCGCCCCATGATCCAGGTCTTTGGTCACAAGAATCCCGACAGCGACAGCATCTGCACCGCCCTGGTCACCGCCGACTGGCTCAACAGCCAGGGTCGCCCCGCCCGAGCCTTTGCCCTGGGAGCCCCCATCGCCGAAACCCGCTTCATTCTGGAAACCGCCGGAGTGGAGGCGCCCCCCGTGTTGACAGGCAGCGTGGCTGACAAACCGGTATTTCTGGTGGATTTCAGCGAGCTGGAGCAGGGGCCGGAAGGGCTGGCCGATGCGGATGTGCAGGGGCTCATCGACCACCACCGCCTCGGCACCCTGATCACCCGAGGCCCCCTCGATGCCTGGGTGAGAGCCGTCGGTTGCAGCGCCACCGTGCTGCTCGAACTGATGGGCCATGAGAACCTCTCCCGCCCTCAGGCCAGGTTGCTGCTAGGGGCTATCGTCAGCGATACCTTCAACTTCACCTCCCCCACGACCACGGCGCAGGACAGGCTGGCGGTCGAGCGACTGCTGCCCATCGCCCAGCTGGAACTGGCTCCCTTTGCCCAGACCCTGCTCGAGCGCCGTACCCAGTTGGGGGATACCCCCCTGTCCGAGGCCCTGGTCGCCGACGAGAAAGCCTATCAGATAGGGGGACATGCCCTCATGGTGAGCCAGATCTGTGTGATGAACCCGGCCGAGATCATAAACCGCTCCGATGAACTGCAGCAGGCCATGACAGCGCGACTGATGAAAGACAAGCTGGATGGGTATGTGCTGATGCTGACGGATCTCGCCAAGGGAGAGAGCCAGCTCTTCTTCGCAAGCCAGGGGATCTTGCCCGGCGAGCCTGTGCATCTGGCTGGCGCCGTCAGCCGCAAGAAGGAAGGGCTGCCCTGGTTGACCCGTTACTTCACCCAGCAACCCGCTTGATATGACCCCTCAGGCCCTCGCCAGGTGCGAGGGCCTCAACTTGGTTAACAGGTCCTTGTCAATTCTTGCAACATTTCCTTCATTTTCCATTCAACTCAATCTGTTATGATGATGTAAATGGAGCCGGAGCCCACTGCCATCATCGACAATTCGTGACTCAGTCGCCGCGCACCGGGTTCGTTTGTTCTGACATTTTGTGGACAGCCAAGGCTGGCGCCACCTGTCCGCACCTGCCGAGGAGAACTGCTTATGAGCCCGACCAATATAGTGCTGTTGCTGGAAGGCAAGGATTACGAGCAGGAGACGCTGACCAAGGCGAGCCACCTGGCACAGGCCATGGGCTGCAAACTGACCCTGCTGCACCTGACTCACAGCAGCAAGATTCGCCAGCAGAGCCTGTCACTGTCCCAGGAGGAGCGCAGCGCCCAGGGCACTCTGGATGCCAAGGCCGTCATTAGCCAGCTCATCACCCAGTTGCACCACCCGGTGGATTACCAGTGTCTGGTGGTCGATGATGTGGTCTCTGCACTCAAGCACTGGCTTTCGTCAGAACCCAACAGCCTGTTGCTGGTCGGCAGTCGCCACCACTGGATGGAAGGCTCGCTGGCACGGTTGCTGCTCTACAAGCTGCCCGTCGATATCCAGATCTGCCACGAGCCCTATGCAGAACCCCTCAAGGCCGTCGGCTGACAGACCCGGACCCGCTATCATGCGGGTCCTTCCTCCAGGCAGGAGCCTCCTGCTCCACTCTTGCCTGCTCGCCCATCGTACCTGCGCCCCATGGGCGGGATCCCTCGTCGAGAGGGCGCCCGACCACCCAGTAATGATGATGTTATCTACATAATTACTTACACATTGTCCGCTGTTTTTTAAGCCCCATTTGCTGCAGCATAGGGCCCCTGCGCGCCTTGGCAGATTTCCGTTCAGGTAGACAAATGAAAAAACTCCCCAGACAGGGCAAGTTTGCCCTGGTCGTGCTCGTCCCGCTGGCCCTCATCGTCTGGCTCGCCTGGCCCGGCAATAAATCGGATCCCGTCCTGACCGCCACCGTCACCCGCCAGGACGTGGAGCAGACCGTGCTCGCCAGCGGCGTGCTGCAGGCCATCGAACAGGTGGATGTGGGGGCCCAGGTCTCGGGCCAGGTCACTTATCTCGCGGTCGAAGCCGGGCAGCAGGTCAAGCAGGGAGATCTGCTGGCCGAGATCGATCCCCTCATCGCCCAGAACAACCTCAAGACCGCCGAGGCGGATCTCGCCAGCCGCCGTGCCCAGCTCAAGATCAAGCAGGCTCAGCTCAAGCAAAATGAGCTGGCCTGGCGTCGTCAGCAGCAGATGTTCCGTCAGGAGGCGAGCTCCCGGGCCGATCTCGAGAGTGCCGAGGCCCAGCTCGCCGTCACCCGTGCCGAGTTGCAAAGCGCCCAGGCCGACATCGACAACGCCGTCATCAAGGTGGATCGCACCAAGACCGAGCTCGGCTACAACCGCATTCAGGCCCCCATGGATGGCACCGTCATCTCCATCGTGACCCGGCAGGGCCAGACTCTGGCCGCCAGCCAGACGGTGCCGACCCTGCTCAAGCTCGCCAATCTCGACACCATGACCGTCAAGGCCCAGATCTCCGAGGCCGACGTCACCAAGGTCAGGGCCGGCATGCCGGTCTATTTCACCCTGATAGGCGACCCGGATACCCGCTATCCCGCCACCCTGCGCACCGTCGAGCTGGCCCCCACCAACATCAACGATCAGACCACGACCACCAGCACCACCAGCAATGCCGCCATTTACTACTATGCCCTGTTCGACGTGCCCAACCCCAATCACCAGTTGCGGGTCGCCATGACCACCCAGGTCACCATAGTGCTCGGGGAGCGCAAGCAGGTGCTGGCCATCCCCCAGACCGCCCTTGGCAAGAAACTCGGCGACAACGAATACGAAGTGACCCTGCTCAAGGACGATGAGCAACGGGAAACCCGCCGCATCAAGACCGGCATGAAGGATGACATCAAGATCGAGGTCATCAGCGGCCTCGATGAGCAGGACAAGGTGACCCTGGAGCAAGGTCAGCCCATCCAGCACCATGAACCGGAGGGCATGCTGTGAGCGAGCCGCTGATCCAGCTCAGGGGCATCGAGAAGCGCTACCAGAGCGGAGAGCAGGAGGTGACCGTGTTGCACCCGCTGGATCTCTGCATCCAGGCAGGGGAGATGGTTGCCATCGTCGGCGCCTCCGGCTCCGGCAAGTCCACCCTGATGAACCTGCTGGGTTGCCTCGATCATCCGAGTGACGGCCAGTATCTGTTTCACGGGCAGGACACGGCCCGCATGGATGCCCTGGCCCTGGCCCGCTTGCGTTGCCACCACTTCGGTTTCATCTTCCAGCGCTATCACCTGCTGCCCCATCTGGATGCAGCTGCCAACGTGGAGATCCCGGCGGTCTACGCCGGCACGCCCCGTCCCGAGCGCCAGGCCCGTGCCCACGCCCTGCTGACGCGCCTTGGCCTCAAGGATCGCAGCCACCACAGGCCGGGGCAGCTCTCCGGCGGCCAGCAGCAGCGGGTCAGTATCGCCCGGGCCCTGGCCAACGGCGGCGAGGTGATCCTGGCCGATGAACCCACCGGTGCCCTCGACAGCCACAGTGGCAAGGAGGTGATGACCATCCTGAAGGAGCTGCACGCCCAGGGCCACACCATCATACTGGTGACCCACGACATGGCGGTGGCCAACCACGCCGATCGCATCATCACCCTGCGCGATGGCCGGGTGGTGGAAGACAGCGTCAATCAGAGCGGCATCGATGGGGCCACCCCTTCTCCTGCGAGCGAGCCCAAGGCACAGCCACCCCAGACCCCCGCTCATCCTGCCCGCAACGGCCTGCTCCCCCGGGGCTGGGATCGGTATCGGGAGGCGGGACGCATGGCCCTGCATGCCATGCTGGCCCACCGCATGCGTACCTTCCTCACCATGCTCGGCATCATCATCGGCATCGCCGCCGTGGTCAGCGTGGTCGCCCTCGGTCAGGGGGCCCGCGCCAAGGTGATCAATGACATCAATGCCATGGGCACCAACACCATCGACATCTTCCCCGGCAAGGATTGGGGAGACGAGAAGGCGGCCAGCATCCAGACCCTGAACGAGGGGGATCTCAGGAGCCTGCTCGGCCAGCCCTATCTGGAGGGGGCCAGCCCCCAGATCGCCACTTCGGGCCAGCTCAGGTATCGCAACAAGACCAGCAGCGGCAGCGTGGTGGGGGTCGGCAGCGACTTCTTCCGGGTCAAGGGGATGACCCTGACCCAGGGGCGTCTGCTCAGCGAGCAGGATATCCAGCGCCGGACGGCGGTCGCCGTGGTGGATGGCAAGACCATAGAGAGTCTGCTCGGCAAGGAAGATCCCGTCGGCAAGGTGGTACTGGTCGGCACCCTGCCGGTGCGGATCATCGGCGTGGTGGCGCAGGAGACCGGCTTTGGCCCCAGCAGCCAGTCGGTCAACATCTGGCTACCCTACAGCGCCGTGATGAGCCGCCTCATCTCCCAGAACCACTTCAGCCAGCTCACCATCCGGGTCAAGGACGGGATCCAGCCCGCCCTGGCGGAACAGGCGGCCGTGGCCCTGCTGACCCAGCGCCACGGGGTGAAGGACTTCTTCACCTTCAGCAGCGACAGCATCATCAAGTCGGTGGAGAAGACCACGGCCACCATGACCCTGCTGGTCTCCGCCATCGCGGTGATTTCGCTCATCGTCGGTGGGGTCGGAGTCATGAACATCATGCTGGTCTCGGTGGTGGAACGCACCCGGGAGATAGGGATCCGCATCGCGGTGGGGGCCCGTCAGTCCGACATCCTGCAGCAGTTCCTGATTGAAGCCGTGATGGTCAGCCTGCTGGGAGGCCTGCTCGGGATCGGACTGGCGCTGCTCATCGGCTTCCTCTTCTCGCTGCTGGTGGCGAGCTTCCAGATGTCCTTCTCCCTCTTCTCCATCCTGATGGCCTTTGGCTGCTCCTCACTCATCGGGATCCTGTTTGGTTACCTGCCTGCCCGCAACGCGGCCCGGCTCGATCCGGTCGAGGCACTGGCAAGAGAATGATGATGCACCACTTATCCCGCCTCTTGGCAAAACAGGGCGACAACCGTTTCCCGAGACCCCTGCTCGCACTCGCCGTCACGCTGGCCCTGAGTGCCTGCAGCCAGAGTACCTATCACAGACCGGAATTGGCCGTGGCGCCAAGCTGGCAGCAAACCAACCAGGGGCTCAACCAGCAGCAGGCCGGTCCTTGGTGGCAAGGCTTTGATGATCCCGCCCTCGACCAGCTGGTGGCGGCGGTGCTCGCCGCCAACCCTGACATGCAGGTGGCCGGGCTGCGCCTCAAGAGTGCCCTGCTCAGCGCCGATCTGGCCGATACCAATCTTACCCCTTCGGTCAACGCCAGCATCGGGGTCAACGGCAACAAGAACCTGGGGACGGGCAAGTCCGACGGCAATCTGGGTCCCACCCTCAACCTGAGCTACGAGGTGGATCTCTGGGGCCGGCTCGCCGCGGTACGGGATCAGGCGCAGTGGGAGGCCGAGGCGAGCGAACAGGATCTGGCTGCCACTCGTCTGCTGCTCATCGGCAAGACCCTGGAGCAGTATTGGCAACTGGCCTACCTCGGCTCGGCCATCACGCTGGGGGAGCGCCAGTTGCTCAACGTTGAGCGGGCCGAGCGGCTGACCCGGGCCAAGTATGAGGCGGGGGCCATTACCCGTCTCGACATGGTACAGGCCAGCCAGCAAAAGGCGGGCAAGCAGGCCGAGCTCGCGGCCCTCGTCCAGCAGCGGGAGCAGGCCGGCAACGCCCTGCGTCTGCTGCTCGGACGCAGTTATGGCCCGCTGGAGTTTGCCCCCGGCGAGCTTGCCGTGCATCCCATCCCGACCCTGGCGGTCGGGATCCCGGCGGATGTGCTGGCCAGGCGCCCCGATGTGCGGGCCGCCGAGCTCAGGCTGCGCAAAACCCTGGCCAAGGGGGATGAGATCCGCACCGGCTTCTATCCCACCCTGAGCCTCACCGGCGGAGCCAGCAGCACCTCGGACACCCTGACCCAGGTGCTGAGCAACCCGGTCGGCTCCCTGGGGGCGACCCTGGCCCTGCCCTTCCTCGAATACAACAAGACCCGGCTCAGCATTGCGAGCTCCGACATCGATTACCAGATAGCCGAGACCGAGTTTCGCAAGCAGCTCTACACCGCCCTGCTGGAGGTGGAGGACGGCCTGGCGGCACGCCGCCAGGGGGAGCAACGATTGCGCTATCTGGAGCAACAGCTGGGATATGCGAAAGAGGCCGAGCGACTGGCGCAGGCTCGCTTCCAGGCTGGCGCCACCGGAGTGCAACCCTGGTTGGATGAGCAGAATCGCCTGTGGGATGCGCAACTTAGCCTGCTCGCCCAACAGCAGACCCAGCTCAATACCATGGCCGGGATCTACCGCGCCCTGGGGGGGAGTGACCGGGGATAACGCGCTCATTGCATCTCATGACAACCACGAAGAGAGGGGGATCCATGTCCCCTTTTTCTCGCCTCTCTCTTGCTCATAAAGCAATTGATAATAGTTTTCATTTGCCTGAGAATGGGCGCCATTGCCTGTCAGGAGTACTCATATGTCACAGCCCGCCCCGGTCAATCGCCCCCGCCTGCTCACCGTAAAACATGTCCAAGATGTGGGGGCGAACCTGCGCCGACTCTGCCTGACCAGCCCGGATCTGGCAGATTATCCCTTCACCTGTGGTGGCGCCCACATCAAGATCATGCTGCCCCAGGCCAACCAGCAACATATTGTGCTGCCCACTCCAACGCCCAAGGGGCCGCGCTGGGAAGACCCCAGCCAGAAACCCATCATCCGCACCTTCACCATACGGGCGTTTCGCCGCGAGGCACTGGAGCTGGATATCGACTTCGCCCTACACGGGGATCTCGGCCCCGCCAGCCGTTTTGCCCTGCAGGCCAAGCCTGGCGATCAATTGGCCGTCTCCGGCCCTGGCGGCCCGGACCCCATGCTGCAAGCGGCGCAGCACTACTACATGGTGGGGGATCTGAGCTCCCTCCCCGCCATCAGTGCCATGGCCGAGGTAATGCCCGCCGATGCCTGCGGCCACATCGCCCTGCTGGTGCCTCAGCAGGAAGATGTGCAGGATCTGTCGCTGCCAAGCGGCGTCAGCCAGCGCTGGTTTGTCGGTTCTCCCGAGCAAACCGAGCCCCTGGTGAGCTATTTCACTGCCCTGCCCATGGCATCGGCGCAGAGCTACTTCTGGTTTGGTGGTGAGGAGGGGCTGGTCGTCCCCCTGCGTCGTCACGTCAGACGCACTCTGGATGTGGACCGCCAGCGGGTCTACGCCGTGCCCTACTGGCGCAGCGGCAAGGATGAAGACGCCTATCATCAGGACAGACATGCCGTGATGGATAGCTGACAATCAAAATTCCCTATATAAATCAGGCCTATCTCTGCACGAGACAGGCCTGAACTTCGAACCGATTGCCACTCTTTTTTCCCCCATCCCCCCCATCTTGGTGATCCCCTCACCAGGACTTGCATTCGACAGAGACAGCAAGATAATGATAATCACTCTCAACAAAGTGGTCTGTCATTGCCTCATTCTCTGACCCGGAGCCGATGAGTCCAGGCAGGCCACCCACCCCAGGTACAGCAAGGTAATCCAGATGGCAGTTTTGAATTCGGTAATGCGCGCCTTTGCGGTTGAAGCCCTCCCCACCCCTGCCGAGCTGTTGGCGCAACACCCCTGCCCCAGCGACATGGCGCAGCAGATTGACCACCACCGGCACCAGGTGCGCCAGATCCTGAACGGCGACGACGACCGTCTGCTGGTCGTGATAGGGCCCTGCTCCATCCACGATCCCCTCGCCGCCCTCGATTACGCCCGGCGCCTGGCAGGGCTCACCACCCAGTATCAGGACAGCTTGCTCATCGTCATGCGCACCTACTTCGAGAAGCCTCGCACCACGGTCGGCTGGAAGGGATTGGTGTTCGACCCTCACCTCGATGGCAGCAATGAGATCAGGCACGGGCTTCACCTGGCTCGCCAGCTGCTGCTGGACATCAATCAGCTCGGGCTTGCCACCGCCACCGAGTTCCTCGACACCACCAGCTTCCTCTATCTGGCGGATCTCATCAGCTGGGGCGCCATAGGGGCACGTACCACAGAATCCCAGGTACATAGGCAGCTCGCCTCGGCTTTGCCCTGCCCCGTCGGCTTCAAGAACGGGACGGATGGCAACATACGGGTGGCCATCGATGCCATTCAGGCCAGCACGGCTTCCCACCTCTTTACCGCGCCGGGCAGCCAGGGGGGCATCGTCGTCATCAAGAGCGAGGGCAACCCGGATGGCCACATCATCTTGCGAGGAGGCACCCTCCCCAACTACCACCAGAGCGATGTGGAGGACGCCGCCGAGCGACTGGCGCGTCAGGGGCTCAGTCACCGGCTGATGGTGGATTGCAGCCACGGCAACAGCCAGAAGCAGCATCAGAACCAGGTCCGGGTGGCCGGGGAGCTGTGCCGTCAATTGAGTGAAGGGAGTGAGGCTGTGGCCGCCGTCATGGTGGAGAGCTTCCTGCAGGGGGGAAGCCAGAAACCGGCGCCTCTGGATGAACTGCAGTACGGCCAGTCGATCACCGATGCCTGCCTCTGCTGGGAAGAGAGCCAGACCCTGCTGGCCATGCTGGCCGATGGGGTCAAGGCGCGCAGGCACGCGGCGCAATCCTCCGCAGCCACGCCGCATCCCGAACATATCCAGCCCATCCGTCAGGCCGTGGTATAAATAACGGAGATGGGGCTGATCTTGGCCCCGTCTTTATCCCTGAGGTTTCATCTCGTCAATTTCGTTAATATCCGTCAAACAAGGGTTTCAAATAGACCATTCACAGTCTCTGAAATAACAAAGGCGAGAGAGTGTCGATTTAATCGGGGGGAAATATGCGTACTGTCTCTGCTACTCAGCCTGACAGTGATTGAAACATGAAGTGATACAGTACCGGTCAACATGATACGGCTAACAGACGGGCTGTATGAGTCCTGAATAAGTGCGTAACGAAACATCGATGGCGCACGGTTTCCATGCCACCTGTCTGAAGCCTTTTGCTATTGCAAGGCCCGAAACATGTGAGTTCGGATCCGGCAGCACAAATAGTAGGCTGAACGCCACATTCATGGACCGATATGACCCTACAAATAATAATGCCGCCCATCGGGCGGCATTATTGATGAACTGATAAAAGCTATCAGATCAGGAAATCGTTCAGGTCCTTGCCCAACGCAACTTGCTCGGCAATGGCCTTGGGCATGCGGCCCTGACCGGTCCAGGTCTTCTCCTGGCCATCTTCCTGATACTTGTACTTGGGCGGACGCGGGGCACGCTTGCTCTTGGTGGAGCCAGTGGCAGCAGGCGCCGCGGCAGTACCGATCAGTTCGCGGGGATCGATGCCAGCCTGTTGCAGCATCTCGGTAAATTCGCTCAGCTTGCGCTGACGCTCTTCTTGCTCGGCACGCTCTTGTTCAACAGATTCAGCGCGCTCGTTATATATCAGATCAAACTTCTCTTTCGCTTCTTGCAGCTGTTCAAAGGGCAGTTCACGAATGGCAGCACGCAGGCTGCGAATGTTCAGCAGAACCTTCAGAAACTCGTTCATTACTTCCTCACAGAATTATTTTTGTTCGTCACAGGGATAGCACAATTTGAGAATAGCATGCCAATTCGACAACAACATAATGATTTTATCGCCACTCGGCGAGACTTGACAAGTCATCGCCATTATTCGGCCATGTTTATTCATCTCTATCATTTATAGACAGATATCATTATGCGGTATTATTTATCTTGCCACTCACAACCGAGTTGTCGCTCTCCCATTAAGGGCCAACAGAAAAATGAAAACGCTGTCAGCCCTGCACGGATACTAAGCATTCACATCCGTCTGCTCGGTAAAACCCGCGAGATGCGCTTCTCTGCCGGCCAAACCTTATACCCTGAGGAAAGGTTTTGCTATTTTCCCAATTTAACGCCATGCAATATGTGTCATATCGGGCAGAGCTGAAACTCGTGGCCGCTGCGGGATGGGTCCATTCTCGCTGGGACCGGCACCGATCTGAATCCTGTCGCTTCCCCATATCATTCACCCGTCCCCACTTTGCCCATCCGGCAATGACATTATCGACCGAGGCCTGCACGGCGGCATGCCAGCACCATTCATCATCAGCGCACCCCTACCTTCCCCCGGTCGAATAGCACACCTGTCCGGACACAAGCAGATCCCATAGTGTCTTTCACTGCCCGATGCCGTTCTCATCAGACTTTTCTCTTCAAATAACAGCAAGATGACACGGATTATGGCGTCACCATCACGGTGGCCAAATCATCCGTTTGATGTTAATCCCCCCAAGTTGGTTATTTTGTGATACGATAGTGGCCGTTTTTTGATAATTGCGCGTCGTTATCACCCAGATCCAGCAGGATCAGGGGCAAAAACACTGCCGATGACGAGTCGATGTGCGATGCAAAAAGTGACCTGGATGAGCCTGTCTGGCGGGATTGATCCGCTGTACGGCTATCACCAAGCGCACCTTAGATAAGGAGATCGGACGATGAAACAATATCAAAGCTGGCTAGGACAATATCTGATGAGCCGCCGCGATGGCGATCACGCCATGGCATCCGAGCTCGCCAGCTCCATCTGCGAATTCTGGCAGTCTCAAGGAGATGAGGCTGAACTCAGCAAGTGGCAGCAGATCTACCAGCAACACGTCGACAAAACCACCTGACGGCTGAGGTGGCGACCTGTCACCCATAAAAAACCGGCGCTCATGGCGCCGGTTTTTGCTTTTCAGAACCTGGACATTACATCTGGTCGATCATGTCCTGGGCGAACTGGGAGCAGGAGCGCAGGGTGGCACCTTCCATCAGACGCTCGAAGTCATAGGTCACGGTCTTGTTGCGGATCGCCGCTTCCATCCCCTTGATGATGAGATCGGCTGCCTCGGTCCAGCCCAGGTGGCGCAGCATCATCTCGGCGGAGAGGATCAGCGAACCGGGGTTGACCTTGTCCTGACCGGCGTACTTAGGCGCAGTGCCGTGGGTCGCTTCGAACAGGGCCACACCGTCACCGATGTTGGCGCCAGGAGCGATGCCGATACCGCCGACCTGAGCGGCCAGGGCGTCGGAGATGTAGTCACCGTTCAAGTTCATGCAGGCGATGACGTCATACTCGGCCGGACGCAGCAGGATCTGTTGCAGGAAGGCGTCGGCGATGACGTCTTTCACGACAATGGTCTTGCCGGTTTTCGGATTCTTGAAGGAGCACCAGGGGCCGCCGTCGATGAGCTGGGCATCGTACTCTTTCTGGGCCAGGGCATAGCCCCAATCCTTGAAGGCCCCCTCGGTGAACTTCATGATGTTGCCCTTGTGCACCAGGGTCACGGAGTCACGGTCGTTGTCGATGGCGTACTCGATGGCGGCACGGACCAGACGCTCGGTACCGGCCTTGGACATGGGCTTGATGCCGATACCGCAGGACTCGGGGAAGCGGATCTTCTTCACGCCCATCTCGTTTTGCAGGAAGGCGATCACCTTCTTGGCTTCATCGCTGTCGGCCTTCCACTCGATACCGGCGTAGATGTCTTCGGCGTTTTCGCGGAAGATCACCATGTCGGTCAAATCAGGACGCTTGACCGGGCTCGGGGTCCCTTCGTAGTAACGGACCGGGCGCAGGCAGACGTAGAGGTCCAGCTCCTGGCGCAGAGCCACGTTCAGGGAGCGAATACCGCCACCGACCGGGGTAGTCAGCGGGCCCTTGATGGCGACGCAGTATTCACGAATGAAGCCCAGGGTTTCGGCTGGCAGCCAGGCACCTTCGCCATAGACATGGGTAGACTTCTCGCCGGTATAAATTTCCATCCAGGCGATGTTGCGCTCGCCTTTGTAGGCCTTCTCGACCGCGGCATTCACCACATTCAGCATGGCAGGGGTCACGTCCACACCGATGCCATCCCCTTCGATGAACGGAATGATCGGGTTGTGGGGGACATTCAGCTTGCCGTTGGCATCGACTGTGATTTTCTGGCCCTGGGTCGGGATAACTACTTTGCTTTCCATCGGCATCTCCTAACTTCCGTTTGTTATCAATCTGATCGTTGCGCGCGGCCATCTTAGCCCATCCATTTGCATAATCAAATGGCGAGCGTGCATGTCCGACCATAGTAGGGCACTGGATCACAATGCGCCCCATCCACTCGCGCCGGGCTTGTCGCCATACCAGCCGGCACATGACTTCCAAAGGCACGGCTCTCGCTGTGCCTCATCCTGTCAATCCCTCCTCCTGCCCCTGTGGCTGACTCAGGGAGCGGTACTGGGAGGGGGTCAACCCCGTCTTTAACTTGAACACCCGGCAGAAATAATTTACATCGCCGTAACCGCAGCGGGTCGCCACTTCTTCGAGCCGGAATCGATATTTTTTGAGCATGAATTTGGCCCGATCGATCCGCACCCAGCTGATGTAATCGGCAAGGCGCATATGGCCCTGCTCGCGAAACAGGTGGGAGAGATGGCTGGCCGAGACGTTGAAGCGATGGGCGATGGAGTCCCGGCTGATGGGGCGGTGAAAATTCTCCTGGATATAGATGCAGATCCCGTGGAACAGATCCGCCCCCCGTGGCCGCTCGGCGGCGGACCCTGCCAGCAGTTGACGGGCGCTGGTGAGCAGCGCCTGCAACAGGTGGTTGTCGGTGGGGGAGCGACCGGGATCCTCGGCCAGCGCATTGAGCGCCGCCAGTATGTGTTCGAGCACGTGGCCGGCCCTGGCCATGATGCTGTGTTTTTGCACGTCGAAGAAATCGGGCTCGTGCTGGCGCTTGCTCACCAGGCTGAACCCCAGTTGACGCTTGCCAAACAGCAGGCTCAGCACCGAGCAATCCGTGGTCCATTCAGGCTTGTTCCAGGCGTTTGGCGGTATGTAAAGCGCCTGCCCCGGCAGTACGCTGACCTCCATGCCCCCCTGCTCCCTGTCCCAGATCTGGTTGCGATACTCGCCGCTGAACACCAGCTCCAGACGGGGGAAGTTGACCTGATAGCTGAACCCCGGCGGCACTCCCTGATCCTGGGCAAACCAGATCTGATCGAAGGGAGCTTGCTCCTGAAGGGCGCCGTCCAGCAGCTGGTTGAAGATGAGTGACATGTTGATCCCAGTCAAGAGAGAGGCAAGCGATTGCGGCGGGTACAGCCGCCCATGTTATAGTCCGCCCCTGATGGTCAATGCCACCTTTTTCTTTATCCCGGTTTTCTCAACATCCAACGAGGCGTCCCATATGAGCTGTCGCGATCTGCCCTCCTTTCTGCTGATGCACAACCCCGTTCAGGGTTACGAGTGGGGCAGCCATGACGCCCTGACCCGCCTGTTTGACATCCCGAATCCGGATGGCAAGCCCCAGGCCGAGCTCTGGATGGGCGCCCATCCCAACGGCTGCTCCGAGGTGACCCTGGGTCGCGACGTGCAAAAACTCTCCACCCTGATCGACAGCGCCCCCGCCGCCATGCTGGGGGAGGCCACCGTCGCCCGCTTCGCCAGCCTCCCCTTCCTGTTCAAGGTGCTGTGCGCCGAGAAGGCCCTCTCCATCCAGGTGCATCCGAGCAAGGCCCAGGCCGAAGCGGGCTTTGCCAGGGAAGAGGCCGCAGGCATCCCCCTCAAGGCGGGCAATCGCAACTACAAGGATCCGAACCACAAGCCGGAGCTGGTGTTTGCCCTCACCCCCTATCAGGCGATGAACGGTTTTCGCGCCATTCCCGCCATCCTGGCGCTGTTCGAACGCCTCAGCCTCCCCGCCCTCGGCGATCTGGTCGCAGGCCTTGGTGCCAGCCAAAACGAGGCCGGCCTGCAGCACTTCTTCCACCAGTTGCTGATCCTGGAAGGGACCCGCAAGGAGGAAGCCCTGGCGGGCCTGCTGGCCTATGCCGCCGCCCATCAGGATGAGGAGACCTTTGCCCTCGTCACCGCCCTCGCCGCCCAGTACCCCGGCGATGTGGGACTCTTCTCGCCGCTGCTGCTCAACGTGGTGACCCTGCAGCCCGGTCAGGCCATGTTCCTGGATGCCTGTACCCCCCACGCCTATGTGCGCGGTACCGGCCTTGAGATCATGGCGAACTCCGACAACGTGCTGCGCGCCGGGCTCACCCCCAAATACATCGACGTGGCGGAGCTGCTGGACTGTACCCGCTGCTTGCCCAAGCCGGATGACCAGATCCTGCTCAGTCCCCGTCTTGACAGCGCGGTGCAGCACTTCGACGTACCGGTGCCGGACTTCACCTTCAGCGTCTATCCGGCGGGGGAACACGCGCTCACCACCGCCAGCGCCGAGATCCTGTTTGCCATCGACGGCGACGTCCTGCTCAAGCGGGGCGACGAAACCCTGCAGATCAGCAAGGGCCAGTCCGCCTTCGTGCCCGCCGCCACCGGCCACTATCAGTTGCTTGCAAGCGGCCGGGTCGCCCGTGCCGGCAACCGCAGCTGATCGCGCACGGAGCCTCTCATGATGATGGATGGCCACTGGCTGACCCCGCTCTGGACCCTGTTCGAGCAGCAACCCCTGGCGCAAGGCATCGGCCTCGCCGCCATGCTGGTCGGGATCAGCGCCTTCCGGCAGCGGGACGACGCACGCTTTCGGCTGCGGCTCTGCCTCTATCAGGGGGCCATCGTCCTCCATTTCCTGCTGATGGGGGCAAATACCGCGGCCCTCAGCGCCGGGCTCAGTTGTGCGCGCACCCTGGTCTCCGGACGCACTCGCAGCGTCTGGGTCATGGTGTTCTTCCTGGTGCTGGTGTGGGCTCTCGGCATTCCGGGGATACACAGCCCGGAGCAGTGGCTGCCCATCATAGGCACCACCATCGGCACCTGGGGGCTGTTCCGGGCGAAGGGCATAGGGCTTCGGCTCTCCATGCTGGCGGGCGGCCTGTGCTGGACCAGCCACAACATACTGATAGGCTCCATCGGCGGCAGCCTGATCGAGCTGAGCTTCCTGTTCGTCAACTGCCACACCATGTACCGCATGTGGCGCCAGCCGGTCCCAAGCGCCGGCTGATCCCGACTCATGGCGCCCGGGTAAGGCTCGAGACGCACGCAGCATAGGCCCCATAGAAAACCCCCACCGTCCTCGCGGGCGGTGGGGGTTTGATTATCAGCCTGATGGGTGACCCGTACGGGCCATCACCGGACTAGTGTTCTGCCGTCTCCGGCTGGGACGCTTCGGCGCGCTCCCGCTGCAGCTCATCGACCCTGGCCTGCCACTTGTCATTGGCCTGCTTGCGCTCCTGTTGCTTGAACTCTTCGCGCATGATGTCGACTTCTTGGTCAAGTTTTTCCATCAGGATGTCTCCTTACATCTCGGGTTACACACTGGCTGACGGCACTGTTTGGCCAACCTGCTCCCTCGTTTCGACTCTGTCGTCGCTCCAAAGGTTCAAGGAAATTACCGATTGATAGTGGATAATTCAATCTAAAAATTGGTTATAAATGCATTTTCCTGCCGACATGGGCCACACGGAACCTCCTCACGGAAAGCCCCTTCGTTTTGAAAGCCAGCTCACATTTTCCCCCACCGGTGAGCCGCACAAATCTCCAGACTCCGCCGTCGTCACCCATTCATCAACGTCGCGAGCGCCTTCCCTACTGTCTCGCAAACAACAAGTAACCAATTGTTTTTAAACTGCATTTACACTCCACAATCGCCATTTCGATAAACGCTCAAAATGCGACCCCGGTCACAGCCGGCAGGGAATGATACAAAACTCCAGTAAACGGCACATTTATCCGATTCCCGCCACAAGGCAATGGCGAAACAATAGCCAGGCCAAACACTTGCCCTCAAGACGGCCTCATGACGAAGCCAGGAGACTCTTATGCTCACCACCTTGATAGATGAAGGACTGATCTGCCTCGACCTTGCCGCCACCGACAAGCAGGGACTGTTCAGCGAACTGGCGGCCCAGCTGAAAAAAGCCGGAAAAATCAGTGATCAGGAGAATTTCGTGCGCGATCTCTGGGCACGGGAAAACCTTGGCAACACCGGCTTCGAACAAGGTGTCGCCCTGCCCCACGCCAAGAGCGAGGCGGTGCTGCAACCGGCCATCGTCGTCGGCATCAGCCGCCAGGGGATCGATTTTGGCGCAGAGGATGGGCTGCCCTCCCGCCTGTTCTTCATGATTGCCTCCCCGACCGGCGCCGCCAACCACCATATCGAGGTGCTGGCCGAGCTCTCCACCAGGCTGCTCGAACCCGGCTTCATCCCGCAGATGCAGGAAGCCACCAGCAAGGCTGAGGTGTTGGCCCTGCTCTCGGCCAAGACCCCCGCCGCCCGGCCCGCTCAAACCCAGGCCAGCCCCAAGCCGGCCCAGCACACCCCGGAGCCGGCCGATCGCGGCATCAAGGCCCAACTCAATACCTTGAAGCAACACCTGCTGTTTGGTACCTCCCACATGATCCCCTTCATCGTCGCGGGGGGCGTGCTGCTGTCGCTCTCGGTCATGATGAGTGGCAAAGGGGCCGTGCCCGAGGCTGGGGTGCTCAAGGACATGGCCGACATGGGCATCGCGGGGCTCACCCTGTTCACCGCCGTGCTCGGCGGCTACATCGCCTACTCCATGGCGGACAAGCCGGGTCTGGCCCCCGGCATGATCGGCTCCTGGATTGCGGTACAGCAGTTCCACACCGGTTTTCTCGGCGCCATCCTGGTGGGCTTCATCGCCGGGCTCATCGTCAATCAGCTCAAGCGCATCAAATTGCCGGACTCCATGAGTTCGCTCGGCTCCATCTTCATCTATCCGCTCATCGGCACCTTCCTGGTGTGCGGCATCGTCATGTGGGTCATCGGTGCGCCCATCGCCGCCATGATGGAGGGAATGAACCACTGGCTCTCCAGCATGGCGGGCTCCGGCAAGGTGATGCTTGGCGCCATCCTGGGCGGCATGACCGCCTTTGACATGGGCGGCCCGGTCAACAAGGTCGCCACCCTGTTCGCCCAGACCCAAGTCAACACCCAGCCCTGGCTGATGGGGGGCGTCGGCATCGCCATCTGCGTGCCGCCGCTCGGCATGGCCCTGGCCACCCTGCTCTCCCCCAAACGCTACAAGAAGGAAGAGCGTGAAGCGGGCAAGGCAGCCGCCATCATGGGCATGATCGGCATCAGCGAGGGGGCCATCCCGTTCGCCGCCGCCGATCCGGTGCGGGTCATCCCGGCCATCGTCGCGGGCGGCATCGTCGGCAACATCACCGGCTTCATGATGCACAGCATCAACCACGCCCCCTGGGGCGGCTGGATAGTGCTGCCGGTGGTGGAAGGCAAGATGGGCTATATCCTTGGCACCCTGCTCGGCGCCCTCACCACGGCCGTCATCGTCAACCTGCTGAAAAAGCCGGTGACCGAACAAGATGACGTGACCGTGGCCGACACCGACTACCAGGCCATCGAAGCGGAAGGGGAAGCCGAGGTGCTCGCCATCACGGCCTGCCCCTCCGGCGTGGCCCACACCTTCCTCGCCGCCAAGAGCCTGCAAAAGGCGGCGGCCAAGGCGGGAGTCAAGCTCAAAGTGGAGACCCAGGGCGCCAACGGCATCATCAACCGCATCACGGCAAAGGACGTGGCCAACGCCCGCTGCGTCATCCTGGCCCACGACGTGGCCATCAAGAACCGGGAGCGCTTCACTAATATCGAGATAATCGATGTCAAGACCAAGGATGCTATCCATAATCCAGATGGATTACTGGCCCAGACCCTGGCTGGCAGCAGCAAGGTGGCCTGATAAACCCCAGGTGATTGTGATAACCCGTTGAGACTAATAAGGGGCCCCTGGGCCCCTTTCTAGTCGATGTTGCGCTGTATTCCCCATCGATAGCTCAACCACAGACCCCTCGGTAGCAGGCCTAGGAGACCATCAGGATACGGTGCCCCCTGCCTCGTTTTGCCTTGCCGTTCGGGTGGTGCCACAAGCGCCCCCAAGGCAATGGGATTGACCCAAGTGGGGATGGCTGCCCATGGTGCCGACTCGTTAAGATAGGCCCACAGACACCACGCCTTTCCCACTTCGGAGTCATCCATGGATCTCATGCTGTTGCTGGGTCTGCTCGCCATGGGGGGCACCCTCTATGCCGTGCATTTTTGGAACACGCGCCACGCCCACCCCGACTGGCAACGCCTGCCCACTCGCGCCGATTATCTGGAGGCCCACCCCGACTGTGCCACCGACGATACGCTGAATGCCCGCTGCTGCGCCTGCGGCTCGGACAAGGTTGTCGGCCACCCCCAGGCTGGCTGGCCGGATCCTCGCTATCGCCACACCGGCCTTTCCTGCGGCAAGGTACTGTTTCGCACCGAAGAGCCCAGGTGAATGGCCTTAAACATCCCTCAGTCAAAGCAATATCACTGAATGTGGTGCTTGAACCCACGAAAACTCGGACTAATAGAGATGGAAAGCAATGACGCAAGATCTCACAGCCCTGAAGCGGAGATGGCTTAAAAAACATCTGCAAGAGTTACGGGCAACCAAAAGTGAGGATGAGGAAAAAGGAGGAATGCTGAGTTTCGTCGGCATCCTGTGCGCACTCATCCCTCTGTTGACGGCGGCTGTGTACTTTGTCGGGATGCGTTACTACCACGGTTATCTGAGTCAGTTCGGACTCGAAGATACCGAATTCTCTCAGCCAGCGGATGTCACTCTCTTTTATGGGTTTTACCTGCTGCTCAAACTGTTCTTACCTTATGTACTTCCTCTGGTGATGACAGTTGGAGGGCTATTCGCCGTACTCACATTTTTCTTTTTCAAAGTGAAGTGGCGACTGGCGATCTCCTGGTTGGTTATTCGCTTTTTTGTTCTGCTCCCCATGGTGCTGAAGGGAGGAAAAATCGCTCACAACTATCCAGCCCCCTTTACCTTTAATTGCTTGATTTGGCTAAAAAGCACTTACTTAAAATTTGCACTTTTTATTCTTCCTCCCCTGCTGGTTGTCTGGGCATCCGAATACACCAAGCCCATGGGTGAAGAGCTGGCCCGCAACCAGATCACTAACCTAACGCAAGGCAAGTGGCCAGAGAGCGAGGCCCATAGCCAGTCGCCCCTGCTGGGAGATGAGCCCCATATCCGCATCGCCTGCAACGGCTCTCACTGCGCCTATCGCCTCAAGGGAGGCGATACCCTTATCCTGCGCTTCGATCAGATAGAGCAGACCCGTTACCGCTCGAAGCCATCAACCCCAAACGAAACGGGCCACCCTTAAGTGACCCGTTTCGTTACTCACGCCATCCCGCTCATGACAACTCGGTGAGGGCGCCGATCAGGGCGTCCAGCCCCTTGTCGAGCTTCTTGCGCGAGCAGCCGACGTTGAGGCGGATAAAACCGCGCCCCTCGGGGCCATAGGTGTCGCCACGCATGATGGCGACCCGGTACTTTTCCACCAGCAGGCTCTGCAGCACATCCATCTGCTCTGCCGAGTCGATGCCAAGGCTACTCAGGTCAATCCAGGCGAGGTAGGTCCCCTCGGGCACCTTGTAGTCGATGGCGGGAAAGGCGGCGTTGAGCCGCGTGGCCACCCGGCTCAAGTTGTCATGCAGGTGGATTTTCAAGGCGTCGAGCCACTCATCGCCGTCTCGATAGGCGCTGATATGGGCCAGCACCCCGAGGATGGGGGGGGATGAGAGACCGTGGGCGGCCTTGAGGCGGCGCAAGTAATAATCCCGCACCTCTCGATTGGGTACAAATGCATAGGCGCCGCCAAGGGCCGGGATATTGAAGGATTTGGAGCCCGAACTCACCAGAGCCCAATCATCCCCCTGGGCCACCTCGCTCCAAGGCACATAGGGGACGAAGCTCATGTCCATGTGGATGTCATCCGAGATGACCCGCACCCCGTGGCGCTGGCAGACCGTTGCCATCCGCCCCAGCTCTTCTCGCGTCCAGACCCGACCCGTGGGGTTGTGAGGGTTGCACAGCAGCAGGATGCGGCAATCCGGGCGGGCCGCCTGGCGTTCGAAGCATGCCCAGTCGATCTCATGGTTTCCCTCCCGCTGTTGCAGCGGGCACGGGAGCAGCACCCGGTCGTTGGCGCCGAGCATGTTGCCGAAGGCGTCGTAGGCCGGGGTGTGTACCAGCACGCCATCCCCCGGCCTGGACCAGAGGAGGATCAGCTGGGCGATGATATAGATGACGGAGGGTCCGTAGACCAGGGTGTCGGCGTTCAGTTCGGCGCCGTGGCGGCGAGCGAACCAGTCGCAGACCGCGCCCTTGAAGTCGTCGTGGTTCCAGCGGCTGTAGCCAAATACTCCGTGTTCCAGCCGGTTGGCCAACGTGGTGCGAATGCAGGGGGCCGTCTCCAGATCCATGTCGGAGATGGTAAAGGGGAGCAGATCGGCATGACCGAATCGGTCTGCCACATAGTCCCACTGGGTGCAGTAGGTGCCGTGGCGGTCGACCTCCCGCTCGAAGTCATAAATCTGGTGCATGGATTTTCATTCTCCATCGATGGGATGAATAATCAGGCGTCATGGACAAGGGGGCCTCGGCCCCCGATGTCATGGATGATGACGATGGCTCAGGTCTCCATCAGGCTCTGCAGCTGGTTTTTCACCAGGTGAACCTGAGGGCCGATGACCACCTGCAGGTTGTGCTCGTCGAGCTTGATCACCCCGATGGCGCCGTTGGCTTTGAGCAGCTTGTCGTCGACCCGGCTCATGTCCTGCACCGACATCCGCAGCCGGGTGATGCAGTTGTCCAGCGCGAGTATGTTGTCCGCGCCCCCCAGGGCATTGAGGATGACCTCCCCGTTGTAGCCGCTGCTGCCTGCCTTCTTGCCGGCCGGTTGCGGCGCGTCGTTGCTCTCGATCTCGCGGCCCGGGGTTTTCAGGTTGAAGCGCACGATGGCGAAACGGAATACCCCGTAGTAGACCGCGAACCAGATGGCCGCCACCACGGGCACCAGATACCACTTGGTGGCTGTGCCCTGCAGCACGCCGAACACCAGGAAGTCGATGAGGTTGCCGTCGGTGTTGCCGATGGTGACGCCGAGCAGCCCCATGGTCATGAAGCCCAGACCCGTCAGGATGGCGTGCACGACGTAGAGCACGGGAGCGACGAACAGGAACAGGAACTCGAGCGGCTCGGTGATCCCGCCGATGACGCAGGCCACCACGCCGGAGACCAGCAGCGCCTTGATCTTGCCGCGATTCTCCGGACGGGCGCAGTGATACATGGCGAGGGCCGCGCCCGGCAGGCCGCCGAGGAAGGCCGGCATCTTGCCCTGGGAGAGGAAGGAGGTGGCCGACACCGAGAACTGGGTGGTATCGGCGCAGGAGAGCTCGGAGTAGAAGATGTTGAGGGCCCCGCTCACCTCGTTGCCACAGACCAGCTGGGTACCACCGGCCTCGGTGAAGCGAATGAGCGCCACCAGGATGTGGTGCAGACCGAGGGGCAGCAGCAGGCGCTCACCGGTACCGAACAGGAAGGGGCCGAAGGGGCCGGCGTGGGAGATGACGGCGCCGATGCCGTTGATGCCGGCGGCAAACCAGGGCCAGACCAGTGGTACCACCAGGCCGACCACCCCCAGCACGATGGCGGTGATGATGGGCACGAAGCGGGCACCGCCGAAGAAGGCCAGGGCATCTGGCATCTTGTAGGTGTAGAAGCGGGCGTGGAGCTTGGCGACGATGACCCCGACTATGATGGCCCCGAGGATCCCGGTGTCGATGGAGCTGATGCCAAGTATGGATTTCACTCCGTAGGCCTTCTCCGCCGCGGCGTCACCGATGACGTTCACCACGGTCAGATAGAAGTTGATGGAGAGGTTCAGGGCCGCGTAGCCGACGAAACCGGCGAAGGCCGCCACCCCCTTCTCTTCACGGGCGAGGCCTAACGGGATCGCCACTGCGAACATCACCGGCAGGTAGATGAAGGCCACCAGCCCCACCTTGGTCATCCAGAGGAACAGCAGTTGCAGCACGGTGTGATCCAGGAAGGGCATGCTCTGCTTCACCGCATCGCTGGTGAGTGAGCTGCCGACACCGAGCAGGATACCGGAGAAGGCGAGCAGGGCGACCGGCAGCATAAAGGTCTTGCCGAGGCTCTGCAGGAACTCCCAGATCGTGGATTTGGCGGGGGACTTGGCCATCTGTCTAATCCTTGTGAAGTAAAGGTCAGGTCCTGTGCCTCCCCTGCGCCTATCCGTCACAAGCACTGGACGGAGGAAGAGGGATCGCATCAGGTTTTGCAGATGATAAAACGTTTTATCAACTCAAAATCCGCGACAAGATCACAATTTCACCGCCATAAACGTCACCGTCGCCAGATCTGTGAGGCAGATCCCTCCCCGCGTGCTGTAACGTTTTACTCCCCTCCTTGTGCGGGTATGCTGTGCCTATCGGCTCTCCTATCGTCCCATGCCCTCGCCTATGTCGCTCAAACCACTGCCATCCAAGAATGCCAAGATCACCGACGTGGCCCAGCTGGCGGGGGTCTCGGTCACCACAGTCTCCATGGTGCTGCGGGGCAAGGGGCGCATCTCACCGGCTACCGCAGAGCGGGTGCAGCAGGCCATCAGCCAACTCGATTATGTGCCCAACAGCGCCGCCGCCAACCTGCGCAGCCAGCACTCCAACCTGGTGGGGCTGATCCTGCGGGACATCACGGATCCCTTCTATACCGAGGTGACCGCCGGGGTGAGCGAGGTGCTGGAGCAGCAGGGTTATCTGCTGTTTCTGACCCAGTGCGGCCACAGCCCGGAGCGACTGCAGCAGAGCATCCAGTCTCTGTCGCGCCAGGGGGTGGCCGGCATCATCTTCAACCCGGTGCGCGGCGCCGCCGCCAAGACCTTGCAGGCACTCATCGATTCCCAGCTGCCCGTGGTGTGCGCCGCCCGCTCCTACTATCGCGACGACGTGGATTTCATCGGCCCGGACAACACCCATGCCGCCCAGCAGGCCGCCACCTACCTCATCGAGCAGGGCCATCGCCATATCGCCTACGTGGGGGGGCGCGCGGACTCCCTGACCCGGGCCGAGCGGATCGGCGGCTACTGCGCCAGCCTGTTGCAATACGGATTGCCGTTCAAACCCGAGTGGGTATTGGAGTGCGATCGCACCCAGCGCAGCGCCGCCGACACCATCGCCCAGCTGCTGCACCAGCACCCCAAGGTAACCGCCATCCTCTGCCACTACCCCGAGGTTGCCCTCGGCGGCATCTACGGGGTGGAGGCGAGCGGGCGCACTGTGGGCAAGGACAACTACATCGGCCAGCAGGTAGCTCTGCTCGGCTTTGACGACATTGCCGAGGCCGAGCTCAGCTCCCCCGCCCTCACCTTCGTCGACTCCCCGGCCCGGGAGATTGGCCGCCAGGCTGCCCGCCGTCTGCTGGCCCGCATGCAGCAACCCGAGCTCGTCCCCAATCGCCATATCATCACCCCCAGCCTGCAGAAGCGGGAATCGGCCTGAGCTTGAACGGCTGAGGCCATCATCGGCACGTCCGCCCCCCTGATACCTTCCCTGCCCCTTGAGCCAGCACCGATAGCGGATATTGCCAAGCAAGGCCACCATGGGAAGGTCAGCATCAGGAAGGGCACCCGGAGACGGGGCGGCTGACCCTGGCCAAGACGGTGCCGCTGATATGTCTCCTCGCCATCCGACCCACCGACGCCATCCCCTTGTCACAGCAAAGAACAGCGGCATTGGGAGGATTCATTGATCTTGAGCAGGGTGCGGCGCCGGGTTTTGGGAAATCATGCCATTGATTGGCATGTTTTGTTCGCTCACCTGCAGGACAAGGATATTGCCTCAAACACCCTCGGCATCCCACTGAGGTCCAGTCAGAGCCTGATATGAAGGGCGCGGCGCATTGACGTTGCATCACCGGAGGAAGGAATGTACGGATTGGCACTGTTGTTACATATACTCGCGGCCACCGTCTGGACTGGCGGCCACATAGTGCTGTCGGTGGTCGTACTACCAAGGGTATTGAGGGAGCGCTCACCCGCCAGACTATTGGAGTTCGAATCCGTTTACGAAAAAATCGGCATGCCGGCCCTGATCATCCAGGTGATAACGGGTCTGTTTCTGGCCCATAGAATGCTGCCGGATGTCAGCCAGTGGCTGGATTTTTCCAATCCCGTCGCCCACCCGATCCTGTTGAAACTGTCGCTGCTCGCCTTGACGCTCTGCTTCGCACTGAGTGCGAGGTTTCGCGTCATTCCAAACCTGTCCGAGAAAAACCTCACCATCATGGCCTGGCATATCATCCCGGTGACCATTATCTCCATCCTGTTTGTCATCACGGGTGTATCGTTCAGGACCGGTTGGTTCTATTGATGAGGGCATCAAACCGGTGACGGCGACCTCGATGGGATAGCCAGGAGGAGAGACCTGATGGCGCGCCATTCACTAACTATCCGCGAGGCTAATCTGGACGCCATTGTCTGGCTGTCGGGTGGGTTTAATCAAAAACGGCCACAAGATGAGAGCGACCTTGTCACTAAAGTGCTGGTCCAAGAGCCATCCTGGGTAGGCGAAGGGGTATTTGGTACCCTGGCCGAGCCGTTGCTTAATACCGCCGATCTCCTGCTCTTTCTCGATCTCGACTGGTCAGTCTGTCGGGATTCACTGCTATCACGCGGCTCGCAAAGCGCTAGGCAACGCGATACCATCGCCGTTGAGGAGAATTTTCAACAACTGCTGGTCTGGGCATCGGAGTATGAGCCGCAAGCCAGTAAAAGCTTCCGCCAATCCCATCGCGAGCTGTTTGAACGATGCCCAAGCGACAAGCACCATTTCACCACCCGCCAAGAGGTAGATAGCTATCTCACACAACTGGCTATTCATAGCCCACAGGGGACTGGATGACACAACAGGAGCTGGCAGAGATGGGGAGCGCTTCGGTAAATATCCAGCTGCTGGATGGCAAGCCCTGTATCAGAAAAAGCGGCGCATCAGCGGTCGAACGCCATTTCTACCAATACGCAGCCTCCCATTTGAGCGGGCTCAACACACCTGCTCTGCTCAAGGTCGAGGAGGAGACCCTGTTCCTTGAGCAGATCCCTCATCCAGTTACACTCACGCAGTTGAACCACAACGAGCAGACCTTTGTTCAGCTGGCCAGCCTACACAACACCAACTATCAGCCCGACTTTGCGGTGAAAAAGCACGGCTGGCCGCTCGCCGACACCGACGAGGCGCTCTCTGTACTCTGCCTGCCGGAAGCGACCAACGAGCAGATCCACCATATCCAGCAAGTTGGCAACGAACTATTCGAGGAATCATGCCTGATTTCGGGAGATAGCAATCAGGGCAACTGGGGCACCCGTGACAATGGCCAGCTGGTGTTGTTTGACTGGGAGCGGTTTGGTTATGGCAGTCCGGCCATCGATCTGGCCCCTCTGGTGCCACGGATGGGTTCACTGGCGGAGTATGAAGCCATCATTGAGCATTATCTTCGCCACAGTTCGCTTCTCTCAGGTGACCGGTTGCTACGTCATCTCGTCATAGCCAAGTGCTGGCTGATTATTGAGGTCACTAATCTGCTGACCAGAAGGGCGAAGCCGCAGGCACAGCAATATCTGGAGTGGTATCGGCAACAAGTTCCCCACTGGCTGGAGTCGGTTGCACATATCGTGTAATCCATAGACTCGAATAGCGCAGCGTATTCGTACATTCGCGTTATCACCTCTATCTTTTCAGCCATCCCCTCTCCACCACACATTCAGCTCAAACAAGCGGTGCAATTCACTCCGTTCATTGCACCCTACGGGGCCAATTCCTGTGGTTTCACTCGCGCGCTGTGGCGGACTATCTGGCACCAATGGCTCAACCCATTTTTCCACCTATCCCCTCGCCTGCCTCCCCTTATCACGTGCCCCACCACCGCCATTTATGTGCGACAGCTCACACCAAGTTCCTTCTTTTCACCTCACAAATTTACAGGTTAGCACCTGTTACGGGCTGGATAACAGCATACGCCACCACACAATCACGTTGGAGTGAAAAATCGCAAAACTATGATTTTTTAAAAATAAAAAAACATCATCATGTTGAATGCAGGCCCATCTTATCGACTGGTCTGCTGTGAGATCGGGGTCACACTCAAGATGACATCGCACAAAAATCCAGTATTTCGCAGCTTTGTCCGATAGGGAGAAGGTCACGCCCCCACCATAATAGGAGGGTCAAATTTGTCTGCATGTCCCGGGGTAGCACCTGTCGTGGTCACCCGGGAAACGATGCCAACAGGCTCCAGCGAGGAGCGGGGAGAACGCCATGATCACCACCCTTATCAACGAGCAGCTGATCGCGCTCGATTTAAAGGCCAGCCGCAAGGAGGAGGTCTTCAGCGAGATGGCCCGCCTGCTGGCGGCGCAAGGCAAGGTCAGCGACGAGCAGCAGTTCATCAAGGACTTGTGGGCCCGGGAAGCGCTGGACAACACAGGTTTCGAGGAAGGGGTGGCCCTGCCCCACGCCAAGAGCGCGGCGGTGAGCACCCCGGCGGTGGCCATCGGCATCAGCCGCACCGGCATCGACTACGGCGCCGAGGATGGCAAGCCATCCCGCCTGTTCTTCATGATTGCCTCCCCGGCGGGCGGCGCCAACCACCACATCGAGGTGCTGGCCGAACTCTCCGCCAAGCTGATTGAAGAGGGCTTTATCGACGCCCTGCTGGCCGCCAAGACCCCGGCCGAGGCGCTGGCGCTCTTGCTCGAGAAGAAGGAAGAGACGGTAGCCGCTCCGGCTGCCGACAAGGGCCTCATCATCGGCGTCACCGGCTGCCCGGCCGGCATCGCCCACACCTATCTGGCGGCGGAATCCCTGGAGCGCGCCGCCAAGGAGCTCGGCTTTGAGGTGAAGGTGGAGACCAACGGCTCCATCGGCGTCAAGAACAGCCCGAGTGCGGCCGACATCGCCCGCGCCAGCGCCATCGTCGTGGCCTGCGACAAGCAGGTGGACATGGCGCGCTTCAACGGCAAGCCGCTCATCAAGACCGGGGTCAAGGCTCCCATCAAGGATGGCAAGGGGCTGATCGAGCAGGCCCTCAAGGCCCCCGCCTACGTGGCGGACAAGGATGAGCGCAAGAGCGAGGAGAAGAGCGCCGGTGGCACCTCGGATCTTTACCGCTATCTGATGAACGGCGTCTCCCACATGATCCCCTTCGTGGTGACCGGGGGCTTGCTGATCGCCCTGGCACTCGCCATCGGCGGCAATCCGACCCCGAGCGGCATGCAGATCCCGGCAGGCAGCATGTGGAACCAGATCCTCAACGTAGGCGTCGCCGCCTTCACCCTGATGATCCCCATCCTCGCCGGTTACATCGCCTACGCCATCGGTGACCGACCGGCCCTGGCCCCCGGCTTTATCGGCGGCTGGATTGCCAACAACGGCAGCTTCTACGGCGCCGATGCCGGGACCGGCTTCATCGGTGCCATCATCGCGGGCCTGCTGGTCGGTTATCTGGTGCGCTGGATCGCGACCCGCCAGTACCACAAGATGGTGCAGCCGCTGGTGCCGATCCTCATCGCCCCCATCATCGGTTCGCTCTTTATCGCCGCCGTCTTCATCTTCATCATCGGTGCCCCCATCGCCGACATGATGACGGGCCTTAACGCCATGCTGCTCTCCATGAGCGGCGGCAGCCTGGTGCTGCTCGGTATCGTGCTCGGTGGCATGGCGGGCTTTGACATGGGCGGCCCGGTCAACAAGGTGGCCTTCCTGTTCTCCGTGGGCATGATTGCCTCCGGCCAGACCCAGTTCATGGGGGCCATGGCCTGCGCCATCCCGGCCGCGCCCCTTGGCATGTCGCTCGCCACCGTGCTCGGTCACAAACTCGGCATCTTCGATGAAACCGAAATAGAGGCAGGCAAGGCCGCCGGTGCCATGGGCCTGGTGGGGATCTCCGAGGGGGCCATTCCGTTCGCTGCCCGTGACCCGCTCGCCGTCATTCCGGCCAACATGCTGGGCAGCATGACCGCCGCCGTCATGGCCTTCCTGTTCGGCATCACCAACAGCGTGGCCCACGGTGGCCCCATCGTGGCTCTGCTGGGTGCAGTCAACAAGCCGCTGCTGGCCCTGCTCTGCATGATCTGCGGCGCCATCGTTACCGGTGTGGTGGCGGTTGCCCTGAAAAAGCTGCGGATGAAGAAGACGAATGAAAGCGCGCTGGCCAAGGCCGCCTGATCCCCTCTTTACTGCAAGAAAGCATCACAAGACGCAAAGAGGCCACCCCAAGGTGGCCTCTTCTTGTTTCTAGTCACAGCGTTTGTTCATCTCCTGCCAAGCCAGCCCTCCGTCATCACATTGACCATCCCGCCTCCCTGCCGCCGCGTCCCCTGCCGCCCACTCTTGCCGTGATCCCCTTCACAGTTCAGGGGCGAACACCGCCAAACTAGGAAATTTTCTTAAGTCCACTAGGGATGGCTCTCACGCCACAGGCAGCCCTCCTCATTACAGTCGGGCCTACCTGATGCAGTGATCCCCCGCCAAACGGCGACCGGACACAGGTTCCACAGGCAGGAGAGCGAGACAAGAGTCCACCCTGCCGCCTTTTCGTGGCGTGACCTCCCATAACTGGCCGACCCATCGGCCACCAGAACCCAGGGGCGCGGCGAAAATTCCGTCTATTCGCAGAGGAAGAACGAAGATGTTGAAACTGCTCGAACAGGTCCGGGTCCCCACCCTGGATCTGCCGCTCGAAGCCCGGCGCAAGCTCTGGTTCAAGCCCTTTATGCAATCCTATCTGGTGGTCTTCATCGGCTATCTGACCATGTATCTGATCCGCAAGAACTTCAACATTGCACAGAACGACATGATCCAGGAGTACGGCCTCTCCATGACCGATCTCGGCATGATCGGCCTCGGCTTCTCCATCACCTACGGGGTGGGCAAGACCATCGTCTCCTACTACGCCGACGGCAAGAACACCAAGCAGTTCCTGCCGCTGATGCTGATCCTCTCCGCCCTGTGCATGCTGGGCTTCAGCGCCAGCATGGGGGGCACGGGTTTCAGCCTCTACCTGATGATCTTCTTCTATGCCCTGAGCGGCTTCTTCCAGAGCTGTGGCGGCTCCTGCAGCTACTCCACCATCACCAAGTGGACCCCTCGCAACAAGCGCGGCACCTATCTGGGCATGTGGAACCTCTCCCACAACGTGGGCGGGGCCGGTGCAGCCGGGGTGGCGCTGTTCGGTGCCAACTACCTGTTCGATGGCAACGTGCTCGGCATGTTTATCTTCCCCTCCATCATCGCCCTCATCGTCGGCTTCGTGGGCCTGCGTTTTGGCAGCGATTCGCCGGAATCCTATGGCCTCGGCAAGGTGGAAGAGCTGTTTGACGAAGTGGCGAGCGAAGAGGACGTCGCCACCGAGGAGCAGAAGCTCACCAAGTGGCAGATCTTCGTGAAATACGTGTTGATGAACAAGGTAATCTGGCTGCTCTGCTTCGCCAACATCTTCCTCTACGTGGTGCGCATCGGTATCGACCAGTGGTCTACCGTCTATGCTCACCAGGAGCTCGGCTTCTCCAAGGACGTAGCCATTCAGGGCTTCACCTTCTTCGAAGTGGGCGCCCTGGTCGGCACCCTGATGTGGGGTTACCTCTCGGATCTGGCGAACGGTCGTCGCGGCCTGGTGGCCTGCGTGGCGCTGGCGCTCATCATCGCCACCCTGGGACTCTATCAGCACGCCACCACCCAGTTCATGTTCCTGGGATCCCTCTTCCTGCTGGGCTTCCTGGTGTTCGGTCCGCAGTTGCTGATCGGCGTCGCCGCCGTGGGCTTTGTGCCTAAACAGGGCATCAGCGTGGCCGACGGGGTCAAGGGCACCTTCGCCTACCTCATCGGTGACAGCTTCGCCAAGCTGGGCCTTGGCATGATTGCCGACGGCACCCCCATCTTCGGCCTGACCGGCTGGGACGGCACCTTCGCGGCGCTGGACATGGCCGCCGCCGCCTGCCTGGTGTTGATGGCCTGCGTGGCCGTGGCCGAGGAGCGCAAGATCCGCCGCATCAAGCGGGAGATGAAGGCCGCCCCCCTGGCGACCCAATCCGCCTGATAACCCAGGCTTCACTCCGTTGTGTGCATTCGGCTCGTCTCTGGCGGGCCGTTTTTTATACCGCCGTCAAATGGCCCCATGCCTTGCACAAAGGGGTACCAGAGCACCGCCAAGATCCCACTTTTGCGGCTCCCCTTTGGCAAAAACGGCCCTGCGGCGCTATTGTGTTGCCCCACCCGAATTTGCCGTGAGAGCCCATGAAGATCCTCGCCGTCACCGCCTGCCCCACCGGCATCGCCCACACCTACATGGCCGCCGAGGCGCTGCAAAAAGCCGCCGACAAGCTGGGGCTCAAGATCAAGGTCGAGACCCAGGGCGCCATGGGGCTGGAGAACGTGCTGACCGCCCGGGACATCGCCGGGGCGGATCTGGTGCTCATCGCCTCCGACATCGACATAGAACAGAAAGAACGCTTCGCCGGCTGCACGCTGCGCCAGGTATCGCTGGAATCCGTGCTGCTGGATGCCGCCGCCGTGCTCAAAACCGCCACCGCCACCCGCTGATGCTCAGCCGCGAGATCACCTTCTTCTGCCGCGCCGGGCTCACCATCACCCAGGCCAAGCAGCTTTGCCGGCTGGCGGGGCTGTTCAAATCCCATGTCCAGTTCGCCAATCTAACCCGCCGCCAGAGCGTGGGGGCGGCCAACCAGCTCGCTCTGCTCACCCTGGCGACCCAGCCGGGGGATCTCTGCCAGTTGCAGATAGAGGGGCTGGACGCCGAACTCGCCCACATGGCCTTCACCTGCTGGTGCGGGGAGCTGGGCCAGCCGCTGGGGCGCCCAGGCCAGGCCGCCCAGGCCGAGCAACGCCTGTGCCAGACCCTGCCCGATTATTGCTTCACCCAATCCCAGCTCGGTCACGCCAGCGCCCCCATCGACAAGGCGCTGGCGCTGACGGTGCTGCTGGACTTGCTGCCCGCCGAGCTGGTGCGCGATAGGGGCGCGCTGGAGCACGCCATCGACGAGCGGGAGCGACTCGCCCCCACCATCATCCGGCCGGGGCTCGCCATGCCCCACGTGATCTGCCCGGCCATCCGCCAGCCCTCCCTCTCGCTACTCAGCAGCGCCGCCCCCATCGACTGGGGCTCTTCTCTGGGGCAGGTGGAGACCATCATCCTGCTGGCGATCCCCGCCGGGCTTCCCCCCGAGCAGTTGCGCCCCCTCACCCGCTTGGCCCGGGCCCTGATGGACGACGTGGTGAGCACGGGCCTGCTCAAGGCCGGCACGGCCTCCGCCCGTCAGGCCATGGTCATCGACGCCCTGCTCAGCTGAGCGCCCCCGTTCATCCCTGCGCCCGTCCCCTGTGTTACAATCCCCCATCCCCTGTTTTTGGTATGCCCGCGATGAAACCAAGCCGCCCCCGCCTCTCCCCCCGGCCTGCTGCCGAGCGCACGCCCACCGTGGGCCAGCGCCGACGTGAACCCGGGAGCGAGGCCCCTCGCAAGCCCGAGGTGGCGCCCGAGGATCGCAAGCTGCTGCTGCTGAACAAGCCCTACATGGTGCTCTGCCAGTTCACCGACGAAGCCGGGCGCGAGACCCTCAAGGATTACATCTCCGAGCCCGGCATCTATGCCGCAGGGCGGCTCGACCGCGACAGCGAGGGGCTCTTGCTGCTCACCAACGACGGCAAGCTGCAGGCGCACCTCACCCAGCCGGGGGAGAAGACCCCCAAGACTTATTGGGTGCAAGTGGAAGGAATTCCAAGCGAGGCGGCGCTGGCGAGCCTGCGGGCCGGGGTGGCGCTGAACGACGGCATGACCCTGCCCGCCGGGGCGCGGATCATGGCGGAGCCCGCCCTGTGGCCACGTAACCCGCCGATCCGTGAGCGCAAGGCGATCCCCACCTGCTGGCTCGAGATCACCATAGTGGAGGGGCGCAACCGTCAGGTGCGACGCATGACGGCCCACATCGGCCACCCCACCCTGCGCCTCATCCGCTACGCCATCGGAGAGTGGAACCTGGGTAACTGGCAAGAAGAGGGGCTGGCCCCCGGCCAGAGTCGGGCCCTGCCCATCCCCGCGCTGGCGGCGCCCTCTCGCGCTCCTGCCTCCCGCCGGGACGACCATGGCCACCCGAAACAGGCAGTCAAAAACACTGCCAACGGCGTTTCTGGCGATCGGTCACCCAACAAAAACAGGTCAAAAATAGTACAAGACACTGCCGATCGCGCCGCCCCCCAGCGCTCTCGCACCGGTGGCCCCCGTGCCGACCAGCCCATCCCTGGCAAGCCTCGCAGCCCGGGACGTGGTACGGCCCGCCGCCCCGCTCGCGGCGGCAATGGCCAATCCTGAATCCCATCACGCGACAAGGAGTCCCCATGCTTGAACACCCGCCGACAGAGGAGAGAATGCAGAGCCGCCTGACGGTCGCCGCCCTGGTGCACTGGCAGGGCCGCTTCCTGCTGGTGGAAGAGGAGATAGCGGGCCAGCGCCGCTTCAACCAGCCCGCCGGCCATGTGGAGCCTGGTGAGACGCTGATCGAGGCCGCCTGCCGCGAGCTGAAAGAGGAGACGGGCCTTGACGCCGCCCCCACCGCCTGGCTCGGGGTCTATCTGTTCAAACCGGCAGACAGCGAGGCCACCTTCATGCGCACCGCCGTCATCTTCGACCTTGAAAAGGCGCCGGGTCAGCACCATCCAGAGGATCCCGACGGGGACGTGCTGGCCTGCCACTGGCTCACCCTGGAGGAGATCGCCGAGTGCAAGCCGGCCCTGCGCAGTCCCCTGGTGTGGCAATGCATCCAGGATTATCTGGCCGGTACCCGCTTGCCCCTGTCGGCGATCCAGGCCTTTATCTGAGGCTAGGTGACGCCACTTTTCCAATGAGGGGGGGATGGCGAGAAAAACGATTTCCCCTTGCCGGGACTCCCACGGGATCCCGCGCAGGGAGATGTGACCGGGGGCGCAAAACTCTGGTAGAATACGCCCCGTTTAAACGAACTGGTAACTTCGACTAATGACAGACAACAGCCAAATCAAGGTGATCGTCGGCATGTCCGGCGGTGTGGATTCTTCCGTCTCGGCCTACCTGCTCCAGCAGCAGGGCTATCAGGTCGAAGGCTTGTTCATGAAGAACTGGGAAGAAGACGACACGGACGAGTATTGCTCTGCCTCCCAGGATTTGGCTGACGCTCAGGCCGTCTGCGACAAGCTGGGCATGAAGCTGCATACCATCAACTTCGCTGCCGAGTACTGGGACAACGTGTTCGAGCACTTCCTCGAAGAGTACAAGGCGGGCCGCACCCCGAACCCGGATATCCTGTGCAACAAGGAGATCAAGTTCAAGGCGTTCCTGGAGTTTGCCGCCGAAGAGCTGGGGGCCACCTACATCGCCACCGGCCACTATGTGCGCCGTGACGACAGCACCGGCCGCCCGCGTCTCTTGCGCGGCCTCGATGGCAACAAGGATCAGAGCTACTTCCTCTACACCCTGAGCGAAGCCCAGGTGGGTCAGAGCCTGTTCCCGGTCGGGGATCTGGAGAAACCCGAGGTGCGCCGCATCGCCGAGCAGCTCGACCTCATCACCGCCAAGAAGAAGGATTCCACCGGGATCTGCTTCATCGGTGAGCGCAAGTTCAAGGACTTCCTCGCGAAGTTCCTGCCCGCCCAGCCCGGCCCCATCGAAACCGTCGATGGCAAGGTGATAGGCGAGCACCAGGGGCTGATGTATCACACCCTGGGTCAGCGCAAGGGTCTTGGCATCGGCGGTCGCAAGGACGCCACCGAGGAAGCCTGGTACGTGGTGGACAAAGAGGTGGAGCGCAACACCCTGATCGTGGCGCAAGGGGAACATCCCCGCCTCTACTCCGACGGCCTCATCGCGAGCCAGCTGCACTGGGTGGATCGCACCCCCATCCGCGCGCCGCGCCGCTGCACCGTCAAGACCCGCTACCGCCAGGAAGACATTCCCTGCCTCATCCAGCCCATCGACGATGAGACCATCCGGGTCATCTTCGACGAGAAACAGGCTGCGGTAACCCCGGGCCAGTCCGCCGTCTTCTACGACGGGGAAGAGTGCCTGGGCGGCGGCATCATAGAGCAGCGCTTCAGCCACCCGGTCTAAGGGCCGCCGTGGCGCCTTCCTCCGATGAGTGAAGGCACGGGAGAGGGGCAAGCCCCTCTCCCCCAACGAACAGAGAAAAGGATCATGGCTTGCTACGGCATCAGCCAATGAGTGAACAAGACAGGGCCGTGAAACGATGAGCGATAAATTCCAAGACAGAACCATGGCCTTTGCCGGCATCTGCCAGGCGGCCTACCTGGTGCAGAAGGTGGCCCGCGACGGCACCTGTGACGAATCCTCCCTGCGCGAGAGCCTGCAAAGCGTGCTGGTGACCGATCCCAAGCAACCCTTGGAAGTGTTCGGCAGCCACCTCGCCATTCGCGACGGCTACCGCGCCCTGGTGGAACAACTCGGTGCCGACGGCAGCCAGAAGAACGCCGAGCTGACCCGTTACGTAGTGAGCCTGATTGCACTCGAGCGCAAGCTCGCCAAGCGCAAGGACATCCTCAACATGCTGGGGGAGCGGATCAGCCAGATCGGTCGCCAGCAACAGCATTTCGATCTGCTCGACGAGCAGATCCTGGCCAACATGGCGAGCATCTACAGCGATCTCATCAGCCCCATAGGCCCCCGGATCCAGGTGGCGGGCACCCCGCTGTTCCTGCAGCAGCCGCTGGTGCAGCACAAGGTGCGTGCCCTGCTGCTCGCGGGGATCCGCGCCGTGGTGCTGTGGCGCCAGCTTGGCGGCAGCCGCACCCAGATCATCTTCGCCCGCAAGAAGATGGTGGAACTGGCCAAACGTTTTTAAGTTTCTCACCCCCACACATCAGGAGTTCACCCCATGGAGCTGTCCGCGCTGACTGCTGTTTCCCCGATTGACGGTCGTTATGGCGACAAGGCCGATGCCCTGCGTCCTATCTTCTCCGAATTCGGCCTGCTGCGTTTTCGCGTCGAAGTCGAGGTGCGCTGGTTGCAAAAACTGGCAAGCCACGCCGGGATCCCGGAAGTCCCTGCCCTGAGCGCAGCCGCGAGCGCCCTGCTCGACGGCATCGTCAGCAACTTCAACGAGAGCGACGCCGCCCGTATCAAACAGATCGAGCGCACCACCAACCATGATGTGAAAGCGGTGGAGTACTTCCTCAAAGAGAAGGTGGAAGTGAACCCGGAGCTCGCCGCCATCAGCGAGTTCATCCACTTCGCCTGCACCTCGGAAGACATCAACAACAACTCCCACGGCCTGATGCTGAAAACCGCTCGTGAAGAGGTGATCAAACCTTATTGCGAGAAGCTGATTTCCGAGCTCAAGCGTCTGGCCCATGAGTACCGCGACATGCCGCTGCTCTCCCGCACCCACGGCCAGCCGGCGACCCCGAGCACCATGGGCAAGGAGATGGCCAACGTCGCCTACCGTCTGGAGCGCCAGTACAAGCAGATCATGGCCGTCGAGATCCTCGGCAAGATCAACGGTGCGGTCGGCAACTACAACGCCCACCTGAGCGCCTACCCGCAGGTGGACTGGCACCAGTTCGCCGAGGAGTTCGTCACCTCCCTCGGTCTTTCCTGGAACCCCTACACCACCCAGATCGAGCCCCACGACTACATCGCCGAGCTGTTCGACGCCCTGGCCCGCTTCAACACCATCCTCATCGACTTCGACCGGGACGTGTGGGGCTACATTTCGCTCGGCCACTTCAAGCAGCGCACCATCGCTGGCGAGATTGGCTCCTCCACCATGCCCCACAAGGTCAACCCCATCGACTTCGAAAATTCCGAAGGCAATCTGGGTCTGGCCAACGCCGTGTTCCAGCACCTGGCGAGCAAGCTGCCCATCTCCCGCTGGCAGCGTGATCTCACCGACTCCACCGTGCTGCGCAACCTGGGTGTGGCGGTCGGTTACTCCCTGATTGCCTATCAGGCGACCCTGAAGGGGATCTCCAAGCTCGAGGCAAACAGCGACGCCATGGCCGCCGATCTGGACGCGAACTGGGAAGTGCTGGCCGAGCCCATCCAGACCGTGATGCGCCGCTACGGCATCGAGAAGCCCTACGAGAAGCTCAAAGAGCTGACCCGTGGTCGCCGTGTCGACGCCGAAGGCATGCGTACCTTTATCGACACCCTCGAATTGCCTGAGGATGTGAAGGTCGAGCTCAAGAAGCTGACGCCGGCCAACTATATCGGTGACGCCCAGCGTCTGGTCGATCTGCTGAAGTAAGCGGTCAACCCAACCTGACAGAGGCCCTGCCATGGCTGCAGGGCCTCTGTTGATCTTGGCCCGCGCCATCACGTCATCCGTGATCGGGCCATATCAGAGCACTTGCCCAAGCCCGGTTTGGGCAAGATCTCTCACAAGATACGAGAAGCACCATGTACGAACTCAATCTGGATATCGCTCACTTCCTCGAGCATCACTGGCAGAAGCGCCCCCTGCTCATCAAGGGCGGCTTCAAGGACTTCCTGGATCCCATCAGCCCGGACGAGCTGGCGGGCCTGGCCATGGAAGAGGTGGTGGAATCGCGCCTCGTCACCCGCTTCAACAACAAGTGGGAGGCGGCCCACGGCCCCTTCGAATCCTACGATCACCTGGGGGAAGAGAACTGGACCGTGCTGGTGCAGGCGTGCAACCACTGGGCTCCCGAGGTACACGAACTGGCGCTGCCGTTCCAGTTCATCCCGGGCTGGCGTTTTGACGATGTGATGGTGAGCTTCTCCACCCCTCACGGCGGCGTCGGCCCCCACATCGACAACTACGACGTCTTCATCACCCAGGGTCAGGGCAAGCGCCACTGGCGGGTCGGCGATGCCAAGCCCTTGAACGAGTTCGCCGCCCACGCGGCCCTGCTGCACTGCGAGCCGTTCGAGGCGATCATCGACGTCATCATGGAGCCGGGCGACATCCTCTACATCCCGCCTGGATTCCCCCACGAAGGCTATGCCATCGAGCCCTCCCTGAACTTCTCCGTGGGCTTCCGCGCCCCGGACGCCAAGGCGCTCATCTCCTCCTTTGCCGATCACCTGATCGACAACGAGGTGCGCACCGAGCGTTATGGCGATGCCGATCTCAAGCCCCGCACCCGCCACGGCGAGATCCAGCCCCATGAGCTGCACCGCCTGCGGGAACTGATGCAGCAAGCCCTGGACGACGAGACCCTGTTCAAGGAGTGGTTCGGCGCCATGATCTCCGAGGCCAAGCACGATCTGGACGTCAATCCGGTGGAGCCGGACTACAGCGCCGAGGAGATTGCCGACCTGCTGACCCAGGGCGAGCCCGCCATCAAGGTGCCGGGCCTGCGTACCGTCTGGTTCAGCGGCGAAGCCCACGTCTGCTACATCGACGGCGAAGCCTGGTCCCTGCAAAGCGAGGACGCCGCCGCCATCTCCCTTCTGTGTGACAAGGACATGGTCACCCAGGCCGACATGGTGGAGCTCGCCGATCAGGCTGGCTTCCTGCAACTGCTGACCCGGCTGGTCAACCGCGGCTACTGGTTCTTCGCCTAAGCCCTGCCGGTCCGGACGAGCGCCGGGTTCCCTATAAAAAAGCGCCGCTGACATCAGCGGCGTTTTTTTATGGATGGGTTTATGGATGAGAGACATGAGGGCGCTCTGTCACCGTCATCACCATGCAGCCCTGGCGAGCCCCCCGCTTGTCGCTACACTTGAAGGCGCCCCGGCTGACCCAACCCCTTCGAACAGCGGCGCCGATTTCTTGCACCGCTTTTGTTATTTAACTACATAAGATCGGTTTGCCCCTGAGACTGATGATGGGTACCAAATGGGCAGCGATGAGCGAAACCAATTATTTTAGCCCCTAAAATCAACAGTGAGCGAAAACGTTATCTTGTGAAATGAGGCTGTTTTAGCTCAAAACGTTGTTTCTGGATCATAAAAAGTATCCAAAAACTGGTGTATATTGCACGGCGGAAACTCCTTAACCATGAAGACTGACATGAAAAAGACCAAAATCGTCTGCACCATCGGTCCCAAGACCGAATCCAAAGCAATGCTCGGCAAGATGCTCGACGCCGGCATGAACGTCATGCGCCTGAACTTCTCTCACGGTGATTACGAAGAGCACGGCACCCGTATCAGCAACCTGCGTGAAGTGATGGCCGAGACCGGCAAGCACGCAGCCATCCTGCTCGATACCAAGGGTCCGGAAATCCGTACCATGAAACTGGAAGGTGGCAACGATGTGTCTCTGGTCGCTGGCCAGACCTTCACCTTCACTACCGACCAGACCGTAGTGGGCAACAAGGACAAGGTCGCCGTGACCTACGCCGGCTTCGCCAACGACCTGCGCGTCGGCAACCGCATCCTGGTTGACGATGGCCTGATCGGTCTGGACGTCATCGAGATCACCGAACGCGAAGTCATCTGCAAGGTGCTGAACAATGGTGACCTGGGTGAGAACAAGGGTGTCAACCTGCCGGGCGTCTCCATCAAGCTGCCGGCCCTGGCCGAGAAAGATAAGCGTGACCTCGTCTTCGGTTGCGAGCAAGGTGTTGATTTCGTTGCTGCCTCCTTCATTCGCAAGAAAGAAGACGTGCTGGAAATCCGTGAGCACCTGAAGGCCCACGGTGGCGAGAACATCCAGATCATCTCCAAGATCGAAAACCAGGAAGGCCTGGACAACTTCGACGACATCCTGGCTGTCTCCGACGGCATCATGGTCGCCCGCGGCGACATGGGTGTGGAAATCCCGGTAGAAGAGGTGATCTTCGCCCAGAAGATGATCATCACCAAGTGCAACAAGGCGCGCAAAGTGGTCATCACCGCGACCCAGATGCTGGATTCCATGATCAAGAACCCGCGTCCGACCCGCGCCGAAGCTGGCGACGTGGCCAACGCCATCCTGGATGGTACCGATGCGGTCATGCTGTCCGGCGAATCTGCCAAGGGCAAGTACCCGCTGGAAGCCGTGACCATCATGGCCACCATCTGCGAGCGCACCGACGCCGTGATGCCGTCCAACCTGTCTGCTGCCAATGACAGCAACAAGCTGCGCATCACCGAAGCCGTCTGCAAGGGCGCCGTCGAGACCTCCGAGAAGCTGGATGCCCCGCTGATCGTGGTTGCCACCGAAGGCGGCAAGTCTGCCAAGGCCATTCGCAAGTACTTCCCGAAAGCCTGGATCCTGGCCATCACCACCAACAAGAAGACCGCCGCCCAACTGGTACTGACCAAGGGCGTGGTGGCTCACGTGGTTGACAGCATCGCCTCCACCGACGATTTCTATCGCATCGGCAAGGAAGCGGCACTGGCCAGCGGCATGGGCCTGAAGGGCGACGTCGTCGTCATGGTCTCCGGTGCCCTGGTACCGAGCGGTACGACCAACACCGCCTCCGTTCACGTACTGTAATCAGTCCTGAACCCATGAAAACGGCGCCTCTGGGCGCCGTTTTTTTTATCTCTCCCCCCTGCTGCCCCTTTCAGCCCGGTGTTAGAATCCACGCGGATTTCCCTCACGTGGGATATCTCCCAAATATCGCGTAATAACCCGGAAGTTTTATGCCCTCAACACAGTTCAGACGAGTCTCGGCCGCCTTGTTGCCGCTGCTCTGGTTATTCATCAGCCTCTGCGCCCCGCAAGCCCTGGCGCAGGACGTGCCGCAACGGGCCACGGTCCAGCGCTCCCTCGATGCCCTCGGCAAGTCGGAGGCCCTTACCGTCAGCCAGCAGGCGGATCAGAAATTCCTGACCGATACCCTGGGTCTGCTCGACAGCATCGACAAGGAGCAGGCCAAAGCCAAGGCCCAGACCCTGCGTGTGCGCTCGCTCCCCGCCGATTTGAAAGAGATTGGCGCCAAGCTCGATACCCTCGGCCAGAGCAAGAGCCCTGAGCAGCTCAAGAGCGAATATGCCGCCATGAGCCTGACGGAGCTGGAGAATCGCCAGGCCGAGATCATGGTCAATCTGCAGGAGGCCCAGGAGGCGCTCGGCACCATCGGCAGCCAGATCACCAGCTTGCAAACCCTGCCGGAACGCGCCCAGGCCAACATGAGCCGGGCCTATCAGCGCAGCCAGGAGATCCGCAGCCGACTGAACTCGGGCGACAGCATCAGCAGCGCCGAGAAGATGAAACTCAACACCGAGTCGGCCCTGCTGGATCTGCAACTGGTCAACCTGCAAAAGGAGCTGGATAACCGCACCAGCATGCAGGATCTGGTGGTCAAGCAACGAGACTATCAAAGCGCCCGTCTCGCCTACGAGGAACAGCGACTGCAGGCCCTGCAGGAGCAGATCAGCGCCAAACGCCTCGGCGACACCGAGAAGACCGCCGAGCAGACCGGTGAGCTGGTGACCACGGCTGACAATCCCCTGGTACAAAAAGAGCAGGAGATAAACCAGCAGCTCAGCCAACAGCTCGTGAGCGCCACCGCCAATCTCAACACCCTGGTGCAGAAGAACCTGCAGGCCAAGAGCTGGCTGGAACGCGGCACCCAGACCGAGCGCAACCTGAACGAACAGGTGCAGATGCTCAAGGGCAACCTGCTGCTCTCACGCATTCTCTACCAGCTCTATCAGCAGTTGGAGGCGGCCCCCTCCTCGCTGGTGAAGAACCTGGAGGAGCAGATCGCCGACTTGCATCTGGCCCAGTTCGAACTGAGCCAGCAGCGTGATCAGCTGTTCCAGAAGAATCTGTATCTGGACAACCTCATCGCCGGCAGCAGCGAGCCGGTCAGTGAAGAAGACAAGGCGACCCTTGCCAAGCTCATCGATACCCGCGTCAGCCTGCTCGATCAGCTGAACCGCCAGCTCGACAGCCAGCTGACCAACGCCATCAGCCTGCAGCTGACCCAACAGCAGCTGACCCGGGTCTATGCCTCGGTCGAATTCACCCTGCAACAGCACATCTTCTGGGTCAGCAGCAACAAACCCGTCGATGGCAAGTGGCTGCTCAGCTGGCCTGCCCAGGCCTTCAAGCAGGCGTCCGACTGGGTGATCAAGCCGGAGGTGAACAAGTGGGGCGAGATGCTGCTGCCCCTCTCCCTGCTCGCCCTGCCGCTGTTGCTGGTCGGGGGGTTGCTGCTGTGGAAACGGCCAGCCATCGTCGAGCGCCAGCAGAGAATTGCCAAGGATCTCGGCCGCTTCCGTCAGGACAGCCAGTGGCATACTCCGCGTGCCCTGCTCTACACCGTGTTGCAGCGCCTGCCCGGCACCCTGTTTATCCTGGCCGCCGGTCTGATGCTCACCTATTGCGGTCTGCTGAGCCCCAAACTCATCTTCCAGATCACCCTGAACCTGGCGCTCGGCTACCTGGTCTTCAGCGTCTATCTGTCGGTGATGCGGCCGGGGGGCATCGGTGAATCCCACTTCCGCATGCCACGGGCCGAGTTGCAGGCCAAGCGCAACAGCATGCGCTACCTGTGGATCCCCCTGTTGCCGCTGATCATGCTGTCAACCAAGGCTGTGGTAGAACCTTCCTCTCTTGGCAATGACGTCATCGGTCAGGCCCTGACCCTGGTCCTGCTCGGTCTCACCGCCTATCTGGTGCTGCCCATCTCCCGCGCCAGCATCAAGGGCGAGGCCAGCATGGCGCAGATCATGAAGGCGATCGCCCTGGCACTGGCACCGGTGGCGCTCATCGTGCTCGTCGTCCTTGGCTACTACTACACGGCCCTGAAGCTCACCGGCCGATTGATCGAGTCCTTCTACCTCATCATCATCTGGGGTCTGCTCTATCGCACCGCCCTGCGGGGCCTGGAGCTGGCGGCCCGCCGTCTGGCCTACCGCCGCGCCGTTGCCAAGCGTGAGCACAAATCCTCCGAAGATGCGGAAGGGGGGGAAGCCATCGAAGAGCAACCCATGGATCTGGAGGATGTCAGCCAGCAGTCCCTGCGCCTGACCCGGATCATGCTGCTGCTGGTGTTCGGCGTCGCCTTCTACTGGCTCTGGTCCGATCTGGTGGCGGTCTTCACCTATCTGGACAGCGTGGTGCTCTGGCACAAGAGTGAGGGCACCGGCGCCAATGCCGTGCTCTTCCCCATCAGCCTGAGTGACGTGCTGACCGGCCTCTTCCTGTTCGGGGCCGCCTTGTCCCTGGCGCGCAACCTGCCCGGCCTGCTGGAGGTGCTGGTCCTCTCCAAGCTGCGCCTGGCCCAGGGCTCGGCCTACGCCATCACCACCATGCTCAACTACGTGCTGATCGGGGTGGGTTCCCTCACCGCCCTGGCCATGCTGGGCGTGCAGTGGGAGAAACTGCAATGGCTGGCTGCCGGCCTCTCGGTGGGTATCGGCTTCGGCATGCAGCAGATCGTCTCCAACTTCATCTCCGGGATCATCATACTGTTCGAGCGTCCGGTACGGATCGGCGACACCGTCACCATCGGCACCATCTCGGGCACGGTCAACAAGATCCGCATCCGCTCCACCACCCTCACCGACTTCGATCGCAAGGAGGTGATCATCCCCAACCAGCAGCTGATGATAGAGCGGCTGGTCAACTGGTCCCTGTCGGATACCGTCACCCGGGTGATCGCCCGGGTCGGGGTGGCCTATGGTTCGGACCTGGAGCTGACCCGCAAGCTGCTGATGCAGGCGGCCATGGAGAACAGCCGGGTGTTGAAGGATCCGGCCCCCATCGTCTACTTCCTCACCTTCGGCGCCAGCACCCTGGATCACGAGCTGCGCTTCTTCGTGAGCGAACTCGGGGATCGCAACCCGGCCATCGATGAGCTGAACCGTCGCATCGACGTGCTGTTCCGCGAACACGGCATCGACATCGCATTCAACCAGATGGATGTGCATATCAAGAACGAGCAAGGGGAAGAGCAGAAGGTAGAGTCCCGCAAGAGCCTGCCGCCCGCCCCCAACCGGAGCAGCGATCCCAGCTGATCCGGCGCCACGCCGATACCAACGGGCCCCATCGCGGGGCCCGTTTCTTTTTGACCCCTTGAAAGGGAGGCCGGCTCCCCAATATAGAGGGGACAATGGAATGTCATAGCGCGAGGATTGAATGGATTATCTCTATGCCGTGGTGCTGTTCGCCGTCTCCTCCTCGGTCACTCCGGGGCCGAACAATCTGATGGTGATGAGTTCGGGACTCAATTTCGGGGTGAAGCGGAGCCTGCCGCTCCTGGCCGGCATCTGCGTCGGCTTCGCCCTGATGCTGCTGTTGGTGGGGCTGGGATTCGGTCAACTGTTCACCCTCTTCCCCGCCCTGCACCTCATCATCAAGTGCGTGGGCACCCTCTACCTGCTCTATCTGGCCTGGCTCATCGCCCGCTCGGCAGGCGAGCTGGCGGGCAAGGGGCAGGCCCGGCCCCTCGGCTTTCTCAAGGGAGCCCTGTTCCAGTGGGTCAACGCCAAGGCCTGGGTGGTGGCCACCGGCGCCATCGCCGCCTTCACCAGTGCCGGAGCAGGTTTCTATCAACAGAACCTCACCCTGGCGCTGACCTTCTTCATCATCTCCTTCCCAAGCGTCGGCATCTGGCTGCTGTTCGGCTCCGTGCTCAAACGCTGGCTCGCCGGCGAGCGGGCCCGTCGCCGTTTCAACCAGGCCATGGGGGCCCTGCTGGCCCTCTCCGTCGCCCCCGTGGTGTGGGAGATCTGGCAACAACTGACCTGACCCCGTCCCGTCGGGAGTGAGTGAACGGCGCGCTGGGCTCGGGCCCCCATCTGTGCCACCATCCCCCGGCCATCCCGCCCGTTGTTTGCGGGACATATCGCCATCAGGAGGCGTCATGCAGCAAGTGGTTTATATCGCCAACCCGGTGAGCGGGTTGATCCATGTCTTCGAACTGACCGCCTCCGGGCTCAGTCCCCTGCAACAAGTGCAGACCGGTGGCGAGGTGCAGCCCCTGGTCATCAGCCCGGACAGGCGCTGGCTCTATGCCGGGGTGCGCCCCTACTTCAAGGTGCTGAGCTATCCCATCGCCTTGGATGGTCGGCTCGGTGAGCCCGTGTCGGCGCCGCTCGCAGGCAGCGCCTCCCACACCTGCACCGATGCCACAGGCCGGCTCTTCTTCGCCGCCTCCTACGCCTTCAACCACGTCAGCGTCTCCCCCATGGATGAGACCGGCCGGGTGCGGGAGATGCAGCAGCGCATCGACAATCTGATGGCCGCCCATTCGGTCACCCTGCTGGTGGATGAGCAGGGCAGGCAGGAGCTGCTGGTGGCCTGCCTGAAAGAGGATGCCATCCGCCGCTTTGCGCTCGATGATGAAGGCCGGCTGACGCCCCATCCACTCGGGGATCTCCACACTGCTCCCGGCGCCGGGCCACGGCATCTGGCACTGCACCCGACCCATGGCAGCCTCTATTGCCTCAACGAGCTCGATGGCACCCTCAATCACTACCGGCGGGAGCAGGATGGCCGGATCCTGCTGCGCGAGTCTCTGGACATGCTGCCGCCTGGCTACGAGGGGGAGCGCTGGGGGGCGGATCTGCACCTCACTCCGGACGGGCGCTTCCTCTATACCAGCGAGCGCGCCAGCAGCCTGCTGACCCTGTTCGGGGTGAGCGAGCACGACGGCAGCCTCAGCGTGCTCGCCCACTTCCCCACCGCGCCCTGCCCCCGCGGTTTTGCCATCGACCACAGCGGTCAATGGCTCATCGCCACCGGGCAGACCAGCGAGACGCTGATCCTGCACCGCATCGATGAGCAAACGGGCCAGCTGACACAAACGGCTCGCCACGAGGTCGGCCAGGGGGCCATGTGGGTGAGGGTATTGACCCTGGATGGGCGCACGATCTGAGAAGCTGGGCCCTGACGGGTCATAAAAAACAGGCGGCGCTTATGAAGCGCCGCCTGCATTCAAGGGGAAACCCACCACTATCTGCCGTTGAGATCCTCATCCGGCCAATATTTGTACCCCTGCATGGTGGCCTGTACCGCCAGCCCCTGTTCGGTGAGCTGATACATCTTCACCTTCTGGAAATCCGCATTGGCCGCCTCGCTCACCACCACCTTGCCATCATCCGCCGCCTTCGCGGCCACATCGGCCTGGGCGCTGGCATCGAAGCCGGTGGTAATGAATCTGTCCAGAGCGGTGACATCATTGAAGATGATCAGGGCCTGGAACTTCTTGACCCCCAACCCCACGCCGAAACCGGCGGTCGCCATCTTCATGTAGGTGTCGCGGCCGTTGCGGTTGTCCCGGAGCACCCCGTAACCGGTCCCCGCACTGAGCAGCAGCAGGTTGTTGTTCACGTTGCTGAACACCGCATACCCCTTGGATCTGGCCACTTCCTGTCTGATCTTGCCATCCTTGGCATACAGGGTGGAGAGCGCCTGCTCGCGCATCTGCACTATGCTGCTGCGCTGCTCGGCTGGGGTGTCCCCCTTGGCGCCGCAGCCCGCCAGCAGCAACAGGATCAGGATCTGGCTCCATCGCCGTAAGTGACGCATGTCATGACTCCTTTTCTGTATATCCCGCAGGGGCCTGGCCCCTCTGTCCGTTCGAAACGAAACCCGCAGCCTGTCGCCGATCCCGTCTCATCGTCCCTTGCGGCCATCATGCCTGCACCACAAGGGCCTGATGCAGAAAGTATAGGGCTCCCTATCCCTTGGTGACTTCCCCCAGAAACTCGGTGAAACGCAGCCAGGACTTGGCATCGGCGTCGGCTCTATAGTTCTCGGAGCCAAACACGCTGAATGCATGGGGAGCACCGCTGTAAGTGGTCGCCTCATGCTTGATACCGGTGCTTTCGAGTTCGGAGACCAGCCCGGCAAACTGACCGAGGGAGACCGCCTGATCCGCACTGCCATGCTGAATGAGCAGTTGGGCCTTGGTCTGCTTGTAGTCCTGGCCGGGGGGCGTCTCCAGGCCGCCGTGCACGCTCACCACCCCCTTGAGATCCGCGCCGCTGCGAGCCAGCTCCAGCACGGCGGCACCGCCGAAGCAGTAGCCGAGCGCCACGGCGTTGTCGAGCCGCCCCCCGAGCTTGCCCGCCTCGGCCAGGGCTCCGGCCAGCAGCTTGCGCATCCGGGGCCTGTCCTGATAGAGGGCGCCGGTGAGCTTTTTCTTCTCCTCCACCGCGGTGGGACGAACGCCTGCGCCGAACAGATCGGCCGCAAACACGCTGTAGCCCAGGGCCACCAGCATCTTGGCCCGCTTGACCTCGTATTCGGTTAGCCCGTCCCAGTCGTGTACCAGCAGCACCAGAGGCGCCCCCTTGCCCGCCGCCAGGTAATAGCCCTCGAACGACTGGCCATCGACCTCGTAGCGCACCGCCTCCGCCTGGGCCAGAGCGCCCCACATCAACCCCATCAGGGCCAGGATCCATCGCTTCATCATCTTTCTCTCCCTGGATTGTGAATAACGCCCCTGATTGTAGTCGCCGGTGTCGGCAAGGCGGGGGAACCTGCAGACTCCCCCTGCATGAGGCGCCAGGCGGGCGCAACCTGCGAACCATCAAATGGGCAACAGACCGAGGCCGTCTCGCCCTTCCCTGCGCCGACTCATGCACCCGGGCGGCAAAAAGCAGAAGGCCACCCGCAGGTGGCCTTCTGGCGTAACGACTGAACTAATTTGGCGCTCAGTCCTTGGCGCTCTCCATGGCACCCGTTTCGGAGTGCTGGGGCAGGATGAGGTTGAGCAGGATGGCGGCCACCGAAGCCAGGCCCACGCCGGCGAGGGCGAAGTCGCCGATCTTCATCTCGAGGGCACCCACGCCGACGGTCAGGGTCACGGCCACGATGGCGATGTTGCGGGCCAGGCCGAGATCCACCTTGGACTCCACCAGGGTCTTGAGACCGATGGCGGCGATGGATCCGAACAGCAGCAGCATGATACCGCCCATCACCGGCATGGGGATGGAGGTGAGCAGGGCGTTGAACTTGCCGAAGAAGGCCAGAATGATGGCGAACACCGCGGCCCAGGTCATGGTGACCGGGTTGAAGTTGCGGGTGATCATCACGGCGCCGGTCACTTCGGCGTAAGTGGTGACAGGAGGGCCACCGATGAAGCCGGCGAAGCAGACGCCGATGCCGTCACCGGCCAGGGTGCGGTGCAGGCCCGGATCCTTGGTGTAATCCTTGCCGGTCACGCCACCGATGGCGAGCACGCCGCCGATGTGTTCGATGCAGGGGGCGATGGCCACCGGCAGCATGAACAGGGCGGCGGCCCAGTTGATCTCCGGGGTCACAAAATGGGGCATCGCCAGCCAGGGGGCGCTGACCATGCCATCGAAGCTCACCTGACCCATCATGATCGCGGCCACATAACCGACGATGACGCCGGAGAGGATGGGGATGAGCTTGATCCAGCCCTTGCAGAACACGGCGGCGATCAGGGTCACCGCCAAGGAGATGCCTGCCAGGGTCAGGGCGGTCGCCGGCGGCACCACCTGTTCACCACCGGCGCGGCCCATCGCCATATTGCAGGCGACCTGGGCAACCGACAGACCGATCACCATGATCACCGGGCCAATCACCACCGGCGGCAGCAGCTTGTGCACGAACCCCATGCCACGGGCGCGGATGATGGCGGCCAGGATGAAGTACATGAAACCGGCGGCAAACAGACCAAACATGGTGGAGGGCAGGCCCCAGGTCTGGGTGGCATAGATGATGGGGGCGATGAAGGCGAAGCTGGAGCCGAGGAAGATCGGGACCTGGCGACGGGTGCAGAGCTGGAACAGCAGGGTGCCTACACCGGCGCCAAGCAGGGCCATGGAGGGGTTCAGTCCGGTGAGCAGGGGCACCAGAACCATGGCACCGAAGGCGACAAACAGAATTTGCAGCCCGGCGACACTTTGCTTGACCAAGGAAAACATGGGTGTCCTTAATTTTTTGATAACTGACAGGGATAATTGACACTTTTCAGTCATCACATCAGGTCTTCAAGGCAACAAGCGCACATCGTGGCGCCATTTGTTACCTTTTACTGCTTGGGGAGGGCATGAAACTGGCTTTTTAGGCGGGGTTCGTTGCTACAAGCATCGAGGATGCGATTTTACGCACTTTTCATGGCGAAGCAAAACGTTTTTCAGCTGAACTGAGTGAATGTGGAAGGGAGTGTGCTGACATAGTGAGCACCAACCCGCTGATCCGGGGGTCGCCCTCGCCATGCGCGGGCAATCCGGGCCTGGGCCAATCAACCCGCCATAAAAGAGGGGATGGCATGGCCATCCCCTCTTGCAAATCAGTCCGGCACCGGGCCGGACGGCAGTGATATCCGCTGCCTTTATACCCTTCTATATGGCAGGTATACCGGTTCCCACATGTGACTCAGAATATGCTGCTGCAGATCCTGCCCGATGAGGGGATGGGAGGGATCCCGGCGCACTATGTCCTTGAGCACTGCGGTCGCCACGTGCACCGAAATGCTGCGCAGATCGCTGATGCGCGGGTAGACGGCGCCACGGGCCAGATCCGCCTCGTTCACGCACTCCGCCAGGGCAAAGGCTGCCGTGGTGAAGATATCCGGGCTGATTTCGTGGATCTGGCTGACGATGGCCGCGAGCCCCACCCCCGGGAAGATGAAGACGTTGTTGCCCTGACCGATGCGGTAATCCTGCCCCTCGAAGTGCACGTCCTTGAACGGGCTGCCGGTGGCGACGATGGCGCGGCCCTGGCTCCAGCAGTAGATATCCTCCGGCAACGCCTCGCAGTTGGCGGTGGGGTTGGAGAGGGGGAATACCATGGGGTGCTCGCAGTGCTCCAGCATCAGCTGAATATGCTGCTCCTGGAAGGCACCGCCGGCACCACTGGTGCCAAGCAGCACTGTGATGGGGACGTGGCGCAGTACCTCGGTGAGCCCCGCCTTGCCCTGCAGATCCCACTGGGCCAGCAATAGGCCCGGCTTGGCATAGCGGCGCTTGTACTCGTCGAGCCCTTCCCGGTTGTCACACACCAGCCCCTGGGTATCCAGGATGTAGATGCGATCCCGCGCAGCCTGGGGATCCAGCCCCTCGCGGATCATGCCGGCGCAGATCTGATCCGCCACCCCGACCCCGCCGGCTCCGGCCCCATAGACCAGGTAGTTCTGCTGGCCCAGGGTCTCGTTCTTGGACTTGACCGCCCCGATGATCCCCGCCAGCACCACGGCCCCCGTGCCCTGGATATCGTCATTGAAGGAGGGCAGCGCCTGCTGGTAACGGGAGAGATTGTTGAAGGCGTTGGATTTGCTGAAATCTTCCCACTGCAGCACGGCGTTCGGGAAGTGGCGCTTGACCCCGGCCACGAACTTGTCGATGAAGTCGTCATACTCCTTGCCGCGGATCCGCTTGTGGGGCTGCCCCAGGTACATGGGGTCATCCAGCAGGGCCTGGTTGTCGGTCCCCACATCCAGGGCGATGGGCAGGCAGCAGGCAGGGTGGATGCCGGCGGCCAGGGTGTAGAGAGAGAGCTTGCCGATGGGGATCCCCATGCCACCCACCCCCTGATCGCCGATGCCGAGGATGCCCTGGCTGTCGGTGACGACGATGATACGCACCGACTTGGCATCCATGTGCCGCGCCAGGGATCCCATGTCATCCACGTTGTGCTGGGTGATGTAGAGGCCGCGCGCCTTCTGGTAGCGGTGGCTGAACTCCTGGCACGCCTTGCCCACGGTCGGGGTATAGATGATGGGGGTCATCTCCTCCACGTGGCGCGACAGCAGGGCGTAGAACAGGGTCTCGTTGCGATCCTGCAAGGCCCGCAGATTCTGGTACTTCTCCATGTCGCTGCAGGCGCTCAGGAAGGCCTCATAAACCCGCTCCAGCTGGGCTTCGAAGGTCTGGACCTGGGGGGGCAGCAGGCCGTCGAGCTCAAAGTCGGCCCGCTCCTGTTCGGTGAAGGCGGTGCCCTTGTTGAGGTTGCGATCGTTGAGCAGGTTGGTGCCTGTCAGTGAGACGGGGCGAAAATCCTCTCCCTGTGCGTCTTTCCACAGCAGATATTGTCCGGTAGCCATAGTCATTCTCTTTGATTTACATGAAGTTGCCATTGGGCAGGAGAGCAAGACTCATAACCGCGCATCATAAGCGCTTTGGCCTTTCGGTTTTGTGAGCTCAGCCATACCCTGCGGCCAAAACGCAGGATTATCGGCCCCATCCCCCGGATGGGGTTGCAGGCCAGGCGCCCCTGGCGCAAGATCGGCAACCGACGGACGCGGTGCTAACCCCCACAGGCCACTCCGCCGCCCAGCCCCTTGACTCGACCATCCGGAGCACCATGACCATTCCCGCCCCCCACGCCTTTCCCGTCAGCGCCGTGATCCTGGCCGGTGGTCGCGCCACCCGCATGGGAGGGGACGACAAGGGCTGGGTGCCCCTGGCAGGCCAGCCCCTCATCTTGCATGTGCTGGCGCGACTGCAACCCCAGGTGGACGAGGTGCTGATCAATGCCAATCGCAGCGAGGCGCGCTACCGCACCCTGGCCCCCGTCATCGCGGACGAGCTCGCCGATTTTCAGGGCCCCCTCGCCGGCATGCTGGCGGGCCTTCAGGCCGCCCGCCACGACTGGGTATTGTTCGTGCCCTGTGATGGCCCCGCCCTGCCTCTGGATCTGATGGTGCGCTTTCGCGCGGCGCTGAACGCACAGCCGGACGCCGAACTGGTGGTGGCCCACGACGGCAGCCATTTGCAGCCCGTGGTCGCCCTGCTGCACCGCTCCTTGCAAGGATCGCTGCGCGAAGCCCTGGCGCAGGGCGAGCGCAAGATTGCCAGCTGGTTCGGCCGCCACCAGATGGCGGTGGTGCGTATCGATGAGCCAGACGCCTTTCTCAACCTCAACAGCCCGAGGGAGCTGGCCGAGTATGAGGCTCGGCTGTCGGCCGATGCCGCCAAGGGCGGTGGGGAGTCTGCATGATGCACGGCAATCGCCCCCTGCTCGGCTTTGTCGCCTGGAGCGGCACCGGCAAGACCACCCTGCTGGAGCGGATCATCCCAGAGCTTCGTGAGCGCGGCCTGCGCCTCGGGGTGCTCAAGCACACCCATCACCAGTTCGACATGGACAAGCCTGGCAAGGACAGTTATCGCCTGCGCCAGGCGGGCGCCGCCCAGGTGATGGCCGCCTCCAGCCTGCGCCACGCCCTCATCCGCGAGACCCCCAAGGGGGAGCCCCCCTTTGCCCAGCTGCTGGCCAGCTTCGACTGGTCGCAACTCGACCTGCTGCTCATCGAGGGCTTCAAGCACGAGCACTTCCCCAAGATAGAGCTGCACCGCGCCGCCATCGGTCGTCCCCTGATGTTTCCCACCGATCCCGATGTGATGGCCCTGGTGAGCGATGACCCCCTCACCACCACGCTGCCCAGGTTCGGATTTACCACGCTTGCCCCCCTCTGCGACTTTATCTGCGCCCGCGTTTCCACAAAGGTTGGAGCGGTGGAACCGTCCACTGCCCCAGCGGCCGCCACAGCCCCCCTGCGCCTGCTCGCCCGGCTGCGCGCACCCATCCCCGCCGGGGAAACCGGGCCCCTGCCCGCTCATCTCGAACAGGATGCCGATGGCCGCTTGCAGGTGCGCCCGGCAAATGGTTTGATGTCTGCGGCCATGCCGGGCCCCAACTGCCTCATCGAGTGCCCCTCCCCGACCCGGTGCATCGCGCAGGGAGAGCAAGTCTGGATCCAGCTGCTGCCTCAGCAGCTGCGCTGATCGGGACGCCCGGCTTTTCGTTCAACCCGAGATGAGACGACGCACTTGCGCCTGAACGCCCCCCTCTCCCGCTTCGATCTGCTGGTGTATGGAAACTACCGACTGGTGCACGGACTGCGCATCGCCCTGGCCTTCACCATCACCTTCATGCTGACCCGTCACTTTCACGTGCCGGAGAGCACCTGGCCCCTCATCACCCTGGTGGTGGTGATGGGTCCCATCTCGTTCTGGGGCAATGTGTTTCCCCGCGCCCTGCAGCGGGTGGTGGGCACCATCTTCGGTGCTGCCTGTGGCGTGGTGGCCCTCTATCTGGAGCTCTACTCGATCCCCCTGATGCTGATCTGGAGCTTCGCCATCATGTTCCTGTGCGGCTATCTGGCCCTCGGCAAGCGCCCCTATGCCGGTTTGCTCATCGGCATCACGCTGGCGGTCATCATGGGGGGCAAGCCGGGGGACATAGAGACGGCCCTGTGGCGCAGCGGCGACGTCATCCTGGGCTCTTTGCTGGCACTGCTGTTTTGCAGCATCTATCCCCAGCGAGCCTATATCCACTGGCGGCTGCAGATGCACGACACCCTGATGATGGCCCAGCGCCTCTATCACACCCATCTCTCCCCCAACATGCTGGAGCGGCCCAAGTTGACCCGCAACCATGCACGCGTGCTTGCCAAGATGGTCAGTCTGCGCCCCCTGCTGACCCCGGCCGTCAAGGAGACCCGCCTCAACGCCCCCCATTTCGAAGCCATCCAGGCGACCTTGCGCAACACCCTCTGCACCCTGGAGATGCTGGCCAACACCTACTGGAACGATCGCCACAGCCACTTCCTGATGCAGAGCACCCCTGAACTGCGGGCCTGCCAGCAGGCGACCGAGACGGTGATCACCCAGCTCGCCCTCATGCTCAAGAGCGGCGAACAACGGGAGCTGGATGTCGCCATCGCCTGCCTGGACGAGGCCACCACCCGGGTGCGGCTCTGCGCCGAGGGGGAAGCCAGCATCAGCGGCTACCTCTGGCTCAACGTGCAGCTCACCGAGCAGCTCAAGCAGCTGAGCCGTTTGCTGGGGCTGGTATTGCTGCCCTATGGCAAACCGACCGCACGCTGATGCCGTCCCGTAGCCCATGAAAAAGCCCCGCATCTGCGGGGCTTTTTGCCGACATCCGGTATCAGCGGGCTGCGCCAGCCATCAGGCCAGGGTGCGCTTGCCCTCGCTTATCTCGGCCAGCTGCTGCTCGCTCAGGGTCGACACCAGCTTGCCGTCGAGATAGAGATCCACCTGATTGCCCCGCTTTTCACCGCGCATCATGCTGCTGCGGCCATCCAGGTAGTGAATTTCCATCTGGGCGCTGCGATCGTCAGGATAAGTGACTTCCACTTCCCGCACGCCCTGGGGCAGCATGGCGAGCGGCACCTTGTTGAGGGAAGGGTCCAGATGCTGGTTGACCTTGATCACCGCATCGGCCTTCTGATCCACCAGGGCCGGCGACTTGCCGGTGATGGGATTCTTGCCGGACCAGAATTCGATGGTGTTGAACACGAACAGATCCGCAGTCGCCGCCAGACCATAGACGGGGGAGAGCAGCACGAAGACCCCGGCGCGGCCATAACGGTTATCCACCACGCTCAGGTTGCCCTTGGTCACCATGGCGGAGAGCCCCATGGACCCCATGCAGCCACTCAACCCCAGACTCGCCACCAACCCCAGCAACAGGGCCGTCGCCCTGCTTTTCTGTCCCACAGCCATCACATCACTCCAGCTCAATGAAAAATGAGCCGGCAGACTAATCAAGGGGAGAAGCCGGAACAATCGACAAGGGGGGCACGGTACAGGCCGGATTCAGTTTGCCTGACTGACCGCTCACACTTTTGGCGATCTCGTCAGATACCGCCGCAGGGGGCGGTATCTGACGCGTCGTCATCACTCAGATGGAGAGGTTGGAGACGGTTTCCGACACCCGGTTCGCCTCCTGGCGGATCTCCACCATGACGGCATCGACCCGGGCTATCTGCTCCTTGCCCAGCTCGGCGCTGCCCGCCACCCCGGCCATGTCACCGGTCACCCTGGCCGTCAACTCGCGGTTCTTTTGCACTACCTTGGCAATCTCGCCGGTCGACAGCGAGGTGCGGGCCGCCAGCTGGCGCACCTCGTCCGCCACCACGGCAAAGCCGCGGCCCTGATCCCCCGCCCGCGCCGCCTCGATAGCCGCATTGAGGGCCAGCAGATTGGTTTGATCGGCGATGGCGCTGATGGTGGAGACGATGGCCTCGATATGCCTCGACTGCTCATTGAGCTGACCGATGAGGTCGATGGCCTGCTCCACCTGGGTCGCGATGAGGGAGGAGGTCTCCACCGCGGCGCGCAATAGCCCCGCCCCCTGCTCGGCGCTGCTGAGGGTCTCCTGGGCCGTGTGATGGGCAAGCCGGGCCGCATCCCGGGTGGCATTGTTCTGATGAATGCGCGCCGTGATGTCGCTGGCGAACTTGACCACCCTCACCACCTTGCCGCTCCCATCCCGGATCGGGTTGTAGGTCGCCTCCAGCCAGATGGCCTCCCCCCGGCTGTTGTAGCGCATGAAGAGACCAGACTTGAACTGGCCCCGTGCCAGTTCATCCCAGAAATGGGGCTGCTCGCGCAAGAAATCCTCGTCGCAGAAGATCTTGTGATGCTTGCCCTGCAACTGGCTCGCGCTGTAGCCCATGCAGGCGAGGAAGTTCTCATTGGCGCTCAGGATGTCGCCACTCGGGGTGAACTCTATCATCGCCTGGGACTTGTCCAGCGCCAGGGCCAGCGCCTCCTGACGTTGCAGCTGCTGCTGACGGGCCGTGGTATCGCTGGCAATCAGCAGCACCCGCACCACCCGGCCCTGCTGCTTCACCGGGCAATAACTCGCCTCCAGCCAGAGCGACTCCCCGCGCTGGTTGATGTGCTCGAACACCCCGGCGCCCTGCTGACCCTGGCGCAGCCCCGCCCAGAACTGCTGATGCTCGGCGGACTGTCCCCAGCCTTGGGGACACAGCTGCGCATGGTGTTTCCCCACCAGCTCATCGGCGCGGTAACCCGTCAGCCTCGCAAAGGCATCATTGACGTCGATGATCTCCCCCTGTGGGGTGAAGATCGCGCTGGCAACCCCCTGCCGGATGGCATCCACCACCCCTTGCTGCTCATCGAGCCGCGCCTGGCAAGCCTGCAACTGCGCCTTCAGTTTGTTATTGAACATGGATGACCTACCTCTGAACCCTATAGATGGAGGCCATTTCGCCCCCTGTTCCGATCACGCCTGCACAGCCACTCACCTCCCTCGGGATACCCTGTTATCGGCAGGGCCGGACCCGAAGAGAGTGCGCCTGTTGAGGTCCGATGAGCAGACACCAACTTGCCCCGGCAGCGGTTCGTTGCCGGGGGCGCGCAGTGTAGAGAAAAGCAGCAGATGTGCCAAGGGCAGAGAGTACGTTTAACACTCGTTTTAGGATCATCAATAGCAGGGCTCCATTCATGAAACCCATGCCAGATAGGCTGCCTTATCCGCAGATCTCATGCGTTCCATGCCAGCCCCATCAATCGATGGGGTGCCATTCCAGGCAGTCCGGGTTGCCCGCAAAGCCCATGCGCTCATAGAGGGGGCGTCCCTCCTCGCTGGCATGAAGCCACAGCTTGCCCAGTTTCAACGCTCTGGCACAGCGGGTCATGGCCTCGAGCAGCGCTCTCGCCATGCCCTGCTTGCGCCAGTCTGGCCGGGTATACATGTTGAGCAGATAGGCCTCTCGCCCGCTCAGGTTGCCGGGATAGGGGGGACGCACGAACAAGGCCAGGGTCCCGCAGGCCACGGCCTCTCCGTCCACCTCCACCAGCCAGGAGCGGCCGTTGCCTTCCTGCATGGCGGCCGTGAAATAATCCCGGGTCGCCCGCGCCAGCGCAGGATCGGCCTCGGGGCTGGCCAGCTCCCCCAGTTCACAGAACAGCTGCAAGCGCAGCGCCACCAGGGCGGGGATATCCGCCAGTCCGGCCTCGCGTACCCTCATCTCGCGCACCTCGCACACATCATGACTCTCCTCTTTGCGCCACCCTGGACGGGGCGATAAAAAAGGGGCCAAAGGCCCCCTCACATGGCTTGCAGGCTAACCCTGCTGCCGGCCTCTTTCAAGGCGCCAGAAGTCCAGCGACAGGGGACCGCCCCCCCAGACCACCAGGGTCAGCAACATCCAGCCCCACAACTGGTGATCGTAGAAGCCCCCCGCCCAGAGGGTGGGGTAGGAGACGACCGCCATGATGTTGAAGCCAAACAGCAAGAAGGCGACCGGGCGGGTGAAGAGCCCCCCCACCAACAGCAGTGGCAGCAACAGCTCGGTGGCCGTTCCCACATAGGCCGCCCACTGCCAGGGCAGCAGCGGAACCTGATATTCGAACTCGAACAGATAGAGGGTGGAGTCCCAGGCGCTCAGCTTGAGCCAGCCGGAGCGCAGGAAAATCAGCGCGACCCAGAGCCGTGCCAGCAGCAGCACGGCGCCGACGAGGGCGGGTTGAATACGCGACGCCCAGAGGCTGTCGGCCGGAATGATAGTGTGTTCAGTCATGGACAAGCTCCAGATCGACCAGCAGATCGAGGGTAACGAGGGTGGGCAGCTGTTCCGCCAGGGCGGGATCCTGCCCAAGCAGGGTGGCCAGCGGCTGACCCTGACGGCAGCCTTGCAGCAGTTGCCAGGCAGGCAGGTTGAGAGAGAGAGGATCGACCCGGTGATCCGGCCGCTTCTTGAGCGCCAGCCAGCAGGGGGAGTCCAGCTCCTCGACCGCAGCCCCGCCGTGCAGGGCCATCTGCCAGATGGCGAGCACCGGATAGCGGCTCTCAAACCCCAGCACATCCCCGGCGCAACGCAGCACCAGCCGATCCCAGAGAGCGGGAGGAATGGCGGCCAGGCGCTGCGCCGGCCAGCGGCGGGGATCCGGTGGCAGCAGGGCGGTGCGATCCAGCGTCCATTCGAAGCGGGCAAGATCCCCGAGCCAGGGGAGCGCGGCCGTGGTGGGCAGACCCGCAAGCCAGTCACCGAATCCTTCGCCGTAGTGCATGACAGAGCCCTCTTCCAGTGGCTCGGCCAGCACGAAGCCACGGGCAGCGGCGGCAAAGAACGCCTCCCCCACCATGGCCTTGACGGCGGGGTAGGTGCTGGCCAGCACCTCGCTCAGACTCAGCACGAAGTTGTTGCGATAGACCTGCAGGAGGGCGGAGGCTGGCAGGCTGGCCGGGGCGATGAGCCCCAGGGCCGCCTCCTCGTCACCGAGCAGCCCGGCGGCAAATCCCTGCTGCACCCGCCGCAACGGCGCCAGCGGATCAGAGTCCAAAGATGCGGACATGGCAGTCAGCTCAGGCATGGGAGGCCTCCCCGGCCAATGCGGCCATGGATGGGGCTGCGCTGATGATCTCACTCGCCAGCTCAGCCTCCCCCAGCAGCACCGGCAGCGGTGGTATCTCCAGATCCCACTCGATCAGGGTGGGGATGGCCCGCCGGGCGCAGATCTGGCGATACAGCTCCCACACGGGGGGCGCCACCGGAGCACTGTGGGTGTCGATATAGAGGTGCCCCTCTGGCAGGGATTTGTCGGTGTAACCGGCGAGGTGGATCTCCCCCACCGCATCCAGATCGATGGCCGCGAAGTAGTCGGCGCAGTCAAAACCGTGGTTGAAGGCACTGACATGAAGATTGTTGAGATCGAGCAATATGCCGCAGCCGCTTCGCCGGGCCAGCTCGGCCAGAAACTCCCACTCGCTCATCTCCCCCGGCAGTTGCAGATAGGATGAGGGATTTTCGATGAGCAGCTGGCGACCCAGGGTCTGCTGCACCGTCTCTATCTTGTCGCTCATCCGGGTCAGCGCCGCCCGGGTGTAGGGCACCGGCAGCAGATCGTTGAAATAGCGCCCGCCGATGCTGCCCCAACTCAGGTGTTCGGAGACCCGCACCGGCCCGATGTCCCGCACCAGGGCCGCCAGCTGGCGCAGATGCTGCTGATCCAGGGGATCGGCGGAGCCCAGCGACATGCCCACCCCGTGCAGGCTGACGGGATAATGGCTGGCCAGCTCGGCCAGTACCTCGAATCCCTGGCTGTGGCGCTCGAAGTAGTTCTCGCTGTGCACCTCCAGCCAACCCACTGCGGGGCGGGTCTGACGAAGGTCATCATAGTGAGGCGGACGTAATCCGATACCGATCAAGGGGTTCATGGCGGGATCTCTTGGCAGGAAATGGCCAGGGAACGGCGGGTCCGCCCCCTGGCACAGGGCTTACTTCGGCTGCAGGGAGCCGCCAGCCAGCTTCTCGCACAGGCCCTTGGGCATCACCACGAAGGCATCACCCTGGGCGTCCATCTTGGCGGTGCCGGCGCAGGAGGCCGTCTTGGTGGCGCAGTCGTTCTTGCCCGCTTTCACCACGCCGTAGCACTTCTCTTTCTCCTCGGCAGCCATGGCCGGGGCAGCGACCATCTGGGCTCCCAGGGCCAGCAGACCGGTCATGGCGCAGGTGATGGCGGTGCTTTTTTTCACGTTCATAGGGACATTCCTTATTGTTGAGCCTGACGGCTGATCTCTGCGGTGTGAAAGTGTTGCCGGGCTTGCGCGCCGGCTACCCCCTATAAAACCGGCACCGGGGGAAAAAGATTTCATCAAAAGCGAAAATTGGCGAAAATAAATGGTGGAGATACACCTAATGTGTTGTTTTTATTGGGAATATCATTATTGAAACAACACGAGAAAATCCTGACGCGCGGCTCGCCGGGCGGCGACCACCGCAGGGAAATGCATTGAGGGGATGTCTGACAGCATCAAACACTGCATTGCCATAATAAAACCTGCCATTTTCGCTACCAGTACCATTCAGGCAGCAAGAGTCACTGCCCAACCCCCGTTGAAAAGAGAAAGGGACCAGGGGTCCCTTTCATCAGAGCATTGGCGCTCAGGCCGTCTTGACGCATTTCTGGATGAAGCTGTTCTTGGCCGCCCCCGCCAGCTTCTTGTCGGCCGCCGCCTTCTCGCACTGGCTCGCCTTGTCCGCCGCCCCGTCCGTCTTCACGCACTTCTGGATAAAGCTGTTTTTGGCCGCCCCTGCCAGCTTCTTGTCGGCCGCCGCCTTCTCGCACTGGCTCACCTTGGCGCTGCTGGCGCCAGCCGCAGCATCCTTGACGCACTTGCCCACAAAGCTGGTCTTGGCCGCGCCAGCCAACTTCTTCGCCGCGGCCTGCGCCTCGCACGCCTGCTCGGCCGCCGTGGCTGCCGCCGCGCTCTGGGCGACCCCCATGCCCATCAAAAACACCGTCATCAGGATGGCAATACCTTTCATATGACAAGCCCTCGTTATCGATTTGATTGTGGTTCTGGCAACGAGAAAACGAGCCTCACCCGTCTCCCTCTTCCGGTTGCACTATAGTCCTCCCACCGGCTGACCACCAGAACGCTGTCATTTGGATACTCCCCGGCACTTGTCAGAAAGCGGCCCATCCAGCCCGGAAATGTCCGTCAGAGATCGGGGAAGTGTGGATGGGGATCTTCACAAGATGTGCGCCTCACCTGTCCTTTCTGTTGCCAACCCACTTATAGTGTCTTGAGTCCCTCCAGCCAAAGGTGTCCCATGAACGCGTCACGCCCCCCCCGCAGCACACTTTCATTGCCCATTTTTATCCCCGGCCTGCTATTTATCCTGGCATTGCTGGCCATCTGCTCCCTGGCACCCGAGGCCGCCGCCCGCTTCTTCGGCGCAGGCCAGAGCTGGATCACCGCGCACTTCAGCTGGTTCTACGTGCTGGTGGTCGGCATGTTCCTGATCCTGCTGCTGGTGATCGCATTCAGCCACTACGGCAACATCCGCCTGGGACCGGATGACGCCCGCCCCGAGTTCAGCTTCACCTCCTGGCTTGCCATGCTGTTCGCCGCCGGCATGGGCATAGGGCTCATGTATTTCGGGGTGGGCGAACCCATGAGCCACTTCGTCTCCCCGCCCCAGGCCGCCCCCCTGACGCAGGCAGCCGCCCGGGAGGCCATGATCACCACCTTCTTCCACTGGGGCTTCCACGCCTGGGCCATCTACGCCATCGTCGGCCTGGTGCTGGCCTACTTCGGCTTTCGCTACAACCTGCCGCTCACCATCCGCTCCGGTCTCTACCCCATCTTCAAGGAGAAGATCCATGGCCCCCTCGGCCACGCCGTGGACATCTTCGCCCTGGTGGGCACCATCTTCGGCATCGCCACCACACTGGGCTACGGGGTGATGCAGCTGTCGGCGGGGATCACCCGGCTCACCGGGATGGATACCACGGGAGAGTTGTTCCGCTTCGGCCTCATCGGGGTCGTCATCGCCCTCGCCGGCCTCTCGGCGGTCACCGGCCTCGACAAGGGGGTCAAGCGCCTCTCCGAGCTGAACCTCTTCCTCGCCATCGTGCTCTTGCTGTTCGTGCTCATCGCCGGCCCCACCCAATACCTGCTGGGGGCCCTCTCCGAGAACATCGGCAACTATGTCTCCGCCCTGACCCAGCTCACCTTCCGCACCTTCACCTATAGCGAGACGCGCCAGGCGGGCTGGTTTGGCAACTGGACCCTGCTCTACTGGGCCTGGTGGATCTCCTGGTCCCCCTTCGTCGGCCTCTTCATCGCCCGCATCTCCCGCGGACGCACCCTGCGCGAGTTCATTCTGGGCGTTCTGTTCGTTCCCACCGCCTTCAACCTCATCTGGATGACGGTGTTCGGCAACGCCGCCATCTGGGCCAGCCAGCACGCCGGCGGCCAGAGCCTCATCGACTCGGTGGGCAACATCGACACCCTGCTGTTCAACTTCTTCGATCTGCTGCCGGGGGCCGACATCACCTCGGCGCTGGCGGTGATCCTCATCAGCGTCTTCTTCGTCACCTCCGCCGACTCCGGCGCCTTCGTCATCGACAACATCGCCACCCAGGGCAAGGAGGGATCCCCCGTCTGGCAGCGCCTGTTCTGGGCCGTTCTGCTCGGGATCACCGCGGGCACCCTGATGAGCACAGGGGGGCTTGCGGCCCTGCAATCCATGACCCTGATCGCCGCCCTGCCCTTTGCCTTCATCATGGTGCTGCTCTGTCTCGGTCTCTGCCGCGGCCTGGTGGCGGACAGGGAGCACTCGGCCAGGCGCCTCTCCCCCGCCACCGACTTCTGGAACGGCAAGCAGTGGCGCACCCGCATGGATCACCTGCTGCGTCCCTCCACCGAGCAGGGAGCCCGCCGCTTCCTCAATGACATCGCCCTGCCCGCGCTGACCGCCCTGCGCCAGGAGTTCGAGGCCCGCGGGCTCACCTGCCGGGTCGAGCAGAGCGACCCGGATCAGTGCCTGCTGCTGGTGCCCCAGGAGGGTCGGCGCGACTTCGGCTACGGGATTCGTATCGAATCCAGGCCCGCCCCCGCCTTCAACCCCCTGGAGGCCGCTCACAATCACGATCCGGAGGCCTGCATCTTCGAACCCATGACCTTCTTCGCCGACGGCCGCGCCGGTTATGACATCCAGTACCTGACCCGGGACGAGCTGAGCGCCGACGTCCTGCGCCAGTACGAGCGCTATCTGGTGCTGAGCCAGGACGAGGGGCTGGACTTGTTGAGCGCGGCGCCCGAACACACCCAGCCGGAGTCCGGGAGCTGATACGCTGCTGATCGCCATCAAGCGGGTCATGTCTCCGGCACAGCCCTGCTGCTGCGCTGGTGCCAGAGAGAAATAAAAAATCCCCCATCACGGGGGATTTTTATTGTCACGCCGCCTCGTTGACTATCCCACCATGGGTTGCCATGAGGTCGTGGTCGCGCCCTCTTTTGAGCAAACTGCCGCGTATCACGTCGCGTGACAGGGCCCAAGAAAATCCCGGTGGCATAAAAACACCGGCCGAGGCCGGTGTTTGCTCACTTTCGGACGCCTGTCCGTCGCTACCCGATACGGTCGCGTAAAAATGAGAACACCTTTGCATCGGACTCGGCACTGTCAGGGTCGACGAAGTAGGCGACATCGATCCTCGGGGAGCGCCGCGTCTCATCCCCGGACCACTCCAGCACGCCCCACTTCAAGGTCGCGGAAAAAATCTGGTGATCCCACTGATAGGCATAGTGCCTCAGGGGAGCGCGCCGCTCCTCGATCGCCTGCAATATGTCATCCGCGACCAGCGCCCTGTTCTTGTACTCGGCAAAGAATGTCGCATCCCGGCTCGCCGTGACGGGATCCAGGAAGTACGCCACATCATGGTGAGGTGACAAGGCGATGGGGCCACCGCGGGCCCGGAGAGGTTATTCCGGGAAAGGCTCCTCCGGCAGCGGCGCCTCGGACTCCCCCTGAGTGCAATCGATGATGGAGCGCTTGGGGTTGTTGGGATCGCGCAGCAGCAGGGGGGCTTCCCCCTTGTTGTGCTTCTCCTCGTTGGCAAATTCGCTGCCATAGGCGTTGTGGGTCAGCCGCCTGGCGTTGGCGATGGGGGTATCGACGAAGAGCGCATGCACCTCGAAGGTGGAGGTGGGAATGAGGAAGCCCGTGATGGGCAAGCCGTGCAACTCCTGATGGGTCTTGTACCAGGCAAAGCCGTCGCTGTTCTTGTAGGGGGTGAAGGTCTTGAGCAGGGGATGGGAGGGCTCCCCCGTCTCGCTGTCGAGATAGAGACCATCCAGCTCGCAGGTCGCCAGCCCTTGCCACATGGATTCGAACGGCGTGGCGCACGCCGTCAGTTGTAGGCACACCAGCGCGGCCAGCGTCTCTCTTCCCATTCCCCTTCCCTTCTCTGATTGCATCATTGCCCGTTGAATACCTGCAGGCGCTCCACCAGCAGATCGATGAAACCGTGCCTGTCCAATCCCAGCAAGACTAGGGCATTGGCTGGCTTGCCGGTCAGGCCGTAGCGATCCACCACCGTCATCCCCACAGTATGGGTACCCCGGGTTTCGATGCCGACCCAGCAGTCTATCCCGTGGAACAGCGTTGGCGCCAGCAACCAAGCGATGGTGCAAGGGTCATGCAGGGGGGCGCCGGTGAATCCCCACTTGGGATCCCTGTGGTAGATCATGAAGAAATCGAGCAGCCCGGCCACGCACTGGGCCACCGGATTCGCGATGGCCCGCACCCGCTCGATGTCTTCGTCCATCACCTGGGCCTCGTGGGTCACATCCAGCCCGCACATGGTGATGGGAATACCGGACTTGAACACCATATCGGCCGCTTCCGGATCCACGTAAATGTTGAACTCCGCCGCCGGCGTCCAGTTGCCCGGCCCGGCCGCCCCCCCCATCAGCACGATGCGGGCAATCCTCGGCTTGAGTTCAGGGTGGGCGGCCAGCAGCAGGGCGATGTTGGTGAGCGGGCCGGTCGGCACCAGGGTCACCGGCTCCAGGCTCTCGCGCAACGTCCTGGCCATCAGCTCCAGCGCCGTCATGGCCTGGGGAGCGAAACCGGGATCCGGCAGCCTGGGGCCATCGAGGCCAGTCTCCCCGTGCACGTTGTCGGCGATGATGAGTTCGCGGGCCAGGGGCTTGGGTGCCCCCGCCGCCACCGGAATGTCGTGGCGCCCGAGCAGGGTGAGGATGCGCAGGGCGTTGTTGAGGGTCTTGTCCGGGGTCTGGTTGCCCGCACTGGTGGTCACTGCCAGCACGTTCAACTCCGGACTCGCCAGCGCCAGAATGAGGGCGATGGCATCATCGTGGCCGGGATCGCAATCGAGAATGACGGGCAAAGACATGGCAGACTCCTGACAAGGTGACAAAGCGCATACCTTAGCAAGGGAGCTGAGAATTAACTCAGGGGGCAGTCACAAAATGGCTCCGCCTGAATAATCAGTGGCTTGCCAGCGACGCCCACAGGCTGGGGCCGGTGGATTCGCCGAACGGGGCGGCTTCTTGTATGATCCCCTCCCGCTCCTCAACCCCAACGCCCTATGTCCGTCATCGTCGATACCTTCATCGCCCCCCCCTGCGCCGCCGCCATCGAGATCCTGTTCGAGGACGAGCACCTGCTGCTCATCAACAAGCCGAGCGGGCTGCTGAGTCTCTCCGGCAAGAATCCGCAGAACCTCGACTCCGTGCACCACAGACTGGTACAGGACTACCCCGGCTGCACTCTGATCCATCGCCTCGACTTTGGCACCTCGGGGATCATGGTGCTGGCCAGAAACAAGGCCATCAATGCCCTGCTGTGCCAGCAGTTCAGCCAGCGCGCCGTGACCAAGACGTACGAGGCGCTGCTCTGCGGCCACCTGGCCGAGGACGAAGGGGTCATAGAAGCTCCCATCGCCAAGGATCCGGCCCTCTTTCCCCTGATGACGATCTGCGCCGAGCGCGGCAAACCTGCCCGCTCCCGCTATCGGGTGCTGGCGCGGACCGAACGCCTGAACGAGGTCGGTGAGCCCCTGCCCGTGACCCGGGTAGCGCTCAGTCCCGAGACGGGTCGCACTCATCAGCTGCGCATTCATTGCCAGTGGCTGGGGCACCCCATCCTGGGATGCGATCTTTACGGCGGCCTGGTGCAACCGGGCACGGAGCGGACTCCCCGACTGATGCTGCACGCAAATGCGCTGAGGTTCCGACATCCGGTGAGTGGCGAGCAGATGGCAGTGACGTGTGCCACGCCGTTTTAATCTGACAGAGGAAATGAATCGTAAAACTGGATAGAGCCAGCAGGCGGGATGGGGGAATGGCTGAACGGCAGATAAAGATAGGGGCCGTGCTTTCGCAGCGGCCCCCACCCCCACTCGGTACTCTCTGTCAAGAGAGCGTCAGATCAGCTTGCGGGCGGCGCCCAGCACGATCTTGATAGCGTCAGATTCGGTTTTGGCCATGGTGGCGGCACTCGGGATCTCTTGCTGGGTACGGTTGACGATGATGCCCGCCACCATACCGGCACGCAGACCCTGGCTGGCACACATGGTCAACAGGGTGGCAGACTCCATCTCGAAGTTCAGCACGCCCATGGATTGCCACTCCTTCATGGAGCCCTGGAAGCGGCTCACCACGCGGCCGGAGTAGGTGTCGTAACGCTCCTGACCCGGGTAGAAGGTGTCGGAAGAGGCAGTCACGCCCACGTGCAGCTTGGAACCCAGCTCCTTGGCGGTCTCGACCAGTGCGGTGGTGCACTCGAAGTCGGCGACGGCCGGGAATTCCATGGGCGCGAAGTGCAGGCTGGCACCGTCGAGGCGCACGGAGCCGGTGGTGACGATGACGTCGCCCACGTTCAGGTGCGGCTGGATGGCGCCGGTGGTGCCGATGCGCAGGAAGGTGCGGATGCCCAGCTGGGCCAGCTCTTCCACCGCGATGGAGGTAGACGGGCCGCCGATACCGGTGGAGCAGACGATGACGGCGGTGCCGCCCATCTCGCCGCGCCAGGTAGTGAATTCACGATGACTGGCCAGGTGTACCGGGTTGTCCAACAGTTCTGCGATACGCTTCACACGCTCGGGGTCACCGGGAACGATCGCCAGGGTGGCGCCTTGCAGATCAGCTTTCTTCAAACCCAAGTGAAAAACATCAGACATAGTGGACTCCTGGTTGCGCTCCGCCACGAATGGCAGCGTGCAGTTAAGATGGTTCTTTATGTAATTTTCAAGCCAGTTTTCCCCTCGTTCGGGAAGGCGCAACTATGGGCGAAAGCGCTTTCCAAATCCTTGAGGCAACTCACAGTTTCACGCATTGACAGCAGCCATTTTCATGCAAAACGTTTGCTAACATGATGAATTAATTGAAAAACGTTTTTCTGTTATCAACCCCTTCCCGCCCCTTGTCAAGCCCTCTCTGGGGGTGAATCCACAGAGCGCGATCGAGTCCACAAAGTTGTACATCAGATACCATTGAAGCCTGCCAATCCCGATTGACGCTGTTATTTTGACGCCACACTACTACTTAATGGCTAATCTACGGAGTTCACCATGGCTACATTCAAGTTCTATATCCCGGCGGTCAACCTGATGGGCGCGGGTTGCCTGCAGGAGGCTGCCGCCGACATCAAGGGCTATGGCTATCGCAAGGCGCTGATCGTCACCGATCGCATCCTCAACCAGCTGGGCGTGGTGGCCAAGGTGGCCAAACTGCTGGCGGAGCAGGGCATCGAGAGCCAGGTGTTCGATGACACCAAACCCAACCCCACCATGACCAACGTCGAGCAGGGGCTGGCCATGCTCAGGGCCAACCAGTGCGACTGCGTCATCTCCCTCGGGGGCGGCTCCCCCCACGACTGCGCCAAGGGGATCGCCCTGGTGGCGGCCAACGGCGGCAGCATTCAGGACTACGAAGGGGTGGATCGCTCCGCCAAGCCCCAGTTGCCGCTCATCGCCATCAACACCACGGCCGGTACCGCCTCCGAGATGACCCGGTTTTGCATCATCACCGACGAGGCCCGTCAGGTGAAGATGGCCATCGTCGACAAGCACGTCACCCCGCTGATGTCGGTCAATGACCCCGAGCTGATGCTGGCCAAGCCCGCCGGGCTCACCGCCGCCACCGGCATGGACGCCCTGACCCACGCCATCGAGGCCTATGTCTCCATCGCCGCCACCCCGGTGACCGATGCCAGCGCCATCATGGCCATCCAGCTCGTCGCCAAGCACCTGCGCACCGCGGTCCATCAGGGGGATGATCTGCACGCCCGCGAGCAGATGGCCTATGCCCAGTTCCTGGCCGGCATGGCGTTCAACAATGCGAGCCTTGGCTATGTGCACGCCATGGCCCACCAGCTCGGCGGCTTCTACGACCTGCCCCACGGGGTATGCAACGCGGTGCTCCTGCCCCACGTGCAGGCCTACAACGCCCAGGTGAGCGCCGCCCGCCTCAAGGACGTGGCCCGCCACATGGGAGTGGACGTGAGCGCCATGAGCGACGAGCAGGGGGCCGCCGCCGCCATTGCCGCCATCAAGACGCTGGCCCGGGACGTGAACATCCCCGCCGGTCTGGAGCAGCTCGGGGTCAAGGCCGATGACTTCGACGTGCTGGCCACCAATGCCCTCAAGGATGCCTGCGGCTTCACCAACCCCAAGCAGGCTACCCACGCCGAGATTGTCGAGATCTTCCGCACCGCCATGTAAGCCGTGCGCCAGCTTGCCAAGGGCCGCCTCGCGGCCCTTTTTACTGCCAGTCAGATCAATGGCTTTTTACTTCCGCGCAGGGAGTGGGTATGATTTGCCGAGCTAAAAAAGACTGTATGGATGATCTGAACCCGATATGCGGATGAAACACCTGATTGCCGCGGCCTTGACCGCCCTCACCCTGTCCGGTTGCAGCCTGGTCTATCGCATCGATATTCCCCAGGGCAACTACGTAGAACAAAAGCAGGTCGACAAACTGCGCCAGGGCATGACGCGCGAGCAGGTCGTGTACGTGCTGGGTTCCCCCATGCTGCGCGACGGTTTCGACCCCAATACCTGGTATTACCTCTACGAGTTCACGCCCGGTCGTGGCGACAAGGAGCGCAAGGAGCTGACCCTGAACTTCGTGGGTGACCGGCTCTCCACCGCCACCGGTGACTTCCCGCTCCCGGCAGCCTTCACGACCCCGCTCTGATTGCACACAAAACCGGCCTTGGCCGGTTTTGTCTTTCTGGGGGGTGGAGCCCAGGTTGAAGCATGCGGCGGCTTGGCCCAAGGTTGAAGGGCCCCCATTCACACAGGGCCTCAGTGCCACACCGGGAGATCCCATGAGCCAGATCCTCATCGCCGGGGCCACCGGCCTCATCGGCCGCGCGCTCGTGCGCCAGCTTGGCGCCGACCACGCGCTGACCCTGCTCTGCCGCACGCCAGGGGAGCCTGCCCCGAACCGCCACTGGCTGCCGGTGGATTTTGAGCGACTGGCAGAGGCGGTACTCCCCACCCCGGTCGATCTCGCCTTCTGCTGTCTCGGCACCACCCGCAAGGACGCCGGCTCGGATGCCGCCTTTCGCCGGGTCGATCACGACTATGTGCTGGCCTTCGCCGCCCTCGCCCATCGTCACGGCTGCCGCCGCCTGCTGATCGTCTCAAGCCTCGGCGCCAACCCCCGCTCCCCTGCCCTCTATCCCCGCACCAAGGGGGAGATGGAGCAGGCGCTGCTGGCCCAGCAATGGCAGCGGCTCGCCATCGTCCGCCCCGCCATGCTGCTCGGGGATCGCCAGCCGCCGCGCACCTCGGAGCGACTCATCCAGGCACTCTATCCCCTGGTGAAACCCCTGCTGCGCGGGCGCCTCACCCGCTGGCGCGCCATCGAGGCGAGTCAGGTGGCCCATGCCATGACGGTGCTCGCAAGCCAGGATGACGGCGTGGAGATCGTTGAAAACGAGCGACTGCTGGTGCTGTGACGGCCCCGTTTGGCAGTGCATATCGCTGCCGCATGACCTGAAATCAGTTATAAACGACAAGAGGCGCCATGGCGCCTCTTGTTTATGCTGCAGGAGCAGGGTGTATCAGGCCGGGTCACCCTCGTCCCGCTTGCGGTGCACGTCCGGCCGCCCGCCGGTGACCACGTCGGCCCGTCCCTCTTCCTTGGCCTTTTCGGCCCGCTTCTTGCGCATCTCCTTGGGGTCGGCGATGAGGGGGCGATAGATCTCGATGCGATCCCCGTCCTGCACCGCCTCCCCCCCCTTGACCGGACGGCTGTAGATGCCGAATTTGTTGACCGCGAGATCGATCTCCGGATGTTTGCCGAGGATGCCGGACTGCTCGATGGCGGCCAGCACGCTGGTGCCGGGGGCGACCCGGATACGCAGTACCGTCTGACGTTCGGGCAGGGCGTAGGCGACTTCGATATTGAGCAGATCAGACACCGTAGACCACCTTGGCACGATTGGAGAAGGCCAGCACCATGGAGCTCACCAGCTCGCGGAAGATCTGGCCAAACGCCAGTTCGATGAGTTTGGAGGTGAATTCGAAGTCGAGATCGAACTCCACCTTGCAGGCATCCACATCCAGCGGGGTGAAGGTCCACCAGCCCGCCAGCGTCTTGAAGGGCCCCTCCACCAGCTCCATCTTGATGCGGCGGTTGGCATCGAGCTGGTTGCGGGTGGTGAAGGTCTTGGCGATGCCCGCCTTGGCCACATCCACCGAGGCGGTCATGTAATCCTCCCCCGTCTCGTGAACGCGGCTGCCGACACAGCCGGGCAGGAATTCGGGGTAGGCGTGAACGTCGTTGACCAGCCGGAACATCTGTTCGGCGCTGAACATCACCAGGGCACTGCGAGTAATACGGGGCATGGGGTTTCCTCATCCAATCGGGGCGATTTTATCACCTTGGCGGCCAAAATCCTCCCCCACAACCGTGCACCACCCCGTCATCGCCCGCCATCCTGGCTCGTTTACCCCGCCAACCCGGGGTTGAACGCCCCCAACCGGCCTGAATTGCTCAGAAAGCAGACACTCGAGCGGCTGCGCGTTTTACAGCCGCCGCCGCCCACGTATAATGCGCCTTCATCAACATCGCCTAAGGCCCCCGTCATGAGCAAAAAGAACAGTAAAAACAAAGCCGGGTCCAGCACCATTGCACTCAACAGAACCGCCCGTCACGAGTACTTCATCGAAGAGCGCGTGGAGGCCGGCCTGTCTCTGCAAGGGTGGGAAGTCAAATCCCTGCGGGCGGGCAAGGCCAACATCAGCGAAGCCTACGTCATCTTCCTGCAGGGAGAAGCCTTCCTGTTCGGTTCCAGCTTCCTGCCCCTCAACGCCGCCTCCAGCCACGTGGTGTGTGACCCGACCCGCACCCGCAAGCTGCTGCTGAGCCGCCGTGAACTCGACAAGCTCGAGAGTCTGACCGCCCGTCAGGGCTACACCATAGTGCCGCTGGCCCTCTACTGGAAAGAGTGCTGGGTCAAGGTCGAGATCGGCCTGGTGAAGGGCAAGAAAGAACACGACAAGCGCGAAGACACCAAGGCCCGCGAATGGGATCGGGAAAAGGCGCGCATCATGAAGAACAAGAACCGTGGCTGAACCCTGCGGGGTCGCCCAATAAACCAGCAATCGACCGGCCCAGGCCGGTCGATTGCCATCAACGCCTTGCCATGACAGGTTTTTTGCGTACAATCGCTTTTGACAACTTGGGGCTGATTCTGGATTCGACAAGATTCACGAAACCCAAGGTGCATGCCGAGGTGCGGTAGGCCTCGTTAATAAACCGCAAAAAAATAGTCGCAAACGACGAAAACTACGCACTCGCAGCTTAATAACCTGCGCTGAGCCCTTCTCCCCTAGCTTGCCTGTGTCCTAGGGAAATGGAAGGTCATCCTTCACAGGATCGTGTGGAAGTCCTGCTCGGGGCGGAAGCATTAAAACCAATCGAGCTAGTCAATGCGTGGCGTGTCTCTCCGCAGCGTGTTGGCGAATGTAAAGAGTGACTAAGCATGTAGTACCGAGGATGTAGTAATTTTGGACGGGGGTTCAAATCCCCCCAGCTCCACCAAACGTTTGGAAAGGGCCACTTCGCAGGAAGTGGCCCTTTTTTATGCGCGATTGCCGCTCCTCACACCACCCGGTCCGACGTCACTCTTCGGCGGCCAGCACCAGCCTGCGCCAGGGGCCCGTGATGTCACAGTGGCCGGTCTCGTCCGTGTTTTCCCACCCTAGCCGGTGATAGAACGCCAGCGCCGTGGTGTTGCGGGTGGCGACCTTGAGGGAGGCCGGTTGCCTGGATCCGGCCAGCCCTTCAGCCAGCAGGGCCCGACCGACTCCCTGGCCATGCCAGTCCGCCGATACATAGAGATGGTGCACGAAGCTATCCTGCTCCCAGATGGAGACGAAGCCACAGGGGGAGCCTCCCTTCTCTGCCACCCAGATCCGCTCCCCCCGGGTCTGCTCGGTGAAATCCTCCAGCCGGAACAGGGAGGGTTCAACCCACTCGAAGGTTTGCCGCCTGCCCTTTAAGAACAGCTGTGCCAGCACGGGCGTGTCCGCCGCTCGCATCGCTCTGATCATGAAGACGTCCTTTTTCCTGGTCATTCCCACCCACTTTGCGGTGGATCCCGCCGCCCTGTCAAATGCTCAAAGCAGACCCTCTTGAATACATCTCTGTGACCCAAGGCTGCCTATTTTATCGCCCGAGGGGCTATACTGCCGGGGTCCCATCCATGACTGGTTCGAGGTTCACTGATATGGATAACAAGCAGATCGAAGACAGCATCCTGGTCCCGGCCCACATCGACGATGTCTGGCGAGCCTGGACCACGGAGAGTGGATTGCGCAGTTTTCTGGCCCCTGAATGCCTGATGGTGGCCGAGCCCAACGGCCCGTTCGAGATCTACTTCAGGCCGGATGCGCCATTGGGTGAGCGGGGCAGCGAGGGGTGCCGGGTGATGGCGGTGATGCCTCACGACTTGCTGAGCTTCAGCTGGAATTTCCCTGTCCAGTTCCCCCATATTCGCCAGCAGAAGACCCTCATCAGCCTGCGCTTCGTGCCGGAAGGACAGGGTACCCGCCTCCACTTCCTGCAGACCGGCTGGGCCAACGACCCTGACTGGGAGCGCGGTTATGCCTACTTCCGGGAAGAGTGGCTGGAGCTGAGCCTGCCGAGGCTGCAATACAGATTCACCCACGGCCCCATCGACTGGAACAACCCTCCCAGCCGGCAACAGCTCAAAACCCTGGCACAGTAAGCCGCTCGCTTCGAGGGCCAGGCCCCTGGATGGGCAGCGCGATAAAGCGGACCAGCGACCTCTCACCGAGTCGGGGCAATGCCCTACACAGAATATGTATATATCAATAAAAACAAGCAGATAATGTTAAAAAACTCATCAATGCCCTCTGTTTCATGCGATGATCATCGTCGGCAGAGGATGCCTTTTCTGCACAGTAGCGATATAAAACATAATAACAGCCATCCCCCTGCACCAATCCGGGGAACATGAGGTAGCCATGTTGATCGAGAAAACACTGCTTGAGCAATTCAACATCAATGAGATCGAAATCCAACGCCGGATGGAGCTCTTCAAACTGACTCCGGGTGAGCTGGATCTGCTCGCCGCACAGCAACCCATCATCGAGCGAAACCTTGAGGCCATCGTGGCCAAGTTTTATGACCAGCAAACGGAGTTCGATGAAATCGCGCTGCTCATCGGTGATTCAGATACTCTGCAGCGGCTACGCAGTGCTCAGCGGCGCTATATCCAGGATCTCTTCTCGGGCCATTATGACAACAACTACGTCAACAGCCGGCTGCGCATCGGCCTGGTCCACAAGCGGATCGGGGTCGAACCCAAGCTCTATCTCTCCGCCAGCTGTACCCTCAAATACCTGATTGAAGATGTGCTGGCCGAGCACATGAGCAACCAGACCGACCTGCCGCTGGTACTGCGAGCCCTCGACAAGCTGATCAGCTTCGATACCGCTCTGGTGTTTGACACCTACATCGGCACCCTGCTGAGCGCGGTCGAGAACGCCAAGAAGCGGATGGAAACCTATGCTCGCGAGCTGGAGGAGAAGTCCAAGATCCTGAGTGCCCATGCGGAACGAGACCCCCTCACCGAGCTCTACAACAAACGGGCCATGCAGCGCACCATTGTTCGCGAACTCAATGCCGCCATCCGCCGCAAGAGCTTCCTGTCAGTCATCTACATCGACGTGAACAAGTTCAAGTTCATCAATGACACCTTCGGTCATGCGAAGGGAGATGAGGTCCTGCAGACCCTGGGACAGGCCATCACCGAGAGCTGCCGCGTGTCGGACTTCCCCTGCCGGATCGGTGGGGACGAGTTCTGCGTCATCCTGCCGGAGGCGAGCAAGGCCACCGCCCTGCATATCAGCGATCGCATCGAGGCCGCCTTCACCACCGCCTACCCCGAGTACTCCGTCAGCATCGGCATCTGCGTGACCGGCAATGAGAAATTCGTCACCGCCAACGAGCTCATCGAGGGGGCAGACAAGGCGATGTACGAGGCCAAGCAGCAATCCAGCTGAGGGTTTCCTTCACCCGCCAAAACAAATGCCGCTCCCGGGGGAGCGGCATTGTTGTTCACGGGGTCCTGAGTGCGCCGAGGCGCTACTCCTCTTCCATCTCGTCAAACAGGGGATGATAGAGCACCTCCCCGGCCAGGCCCGCGAGGCCGCCCGGTTGCAGCTCCATCGCCATGAAGCAGTCGGCGGGCACCTCATAGATGCAGTTCAAGCCGAAATCGCTGGCGGGACGAAAACCGAAGCGCGCGTAGTAGGCCGGATCCCCGAGCACCACCACCGCCTTCCAGTCCATCTCGAGAGCCGTGTCCAGCCCCTCGCGCACCAGATCCGAGCCAATCCCCTGCCCTTGCCAGTCCGGATGCACGGCCACCGGTGCCAGACCGAGCCAGGGGCCCTCCTGACCGTTGATGGTGATCGGGCTCAGCATCAGGTGCCCCATGAACTCGTACTCTTCCTCCTCGACCATGGTGACCACGGCGGCCCCGCATTCACGCAGGCGGTTGACCAGATCGGCCTCATCGGATCGGCCAAAAGCGGCGCTCACCAGCTCGTAGACGGGCAACATGTCGCCAGGACGCTCGGTTCTCAACATAGGGCATAACTCCTCGTACAGCAGGGGGGCCATTATTCCACACAACTGGTGCCCGACTTGAATGCCTTTATTCGAAAATGGGAGGCCGGGCTCAGGAAAACGAATGGCGACCGGGGGGATGGCCGTCCGGCCCCGCTCGTTCAACCCGGCATAGAGTCAGCCTTCGGCCCGCCGGGGATCCCGCAGCCCCAGCAGGTAGTCAAGTCCCTGCGCCCCCCTGTCCTTGAGCAAATAGCCCTGCCTGTGGGTCCATGACAAGGGGCCGGGCACCGCCAGCCAGGCGAGAGGATGGCATCGCAGCGCCATTCCCCGCCTTCCCGCCGCATCCAGCCCGGTGGCCCACGCCGGGAGCGGCTCGGTCACAAACAGCGCCAACGCGAGGCAAGGGCCCGCTGGCCCTGCCTCATCATGCACTATGGCCACCGCCACCTCTTCCCTCGCCAGCAGCATCGCCAGTTCGTCACCCATCTCCTCGGGCAGCACCGGCCTGTTGTCCAGCCGCCAGTGGCTCAGCTCACCCTCCTGCTCATCCGTTCCAGCCCTTGTCCCGCAGTGATGCATGCCTATCTTGGCCATCACCCGGCCGGAGGCGAGATTGCCCGGCATGTGGCGGGCCGTCAGGGCGGGCAAGTGCAACTGCTCGAACGCAAATGACTTGACCAGGCTCGCCGCCCGGGTGGCGAGCCCCTGCCCCTGCCAGGGGACCCCCACCCACCAGGCCAGCTCCCCGTTCCAGTGCAGGGAGATGACCCCGAGCAAGGGGGCGAGTTCCGGGCCGCATGGCAGACTCAGCGCCCAGGCTCGGCCAAGGCCGAGGGCGGCCTTGCGCCCACTCAGGGCCAGCCAGTCCCGGGCCGCCTCCGGCGGATAGGGGTGGGGAATGTTGAGGGTATAGCGGGCGATCGCGGCGTCGGCGCAATAGTGCAGGATCTCGGCCTCATCCTCGGGCCGCAGGGGGCGCAGCACCAGGGCTTTCACCCCTGCGGACTCACGCAGCAACGGGATCGACAACCGTCTGGCGAGCAGCCGTTGCAGCACCTCGGCCAGATCGTCGTCGGGGCCCAGCATCAGATCCGCCCCTACGGGCCCCAGGGTGAGCAGGCCGCTCTCCTTGGCCAGGGTCAGCAGGGCGCTGGAGGCGCTGATCAGGATCTGGTGGCTCGGATCCGCCGCCATCAGCGGGGCTTCGTCCCCGTCTAGCCAGGCGGCGAGGAGATCGCTGGCAAAGAGAATGCCATCGGGCGGACAGGCGGCCCAGCGGCTCAGCGCAGGGGACGCTGCCCCCGTTCCCCGCCCTGTCCGGCGGCTTTGCAGCAGCTGCCAGCCATGGCCTTGCGCCTGCCAGGCCTGCAATGCCTCTTGCCAGTGGGGCTGCCAGAGCCCCCCTTCAATCAATAATTCCATCCTCCCCCCAGGTGCGTGCCGCGATGAGCCGGTGCATAACCGTGATCGGGTGGCGCCGCCACGACCGTCCCATGACGGGCAGCATGGCTGACTGCTAACTGACTGTTAACCCACATCTTAATCATGGTTAAACGGCATACCCCATGAAAAAATGCCATATGTCTGCCTTGATGGGAGTCACATTAATGGGGTCTCTGCCTTTCTATCATGGCCATATCATGCACCACCAGCGCGGGTTCATGAATAACCATGCATAACAAGAGAAAAGACTATGCAGCAAACCACTCCCCTCAAGACGGTGTTAGTCAGTACCCTGGCGACCGCCCTGCTGATCTTCGTGGCCCAGTATCTGATTGGAAAACAGGAGATCAGGATCGGCATCGCCATCATCCCCATTTTGCCCATGTTGTTTGCCGTCATCATCGGCATGATCGTCTCCGCCAAACCGGTCAAGGATCGCATCCCCGGCTGGAAGAAGCTCTTCACCGAGAAAGAAGAAGGCTTCTGCGGCAAGATGGTGGGCTTTAGCCTGCTGATCCTCGGCACCCAGTATGCCGGCATGATCATCCCCAACCTCAAGATGATCCTGAGTGTCGGGGTCCCTCTCTTCCTGCAGGAGATAGGCAACCTGCTGCCCATTCTCATCGCCATCCCGCTGGCGGTGAAGTTCGGTTTCGGCCGCCGCGCCATCGGTGCCTGCTCCTCCATCAGCCGTGAACCCTCGGTCGCCGTCATTCAGAGCAAGTTCGGTACCGGCTCCCAGGAGTACATCGGCGTGCTCGCCATCTACCTGTGCGGCTCCGTCATCGGCACCCTCTGGTTCAGCGTGCTCGGCAGCATAGCGCCGCTGACCGGCCTGCATCCCCTGGCTCTCGCCGCCGGTTCCGGGGTCGGTTCGGGCTCCATGCTGAGCGCCGCCTCCGGTGCCCTCATCAACGGTCTGGACGAGGCACTGGCCCAGCAGGTGCTGAGCATCGCCGCCGCCTCCAACCTGCTCTCATCGGCCCTCGGCGCCCTCTCCCTCACCTATCTGGGACTACCCCTTGCCGAGAAGATCTTCGCCATCTCTGCCAAAGGAGAACAAGCATGAAAAGCATCGTGATGGATATGCGGTTCGTCTTCCTGGCGATCCTGCTGGCCATGTTTACCCAGACCCTGACCACCGGCCTGCCGCTGTGGCAGATGGGGGACAGCTTCGTCGCCATGGCCCTGGTGGTGTTCGCCTCCCTGGTGGCCAAGCGCTATCTGCCCTCCTCCCTGCCGGCCTTTGCCTATGCCACCATCATCGGCATTCTCATCTGCCTGCCGGAAACCCCGGTGCGCAGCCTCTTCATCGACGCGGTGGCGAAGATCTCCTTCCTCTCCTGCTGCGTGCCGCTCTTGGCCTTCGCCGGTCTCTCCGTCGGCGGTCAGCTGGAAGAGCTCAAGAAGATGTCCTGGAAGGTGATCCTCATCTTCATGATCGTCTCCACCTGCTGCTTCTTCGGCGCCTCGCTGGTTGCCCAACTCGGCTTCTCCATTCAAGGGATCATCTGATGCACGACTACCATATCGAACCTGACCTGCTTGCCCTGCGTGACTTCAGCTGCGAGGTGCGCCACCACCTGCACAGCATTCCGGAATACTCGGGTGCCGAGTTCAAGACCTCGGCCTACTGCCGCGCCCTGATGGAAGAGTTCGGCTACCGGATCACCGACTACCCGGGCTTCACCGGTTTTCACGGGGATCTGCACATCGACCCCAGCCTGCCCACCATCGCGTTTCGCGCCGACATGGACGGCCTCGAGATGCACGACATGACCGAGGTGGCGTTCAAATCCACCCACGAGGGGATGGCCCACAACTGCGGCCACGACTCCCACATGGCGATCGCACTCACCACCGCCAAGTTCCTGGCCGCCCATCAGGAGATACTCGGCTACAACCTGCGCATCATCTTCCAGATGGCGGAAGAGGACATGCGGGTGCCGGGCGCCGGCAAGATGGTGGAACTCGGCTGCATGGAGGGGGTGGACGAGGTCTATGCCCTGCACAACGACGGCGCCATGGAAACCGGCACCATCAAGTTCAACCAGGGAGTCATGTCCTCCTGGGGCTCGGCCTGGACCCTGGACGTGCACGGCATCTCCGCCCACGGCTCGACCCCCCACAAGGGGCTGGACGCCATCCGCGAGGCGGTGCGCATCATCGAAGACATGGACTACATCGTCGCCAAGCGCACCAGTCCCTTCAGCCCGGCGGTGTTTGGCTGCGGCATGATCAACGGCGGCACCATTCCCAATGCCATCGCCGATCACGTGCAGGCCCGTGGCACCATCCGCGCCATGGACGCCGAGACGGATCAGATCCTCAAAAACAGCTTCAAGGACATGGTCGCCCAGAGCGAGCTGCGCGGCTTCAAGACCAGCATGATCTACTCAGGTTACCCGGCGGTGGAGAACCACGGCGCCGCCTGTGAGCGGTTGCAGCGGGCCGCGAGCGGCGTGCTGCCCGCCGAAGGCATCAATGCCCAGGGCCAGCCCATGACCGGCAGCGAGGACTTCAGCTACATGATCAACGCCACCCCGAACCGCATGGGCGCCATGTTCTTCCTCGGCAGCGGCTGCCAGGCCAAGGGGATCTGCAACTACCTGCATGCCAACCCCTACTACCTGGACGACGACTGCCTGCTCATTGGAGCACAGATCTTCGTCAACCTGGCGACTGGGAACGCCTGATAGACAAGGGGGGATCCGCAACTACCTGCAATGTCCAAACCCCCTGCTACCCGGATGACGACGGCCTGCTGATCGGGGCCCGGATCTTCGTCAATCTGGCGACCCGGGCGGCGTGAGTACGGCCTTGAGCGGTTCGATGCAGGGGGCAAGGCGCCTTCTGTGATCTGAACAGTATCGGCCATTGAACGGCGCTGGATCTTCGTCCATCCGGCAACCATGGCAGATGAAACGCTGCCTGACAGCAAAAAGAGAGGCTAATGGCCTCTCTTTTTTTCGTCATTGGCAGTGGTTTCATCCACTGCATGATGGGCTGGTTCAGAGCCAGGGCAGGGTCGACAGATTGATGGCCGGCGCCTGGTTGATGAGGGTGAGCTGTATGGTCTCCCGGCTCACGTGGGGGGCGAAGCGGTGGATGAAGTCGTAGCTGTAGTCCCGCAGGTGTACGTGCCTGCGCAGACAGATATGAATGGTGCTGGAGGCGATCAGGTGATCGATGTTGAGGGCCACCAGGCTGCCCTTGTCCCCCTCGTCGAAGGCGGAGCTCGCGATCACCCCCACCCCCATGCCGAGACGCACATAGTGCTTGATGATGTCGGTGTCGGTGGCCGTCAGCACGATGCGGGGGCTGAGGCCATGGCGACCGAACGCCTTGTCCATCTTGGAGCGGCCTGTGAAGCCGAACACATAGGTGATGAGGGGATAACGGGCCAAGTCCGCCATGGAGAGCGGCTGACAGTCGATGAGGGGGTGGCCGTGGGGCACCACCACACTGCGCCCCCAGCGATAGCAGGGCACGGTGGCCAGCTCGTCGAACAGGTGCATGGATTCGGTGGCGATGGCCATCTCCACGTCCCCGTTCTGCACCATCTGCGCCAGCTGGGCCGGCGCCCCCTGATGCAGGTGCAGGGTAACCTCTGGGTAGTGGCGGGAGAATCCGCTGATGGCGGTGGGCAGCTTGTAGCGTGCCATGGTATGGGTCGTCGCGATGCGCAGCGCCCCGCTGGTGGCAAGCTGCTCGCAGGAGGAGAGCTGACCAATCTGCTCCACCTGGGCTACCACCCCCTTGGCCAGTTCCATCACCTGCTCCCCCATGGGGGTCAGGCCGATGAGGTTCTTGCCCTTGCGACTGAACAGCGCCAGCCCCAGCTCATCCTCCAGCATCTTCATCTGCTTGCTGAGGGTCGGTTGGGAAGTGTAGAGCTTTTCCGCCGTCGCCGAGATGTTGAAGTTGTTCTTCACTATCTCGGTGAAGTTCTTGAGCCGAGCGATGTTCATCAGGGGGCCAGCCGCTCGATGTGCCAGCCTTCCCCTTCCCGGCTGTAGTAGAAGCGATCGTGCAGACGATGGGCCCCGCCCTGCCAGAACTCCACGGTGTCGATGACCACCCGGTAGCCCCCCCAGAAGCTCGGCAGGGGCACCTCGCCATTGGCAAACTTCTGCTTGAGTTCGAGGAACTTGGCCTCCAGCACGCCGCGGGCCGAGATGCGGGAGGACTGCTGGGAGACCCAGGCCGCGATCTGGCTGTCTTTGGGGCGGCTGTGGAAATACTTCATCACCTCCAGGGCGCCGAGCTTCTCCACCCGGCCGGTTACATGCACCTGCCTGTCCAGGGTGTGCCAGGGGAAGTGCAGGCTGATGCGGGGGTTGCCCTCGAGCTGACCCGCCTTGCGGCTGCCCATGTTGGTGTAAAACACCATGCCCAGGGCGTCATAGTGCTTGAGCAGCACGGTACGCTGCCAGGGCTGGCCGTCCGCATCCACGGTCGCCACCACCATGGCGGTGGGGTCGCTCAGCTTGGCCTCGCAGGCCTGGGCCAACCACTTTTCAAACAGATCCAGCGGCTCGGCCGGCAGATCGGCACGGTGCAATCCCCCCTTGGTGTATTCACGGCGCAGATCGGCTACATCCATCATCTTGATTTTCCTTCTCTCTTTGCCGTTGGCACGGCCATATAGGGGGCATTGTGCGACGAGCGGAGACAGGGTTCAAGCCGCATCCTCCCAAAGGGGGGCCCAAAAAAGCGGGGAGGCCCGTGCCTCCCCGATCCTTGGCCCCACCGGGCCTGTCGCCGTGTCAGTTGCGGCTATTTTGCCGCCGGACAGTGAGCCAGCATGCGCCTGTTGTACTCGGCGGCATAGTCGCTGAGTCTGGCGTGCTCCTCTTTCTGCTCTGGCCGGATCACATCCCCCAGCCCGTCGAGATAGCGCACGCCACAGCGCGCCTTGGCACCGGCTTGCACCTCGGCCGGAATGCCGGGGGCCACCTCGCCGCGCCCGGCCCGCACGATCAGCCGATAGTCCTGCTTGGCCAGGCTCTGCTCGATGGCCTGATCCAGGGTGTCGGCATCGGCCTGACAACCGGTGAGCAGGGTCAGCAGCAAGGCATAACAGGTCTTCATCTGCGCCTCCGCGACCAACCCAGCAGGGCCAGCGCCAGGGGCCAGAGACCGAAGGCGCCGCCGCCACCATCGCCCCCCTCTTCCACTCGCTGGGTCACGGAGAGCTTGAAGGGGCTGATGGCGAAGAAGAGGTTGTTGCTGCAGGCGACCTTGAGGCGGGCGGTGCCGTCGTTGCCAGCGGGAATGGCCACGCTCGCCGACCCAGAGTTGGCCAGGCCGCTGGCCAGCAGGGTCCAGCTCGCCCCCTCGTCACGGGTCATGGCGATGTCGACCTTGCTGCAGTTGATGGGCGCCGCGTTGGTGCCCGCCACCTCCCAGCCGATGGTCTGATGGTGACCGGCCGCCAGCGGCGTCACCAGCGGGCTGGTCAGGCGGAAGGCCTTGCCGGTGTTGACCACCTGGATCTGCATGTCATCGCTGGCCACCCCGCCCTTGCCATCCCTGGCCGTCAGCCGGAAGTTGAGCATCCGGTTGGTAGTGGGCCAGGCCTCCCCTTTCGCCAGGGTATTGGTGAGCAGGGAGGGCAGGCTCGGCAGGGTACGTTCCGGCAGGCTGATGGGTGCCACGAAGGGGAACAGCGGGCGGGAGCCATCGTCAATCATGCTGGCGGCGCTAAACGACGCATTGCCCAGATCGATCTGCTCCCAGGTATAGGAGAGGGGGTCGCCGTCCAGGTCGCTGCCGCCCCCCTTGACCACGAAGGGGGTATTGGCCGGAATGGCATAATCGCTGCCGGCCGAGACCTGGGGCGCGTTGTTGGTCAGACTCTGGGCCGTGCCGCAGCTCGGCACCGAGGCCATGTGGGCCCGCATCTGCTCGATGGACTTGCTGTGGAAATAGGGCAGGCTGTTGACTTGCAGGTTCTCCTCCCCGCAGATCCCGGCATAGGCCATGATGGAGCTGCCGCTGCCCGGCTCCCAGGCCTGGCCGGGGGAGCGGTTGCCGCTGCCACAGCTGCCGGTGGTGCCGTTGAAGGTGTGCTCGGCGCCGAACTGGTGGCCGATCTCGTGGGCCACGTAGTCGATGAAGAAGGCATCCCCCACCGGATCGGCGGAGCCCGTCATCCCCGCCGAACGCTCATCGCCGCCGCACAAAGAGGCCAGCTGGGCCAGGCCACCGCCACCGGTATTGACCACGTGGCCGATGTCGAAGGGGCCGAGCTTGTTGCCGGCAAGGCTCTGGGCGCTCTTCTGCACGTTGACGTTGATATCGATGTCGTTGTCATCGTTCAAGAAGGGATCCGTGGCGACATCGGTATAGATGATGGTGTCGTTGCCGCTGGCGAGCTGGAACTCGGCCGCCACATCCCGCTGGTACACCTCGTTGACCCGGTTGAGCATGGTGGCGATGGCGGCCAGACCAGCCTCGACAGTGCCGCCGTGATACTGGGTGTATTCCCCCGCTGCCGAGACGGCAATCACATAGCGCTTGCGCACATTGCCATCCACCAGCACCTGGCGCGCCAGCTTCTTGGCCTCGCCGCCGATCACCTTGTCTGCCTCTTCCTCGAGCCGGCTGTGGGCATCCTGCTGGTAATAGACGGCATAGCCTTCGCCATTGCGCAGGGGATCGACGAACACCATCCGCCCCTCGTGGCTGAACATGGCGTGGAACCCCTGAGGACCGAGGTCGAAGCGTCCCGTGTCAGTCGGGGAGAGTTTATTCTGCCCCTTGAAGGTCAGGATATCGGGATATTTTGCCGCCAGGTCTGCCGGCAGCAGATCATAGGGCTGAAGGGTGAAGACGGCCTCGTTGCCATCCGGCAGGGGCAGGGTCAGCTCGCGCGCTCCCCCTTTCAGGGCATCGAAGTGGTCGGCCGGCACCGTCGCTATGCGGTAGTGATTGGCCCGCACCTCGTAACCGTCGGCATCGGTGGCGCGCGCCACCAGGGTCTGCCACTCCTTGGCGGCCAGACCGGTGGAAGCCATCAGGCCCGCCACCAGCAATGCCAGCGGGGAGAATTTCATCGACTGCATCTTTTTTTCATCCTTTTTAATGCGTTCACCCGAACTGCCACGGCATCATTTGCCTGCTGCCGTCATTAGTCCAGCCCCATCCCCTGTACATTCCCCGAATGGGGATGGTTGCACCGGCTCAGTCTAGCCCCTATCATTGCGCGGATTTGTCCGTTTCAGAACCCCCTCCGTGATGGGGCCGGTTCATCCTTTTTTGGCCAAGGTTAATCTCATGCTCAAATCCCCACTGTTGCCCCGTTTCGGGGATCTGGTCGTTGCCATCGTTGATGATGTGCTGGCTCAGGGTCTCACCCTGGACAGGGCCTATGCCCGCCACTTCTCCGGCATCGAACTCAAACCCCAAGAACAGGCAAGGATTGCCCTGGTCACCGGCGATCTGCTGCGTCGGCTCAGCCTCTACTGCTTCCTGACCGGCATCCAGGTGCGCCAGGCCTCGAAAAACGTCTGGCCGCTGCTGCACAGCTGGCACGCCTTCCACAAGATAGCTCAGCCGAACAACCCGACGCTGGATCGCTTCAACGAAGAGGCCTTCCGTCGCCGCCTGACCGAGGCCAAGAAGAACCCGGTGCTGATGGATGGTTGCCCGACCTGGCTGGAGAAACTCGGCAGCGAGCAGCTCGGCGAGGCCTGGCCTGCCGAGCGTGCCGCCCTGGCCTGGATGCCCAAGCGTTACCTGCGGGTCAACACCCTCAAGTGCACCAGGGAAGAGCTGCAAGCGGCCCTGGCCAAGGAGCAGGTCACCACAATCCCGGTGGAGGGGGTGGAGAGCGCCCTGCAGGTCACCTCGGACGCCGCCCTGTTCCGCACCAAGGCCTTCGCCGATGGCTGGTTCGAACAGCAGGATGCGGGCTCCCAACTGGTGGCTGCGGCCTTGGACGTTACCCCCGGCATGCGGGTCATCGACGCCTGCGCCGGCGCCGGTGGCAAGACCCTGCACCTGGCCGCCATGATGAACGGCAAGGGCCGCCTGCTGGCCATGGACGTGGAAGAGTGGAAGCTTGAGAACCTCAAGCAACGCGCCCGCCGCGCCGGTGCCCACAACGTGGAGACCCGGGTCATCGAGAGCAGCAAGACCGTCAAGCGCCTCAAGGGCACCGCCGATCGGGTGCTGCTGGACGTCCCCTGCTCCGGCCTGGGCGTGCTCAAGCGCAATCCGGATGCCAAGTGGCGCGATACCGCCGAGCGGCTGCCGGTGCTGGTCGCCCTGCAAGAAGAGATCCTGCAGCGCTACAGCCAGATGACCAAGGTGGGCGGCATCCTGGTCTACGCCACCTGCTCCATCCTGCCCGAGGAGAACCGCCAGCAGGTGGACAAGTTCCTGGCGGCCAACGACAACTACCGCCTGCTGGATGACCACAGCGTCAGCCCTGCCGCGACCGGCTTCGATGGCTTCTACATGGCGCGTATCGAGCGCATCGGCTGATGAGTCGGTGAAGATAAAAAGGGGAGCCACTGGCTCCCCTTTTTGCATGATATGGCTGCAACCTTATTCGGCGGCGGCATCATCCTGCTTGTGCTTGGCGGCCACTTCCTTGATCAGGGTCTGCAGTTCGCCGGCCTGGAACATCTCGATCATGATGTCACAGCCGCCGATCAGCTCCCCTTCCACCCACAGCTGGGGGAAAGTCGGCCAGTTGGCAAACTTCGGCAACTCGGCGCGAATGTCCGGGTTTTGCAGGATGTCGACGTAAGCAAAGGGCTCGCCGCAGGACATCATGGCCTGGGAAGCCTGGGCAGAGAAACCGCAGCTCGGAAGCTTGGGGGAACCCTTCATGTAAAGGATGATGGGATTTTCAGCCAGCTGCTGTTTGATCTTTTCGATAGTTTCCATAGGTGCCTCACTGGAGCGATTTCGGCGCTCATTCTACTGCAAACCGGGCGGAGCACAAACTGGCAAACCGGGACAAATGGAAGAAGAGATGCATCAATAGTCGCCCCGTTGATCCAGGTCATGGCGCGAATCAAGAGTTGTTAGCCCATCTTTGATACTGCTACAATCGATGGGCTTTGGGCCATCCGGCCCCCTATATTAACAACAATTCTTTTCACATATAGAAAAGAGTACGCAATGTCTTGCAACCGTCGCTGTCGCACGGTCCAGCCAATGGAGAGTAGAAAATGGCATTCGAACTTCCCGCTCTGCCCTATGCAATCAATGCTCTGGAACCGCACATCTCCCAGGAAACCCTGGAATATCACCACGGCAAGCACCACAACACCTACGTGGTCAACCTGAACAACCTGGTACCGGGTACCGAGTTTGAAGGCAAGTCTCTGGAAGAGATCATCAAGACCTCCACCGGTGGTGTCTTCAACAACGCCGCCCAGATCTGGAACCACACCTTCTACTGGCACTGCCTCTCCCCGAACGGCGGTGGCGAGCCCACCGGCGCCCTGGCCGATGCCATCACCAAGGCCTTCGGCTCTTTCGCCGAGTTCAAGGATGCCTTCACCAAGTCTGCCATCGGCAACTTCGGTTCCAGCTGGACTTGGCTGGTGAAAAAAGCCGACGGCTCCCTGGCCATCGTCAACACCTCCAACGCCGGCTGCCCGCTGACCGAAGCCGGGACCACCCCGCTGCTGACCGTCGACCTGTGGGAGCACGCCTACTACATCGATTTCCGCAACCTGCGTCCGAAGTACATGGAAACCTTCTGGACCCTGATCAACTGGGAATTCGTGGCCAAGAACCTGGCGGCCTGATAAGCCCAGCTCTTGCCAAAACGCCCCGCCATCGCGGGGCGTTTTTTTATGGATTCGACTGACAGAAAAGGCGCCCGCAGGCGCCTTTCTCACACAGGATGCACAAGCTTACTGGTCTATCTCGTCGAGATAGTCATCCAGGTTGCTGTCGTCCTCCTGGGGCTTCTGATCCTTGAGCTCAGCCTGGCGACCGCTCACCTTGCCGTCGTTGTACTGCAGATAGAAGTCCTTGGTCAGGGCATAAGGATCCAGGGCATTGTCGATGATCCGCTCCTGATCGATGAGCTTGGATCGGGTACCCAGTCCATCCAGTGCCCAGTGCACCACCTTCAGCGGGAAGGTCAGCAGCGCGTAGGGGAAGTAGATGGTATCGATGGTATCCCCCACCAGCTCGCGCGTGGTGGTCGGGCCGTAGACGGGCACCATGACGTAGGCGCCGTCACCGATGTCGGCCTTGCCGAGCACGGTATCCATCTCCAGGGTATTGCGCGGGAGGCCCGCATGCTTGGCCACGTCGAAGAAGCCGAACAGACCCAGGGTGGTATTGATGGTGAAACGGCCCAGGTTGGTTCCCGCTCCCGGCAGATCCCCCACCAGCAGGTGGTTCACCATGCTGCTCGGCTCGTCGAAGTTGTCCACGAAGTTTTCGATGCTGTCTCTCACCCCCTGCGGCACATAACGGGCATAACCGTGAACCACGGGACGAGCCACATAGGGCTCAAGCATATCGTAGTTGACCGCCCACATGGCCCGGTTGGCCCCCTGGAAGGGGTCACGAGGATCGCTGGCCGTGCTGGTGGCTTCGGGACGATTTGGAGTCTCTTCGAGATCCAGGCTCTCTGGGCCTGACTTGGGAGGGCCACCCGCACAGCCCCCCAACAGCAGTGCCACCACCAATGCTCCTGAACGCAGATACATATGATAATCCTAAACTTTTATGAGCGAACCGTATGAATTATAGGCGGCCCGCCCCATCCAGGGGTCGGGCCAAGAGGGTATTAGAGGGCGTGATCGATGCGGATGTCAATCGGCGCTGACGGAATGGTGGTGGTCGGTACCGTCACGGAGATCCCTTCGAAGGCTCCCTCCTTGTTCATGACGTTGCCGCCACGGGAGAGCCGGGCCTTGAATTGCAGTGCCGGATAGGTGGCCAGCTTGCTGCCTTCCATCATGGCATCATCGTCGCCAAGGGAGAGGGTCAGCGGGAACTGAGGTCCCGGGATGCGTTTGACGGCGATGGGCATGGGCGGGCCATCGGGGATCACCGCGAATACGAACAGGTGGGCATCCTCCGGCATCTGGATGCCGGGGGCCAGGGTGACGTGCAGCGGGTATTCTCCCTCCTTCACCACGGGGACCTGCACCTGGGCACTGCCTTGCTCATGCTGGGCAACCGGCGCCCGAGTGACGGCGATGCCGCGCTGGCGCAGCTGCTGCTCGGCATACTCGATGGAGCGCTCCACCATCACATAGCGGGTCGATCCCTTCTCCAGCAGCGGCAGCATGGCCTGCCAGCGAACGAGGGCGGTCTGGAAGTCCTCTTTTTGCAGCGCCATGAAGGCATAGACGGAGCGCGCCTCGATATTGCCGGGATCCTGGGCGATGGCCGCCTGCAACAGACGATCCGCCTGCGCCTCATCACCCGTCATCATCAGGGCCTGGGCATAGGGCACCGCCACCATGGCCTTCTGTGGCGCAAGCGAATAGGCACGCTCCAGCGCCTCGCGGGCCATCTCGGGATCGTTGCCATCCAGGGTGAGTCGGCCGAGCAGCAACCAGCCTCGATAGTCGTTCGGTTCTTCTTTGAGGCGGGTACGCAGGGCCAGCGTGAAGTCCAGCAGATCCTGCTCGGTCACCTCGGCATCCCGTTCCACCAGAATGCGATTGCTGAGCTCCCCGAGGCGGCTGCTGGCATCCTGCCAGCGCTGCACCTCCTGCCAGGCGCCGAGCTTGAAGTAGAGGCCGACACTCACCACCACCAGTACCAGCACACCGGGGATCCAGATCAGGCTCTTGCCACCACGGGCGGTCTGCTCCACGTCGGGGATGTCGTCCAAGAGGCTGCGCTGCAGCTCCACCAGGGACTCCGACTCCTCCGCCAGCACCCCCTGCTCGCGCTCTTCGCCTATCTCCAGCAGGCGCTGGCGATAGAGTTGCTTGTTGAGGGCCGAGCGGCTGATGCTCTGACGTCCTTCACCGCGCCACAGCGGCAGGATCAGCGCCAGACTGACCAATACCAGCAGGGCCGCGCCCAGTATCCAAAATGCGGTCATTGTTTCTCTTCCTCTTTGAGCAGGGCGGCCAGCCGGGCCTGCTCCTCCGGGCTCAGGGTCTGCTCGGGTCGTTCGGTGGCAGGGGCTCGGCGGCGGCTTCGCACCACCACGGTGGCGGCGCCGATGACGATCACCAGCAAGGGGCCGAGCCAGAGGATCAGGGTCGAGGCCATCAGGGGGGGATCATAGAGGATGAAATTGCCGTAGCGGGCCACCATGTAATCCACCACCTCCTGCTTGTCCTTGCCTTCGCGCACCATCTGATAGGTCTTGTCACGCAAGTCCTTGGCGAGGCCGGCGTTGGAATCGGCGATATCCTGGTTCTGGCACTTGGGACAGCGCAGCTCCTTGGTCAGCTCGCGAAAGGTCTGCTCCTGGGCGTCGTTGTCGAAGGTATAGACGTCGATGGCGGCGCGGGCCTGACCGGCGCCAAACAGTCCCGCCATCAACAGCAGGGATGCAATAAGCGTTTTCATCGGTTGCTCCCTTATTTCATGGCGTCATAGATGGGTTTGAGGGTCGAGGCCCAGACTTCGGGATTGACGTCCCCCACGTGGCGGTAGCGGATGATGCCCTGACTGTCGATGAAGAAGGTCTCGGGGGCGCCATAGACGCCGAGATCCAGCCCCAGCATGCCATCCGGATCATAGAGGTTGATCTGATAGGGGTTGCCGAGCTCCGCCAGCCACTTGATGGCCTTGTCCCGCTCGTCCTTGTAGTTCATGCCGACGATATAGATCCCCTGCCCCGCCAGCTGCTTGAGGTAGGTATGCTCCCCGTAGCAGGTGGGGCACCAGGTGGCCCAGACATTGAGCAGCATGGGGCGCCCCTTGAAGATGCTCCTGTCGTGCTGCTTGTCGAGATCATAGATGTCCTGCAGGGTGAAGACGGGCACCTCCTTATCCACCATCACGGATTCCAACTTGGTGGGATCGGAGTAGAGCCCCTTGAACAGGAAAACGGCGCCGGCCAAAAAGATGATGAAGGGCAGCAGAAACAACCAGGTTTTACGACTCATGCCTTGGATCCCTCTGCACAGCGGCCATGGAAGCGGTGATTGTCATTAAAAAAGGTCGGAAACAAGCCGGTTTTACGGTGCCTCATGACTTGGACTCCTCTTCACGACGACCGAAACGATAGCGCTTGTCCAGCATGGCCAGCACGCCGCCGATGGCCATGAAGACGCCACCGAACCAGATCCAGCGCACGAATGGCTTGTAGTAGATCCGCACCGCCCAGGCGCCGTTGTCGAGCTGCTCGCCGAGCGCTGCATAGAGATCCCGGGTGATGCCCGCATCGATGGCGGCTTCCGTCATCGGCATGCGGCTCACGGTGTACATCCGCTTCTCGGGTTTCAAGGTGGCCACCTGCTTGCCATCCCGGTGCACTTCCAGCACCCCCTTGAAACCGTCGTAGTTGGGGCCGTTCTTCTCGGCGATGCCGGTGAAGACGAACTCGTAATCGGCAAAGTGCACCCGATCGCCGGCCTGCATGCGCAGGTCCTTCTCGATGCTGTAGTTCTGGGTACAGGCGATGCCGATGATGCTGACCGCGAGCCCCACGTGGCCCAGGATCATGGCCCAGTGGCTGTTGCCCAGCTTGCGCACCCCGGTGGCGAAGCCGTGCTTGTGGGTGGCGCGCACCCAGGTCTCCTGCAGGCTGGTGACGATGATCCAGACCCCGAGACCGATGCCGAGCGCCGCCCAGGGCTTGAACGACTCCGCATACAGATAAGGCAATCCGAAGGCGGCCACCACGCTCAGCACCAGGGCCAGCACCACCTTGCCCTTGAGCTCACCAATCTCCTGACGGCGCCAGCGGAACAGGGGACCGAGGCCGAGCAGCAGGGCGAAGGGGATGATGAGCCAGCTGTAGATATGGTTGAAGAAGGGGGTGCCGATGGAGATGCTGCCAAGCCCCAGCTCCTTGTGCACCAGCGGCAGCAGGGTGCCGAGCAGCACGGTCAAGAGGCCCGCCACCAGCAGGATGTTATTGCCAAGCAGCAGGGTCTCCCGGCTCCACAGCTCATGCTTGCCGTGGCTCTTCACCTGGGAGCCCTTGAAGGCAAACAGCAGCAGGGAGCTGCCGATCACCGCCAGCAGGAAGCCCAGAATAAACAGACCGCGGGTCGGATCCGAAGCGAACGCATGCACCGATACCAGCACGCCGGAGCGCACCAGGAAGGTGCCGAGCAGGCTCAAGGAGAAAGCCGAGAGCGCCAGCAATACGGTCCAGGCCTTGAAGGTAGCGCGCTTCTCGCTCACCGCCAGGGAATGCAGCAGGGCCGTGCCCGCCAACCAGGGCATGAAGGAGGCGTTTTCCACCGGATCCCAGAACCACCAGCCGCCCCAGCCGAGTTCGTAATAGGCCCACCAGGAGCCGAGCACGATGCCGAGGGTCAGGAAGACCCAGGCCGCCATGGTCCAGGGACGGGACCAGCGCGCCCAGGTGGCGTCGAGGCGACCCGTCATCAGGGAGGCGATGGCAAAGGCAAACGCTACCGAGAAGCCCACATAACCCATGTAGAGCATGGGCGGGTGGAAGATGAGGCCGGGATCCTGCAGCAGCGGGTTGAGATCGCGCCCGTCCACCGGGAAGTACGGCAGGGTACGGGTGAAGGGGTCGGAGGTGAACAGCACGAAGGCGGTGAAGCCCACCGAGATGAGGCCGAGCACCCCCAGCACCCGCGCCACCGCATCGAGCGGCAGGCGGCGGCTGAACAGGGCCACGGCGGCGGTCCAGCCCCCCAGCGTCAGCACCCAGAGCAGCAGGGAACCTTCATGGGCGCCCCACACCGCCGAGATGCGATAGGCAAGGGGCAGCAGGCTGTTGGAGTTGGTAGCCACGTACTGCACGGTGAAGTCGTTGTCCACGAAGGCCCAGGTCAGGCAGAGGAACGACAGCAGCAGCAGCAGGAACTGGGTATAGGCAAGCGGGCGAGCCGCCGACATCATGCCAAGGCGCCCCCACTGGGCGCCGATCAGCGGATAACTGCCCAGCAGCAAGGCGGTGGCGAAGGCCAGGATCAGCGCGAATTGACCGAGTTCAGGGATCATTGTTTGGCTCCCTTCAACTGCGCGTCGGTGTACTCGGGTTTGAAATGCATGCCATTGGTGGCATCGGCTACCTCTGGCGGCATGTAGTTCTCATCGTGCTTGGCCAGTACCTCGAAGGCGGCGACCGTGGTGGCATCCTTGAGGGTGCCCTGGGCGACGATGCCCTGCCCTTCCCGGAACAGATCCGGCAGTATGCCGTCAAATTCCACCGTCACCAGATGGCCGCCATTGTCGATCAGCTTGAATTCGACCTTGAGGCTCTGGGGATCCCGCACCACGGACCCCGGAACCACCAGACCGCCGATGCGCAGCCGCTGCCCCTCTTCGGGCTTGATCTTGTCCGGCCCCTTGCCTTCCACCAATTCGCTCGGGGTATAGAAGAGGTCGATGTTCTGGCTGAGGGCATAGAGTACCAGCCCGATCACGCTGGCAAGGCCGAGGCTGATCGCCAGTATGATGGTGAGGCGTTTCTTGCGTCTCGGGTTCATAGGGTGTTCTCCATCTGCTGGGCCGCCTTGCGGCGGGCCTCCCGGGCCTGTTTGTTGCGCAGCTCGCCGAGCAGGGCACGGGTTTTCATTCGGGTGGAAATGACGATGCCGACCAGGCAGAGCAGGGTCAGGCCGAAAGAGAGCCAGACGTAGAAGGCGTAGCCCCCCATGGCCAGGAAGTCACTGAACGAGGCAAAGTGCATGCTTACTTCTCCTGCTCGGCAATCTCTTTGACCCAGGGGCGATGCCACTCCCGCATCAAGAGTTCATTGCGAAAACGCATCAGGGTCAGGGCACCGAGGAAGGTGGTGAACGCCAGTATCATGATGAGCAGCGGCCACAGCATCTCGGCGGAGATGGACGGTTTGTCGAACTTGGTGATGGTGGCCCCCTGGTGCAGGGTGTTCCACCACTCCACCGAGTAGTGGATGATGGGCAGGTTGATCACCCCCACCAGCGCCAGGATGCCGGCGGCGCGGCCCGCCACCACCTTGTCGCTGAAGGCGTTGTAGAGCGCGATGACGCCCAGATAGAGAAACAGCAGAATGAGCTCCGAGGTGAGGCGGGCATCCCAGACCCACCAGGTGCCCCACATGGGCTTGCCCCAAGCGGCACCGGTAAAGAGCGCGATGAAGGTGAACACGGCCCCCACGGGCGCGATGGCGGCTACCGTCATGTCCGCCATGCGCAGTTGCCACACCAAGCCGATGAAGGCGGCCACCGCCATGGTGGAGTAAGCCCCCATGGAGAGGATGGCGGAGGGCACATGGATGTAGATGATCCGAAAGGAGTCACCCTGCTGGTAATCCGCGGGGGCAAAGGCCAACCCCCAGGCGGTGCCTATGATGAAGGCGAGCAGGCTCGTCACCGCAAACCAGGGCAGCAGGGTCCCGGCCAGCCGGTAGGCCCGCTCGGGTTTGGCATAAGGGTGCAACCATTTCCACATAGCTCACAAAACCTTTCAGTTATTAATTTTATAGTGGCGAGGCCTACCATACCCACTGCCGGGAAACATCATATCCCCCGAAAGCAATAAGCAGCCATCCCCTTGATCTATCTCAATTATACGTTCTCAAAACGGGCCTAAAAGAAGCCTTTTCCAGTAATTAATCAATTGACGCTAACCCTGAGCGCGGCGGAGATCGCCAACGGCGTCAGGGTGATGGCCCCCACCAGCATGGCCCCCAGGATCGCGAGCTGCCCCCCATAGGGCAGCCCCATGCTGGCGGCATCGATGGCGGAGGTGGCGAAGATCAGCACAGGGATATAGAGCGGCAGCAGCAGCAGGCTGAGCAGCACCCCCCCCTTGCGCAGCCCCGCCGTCAACGCCACCCCGACGGCCCCCAACAGACTCAGCACCGGGGTACCGAGCGCCAGGGTGAGCACCACGGCCAGGTAGGTCTTCATGTCCAGGGAGAGCAGGATGGCGAGCAGCGGAGAGACCAGCAGCAGGGGCAGGCCGGTCAGCAACCAGTGAGCAATTACTTTCGCCAGGGCCAGCAGCCCCAGCGGATGAGGCATCAGCATCATCTGTTCGAGGGCGCCGTCGCTGAAGTCATCCCGAAACAGCCGCTCGAGGGAGAGCATGGCGGCGAGCAGGGCCGCCACCCAGATGATGCCGGGAGCGATGCGGGCCAGCAGCTGGGGCTCGGGCCCGATGCCAAGGGGGAACAGGGTAATGACGATGAGAAAGAACCAGAGCGGATTGAAGATATCGGCACGCTGGCGCAGCGCCATCAGCAGTTCCCGCTGGATAAGGGTGAATACGGCGCTGAGCATCCTTCAGTCCTGCAGCAAGGGGGTGAGGGAGAGGGTCTTCAGGCGTCCCTGCATCAGGGTCAGATCCTGATGGGTGGTGAGCACCACCATGCCGCCCCGATCCGCGTGGGTCAGGAACAGGCGTTCAAGCACCTTGACCCCCTGCTTGTCGATGGCGGTGAAGGGTTCATCCAGGATCCAGAGCGCGGGTGCCTCGGACAGCCAGAGCCGGGCCAGGGCCACCCGCCGCTGCTGACCGGCGGAGAGCTGACCGGCGGGATAATCCTCGAACCCGGCGAGACCGACCTGAGCCAGTACCTGCCACAGATCCACGGAGCTGGCCTGGGTGCTGTGCAGTTTCTGGTAGAAGGCGAGGTTCTCGAGGGGGGTCAGGGTCGCCTTGACACCGGGCTGGTGGCCCAGGTAAAGCAAGCCGGCGTGATATTCATCCCGGCAGCGGCGAATGTCCTCGCCGTTCCAGCACACCTCCCCCGCGAAGGGTTGGGAGAGTCCGGTCAACAGCCGTAACAGGCTGGTCTTGCCGACCCCATTGGGGCCCTCAATCTGCATCAGATCGCCCGCCGAAACCGCAAAGGAGAGGTGTTCAAACAAGGTGCGATCTTCACGCACGCAGCTCAGATTGTTGGCTTGAAGCAGCATGAGGATTTAATCATCGAGAATGAAGCGGCCTGCATATTAACACAGGTTTGCAGAGCGTCTTTTCAAAGATGCCGATTATCAACAGGATTTGTGGGGAAGATCGCGCCCCGGTGCGGGATTTTATGGCAGGGACAAGGGGGGAAGCGGGCGCCTCCCCCTCCGGATTCAGGGGCGACCCTTGCGCAGGGAGATCAGCAGCTCGGCTTCCGCCTGCGGCAACTCGCATTCGCTCATCACCTCGTCGAGATCGGCGCCGAGCTCCACCATCTTGGCGGCGCGGCTGTAGAGGCGGCGCTCCGGATCCTGCAGGGTCAGTTCCTGCTGGCTGTCCTGGATCTTCTGCATGGCCCCTTCCGCCGACTGCAGGCGCTGACCCATGCCGATGGCACCGGTGTGCAACTCCATCATCTGCTTGCGCAGACTCTCGAGCTGCCCTTTGAGCGCGTCGACCCTGGCCTCGGACTCTTGCCGGGCGCGGCGCAGACCCAATACCCCGTAAAGGGCCAGCACCAGCGCCAGCAAGGACAACCCCAAGGCGGCAAATTCAATCATCAAACCATCACCTTTGTAGTGGAGAGCCGCGCCAGGGCGTTGCTCTCGTGGCCTTCATGCCGGGATCAGAGGGAACCGATATCTTCCCACTCTTCGTCGGAGAGCAGCTTGTTGAGATCCACCAGGATCAGCAACTGGCCGTCACGGTTGCTCACCCCCTGGATGAACTTGGCGCTCTCCTCGGTGCCCACCGCCGGTGCGGCGTCGATTTCGGAGGAGCGCAGATAGACGACCTCGGCCACGCTGTCCACCATGATGCCAATCACCTGCTTCTCTGCCTCGATGATGACGATGCGGGAGTTCTCGCTCACGTCCCCGGCCGGCAGGCCGAAGCGGGAACGGGTATCGATGACGGTCACCACGTTGCCACGCAGGTTGATGATGCCGAGTACATAGTCGGGGGCGCCGGGCACGGGGGCGATCTCGGTGTAGCGCAACACTTCCTGCACCTGCATCACGTTGATGCCATAGGTTTCGTTTTCCAGCTGGAAGGTCACCCACTGCAGCACTTCGTCTTCCGCCAGATTCTGGGCAATATTGCGCTTGTCTGTCATGTTCCTGATCCTTTTATAAACCCATCAACGGGTAAAATTAGCAATAAAATCACGCAAGTGCCGATGTTATCAGCGACCTTCAATGTTCACACCACGACCGAGCAGCACCAGCAGCTCCCTGACGTGGAGCAAGGCACACATCTTCTCCTTGACCATGCCCGCCAGCCAGGGGCGTTTGCCCTCCTGATGGCGCCATTTTACCTGATCCCGGCGCAGCAGCTCAGTGCCCTTGAGCTGATGGCAGGCCAGACCCCAGGGAGACTCTCCCAGCATGATCAGATACTTGTATTCGGGAACCTCCAGCGTCTGCTCCGGCATCACCCAGAGCGCCGTGTCCACCACGTTCATCTTCTGCTCCCGGGACGCCATGATGCCGCGATACCAGGCCGGTTGGCCGAACAGGGAGGTCACCTCCCCCAGCTGATGGATGCCGCCGAGCTCGGTCAGGGGCACCGCGAAGGTGACCCCGGCCACGTCGAAGAAGAGGGCCTGAAACTCGTTGCCGGTGTCCAGATTTTCCCATTGAGCGGGGGCCGGCGCCACCTCGGTTACCAGGGCCACCTCAGGCTCGGTCACCAGCTCGGTGACGGGCTCCACCATGACAGCTGTGATAGCGTCTGGTGTGAACGCGGGCTGAACCTCCTCGACGAGCGCCTGTTCGCTGGCCTCCAACTGGAAGGCCTCGACATGGACCTCCTCATGGTTCAGCACCTCCATCTCGTCCTGCACCTGGCTCACCTGGGCCAGCAGCTCGCTCAGCTGCTCCAGCCGGGTATCGGCCTCCCGATAGGGCGCCGCCACCTCGTTGTGCACGACGGGCTGACGCTGCAGGGCTGGCGCCGGAGCCTCATCGTCCAGATTCTCCCGCAGCAGGGCATCGTCCAGCAGCAGGGAGTGGAAGTAATCATCCATGGCCCGAACCTGGGTGGTCTCTCTCATGCTGTCACCTCATGGTTCCGTTGACGCTCCAGGGCGTCGAGATAGTTGAGCAGGGTCTCATAGGCATAGGTGCCTCGGCTGCCCGGCGCATAGATGGACGGGGGGATGTGCAGCAAACTGGCATCCCGGAATTTGGTGTCAATGGGGATGACGGCATTCCACACCGCCTCGCCATACTGCTCCTTGATGGACTGCAACGTCATCAGGGAGGCTCGGGTGCGCTTGTCGAACATGGTCGGGATCACGGTATAGCGGAACTTGTCCCGCTTGGAGCGCTGCATAATTTCGAAGGTCTTCATCATCCGCTCGAGGCCTTTCAGGGCCAAAAACTCGGTCTGTACCGGCACCAGGATGCGATCGCAGGCAGCCAGGGCGTTGACCATCATCACCCCCAGCACCGGCGGGCAGTCGATGAGCACGTAGTCATATTGATCCTGCACCCGCAGCAGCGCCCGCTTGAGCACCAACCCCATCCCCTCCCGGTTGCCCATGACCCGGTCCAGGGTCGCCAGGGTGATGGAGGCCGGCAGCAGGCTGATGTTCTCGAACTTGGTCTTGAGGGTCATGCGATTGACCAGATCACTGCTCGGCTTGGCTGCCTGGAACAGCTCGTACAGAGTCCCCTCCAGCCGGTCCGAATCAAAATCGAGATAAGAGGTCAGGGAGGCGTGAGGATCGGTGTCGATCAGCAGCACGCGCAGGCCCTTCTGAGCCAGAATGCCCGCGAGAGAGACCACTGTGGTGGTTTTACCGACACCACCTTTCTGATTGGCTACCGTCCAAACGATCAATGTATCAATCCTGTCTTGTTGTTATGCGTATGCCGCCACCGGGCAGCGTCACGACTCTGACATCTTCGCTGTCCACCGCAGCAGGCACAATCGCGGCCGGAGCTTGTGCCTGGGGCTGGGCGGGAGCAGGTGCGACCCAGGCGAACCTGGATATAGCGACCACCACCTTGCGATTCTGTAGCCGCCCCTGTTCAGTACTGTTATCGGCCACGGGGGAGAATTCCCCATAGGCTTCATAGGCGAGGCGCTGGGGCACTATCCCTTTTGTGATCAGGGCCCCGAGCACGGCCTCGGCCCTCGCCGCAGAGAGCGCCCAGTTGGAGCTGAACATCTCGTTGTGAATCGGTTCGTTGTCCGTATAGCCCCGCACCCTGACATAGTTATCGACCGGCTTCAAAATACCTGAAAGCGTATCGAGCAGGGGCGCCGCGTTGGGACCGAGGAAGGCACTGCCGCTGTTGAACAGCAGGCCAGCGCTGAGCTCCACCGTCAGCCAGTTGTCATCTTGGGTGATCTTGACCACCCCCGCCTCCACCAAGGAGCCCATGGTCTGCTGCAACTGCACGTCGATGGCGGCAAGGGAGGCCCCATCCTGCTGGACCGGGGTACCGGTGATAGGGGCAAGGGAAGGGGCCGGAGAGGCCTGGCTCTCCAGCAGGCTGGGGGCCGCCGATACCGCATGATCCAGCAGGGACTTGCCCTGCCCCTCCAGCAGACCGTCGCTGCGCGGGATCTGGTTGAAGGCTTGGGTCATCCCCTCGATGACGGCGCGGTATTGCTCCTTGTTGACGATGGCAACGGAGTAGAGCACCACGAAGAGGGCGAAGATGAGGGTCATGTAATCGGCGTAGGAGACCAGCCAGCGGTCGAGATGTTCTCGTCCCTGCAGGTGCAAACGGTAGCGCTTGCGCATGGCTATTCCCCCTTCAATCAGATAACCCGTAACCGCCCTTGCGCTGCCAATCGGTCTCCCTCTGGACGAGTGCCAAGGATCGACTACTCCCCTTTCAGATAAGCCCGTAACCGCCGTTCAACCTGCAGACCGTTCTCCCCGTGGGCGATGGCCAGCAGCCCCTCCAGCGTCATCTCCTGATAGAGACCGTAATGGTAGTGGAATGCCCTGAGGCGATTGGCAATGGGCAGATAAATGAGGTTCGCAAACCCCACTCCGTAGATGGTTGCGACGAAGGCGATGGCTATCCCGGCTCCTAGCGTACCCGGCTCCTCCAGATGGAACATGGCCTGGATGAGGCCGATCACCGCCCCTATGATGCCGATGGTCGGGCTGTACCCCCCCATGGCCTCGAACACCCGGGCCGCGTGCTCATTGCGCTCCTGCTCGATGTCGATGTCCGCTTCCAGCAGCCGGCGCAGATCCTCGATGGCGACCCCGTCCACTATCATGGTGAGCCCCTGGCGGGTGAAGGGTTCAAGCTCCTCCTCCGCCTGGTTCTCCAGCGCCAGCAAGCCTTGCTGGCGGGCAAACTGGGCCCAGGTCTGCAGCCGTTCGGCCTGCGCAGGGAGATCCCACTGGGGCGGGAACAACATCCAGCGGGCCTGCTTCAAGGCCGCCAGCATGTATTTGCGGGGGGTTTGCAGGATCACCGCCCCCCAGGTGCCGCCGACCACGATGACGAAGGCCGGGCCGTCAAGCAGGGTCAGCAGGCTGCCCCCGTGCCACCACTGGGCAATCGCCAGGGCAGCCAGCGCCAGCACCAGGCCGAGCATGCCCATCTAGCGGCCCAACTCGACCAGGATACGCTGGGCGACCCTGTCCAGCGGCAGGGATTCACTGGCGATACCCGCCTTGGCGACCGCCTGGGGCATGCCATAAACGACGCAGGAGGCTTCGTCCTGCGCCCAGATGGTGGCCCCTTGCTCTTTCAGCAGGCGAGCCCCATCCCGACCATCGGCCCCCATGCCGGTCAGCACGATGGCCAGCACCTTGTCCCCGTAGATCTTGGCGGCGGAGGCGAAAGTGATGTCGACACAGGGCTTGTAGTTGACCTTGTCGTTGCCATCCAGGATGCGGATGCGCGAACCGGGGCCACGCCCCTCCAGCAGCATCTGCTTGCCACCGGGAGCCAGATAGGCATGACCGGGTTTAAGCACGTCGCCATCTTCGGCCTCCTTGACGCCGATCTGGCACAGCCCGTTGAGGCGGGCGGCAAAGGCGGCGGTAAAGGTCGCCGGCATATGCTGGATTAACAAAATCGGATGGGGGAAATCCCCCGGCAACTTGGTCAGCACATTTTGCAGCGCCACCGGCCCACCGGTGGAGGTCCCGATGGCCACCAGCTGGTAGCTCTTGCCACTGCGCTTGAAACTGGCGGGGGCACTTGGCGTTCGCACCGGCTCGGCGGGGCGCACGGCCGCACCAGCGGCGGTGGCACTGGCTGCGCCGCCCAGCACGGGGCGTGCCACGGGTTCGGGGGCTCTGGGCCTGGCCGCCATCAGGAAGCGCTTGCGGGCTATTTCCCTGACCCGCTGCTGCAGCAGGCTGACCGCCTCGTCCTTGTCGCGGGCGATGTCTTCAAACTTCTTGGGCAGAAAATCGAGGGCACCGGCATCCAGCGCATCCAGGGTCGCCTTGGCGCCGTCATGGGTCAGGGAGGAGAACATCAGGATGGGCGTCGGGCATTTGGCCATGATCTCGCGCACGGCGCTGATGCCATCGAGCACCGGCATCTCGATGTCCATGGTGATGACATCGGGCCGCAACTGCTGCGCCTTGTCTACCGCCTCCCGCCCGTTCTGGGCCGTGTCGATCACCGTCATCAGGGGATCCTGATTGATGATCTCGCTCACCCTGCGGCGGAAGAAACTCGAATCGTCGACCACTAATACCTTGACTGCCATTGTGCTTTTTCTAACTCCTTGGGCCAGACCGATCAGTGACGACGTGCATAGGCCTTGAGCAGGCTGGGCACATCCAGAATGAGGGCGATGCCGCCATCGCTGGTGATGGTGGCCCCCGCCATGCCCGGGGTGCCTTGCAGCAGGTTGTCCAGGGGCTTGATGACCACCTCTTCCTGGCCGATGAGGTTGTCCACCACGAAGCCCACCTGCTGGGTGCCAATCTGGACAATGACCACGTGGCCGGTGTCCTGGCGGGCAGACTTGGCGCCACGCACCAGCCACTTGTGCAGGTAGAACAGCGGGATGGCCTTGTCGCGCACTATGATGGTGAGCTGACCGTCGACCATGTTGGCCTTCTTCAGATCCAGATGGAAAATCTCGTTCACGCAGCCAAGGGGCAGCGCAAAGGTCTGCTGACCCACTTCCACCATCAGGGTCGGCAAGATGGCCAGGGTGAGGGGCACCTTGATCTCGAGGCGAGTGCCCTTGCCCCAGGTGGAGTCGATATGCACGGAACCATTGAGGCTGACGATGCTGGTTTTCACCACATCCATGCCGACACCCCGGCCGGAAATATCGGAAATCTCCGATTTTGTAGAGAAACCGGGTGCAAAAATCAGGTTGTAGGCGTCGTTATCACTCATGCGCGCCGCACTGTCGGCGTCCAGCACGCCACGACTGATGGCGATGGATTTCAGCTTCTCCGGATCCATGCCGGCGCCATCGTCCTCGATGCAGAGCAGGATGTGATCTCCCTGCTGGGAAGCGCTCAGGGTGATGGTCCCCTGACGGGGCTTGCCCGCCTTCTCCCGCACATCCGGCATCTCGACGCCGTGATCGCAGGAGTTGCGCACCAGGTGAACCAGGGGATCGGCCAGGGCCTCCACCAGGTTCTTGTCGAGATCAGTGTCCTCACCGACCATGATGAGTTCGATATCTTTCTTGAGGGTCCGGGCCAGGTCGCGCACCACCCGCGGGAAGCGGCCGAACACCTTCTTGATGGGCTGCATGCGGGTCTTCATGACTGCCCCTTGCAGGTCAGCCGTCACCACATCCAGGTTCGCCACCGCCTTGGACATCTCTTCGTCATTGCTGGCGATGCCGAGGCTCACCAGGCGGTTACGCACCAGCACCAGCTCACCCACCATGTTCATGATGACGTCCAGGGTCTTGGTATCCACCCGTACCGTGGTATCGCTCTGCACCGCACTGTTCTCGGCGGGTGCAGCGGGCTTGGCTGCAGCCGAGGCCTGGGGAGCTTTGGCCACCGGCGCTGGCGCAGGCTTGGCGGCGGGAGCCGGTTTGGCTGCCTGGGCGGGAGCTGCGGCGGGCGGTGGGGTTGTCGCTGCCGGAGCAGCCGGAGCAGCCGGAGCAGCCGGAGCAGCCGGAGCAGCCGGAGCAGCCGGAGCAGCCGGAGCAGCCGGAGCAGCCATGCTATGTTGCGGACTCTGGCCACGGCCATGCAACTCATCGAGCAGGCGCTCGAACTCGTCGTCGCCGATGAGGTCGTCCACCTCCTGCTGCACCGATTGCAGCGGGGCGAGATCCGGCTTGCCGCCGTGCTGACCCTGGCCGTGCAGCTGGTCGAGCAGGGCTTCGAATTCGTCGTCGGTGATATCGCCTGTGTCACTCAGCACCGGAGACGCGGAGATGGTCGGCGCCTTGCCGACACCGTGCAGTTCGTCCAGCAGGCGCTCGAACTCATCGGCGGAGATCTCGTCGATGGAGCCGCCGCCATTGACGGCGGTCGGGGCCTCAGGGGCTGCCATGACGGGTTCCGGTTCGGGCTCGGGTTCGGGTTGTGGCACAGCGGCAGCGCGGGCGGTCAGTAATTGCTCCTGGCCCTCGGGTTTGCACAGCTCGTGCAAGTCGTGCAGCAGTTCGGCGGAGGCCGGGCTGGTGGGCTCCCGGTTTTGTACCTGGGCGAACATGACGTTGATGGCATCCAGCGCCTGCAGGATCACATCCATCAGCTCGGCGGTGACGCTTCGCTTGCCGTTGCGCAGGATATCGAAGATGTTCTCGGCGCCGTGGCAGACGTCCACCAGTTCGGTCAGGGAGAGGAAGCCGGCCCCGCCCTTGACGGTATGGAAGCCGCGGAAAATGGCATTCAACAGATTCTTGTCATCGGGTCGCTTTTCCAGGTCGACCAGTTGTTCAGACAACTGTTCCAATATTTCTGATGCTTCGACCAAAAAGTCTTGCAGTATGTCTTCATCAACTTCGAAGGCCATGCGTCACTCCATTAAAATCCCAGGCTAGACAGCAGATCGTCCACATCATCTTGACCGTTGACCACATCGGACCGCGTCTGGGGGTTCATGATGGGGCCTTCTGCCTCGATGCCACTCACGGGCTGGCTGCGGGTGACCTGTTCACCGGCGGCCTCACCAAACATGGTCAGCATCTCTATCAATTTTGTTTCCACTTCCTGCACCAGCTTGATGACCTTGCGGATCATCTGGCCAGTCAAGTCCTGGAAATCCTGTGCCATCAGAATTTCCGTCAGCAGTTGACGTAACTTATCGGCATCGGACTCCGAAGCCTTAATGAAATCATTCAGTTGATGGCAGAGCGCCTTGAATTGACCCAGTTCCAATTCCCGGCTCATCAAGGCATTCCAATTGGGCATCACCAGCTGGATGTTGTCGTTGAGACGATCGGCGATCGGCAGACTGGCCTCCACCGCATCCATGGTGCGGTTGGCCGCCTTGTCCGTCATGTCGATGACATAGCTCAGGCGCTCCCGGGCATCGGGGATCTCGTGGGTGGCGAGATCCGGGATCCGGGGATCCAGGCGAAAGTCCTGCAAAGAGTTGTGCAACTGGCGGGTCAGCTGCCCTACCTTGTCAAACAGGGTCGCCGCATTGGGGGCACACACATCGGCGAGAATGGTATCGGCCTGTTCAAACTCCTCGCGCTCCAGATGGGCAACCAGCATCCTTGCCTGCTCGAGCGAGATCATGGCACTCGTTTTGGCCTTCATCCCTGCCACTCCTTAGCCGATTCGTTCGAAGATTTTGTCGAGCTTCTCTTTGAGGGTGGCGGCAGTGAACGGCTTGACGATGTAGCCATTGACCCCGGCCTGAGCGGCTTCGATGATCTGCTCGCGCTTGGCTTCGGCAGTGACCATCAGGACCGGCAGGTGCTTGAGTTTGTCATCCAGGCGAATGGCCTTGAGCAGGTCGATGCCCTGCATGCCCGGCATGTTCCAATCGGTGACCACAAACTGGTAGTCGCCATTCTTGAGCATCGGCAGCGCCGTGTTGCCGTCGTCTGCTTCGTGGGTGTTGTTGTATCCCAGGTCACGCAGCAAGTTCTTGATAATCCGGCGCATCGTTGAAAAATCATCGACGATGAGGATTTTCATGTTCTTGTCCAAAATTCCCTCCTAATTAGCCGTCAGGACGGCTCACTTACATGATGCTGAACGTAGCGTTAATGGTGCGGATTATGCCTTAGAGTTGGGTCTCAGTGTAGCCAGTACAACCACTTATAAATTCCAATCTCGCAGGCGCGCCCGCAATCTGTGCATGGCCTGACTGTGGATCTGGCTCACGCGAGACTCGCTCACGCTCAATACTTCACCGATCTCACGCAAGTTCAATTCTTCGTCGTAATACAGCGAAAGCACCAGGGCTTCCCGCTCGGGCAAGCGGGCGATGTGCTCCGCCAGGGCCCCCTGGAAGCGCTCGGCCGCCAAATCGTCGTAACCGCCGTGACTGATGTCATCGGGATGGCCTATCACATCCTCGCTGACCCCCAGATCCTCGATGCCGATGATCTTGCCGCAGGAGACATCCTGCAGCATGGCGTGGTAATCACCGAGGGAGACTCCCATCTGGGAGGCCACTTCCGTATCCCTGGCATCACGGCCGTGGGCCTGTTCCACGTTTTCGATGGCCTCGGCGATGGCGCGACTGTTGCGATGCACCGAACGGGGCACCCAGTCGCCACGGCGGATCTCGTCGAGCATGGCACCGCGGATGCGGATGCCGGCGTAGGTCTCAAAGCTGGCGCCCTTGCTGCCGTCAAAGTTTCGGGAAGCTTCGAGCAGCCCAATCATACCTGCCTGGATCAGGTCATCCAGCAAGACACTGCTTGGCAGGCGAGCCAATAGATGCTGGGCAATCCGTTTCACCAGCGGAGCGTGACGCTCCACCAGCACGTAGGAATCCTGATGACGCAAGTATGCTTGGGCTTTATTCACGGGACTCTTCCTGTGCTATGACCGGCTTTTGCAATAAATTCTCGAGGAAAAACTCGAGGTGACCACCTGGCTGGTTCGGAATGGGCCAGCTCGCCGCCTTGTTGGCCAGGGCGCGAAACGCCAGGGCTGCCGGCGACTTGGGGAAGGCCTCAACGATCAGCTTCTGCTTGCGCACGGCGGCTCGCAGGTTGGTGTCGTAAGGCACGCAGGCCACCAGCTCCAGAGAGGTGTCGAGGAAGCGATCGGTGACCCGGGTCAGCTTGGCGTAGAGTTCCTGCCCTTCGCGCAGGGAACGCACCATGTTCGCCACCACCTTGAAGCGGAACACCCCGTGATCCTTGGAGAGGATCTTGATGAGCGCATAGGCATCGGTGATGGAAGTGGGCTCGTCGCACACCACCACCATGATGTCCTGGGCGGCGCGGGTGAAGCTCAGCACCATGTCGGAGATCCCCGCCGCCGTGTCCACCAGCAGCACGTCCACCTGGGTCTTCATCTCCCCGAAGGCGCGGATGAGCTCGGCGTGTTGTACCGGGGAGAGCTCCACCATGGACTGGGTGCCCGAGGTCGCTGGCACTATCATCATGCCGTAGGGCCCCTCGACGATGATGTCGTCGATGGTGCACTCGCCGGCCAGCACGTGGGAGAGGTTGCGATGCACCCGCAGCCCCAGCATGACGTCGACGTTGGCCAGACCCAGGTCGGCATCCAGCACCATCACCCGCTTGCCCTGGGCGGCCATGGCTCCCGCCACGTTCAGGGTGACGTTGGTCTTGCCCACGCCCCCCTTGCCTCCGGACACGGCGATCACTTTCACTCTATTGTTTTGACGCATTTTGCGCAGACCACTCGCCTGATCCATATACATGTTACTCATAAAACTCCGAATCCTCGGTCTCGCCAAAGCCCGCCCCCCAGAAATAGGGGTCTTCCGCTTCTCGCTCCAGCGAACCCATGGCGGCGCCGACCAGCAGCGCCGCATTGGCAACTTGAATGTCTTCCGGCACCCGTTGTCCATCGGTGATGTAGCTGATGGGCAGGGCATTTTGAATGCAGACGTTGATCACTTCCCCCAGATTCAGGCTCTCGTCGAGCTTGGTCAGGATGCAGCCGGACAGGGGAATGCGCCGGAAGTGATCCACCGCCTCCTGCATCACCCGGCGCTGGGAGGTGGCCGACATGACCAGATAGCTGCGAATCCGCATCTTGGCATTCTTGACCAGGGTATCGAGCTGCTCGGTCAGACGGACATCCCGCTGCCCCACCCCGGCGGTATCGATGAGCACCAGCCGGCGGTTGCGGAACTGGTAGAGCGCATTGGCCAGCTCTTCGGCATCCCGCACCTGGCGCACCGGGCAACCCATGATTCGACCATAGGTCTGCAACTGCTCGTGGGCCCCGATCCGGTAGTTGTCCGTGGTGATGAGTGCCACCTGCTCGGCACCGTACTTCATGGCGAAGCGGGCCGCCAGCTTGGCGATGGTGGTGGTCTTGCCGACCCCGGTCGGGCCGAGCAGGGCCACCGCGCCGCCCTGGCGCAAGATGTCATCTTCGCTGATCTTGAGCTGGGCCGTCAGTACCTCGGCCAGCTGGGCCATGGCCTGATGGATGGGCATGTCTTCCGGGATCAGACCCGCCAGCTGATCGGAGAAGGCGTCATCGAAGCCCATCTTCTTGAGCTCCTTGATGAGCAGGGCCCGCATCGGCTCGCGGCGCTCCACCTCCTGCCACATCAGACCGGAGATCTGGTGCTCCAGCAGCTTGCGGATGCTGGCCATCTCCTTGCGCATCCCTTCCATCTCCTGATCCCGCTGGGGAGCCTGAGCCGGGCGGGACGGGGAAGTGGGACGGGGCCTGGGCTTGGCAGGCTCGGGGGCTGCCCCCCACTGGCCCTGTTCCGCCAGGGTCTTGGGGGCGGCAGTGGCCGACACCAGACCGGCAGACTGATTGCTGTTGCCCCTCTCCCCTGCCGGATTGGCGGGGTTGAGCTTCTGCTGGCGCGCCAGCAGGGCGGCCAGGGTATCGGCATAATATTCGTTCTGCTCCTTGGGAGCCTGGCGCGTCATCTGCTTGCCCGCAGACGAGATATTGACGCTCTCATCGTTCAACTGACGGCGAACCGGCGCATCCTTGGGTCCGGGCACCTGGGACTGGTAGTCGACGGCTGCGACTATCTCCACCCCACCGGTGACCTTCTTGTTGGACATGATGACAGCATCCGGCCCGAGAGTCTCCTTGACCTCGGCCAGCGCAGTACGCATGTCTTTGGCAAAAAACCGCTTAATCTTCACCCGTCATCTCCGCTAACTAGCCTTGTCCTACCGCACTGACGATGCGGATCTGCTTGTCGTCAGGCACTTCCTGATAGGACAGCACGCGTAATCCAGGAATGGCATTCTTGACAAACTTCGCCAGGGTATTGCGCAGTATCCCCGATGTCAGAAGCACGGCCGGTTGGCCTTCCAGTTCTTGTCGTTGAGTGGCTTCCACCAGGGAGCGCTGCATCCGCTCCGCCAGTCCCGGCTCTATGCCGGCGCCATCTCCCCCACCTGCTTGCAGGGATTGATGCAATATACGTTCCAATTCTGGCGACAGGGTGATCACCGGCAGCTCCGGTTCGGGGCCTGCGATCTCCTGCACGATGAGTCTGCGCAGGGCGATACGACAGGCGGCTGTCAGCACTTCCGGATCCGGGCTGCGGGGCGCATATTCCACGAGGGTCTGCAGGATAGTGCGCATATCGCGAATTGGCACGCCTTCATTGAGGAGATTTTGCAGCACCTTGACCAGATTGCCCATGCTGATCACCTCGGGAACCAGACCTTCCACCAGCTTGCTCTGGTGCTTCCCTATCATATCCAGCAGTTGTTGCACTTCGTCATGACCCAACAGCAGCGCCGCATGGTTGGAGAGGATCTGGCTCATGTGGGTGGCGACCACGGTGGCGGCATCCACCACCGTATAGCCCAGGGTCTGGGCCTGGGAGACCTGCTCCTTGGCGACCCAGACCGCCTCCAGCCCGAAGGCGGGGTCCTGGGTGGCGATACCCTGGATCTGGCCAAACACCTGGCCCGGATTGATGGCCATCTCCTTGTCGTGATAGACGGTGGCCTCCCCTGTGCTCACCCCCATCAGGGTGATGCGGTACTGGTTCGGCGCGAGATCCAGGTTGTCCCGGATATGCACGGCAGGCACCAGGAAGCCGAACTCCTGGGAGAGCTTCTTGCGCACCCCCTTGATCCGGTTGAGCAGTTCTCCGCCCTGGCTCTTGTCCACCAGCGGAATAAGCTGGTAACCCACCTCGAGACCGATGACATCCACCGGCATGACGTCATCCCAGCTCAGATCCTTCTGCTCATGAGGCTGATCGGCCGCCTGCGGCAACAACTCGCCACTGGCCGCCTTGGCGGCCCGCAGCTTGTCACGGCGCAGCAGCCACCAGGCGCCGACCGCGGCGATGGCACCGAGGCTCAGGAACGCCAGGTGCGGCATGCCGGGCACTATGCCCATCAACAGCAGGATGCCGGCGGAGATCACCAGCGCCTTGGGGTTTTCGAACAACTGGCCGAGCACCGCCGTGCCCATGTCCTGATCCGTGTTCTGGCGGGTCACAATGATGGCGGCGGCGATGGAGAGCAGCAGCGAGGGGATCTGGGCCACCAGGCCGTCACCGATGGCGAGCAGGGTGTAGACCTGGGCCGCCTCGCTGAAGGTGAGCTGGTGCTGCATCATGCCGATGATGAAACCACCGATGATGTTGATGAAGAGGATCATGATGCCGGCGATGGCATCCCCCTTCACGAATTTGGAGGCACCGTCCATGGAACCGTAAAAGTCCGCTTCCTGGGTCACGTCCTGGCGGCGCTTCTTGGCCTCTTCCTGATTGATGAGGCCGGCGTTGAGATCCGCATCGATGGCCATCTGCTTGCCGGGCATGGCATCCAGGGTGAAGCGGGCGCTCACCTCGGAGATCCGGCCCGCACCCTTGGTGACCACCACGAAGTTGATGATCACCAGGATCATGAAGACGATGATGCCGACCGCATAGTTGCCGCCGATCACCACGTTGCCGAAGGCCTCGATCACGTGGCCGGCAGCCGCGCTGCCGTTGTGGCCTTCCAGCAGCACCACCCGGGTGGAGGCCACGTTGAGGGCCAGACGCAGCAGGGTCGCAATCAGCAGGACGGTGGGGAAGGCGGCAAATTCCAGGGGACGGCGAGTGTAGACGGCCACCAGCAGCACCACGATGGAGAGGGCGATGTTGAAGGAGAACAGGATATCCAGCATCAGGGGCGGAATGGGCAGCACCACCATGCCGAGGGAGGCGAGCACCAGCAGCGGGGTCCCTACCCCCTTGCCAAGCAACCACCTGTACTCTTTTAAACGGCCCAATCCTGCCTTGAATCCCATCGCTGTTCTCGGTTATCGACTGCCAGTTTCCGGATTAAAGCAAACATCAAGCCAACAATTCAAACTGTTGATATGAAAGGATTTTGTTTTGACGCTGTCAGAAGTTCGACGTTGGTGAATCTTTCATCACCGACATAACGCAAACGGGATCGGCAGCTCCATGGTGATGGGGTCGGTCGGCGACCACGGCGGAACGTCTTGAGCGGAGAGACGTAGGCTAGCACTTAGCCCATGGTGGCAAGGCTACTTGCGAAACTCCGGCGGGATCGGCAACTCAGTGGCGATGGGGGTCGGTCGGCGACCACGGCCACGGCGGAACTTCTTGAGCTGATAGACATAGGCCAGCACCTGGGCCACGGCGGCAAACAGCCCCTCCGGGATCTCCTGCCCTATCTCGGTGGCATGGAAGATGGCACGGGTGAGCGGCGGCGAGGCCATGATGGGGATGTCGTACTCGCGGGCGATCTCCCGTATCTTCATCGCCACCTCGTCCGCCCCCTTGGCCAGCACCTTGGGGGCCGCCCCGGGCTTGCTGGCGTCGTATTTGAGCGCCACCGAGTAGTGGGTCGGGTTGGTGATCACCACGTCGGCCTTGGGCACATCCCCCATCATGCGGCGCATCGCCATCTGCATCTGCAACTGGCGGATCTTGCCCTTGACCTCGGGCTTGCCCTCGCTGTCTTTGAACTCGTCTTTTATCTCCTGCTTGGTCATCTTCAACTGGCGGGTGTGGTTCCAGGTCTGGAAGGGCACATCGATGGCGACGATGGGGATGAGGGCGCAACAGAGGATGATGAGCATCCAGAGCAGCAGATCCAGGGCATCGATGATGCCGCCGGGGAAGCCCTCGAGGGAGAGATTCAACAGATGATTGAACTGACTGGAGAGCATCCACCAGGCGAACAGACTAATGAACAGCACTTTTGCGATGGATTTGAGCAGTTCCACCAGGGATTGCACCCCGAACATCCGTTTCAGGCCATTCAAGGGACTGAGCTTGCTCCATTTGGGTAACATCGCCTCGGAGGAGAAGTTCATCCCGCCGAGCAGGGTATTGCCGACAAAGGCAGCGATGGCCACCAGCAGGAACAGCATGCCCAGCGGCTGCACCAGCTCCCATAGCAGGGTCGGCAGCATGACCCCCATGGCATTGGGATCGAAGGCCTGCTCCCGCTCCAGGGTGAAGCCCATGGTGAGCACCTTGATCATGGCCCCCGCCAGGCTCTCCTTGATTATCAGCAGACCGAAGACGGTGGCCAGCAGGACGCTGGCGGTACCCAGCTCCTTGGAACGTGCAATCTGCCCTTTTTCCCGGGCCTGTTGCAGTCGTTTGCCCGTGGGTTGTTCTGTGCGTTCCTGATCGGTATCAGCCATGCTGACCTCCGAGGCAGGTCGTTCCTGGCGGCATGCCGCCCAGACCAACCATCAGGGCGAAGGATATCACCTCGGTACGCTCAGCCATTCTGGCCCCCGAAGCAGCGCACATCGATCAATTCGCAGCTGGTCTCCTGCACCCGCTCCCAGATGGCCTCGAAGTGCCCCATGAAGCCGCCGATGGTGAGCCAGAGGATGAAGAGACCGGACATCATGCTGACCGCAAAGCCGATGCTGAAGATGTTGAGCTGGGGGGCGGCCCGGGTCATGACCCCGAATGCGAAGTTGATGAGCAGCAGCGCGACAATGGCCGACAGCGCCATCACCAGGGAGGCCTGATACATGACCCCGAGGAAGCTCACCAGGCTGCGGATAGCGGGCAGGGAGAGCCCCTGATCCGATACCGGCAGGGTCTCGAAGCTCAGCACCACCATCTTGATCATCAAAAGATGCCCGTCCACCGCCAGAAACACCAGGGTCGCCAGCATCAGGTAGAACTGGCCCACCACTGGGGCGGACTGGCCGTTCATGGGGTCCACCAGGGTGGCGAAGCCCAGACTGGTCTGCATGGCGATCACCTGGCCCGCCATCACGAAGGTCTCCAGCAGGAACTGGGTCATCAGACCGAGCGCCACACCGATGAGCAGTTGCTGTCCCAGCACCAGGAAACTGCCGACGGAGAAGAGCTCCACCTTGGGCATGGGAGGCAACAGGGGGGCGATGATGAAGGTAATGGCGAGCGCCAGCCCCATGCGCACCCGGGCGGGGGCCAGGCGGCTACCGAACACGGCCATCACCATCAGCAGGCTGCTGATGCGGGCAAGGGGCCAGACGATGGAGGCCAGCCACTCCATGATCACCGCCGTGGTGTAAGTCATGACCGCGTCCCTGCAACGGGCGGGCACGGTGGCCAGGCGCCTGCGCCCACAGGCATTACCCCACCACCTCGGGGATCTGGCTGACCATCAGCTGGAAGAAGTCTATCAGGCTCTGCAAGCCCCAGTGGGCGCCGAGCCCCAGGGCCAGCAGGGTCACCACCAGACGGGGCAGGAAGCTCAGGGTCTGTTCGTTGATGGAGGTCGCCGCCTGGAAGATGGCAACGATGAGGCCCACCATCAGGCTCGGCAGGATCACGGCGCAGACCATGATGGTCACCAGCCAGAGCGCCTCGCGAAACACGTCGACAAAGGTTTCAGGACTCATGTGTCGGATCCTCTCGATTGACCGGCTAACCCGCGCCCAGTCCGAAGCTGTTGGCAAGGGACCCCAGGATCAGGTTCCAGCCATCCACCATGACGAACAACATCAGCTTGAAGGGCAGCGACACCAGCATGGGTGACAGCATCATCATCCCCATGGCCATCAGGATGCTCGCCACCACCAGATCGATGACCAGGAAGGGCAGGAACAACATGAAGCCTATCTGGAATGCGGTCTTGAGCTCGCTGGTGACGAAGGCCGGGATCAGCACCCGCAGGGGCACGTCCGCCGGCTTGTCCACCTGCACGTTGGCTATCTCCATGAAGGTGTTGAGATCCTTGACCCGGGTCTGGGCCAGCATGAACTGGTGAATGGGCAGTTCAGCCTTCTCCAGCGCCTCCTTGGGTCCTATGGTCTCCGCCAGATAGGGCTGCAGCGCCTCCTCGTTGATGCGATCCAGCACCGGGGACATGATGAAGAACGACATGAAGAGGGCGATGCCGATCAGCACCTGGTTGGAGGGGCTCTGCTGCAGACCGATGGCTTGGCGCAAGATGCCGAGCACCACGATGATGCGGGTGAAGGAGGTCATCATGATGACCATGGCCGGCAGGAAGGAGAGCGCGGTCATCAGCGCCAGCACCTGCAGGGTCAGGCTGTACTCCTGGGAGCCATCCGCCATGGTCTTGACGGTGAGGGCCGACATGCCGTCCTGGGCCAGAGCCAGGGGGGCAAACAAGCTGAGGCACAGCCAGATCCAGTTAGCTTTTTTCATGCTTGCCCATCAATTTGCCGAGCTGTTGGGAGAAAGCCTGGGGCTGGCTCTCGTCCAGCGGCTCCTCCAGCCGGTAGAGGAAGTTGACCTGCTGCGGGGTCACCCCGACCAGCAGTTGCTGCTCCCCCACCTTGATCACCATCAGCTTCTCCTTGTAACCGAGCGGCAGGGTGGCGATCACCTTCATCTGGCCTCCCCCCATGACGCTGGTGAGCTTGCTCTTCTTGAGCAAAAAGCCCAGCACCAGGATGAGGCCGATGACCATCAGGCTGGAGAGCAGCCAGGAGGTGATGCTGGGAGGGTTGACCCCCTCCGCCAGCGCCGGAGAGGCGAACAGTATCAGGGCGAGAGCGCGGATCATTTGAGTTTCTTGATCCGCTCAATCTGGCTGATGACATCGGTCAGGCGGATGCCGAACTTGTCGTTCACCACCACCACCTCGCCGTGGGCGATCAGGGTGCCGTTGACCAGCACGTCCAGGGGCTCGCCGGCCACCCGATCCAGTTCCACCACCGATCCCTGGTTCAGTTGCAGCAAGTTGCGGATGCTGATCTGGCTGCGACCCACCTCCATGGCGATGGTCACCGGGATGTCCAGAATGGTATCCAGCTTGCGGCGCTCCTCGGCACTGATGGGGGCGTCATCCTTGAGCTCTTCCAGAGGGGCCGGCTTGGCCTCGGCCGTCACCTGCTCTTCCAGCGCGGCAGCCCAGGCGTCAGCCATCAGATCCTGCTCGTCATCGGTTCCGCTCATCTCGAATTCCTTATGCTGCTAAATGCTTCTGTTCATGCCCGTGATGACGGGCCGTCAATCAGGGGTGTTTGTCGGCGATGCTGCGCTCGAGCTCTTCCAGCTCGGCTTCGCCATCGATACGCACGCCCCCCCGGGTCACCAGATGCATCTCTGTCTTGACCCCGTCAGGGCGCTTGATTTTGTCGGTGATCTTGAGCGCCACGTTCTCCTTGGTGCGCCCCATCTTGGCGTGGAAGGTCGGCAGATCCTCCACATAGACCAGCAGGTTCTCCGGCATCTCCACCGGGATGATGTCACCGGGTTTGAGCTCCATCAGATCCCGCAGGGTCAGTTCGGTCTCCAGCAGCTTGGCCTTGAGCTCCACCTTGACGTCCATGATCTCGTCGCGCAGGGCCTTGCTCCAGCGCACGTCCGTGTCCCCCTTGTCACTCTGCACCCCCGCATCCAGCAGCTCGCGAATGGGTTCGAGCATGGAGTAGGGCATGGCCACGTGGAAGTCACCGCCACCGCCGTCCAGTTCGATGTGGAAGGAGCTCACCACGATCACCTCGGTGGGGCTGACGATGTTCGCCATGGCCGGGTTCACTTCGGAGTCGAGGTACTCGAAGCCCACGTCCATCACCGGGGCCCAGGCATCCTTGTAATCCTCGAATACCAGCTTGAGCAGCATCTGGATGATGCGTCGCTCGGTAGGGGTGAATTCGCGCCCCTCGATCTTGGCGTGGTAGCGACCGTCACCACCGAAGAAGTTCTCCACCAGGATGAAGACGAGGCGCGCTTCCATGGTGATGAGAGCCGTTCCCTTGAGGGGGCGGAAGCGCACCATGTTCAGGCTGGTGGGCACGAACAGGGTGTGCACGTACTCCCCGAATTTCAGCATCTGCACGCCGTTGATGGAGACCTCGGCGGTGCGTCTCATCATGTTGAACAGGCTGATGCGCATATGACGGGCGAAACGCTCGTTCACCAGCTCCAGGGTCGGCATGCGGCCACGGACGATGCGGTCCTGGGAGGAGAAGTCAAACTGGGCGATCCCGGGATCCCCGGCCGCCCCTAACTCTTCCTCTTCGACATCATCGACACCGTGCAACAGGGCATCAATTTCGTCCTGACTTAACAGATCGCTCACGCTTCACCTTTATCCATGACTGGTCGGCTCGTCACTGCATCACGAAGCCGGTAAACAACACTTGTTCTATGACGGGGGTAGCAACCAGATCGTTGAGCACCCGGCGACACTCCTCCAGTGAATCCTTGCGCAGCTTCTCCTTGCCCTCGAAGGTCATCAGCTGCTCGGCAGTCGCGGCGCTGAAGACCCGCAGCAGGGTCCCCTCGATCAGGGGGATGTTCTGCTTGGCCAGGGTCTCGTCGGCGGCGCCCCGCACCATCAGCTGGATCTTGATCTGCACCAGTCGATCCCGCTGGCCACCCGCCACGTTGAACACGAAGGGACGTGGCATGCCCACATAAAGCGAAGGCTGGGGCGCATTGTCGGCGGGCTTGGCCTCGGCGGCATCGGCCGCGGGCTTGTCACCACCGGAGAGCATGAACCAGGCACCGACCCCCCCGCCCCCGAGCAGGACAACGGCCAGGGCGATAATCATGATCAGCTTCTTTTTCTTGGCTGCCGCCGGATCCTTCAGCGTCAGTTCGTTATCGTCTGCCATCCCTCGTCCACCCTAGTCTCAAACTTGTTCGGTATCATAAACTTACTTAAGAATGCATCAAGCATAGAAATCAATTCCGGCATCGTTTGCCGATTCCACCAGCAGGCTGAGAGTGTGGGCCGTACCCTCGCTCTCTCCCTGACCGCGGCCACCGGCGCTACCGTTCCCCTGCCGGCCCTCGCCCCCGGAGCTCGCCTGCCCCTGGGATTGCTGCTGTGCCAGCTGGGAGTGCTGCTGTGCTTGTTGTTGCGACTGAGGCTGTTGTTGCACCTGGGTCTGCCCAAGCTGGATCCCCTGCCCCCCCAGCATGTCCCGCAGGCGCGGCATGGCCTGCTCCAGCATCTCCCGGGTCTGGCCATGCTGGACCACGAAGTTGACGCTGGCCTGACTGTCCGCCCCCATCTGGATCTGGATTTTCATCTTGCCAAGCCCCAGGGGATCGAGCTGGATCTCCGCCTGCTGCAGCTTGTCCGTCAACATCAGATTCACTTTCTGGTGCAACTGGGTCGGGGTTTCTGGCGTCGCCAGCTTGAGGTGCGGCAGGTTCTGGGCATCCCGTCTGGCGCCGGTTTCGGCAACGGACTTCGACTCGTTACTCCCCTGGAAGGCCAGCTGCTGGGTGGTGGCACCCGCCTCGGCCTGCTGGGCGGACTTGGCCTCCAGCCCCGCACTCTTGCCGACCTCGTCCAGGGATCCCTTCAATTCGGTTTTTCTGAGTTCGCTATTGGCCTTGACCACCACGGCCGGGGCACTCTCCATCTGCTGGATGCCGGCGGACAGGGCCGCCAGTGAGGCTTGTGGCCCCTGAGATTCGTGACGAGCCAGCACCTGCTGCGGCGCCGCCAGCGCCGGGGTCTGGGGATCGCTCACCTGAGCCGTTCCGGCAGGAGCCACCACTGGAGTCTGACTGCTCGCACCCCCATCGGCCTTGGCGACGGAAGCCTGGGCAGTGCCGCTCTCTTGCGCCCTGCCCCCTGTGCGGGCCTGACCTGATGCCTCATCGGTGCTGGCCGTCACGCCACCTGCGCCCTGTGCGCTGGCATCCGCCCCGCTTGGTGAGCGCCCGTCAGCCTTGCCCTCGGCACTGGCTGCGGGCTGATCGGCAGAGACCATAGTGGCACTGGCCACCCCTTCTCCAAAGACCCTGGCCACACCGGCCTGCTTGTCATTGGCGGTCTGCGCGGCGGACAGGTTTTCCCTGTTCGCGCCATCGGTCTCTCCCGTCACCACCTTGGCCAGCTGGGCTGCTCGCTCGGGGCCAGAGAGGGGCTGGGATTCCGGCTTGGATCCGGTCTCTTTGGCAGCGACGCCCTTGTCGGCCACAGACTTCTCTGATGCGTTCAGGTCTGCGCCAGTCTCGCGGCTGTCAACCCCGTCCGCCACCGGGGATGCAGCCTGTTTGCCCGGCAGGGCGGCATCGGCGCCGGCCACGCGGCCCAGGGCATCCGGGGACGCCGCGCCATGTGCCGCACTTTTTTCCGCCGCACTGTTCGCGGCATCACCCGTCCCCTTGCCGGATGGCGCCAAGGCCGCTGCTAGCTCCGTGCGCTGGGCCAGGTCGTTTTGGGGCAAAGTCCCTTGCTGCCCGGCACCGGCCACGGCGTCCTTGCCAGGGACTCCGGCGATGGAGGGCGACTCGGGCGGCAAGTCATTGCCGTCCGGATGGGCGGCAGGGAGCGGAGCCTGGGGAGGGGTCGCCACCTGCGCCACCAGGGTGGTGTCCTGGCGCAGCGAGGCTTGCAGCTGCTGCAGGAAATCGTCGGGGGGAAGCTCGGCCTCGTCGGCCTTCTCTACTTGATGAGGTGCATTCTGGCTCGTCTCGCTCGCCGCCAAAGATTTGGCATCCAGCGGAGACTTGAGTGCGCCATCCCCCTGACGGGCGGGATCCTGTTGCCCGAGCTGGCGGGCCATGGCATCGGCGAAGAGGGCCTTGCCCTCTCCCGGCAGTGGCAGATCCCCCTCGCCACCCAGCGCAGGCAACGCCGGGGTGGCGGCACCATCGACCGACTTGGCCTGGGCAGAGGCTGTAATCAACTGGGTCTGTATCATGCTGGGATCCCTGACGACAATCCGGTGATGACCGCGCGGCCTGGGGCTGGGGCGGTCGATGAATCGAGTGATTGACCGAAGAGAAGCAAATTACAGGCCAGAGTGGTGATAGCGTCGCTGGATGGCGTAATCATCCAGCATCTTCTGCTCCTGGCGCTGGGCCTTCAGGCGCAATTTGTCTGCCTGCTTCTCCAGCAACAGCTCGACGGCCTTGCGCCGCTGCTGGGCCTCCAGCCACTGGGTGCGGCACTGGGCCAGCGCCTCGCGCACCTGCAACACCCCTTCGTATTGCTGGGTCGCCGCATTTTCCAGCTTGTTGATGAAGGCGTGATACTGGCTGTTCTGCTGGGGACTGATCCCCTGCAGGCCGCGATCCGTCCACTGCTGGTGGTAAATCTGGCGGTACTGGTTCAGCGCGTTTTGCTGATCCATGAACAGCTTCAAGTCCTGCTGGGCCTTGGCCAGCGCCATGGCCGCTTGATGTTCGGCCTCCACCAGCCTGGCTGACAGCAACTCCAGTCCTTTACTCATCAATTGGCTCCCGATTCATCTCGTCAACGCATCAGGGGCATGGCCACCATGTGCAGGGATTGCAGGCCTTCATCATAGGGAATGACCTCGCGCATCTTCTGCTGCAAGAACTGATCCAGATAGGGCTTCTGGATGATGGCCCGGTCGATGCGGGGATCCGAGCCCTGGCTGTAGGCGCCGATGGTGATGAGATCCCGGTTCTGCTGATAGAGGGAGTAAAACTGCTTGAAGGTGCGCGCCAGCTCCATGTGCTCCGGCGAGGTGACCATGGGCATGACCCGGCTGATGGACTTCTCGATGTCGATGGCCGGGTAATGGCCCGCATCCGCCAGCTCCCGCGCCAGCACGATGTGACCGTCGAGGATGGCCCGCGCCGCGTCGGCGATGGGATCCTGCAGATCGTCCCCCTCCGTCAGCACGGTGAAGAAGGCCGTAATGGAGCCCTGGCCGTCGCTGCCGTTGCCGGCCCGCTCCACCAGCGCCGGCAATTTGGCAAATACCGAAGGCGGGTAGCCCTTGGTGGCGGGCGGTTCCCCCACTGCCAGGGCGATTTCCCGCTGGGCCTGGGCATAACGGGTGAGGGAGTCCATCAAGAGCAACACGTTGAGCCCCTGATCCCGGAAATACTCGGCGATGGCCAGCGCCGTCTCGCACCCCTTGAGGCGCATCAGCGGCGAGGCGTCGGCAGGCGCCGCCACCACCACGGCTCGTTCGCGCCCCTCGGCCCCGAGGATCTCCTCGATGAACTCTTTGACCTCCCGGCCCCGCTCACCGATGAGCCCCACCACCACCACGTCCGCCACCGAGCCGCGGGTCATCATGCCGAGCAGCACGGATTTACCGACGCCGGAGCCGGCGAACAGCCCCATCCGCTGGCCCTGGCCCACGGTGAGCACGGCGTTGATGGCACGTACCCCCACGTCCATCGGCTGATGGATGGGGCGACGGGCGAGCGGATTGATGCGGTGCTGGGCAAACTGCACCGTCTGGGAGGCGAGGATGGGGCCTAGCCCGTCCAGGGGCTGACCGATGCCGTCGATGACCCGGCCGAGCAGGTTCATCCCCACCGGAATGCCATGCTCCTCGGTGATGGGCACCACCCGGGCTCCGGGGATGACCCCCTTGAGCTGCTCGCTCGGCATCAGGAACAGGCGATCCCCGGAGAAGCCCACCACCTCGGCCTCCAGCGCCCCCTCCTGGGTATCGATGCGGCACAGGGCGCCGATGGCGGCGCGACAGCCGATGGCCTCCAGGGTCAGCCCCACCACCCGGGTCAGCTTGCCTGCCACCGGCGGCGTGGGGCCGCTCTCGCGCACGCGGTAGGCTTGCAGTCGATTGAGCAAGGACGCGGTCATGAGGCCTCCGAAGGGGTGAAGAGTGCGAGCCGGGGCGAACAGGACGCCATCCCGGCCCTGATGTTGAATACGGCGGCGCCAGAAGGTGCAGGGCGATGCAGCACCATCAGTCCGCGTTGTCCCGCAGGAAGCTGCGCAGCAGTTGTTCGATGCGCCCCGCCAGGGTCAGATCGATGCTGGAGAGCTCGGTGGCGAGCTGCAGATCCCCCGGGGAGAAGGTGGGTTCGGCCTGCAACCGCCAGTGGCGCCTGGCACACTCCTCGGCGCCGAAGGCCTCCTCGACCCGGGCTAGATCATCCGGATGCAACATCAGGGTGACCCCGTGCTCGGCCGCCGGCAGCAGGGAGAGCCCCTGCTTGAGCGCCTCCAGCAGCAGCCGAGGCGAGGTTTGCGCCTCATGGCGGATGAGGGCGCGGGCGAGCTGCTGCACCAGGCTGATGAGCTGCTGCTCCACCGCGGCGTCCAGCTCGCTCAGGGGGTTGGCGAGGCGATCGGCAAGCCCCTGCCAGTGGGCAATCTGCTGCTCCACCTGTTCGCGGCCCATGGCGAGCCCCTCTTCCCTGCCCTGCTCCAGACCCGCCTGATGGCCCTGCTGCAAGCCTTCCAGCTTGCCCTCCTCCAATCCCTTGGCAAAGCCCGCTTCACGCCCCTCGCTCATCCCCTCTTCCCAGGCGGCCTGGCGAATGGCTTCCAGCTCCTCGGCGGTGATGCTGGGAGCGGGCTCCTCCTCCGGCTCGGGATCAGGGGTTTCGACCTCCTGCTCCTGCCGATACCAGTCCGGGCTGAGCCCCAGGGCATTGCTCTGGATCTCGGACTCGACTTCCATCTCGGGCCAGCCCCAGGCCTGCGCCGGCAACTCGTCCGGCTCGGGCCGGACGTAACCGCGCAGCTTGTTATTCTTGCTGTTCATGCTCTAGTAGCACTCCTCACCAAAAACGGGTGGCATGACAATACAACACCATGGTGAAAGGCCAACATGTTAGAGGAACTCTTCGCCACCACCGGCCCCCAGCATGATCTCGCCCGCATCCGCCAGACGGCGTGCGATGGAGAGGATCTCCTTCTGGGCGGCCTCCACTTCGGAGACCCGGATCGGCCCCATGGCCTCCAGATCGTCCGCCAGCATCTCGGCGGCCCGCTTGGACATGTTCTTGAACACCTTCTCCCGCATCTGATCGTCCGAGCCCTTGAGGGCCCGTTGCAGCAGATCCCCCGGTACTTCCCGCAGCAGGGTCTGGATGCCGCGATCGTCCACGTCGATGAGGTTCTCGAACACGAACATCAGATCCTGGATCTGCTGGCTCATCTCCTCGTCCGAGTCGCGGATGGAGTCCATCAGCTGGCCTTCGATGTTGGTGTCGAGGTAGTTCATGATGTTGGCGGCAGCCTTGAGGCCACCCATCTTGGCGGCCTGAGCCCCGGCCGCACCGGCGAACTGCTTCTCCATGATGTCGTTGAGCTCTTGCAGCGCCGCCGGTTGCACCTCTTCCAGGTTGGCGATACGCATCACCAGATCCAGGCGTACCTGCTCCGGGAACTGGCTCAGGATCTCCGCCGACTGCTCCGGCTCCAGATAAGAAAGCACTATGGTCTGGATCTGCGGGTGTTCGTTCTGGATGATGCTGGCCACCTGGCGCGCATCCATCCACTTGAGGGAGTCGAGGCCGCGGGCCCCTGACCCCAGAATAATCTGATCCACCAGGTTGCTGGCCTTGTCCTCCCCGAGTGCCGCCACCAGGGCCTTGCGCACGAAGTCTTCGCTGCCGATACCGATGTTGGTGTATTTCTGGATGTCGTCGATAAATTGACGATGCACCGCCGCCACCCGATCGTGACTGAAGTCCGACATGGAGGCCATGGACATGCCGAGGCGCTGCACCTGCTTGGGTTCGAGGTGACGGAAGATCTGGGCGGCGTCCTCTTCGTTGAGGCTCAGCATCAGCACGGCCGCCATCTCCATCCCGCTCATCTGATCCAGAAGCAGGCGCTGGCTGTCGGTAATCTCGTTACCGGTGATTTGGTTCTTGTTCTCTTCAGGCATCTCGGTTCGTTACCCATTCTTTAATGACCTGAGCGGCCAGATCCGGTTCATTCGCCACCAGCGCACGCACCGCCTTGAGCAAGTCTTCATCCTTGTGCAGATCCGGCAGTTTCAGGTGACCATCGCGCACCCCGAAGATGGGCTCGGCTTCCGCCTGGGCCGCCAGCAGACTGAGCTCGTCATCCCCGCCCAGCACTATGCTGTTGTCCAGATCCAGCTCCCCTTCCGGTCTCGCATCCGGGTAGAGCAGGCGTTTGAGCATGGGGCGCACCACGGTGACGATGAGCACTATGATGACCAGCACGGAGGCGGCGATGCGCACCGCGCGCCAGAACCAGGGCTGCTCGTAGAGCGGGATGTCCGCCACGGCCTCGAGTTCGGGACGGTTGAACGGGATGGCGACCACTTCCAGGGTATCCCCCCGGGTCACGTCAAAGCCGAGGCCGCCACTGAGCAACCGACGCAGGGTGTCGAGCTCGGCCTGGGTGCGGGGCTCGCGGGTGATGGCACCCTCGGCGCCAGGCGTCGCCTTGTAATCCACCGCCACCGACACCGTCATGCGGCGAATGCCGCCCTGCTGGCGCCGGATATGGCTGATGGTGCTGTCCAGTTCGAAGTTGCGGGTCGCCTCCTTGCGGGAGCGGCCGCTGGCCGCATTGCCACCCTCGGCGGCCGTGGCCTCCTGGGGAATGCTGGAGGCGGCAGGGGGCTGGTTGGAGAGCGCGCCGGGCACGCCGCCGTTGCTGCCACCCGAGCTGTTCTCCTCCACCGTCATTTCGGAGCGCACGGCGGGCAAGTCCGGGTTGAAGGTCTTGCGGGTCTGCTCCTGCTGGGAGAAGTCGAGGGAGAGATCCACCTCGGCGGTGTAGTTGTCCGCCCCGAGCACCGGGATCAGGATGGCGTCAATTTTTTGTTTGTACTCCAGCTCCTGCTTCTGCTGCATCGCAAACTCTTTGCGGGTCTGGGCGGAGAGAGGATCCTGGGAGCCGGAGTTGAGCAGGCGGCCGTTCTGGTCGGTGACCGTGACCCGGGTCGGCTCCAGGCCGTGGACGGCGGAGGCCACCATGTCGACGATGGAGTCCACTTCCCCCTGGCCGAGGGCGCTGCCCCGCAGGCTCAGCACCACGGTGGCACTCGGCTTGCGCTCGTTGCGGGCGAACACGTTGTCCTTGGGAATGGCCAGCAGCACCTGGGCCTTGGCCACGTTCTGGAACTGTTCGATGGCGCTCGCCAGCTGGCGCTCGCGGCTGAGCTTGAGACGCTCACCCTCCATGCGCTGGCTGACGCCGAAGCTGGAGTCCTTGAGCAGGATGGACTCGCCATCGTTGCTCACGTCGCTGCTGCTGGCAAGGCCGGCGCGGGTCAGGCGCAGACGGATATCGGCATAGTTTTCGGCGCTGACCAGCACGCTCTTGCCGTCCACCTGATAGGGGATCTTCTGCTGATCGAGGTAGTCGAGGGTGGAGACCAGCTCCTGGGTATTGAAGGTGCCGAGGGGACGCATCTCCGGCTCCTTGCCCCACAACAGGATGAAGACGGCGATGGCCAGACAGATGGTCAGCCCCAGGATCAGGGTGATCTGGCGCAGCACATCCGTGTTGGAGAGGAAGCCCAGCGCCGAGCTCTTCTGCTCCTGCTCGTCCAGGGTCGCCGCCCCTTCGTTGTTCATCAGCAGATCGCCGTTTTGATCGTTAGCCACGGTTTATGTCCTTGTTGCTGACATGTTCATGATGCTCAGTCGCCATGGATGTGCTTATACCGGCATGTTCATGATGGTCTTGTAGGCATCGACCATCTTGTTGCGCACCTGGACGGTCGCCTCGAAGGCGATGGAGGATTTCTGGCCGGCGATCATCACCTCGGAGAGATCCACCGACTTGTCGCCCAAATCGAAGCGGGTGCGCAGATCGTTGGCGCTGCCCTGCAGCTCGTTGACGTTGTCGAGAGCCAGCTTGAGCATCTGACCGAAATCCGAACTGACCGGGCGACCAGGCTGGGCCAGCGGAGTGGCTCCCGCTTCGACCTTGAGTGCCTGCATCTCTTGCATCAGGCTGCTTGCACTTATTTCCATCTTTCATCCCCAGACAAATCATTGACGCTGACAGGCTTAAAGCAATAAGGGTGCCAACCAGAGCGAATAGAGAAGATCAGAAGTGAAAGAGGGGCGTGATCAGGCCGGTGCCACCGGCCGTCACGGATTCAGATCGCGGGCCAGGGCTGTTTGCCCAGCAGCAACCGCAGGTAGCTCAGATGCAGATCGTAGTGTTCGTCGGCAGGCAGCTTGGCCAGCACCTCATCACGCAGGTAGTGCGCCTTGACGCTTGCCTGCTCAGGGGTCACCAAGCCCACGGCCACCAGCTTGGCGATGATGGCGTGGGAGAGGGCCAGGCAGGCCTCATCGGCCTCTCCCCAACCAAACTGGCCCGCATAGGCTTCTGGCGACAGGGCTGGTTCCAGCGGTGCCACCAGATCCCCCCAGACCCAGAACGCCGTGGGGATCCCTTCCTGCAACCGCAGATAGATGCTCTGTTTTTCCCACTCCCGGCTCTGGGCCGCCATCACATCTTGCCCGGGCTCATGCGCCATATCCCTCTCCTTGTCCCACGACTCTGATCCGCGCCCATGAAAAAGAGGGCCGAAGGCCCTCTTTTTACTGCAAGTCTCGTCAATTAAACAGACTGTATTTCAATCTGATAGAAGAAAAAGAACTTGTCGGACGAAGATGGATGTGTCACTTGTTCAAATCATCGTCAAGCCAGTACTTGGAGCCGGAAATATTGGCATCCAGCAGCAGCCCTTTCTCGCCAATCTGGTAGATGGCCATGCCGCCGTTGTACTTGGCGGTCAGCTCAGCACTCTCCTTGCCTGCCACGGCCCCCACCTCGGAGGTGGCTTCCCAGCCCTTGTTGACGAAGGCATCGAAGTGGGTCTGGTCTTCAAACAGGATCACCTGCTGATAGAACTTGCCGCCGAGCCCGGCCGCGAGGCCCGCCCCGAACATCTTCATATAGGTGTGCTTGCCGTTTTTGCGATTGACCGCAACCCCCGACCCCTGGTTGGTATGGATCATCAGGGAGAACTTGCGCGAATCGAACACCGCGTAGCCATAGGCCTGGTCAAACAGCAGCTTGGCGGAGGGCTGATCGTTGAACAGCCGCACCAGGGCGGTGTCGGCCATGGTATCAAGGGCCGTGCGCGCCTCTTCCGGGGTCTTGGGCTCCAACATGGTGTCGAGCTTCTTGTCCGCCGCATCCAGCCACTCCTTGCCGGTGGCCGCACTCTCTTCGGTCCAGGCACCGGCCTTGTTATAGGCATCGGCTCCCCAGGTAGAGACGGACTCCCAGGTCTCCTTGGAGAAATCGGTGATCCCCTTCCATGCTTCTTTGCTGGTGTCGCTCACCGCGGTGCCGAGATCGGAGGCGGCCTCTTTCAGCTTGGCCCAGTCGGCATGGCTGGGAGTGGATGCCAGCAACAGGGCGGCGGCAATCAGCCAGGGTTTGCTCTTCATGGTCTGCTCCTTCTTCTGCTCGTCAGCGGATCACTACCCTATCAGATTTAATCGTACGCCAATAACAGTCCCGTTCACGACTATGCCTTGCGACTCAACCACCTGCGTCACTCTTTCGCCCATATCGCCGGGTGAGCAAGGCGTTTCCTGCCGCACTCTGCTTGAGGAAGCGAGGCTGCCGTGGTCGGACGATAACTGTCACCCGCAGAGGCGCCCATCCCCCTCGCCCTTGCCGATGCAAAGGGGATGAACCCGTAAATATTGTTCGGCCAGCCCCCCCCGGTTGTATAGTTTTTGGTTAGCCATTCCGGTAAAATCCGCGCCCTTATAATAGAGCCACCTAAGAGTGATTGAGCGATGTCCAACACAAAACAGGCCCCCAAAGTAGGATTCGTCTCCTTGGGTTGCCCCAAAAACCTGGTCGATTCCGAACGCATCCTGACCCAGCTGCGTACCGAAGGGTACGATGTGGTGCCCAGCTATGACGATGCGGAGCTGGTGGTGGTCAACACCTGCGGCTTCATCGACAGCGCAGTACAAGAGTCGCTGGAAGCCATCGGTGAGGCCCTGTCCGAAAACGGCAAGGTGATCGTCACCGGCTGTCTTGGCGCCAAAGAGAACCAGATCCGCGAGATCCACCCCAAGGTGCTCGAAATCACCGGCCCCCACGCCTATGAAGAGGTGCTGGGCCACGTCCACAAGTACGTGGAAAAGCCCACCCACAACCCCTTTACCAGCCTGGTACCGGCCCATGGGGTCAAGCTGACCCCCCGTCACTACGCCTACCTGAAGATTTCCGAAGGCTGCAACCACCGCTGCACCTTCTGCATCATCCCCTCCATGCGCGGGGATCTGGTGAGCCGCCCCATCGGCGAGGTGCTGGCCGAGGCCAAGCGCCTGAAAGAGGCGGGCGTGAAGGAGATCCTGGTGATCTCCCAGGACACCTCCGCCTATGGCGTGGACGTCAAGCACCGTACCGGCTTCTACGACGGCATGCCGGTCAAGACCAGCATGGTGGCCCTGTGCGAAGAACTCGCCAAACTCGGCATGTGGGTACGCCTGCATTATGTCTACCCGTATCCGCACGTGGATGACGTCATCCCGCTGATGCGCGACGGCAAGGTGCTGCCCTATCTCGATATCCCGCTGCAACACGCCAGCCCGCGCATCCTCAAGCTGATGAAGCGTCCCGGCACCGTCGAGCGCACCCTGGAGCGCATCCAGAAGTGGCGCGAGATCTGCCCCGAGATCACCCTGCGCTCCACCTTCATCGTCGGCTTCCCCGGCGAGACCGAAGAAGAGTTCCAGATGCTGCTGGACTTCATCGACAAGGCGGAACTGGATCGGGTCGGTTGCTTCAAATACAGCCCGGTCGAGGGTGCCAAGGCCAACGAGCTGCCGGATCCGGTGCCGGCCGAGGTGCAGGAAGAGCGCTTCCAGCGCTTCATGGAGCTGCAACAGCAGGTCTCCATCCGCAAGCTGGCCCGCAAGGTGGGTCAGGAGATGACCATTCTCATCGACGAAGTGGACGAAGAGGGCGCCACCGGCCGCTCCGCCGCCGATGCCCCCGAGATCGACGGCCTGGTCTACCTGAACGGCGAGACCGGCCTCAAGCCCGGCGACATGGTCAAAGTACGCATCGACGAGGCGGACGAATACGACCTCTGGGCCAGTCTGGTGAACTAAACCCGCCGCTTAGCCCGAAAGCCAGTCAGCCCTGCTGACTGGCTTTTTTATTGCCCGCCGTCAGCCAGCCACCATACGCCCATCGAAATCGTACCGGCCCTCCTTCATCCATTTCGGCACACCACGCTGTTGCGGCTCTCCAGATCTCTGCCTGCGGAAAAGAAAACGCTTTCATTTCTCTTCGTGACCCAGCGCACAAACCCGGGCCGCTTTCCCGGCCGCTTGCTTCATGCTCAAAAAAAAGCCAGATGGCGAGTGCAAAAACCAGCACGATCCAGTTCACATAATCACTTTTCACCGACGTCAAAGGGTGACTTGATGCTCTGTGATAATTAACATAACAGTCTAATAATAAAGGATTAAAAATAGACTTTGACGAGATTGACGAGCGTCATTGGGTTTTTACGATATCGACGAAATGAAGAGTTGTTGTTTTCCTGTTAACTCTGCTTTTCTAAGGGCGTTGGACGACACAACTACAAGGGTGCAAAACCTGACCAACAGAGAGGGCCGGTGTCCAAGCATGCGATGTCGGTGCTCCATTCCAAAACCATGGAAGACCAATAAGAAAGGAAAAAATATGCTTGCCAAAGTATCCAAAATCGCTACCTCAGTCATGCTGGGGACCCTGCTCGCCGGGATGACCGGCACTGCCATGGCCGCCGAGAACAAGACGGTGCTGACCCTGGTTGCCCAGCAGGAAACCGCATGGGTGAAAAACTTCAACCCCTTCCTGCAGGCTGGTCTGTTGCACACGACCCGTCACTTCATCTATGAGCCGCTGGTGATCTTCAACGATATGCAGGGTGGCAAACCCGTCTATCGTCTGGCGACCCACTACGCCTTCAGCGATGACCTGAAGTCCGTCACCTTCGATCTGCGCGAAGGGGTCAAGTGGTCCGATGGTGAAGCCTTCACCGCCGACGACATCCTCTTCTCCTTCAACCTGGTCAAGGCCAACAAGGCGCTGGACGAGCGCTCCATCTGGACCCAGATCAAGGGTGTCGAGAAGCTGGGGGATCACAAGGTCAAGTTCGACCTGGCCGAAGTGAACACCAACGTGGTGAACGACCTGGTGCTGGTGCCCATCGTGCCCGAGCACCAGTGGAAGTCCGTCAAGGATCCGGTTGCCTTCACCAACGACAAGCCGGTCGGTACCGGTCCCTTCACCGAAGTGGACAACTTCTCCGCCCAGCTCTATACCCAGTGCCGCAACCCGCACTACTGGGATAACGCCAGCCTCTCTATCGACTGCCTGCGCATGCCGCAGATGGCCACCAACGACCAGGTGCTGGCCGCCGTGATGAAGGGTGACGTGGACTGGTTCGGCTCCTTCGTGCCGGATATCGAGCGTCTCTACGTCGGCAACGATCCGAAGAACAACAAGTACTGGTTCCCCGCCTCCGGCACCGTGGCGTTCAACGTCAACTTCCAGAGCAAGAACCCGGGCAACCACGAAGCCTTCAACGACATCAACTTCCGCCGCGCCTTCTCCATGGCCATGGACCGCCAGTCCATGGTGGACATCGCGGGCTACGGCTATCCGACCGTCAACGAGTATCCGTCCGGTCTTGGCAAGGCATTCGCCTCATGGGACAACCCGGAAGTCGAGAAGAAGTACGGCAAATACAACAAGTTCGACCTGGAAGGCGCCAAGGCGCTGCTGAAACAGGCGGGCTACAAGGATTGTGACGGCGACAAGTTCTTGGACACCCCGAGCTGCAAGAAGATCGAGTTCAAGGTACTGGTGCCGAACGGCTGGACCGACTGGGTCAACACCGTCCAGATCGGGGTCGAAGGCCTGCAGGCCCTGGGTCTGAACGCCAAGACCTCCACCCCGGAAGCTACCGTCTGGACCGAGAACCTGATCACCGGTGACTTCGACGTCGCCCTGCAGGGTTACTTCGCCGGTGCCAACCCGCACAAGTACTTCGAGACCGCCTTCCACTCCCGCAACATGGGTGAACGTGGCAACCGCTTCGCGGCGCCCCGCTACAAGGATCCGGCACTCGACAAGCTGATCGACGACTTCACCCAGACCGCCGACGCGGCCAAGCAGAAAGAGATCATGTTTGCCATCCAGGAGCGTGTCGGGGCCAACCAGACCATCATCCCGGTGTTCAACAACCCGACCTGGTACGAGTACAGCACCAAGCGCTTCAATGGCTGGTTCAGTGCCGACAACCCGGTCGCCAAGCCGCAGGTTCACCCGGATACCCCGGAGCGTCTGCTGCACGTGTTGTCACTCAAGCCAAACAGCTAATCACCTCGGCCCCCTGCGGGGGGCCTTCTTCCCCGCCCTCACTTCATCCCCCGGACCTCACGGGGTTGGGGTAGCTTTGCCCGGCGCGGGGCAGGCTTGCAGTAAAAGGTATCACCATGGGATTTATACTCAGACGTTTCTCCTTCTATCTGGTCGCTTTTCTGGTGGCCGCCACCATCAACTTCCTGTTACCCAGAGCCATGCCAGGGGATCCCGTCTCCGTCATGTTCGCCCGGGCCGGTGCCATGATGGAGCCCGCCGCCCTGGAAGCCCTCAAAGCCACCTTCGGCTTCGTTGACGGTCCTATCGGCACCCAATTCCTCACCTATGTGAAGAGCGTCTTCACCTGGGATCTCGGCACTTCGGTGCGTTACTACCCGCAGCCGGTCGCCGACGTGCTCGGCCGCGCCATCGGCTGGACCCTGTTCCTGGTGGGCACCTCCACCATTCTGAGCTTCTCCATCGGCTCCATCGTCGGCATCTTCGCCGCCTGGTACCGGGGGGGGCGCATGGACAGCATCCTCTCCCCGCTCACCCTGGTGATGCAGGCCATCCCGCCGGTGGTGGTCTCCCTGCTCGCCCTCTTCCTGTTCGGGGTAAGCCTCAACTGGCTTCCGATTGGCTACGCCTACAGCCCGGAGATCAAGGCCGATTTTGGCTGGGAACACATCAAGAGCATCATGCTGCACGCCATCATGCCGGTGGGTACCCTGGCCATGGTGCAGGTGGGGGGCTTCCTCATCACCATGCGCAACAACATGATCAACCTGCTGGGTGAGGACTACATCACCATGGCCAAGGCCAAGGGGCTCTCCAGCAACCGGGTGATCTTCAACTACGGCGCCCGCAACGCCGTGCTGCCGAGCGTCACCGCCCTCTCCATGGCGCTGGGTTTCGTCATCGGCGGCTCCCTCATCACCGAAGTCATCTTCAACTACCCGGGCTTGGGCCTGACCCTGTATCAGGGCATTCTCGCCCGTGACTACCCGCTCATTCAGGGCCAACTGCTCATCATGACCATCACCATGCTCAGCTTCAATTTCCTGGCGGACGTGCTCTATGTCTTCCTGGATCCCCGTCTGCGTACAGGAGGCAAATAAGATGCGTATGCCGACCATTCTCAAGATATTGCTGGGCAACAAGAAGGCGGCCTTCGGCCTCGCCATCGTCGTCACCTTCGTGCTGATGGCGCTGTTTGCCCCGCTCCTGACCAGCAACGAACCCACCAAGCGGGTCGCCCGCCCGCACCAGCCTCCCAGCGTGGAGCTGGTGATGGGCTCCAACCGCATGGGGCACGATCTCTGGTCCCAGTTCACCCACGGCGCCCGTATCTCCCTGCTGGTGGGCTTCGGGGCGGGCCTCCTGGTCTGCGCCCTCGCCATCACGGTAGGCATCACCGCCGGCTACTTCGGCGGTATCGTGGACGAGTGCCTCACCTTCCTGATGAACGTGGTGCTGGTGATCCCGAACCTCCCCTTATTACTGGTGCTCGCGAGCTTCATCGGGGAGGCGTCACCGACGGTGATTGCCCTCATCATAGGCTTTACCTCCTGGGCCTATGGCGCCCGGGTCATCCGCGCCCAGACCCTGGCCCTGCGGGAGAAGGAGTTCGTCATCGCCGCCGAGGTGCTGGGTGAACCGGCCTGGCGCATCATCCTGGTGGAGATACTGCCGAACCTCATCTCCATCATCGGGGTGAGCTTCATCGGCTCCATCATCTACGCCATCGTCACCGAGGCGACCCTGGAGTTCCTGGGTCTTGGCGACCCGACCGTGGTGAGCTGGGGCATCATGCTCTACAACGCCCAGACCTCGAGCGCCATCCTGGTGGGCGCCTGGTGGGAGATCCTGGCCCCCTGCTTCGCCATCGCGACCCTGGGCGCCGGCCTCGCCATGCTCAACTTCGCCATCGACGAGATAGCCAACCCCCAGCTGCGTTCCCACAAGGGTCTGAATCGCTGGAAGAAACTCGCCGCCCCCGCCCCAGTCACCGCTATGGCCGCACAGGAGAAGACAGCATGACCTCGCAACAACCCCTGCTGTCGGTGCGCCAGCTCTGCGTCGACTACATCACCGAGAACGGCGACGTGCGCGCCGTCAACTCGGTCAGCTTTGACATCATGCCGGGAGAGGTATTCGGCCTCGCCGGTGAATCCGGTTGCGGCAAATCCACGGTCGCCTTCTCGGTGGCCAGGCTGCACAAGCCGCCCGCCTACATCAGCGGCGGCGAGATCCTCTTCAAGGGGGAGAACATTCTCCACTTTGACGACGAGCGGCTGCGCAGCTACCGCTGGCGCCAGGCGAGCGTGGTGTTCCAGTCCGCCATGAACGCGCTCAACCCCGTGCTGCGCATGGAAGAGCAGTTCTGTGACGTGCTGCTGGCCCACAACCCCGGCCTGACCCGCTATGAGGCGATCAAGCGCGCCAAGGAGCTGCTGGAGATCGTCGACATCCACCCGAGTCGGCTCAAGGACTACCCGCACCAGTTCTCCGGCGGCATGCGCCAGCGGCTGGTGATCGCCATCGCCATGGCGCTGAACCCCGAGCTGCTGATCATGGATGAACCCACCACGGCGCTGGACGTGGTGGTGCAGCGGGAGATCCTGCAGAAGGTCTATGCGCTCAAGGAGAAATTCAACTTCTCCATCCTGTTCATCACCCATGACCTCTCCCTCATGGTCGAGTTCTGCGATCGCATCGGCATCATGTACGCCGGCGAGCTCATCGAGATTGCCCCCTCCAAGGCGATCCTGACCGCGCCGCTGCACCCCTATACCAAGGGGCTCGGCAACTCCTTCCCGCCCCTGCACGGCCCGAAAACCGTGCTGGAGGGGATCCCCGGCACCCCGCTCAATCTGCTGGAGGTGCCGGTCGGCTGCCGCTTCCAGGCCCGCTGCAGCCGGGTACATGATCGCTGCCGTCAGGAATACACCAAGCTGGCCGAGATCCGGCCGGGACAACAGACCGCCTGCCACCTCTACGGCGTGGCGGAGCAACAACCGGATCTTCCGATCTACCTGGACAAGGCCGCTGGCTGTTAAGGATGTCTGTCATGCAAATCGCCAAAACCGACGCCCCCATCATCGAAGTCCAGCACCTCTACAAGGACTTCCCCGTCAACTCCAACGCCATCAAGAGTGGCAAGATGCGGGCCCTGTCCGACATCACCTTCAACCTGCACCGGGGCCGCGCCCTGGCGGTGGTGGGTGAATCCGGCTCCGGCAAGAGCACCATCGCCAAGATCATCGCCAAGATGTACAAGCTCTCCAGCGGCCGCATCCTCTACCGCGGCCGGGATCTGGAGGAGTTCGACAAGGGCACCGCCCTGCTCGACTACCGCCAGAGCGTGCAGATGGTATGGCAAGACCCGTTCGGTTCGCTGAACCCGACCCACACCATCTACCACCACATCGCCCGCCCCCTGCTGCTGCACAGCAAGGTGCTCGACAAGAAAGATCTGCCGGACATGGTCTACGCCCTGCTGGAGAAGGTGGGACTGACCCCGGCCAAGGCCACCGCCGCCAAGTATCCGCACCAGCTCTCCGGCGGCCAGCGCCAGCGGGTCAACATCGCCCGCAACCTTGCGGTGGAGGCGGAAGTGGTGCTGGCGGACGAGCCCACCTCCATGCTCGACGTCTCCATTCGCATCGGCATCCTCAACCTGATGGAGCAGATGAAGAACGAACTCGGCGTCTCCATGCTCTACATCACCCACGACATCGCCACCGCCCGCTATGTGGCCGAAGATCTCGCGGTGATGTACGTGGGCCACATGGTGGAGTGGGGCGAGGTGGACGAGATCCTGCACCACCCCCAGCACCCCTATACCCAGCTGCTCATCTCGGCGGTGCCGGATCCGGAGAAGAGCATCCACACCGAGCTGGAGGGGGGCCGCAAGGGAGAGATCCCGCTCTGGACCCCGCACTCTCGCGGTTGCCCCTTCGCCGGTCGTTGCCATCAGGCCATGGCCCGCTGCAAGGAGAGCCTGCCGCCGGTGACCAAGCTCGCCGACAACCACTTCGTGCGCTGCTACCTGTACGACTGAGCCAGCCTCTCGCTTCACTGCGGGCCTGCGGGCCCGCCAACCGCCTCGCCTGCTGCGGCAGGCCAGGGGAGTCACTCTTCGATGGAACTCTTGATCAATCAGGTGGGTTACGACTGCGATGGCCACAAGGTGGCCCTGCTGCAAGGCGCCTTTGAACAGCCCCTCAGCGGCCGGGTGCGGCTGCTGCGTCTGGACGATGGCCAGATCCTGTTCGACACCGAGTTGCAGGCCGCCGGTAAGGTTCCTGGCTGGCAGGGTCGCCACTTCTGGCGCGCCGACTTCAGCGCCTTTAAAGAGCCCGGCCACTATCGGCTGGAAGCCGTCACCCAGCGCGAGGGAGAGGCGACCCCCTCCGTCACCCGCTCCCCCCGCTTTGCCATCGGCCCTGGCTTGCTGAGTCGCACCTGCCTGTCCGATGTCATTCACTATTTCAAGGGGCAGCGCGCGAGCGGTGCCTTCGATCAGGCCGATCGCCAGGCCCGCCAGTTTGGCACCGAGCAGCGCCGGGATGTGCGCGGTGGCTGGTTCGATGCCAGCGGCGACATGAGCAAGTACTTGAGCCACCTCTCGTACGCCAACTACCTCAACCCCCAGCAGACCCCCCTGGTGGTCTGGGCCCTGCTCAAGTGCCGGGATCTGCTCGGCACACGCACCGATATCGACGGCCTGAACCTGTGCAAACGGCTCGCCGACGAGGCCCTGCACGGGGCAGACTTCCTCTGCCGGATGCAGGACGAGAGTGGCTTCTTCTACATGACCCTGTTCGACAAGTGGAGCAAGGATCCCGAGCAGCGGGAGCTGTGCGCCTACGCCACCCAGCAGGGGCTAAAGTCCGCCGACTGGCAGGCGGGATTCCGGCAAGGGGGGGGCATGACCATCGCCGCCCTGGCCCGTGCCGCGCGGGAGTCCGCGGTCGGTGATTTTGATGCCAGCCACTACGCCGAGGCCGCCCGCCGCGGCTATCTGCACCTGCGTGAGCACAACCTCGCCTATCTGGACGACTGTCGCGAAAACATCATCGACGACTACTGCGCCCTGCTCGCCGCCGTGGAGCTGACCCGCACCCTGGGCCAGGAGTGGCTCGGCGAAGCCAGAGACAGGGCTGCCCGGCTCTGTGCCCGTCAGCATCCCCATCCGGAGCTCGGCCATTACTGGGCCGCCGATGACGACGGGGCGCGCCCCTACTATCACGCCGCCGAGGCGGGCCTGCCGGTGCTGGCCCTGCTGGAATACCTGGCCCTGGAGCCGGATCCCGCGCGCAAACTCAAGGTGCAGGCCGTGGTGCAACAGGCGCTGGCGGCCGAGCTGGCGCTGGCCGCCCAGGCGGGCAACCCCTTCGCCCTCGCCCGTCAGTATGTGAAAGGAGTGGGCGAGGAGCCCCGCATTAGCTTCTTCATGCCCCACCACAACGAATCCGGTTACTGGTGGCAGGGAGAAAACGCCAGACTGGCCTCCCTCGCCGCCATGACATTTTCCGCTGCATCTGTGCTGCCACAGCAGCGCAAACCACTACAGGCCTTCGGCCAGCGCCAGCTCGACTGGATCCTGGGGCAAAACCCCTTCAACGCCTGCATGCTGGCGGGGCACGGCATCAACAACCCGAGCTACACCGCCGGCTACCCCAATGCGCCGGGCGGGATCTGCAACGGCATCACCGCCGGTTTCGATGACGAGGCAGACATCGCCTTCATCCCGGATGCCTACAAGGAGCGGCTGGATCAGAACTGGCGCTGGGGGGAGCAGTGGATCCCCCACGCAGCCTGGTTCGCCCTGGCCATCAGCTGGCAGAGCACCCTCGGAGGTTCCCATGATTGAGACGTACAAGGATCGGCTCGATCAAAACTGGCGCTGGGGGAGCCGTGGATCCTCCATGCAGTCCGCCTGGTTCGCCCTGGCTATCAGCTGGCAGAGCACCCTCGGAGGCTCCCATGACTGAATACTGGGTCGGCGTGGATGGCGGCGGCACCCATACCCGGGCCCGCATCCGCGACAGGGCGGGGAAGCTGCTGGGTGAAGGGCGGGCCGCGGGCTCCAATCTGGAGCTCGGCATTCCCTTGGCCCATCGCCACGTATTGACCGCCATCGATCTGGCCCGCACCGAGGCGGGTCTTGGCAAGGGGGCGGAACCGCTGATGAGCGTCGGGCTGGCGCTCGCCTCCGCCGAGCTGGCGGATTGCTACCACGCCCTCCTGGCCATGCCCTTCCCTTATGCCAGTGTGCGGCTCACCTCCGATGCCTTCGGGGCCTGCCTCGGCGCCTTCGGTGGCCGGGAAGGGGCCATCCTCATCGCCGGCACCGGCTCCGCCGGGCTCATCTACCGGGAGGGGCGACTGCGCACCTGCTCGGGGCGGGGCTTCCCCATCTCGGATCTCGGCAGCGGTGCCTGGCTCGGGCTGCGCGCCCTGCAACAGGCCCTGCTCTGCCATGACGGCATCCTGCCCCCCAGCCTGCTCGCCGAGCGTTTGTTGGCTCACTTCAAGCAGGATCAGGCCGAGGTGGTGCGCTGGGCGAGTCGCGCCATCCCGGCGGACTATGGCCGCTTCACGCCCTGGGTATTCGATGCCGCCAGCGACGGCGATGCCCTCGCCTGTCAGCTGCTGGATGAAACCTGCGCCCAGTTGCAGAGCCTGCTCGAGGGCATGCAGCAGCTCGGGGCCCACCGGATTGCCCTGCTCGGCGGCGTCGGCACGCGTCTGGCCCCCCGTCTTGCCCATCTCAACCTGGTTCCCCCCATGGCCGATGCCCTTGAGGGTGCCATCTTGTTCGCTCAATCAGAGGAATACCCATGTCTGCACCCCTGATCCATACCCAAGTTGACCGACGTGACGGTGATGATGTCTGGTTCCATTTCACCCTGAGCCAGTTGCCGGACAGCCCCTGGAAGCTGCACTTCTGCCTGCCGCGGCAGATCGACGCCAGCTCCGTCGAAGGGGGCACCCTGGAGCGCCAGAGCGGCAGCTACAAGGTGCTTGTCCCCCAGGATGGCGGCAGCGAACTGCGTTTTTGCTGTCGCAGCACCCCCATAAAACGTAATTCCGATCTGCCACAGGGCTTCTTCCTGAGCCTCGGCGACACGGGATCCGGCCCCCAGCTGCTGCCGGTGACCCTGGCAAGCCAGGCCCTCGGCCTGCCGCCCCTGCCTGCCGCCACCCCCGAGCTGCCCGAGGTGGAAGCCGCCAACGGCATCGTGCCCCAACCCGCCCACCTGCGGCTGCCCGAGGGCAACTTCCGGCTGGCGGAGCGGGCCCATGTCAGCGGCCCCCCGCCCCTTGGCCCCCTGCTTGCCCATTTCAACGAGCTGACCGGGCTGGCCCTCAGTCAGGATCACGATGCCGAGATCCACCTCGTCGAGGCCCCCCTCGCCCCGGAGGCCTACCAGCTCTCCATCAGCCCCCGTGAAGTGGTGATCCAGGCGGCGGGAGAAGCGGGCTGGCGCCACGGACTGGTCAGTCTTGCCCAGTGGGCGCTGCAGCACGGAGAGAGCCTGCCCTGCCTCGAGCTTCGCGATGAGCCCCGCTTCGGTTTTCGCGGCATCTTCCTCGACTGCTCACGTCACTTCCACTCCATTGCCACCATCAAGCGGCTGCTCAAGCAGATGAGCCTCTTCAAGTTCAACCGCTTCCACTGGCACCTGACCGATGACGAGGGCTGGCGCCTCGAGATCAAGGCCTTCCCGCAACTGACCGAAGTGGCGGCCTGGCGTGGTCACGGCCTGGCGGTGGATCCCCAGTTGAGCGGCGGGCCGGATCCTTACGGCGGTTACTACACCCAGAGTGAGGTGCGCGAACTGGTGGCCTATGCCGCCGGGCTTGGCATCACCATCATCCCGGAGATAGACATTCCCGGTCACTGTCACGCCGCCATCAAGGCCCTGCCCGCGCTGCTGCGGGAAGAGGCGGACAGCTCCCGCTACCTGTCGGTGCAGTTCTTCGATGACAACGTGCTCAACCCCGCCCTGCCCGGTACCTACGAGTTCCTCGACAAGGTGATGGAAGAGGTCTGTGCTCTCTTCCCCGGGGAGCAGATCCACATGGGGGGGGACGAGGTGCCCCACGGCGTCTGGACCGACAGCCCGGCCTGTCGGCAGCTGATGCAGCAAGAGGGGTATCAGGATTGTCGTGAACTGCAGGGCCATGTGCTGCGCCACTGCCAGCAGTACCTGGCCGCCAGGGGCAAGAAGATGCTGGGGTGGGAGGAGATATTGCACGGGGACAAGGTGAGCCGGGATGCCACCGTCTTCGCCTGGACCAGCTTCCAGGCGGGGCTGGATGCCGCCAGCCAGGGCTACCCCGTGGTGATGGCCCCCGCCCAGCAACTCTATCTGGATCAGGCCTATAACCATGATTATCAGGAGCCAGGCCTCTACTGGGCCGGCCCCGTCAGCCTGGAGCAGGTCTACGCCTGCGACCCGGCCCCCATCGATTTCCATGCCAACGATAACATCCTGGGGGTGCTGAGCCCCTTATGGTCCGAGCAGATCATCTCGCGGGATCGGCTCGACTATATGTTGTTCCCACGCCTGCTGGCCACGGCCGAGGTGGCCTGGAGTGCCCCTGCCCACAAGTCATGGGAGCACTTCGTCGCCCGTCTGCCTGGCCAGTTGCAAATTCTTAGTCAGTTGCAGGTGCGTTACCGGGTGCCACAGAGGTAGTGTTATCTTTCTCTTTTCGGCGACCTTTTGGTCGCCGTTTTTTTACCTGGCTAACAAAATTACAACTAAGCCCTACTTTTTATCCTCCTTTATAGGCAGAATAAGCCCCCGATGAAGCCTGGCGACGACGCCTGTTTCGCAGCCAAACGTCCGGCCTACTGATAATAACTAAGCACAAAAATCGGAGTTTATTGCATGGCTCGCACTGAGGTTCCAATAGTAGACAGCGAAGTGGAGTTTCCTGCCGACGTACAACTCGTCTCCACCACTGACTTGCGCGGCGTCATCACCTACGCCAATCCCGCCTTCTGCCGCATCGCCGGCTATCAGGTCGATGAACTGGTCGGCCAGAACCACAACCTGGTGCGCCATCCCGACATGCCCAAGGTGGCCTTCGCCGATCTCTGGGATCGCCTCAAGGAGGGCAACCCCTGGCGCGGGGTGGTCAAGAACCGCTGCAAGGATGGCCGCTACTACTGGGTCGACGCCTATGTCACCCCCATCTACGAACAGGGCCAGATCAGCGGCTACCAATCCGTGCGCTGCAAACCCGAGCCCCAGCTCAAGCAGGTGGCAAGCCAGGCCTATCAGGCCCTGCTCAAGGCAGAGCGGGGAGAGAGCCGCCCCCTGCCCTCCCTGCGCCGCTTCAGGCCCATGCTGCTCGCCGGGCTGCTGCTGGGGCTGCTGGGCTGGGCTGGTACGACCCAGGGCATGATGACGGTCCTGCTGATGCTGCTGCCCCTGCTCCTCGTCACCGCCACTTACTGGCGCGAGATCATCGCGCTGCCGCGCTACCTCAAACAGCTCGGCCAGCAATATGACAGCCTGACCCGGCTGGTCTACTCCGGTGATGCCCCGGGGGCCATCGCCGACTTCCACCTGAAGATGCTGCAGGCCCGCATCCGTACCGTGCTGGGGCGGGTCAACGATGCCACTCACCCGCTGCAGACCCTGGCCACCGACCTCAAGGACTCCTCCCATCAGGCCTTCCTCGACATCAACGAGCAGGATGCCCAGACCCAGCAGATGGCGGCGGCCATGACCCAGATGGCCAGCACCGCCAACGAGATCGCCCGCAACATCCAGGACACCAACAGCCAGGTGACCGAGGCCCGCAGCAGCTGCGAACACACGGTAAGGCAGCTGGATCAGACCGAGCGGCAGATGGAACAACTGGCGCATCAGGCGGAGCAGGCCTTCCACTCGGCGGTGGAACTCGCCAGCGAATCCGAGCGAATTGGCAGCGTCATGGGGGAAATTCAGGGCATCGCCGAGCAGACCAACCTGCTGGCCCTCAACGCCGCCATCGAGGCCGCTCGTGCCGGCGAGCAGGGCCGCGGCTTTGCCGTGGTGGCGGACGAGGTACGCACCCTCTCCACCCGCACCCACAAGGCCACCGAGCAGATCCAGGGCAGCATCCATCAGATCCAGCAGACCCTGGGACGCTGGCAGGGCATGATGCAGGACAACCTGGCCCATACCCGGGAGTGCGCCGAGATGACCCGCCAGGGGTCGGGCAACCTGCACCTGGTGCTGGGAGAGATAGAACAGGTCACCGAGTTCTCCACCCAGATTGCGGCGGCGGCAGAACAGCAGCAGGCGGTGGTGGAGGAGATCAGCCGCAACATTCACCAGATCTCCCAGTATTCCCGCGCCAACAGCCAGAAGATGCAGGCGGTGGATGACTCCAGCCAGGCGCTGCTCCAGCGCGCCCGAGAACTGCGGGGACTGAGCCAAACCTTCGGCTAGGCCTTGCCCTGCAAACAAAGGAGGCGCCACAATGGCGCCTCCCCTCTTTCAAGCGATGACAATGCCATGATGGATCCCCCCAGCCCCTCCCTTGGCAAGGTCGCCCGTATCGAGGCGATCCTGGCCCTGATCCCCGCCGGTCGCGTGGTGAGCTATGGACAGGTTGCCGATCTCGCCGGGCTGCCGGGGCGCGCCCGCCTGGTGGGCAAGGTACTGAGAGAGACCGACAAGACCTTGCCCTGGCACCGGGTGCTGGGGGCAGGAGGAACCATCTCGCTGCCGAAGGGGTCGGCGGGATTCGATGAACAGACGGGGCGATTGCAGGAGGAGGGGGTAGTGGTCGTCGGGGGGCGGGTCAGGATGCGGGAGTGGCAGTGGCAGCCCGACCTGGCCGAGCTGCTCTTTCTCATCCCCTTCTAGGGATCCCGTTCATTCACTGGTGAGGGGGCCCAGGATCTCGTCGCTGCGCACCTGCACCGGGATGGTTTCATCTTCCCGCTGCAGCAGCACCAGCAGACTCTGTCTGTCCACTTCCAGCACGTAGGCCGTTCCTTCACGGGTCAGGCAGGTCATGCCCGGCCGGATTTCATGTATCTCCATGACAACCTCCGTGTCTTGCGCTGCCATCCATGCAGCCAATTCAGTATATCCCCTTCTCCCAATAAAAAGGCCCCTGCAAGGGGCCTCTTTCATCAATGTGTGAACCTCGGCGGTCAGGATTTCTTCGCCTTTGCCAGGCTCTCCTGCCATTTACCGTTGTCGTAATGGGCCGTCCAGCCCGTCGCCTTGCCGTTGACCTCGGTCATCACGTACTGCTCCTTGCTCTTGCGGCTGAAGCGCACCACGGAGGCGTTACCGTCAGGATCTGACGCCGGCGCATCCGCCAGGTACTGGTGCTTGGGCGAGAGGCGGTCACGGAAGCGCTTGAGCTCCTCAACCAGAGGCGCACGAGTCTCACGGGATTTCGGGAAGTTGCTGGCGGCGAGGAACAGGCCGGCGGCGCCGTCCCGCAGCACGAAGTGTGCGTCGGACTGGGTGCATTTCAGCTCGGGCAGCGGCACCGGATCTTCCTTCGGCGGCGCGATGTCACCGTTTTTCAGGATCTTGCGGGTGTTCTTGCAGCTCTCGTTGGTGCAGCCCATGTACTTGCCGAAACGGCCGTTCTTGAGCTGCATCTCGGCTCCGCAGCGGTCACACTCGATGCTCGGCCCTTCGTAGCCCTTGAGCTTGAACTGACCCTGCTCAATCTCGTAGCCATCGCAATCCGGGTTGCGGCCGCAGACGTGCAGCTTGCGGCTGTCATCGATGATGTAGGCATCCATGGCGGTACCACAGAGGTTGCAGCGATGCTTGGCCCGCAGCGCTTCGGTCTCTGCCTCGTCACCGTCGTCGGTGGCGGAGACGAACTCGTCGGCACTGACCAGGTTGATGGTCTTCTTGCAGCGCTCCTTGGGGGGCAGCGCATAGCCGGAGCAGCCGAGGAAGACGCCGGTGGTGGCGGTGCGGATCCCCATCTTGCGGCCGCAGTCCGGGCAGTCGATGTCGGTCAGCACCATCTGGTTGGCGCGCATGCCGCCTTCCTCGTGGGGCTTGTCGGCCTGCTCCAGCTCCTGGGTGAACTCGGCGTAGAAGGCGTCGAGCACCTTCTTCCACTCCAGACTCCCCTCGGCGATGCCATCGAGCTTGTCTTCCATCTTGGCGGTGAACTCGTAGTTCATCAGCTCGACGAAGTTCTCCACCAGGCGGTCGGTGACGATCTCCCCCATCTTCTCGGCGAAGAAACGGCGGCTCTCGACCCGCACATAGCCACGATCGACGATGGTGGAGATGATGGAGGCATAGGTGGAAGGACGACCGATGCCGCGCTTCTCCAGCTCGCGCACCAGGGCCGCTTCGGTGAAGCGGGCGGGCGGCTTGGTGAAGTGCTGACGGGGATCCAGCTTGACCAGTTTGAGGATCTCGCCGACGGTGACCGCCGGCAGCTGGCTGTCTTCTCCCTTGCGCCCCATGGGCGGCAGGGCCTTGGTCCAACCGGCGAAACGCAGGGTACGGCCACGGGCCTTCAGCTCGAATTCACCGGCCTTGACGGTCAGGGTGGAGGAGTCGTACTGCGCTGGGGTCATCTGGCAGGCGACAAACTGACGCCAGATGAGGTCATAGAGCCGCATCGCATCCGGCTCCATGCCTTCGAGCATCTCTGCGGTCACCTGCACGCTGGAGGGACGAATGGCTTCGTGCGCTTCCTGGGCGTTGGCCTTGGCACCGTAGAGGTTCGGCTCGCTCGGCAGGTAGGCTGCGCCATACTGCTCGCCGATGTATTCCCGCACCGCTTCCACCGCCTCTTTGCTGAGGTTGGTGGAGTCGGTACGCATATAGGTGATGTAACCCGCTTCATAGAGGCGCTGGGCCATCATCATGGTCTTCTTCACCCCGAAGCTCAGACGGGTGGAGGCCGCCTGCTGCAGAGTGGAGGTGATGAAGGGGGCGGAAGGCTTGGAGCCGGTCGGCTTGTCTTCCCGGTTCACCACCTTGTAGTCGACCCCTTCCAGGGCGGCGACGGCGGCGAAGGTCTCGGCCTGGGTGACCGGCTTGAAGTCGGTACCGTTGCGGCTGACCACTTCCATGCGCAGGGCACTCTTGTCGCCAGTCAGCAGATCCGCGTTGAGATCCCAGAACTCCACCGGCACGAAGGCCTTGATCTCGCGCTCTTTATCCACGATGAGGCGCACCGCGACGGACTGTACCCGGCCGGCGGAGAGACCGCGAGCCAGCTTCTTCCAGAGCAGCGGGGAAACCATGTAGCCCACCACCCGGTCGAGGAAACGACGGGCCTGCTGGGCGTTGACGCGATGGATGTTCAGCTCGGACGGCTGGGCGAACGCTTCCTGGATGGCGGTCTTGGTGATCTCGTTGAACACCACCCGCTTGTAGCGGTTGTCGTCACCGCCGATGATCTCCCGCAGGTGCCAGGCGATCGCTTCCCCTTCTCTATCCAAGTCGGTTGCGAGGTAGATGGTGTCAGCCTTGGCGGCCAGACTTTGCAACTCGCTGACCACTTTTTCCTTGCCGGGCAAAATCTGGTAGTTGGCCTGCCAGCCTGCGGTCGGATTGATCCCCATCCGTGCGAACAGGGCGTTGCGATCCTTGGCCGCCTTCTCGGATTCGCTGAGCTTGATGCCGCGAATGACAGGTTTTTTGGGTTCGGTGCTGGCGCTGCCGCTGGTCGGCAGATCGCGCACATGGCCTACGCTGGATTTGACCACGTAGTCCTTGCCCAAATATTTGTTGATGGTCTTGGCCTTGGCCGGAGACTCCACGATGACCAGTGATTTGCCCATGCTGTAACTATTATCCTCATTGCACCCGACGGGGTTGGCGTGCGGTTTTGTGGGGCTGTATAAGAGATTTGACGGGAAAAAGCAATCTTGGCGACAAATTTGCTTGACCCATACGCCCCCTACCGACTCTTTATTTATTAATGCGAAGCCGACGCGAGGGAATCAACCGCTTTTTTGTTTTTATGCCATATACCCCCCTTTTTTAGATTGGAAATGACATATCCAGCCGTCCTTGTTACATAAAAAACCACCAGGGTTATCAGCTTGTTACAAAGGATGAAATCTCTTTATAATGGCCACTCGCCGCAGCTTTGTGCGCGGAAGGACTCGCAACCCATATAAAAATCGAAAGGATGTCATCATGAAGCACTTCGAGGTCAACTTCGACGGCCTGGTCGGCCCCACCCACAACTATGCCGGCCTCTCCTATGGCAACGTGGCCTCCCAGAGCAATGCATCGGCGGCATCCAATCCGAAGGAGGCCGCCAAGCAGGGATTGCACAAGATGAAGGCGCTGACCGAGCTCGGCATGGTGCAGGGGGTATTGGCTCCCCAGGAGCGACCCGATCTCGCCACCCTGCGTCGCCTCGGCTTCACCGGATCAGATGCCAGCGTCTTGGCCCAGGCGGCGAAACAGGCCCCCGCCGTGCTGGCCGCCTGCTATTCCGCCTCCAGCATGTGGACCGCCAACGCTGCCACCGTCTCGCCGAGTGCCGATACCCAGGACGGCCGCATCCACTTCACCCCTGCCAACCTGACCAACAAGTTCCACCGCTCCCTCGAACCCGAGGTGACGGGGCGCATCCTGCGCGCCGTGTTCAACAACGATCGCCACTTCTATCACCACGCCCATCTGCCGGAGAACGATCACTTCGGTGACGAAGGGGCCGCCAACCACACCCGACTGTGCCGCGCCTATGGCGAGGCCGGGGTCGAGCTGTTCGTCTATGGCCGCAGCGCCTTCGACGTCTCCCAGCCCGCCCCCAAACGCTACCCGGCCCGCCAGACCCTGGAGGCGAGCCAGGCCATCGCCCGCCTGCACGGCCTTGGCGAGGAAAGCGCCGTCTTCATCCAGCAGAACCCGGACGTCATCGATCAGGGGGTGTTTCACAACGACGTGATCGCGGTGGGCAACCAGAACGTGCTGTTCTACCACCAGCAGGCCTTCCTCAATACCGCCTCGGCCCTGGCCGAGGTACGCGCCAAGTTCGGTGACGGCGATCTGCACTTCATCGAGGTGCCCACCAACGAGGTGTCGGTGCAGGATGCGGTGAAATCCTACCTGTTCAATACCCAGATCCTGACCCTGCCGTCCGGCGAGATGGCGATCATCGCCCCGACTGAATGCCAGGGCAACCCGGCCGTGTCCGCCTATCTGGCCAAGCTGGTGACGCTGGGTACCCCGATCAAGGGGGTGCACTTCATGGATGTGAAGCAGAGCATGCGAAACGGCGGTGGCCCCGCCTGCCTGCGGCTGCGAGTCGCCATGAACGACACCGAGCTCGCGGCGGTGAACCCGGCCTGTCTCATCGACGACAACCAGTTCACCCGTCTGGATAACTGGGTGGAGCGCCACTACCGCGACAGCCTGGCCCTGGACGACTTGCGGGATCCGGCCCTGGTGCTGGAGAGCCGCACCGCCCTGGACGAGCTGACCCAGATCCTGAAACTGGGATCCGTCTACCCCTTCCAGCGCTGAGGCGAAGACAACAAAAAGCCGGGCAAATGCCCGGCTTTTTCATTTGGTGCTACGTTGCCACGACTCAGCGCCAGGGGCTCTGTTGCCACAGGCGACCGATCGCCCCCTCCAGCGCCTGGGCGCCCTGCTGGCCCAGCTTCTGGGTCAGGCTCTTGGGCTTGCGATAACTGATGCCGATCACCTTGTGATGGCTGGCCTGGGCCAGCAGGTAGTCATCACTGGTACTGAGCGCATCCACCAGCCCGAGCTGCTTGGCCTCGCTCGCCAGCCAGTGTTCTCCCGTGGTCACCGCATCGATATCGAGGGCCGGTCTGTGCTCGGCCACGAACGCCTTGAAACGCTCATGGATGGCGCCCAGCTCCTCGCGAAACTTCTCCCTCCCCAGATCGTCATTCTCGCCAAACATGGTGATGGTGCGCTTGTACTGACCTGCGGTGTGCATCTCGAACTCGATGTCGTGCTTTTTGAGCAGCTTGTTGAAGTTCGGCATCTGGGCAATCACCCCGATGGAGCCGACGATGGCAAACGGCGCCGCCAGGATCTTGTCCGCCACACAGGCCATCATGTAGCCGCCGCTCGCCGCCACCTTGTCGATGGCCACCGTGAGCTTGATGTCCCTGTCCCGCAGGCGCTGCAACTGGGAGGCCGCGAGGCCATAGCCGTGCACCACGCCACCACCGGACTCGAGGCGTAGCAGCACCTCGTCACCGGGTTTGGCGACCCCGATCACGGCGCTCACCTCTTCCCGCAGGGAGGTGACCTCCTTGGCATCCATGCTGCCGTGAAAATCGATGACGAACAGCCGGCTGCGCTCATCATCGGCCTTGGCGCGCGCCTTCTGTTCGGCCTTGCGCGCCTTCTCCAGCTGCTTGCGCTGCCCCTTGTCGGCCAGGGCCGACTGCAACTGGTAGCGACCCTGCTCCAGTTCGCTGGAGAGATCGGTCACCACCAGCTCCCCCTTGCGCGCCTTGGGCTGGCGACTGCTCACCACCATCAGGATGACGGCGGCAATGGCCAGCAGCAAGGTGAGAGTCTTGGCCAGAAACAGGCCGTATTCGGTCAAAAATGTCACTCGATACTCCGCTCTATGTTCGGTTTTTTCACATAGTAAGGAGTTTGGCTACAGGGTGCAAAAACTCTGCGTGCAGTCGCCAATCTGCTGATAAGTCGACACAATCCCGCGGCTCGTTTCACATTTTTTCCCCTCTCGCACTGGTCAAGGGCGGGGCCGGATCAGTACACTGCCCTCCATTGCCGCCATGAGGCCGCCCACATTGTTAACAGGAGTCCACATGCTCGACTATCAGGCCCCCCGGGCACTGCTCAAGGACAAGGTCATTCTGGTGACGGGTGCCGGTGACGGCATCGGCCGGGAAGCGGCCCTCACCTACGCGGCCCACGGCGCCACCGTGATCCTGCTCGGGCGCACCAGCGCCAAGCTGGAGGCCGTCTACGACCAGATTGAAGCGGCCGGGCACCCCCTGCCCGCCATCGTGCCGGTGGATCTCAAAGGCGCCACCAAGAGCCACTACCTCGGCATGGCCGAGACCTTCGCCCAGCAGTTCGGCCGTCTCGACGGCGTACTGTTCAACGCCGGCTTGCTCGGCACCTTGTCGCCCTTCGAGCAGATCCCCGAGCAGGAGTGGGACGAGGTGATGCAGGTCAACGTCAAGTCCGAGTTCCTGCTGACCCAGGCCCTGCTGCCCCTCATTCGCCAGACCGCGAAGACGCACGGCGATGCCTCCATCGTCTACACCTCTTCCAGCGTGGGTCGCAAGGGTCGTGCCTACTGGGGCACCTATGCCATCTCCAAGTTTGCCATCGAGGGAATGATGGAGGTGCTGGCGGACGAGCTGGAAAATACTGCGGTGCGGGTCAACACCCTGAACCCGGGCGGCACCCGCACCAGGATGCGGGCCAGCGCCTTCCCGGCAGAAGATCCCCAGGTGCTGAAGACGCCGGCCGACCTGATGCCGCTCTATCTCTATCTGATGGGCAGCGACAGCCGGGGCAACAACGGACAGACCTTCGTAGCCCAACCCAAATAAATCAACAAACTAGGCAAATGGGGTTACAGTCAATGAGGGCAACAACGGACTCTGTTGCCCCCATCCTCCCCTGACAGGTTGAACTATGTTTCGTCCCAAGAGCACGTTTGAGCAATGGCGGATTTTTCAGGCCGTGGTGGACTGCGGCGGTTATGCTCAGGCCGCCGAGGCGCTGAACAAGAGCCAATCGTCCCTCAATCATGCGGTGGCCAAGCTGCAGCAGAGTCTGGGGGTGGCCCTGCTGGAAGTGCGGGGGCGCAAGGCCGTCCTGACGCCGTCCGGGGAGATCTTCCTCAAGCGGGCCCGTCAGCTCAGCCAGCAGGTGGAAGAGCTGGAGAATCTGGCCAACAACCTGGAGCGGCAATGGGAGCCGCAGATCAACCTCTATGTCTCGGCCCTGCAGCCCAGGGAGCGCCTCTACCGCGCCCTGGCCAGCTTCTCCCCCCGCAGCCGCGGTTGTCGCATCAATCTTCACGAGCGCATCCACTGCCACTTCAACGCCTTGCAGGTCGGGGATCTGATGCTCTCCGAGCATCTGCCTCAGGATCGCACCGGCCTGCCCCTGGACGAGGTTTGTCTGCTGCCCTTGTGCGCGGCCGGGCATCCCCTCGCCAGTCATGAAGCGCCCGTCACCGCCGAACAGCTCGGCAACCACCACCAGATCAGCCTGCACCCGCCAATCCACCGCTCGGTGGACTGGAACGATGCGGACGACACCGGCTGGAAGGCGACCCACTACCACGAGGTGCTCAGCATGCTGCGCCTCGGTCTCGGATACGCCTGGGTGCCGCGCCATCTGGTGCGCGGTGAACTCGCCGACGGCAGCCTGGTCCAGCTCAATCTGGAAGATGGCAGCGAGCGCTACCTTTATACCTACCTGCTCACCCCCTCGGTAGACGCGCTGGGGCCGGCGGCCGAGTTGCTGCTGCGCTGCCTGCGCAACGAATATCAGCAAGGCGAGCGCGGCAAGTAAGCCTTAGACGTTCGGCACCCGCCAGCAGGCGGCCAGTGCCGCCAGTGCCAGGGCCGTGGCCACCATGAAGACCCCGTGGAAACTCCAGATCTCCGCCACAGTCCCGGCGATGGCTCCCGCCATGATGGATCCGGTGCGGATGCTGTTGGCAAACAGGGTGGTCGCCACCCCGGCCCGGCCCGGCATCAGATCCTGGAAATAGGACATGCCGATCCCGGCCACGATGCCGATGAAGATGGCGTTGAGCAGTTGCAGGGCGATCAGCGCCGTCTGGCTCGACAACGTCACCAGCCCCACGTAGAAGCCCACCCCCGCCAACACCGCCACCAGCATCATGGGGCGCTTGCCAAAACGGCGGGTGTAGTAGCCCGCCAGCAGCATGAAGGGGATCTCCAGCGCCGCTGCCGTCCCCATCAGGATGCCCGCCAGTTTCTCCTCCAGCCCCAGTTCGCGGGTGATGTAGAGGGGCATGTTGATGAGATACATGCTGTTGCAGGTCCACATCAGGGTGGAGGCGATGAAGAGCGCCCTCACCGAAGGCATTCGCCAGCTGCTGACTCGCTCCTGCTCTCCTCCCGGCTTGGGGAGCGGCAGGGAGGGCAGCCAGCGCCAGACCACGAAGGCGCAGAGCAGGTAGGCAAAGGCAGAGGCCAGGTACATCACCTCGAAGCCATAACCGATGGCCAGCGCGAAGGCCGCCGGCGGGCCGATGACCCAGGCCAGGGAGAACTGGGCTCGCAGCACGGAGCTGAACATGTCGGCCCGCTTGTTGCGGCTGTCCGCATACTCCCGCGCCAGGGCGAACAGCTGCGGGCTGGCGGTGGCCGTCAGGCTCGCCAGCACTACCCCCAGGCTCACCAGCAGCCAGTATTGCCGGTTCCAGGCGAACAACAGGGAGAGCACGATGCCAGCGAAGCAGCAACGCAGGATCAGCTGCTTGCGATCTCCCTTGTTGTCGGATCGATGACCGAGCCACTGGCTGATGAGAATGCCGATGACGGCGTTGATCGTATAGAAGAGCCCCACCAGGAAGGGGCGTACCTGCACCTCCTCGGCGAGAAACAGACTCAAAGTGGGCACCTGCAGGGCCACCGCGACCCCGGTTATGAAGGTTACCGCCAGGAAAGAGAGGGAGACGGGATCCGGCCTCTGGCGGACAGCTGTCAGCAAACGCATGAGAGATACCATTGATATGGAAGAGAAAACGTCGCCAGAGAACGGCGGGAGCATAGAATAACGGCAGCTATCTTATGCCATTATCAACAGGCATCTCAAGGCTTGCGAGGCCGGGCCCGAGCCCGTACATTGAAAGCCCATTGGCCAGCACAAGGATTTCACATGTTTGATTTTGATCGGGAGATAGATCGCCGCCACACCATGAGCGCGAAATGGGACAAATACAAAACCCAGGATGTCTTGCCCATGTGGGTGGCCGATACCGACTTCGCCTCTCCCCCCGCCGTCATCGAGGCACTCACCCAGCGGGTTGCGCACGGTATCTTCGGCTACTCTCGGCCCTCTCCCCGTCTGATTGAACTCATCCAGGATCGACTGCAGACTCGCTATGATTGGACCATCGAGTCCGAATGGATCGTCTTCCTGCCGGGCGTGGTGCCGGGCCTGAACCTGGCCTGCAAGGCCTGGAGCCAGCACGGCCGTGGCATCATCACCCCCAAGCCCGTCTATTACCCCTTCCTGCAGGCCCCCGGCTTCAACGATCGCCCCCTGCTCACCGTCCCCATGGTGGAAGAGGCCGGCCGCTGGGTGCTGGATCTGGAGGAACTGGAGCGCCAGGCCCCGAGCGCAGACCTGCTGCTGCTCTGCAACCCCCACAATCCGGGGGGAACCGTCTTCACCCGTGAGGAGCTGCTGGCCATCGATGTCATCGCCGAACGCCACAGCCTGGTGATCTGTTCGGACGAGATCCACTGCGATCTGCTGCTGGACAAGAGTGCTCGCCACATTCCCTATGGCGCCCTCAGCCCGCAGGCTGCCGAACGCAGTGCCGTCATGATGGCGCCGAGCAAGACCTTCAATATCGCCGGGCTCTGCTGCTCCTTCGCGGTGATCCCGAATGCCAGGCTGCGGCTCAAGCTGCAACAGGCCATGCGCGGCATCAGTGCCGACGTCAACTTGCTGGGATTCGTGGCGGCGGAGGCGGCCTACGAGGGGGGAGAGCCCTGGCTCGTGGAACAACTCGACTATCTGAGGGCCAATCTGGCGTTGATAGAAGAGGCTGTGGCCCGCTGGCCCGGCGTCACCTTGGCTCGCCATCAGGCGACCTACCTCGCCTGGCTCGACGTGAGCGGCCTCGGTCTGGATGATCCCATCGCCTTCTTCGAGCAGGCAGGTGTCGGCCTCTCACCGGGTACCCAGTTCGGGGACAGTCATTTCGTGCGCCTCAACTTTGGTTGCACCCGGGCGACCCTCGTCGAGGCGCTGGCCCGCATGGAAAAAGCCATACTCCGACACAACCGCTGATGGGACAGGCGCCGATACCGGCGCCCGACCTCCATGGCGAAAGCCATTTTTCCCCATATCTGGTATAGATAAGGTGTGACTCATGACGGGATGGGCTGGGCTCATCCCTTGTTATCCGCCATTGATCCGGTTTCCTATGCACCCACGACTCCCGCGCCGACTCCTGACACTGCCCCGACTCGCCCTGCCCTGGCTGGCGGCCATGCTGGCATTGCCGCTCGCCGCCTCCCCCGCCTATCTCACCATAGGCACAGGGACGCTCAATGGGGTCTACTACCCCACGGGAGGTGCCATCTGTCGCCTGCTCAATGCCGACAGCGCCACCCACGGGGTCCATTGCAGCGTGCAGAGCACCTCGGGCTCCCTGGCCAATCTGGCCGCCCTGGCCAAGGGAGAGGTCCAGCTCGCGCTGGTGCAGTCGGATGTGCTCTATCACGCGGTGCACAGCACAGGCCCCTTCGCGGGCAAGGCACCTGACGAGACCCTGCGCAGCCTGTTCCGGCTGCATCAGGAGCCCCTGACCCTGCTGGCCAGTGCCACCAGCAACATCAACACCCTGGCCGATATCGAGGGCAAACGGGTCGATCTGGGGGCCCCCGACTCCGGGGACAGGGTCACCAGCCAGGCACTGCTGGAAGCCATGGGCTGGCAGGAGAGCAGCTTCGCGCCGCCCCCCGCCGCCGCGCCGGGCAACAGGCTGGAAGGGCTGTGCAACGGCACCCTGGATGCCGCCCTGCTGGTCGCCGGCCACCCCAATCAGGGGATAGGGGATCTGACCGGGCGCTGCAAGGCTCGCCTCATTCCCATCGAAGGGGAACAGATAGACAACCTGCTCAAGCAGCATCCCTATTACCAGCGTGGCCGCATCGGTGCCAACCTCTATCCGGGGCAGATGGGCAGCGTCAGCACCTTCACCGTGACCGCCGAACTGGTGGCCGAGGCCAGCCTCCCCGACGAGACGGTGCGCACGGTACGAGACGTGCTCAGCAATCAATTGCAGCAGTTCACCCGCTTGCACCCGGCCCTGACCACCCTGACGCCGGAATCCATGCAGGCGGGGGCCATCATCCCGCTCCACCCGGGCATGCAGGATGCCCCGTCGACCCCGACCCTGGCTCCCGAGTCCCTGGCCCCATCGGACACGGCGACCACTGGTGAAGCCCAGACTCCCTCACCGGAAGGGTCGCCCGCCATCGCCCATGAGCAAGCCGGTGGTGCCACCCTGCCCACGGTATCGGGGGCGACAGGCACAGATCCGGATGCCGCCAAGGTGCTGGAAGGGGCCGCCGTGAGCCAGGGTGCCCCCCTGGCCGATGGTGGCCTGACTGCTCCCCCTGCGACCGAGGGGACAGAGCAAGCAACCGCGCCGGCTCCCTCATCTGCCGAGCCCGCCTCCCCGGCTCAGCCCCCCGCACTTGACGCCCCTGCCAGTGGCGCCGTCACCACCAGCCCGGCGCCGGCAACCCCCGCCCAGTGAGCAGACAAATAAGACGCGAAGGCCACCCTCAGGTGGCCTTTTTCATGACGACGCCCTGCCCTCCCGGTCTCACTCCCGGGGAGACGGCCCCAGCGCTGGTCCCTGAATTGCCTCTTCGACCCAGTGCAACAGTTGCTTGATGGCCCGGGAGAGCACCTGATTCTGGCGCACCACATACCCCAGGCTGGTGCCGGGGAAGTCGGTCAGCCGGGTGACGGGGGCGCTCAGCTTGAGGCGCGGGTGGAGGGAGAAGTCCGGCACTATGGCCACCCCGAAGCCCGCCTCCGCCCAGTCGAGCTGGGCATCCACGCTGCCCACCTCCATGATGCGGCAACTCGGCAGCCCCAGCAGGGGCAGGGAAGGGTCGATCAGCGCCCGGGTACGGGTGTCGTGGCCCAGCAAGATGAGGGTGGGTTCGTCCTGCGGATCGCTCTCACCGGCCTGGCTACGGGCCTGCCAGCGTGCCAGCCCGTCCCCCAGGGCGCACCAGGTCACCTGTTGCAGCTCGGTATAGGACAGCGGCTCGCTGCGCTTTTGCGCCATCACGAAGCCAAGATCCGCCCGCCCCGTCTTGACCAGCTCGGCAGCCTGATCCGAGGTGGTGTTGAACAGGGTGAGATCGATGCCCGGGAAGGTCTGCTTGAAGCGCTGGAACGGCTGGATCAGCAAGAGCCGTGACAGAATGTCGCTGGCGGCGATGGCCAGGGTGCCCTGGCTGTGCTGGTTCAGGGCATTGAGATCGGACTGGCAGAGCTGCAACTCGTTGATGGCGCGCTCGGCGCTTTGCAGCAATCGCTCCCCCGCCTGGGTGAGGCGAAAGGGGCTGCGCTCGATGAGCTTGACCCGGGTCGCCTGCTCCAGGTTCTTGAGGTGCAGGCTGACATTGGGCTGGGTCATGTGCAATTCGGTGGCGGTCTGGCCGAAGTGCTGCAGACGGGCCAGGGTGACGAAGGTATTCAACCAGTGGATATCCAGCATGGGTCGCTCTCGTTTGCCGTTGACGCACGAGGTGCGTCCTGACGGGCATTGCCGATAAAGTGACCTGGATTATATGCCTTCCTTATTGGAACTATAAAGATAATTAATTTTTCTAATCCACCCCGGCCTCCTAGGATGAACGCCTAACGTCTTAGGAGAATGAGTCATGTCGTCTATCGTAGTCGTAGGTGCTAACTGGGGTGATGAAGGCAAGGGCCGCATCGTCGATTATCTGGCCGGTGAATCCGCCGCCAGCATCCGCTTCCAGGGCGGCAACAACGCCGGCCACACCGTGGTCAACGATCTCGGCACCTTCAAGCTGCACCAGCTGCCGAGCGGCGTCTTCAACCCGGATTGCCTGGTTGTCCTCGGCCCTGGCATGGTCATCAGCCCCGAGCCCCTCACCAAGGAACTGGCCGAAGTGAAGGCCGCCGGCGTGACTCCCAAGCTCGCCATCTCCGACAGAGCCACCTTCTGCCTGCCGATCCACGCCCTGGAAGACACTTTGGAAGAAGTACGTCTGGGTGACGGTGCCTATGGCTCCACCCGTCAGGGCATTGCCCCGGCTTACGGTGATCGGGTCATGAAAAAGGCGATTCTGGTCGGCTGGCTGAAACAGCCGGACGTACTGGTCGAGCGCATCCAGTTCTTCCTCGACTGGAAACTGCCGCAGCTCAAAGCCCTCTACCCGAGCTTCGAGTTCAAGCAGACCGCCCAGGAGATGGCCGACTGGCTGCTGGAAGTGTCCGCCTCCTGGCGCGATGCCATCTGCAACGTCAGCGAGCCGCTCAAGGCGATCCAGGCCCAGAACGGCACCCTGCTGTTCGAAGCCCAGCTGGGCGCCGGCCGTGACCTCATCTACGGCGAATACCCCTGGGTGACCTCCTCCCACGTTTCCGGCGCCTACGCCGGTATCGGTGGCGGTCTGCCGGCCCTGCGCCCCGAGCGCGTCATCGCCGTGGCCAAGGCGTTCAGCACCTCGGTCGGTACCGGCACCCTGATCACCGCCATGGAGAATCAGGAAGAGTTCCGCAAGTTTGCCAACGAGTTCGGCGCCACCACCGGCCGTCCCCGTGACATCGGCTACTTCGATGCGGTCGCCACCAAGCAGGGTCTGGAGATCCAGGCGGCCAACGAGATCGCCCTGACCAAGCTGGACTGCCTCTCCGGCATGCCGGATCTGAAGATCTGCGTCGCCTACGAAGGTGCCCACACCGAGAACCCGATCTGGCCACAGACTGCCGGTCTCAAGCCGGTGTACGAGTCCATGGAAGCCTGGAGCGAAGACATCTCCCACATCCGCAAGTTCGAAGACCTGCCCAAGGCAGCCCAGCACTATGTGCTGCGTATCGAAGCTCTGCTGGGTGTTCCTGTGCCCATGGTCTCCGTAGGCCCGGGTCGCGATCAGATGATCCTGCGCTAAGCAGCACGATCGTCTCGCAGCAAGATATCAAAGCCGGCCTCCTCGAGGCCGGTTTTTTTTATGGCTTCAGTCCCTCTCCGGGACGTTTTCCGCTTTCCCCTCACCCCCGCTTCACCCTGCCGTTTTGCCCCTCTCCCTACCCATGTCGGCCTGCTCATCCTCTCTTGGCTACACGCCGAGAGTAAAACAGTTACTAAAATAACTATTCTGTAACAGCATGTAACCAGGTGATCCACCTCACACAGTCCCGCTTGAGAAGTGTGACGCAGCGCCAAAACTTCCCGACTCTTTGCCCTAAAATGACCAGCGCAAACGATTTCACTAAAAATAAGATAAAAAAACACCTTCTTTAACCTACAAAAACGTAATTGGAGTGCTTCGATGTTTCGTAAAAGTTTACTTTCCATCGCCCTCGGCGTCGCCCTGTTTGGCCTCACCGCCTGCAACGGCAATGATTCCAGTGCCCCGACCACAGCCACCCCGACCCTGGCCAGCCAGTATCAGGATGTGATCGACCGCAGCGGCACCCCGCTCCAGTTCCGCGACTTCGACAGCTACGCCAATCTCAAGTACAACCCGCTGCTGGATCTGGGGGCCTGGCACGGCTTCCTGCTGCCCGCCAGCGAAAACGAATGGGGCGGCTTCACCGGCCCCATGGTGATCGCCGAGGAGTACAGCCTGTTCTTCGCAAGCGAATTGGACAAGCTGACCTTGAGCGATGAGGACGGCCGCCAATATCCGCTCACCGCCGCCAGCAAGCACGACATCCACGCCATCCCGGGAGCACTCATCCAGCGCTTCGAGTTCGAACCCTTCACCCTGGAGCTGGAGCTGCGCTACGGCGATGCCCGCACGGCGCTGGTTCGCACCCGCCTCATCAACAACCAGGACGCGCCGCTGACCCTCAACCTCAGCTGGCAGGGTGAACTGCTCCAGCAGTGGGATGCCAAGAAAACGGTGGCCGAGCAGTACCCGGACTGGACTCGCACCATCAGCCAGAACGAACAGGGGGTCGAGTTCCAGTTCGGCGAGCTGCGCAGCACCTGGAACATGATGCAAAGCGGCAGCGCCCGTTATCGCATCGATCGCACCCTGCCGACCCGCACCACCCTGGATGAGAAGGCACTTGGCTATGTGAGCGAGGCCAGCCTCACCCTGGCCGCCAAGGGCCAGCAGGATCTCTTCACCCTGCAGAGCTATGTGCACTCGAGCGATGAGGCAAGCCGCTTCGAGCAGAGCCGCCAGGCCCTGCTAGCCAACCCCACCCGCTATTTCGACGACTCCATCCACCGCTGGGAAGGGTATCTGGCGCGCGGCCTCTCCAATCAGGGGATCAGTGAGTCCGAGCGTCGCATCGCGGTCAAGGCGATGGAGACCCTCAACGGCAACTGGCGCTCCTCGGCCGGGGCCATCCTGCACGACGGGGTGACGCCGTCCAACACCGCCCGCTGGTTTGACGGCATCTGGGCCTGGGACAGCTGGAAACAGGTCTACGCCATGGCCCACTTCAACCCTGAGGTGGCCAAGAACAACGTGCGGGCTATGTATGACTACCAAATTCAGCCCGATGATCCGGTACGTCCCCAGGACGCCGGCATGGTGATCGACGCCGTCTTCTACAACAAGCTCGCCGATCGGGGCGGTGACGGCGGCAACTGGAACGAGCGGGACACCAAGCCGCCCCTCTCCGCCTGGGCCATCTGGGAGGTTTACAGCGCGACCCAGGACAAGGCCTTCATCGCCGAGATGTACCCGAAGATCCAGGCCTACCACGACTGGTGGTATCGGGCGCGGGACAACAACCACAACGGCATCATCGAATACGGCGCCACCCGCCACGTCGAGCACAACGACGAGTTCGGCAATATCACCTTCAAGGTGCAGTACACCAGCGTGCCAGCCGGGATTGACCTGTCGAGCTGCACTGCCGAGGGAGATGGCTGGTACGCCTGCGCCGGCATGCCGCTCTACCAGCAGGTATTGAGCGTCGGCGGTTACAGCGACATGGACATCGGCGCCCAGCACGGGGCCGGCTGGGAATCCGGCATGGACAACGCTGCCCGCTTCGGCTTCATCGAGCAAGATCAGTTGCAGCGCTACGCCGACAAGACCTATGGCGGGGATCTGGCCAAGGCTCGCCAGGACTGGAACGTCGCCTTTTTCGAGAACCACGAGGATGACGGCAGCCTCATCGGCTTCTCCATCGATCAGGAGTCGGTGGAGCTCAACGCCTTCCTCGCCAAGGAGAAGCGCATCCTGGCGGACATGGCGGACCTGCTCGGCAAGCCGGACGAGGCGAGCCGCTACCGCGAAGGCGCCACCCAGCTCGCCGGTTACATCAATACCTGCCTGTTCGATGAGGCCTCCGGCTTCTATTACGATCGCCAGATCCATCAAGGGGACGTGGCGGACGCCAACGGCTGCGTCGGCAAGCTGCTGACTGCCCGCGGCCGTGGCCCGGAAGGCTGGAGCCCGCTCTGGGCCGAGGTGGCGGATAAAGAAAAAGCGACGCGGGTGCGCGAAGTGATGCTGAGCAGCGGCGAGTTCAACACCAAGGTGCCGCTCGGCACGGCGGCGCTGACCAACCCGGCCTATGACCCCAACATCTACTGGCGTGGCCGGGTCTGGCTGGATCAGTTCTACTTCGGGGTGAAGGGGCTGGAGAACTACGGCTATCGCAGCGATGCCCAGGCGCTGGTCAACAAGCTGTTTGCCAATGCCGAGGGGCTGGCGGGCAGCGGCCCCATCCGCGAGAACTACAACCCGGAAACCGGCGCCATGCAGGGTGCCAGCAACTTCAGCTGGAGCTCGGCCCACCTCTACATGCTCTATCGCAACTTCCTGAAAAAAGAGGGCTGATCCCAAGCGATCATCAGCCAACAAAAAGGCCTCCGGATGGAGGCCTTTTTTATCAGCAGGGTCGCTCTTACTTGACGGTGACTCGGGCAAACTTGCGCTTGCCGACCTGATAGACGGCGGTGCCAGCACCGATCAGCGCCTTGCCATCGTCCAGCTTGTCGCCGTCAACTTTAACCGCGCCCTGCTTGATCATGCGCAGCGCCTCCGAGGTGGTCTCCACCAGACCGGCCTCTTTGAGCAGGTTGGCGATGGGCAGGCCTTCCCCTTCCAGGGCCAGCTCGACCTCCGGCATCTCGTCCGGGATAGCGTTCTTGGAGAAGCGCTGGGTGAAGTCTTCGTGGGCCGCTTCGGCCGCCGCGGCGTCGTGATAGCGGGTGATGATCTCCTTGGCCAGCCAGATCTTCACGTCGCGCGGGTTCAGGGTACCGGCGGCAATGCCGGCTTTGAAACCGTCGATCTCGGTGAGCGGGCGGAAGGAGAGCAGCTCGTAGTAGTTCCACATCAGATCGTCGGTGATGGACATGATCTTGCCGAACATCTCACCCGGGGCATCGTGCACGCCGATGTAGTTGGCGGCGGACTTGGACATCTTCTTGACGCCGTCCAGGCCCACCAGCAGCGGCATCATCAGCACGCACTGGGTGGCCATGCCGGCGTCTTTTTGCAGCTCGCGGCCCATCAGCAGGTTGAACTTCTGATCGGTACCGCCGAGCTCCACGTCCGCTTTCAGCGCGACCGAGTCATAGCCTTGCAGCAGCGGGTAGAGGAATTCGTGAATGGCGATGGACTGGCCGCCGGAATAGCGCTTCTTGAAGTCGTCGCGCTCCATCATGCGGGCCACGGTCTGCTTGGCCGCCAGCTTGATCATGCCGGTCGCGCCGAGCTCGCTCAGCCAGGTGGAGTTGTACTCGATGCGGGTCTTGGCGGGATCCAGGATCTTGAACGCCTGCTCCGCATAGGTGAGGGCGTTATGCTTGATGGCCTCTTCGGAGAGCGGCGGACGGGTGGCGTTCTTGCCAGAAGGGTCCCCCACCATGGCGGTGAAGTCGCCGATCAGCAGGATGATCTCGTGCCCCAGATCCTGGAAGGTCTTCAACTTGTTGAGGATCACGGTGTGGCCGAGGTGAATGTCGGGAGCCGTCGGATCCATCCCCAGCTTGATGCGCAGCGGACGCCCTTCCTTCAACTTGGCGACCAGTTCTTCTTCCACCAGAATTTCTTCCGCTCCGCGCTTGATCTCGGCTAGCGCCACCTCGAGCTGGGACATTTTTTGACTCTCCAATCACGATTCCACAGGGCCAGACATATTACTGGAATGGCGGGCCAATTGGAAAGGCTGTAAAATCTGCCACTCTTTCTCCTCTCGACCTGCTGCCTCGATGATTATTTGGAACGCCTTCAACTCTCTTCCTACCTGGCACCGCAAGATGGTGCTGATCCTGAGCATCATGGTGATGATGCTGGCAGCCTGGCCAAGCGAACAGGCGGTGGCGACCCGGGTCGATGAGGCGCCCGCCCTCGACACCGCAGCCCTCAGCGAGGGGGAAGCCCAGCCCCAGGCATTGGCACTGCAGCCCCCCAAGCCGAGCTATGTCACCCGCCAGGTCAAGGTGCGCCGGGGTGACAACATGGGGGTGATCTTCCAGCGCCTCGGCCTGAGCACCACGGATCTGCATCTCATCGATCAGCTCGATGAGGCCAACACCCTGCGCATGCTGCAACCGGGTCAGGAACTCACCTTCAAGCTCACCCGCAGCGGCGAGCTGCACAGCCTCTATTACCCCCACAGCCTGGAGCAAGCCCTCAAGGTGAGCCGCAAGGCCGAAGGTTTCGTGGCAAGGCCGGTCAAACTCGAACTCGACACCCGCGAGCAGATAGCCAGCGGCGAAATCCGCTCCAGCTTCTGGGGCGCCGCCGCCGAAGCCGGCATGACCGAGGATCAGATCATGGATCTCGCCGCCATCTTCGGCTGGGACATCGACTTCGCCCAGGACTTGCAGCCGGGGGACAGCTTTCGGGTGGTCTATCAGGACAAGTATCAAGATGACGAGCGGGTCGCCTCCGGTGATATCCTGGCCGCCGAGTTCATCAACCAGGGGGCCATCTACCGCGCCATCTTGAACGAGGATGGCAACTACTACACCCCGGAAGGCAAGGCGATGCGCAAGAGCTTCCTGCGCGCGCCGGTCAACTTCAAATACATCAGCTCCAACTTCAATCCGCGTCGCCTGCATCCGGTCACCGGCAAGGTACGCCCCCACAATGGCATCGACTATGTGGCGCCGGTGGGCACCCCCATCATGGCGGCGGGCAGCGGCAGCGTGGTGGCGGCCGGTTACAACCAGTTCAACGGCAACTATGTCTTCATCAAGCACGCCGGCAACTATGTGACCAAGTACCTGCACCTCTCCAAGCGCACGGTGAACAAGGGCCAGCGGGTCAAGCAGGGACAGACCATCGGTCTTCTGGGCGGCACCGGTCGGGTCACGGGCCCGCACCTGCACTATGAATTCGTGGTGGGGGGCGTGCACAAGAATCCCCGTACCCTGACCCTGCCTCAGGCAGAGACCCTCAGCGGCCGGGCACTGGCCAACTTCAAGGCCGAGAGTCGGCCCCAGCTCGCCAAACTCGACGGTGGCGAGCTGCAGCTGGCGCAGCACAAGCAGGACAATGACGACATCTAGCCCTGATGGCGGGCCAAGGAGCGTGGAATGAGTGAGCGTTATATCGGATTGATGTCGGGCACCAGCCTGGATGGCATCGATGCGGTGCTGATCGAAGCGAATGGCGACAGGCTGCGAGTCGAGTCGGCCCTCTGCCACCCCTGGCCCGCCGACACCGCCCGCGAGCTGCATGCCCTCTGTACTCCGGGTGAGCAGGAGATCGATCGCATGGGAGTGGCGGACAACCTAGTGGCGCGGGAGTTTGCCGCTGCCACCCAGGCGCTGCTCACCAAGGCCGGGCTCAGCCCCGCCGACATTCGCGCCATCGGCTCCCACGGCCAGACCATCCGCCATCGCCCCCAGCTCGGCTTTACCCTGCAAATCGGCAACGCGGCCCTGTTGGCGGCCCTCACCGACATCGACGTCATCAGTGATTTTCGCACCGCCGACATGGCCCTCGGCGGCCAGGGCGCGCCCCTGGTGCCCGCCTTCCATCAGGCGCTCTTCGCCAGTCCGGGGGCCCAGCGGGTGGTGCTGAACCTCGGCGGCATCGCCAATATCTCGGTACTGCCGGGCGCAGCTGACGGCGCTGGGGTCTACGGCTTCGATACCGGCCCCGCCAACACCCTGCTCGATGGTTGGTATCGCCGCCATCACCCCCAAGGTGGCGACTACGACGCAGGCGGCCAATGGGGCGCCAGCGGTACCCTGCTCCCGACCTTGCTCGCGCAGTTGCTGAGCCACCCCTACTTCGCCGCCCCCTGGCCCAAGAGCACGGGGCGGGAGATGTTCACCCTCGAGTGGCTGGACGGCACGCTGGCGGGTCAGAACCATGCCCCTGCCGATGTGCAGCGCACCCTGCAGGCATTGACCAGCCACAGCGTCGCTCACCAGTTGCCTGCGCTGGACAAGGCACATGGTCAGGCCGAGCTCTTCGTCTGCGGCGGCGGCGCCCACAACGACCCGCTGCTGGCCGAACTCGCCGCGCTCCTGCCCCAGTGGCGCATTGCCAGCACGACAACGCTCGGGCTCGCCCCCGACTGGGTGGAAGGAGCCGCCTTCGCCTGGCTGGCAAAGCGCTTCATTCACCGCGAGCCGGGCAATCTGCCCGCGGTCACCGGCGCCAGCCGTCCCACTGTATTGGGCGCCCTCTATCCCGCCTGAGACGAGTCACCGAATCCCATCTCTTCGAATAGAGCAAGCCCGATCAGGTGCACCTGATCGGGCTTGTTTGTATGCCTGGCGCCAGATGGAGCAGACCCATTCATGCCAGTGACACTGCGGGTGGGGGCCTCCATAGAGGCCGCATCGCGGCCTGAGCTCAGCAAACTGGACCAGAGCACTACAGGGAGGCGTCCGGGCCACGCTCCACAAAGGTGGACAAGACGATGTAGCTTCGGGTGCCATCAACACCCTCGATGTCCTGGATCTTGCCCAGCAGTTCTTCCAGCCCCTCGGTTTCACGCACCCGCACCTTGAGCATCACTCCACTATCGCCAGCGACCGTGTGCATCTCTTCAATTTCGGGCAGGCTCCCCAGGCTCAGCAGCCGCTTGGTACTGACCACGTTCTTGGTGTTGACCAGCACAAAGGCCAGGAGGGTTCGCCCAACCTTGCATCCGTCGATCTTCGCTACTGTTGCTTTGATGACGCCATCCCGTTTCAGACGCTTGACCCTGTCATGGACGGCCGGCGCAGACAAATGCAGCTCTTCACCCAGATCGACATAACTGCGAGCGCTGTCCACCGACAGCAGGCCTAATAACTTTCGGTCCACCTCATCCAATTTCGCAGGCAAGTGCCTTATCTGCTTAATGGCGTTCGTTTCTTCATTTTTGTTAGGCATTTCAGATTTATTTCCTAATTAAATTAACCATAACATGCGCCACTCAGACATTTTTAGCCATAGGAAAGTTTATGCCTCTCGCACTTTGGGCCCTCGTCGTCGGAGCCTTCGGTATTGGTACCACTGAATTCGTCATTGCCGGTTTGCTGCCCGCCATCGCGGTCGACTTTGACGTCACCATTCCTGTTGCCGCCAATCTGGCGACCAGCTACGCCCTGGGGGTCTTTGTTGGGGCCCCCTTGCTCATTATCGCCGGGAGAAGAACGTCAAAGAAGAACATGCTGGCCTTCCTGGCCCTGCTCTTCGTCATTGGCAACCTGGTCACGGCCATAGCCCCCACCTTTCAGGTCGCCATCATCGGGCGCCTCATTACCTCCTTGACCCATGGGGCATTCTTCGGGATAGGTTCGGTGCTTGCCTCAGAAATGGTGCCGAAAGAAAAACGCGTAAGGGCAATAGCCTTCATGTTCTCGGGCTTGACGGTCGCGAATCTGGTAGGGGTTCCTGCAGGCACCTGGCTTAGTCAACTGTTCTCATGGCAGGTAACCTTCTACACCATCACCGCAATCGGGGTGATAACCTTCATCGCCGTTCTGGCACTGATCCCTGGTACACCCAAGCCAGAAGCCCGGAGCATCACTCATGAATTCGCCGCCTTTGGCAACGCCAAGGTCTTGCTGGCCATGGGTATCACCATTCTCGGACCTGCCGCCTTCTTCACCTCGATCACCTATATAGCGCCGATGATGACCGAGACTGCCGGTTTCTCGGAAGAGGCCCTGACCTAGCTGCTGATGGTATTTGGCTTTGGTCTCTTCGTGGGCAACTGGTTGGGTGGACGATATGCCGATCGTGCGCTGATGCCGATGCTCTATGCCACCTTGCTGGCCCAGGCCATCGTGCTCTTCGTTTTCCATTTTGTTGCAACCAGTCAGATCGCATCCATCATCTGTATCTTCCTGATGGCGGCCTTTGGCTTTGCCACCGTCTCTCCTATCCAAAAGCTGGTGATGGACAAGGCCAAGGCCGCAGGCGCCCCGACCCTGGCTTCTGCCGTCAATATCGGATTGTTCAACCTGGGCAATGCACTGGGAGCCTGGCTGGGTGGCATGGTGATCGCATTCGGTCTTGGCTTCACTGCGCCCAACTGGGCGGGGGGGGCCCTGTCGATGGGAGCCTTGGTGCTCGCCATCATCTCCAGCCTGCTGGACAAGCGAGCGGCCCCGGCGTTGCAACCGCAGGGAGCAAGCACCTCATAGAGTCCCCCCTATATGGCCCAGAACAGCCACTCTCCGTATGAGGGCCTCCCCTAGAAGGCCCACCTCAGGAAGCGGCTCACCTGGCGCTTGACCGGCGCGCAGAGCGGGGGCTTCGGGGGCACCAGGTTGATCTCGGTGCGGCCGACCCTGGCCTCACCCCGCTGCAGGATCTGCAGATAATGGGGATGATGGCGCTGGATAAACAGGGACACCTGATAGGCCCAGGGCTTGGGCACCCCCCAGAGGGTGCTGGCCAGGGCGCCGACGATGCAGAAGAAGGCGGGCTCGCGCAGCCCCATCTTGATGCCGTTCTCCAGCGCGTCTTTGAGGGAGCCCGAGTGGGCGATGCAGGTCATGATGTTGACCATGAAATCCACGTAGTCCTCTTCCCCCCCGTTGCCGACCCGGGCCACCAGCTCGGGCTCGGGTCCAAAGCCAAACTGGTGGCCGATGTTCTCCAGCACGGCGTTGCGCTGGCGAATGACCTTGGCATAGAACATCAGCATGGCGGTGCAGTCGAGCACCTGGCACAGCACATCGTGGTGAGGATGGGTTTTGGTGGGACGCGGGGTCGTCAGCAGGGCAATCTCCTCCGAGATGGCGAGCAGGCCGATGGGCACCGCCGTGCTGATGAAGGAGAGATCGATGGCGACCTCCAGATCCTGGCTGCCCTCCATCTGGGCGATGACCACATGTTCGGCAAACAGACGGCGCTGACGCTCGATAAAGGCGCCATAGACCAGGGATCTGTACTTCTTCTGGGGATAGGGGGTATCGAGCAGGGTCTCCATGGTCATGATGGCGGCACCGGCACGGCCACGCAGCTGGTAATCCGGCGCCAGGGGGAAATGTTTGCCAAGACGGGGGGGCGGCCTGAGGGTACAGGTTCGACAGTACATATCACCCAATATATAACCCAGCATAAATCCTCCACAGTCAGCTCATGATGATCACGGGCGCCGCTGCTGGAGAGTCTCTACCTGTGCGTCCAGTCGCCTCGTCGGGGGTGCTAGCGGCACAGCTAATATTATGATTAATAACAAGTTCAAAAAGCGACCCCCCTCCCATTTGAGTCACTTATTAACTTTTTAGTCAAAAAGTGTGAACTGGATGGCCTGTCGACCGCGTCCTGTGAGCGGATCCGTTGGCCCCACACGGGCTGATCAGATGAAGGGAGCCACGCCCGGATGCCACCCTGGATCGGCGTCAGCGCCTCAGCAGGCGAGCGAGGAAATAGGCCACCGCGAGCAGGGGCCAGAGGGAGAGCCACTGCCCCGGCAGCAGCCACAGCAGGGATAGCGAGGCTATCGTGCCGGCCAACAGCCCTGCCAGCGACCAATGGAGATGGCCCAGCGGCGCCCCCAGCCGAAAGTGGCGGTCAAGACGGGAGAGCGTCAACAGACCGAGGCAACCGAGCAGCAAGGCGGCGCCCAGCAGCAGGGAGGTGGTTCCCCCCTCGCGGCCCATGCCAACTAGGGCCGCCAACCCCATCAGCAGGAAAATGGGGCTCATCAGGGCGGTGGGCAACAACACCGACCACCAGACGAGGCCATAGAGGAGGGAGCGGTTCATATCAATTTTTTTAACCCAATCAGCGATAAACACTGCCTTTTATCACCATGGCAGACGACATGGCGTGCATCACCGTCACTGTTCGATGGTTAATGCCATAAACAGGCTGTTGGGATCTGGCTGGTAATCCCCGAAGGGCTCGCAGTCCACAAAGCCGTGCTTGCGATAGAGGCCATGGGCCGGGGTGAAGAAGGCCATGGCGCCGGTTTCCAGCTTCAGCGTGCGATAGCCCCTGCCCCGCGCGATGGCAATCAGGTGCTGCAAGATGGCCGAACCCACTCCCCTGCCCCTGGCTGCGCCGTGCACCCGCATGGATTTGATCTCCCCGCCGTCGGCGTCAAGCTCCTTGATGGCGCCGCAGCCTACCAGGGTCTGCTCGTCATAGGCGGACCAGAAGGTGATGGCCGGCGCCCTGAGCCCGTCGAGATCCAGCGCATGCTTGCTCTCTGGCGGCGAGACGGCGCGCATGTCATCCAGATGGGCCTGCAAAAAAGCGGCGATCTCGGGGCCGTCGAGCCTGTCGATGACGATTTCCATGAAATGAACTCCTTGACAAGGGGATGGCAAACACTCGGGTGGCCGATGTCAGCCACACCGGAGCAGCCTCTATTGATACGCCATGGCAGACGCCAGATCCAGTTGCCCTCTTGCCGAAAAGTGACAACCCCGGACATGTATCGCCGGCATTCGTATCTCGTGGTCATATCCGGCCAGCGGGCCGGAAAATATATTCCATATTGGGCGATGAATATCGGGCATTGGCGCGCCATCCATCAATATCTCATGCAGAAGCGGTGAATCCTATTTCAGGGCATGACGTGATAACGGCGGCGCCGTGACTGGCTAGCATATTTCTCCTCGCCGAGATAGCCCCCGTCAGATGGCTGAAATGCATAGTCATGCACCATATATTCTATTATCTGCAAGGGCATGAATATTTTTAACCTGTTATTCACAGAAACCGGCCACCAAGACAGCATGAAACCCCAATCCCTGCGGGCCTGCATCGTCGAACATGCTAGTTCAGGAGAGTTTCACCCTCTTTTATCGTGCATCAATGCGCAATCTGGCGATATTTCAGAGCGTTGAGCCATCTCATAGAATTGAGATCCCGGTTTGCATCGCGGCCAGACGCACTCCTAGAATCCACCCGTCTGAAATAATCCAAACCAACCCTCTCTTATCCAATCCCTCTGCCTGGTGGATTGCCGCAATAACCGAGGAAAGGTTGTCGTTGATGGTTGTTCATCGAAACGGGCTCGCCAATATATTGGGCGACCCAGGATGGCCGCCGTCCGGCAATCCCTGGTCAGGATCCTACCTATCTCAATAATGAATATTTAGAAGAGGAACATCCTATGAGTGGCATCATTATCAAGGCGGCAAGAAATACCGAACACGCTCCCCAGCAACTGGGCCCCTACACCCAGACCGTGGCCTTCTCCCACTACAACAATATTTCGGCCCAGCTGCCCGTCGATCCCCAAACCGGCAAGATGATCGGTGGTGATATCAGGGATCAGGCCAGACAGTGCCTCACCAATATCAAGGCCATCGTCGAGAGCATCGGCCATGTGATGGATGACACGGTGAAAGTCACCGTCTTCCTCAAGGAGATCGCCGATCTGGACGCGGTCAATGCCGTGTATGCGGAATTCTTCCCAAGCTATGTGCCGACCCGCACCGTGCTCGCCGTGGCCGCCCTGCCGATGAACGCCCTGGTGCAGATGGATGCCATCATCTCCAACGGGGAAGGCACCTTCCCGCAAGATCCCTGCCCCCTGGTCAAACTCGCCCGCAACAGCGACAAGGTGCCGCAGGATCCGCTTTCGACCCAGACCGTCGCCTTCTCCCACTACAACAATATCGGCGCACAACTGCCCATCGACATGGCATCGGGCAAGTTGGTCGAGGGTGGCATCAAGGCGCAGGCCGCCCAGTGCCTGGCCCATATCAAGGCCGTGCTTGAAGGCATCGATGTGCCGTTCGATGACATCGTCAAGGTCACCGTCTATCTGCAAAACCTTGCGGATATCGACGCCGTCGACGAGGTCTACCGCACCTTCTTCCCGGACTCCGCCATCGCCCGCGCCGTCGCCTACCTGCCGGCCCGCTCGGTGATAGCCGCCTCCGCCCTGCCCATGGGCGCCCTGGTGCAGATGGATGCGGTCATCTCCCACGGTGACGGCACCCCGCCGCAGCTGGTGGAAGACAGACACAACCTGGTGATCCGCGCCCGCAACACCGACAAGGCCCCGCGCAGCGCAATGCACACCCAGACCGTCGCCTTCTCCCACTACAACCATATCGCGGGCCAGCTGCCGCTGGATATGGCCACCGGCAAGGTGCTGACCGGCTGCGTTCGTGAGCAGACCGCCCAGTGTCTCGGCCATATCAAGGCGATTGTGGAGAGCATCGGCCATGTGATGGACGATATCGTCAAGGTCAATATCCAGCTGAAGAACATCGAGGATCTGGACGCGGTCAACGCCATCTATAGCCAATACTTCCCGGGCTATCACCCCGCCCGCACCGTGATCGGCGTGAGCGAGCTGCCCGCCGGCGCCCTGGTGCAGATGGACGCCGTGATGTCCAATGCGGAAAGTACTCCGCCGCAGGTGTAAGACATATCCTAAATAATAAAAAGACCGGCTATATGCCGGTCTTTTTTATTGCGCTATCTAAAGAGTGGGTCATTGGGTTGACTCTTGTTACGCCGAGACATCCTCATTTTTTTAATCAAGGAGCCCATGAGACCAATGCAGCCAAAAAAGAATAACATCCCTCCGACTATGAACCCGGTGAGTAAGACCGCATTGAATTTCGCAGGGTCATCCATAGCTGTAACAGCATAAGCATGACCTTTTCCAACACCAGCCTGCCCTAACAGTAACTCCTCCAATGATATAGATAGAACGAAGACTCCAAACCCTATCATCGCAATACCGCCCAATATAGGACACAGCGATTTATATTTCCCTTCATGATATTTTTCGAGGGGCTCGCTGATTAATACTAAGCAGCACGCCCCACCTATAATATAAAGAGCATTATCTGAAATAGGGGTTACATATATAAGCAATTCCTGCATACCTGGCTTGTGGTATGAAAAGGTCTCAGCAAAACCATGAAACTTAGGAAATATATCTATCCCATTCCTTAATAATACCGTCTCTAATATCCCAACAACTGGTGCCCCCAGGAACATGTATAATGCAGTTTGGAATATAGCCCCTTTACTCATTGAGTAAACTTTTTCATTATTTCTTTTATCATAGTGGTCTATGATAGTTAATGCTGCAACAATGCAGAACAAGAATGACGCTATTGCGATAATTAATGTTGGGATCCCAGATATAAAGAACCCACCTCTTTTAGCTGGGATGTATGTATACCCATTAGCCAACTCAGCAATACCGTACGCTATGCACACCAACATTATAAATAGACATATTAGGCGCACTTTAAGTGATATATGATTGGGTTTATATTGTGACATGCAAGTCTCTTCTCCTAGAGAAAACGATTTTCCCTTTCGACTAAACGTTCATTTAAGAAGCGCTTTATAAAAATTCACACTCACTTAAATGCTCGCTAATCACTAGAGTATCAGGAATGAAATTGTCCATTCATCATTAAGCTGAACCAGGGGAAAGTGGAAATACATAGTACTCATATGTATTCATTTAATAAAGATCTCGGTCACACTATCTGATGTTTCTTTATTTCACTAAATATCTCGCAGTACTTTCTTTTAGCATCATAAAAAACGCCCCCCATCTTGCGATGGAGGGCGTTTTATCGTTCTGGCTATTGGGCCCAGGCGGCCCAATGTTCAGCGATTACAGGGGCTGTTACAGGGACTCTGCGGTCGCAACCACGTTTTCCACGGTAAAGCCGAATTCCTTGAACAAGAGCTCGGCCGGTGCGGACTCACCGAAGGTGTGCATGCCGATGATCTTGCCGTTCAGGCCCACGTACTTGTACCAGTAGTCGGCGATGCCCGCTTCGATGGCGACGCGCTTGGTCACGGAGGACGGCAGCACGGATTCCTTGTACTCGGCGGACTGGGCATCGAACACGTCGGTGGCCGGCAGGGAGACCACGCGCACGGCACGACCCTTGGCGGTCAGCTCAACGTAGGCCGCCACGGCCAGCTCCACTTCGGAACCGGTGGCGATCAGGATGATTTCCGGGGTACCGGCACAATCCTTCAGCACATAACCCCCCTTGGCGACGTCGGCCAGCTGCTGGGCGGTACGGTCCATCTGGGCCAGGTTCTGGCGGGAGAAGATCAGGGAAGTCGGGCCGTCGGTGCGCTCGATGGCGTGCTTCCAGGCTACTGCGGACTCCACCTGGTCACAGGGACGCCAGGTGCTCATGTTCGGGGTCAGACGCAGGGAGGCGATCTGCTCGACCGGCTGGTGAGTCGGGCCATCTTCACCCAGACCGATGGAGTCGTGGGTGTAAACGAAGATGGCGCGCTGCTTCATCAGGGCGGCCATGCGCAGGGCGTTGCGAGCGTATTCCATGAACATCAGGAAGGTCGCGCCGTAAGGAATGAAGCCACCGTGCAGGGCGATGCCGTTCATGATGGCGGACATGCCGAACTCGCGCACACCGTAGTGGATGTAGTTGCCGGAGGCGTCGTCATTGGTCAGGGACTTGGAACCGGACCACATGGTCAGGTTGGACGGCGCCAGATCCGCGGAGCCGCCCATGAACTCGGGCAGCAGTTTGCCGAAGGCTTCCAGGGCATTCTGGGAGGCCTTACGGGTAGCGATCTTGGCCGGGTTGGCTTGCAGGGCTTCGATGATCTTGGCGGATTCTGCGGCCCAGTTGGCCGGCAGCTCGCCAGTGGTACGACGCTTGAACTCGGCAGCCAGGGTCGGGTGCGCGGCTTCATAGGCGGCAAACTTGGCAGCCCAGTCGGCTTCCAGCTTGGTGCCCTTCTCCTGGGCATTCCACTCGGCGGCGATGTCAGACGGGATGACGAACGGCGCGTGATCCCACTTCAGGAAGGCACGGGCGGCGGCGATCTCGTCGTTGCCGAGCGGTGAACCGTGGCAATCGTGGGAGCCGGACTTGTTCGGAGAACCGTAACCGATGATGGTGCGGCAGCAGATCAGGGTCGGCTTGCCGGTCTCGGCCTTGGCGGCCTCGATGGCGGCATTGATGGCTTCCGGGCTGTGACCGTCCACGGCCGGGATGACGTGCCAGCCATAGGCTTCGAAGCGCTTGGGGGTGTCATCGGTGAACCAGCCTTCGACGTGACCGTCGATGGAGATGCCGTTGTCATCCCAGAAGGCGATGAGCTTGCCGAGCTGCAGGGTGCCGGCCAGGGAGCATGCCTCGTGGGAGATGCCTTCCATCAGGCAGCCGTCGCCCATGAAGGCGTAGGTGTAGTGGTCGACGATGTCGTGACCCGGCTGGTTGAACTGCTCGGCCATGGCCTTCTCGGCGATCGCCATGCCCACGGCATTGGTGATGCCCTGACCCAGCGGGCCAGTGGTGGTTTCGATGCCAGGCGCATAACCGTACTCCGGGTGACCCGGGGTGCGAGAGTGCAGTTGACGGAAGTTCTTCAGGTCATCGATGGAGAGATCGTAACCGGAGAGGTGCAGCAGGGAGTACAGCAGCATGGAACCGTGGCCGTTGGAGAGAATGAAACGGTCGCGATCGGCCCACTTGGGGTTGTTCGGGTTGTGCTTGAGGTGGCCGCGCCACAGCACTTCGGCGATGTCTGCCATTCCCATGGGGGCGCCCGGGTGACCGGAGTTGGCTTTTTGAACGGCATCCATACTCAATGCACGAATGGCATTGGCAAGCTCTTTACGAGAAGGCATCTGTATCTCCTGCGATTGCTTCATTTGATGGCCAAGAATAAGGCGCGTTATTGTCCCAGCAGGGCGCGCGGCGTGCAAATGTTATCTGGGCGAATAAAGCCGCTTTGGGAGCACAATCGCTTTTCTTGGCCAGGAAAACGATTCAATTCGGCCCTCCCCTCCCCCCGAATGGGGTAGATGCCGACTCGGGCGGCGCCAAACCAAAATAGTGCTGGCAATCACCCATGGGGCTAATTAAAATAGACGTCCAGATGTAGATACCTCTACAGATTACCTGTCATTTTCCGGTTATGGCCGCGGCGATAACCCCATACGATTGAGAACCAAACATGGCAAAGCTGTTTACTTCCGAGTCGGTCTCCGAAGGCCATCCCGATAAAATCGCCGACCAGATCTCCGATGCGGTCCTGGACGCCATCCTGGTACAGGACACCAAGGCGCGCGTCGCCTGTGAGACCCTGGTCAAGACCGGCATGGTGATGGTGGCCGGTGAAGTGACCACCTCTGCCTGGGTCGACATCGAGCAGATCGTGCGCGACACCGTGCGCGAGATTGGTTACACCCACTCCGACATGGGCTTCGACGCCGACTCCTGCGCCGTGCTGAACGCCATCGGCAAACAGTCCCCGGACATCAACCAGGGTGTTGACCGTACCGATCCGTACGAGCAGGGCGCCGGTGACCAGGGCCTGATGTTCGGTTACGCCACCAACGAAACCGACGTGCTGATGCCCGCCCCCATCACCTACTCCCACCTGCTGGTCAAGCGCCAGGCCGAAGTACGCAAGAACGGCACCCTGCCGTGGCTGCGTCCGGATGCCAAGAGCCAGCTGACCTTCGCCTACGACGACGCAGGCAAGATCCTGGGTGTGGATGCCGTGGTACTCTCCACCCAGCATTGCGACTCCATCAGCCACACCGATCTGGTGGAAGCGGTGCGCGAAGAGATCATCAAGCCGGTGCTGCCGACCGAGTGGATCACCAAGGACACCAAGTTCTTCATCAACCCGACCGGCCGCTTCGTCATCGGCGGCCCCATGGGTGACTGCGGTCTGACCGGTCGCAAGATCATCGTCGATACCTACGGCGGCATGGCCCGTCACGGTGGTGGCGCCTTCTCCGGCAAAGACCCCTCCAAGGTTGACCGCTCCGCCGCCTACGCCGCCCGCTACGTGGCCAAGAACATCGTCGCCGCCGGCCTCGCGGATCGATGTGAAGTGCAGGTCTCCTACGCCATCGGCGTGGCCGAGCCGACCTCCATCAGCGTCGAGACCTTCGGCACCGGCAAGGTCGCCGAGGAGCTGCTGGTGAAACTGGTACGCGAGCACTTCGAGCTGCGCCCCTACGGCCTCATCGAGATGCTGGATCTCAAGCGTCCCATCTACCAGGCAACCGCCGCCTATGGCCACTTCGGCCGCGACGAGTTCCCTTGGGAGAAGACCGACAAGGCCGCCCTGCTGCGCGACGTCGCCGGTCTGTAATGTCCCAAGGCATGAGCCTGTGATAAAAGGGGAGCCTGGCTCCCCTTTTGCTTATCCGCCGACCGACAGGATTGCCCATGACGGCCCTCCCCTCCCCCGATGCCCTGCTCGCCGAGCGGGTCGACGCCTGCTTCACGCAGGCCGAGGCACGCCTCGGCCGTGCCTTTCCTCGCCCGCGCATCCACTGCAATATGCGGGGCCGGGCGGCGGGGTCGGCGCGGCTGCAGACCTGGGAGCTGCGCTTCAACCCCGCCCTCTATCAGGCCAACCAGCAGGCCTTCATGGACGAGGTGGTGCCCCACGAGGTGGCGCATCTGCTGGTCTATGCCCTCTGGGGAGAGGGGCGCGGAAAGAGCCGGGTGCTGCCCCACGGCCGCCAGTGGCAGTCGGTGATGCGGGAGGTGTTCAACCTCGAACCCAGAACCACCCACAACTTCGATCTCACGGTGCTGAACCAGAATACCCAGCCCTATGCCTGCGCCTGCCAGCAGCATCAGCTCTCCATTCGCCGTCACAACAAGGTGATGCGCGGGGAGGCCCGTTACCACTGCCGCCGCTGTCGCCAGCCGCTGATGCATCAACCGGGTACGGATTGAGTCAACCCGTGGCGCATCTCTGTGATAGGGTGCCCGGCGTCGCTTCATCGTTTCATTTTCAAGGATCCCCATGTCTCGCCCCCAGCTTGCTTTTCATCTGCCCCTGCTCTCCCTCGGTCTCACCCTGCTGATCAGCGCCCCGCTCCAGGCCCAGGAAGCCCAGACCTTCCGCGCCGCCAAGCAGGATCTCGTCAAGCTCTACCAGAGCCATCCCAGCACCTTCTATTGCGGTTGCAACATCAAGTTCAACGGCAAGAAGATGGCGCCGGACTGGGAGAGCTGTGGCTACCTGCCCCGCAAGCAGGCCAATCGCGCCGCCCGCATCGAGTGGGAGCACGTGGTGCCCGCCTGGGAGTTCGGTCATCAGTTGCAGTGCTGGCAGGACGGCGGGCGCAAGAACTGCGGCAAGAGCGATGAGTTCAACAGGATGGAGGGCGACATGCACAACCTCTTCCCCGCCATCGGCGAGGTGAACGGCGACAGAGCCAACTACGGCTTCTCCGACTGGAACGGCAAGCCGAACCAGTACGGCAAGTGCCAGATGCTGGTGGACTTCAAGACCCGCCAGGTGCAGCCGCCCAAGGGGCCAGTGCGCGGCCAGATCGCTCGCGCCTACCTCTACATGGGGGAGCAGTACGGGCTGCGTCTGGCGGCGCAGCAGCGTAAACTGTTCGAAGCCTGGGACAGGCAGTACCCGGCGGATCGCTGGGAGTGCGAGCGCAACCGCCGCATCGGCAAGCTGCAGGGCAATACCAATCCCTTTATTGAAAAGCAGTGCCAGTGACCCCATCTAGCGGGGAGGGCCAGGCCCTCCCTCGTCAGCCGTGGTGCCCTCCGGGCGCGACCGGCTGCCAGCGGGCTCATGGCGCCATCTACAACCCTGTTTCATGCTACCTAATGATGATTTATTGATTCATTTGAACCATGAAATGGCTGTTTGACAGCAGACTGAACCATTCAAGCGTCAGCCAAGAGACAAATAGACAGCATGCGCATTCCACGTATCTATGAGCCGGCCTCCCTGCAGGTCGGTCAGACCCTGGCCCTGTCGGAAGACGGCGCCAACCACATCGGCCGGGTGCTGCGCATGCAGCCGGGCCAACCCCTCGAGCTGTTCAATGGCGACGGCCACCAATACCCCGCCACCATCGCCAGCGTCGGCAAGAAATCGGTGGAAGTGCATATCGACAGTTGCGAGACCCAGTCGGTGGAGTCACCGCTCGCCATTCATCTGGGCCAGGTGATCAGCCGTGGCGACAAGATGGACTTCACCATCCAGAAATCCGTGGAGCTCGGCGTCACCTGCATCACCCCGCTCTTCTCCGAGCGCTGCGGCGTCAAGCTGCCGGCGGATCGGCTGGAGAAGAAGCGCGAGCAGTGGCAGAAGGTGGTGATCAGCGCCTGCGAGCAGTGCGGCCGCAACGTGGTGCCCGAGGTGCGCATGCCCATGGAGCTGGATGCCTGGCTGGCGGAAGAGACGAAAGAGCTCAAGCTCAACCTGCACCCGCGCGCCGAATACAGCATCAACACCTTGCCGGTACCCGAACATGGCGTGCGCCTGCTGATCGGCCCGGAAGGGGGCTTGTCTAGCGATGAGATCGCCCGTACCGTGCAGGAAGAGTTCAAGGAGATGTTGCTGGGGCCACGGGTGCTGCGCACCGAAACCGCCGCCCTGACCGCCATCACGGCGCTGCAGTGCCGCTTTGGCGATCTCGCCTAATGCCATCGGGCAGCGTCGATAAGCCGCGTGGCGGCATCATCGAACGATTGCAGCCTCAAACGGCCGATTACGCTTCGCTAATCGCCCCTACAACCCAATCGAGCCACAGAAGGAATTTCGGATGAGCATCAAACTCGGCATCGTGATGGACCCCATTTCGGCCATCAACATCAAGAAAGACTCCAGCTTCGCCATGCTCGAAGAGGCACAAAAACGCGGCTACGAGCTCTTCTATCTGGAGATGTCGGATCTCTACATGGAGGCGGGCCGCGCCTTCGGCACCATGCGCCCCCTCAAGGTGCAGTACGACTACGCCAACTGGTTCGAACTGGGCGAGGTGGTGGATCAGCCCCTCTCCACCCTGGACGTGATCCTGATGCGCAAGGATCCGCCGTTCGACACCGAGTTCATCTACGCCACCTACATGCTGGAGCGGGCCGAGGACGAGGGTACCCTCATCGTCAACAAGCCCCAGAGCCTGCGTGACGCCAACGAGAAGCTCTACACCGCCTGGTTTGCCGAGCACACCCCCACCACCCTCGTGACCCGTCGCGCCGACAAGCTGCGTGCCTTCCACGCCCAGCACAAGGATGTGATCCTCAAACCCCTTGACGGCATGGGTGGCGCCTCCATCTTCCGCATGAAGGAAGATGATGCCAACGTCGGCGTCATCATCGAGACGCTCACCGAGCACGGCAGCCAGTACTGCATGGCCCAGACCTATCTGCCCGCCATCAAGGACGGCGACAAGCGGGTGCTGGTGGTGGACGGTGAACCGGTTCCCTATTGTCTGGCCCGCATCCCGGCGCAAGGGGAGACCCGTGGCAACCTGGCGGCCGGTGGCCGCGGCGAGGCGCGCCCCTTGAGCGAAGCGGACTGGGCCATCGCCCGCGCCGTCGGGCCCACCCTGAAAGAGAAGGGCCTCATCTTCGTCGGTCTGGATATCATCGGCGATCGGCTGACCGAGATTAACGTCACCAGCCCGACCTGCATCCGCGAAATTGAGGCGGCCTTCGACGTCTCCATCACCGGCATGCTGATGGACGCCATCGAGCGTCGCCTCGGCAAGTAAGGGATCTCCCACCTAACAGGGGCCCGCGCGGCCCCTGTGTTCATTGCGCCAGGACACAGGCTTTCGGCCACGCTGGCCCTTGCCGTGAAAAAGCGGTTTTGCCCACCGCCCCTAACTGCCATAATCACCCCAAATACCTTTGCACTATTTGATATCTATGCAAACACTGCAAAATCACTACCTGCTCGCCATGCCGAGCCTGACGGATGCCTACTTCGAACGTTCTCTCGTCTACCTGTGCGAGCACAGCAGCGAGGGGGCCATGGGGCTGGTGGTCAATATTCCGGTCGACATGTCCCTGGATACCATGCTGACCAAGCTCAAGCTCAATCCCCCCGACACCACCCAGATGAAGCAGCCGGTGCTGCAGGGGGGGCCGGTTCACGCGGATCGAGGCTTCGTGCTGCACAGCTTCCGCCCCGGTTTCAGCTCCACCCTGCAGGTGAGCGACGAGATGATGGTCACCACCTCCAAGGACATCCTGGAGACGCTCGGTACCGACGAGGCCCCCAGCCACTGGCTGGTAGCCCTGGGTTACGCCGGCTGGAGCGCAGGTCAGCTCGAACAGGAGCTGGTGGATGGCGCCTGGCTGGTGATCCCCCCCAACGCGGATCTGGTGTTCAACACCCCCATCCACCAGCGCTGGCAACAAGCCGCCGCCAGCATCGGCATCAATCCGTTGCACCTCTCCAGCCAGGTGGGACACAGCTAAGCCCCCGGGCCGTCCTGACTTCCCTCTGCTTTCAGGGAAGTCAGAACGCCTATTCATGTACCCCAGTTTCGAGGACTCTCATGTCATCACGCAGCATCATGGGCTTTGACTACGGCACCAAGAGTATCGGTGTCGCCATCGGTCAGGAGCTGACCGGCACCGCGCAGCCCCTTCGTTCCCTCAAGGCCAACGACGGCATCCCCAACTGGGATGACATCGAGAAGCTGCTCAAGGAGTGGCAGCCAGACCTGCTGGTGGTGGGTCTGCCGCTCAACATGGATGGAACCGAGCAGGAGATCACGGTGCGCGCCCGCAAATTCGGCAATCGCCTGCACGGCCGCTTCGGCAAGCCGGTGGAGTTCAAGGACGAGCGCCTCACCACCACCGACGCCCGTGCTCGCCTGTTCGAGCGCGGCGGCTACAAGGCGCTGGACAAGGGCAGCGTGGACGGGGTCTCCGCCCAGCTCATCCTGGAAGCCTGGATGGAAGAACAATACTGACCACACCGGGAGCCAAGGCTCCCGGTGTTACATCCTGTCGCACTCCTCCCGCCATGTACGATTCTGTCGCCCGTATCCCGGTTTGGCATTTCCCCTTCCTTTATAATGGATAAACTATAAAACAGCGTTTCTAATTTATAGGCCTATCCAGATATGAACCAATTTGTCCTGGCCGATGCCAGCCGCTGCATCGGCTGCCACGCCTGTGAAGTGGCCTGCGTGATGGCGCACAATGGGGAGCAGCACGTCGCCGCTGCCGCCGACTTTCACCCTCGCCTTCAGGTGATCCGCCATCAGGCGCTGCGCACCGCCGCCCTCTGCCGTCACTGTGACGAGGCTCCCTGCGCCGCCTCTTGCCCCAGCGGGGCCATCATTCAACGCAACGGGGGCGTCCAAGTGCTCCTCGAGCGCTGCATCGGCTGCAAGAGCTGTGTGCTCGCCTGCCCGTTTGGCGCCATGCGAATGGCCCCCCAGGCTGGCAGCCAACGCCATGTGGCCCACAAATGCGACCTGTGCGAGGGGCGTGAACAGGGTCCGGCCTGCGTGGCGGCCTGCCCGAGCGAGGCCCTGCAACTGATGGACGACGCGGCGCTCGCACGGCTGCGTCGGCAACGTCAGCAATGCAGCGCCACTGGGGAAAGACCCCCCCCCTTTAACCACAAGCGCGACCAGCTGGCGCGTACCGCCCCTCGCTGCGATCCCGCCAAGATCCCCCTCAATCTACGTAAAACCACCTTCACCGAGCTCTATCCCACCTACACGGCCGAGCAGGCCAGCCAGCAGGGGCAGCGCTGCCTCGGCTGCGGCGACCACAGCATCTGCGAATGGCGTTGTCCCCTGCACAACCGGATCCCCCACTGGATTGAGCTGGCTCGCGAGGGGCGCATCCTGGAGGCAGTGGAGCTCTCCCACCAGACCAACAGCCTGCCCGAGATCACCGGCCGCATCTGCCCCCAGGATCGCCTGTGCGAAGGGGCCTGCACCCTCAAGGAGGAGTCGGGATCCATGACGGTCGGGGCGCTCGAGCGCTACATCACCGAACAGGCGCTGGCGCTCGGCTGGCGACCGGATCTCTCCTATCTGCAACCGACCGGCAAGCGGGTGGCCATCATAGGGGCTGGGCCTGCCGGGCTGGGGTGCGCCGACATCCTGGTGCGCAACGGCATCTCGCCCGTGGTGTTTGATCGCCATCCGGAGATAGGCGGCCTGCTCACCTTCGGCATCCCGGCGTTCAAACTCGACAAGGAGGTGCTGAGCCGCCGCCGCAAGCTACTGACGGAGATGGGAGTCGAGTTTCGGCTGGGCGTCGAGGTGGGTCACGATCACCTCGCCCGGTTGCTGCGCGAATTCGATGCGGTCTTCGTCGGCGTGGGCACCTACAGCGCCATGAAAGGCAACCTTCCCAACGAAGAGGCGCCGGGCGTCCATGCCGCCCTGCCCTACCTGATGGCCAGCACCCGTCATCTGATGCAGTTGCCCCAGCCCCAAGACGAACCCTATCTCGATCTCGCAGGCCAACAGGTGGTGGTACTGGGAGGCGGCGACACCGCCATGGATTGCGTGCGCACGGCGCTGCGTCAGGGGGCGACCCGCGTCACCTGCGCCTATCGCCGGGATGAAGCCAACATGCCGGGTTCGCGCAAGGAGGTGAAAAACGCCAGGGAAGAGGGGGCCGAATTCGAGTTCAATGTGCAGCCTGTTGCCATTGAAACCGATGAACAGGGTGCCGTCTGTGGTATCCGCATGCAGCGCACCCGCATGGGAGACCCCGATGCTGCCGGCCGCCGCCGTCCCGTGGTGATCGAGGGCTCAGAGTTCCTGATGCCAGCCGATGCGGTGCTGATCGCCTTTGGCTTCAACCCTCATCCATTGCCCTGGCTCGAAGCCCAGAGGGTGCGTCTCGATCGCTGGGGCAGGATCGCCACCTCCCAGGCAGCCCCCTTCGCCTTCCAGACCAGCAACCCGCAGATCTTCGCCGGGGGCGACGCCGTCCGGGGTGCCGACCTGGTGGTGACCGCCATGGCCGAGGGGCGCCAGGCCGCCGCCGGCATCATGCAATACCTGGGGGCCAGGCCACAACGCCCCGAGGTCACGGCAACCGGCCTCAGCCGTCAGGCCTCTCACATAGGCACAACGTCGGCCAGTCCGACCTGAACCACAACGCAGCAACGCAATTGAAGCTGAAAAACAAAGGGGGAGCCGGTGGCTCCCCCTTTGCGATGCCGGCGCCACGACCCGCACGGCGGTCACGGGCTCGAGGTGCCCCGTTGACACGCGGGACCTTGCCGTGGGCGCCAGCGTGTTCACTTCGCTCGCCCAAGGGGACCTGTCTGCGCGTTCTACTTGTCCAGCTGTTGCAGTATCCGGTAAGCGGTCTGGATGCGCACCTCGTTGGGGTAGTTACGATTGGCCAGCATGACGATGCCTATCCCCCTGGCAGGCACGAAGGCCACGTAGGCACCGAAGCCGTTGGTGGAACCCGTCTTGTTGAAGAGGGTACTCGCCTTCGCCGGAGCGGGCTTGAGCACAGGGGTCACCGGCTGGGGCTTTAACACCATGTCGTTGCTGTTGCCAGCCAGCAGGGTCTCCAGGCTCAGCGGGTAGTCATACATCTCCCAGCCCAGCCCCTGGGTCATGGGCCCCACCGAATAGAGGCCGGTGTGAGTCAGGGAAATGGCGGCCTGCAACCGCTCGCCCGGCTGCCCGGCCTCGTTCGTCCCGGCCCTGCTTTCCTCGGCCATATTCGCCTCGACGAAGCGGAGCAGATCCCGCGCCGAGGTCTTGATGCCGTAAGCCTCGGCGGCCAGCATGCCGGGATTGACCCGGATGGCCTTGTCAGCCTTGTCATAGCCGAAGGCATAGTGCGCCATGGCCGCCTCGGGTACCCTGAGATAGGTGTGGCTGAGACCAAGCTGGGGCAACAGGGTCTGCTCCATCAGTTGCTCGAAGGCGCTCCCCTGGCTGCGAGCCGCCAGATGGCCGAACAGGCCGATGCTGGGATTGGAATATTGGCGATGGGTACCGGCCGGATAGGCGGGCGACCACTGTCGATAGTAAGCCTGCATGCTGGCATCTGAGTTCACCTCATCCGGGAATTGCAAGGGCAGACCGCCGGCGCTGTAGGTGGCAAGCTGCCCCATGGTCACCCGATCAAAGGCGCTGCCCTTGAGGGCAGGATCGAGCGTGCTCACCGGGTCATTCAGTCCAAAATGGCCACCGACGACCCCATAGGCCCCCAGCGTCGCGGTGAGCGTCTTGCTGACCGATCCTATCTCGAACAGGGTCTGCTCATCGACCGGAATACCCGCCTCCTTGTTGGCGAGGCCATAGTGGAAGAGATGGGTTTGACCGTCCTTGAGCAGGGCTACCGCCATCCCCGGGATCCGATACTGTGAAAGCACCGGCGCTATGGCCTCGTCCACCGAGGCCTTGAGTGCCTCCTGCCCGGTACCAGCCTGAGCCAGACCGGCCCACAGCAAGCTGGTCAGGGCCAGCCAGTTCATCCCCAGTCGTTGTTCCATGCGCTTCTCCTCTCTATCGGTTTGGATTGCCGCCTCGACGGCAGGCAGTGACACCATCCTAAACCGGTTGCGTGTGCTCACTGTGAAGTCTGGGGAACCTGATGATCGGGGCCGCCATCGGCCAGCCAGCGTAAAAAAAGGGGAGCCAATGCTCCCCTTGTTCATTCTGCCTTTGAACGGCGCGGCACTCAGGCCTGCTTGTTCTTGGGAGGATTGTCCCAGATCCCCTCTTCCAGCTGGCTGCGCAGCTCGGGGTACTTGTTGGCATCGAAGGTCGGCAACCGGCCCAGCTTGAGCTGATCGTTGTAATCCTTGGCCAGCTTGATGGCGACCCCGGAGAGCAGCAGTATGGCCACCAGGTTGACGATGGCCATCATCCCCATGGAAACGTCCGCCAGCGCCCACACGGTCGGCAGCTCGCCCACGGAACCGAACATCACCATGCCCAGCACGAACATGCGGAACAGCATCAGGCCGCCCTTGTGGTTGTGCTCGAGGAACACCAGATTGGTCTCGGCGTAGGAGTAGTTCGCGACGATGGAGGTGAAGGCGAAGAAGAAGATGGCCGCGGCGATGAAGATGTTGCCACCGCCCCCGATCTGGGAGGAGAGCGCACGCTGGGTCAGCTCGACCCCGGTCACCCCGGAGCCCGGTTCAAACTGGCCGGACATCAGGATGATGGCTGCGGTACAGGTACAGATGACGATGGTATCGAGGAAGACCCCCAGCATCTGCACATAACCCTGGGAGGCCGGGTGCGGCGGATAGGGAGTGGCGGTAGCGGCAGCGTTCGGCGCCGAGCCCATGCCCGCCTCGTTGGAGAAGAGACCGCGCTTGATGCCGTTGATCATCGCCTGGGAGATCGCATACCCCATGGCGCCAGACCCCGCCTGCTCGATGCCAAATGCCGACTTGATGATGAGGGCGAACACATGGGGCAGCTCGGTGATGTTCATCACCACCACGAACAGCGCCATCAGGATGTAGGCCATCGCCATGAAGGGCACCACCAGCTCGGCGAAGCGGGCGATGCCGCGAATGCCGCCGAAGATGATGAGACCGGAGAGGACCACCAGGGTCAGACCGCTCACCCAGTCGGGAATGCCGAAGGCCACGTTCATGGCCAGGCTGATGGAATTGGCCTGCACCGCGTTGAACACCAGACCGAACGCCAGCAACAGACAGAGGGAGAAAACCACCCCCATCCAGCGCATGCCAAGGCCGCGCTCCATGTAGTAGGCCGGGCCGCCACGGTAGTTGCCGTCCTCATCCTTGACCTTGTAGAGCTGGGCCAGGGTGCTCTCGACAAAGGCCGTTGCCATGCCGATGAAAGCGATCAGCCACATCCAGAAGATGGCGCCAGGGCCACCCAGATAGATGGCGACGGCCACACCAGCCAGGTTGCCGGTGCCGACCCGTGCCGCCAGACTGGTGCACAGGGCCTGGAAGGAGGAGATGCCGGCCTTGTCGGATTTACGGCTGTTGCGCAGTACCGAGAACATGTGGCCGAAGTGGCGAACCTGGATAAACCCCAGGCGGAAAGTGAAAAAGATCCCGACCCCGATGAGCAGGTAGATGAGCACGGCTCCCCACATCAGGTCGTTAATCATTGCGATCAAGGTGTCCATAATTCTCTCGTTGTTGTTATCACATCCATGGTCAGTCTGCGCTGACCGCTCTCTGTCTATGTTGGAATTAGCTTTTCGCTAAAGGGGCGGAATCTAGCATAGGGAGACGGTTCGGAATAGTGATTCAGTTCACTACAAAGACAAAAAACGAACGATTTGACCCAATAAAGCTTCATTTAGCACGCAAATTTTCAACAAATTTTGGTGTGCAATTCATCCATCGACAAGTTAGCGCCAAAAGGATACCTGTCGCAATTCCCCCTTGGGGAGAGACGCACTGAGCTGAGCTGCGGTGGGCGGGAGACAAGCGTTTACCTGCAGGGAGGCGGGCCAAACCGGCTGTAACGCAAAACGTTTTACACGTAATAAAATTTCAAGTGGTTGATGAAAGTATTTATGTGACCGACTTAACAGATTTGATAATCAACCAAAAAATTTGTATTTATTCAGCCTGCAACCCGCCAGGATGAAATTCGTTAAAACCACCATTAATCAGATGGTTAGCACTCATCTTCGACCTCGCTTGCCACAACTGCGCGAGAAGCATACACCCCCCCCTATTGCAGGATGCGCCACATCCGTATTAATTAGGCAGGCAATGGCGATGGGCCCTGTCCATCGTGCTTTTCTGAGCCTGAGCCGTCGATATCCTGTAATTTAATTTCAGAGCTGCCGTCTCACGCCCGCCACCCCGGGATCGCTCCCGCATAAAGAGATGATATTTGCTATGGCCGATAAATTGACCCAGCTGAAAGCCCTGACCACGGTAGTTGCCGACACCGGCGACATCGAAGCCATCAAGCGCTACCAGCCCATCGATGCCACCACCAACCCCTCCCTGGTGTTGAAGGCATCCGAGATCCCCGAGTATGCGGCACTGATCGACGACGCCATCAGCTGGGCCAAATCCCAGAGCCAGGACAAGGCACAGCAAATCATCGACGCGGGCGACAAGCTGGCGGTCAACATCGGTCTGGAAGTGCTAAAAATCGTACCGGGTCGCATCTCCACCGAAGTGGATGCCCGTCTCTCCTTCGATACCCAGGCCAGCATCGCCAAGGCCCGCAAGCTGATCCGCCTCTACAACGAAGCCGGCATCAGCAATGATCGCATCCTGATCAAGCTGGCCTCCACCTGGGAAGGGATCCGCGCCGCCGAGGTGCTGGAGAAAGAAGGCATCCAATGCAACCTGACCCTGCTGTTCTCCTTCGCCCAGGCCCGTGCCTGTGCCGAAGCCGGCGCCTTCCTGATCTCCCCCTTCGTCGGTCGCATCCTCGACTGGTACAAGGCCAAGCACAACCGTGACTACACCGCGAGCGAAGATCCGGGCGTGGTTTCCGTCACCGCCATCTACGACTACTACAAACAGCACGACTACCCGACCGTGGTGATGGGTGCGAGCTTCCGCAACACCGGCGAGATCCTCGAGCTGGCTGGTTGCGATCGCCTGACCATTGGCCCGGCCCTGCTGGAAGAGCTGAGCAAGGCCGAAGGCACCGTGGTTCGCAAGCTGAACTACACCGGTGAGCGCAAGGCCAAACCGACCCCCATGACCGAAGCCGAATTCCGCTGGGAGCTGAACCAGGACGCCATGGCGGTCGAGAAGCTGGGTGAAGGCATCCGCATGTTCGCCGTCGATCAGGGCAAGCTGGAAACCATGCTGGCCGGTCGTCTGTAAGGAGGAGCGCGTCCCCCGCTCGTCGCCAGGTCGCTGTTTTCACACCGAAAAACAGGAGCGATCCCCTCGACGACTGACGCCGCATCCCCCCGAAAAAAACCGGGCTCCCGCAAGGGCTGCCCGGTTTTTTTATGGGCCTTATTCAGTTGTCACAAGGTCGTCACAAAAACGTTTTATTTTCAATGTCACCGTGTTATACGGATGGTGACAACCATAAAACCAAGGAGGGAGCCATGGACATGTTCAACTTCGATTTTGACGAGGTCGTTGAGCTGGGTTCACGTAGCCGCGGGACATCGGGAAAAAAACGCAAATGGCGCGAGATCGAGGCGCTCAAAGACAAGCACCGCCTGCAAAAGGAGTTGCAGTCCATCGATATCGCCTATGAAGGTTCGGACGATCTGGAGCTCTGAGCCACGCGCAGCCAGCGAGACCCCATAACAAAACGCCCCGCAACAGTCGGGGCGTTGTCGTTTCTGTCGGGGCTCAGGATGAGAGCGGCTGGGAGAGCTGCTTGGCCAGGGCCTGGAAGTGCTGGCTCACTTCGGCCCCGAACAGGGGGTCATGGTCCGCTTTGTTGTGCCAAAGCTGCTCCAGGTGGCGCCAGTCATCCTCGGTCAGGGAGCTGCGCAGGTGAGGGAAGATAACCCCCTCCTCATAGTTCATGTGCGCCTCCTGCTGATCGATGAACTGCTCCAGGCGGGTAGTAAACTGATCCAGCGGGATGACCGCATCCATCAGGATCATCTCCACCATCTCTTTTAGCTCGGTGCCCGCCTCCATCAGCCTGGCGTGCTCCTCATGCAGGCGGTTCGCCACCTCCCCCTCCACCACCCTGTACTTCAGGTAGTAGTCGTAAATCATGTCCTCCTTGGGGTGATGGACCTTGTCAGACACCTCTCGCAGATAGTCCACCACATCCCGGATCAGGAAGTAGCTGACGGGCTGCTCGCCGCGAATGGCGACAAGCTTGTACTTGAGCAGCTGCAGCAGCTTGGCGATGTTGAGGTGATCCTTGTGCAAACTGGATAACATGGGCACTCCTTGCGCTCGGTAGATGAAGGTTCTTGCTCGAGTATACGGTCATTTATTGCGCCAACTTTGCACTCAATCAAATCTGGCGCAGACAATTCCCCTCGTTGACCCGACCTCACACCAGGCATCTAGCCACCCAGTCAGCCAAGCCGCCGGCCATCGTCACAGACCCGTGGCCATCCTCAACCGGCGCTGGGCGCCGAGCAGACCGAGAGCCAGTCGATGGGCGCCTTGCCCTGCGCATCCAGCAGGCGGTTGGTCTCGGAGAAGTGGCCGCAGCCGATGAAGCCGCGATGGGCGGAGAGCGGGCTCGGGTGCGGCGCACTCAGCACGTGGTGGCGCTGCCTGTCGATGAAGCGCCCCTTCTTCTGGGCATGGGATCCCCACAGCAGGAAGACCACCCCCTGGCAGCTGGCGTTGACCTGCTCGATGACTCTGTCGGTGAAGGTCTCCCAGCCCAGATGTGCATGGGAGTGGGCCATGCCGGCCTGCACCGTCAGCACGGTGTTGAGCAGCAGGACGCCCTGTGTGGCCCAGGACTCCAGGAAGCCGTGGTTGGGCGTGACAAATCCTGGCAGATCCCGCTGCATCTCCTTGTAGATGTTGACCAGAGAGGGGGGCGTGCGCACCCCGGGCAGCACGGAGAAGCAGAGGCCGTGGGCCTGGTTCGGGCCGTGATAGGGATCCTGACCCAAAATCACCACCTTGACCTGGTCCAGCTCGGTCAGCTTGAAGGCGTTGAATACCTCGGTAGCGGGGGGATAAATCACCTTGCCCGCCTCCCGCTCACTCCTGACGCTCGCCAGGGTCGCCTTGAAATAGTCTTGCTCCTTCTCGGATCCAATCACATCAGTCCAGGTCTGCACGCAACTCTCCTCTTCAATACCCCAAATACCCGGTCCAGGGCGCCCCGTGCACACACGCAGGCCCCGGACGCAAACGAGGGGCCCAGAATAGGGGGCAAGGAGTGCGGACGCAACCGTGGCCGGACAACACAGGCCCCGCCCAGACAGGGATCCGCCTCTCTTTCGCCCCAAAATCCATCCAGTTAAACGATAGACAAGAAGAGATACCATCTTTTATATCGATAGATTTTGGCCCGAATAGGCCCTGTCATCCCTGCGCCCTGACCACCTTGGCCACGTGTTTGCCCGATGGGGCGCCATCCCGGCAACAAAAAACCCGAAAAGATGTAGTTAAATTACTAGATTTGAGAAATATAAAATGCATAATCCATATATCTTACGAAATCATAAAAATGATATATTTTTGATTAAACTCAATTATTTAATGTCATTCACACGGCGCTATTCACGTATTTTTTGATTTAGATCAATTTTCGTATTATTACCTCCGTGGTATATATGACCCCAACGAAGTAAAGGTGTAAGGCAAGCCCCCTTTAAATCATCCCGCTGCCGAGGTGGTTTAAAAACATCAGGGGTATCTCCTTACCATTGAAACCCCTTCCTATGAGGAGTCATACCATGATCAAGGGCATCCAAATCACCCAGTCCGCCAACGCCGCTCTGCTGAACTCTTTCTGGCTGCTGGACGAAGAGAAGCAACAGGCCCGTTGCATCTGCGCCAAGGGCGACAGCTTCACCGCCGACCAGGAAGTGTCCCTGTCTGACCTGGGTCAATTCGAATACCGTGAACTGCCGGTGCAGACCGAACCCGTGGTGGAAGGTGGCCAGCACCTGAACGTCAACGTGCTGCGCCGCGAAACCCTGGAAGATGCCATCGCCAACCCGGAAAAATACCCGCAGCTGACCATCCGCGTCTCCGGCTATGCAGTGCGCTTCAACGCCCTGACCCCGGAACAGCAGCGTGACGTGGTCACCCGTACCTTCACCCAGAGCCTGTAATAGCCTCTGCGGTCAAGTGACCATGAAAAACGGCCCATCAGGGCCGTTTTTTTATGGGCGATCCACACCCGTTTCGATAAAGCCCCTCGTCGCCCCTAGGCTTGCCGATCGAGCATTGGGGTAGCGGCCGGTACCGCAGCAGGCTTGGCCAGCGCCGCCTGCATCTGCCCCTCGTCCAGCTGATCGCAATAGCGAGCCACCACCAGGGTTGCCACCCCGTTGCCAATGAGGTTGGTCAGGGCCCGCGCCTCCGACATGAAGCGATCTATCCCGAGGATCAGCGCCAGCCCGGCCAACGGCAGATGCCCCACCGCCGAGATGGTCGCCGCCAGCACGATGAAGCCGCTGCCGGTAACCCCGGCCGCCCCCTTGGAGGAGATGAGCAGCACCACCAGCAGGGTGATCTGGTGGAACAGATCCAGCGGGGTATTGGTTGCCTGGGCGATGAACACCGCCGCCATGGTCAAATAGATGGAGGTGCCGTCCAGGTTGAAGGAGTAACCGGTCGGGATCACCAGGCCCACCACCGACTTCTTGCAGCCGAGCGCCTCCATCTTCACCAGCATGCGTGGCAGCACGGATTCCGACGAGGAGGTGCCGAGCACGATCAGCAACTCTTCCCGGATATAGGCGATAAAACGCAAGATGCTGAAACCATTGGCTTTGGCAATGCTGCCGAGCACCAGGAAAATAAACAGCAAACAGGTCAGATAGAAACTCGCTATCAATTGTCCCAATTGAACCAGAGAGCCGATGCCATATTTCCCTATGGTAAATGCCATGGCGCCAAATGCTCCCACCGGTGCCAATTTCATGATCATGTTGATGATCCCGAAAATAACCTGGGAGAAACTGTCCACCATATTGAAAATCAGTTTTCCCTTCTCGCCGATATGGTGCAAAGAGAAGCCAAACAGCACCGCAAATAACAGCACCTGCAGAATATTGCCGCTGGCGAAGGCACCGATCACGCTGGCGGGGATCACGTCCAGCAGGAAGGGAATGATGCCCTGCGACTTCGCCTGCTCCGCATAGGCCGAGATGGCGCTGGCATCCAGGGACGTCGGATCCACGTTCATGCCGGCCCCGGGCTGCAGCAGATTCACCACGCACAGGCCGATGACCAGCGCCAGGGTGCTCACCACCTCGAAATAGACCAGGGCGATGGCCCCGGTCTTGCCGACCGCCTTCATGCTCTCCATGCCGGCGATCCCGGTCACCACGGTGCAGAAAATCACCGGGGCGATGATCATCTTGATTAATTTCACGAAGCCATCGCCAAGGGGTTTCATATCGGCGCCCAGGCTCGGGTAGAAGTGTCCCAGCAATACTCCGACGGTGATGGCCAATATCACCTGAAAGTAGAGGCTGCTTAATATTTTCTTGTGCATGCTCAACGTCCTGTTAATTAATTGACACGGGCGATGGCAAAAAACGCGTGCAAGGATCCGGGGCGAGGTAATTAATACCTCTCGCCCGTTTCATGCCATTTCGCCATTCCAACGGCGGCACTTTCACACGTTATAAGAAGCAGTTTCGGGACATCAATCACACAATATATTTAACATCATTAACACCACGGAAACACATAAGTGTCTGGTCAATGATTTATTTGAGACCTTAATGAGGATGTTTTTGATATGACGCGGATATAAAAATGCCCCGCATGGCGGGGCATTTGTCGGCAAGGCGTGCGCGTCAGGCTGAGGTATCCAGCGGCTCGAACCCCTTGACCAGATCGTCGATGGCCTTCATCTGCTTGAGGAAGCCTTCCAGCTTGTCCAGCGGCAGGGCGCTCGGGCCATCGCAGCGGGCGCTCTTCGGATCCGGGTGGGATTCGATGAACAGGCCAGCCAGGCCGACGGCCATGCCGGCACGGGCCAGCTCGGTCACCTGATCACGACGGCCACCGGAGGCGGCACCCAGCGGATCCCGGCACTGCAGGGAGTGGGTCACATCGAAGATGACGGGGTAGCCACCCGTGGTCTTCTTCATCACCCCGAGGCCCAGCATGTCCACTACCAGGTTGTCGTAGCCGAAGTTGGCGCCGCGCTCGCACAGGATCAGGCGATCGTTGCCGCACTCCTCGAACTTGTCGGTGATGTTCTTCATCTGGCTCGGGCTCAGGAACTGCGGCTTCTTGATGTTGATGACGTTGCCGGTGCGGGCCATGGCCTCCACCAGATCGGTCTGGCGCGCCAGGAAGGCGGGCAGCTGGATGACATCCACCACCTCGGCGACCGGCTTGGCCTGATGCACTTCGTGCAGATCCGAGATGACCGGCATGCCGAAGGTGGCTTTCAGCTCCTGGAAGATCTTCATCCCCTCCTCCAGACCCGGGCCGCGGTAGGAGTGGATGGAGGAGCGGTTCGCCTTGTCCCAGCTCGCCTTGAACACGAAGGGAATGCCTAGCTTGGTGGTCACCTCGACATACTTCTCGCACACGGCCATCGCCATGTCGCGGGACTCCAGCACATTCATGCCGCCAAACAGCACGAACGGCTTGTCATTGGCCACGTCGATGTCGTTGACCTTGATATTTTTCTGTTCCATCTCAGGCTTCCTTAGGTGAAGAGGCATGGTGTATGAGTGCTTCTGTTTCAGTTGCCAAGCGCGCTCAATGGAGGGGCTTGGGGCTCAGATCCAGGGCGGCCAGCTGTGTCTTCAACACGTCGGCCACGGGATCGTCCGGGCATTGTTCAATAAAGTATTCGAAATCGTCGGCGGCGAAACGGGGGCAGTCGAGCTGCTCGTAGATGAAACCCCGATCCCGCGTTTCCAGCGGATCACCCGGCTTCATGCGCAGCAGCAGCTCGCTGCAGCGCAGCGCCTCCGTCATCCGCTCCTCCCGCAGCAAGGCTCCCTTGCTGACGTTGAGCAGCCGCTCGATGATCTCCCACTGGCCGGAGGGTTGCAGCAGATCGTCGCTCAGGGTCGCGAGGTTGCCGAGGGCGCCGCGCAGCAGCAGCTCGATGCGATGCAGGCTCAGCTCATCGCCATTGAAGGGGTCCACATAGACCTCCCCTTCGCTGCCGGCAAAACTCACCAGGAAGTGGCCGGGGAAGCAGATCCCCTCCACATCCAGGCCAATCTTGCGACCCAGCTGGATGATGAGGATGCCCAGGCTCACCGGTATACCCTTGCGCCGCGCCAGTACCTTGGCGAGATCGCAGTTTTCGCTCGAGAAATAGTCCTGCCAGTCCCCCTGAAAGCCCAGGGTCTGGTAAAAACCGGCCAGCAGCTGGCGGCGCACCTCGTCGCAGTCCCCCGGGGCTATCGCCTCGTCGAGCCAGGCGTCGAGCCAGGCCAGCTGTGCCTCACCGTCCCGACGACCGCCCTGGATCTCGTCGCTGACGCACAGCGCCAGCTCGGCCAGATCATGGGCCTCGAAGTCGGTCCATTCATCCACACGCATCATCTTCGTCATTCCTAGCCGAACAGGCTGGCCTGTTTCAGGACAGCGAGCTTGGCGATAAAGAAGATCCACCCCAGGGCCCCCAGAAAGGCGAACCAGCGGATGGCGTTGCTGCGTGCCAGACGCAGCGCCATCATGGCCAGGAACGCCACCACCAGGACTGAGGTCAGCTTCTCGCTGAGCCAGGGGGTACCATTGTTGAGGGGATTGAGATCCAGCACCATGCACAACAGCACGCCAGAGAGCACCACCAGGCCGTTCAACCAGCCCGCAAGCTTCATGACCTGACCGCTGTAGGCACGGCCAGAGCCGGTCTGCACCCAGTAAAACCGCAGTATAAACATCAGCACCGCCGCCGCGATCAGCACCAGATGCAGATGTTTGAGCGCAAAATACATCACTTTTCCTTACCAATGTGTGAGTCGGGTGCCCCTTCACCGGGCCACTGCCCCAGGCTCACCCTGTCGTTATCCCCGTAATCCCGCACCGTGGCTACCTGCTGGTAGCCCTGTTGCAGCAGGAGTTGACGCACCGCGTTCCCCTGCTCCCAGCCGTGCTCCAGCAAGAGCCAGCCAGCGGGCAGCAGATGGGCCCTTGCCTGCGCCACGATGAGGCGAATATCCGCCAACCCCTGCTCGTCCGCCACCAGGGCGGAGCGGGGTTCGAAGCGTACGTCCCCTTCATCGAGATGGGGATCTGCCCCATCGATATAGGGGGGGTTGGAGACGATCATGGCAAAGTGCGGCGCCTCTTGCAGCGGCTCGAACCAGCTGCCGTCCCGCACCTGGATAGGCAGCCCCAGGGCCGCGCTGTTGTGGCGGGCCAGGGCCGCCGCCTCCGGCATCCTGTCCACCGCCCAGACATCGGCATCGGGCCGCTCTGACTTGAGCGCCAGGGCGATGGCGCCGGTGCCGGTGCCGAGATCCAGCACGGCGCAGGGGCCTGCCGGCAGGCGGGCCAGCGCCTGCTCCACCAGCACCTCGGTGTCCGGGCGCGGGATCAGGGTCGCCGGGCTCACTTTCAGCGGCAGGGACCAGAACTCCCGCTCGCCGACGAGATGGGCGATGGGTTCCCCGGCCAGGCGCCGTTCCAGCCAGCCTTGCAGGGTTGCCTGCTGATCGGCATCAAGCTCACGCTCCGGCCAGGTCATCAGGTAGCTGCGCCGGCACCCCAGCAGGTGGCAGAGCAGCGCATCGGCATCGGCGCGGGGGGATTCGCCCCCGGCCAATACCGTCATGATGTGGGTTCTCGCCTGCTGAATTTGCATCAGCTGTTGTCTGCCAGAGAGGCAAGCTGATCCGCTTGGTATTCCTGCACCAGTGGGGTGATGACACAATCCAGATCCCCCTCCAGGATCTCCCCAAGCCGGTACAAGGTCAGATTGATGCGGTGTTCGGAGAGACGTCCCTGGGGGTAGTTGTAGGTACGGATGCGCTCGGAGCGATCGCCGGAGCCCACCAGGTTGCGACGGGTGCTCTGCTCGGCGGCGCGGTGGCGCTCATCCTCGGCCGCCTGCAGACGGGCAGAGAGCACCGACATCGCCTTGGCGCGGTTCTTGTGCTGGGAGCGCTCGTCCTGGCACTCCACCACCAGCCCGGTGGGCAGGTGGGTGATGCGGATGGCGGAGTCGGTCTTGTTGACGTGCTGGCCACCGGCCCCGGAGGCGCGGAAGGTGTCGATCTTCAGCTCGGACGGATTGATTTCGATCTGCTCGGCTTCCGGCACTTCCGGCAGCACGGCGACAGTACAGGCGGAGGTGTGCACCCGGCCCTGGGATTCGGTTTCCGGCACCCGCTGCACCCGGTGACCGCCGGACTCGAACTTGAGGCGACCGTAGACGCGCTCGCCATCCACCTTGGCGATCACCTCCTTGTAGCCGCCGTGCTCGCCGTCGTTGCAGCTGACGATGGAGACGCGCCAGCCCTGGCGTTCGGCGTAGCGGGAATACATGCGGAACAAGTCCCCCGCGAAGATGGCCGCCTCGTCGCCACCGGCGCCGGCCCGGATCTCCAGATAACAGTTGTTGTCATCCTTGGGATCCTTGGGCAACAGCATCACCTGCAGTGCCTGCTCCTGCTCCTCGAAGGCGGCCTTGGCGAGCGGCAGCTCCTCCTGGGCCATCTCCCGCAGATCGGCGTCATCCTCCTCCAGCATCAGCTTGGTGGTCTCCAGATCCTCTTCGGCCTGGCGGAAGCGCTGGAAGGCGTGAACGATGTCTTCGAGCTGGGCATATTCCCGGGTCAGGGCACGGTATCTGTCCTGATCCGAGGCCACGCCGGGTTCGCCGAGCAGGGCCTGTACTTCTTCGTGGCGCTCGATGAGGCCTTCCAGCTTTCTGATCAATGACGGATTCATAAATCTCGGTTTCTCGATGGAGGACGGGACGGCCGGCTGGCCAGCCCGCAACTATGACTCTTGTGACAATCCCAGCACCTGACGCAGCTGGGACAGCTTGTGGACATCCCCCTGGGCGGCTGCCTGGCGCAGGGCCTGGGTCGGGGCGTGGATCAACTTGTTGGTGAGGCGGTGCGCCATGGCCTTGAGGGCCTGCTCGGCATTTTCACCTTGCTGCAGCGCCAGCAGGGCCCGTTGCAGCTCCTCGTCGGCCACCTGTTGGGACTGGTGGCGATAATCGCGGATGAGATCCACCGAGTGCAGGCTGCGATACCAGCCCATGAAGTCGTCACGCTCTTCCTGCACGATGAGCTCGGCCTCGGCGGCGGCCCGTTTGCGGGTCTCGAGGTTCTGCTCGATGATCCCCTGCAGGTCGTCCACCGTGTAGAGATAGGCATCCGGCAGCTCGTCCACTTCCGCCTCGATATCCCGCGGCACGGCGATATCCACCAGGAACATGGGCTTGAAGCGGCGCGCCTTGAGGGCCCGCTCCACCATGCCCTTGCCGATGATGGGCAAGGGGCTGGCAGTGGAGCTGATGACGATGTCCGCCTCGTGCAGGTAGTCCGGGATCTCCTCCAGGGTCATCACCTGGGCACCGAACTCCTCAGCCAGCAGCTGGGCCCGCTGCAGGGTGCGGTTCGCCACCATCATCTGGGTGACGTTCTGCTCGCGCAGATGGCGGGCCACCAGTTCAATGGTCTCCCCCGCCCCCACCAGCAGCACCTTGGTCTGGGAAAGATCGGAGAAGATGCGCCGTCCCAGACTCACGGCGGCGAAGGCCACCGACACGGCGCTGGCGCCGATCTCGGTATCGGTGCGTACCCGTTTGGCCACGGAGAAGGATTTCTGGAACAGTCGCTCCAGCGAACCTTTAACCGCCTCGGCTTGCTGGGCATGGGCGTAGGACTGCTTGATCTGCCCCAGGATCTGGGGTTCCCCCAGCACCAGGGAGTCGAGGCCGCAGGCGACCCGCATCAGGTGACGTACCGCCTCCTCATCCTGGTGGCGGTAGATGGCGGAGACTACCTCGGCCGCATCCAGCTGGTGGAAGCGCTGCAACCAGTGCAGCACCTGCTCCCCCTCTCCCTGCTCCAGGCTGCAATAGAGCTCGGTGCGATTGCAGGTGGAGACGATCACCGCCTCGCTGACGCCGGGTTGATCCACCAGCTCACGCAGGGCGCGATCGATGCAGTCCGGGCCAAAGGCGACCCGCTCCCGCAAGGCGACACTGGCGGTGTTGTGGTTGATTCCGAGGGCAAGCAGACTCATGAGTGGGTGGCGATCATTTCGTGCACAGGGTGTAAAGGCCGTCAATTGTACGAGAAAGGGTAAGTCTTTAAAAGCGATACGGCCGCCCCTTATACTGTGGCAAATTCCTTGTCCGGAGCCTGACCTTGTTCTTGCGCATCTTCTCTCTCGCCTGCCTGCTGGTGCTGGCTGGCTGTACCACCACCTCCCCCCAGCGGGATCAGGTCAACTGGCAGCAGGAGCGGGCCCGCCTCGAGCGCCTCGATCACTGGCAGCTGTCTGGCAAGATGGCCATCATCACCCCCCAGCAGAAAGGCAGCGCCCGCCTCAACTGGCAGCAGAATGGGGACGACTATCGCCTCAATCTCAGCAGCATTATCGGCACCCATATCCTGGAGCTCTCCCGCACCCGGGGCGAGGTGACCCTCATCGACAACGACGGCAAGACTCATCGCAGCGAGGATGCCGAGGCGCTTGTCTACCAGCTCACCGGCTGGAACATCCCGGTGAAAGGGCTGCCCGAATGGATCAAGGGGCTGCCCGGTCAGGCCGAGTTTGAACTCAACCCCGACGCCAGCCTGGCCTCGGTGCGGGACGGCCAGTGGCAGATCGTCTACGGCGACTATCGGGATCAGGCCGGCTATCGCCTGCCCCACCTGCTGACCATGACCGGTCAGGGCAGCCGCCTCAAGCTGCAGATCAACCAATGGAATCTGGTGCCATGATGGAGCAACCATCCCGACACCAGGCCATCCGCTGGCCCGCTCCCGCCAAGCTGAATCTCTTCCTGCACGTCAATGGTCGCCGCGCTGACGGTTATCACGAGCTGCAGACCCTGTTTATCTTCCTCAGTCACGGCGACTGGCTTACGTTCGAGCCCCTCGAGGGCACCAGTCTGCTCACCCTGAGCCCCGCCATCCCGGGGGTGCCCGATGAGCAGAACCTCATCATCCGTGCCGCCCGCCTGCTGCAGGCGCGGTTGCAAAGTCCGCAAGGGGCCCATATCCGGCTGGAGAAGGTGCTGCCCATGGGGGGCGGCATCGGCGGCGGCTCGTCGGATGCGGCCACCACCCTGGCGGCCCTGAATCATCTCTGGCAGGCTGGTTTGAGCGAAGATGAACTGGCGGAGCTTGGCGTGCAGCTCGGTGCCGACGTACCGGTGTTCGTGCGTGGACGAGCGGCCTTCGCGGAGGGGGTGGGTGAGCGACTGCAACCGGTCGAGGTGCCGAGCGCCTGGTATCTGGTGCTCAAACCCGATTGCCATGTGGCGACGGCCGCCGTGTTCCAGGATCCGGACCTGCCGAGAAATACCCCCAAGATGGCATTGCACAACCTGCTGGACGGGGAGTGGAAAAACGATTGCGAGTCACTGGTGAAAAAGCGCCACCCCGAGGTTGCCAATGCGCTCGGCTGGTTGCTAGAATACGCGCCGTCAAGAATGACGGGCACTGGAGCCTGCGTCTTTGCTCAATTTGAAGACGAAAAGGCTGCTCGGAAGGTGTTGGCAAAGGTGCCGGAAGGCTGGGATGGGTTTGTCGCCAAGGGCGAGAACATATCACCACTCTTCGCCACTTTGCAACAAGTCAGTGATTGGGGTATCGCCAAGCGGTAAGGCAGCGGGTTTTGATCTCGCCATCCCTAGGTTCGAATCCTAGTACCCCAGCCATTCTCTTGGTGAATGAGACAGGCAATCGATGACGGTCCGGGAAGTGTGAAGAGTGCATTCTCGTCAAACGCCCCGTTTTCGCCTCGATGACCTCCCATCACCGATAGCTGACTGCAATCCCGACCGCTGACAACCTGTGGTGACCTCGCCCGTCATCGCTATGAATCGTTTGCCAAAGAACGATATGGGTCCAAACAGACCCTCCACAAACTGGATGCAACCCCGAGGTTTCAAACCGTGCCTGACATGAAGCTGTTTGCTGGTAACGCAACGCCGGAACTAGCCCAGAAGATCGCAGATCGCCTGTTTATCAAACTCGGCAACGCTGCCGTAGGTCGCTTTAGCGACGGTGAGATCAGCGTACAGATCAACGAGAATGTACGTGGTGGCGATATCTTCATCATTCAATCCACCTGTGCCCCGACCAATGACAATCTGATGGAATTGATCGTCATGGTGGATGCACTGCGTCGTGCTTCAGCTGGCCGTATCACTGCCGTTATCCCCTACTTTGGTTATGCCCGTCAGGACCGCCGCGTCCGTTCCGCCCGTGTACCCATCACCGCCAAGGTTGTCGCCGACTTCCTCTCCAGCGTGGGTGTGGACCGTGTGCTGACCGTTGACCTGCATGCCGAGCAGATCCAGGGCTTCTTCGATGTCCCGGTAGACAACGTGTTCGGCAGCCCCGTGCTGCTCGAAGACATGATGTCCAAGAATCTCGAATCCCCCGTGGTTGTATCGCCGGACATCGGCGGCGTGGTGCGTGCCCGTGCCATCGCCAAGCTGCTGGATGACACCGACATCGCCATCATCGACAAGCGTCGTCCCCGCCCGAACGTCTCCCAGGTCATGCACCTGATCGGTGACGTGGCCGGTCGCGACTGCATCATCGTCGATGACATGATCGATACCGGTGGCACCCTGTGCAAGGCGGCCGAAGCGCTGAAAGAGCGTGGCGCCAAGCGTGTGTTCGCCTATGCGACCCACCCGGTCTTCTCCGGCTCCGCCGTGGAAAACATCAAGAATTCGGTCATCGATGAGCTGATCATCACCGACTCCATCCCGCTCACCGCCGAGATGAAAGCCGTCGGCAAGGTCAAGCAACTGACCCTGTCCACCGTGCTGGCCGAAGCCATTCGCCGTATCAGCAACGAGGAGTCCATCTCTGCCATGTTTGAGCATTGATAGACCCCGTTGTGACAAAAACCGCCAACTGGCGGTTTTTGTCTTTTTAGCTCCCCGGTATTGCCCTGCCCCGCAGGTTAAGGATTGTCCATGAAGTGCCCCCGTCTCCTGTTCGTTTTCCCGCTCTGCGCCCTGCTCTCCGCCTGCCTGTCCGACAAGGAGAGCACGCTCTTCTCTCTCACCCTGGCGCACATGAACGACACCCACTCCCAGTTCGATCCGGTCAATGCCGAGTTCAAGGGGGCCATCTTCGGCAAGTCAGCCGAGGAGGCCACCCTCTATACCCGCATCGGCGGCTACCCGCGCCTGCTCACCATGGCCAAGGCCTACCAGGCCGAGGCACTGGCCAAGAATGAACCCCTGTTGCTGCTGCACGGCGGCGACGCCTGGCAGGGCAGCGGCTACTTCAAACTCAACGAGGGGATGGCGAACGCCGAGCTGCTGAGCCAGTTCGGCCTCGATGCCATGGCCCTTGGCAACCACGAGTTCGATCTCGACAACCAGAAGCTGGCCCGCTTCATTCAGGGGGTCAACTTCCCGGTGCTGGCCGCCAACCTGGATGCCAGCGATGACGAGGATCTCGCCCGGGCCGACAACCTCAAGCCCTTCGTGGTCTATGCCTTTGAAGGCCATCAGAAGAGCCCGGTCCCGGATCTCGACCACCTGCCCCAGGGCAAGCAGCTGGTCGCCGTCATGGGGCTGGTACTGGAAGACATGGCCAACATCTCCCCCAACGTCGGCAATCTCCATTTTCGCAAGGAGGTCGAGGCGGCTCAGGCCACGGTGGATCTGCTGCAAGCCAGGGGGATCCACCAGATCGTCGCCCTGACCCACATCGGCAATGCCCGGGATCTGGCGCTCGCCGCCGAGGTGAACGGGTTGGACGCCATCGTCGGCGGCCACTCCCACAGTCTGCTCGGCGACTTCACCAACATCGGCTGGGGCAACACCGGGGAATACGCGGCCCTGGTCACCAACCCGGACGGGGTCGGCCTCACCTGCGTGGTGCAGGCAGGCTCCTACGCCCAGGCCATCGGTCTGGCCCGCATCAGCTTCGACGGTCAGGGCCGGGTGATCGGCTGCCAGGGTCAGAACCAGCTGCTGGCGAGTCGCGACTTCTTCGCAGATCCCGCTCGCCAACAGCCACTCGACAAGAAGCGCGGCCAGCAGGCGAGCAAGTTTATCGACGCCCAGCCCAACCTGGTGGCGGTGGACGAGGATCCGCGCCTGCGCGGCCTCATCGACAGCCACTTCAAACCGGCCCTGGACAAGGCGTTTGGCCCCGTCATCGCCACCCTGCCGGCGGCGCTGCAAAATGCCCGTCGCCCCGGTGACAACGGCAGCGATCGCCACGGCTCGGACGTCGCCTCCCTGGTGGCCGAGGGGCAATACTATTGGGCCAACACCCCGGCGGTGCAGGCCCTGACCGGCGGCCCGGTGGATTTCGCCCTGCTGGCGGTGGGGGGCGTGCGCGCCGACCTGCCCGCCGGTGAGCTGCGGCAAGGGGATCCCGCCCTCACCCTGCTGCCGTTCAAGAACCCCCTCAGTGTGCTGACCCTCTCTGGCGCCGACGTGCGGGCCCTCTTGACCGAGACCATCACCGCCACCCTGGCCCCCAGCGCCCACGCCGGCAAGTTCCCCTATGGCGGGCACCTGCGCTACACCTTCACCGAAACGGTGGCGGGCAAACAAGGCAATCTGACCCAGCTGCAATGGCAGGGCGTCGATGGCCAGTGGCAGGATGTCGTGGATAGCCAGCGCTACAAGGTGGTGACCAATGCCTACAGCGCCAATGGCAACGACGGCTGGCAGGCCCTGGCTCGCGCCCAGGCGCAGCAGGCCGAGCGGGTGGACATTGCCTGGGTCGATGGCAAGCTCACCGCCTTCCCCGTGCAGCGCGTGGAGCAAACGGGCTCCCAGCTCAGTGCCCGCTACGGCGAGGGGCAGGATTTGGATTGCAAGGCCAGCAACGTGGATTGCGGCACGGATGCGGCCTCCTTCGTGCAATACGTGAAGGCGCAGCGGCCGACCCTGACGGCGCTCGGCGAGGAGACGGTCACCCTGCTGCGAGCCCGGTGATGTCTCAAAGGCGCCAAGCGACACGGGCCCGGCAGGGCCCGTTTGCCAGCAGCTTCGTCCTAAATCCCCCGCAAGTCCGCACTTTGGTTGAGTGATCGCCACTCGGCGGCTAGAATATTGCGTCCCATTGCCCTGGGCCATCGGTTGATGGTGACCAGCAGTGCAACCAGCGAGTGAAGACATCAAGCGTGACGCATCAAATCAAACTGATTGTCGGGCTGGGTAACCCCGGCCCCGAATACGCCAAGACCCGCCACAATGCGGGGGCCTGGTATGTGGAGCAGCTGGCCCGCTGGCACAACGTCAGCCTGCGTGAAGAGCCCAAGTTCTTCGGCCACACCGCCCGCATCCTGGTGGAAGGGCAGGATGTGCGCCTGCTCATCCCGAACACCTACATGAACCTCTCCGGCAAGGCCGTGGCGGCGCTGGCGCGCTTCTACCAGATAGCCCCGGAGGAGATCCTGGTGGCCCACGATGAACTGGACCTGCCCCCGGGCATCGCCAAGTTCAAGCAAGGGGGCGGTCATGGCGGCCACAATGGCCTCAAGGACATCATCGCCAGGATGGGCAACAACAATAATTTCTTCCGCCTGCGTCTGGGGATAGGTCATCCCGGCGCCAAGGAGCTGGTGGCCGGCTTCGTGCTGACCAAGGCCCCCAGCAGTGAACAGAACCTGATCGAGGCCGCACTGGACGAGTCCCTGCGTGCCACCGACATCCTGTTCAAACAAGACATGACCAAGGCCATGAACCGCTTGCACAGCTTCAAGGCCGAGAAAGTCTGAATACGGACACCAGGCAAGTGCCAGGGTCACACAATATGACAGGGCTGCCTAAGAATCTGTTCACTCTCTGTAACGAGAGGTTGTCAGCAAGGTGAAGCGCAGCACAGGAACCGGAGCGTATAGATATACGTGAGGATTCCGAGCAGCACATGAGCCTTGATCACGGCCTCGCAGTAAGAGCGTGAGCAGGTCCTGCGGCCCTCACACAGCATCCATCACGTAAGGTAACAATCCATGGGTTTTAAATGCGGTATCGTGGGCCTGCCCAATGTAGGCAAATCCACCCTGTTCAATGCGCTGACCAAGGCCGGCATCGAAGCCGCCAACTTCCCGTTCTGCACCATTGAACCGAACACGGGTGTGGTCCCCATGCCGGATCCCCGTCTCGACGCCCTGGCGGCCATCATCAACCCCCAGCGCGTGGTGCCGACCACCATGGAATTCGTGGACATCGCCGGCCTGGTGGCGGGCGCCTCCAAGGGTGAGGGTCTGGGCAACCAGTTCCTGGCCAACATCCGCGAAACCGAGGCCATCGGCCACGTGGTGCGCTGCTTCGAAGACGAGAACATCATCCACGTCGCGGGCAAGGTCTCCCCGGCCGATGACATCGAGGTGATCAATACCGAGCTGGCCCTGTCCGACCTGGACGCCTGCGAGCGCGCCATCCACCGTCAGTCCAAGCGTGCCAAGGGCGGCGACAAGGATGCCAAGCTGGAAGTGGAAACCCTTGAAAAGATCAAGATGGCCCTGGAAAACGGCCAGATGATCCGCGGCATGAAGCTGGACAAGGAAGAGCTGGCCGCCGTTGCCCACCTCAACTTCCTGACCTTGAAGCCCACCATGTACATCGCCAACGTGGCGGAAGACGGCTTCGAGAACAACCCCTTCCTGGACAAGGTGCGTGAAATCGCCGCCGCCGAGAACGCCGTGGTGGTCGTGGTCTGCTGCGCCATCGAGGCGGATATCGCCGAGCTGGACGATGCCGACCGCGCCGAATTCATGGCGGATCTGGGCATCGAAGAGCCGGGTCTGAACCGGGTGATCCGCTCCGGTTACGAGCTGCTGAACCTGCAGACCTACTTCACCGCCGGGGTGAAGGAAGTGCGCGCCTGGACCATTCCGGTCGGTGCCACCGCCCCCCAGGCCGCCGGCAAGATCCACACCGACTTCGAGAAGGGCTTCATCCGTGCCCAGACCATCGCCTTCGACGACTTCATCACCTACAAGGGTGAGCAAGGCGCCAAGGAAGCGGGCAAGATGCGCGCCGAAGGGAAGGACTACATCGTCAAGGATGGCGACATCATGAACTTCCTGTTCAACGTCTGACGACAGCGCCATCCCAAGGGGCATCGCCAGGCTGGCCTGCCCCTTCGAGCGGCAAAAAGCCCGTCCATCTCTGGACGGGCTTTTTTTATGGCAGGATAAAACGCTGCCACATTGGCCATTCATACGCTTTGAAATGATGTAATCTGAATTTTTTCAACATGATTGAAAATAAAAATAGCACAATAGCAGTTCAATATGCTGAAAAAATGACAGGGCGTTCATCCTCCCGCCCTCAAGGTCGCATCCAGGCGCTGCCAAATTGCACGTAGACGGCGCCCCCCTCCCGGCTCCAGGCCAGATCCAGCCCCATGTGCAGACCATATTTTCGCGCAATCTCGTAGCGCACGCCGACGCCCCCCGCCGCCACGCTGCGCTCGTCGAACAGGGCGCTGCCTGAGTCGCCAAACCCCTTCCCCACCCCGCCAAAGCCCACCAGGCTGTAGCGATCCCAGATGGGCCACAGCAGCTCGGCTTCCACCTGTGCCACCCGCTGCCCCTGATAGCGCATGGCCGGCACCCCGCGCAGGGAGACATAAGGGGACATATAGAAGGGGGTATCATCGGCATTGCCACTCAGGGAGCCATTGATCCCGAGACTGGCGTTGTGCGCCAGAGGGAGGTATTGAATGGCGGTCAGGCCATAGCGGGTAAAGTCGATGTCACTGCCAAGGCCGGGGGCGAAGCGGGTGGCGCTGGCCTCCAGATAGCTGCCCGCTCTCGGGGTGAACATGTTGTCCCGGCTGTCGTGGGTGAAACTGGCCCCGAGGCCGCTGATGCGCTGCTCACGATCGTTTTGCAACCACGCCATGGGTGAGTCGAAGGTGGCCCGGGTATTGGCGAACAGGTAATTCATCCCCAGCCAGTTGTCGCTCTCCCCCAGTCGATAGCGCCCCCGCACCATGCCGCCGGTGAGATCCAGGGTATAGGCGTAGGATCTGGGCGTCCTGTCTCCTCGCCCACCCCCGTAGTAGTCGAGGTTCAGGCTGGTCTTGATGGCGCCCACGTGGGTATTCAGGCGATTGTCCAGCCAGTAGCGCAGGTCGCCGCCGAAATAGCCGCGGGTTCCCTGATCGGTGCCCAGCCCCCCGACCAGGGTGATATTCGGGCGATTGAAGCCGCTGCCCGGGGCGGGTTTGTCGATGAAGGCCAGGGCCCCCACCGCCCCCAGCCCCAGGGCCGGTTCGGTGATGGGGATCACCACCGGCATGAAGCCATAGGCCTGATCGATGAAGCGGCTCACATCCAGCTTGCCATCGTCGCCACGGATCAGCGACGGCGCATCGGCACTGGCCGTCTCCGCTCCCGCCTCCTTCTGTTCCGCTGTCGGCTCCTTGCCCGCGTCGTCCACGGCCCGGGGCTCGGGCACACGCCCGGCGGCCAGAGATGACCCTGGCGCCAGCAGCATCAGCAGGCTGGCGCACAGGAGGCTCACGCACAGAAGAGTGACGCCATATCCCGGCCGCAAAGCACGACCCTTCGCAGGCAGCAGAGAGTCAGACCTCTTCAATCCAGGGGCGCAGTCGTACAAGCGAATACCTCTTCTTATGGGGGTTTGGCTCCGCCGAGCCGGACGCCTTCTCATCATCCGTCGGGGCTTGCCTGCGAAACGGCGAGGCCGTACCAAGCGACAGAGGATGAAGGGCCAAAAATGATTGTCGAATAAAGCAACAAGCTGATTTTAGATGATATTTAGTCGCCAGACTGCGCAGGTTATCACCTTTGTGACGCGGACCAGGCCTTCGCGAAACGGGCCAGACCGCCCCCTGATTTCCCCTCTTTGCGCACCTTGCCGGTCGCCAAGATCCGCGAATTGTTGGGGTTTTGTTCAATACGGGCGAAGAAGTCGCCAAACACACTGCTTTTGCGTTTTTCAGGGGAAAAAAGGGTTGACGCCCCAGAGCCAGATACGCATAATTCCGGCCGCACAGTGATGAGGCAACGACTCACTGGACGCAAGGTTGGCTATGTAGCTCAGTTGGTTAGAGCATCGCACTCATAATGCGGGGGTCACAGGTTCGAATCCCGTCATAGCCACCATCTCAGTTGGGGTATCGCCAAGCGGTAAGGCAGCGGGTTTTGATCTCGCCATCCCTAGGTTCGAATCCTAGTACCCCAGCCATTTTTTAAGATGTTGGACAGTCTCTGTCGGGCATCGCTGTTGGGGTATCGCCAAGCGGTAAGGCAGCGGGTTTTGATCTCGCCATCCCTAGGTTCGAATCCTAGTACCCCAGCCATTTTTCTGTTCTCTTCCACTCCGGTGGTCGATGACAACGGCTATGTAGCTCAGTTGGTTAGAGCATCGCACTCATAATGCGGGGGTCACAGGTTCGAATCCCGTCATAGCCACCATTAATTTTGCGGAAGTGGCGAAATTGGTAGACGCACCAGATTTAGGTTCTGGCGCTTAGGCGTGAGAGTTCGAGTCTCTCCTTCCGCACCATTGATAGCAGTACCAAACAGACCAGCTCAGGCTGGTTTTTTTGTGCCCGTCTTTCGGCAACCCGCTTCATGCCCCCGCGCTCAACCCATGCCCGCCAACGACTGATCGGCGGCGCCTCCACTCCCGCCATCTCCCATCCGGCCATAAAAAAAGCGGCCCGCAGGCCGCCTCTTATCCCTCACCCGTCAGAACGGGAAGAACCAGGGGATGGCGATGACGCTCACCACCATCACCAGCAGGGTAAAGGGCACCCCGATGCGGATGAAATCCACGAACTTGTAGTTGCCAGGGCCCAGCACCAGGGTGTTGACCGGTGACGAGACCGGCGTCATGAAGGCGGCGGATGCGGCGATGGCGATGGTCATGGCGAAGGGATAGGGAGAAACCCCCATCTGCTGCGCCGTACCAAGGGCAATGGGGGCCATCAGCACGGCGGTGGCGGTGTTGGAGATAAAGAGCCCGATGACGGCGCACAGCACGAACAGGCTCGCCAGCATCACCCTTGGTCCCATCTCTCCCACGGCGCTGATGAGGGCGCCGACGATGAGATCCACCCCGCCGGTCTTTTGCAGCGCCAGGGCAAAGGGCAACATGCCGACGATGAGGATCAGGGTGGGCCAGTGAATGGACTTGTAGGCGCTCTCCAGATCGATGCAGCGGAACTTGCCCATCAACAGGCAGGCGATGAGCGCCGCGATGACGTTGGGCACCGGATCCGTCACCATCAGGGCAATCATGACGCCGAGGCAGATCAGGGCATGGATCGCCTGACTGCGGGCGGGCGCCATCTCATCCACTTCGGCAGGCAAGCCCAGTAGCAGAAAGTCCCGTACCTTGGCCTGCAACTGGCGGATCAGACTCCAGTTGCCCACCACCAGCAGGCTGTCCCCCATCTGCAACTCCTCGTCCACCAGCTTGCCGGCGAGAGCCTCGCCACCGCGGCGGATCCCCACCACACTCAAACCATAATGGGTACGAAACGCCACCTCGCGGATGCTCTTGCCGAGCAGGCGGGATTCGGGGATGAGGGAGACCTCGGCCATGCCCACCTCCCGCGCCTGATCGGAGAAATATTCCCCCCGCAATATCATGGGCTCGAGCCGTGCCTCGCTGCAGAACTCGCGGATATCCACCTCGGGATCGGACATGTCGATGAGCAGCACGTCTTTCGCCTGGAACTCGGTGACGCCGGAGACGGTCACCATCACCCGCCGAAACTTGCGCCAGCGCTCCAGTCCGATGACGTTGGCGCCGTAGCGGGCCCGCAGTTGCAGCTCGTCCAAGGTCTGACCGATGAGGGGGGAGTCGGGGCGGATCGCCAGGCGGCGGGCTCGCCCGGCCAGCCGGTAGTCACGAATGAGGTCACGCAATGTGCTGCGCCCCGCCGGTTTGCCCTTGCCCTCTTCCCCGCCCCGCACCAGGCGGTTGCGCATCAGCAGCATGTAGAGCACCCCGAGCCCCAGGACCAGCACCCCCATGGGGGTGAAGCCGAAGAAGCCGAAACCCTGGATGCCGTGGCGCATCAGCTCGCTGTTCACCACCATGTTGGGCGGGGTCGCCACCAGCGTCATCATGCCGCTGATGAGGCCGGCAAACCCCAGCGGCATCATCAGCCGTCCGGCCGGGATCCCCATGCGGTTTGCCACGCTCAGCACCACGGGGATGAAGATGGCCACCACGCCGGTGCTGCTCATCACCGCCCCCAGGGTCGCGACCGCCACCATCAGGAGCACCAGCAACCGGGTCTCGCTGTTGCCCGCCACCTTCACCAGCGCATCCCCCACCTGGTAGGCGATGCCGGTGCGCACCAGCCCCTCCCCCACCACGAACAGGGCGGCGATCAGGATGACGTTGGGATCGCTGAAGCCCGCCAGCGCCTCCGGCAGGCTCAGGGTGCCGCTCAGCACGAACAGGATGATGATGGAGAGGGCCACCACGTCCATGCGCACCTTGTTGGTAATAAACAGATAGATGGCGCCCACCAACATGCAGAGGACCCAGATCAGCTCGGAATTCACACTCGCTCCTTATGTTCAGCTCCACCCAGGCCTGGCCGGGGCGATCCCATCAGACCACAGCTTGTCTGCCCCCGATTTGTTACATGTCAATAAAGGGGGGCCCATCATCGCATATCAGGGCTCGTGTGCGACCGCAAAAAATACTGCCCGCACAGCCCCTTGGCTGCCACGCCACCATACCAGGCGGGGATTGACAGCCAAAAACCCTGCGGCATCCCGCATTTGCCCACTAAAATAGGCCGGCTTCGCCCTTCCCCCATGCAAAGGAAATGACCATGCACCCATTCGAGTGGTTCAGCATACAGCACACGCTCGTGACCATCCCCCTTGGCGAGGGTTACGCCATGTCCTGGATCGAGGCCATCGGCACCCTGTTCGGCTTGGCCTGCATCTGGCTCGCCAGTCAGGAGAAGACCATCAACTACCTGTTCGGCCTCATCAATGTCAGCCTGTTTGCCATCATCTTCTTCCAGATCCAGCTCTACGGCCTGTTGCTGCTGCAGCTGTTCTTCTTCTGCGCCAACCTCTATGGCTGGTACGCCTGGAGCCGCCCTGCCAACGCCCAGGGGGAGAGCCTGCAGATCCGCTGGCTGAGCAGACCCAAGCTGCTGCTGACGGTACTGGTGAGCGTCATCGCCATCGCCCTGCTCACCCACTATATCGACCCCGTGTTCGCCGCCCTGGCCCGTACCGCGGTCGCCCTGCTCAACCTGTTTGGCGCAGACCTCGCCCTCCCCGAGCCCTCCCCCGATGCCTTCCCGTTCTGGGATGCCTGCATGACGGTGCTCTCCGTGGTGGCCCAGATCCTGATGACCCGCAAATACGTGGAGAACTGGATCCTCTGGGTGGCCATCAACCTCATCAGCATCGGCGTCTACGCCGCCCAGGGGGTCTATGCCATGTCCCTCGAATACCTGATCCTGCTGTTCGTCGCCGCCAACGGCACCCGCCTCTGGATGCTGGCCGCCAGACGCTCGCCAACCGGGGCTGCGGCATAAGGTTGCGGTATCATGCGTGCTGCTGACGGGTCTGCCCTCGCGGACCCGCTCTTTTCACTCTCACCGGAGATCCCATGCCTGCTCACACAGCCCCCTACCCCGAGTTCACCTTCTTCAGCCGCTTCGTGGATGACATTCAGACGGGCCGCAAGACCATCACCATCCGCGACGAGAGCGAGGCCCACTGGCAACCGGGCCAGCGGCTCACCCTCTTCACCAACCCGGAACACAACCCTTTCGGCGCCATCGAAGTCATCTCGGTCAGCCCTGTCTCCTTCGAGGCGCTAAATGACGAGCATGCCCGTCAGGAGAACATGACACTCACCGAACTCAGGCAGGTGATCCGGGACATCTACCCCGCCCTGCCACCCCTCTATGTAATTGAATTCAAGCTGATTTAATCACCGCGCTGTGAGCCTCCTCACGGCGCCCCTCTTGCCATCCTCGGTGGGTGGCACATAATAACTGTATTTATATACAGCCATTATGGAGACCCCATGCACACCGCTCTCGAACCCGCCATCGCCGAGATAGTCGATGGCTTCATCGCCGCCGGACGCCCCAAGGCCAGTGAACTGAGCTGGCAGGCCAGGCGGGAAGGCTATCTCGCCTCGGCGCCGCTCGGGGGCGAACGGGAGGCGGTCGGCAGCCTGGAGGAGTGGCAGCAGGAGGGGTATGCCGTGCGCCTCTACCGGCCGCAGCAACACATCTCCACCCCTCTCCCCGCCCTCCTCTATTTCCACGGCGGCTGTTTCGTGAGCGGGGAGTTCGAGACTCACGATCGCCAACTGCGCATGCTGTGCAACCGGGCCCAGGCCCTGGTATTTGCAGTGCACACCCGCCTCGCCCCGGAACATGTCTATCCCGCCGCCCACGACGATGCCCTGGCAGCCACCCTCGCCATCATGGATCGCCTGCCCGAATGGGGCGGACAAGGCAGCCGCCTGATGCTGGCCGGTGACAGTGCCGGCGGTCATCTCGCCCTGGTCACGGCGCTGCGCCTCAAGGCCATGCAGGCCCCCCTGCCCGCGGCGCTCTGCCTCATCTACCCCATGCTCGACGCCGCCGGGACGAGCGAGAGCTATCGGCGCTTTGGCGAGGATTACCTCATCACCGCCGACATGCTGCAAAGCGGCTATCGCGCCTATCTGGGGGATCTGTCCATCGTCCACCCAGAGGCGAGCCCTCTGCACCACCCGGAGCTGGCCCGACTCCCGCCGCCCCATATCCTCACCGCCGAGTACGATCCCCTGCGCGATGAGGGGGAGGCACTCTACCGCGCCCTGCTCGCGGCCGGCGTGGAGGCGAGCTGCCAGCGTCAGCTCGGCGTCATTCACGGCTTCTTCCAGCTGGCGGGCATCAGCCCGGCGGCACGGCAAGCCATCGACCAGGTGGCCACCTTGCTGCGGCATCTCTGAGTTGGCCCCCTCCGGCCATTGTGCTAAAAGTGTCTCTTTTGAATCGATAAGGAGCCGAACGTGCTTGAGATAACCAGCCTGCGGGAAGTCATGATGCACGGGGTCGAGTTGTTCCAATTGCTGCTGGAGCTCATCTCCATCGCCTGCGTGGTCATCGGCCTTGGCAAGACCCTCTGGCTGGCGGCACGGGTGCGGGATCAAGAACCCGGCTTCCCGCGCATCCGGCTCTGCTTCGGCAGCTGGCTCATCCTGGCGCTGGAGTTCCAGCTCGCCGCTGACATCTTGGCTACCACGGTGGCGCCGAGCAAGGAGGAGCTGATCCGCCTCGCCATCATCGCGGTGATCCGCACCTTCCTGAACTACTTCCTCGGCAAGGAGCTGGAGGCCCAGACGGGGCGTAAAGAGGCCTGAGATGTGTGAAGAAATGGCCGCTTTGGCCACAAAGACGGCATCTGGCCGCCAGATCTGGTAGGGTGGGATTTTCGCCCAAGAGGAATCAGGCCCATGACTGAGCAGCACCACTTCGAGCAATACGACGCCCTCATCTTCGACATGGATGGCACCCTGGTGGACTCCATGCCCCAGCACCTGGATGCCTGGCAGATCACCAGCGCCGAGTTCGGCCTGCCGTTCGACAGAACGACTCTCAACGCCTATGGCGGCATCCCCACCCGCAAGATAGTGGCTATCCTGGCCAAACAGCATGGGCTGGAGATCGACGTCGAGGCCTTCGCCCGCCGCAAGATTGCGCTCTATCTGGAACACATTGACCAGGTCAGCGTCTTCCCGGCCATGTGGGATCTGGTCAAGCGCCACCACGGCAAGATCCCCATGGGCATCGGCACGGGGTCGCCGCGCAATCAGGCCGATCGCATCCTCAAGAGCACCGGTCTCGACGCCTATATCTCGGTGGTGGTGAGCGCGGACGACGTGGTCAATCACAAGCCCCATCCCGACACCTTCCTGAAAGTGGCCGAGCAGCTGGGGGCCGACCCTGCCCACTGTCTGGTGTTCGAGGACACCCTGATCGGCATCCAGGCGGGCAAGGCCGGTGGCATGAGCACCATGCTGGCCACCGAGGGGGAGCTGCAACCCGCCTGATCCCGGTTTTTGCCATAAAAAAACGCCCCACCGGGGCGTTTTTTAGCATCAATGACTGCTACATGGCGTTGGTGGATTCGAAAATCTTGTCCGCCGAGGCTTCCACGAAGCCCGGGTATAGCACGCCGTCCGCCTGGGGGTAGCGCAGGGCAAACTCGTAGAAGCAGCTCGGGATGGGACGCACACCATCGCTGAAAGCGACATCGGCCTTGTCCGCCATGGTGGAGGATTGCTCCAGCATCACCTCGGCGTCCCCCTTCACCTCGCCGCCCACGCCGTTCAGCACGAAACCGGCGGCTTTGAGCGCAGCGTTCACTTGCAAGATGGTGTCGAAGTCCGCCAGGCGGTTGATATTGACCGTGAAGTGGTTGGCGCGGTAACCCCAGGCCGCCATCCAGGCCGCATACTCGCTCTCGGCCAGCAGGGTCTGGTAATCGGCCCAGGAGACCTGCCAGGGAGCGCCGGCGTAGAGGAAGGCCTGGGTATCGGTCAGGTGCGTCGGCACCTGGGCCACCAGCCTGTGGATGATGGCCTGGACAGGCTCGGAGAGCTCCTCCACCTTCAACTCGCTGATGAACACCTTGGGGGCGTCCGGATCGGCATGTTCGAAGTGCTTGGCGTAGAGCTTCTTCGCCTTGAACACATACTCGCCCTTCTCCTCGTACCCCAGGGCACGGAAGTGGGCCGCCAGCCTCTCCAGCCCCAGACCCGGCAGGTTGTAGGTTCGAAACGCGACGTGATCGTTGATGATGGGAGCACCGCCGCCCAGCAGCTGATGAACCTTGTGAGCACTGGGGGTGACTTGAATGTAGTTGTCCCACAGATGGTCAAACAGGGTCTCGATATCCTTTTGCATCTCTCTTTCCTTTGATTGCGGGTACAGACAAGGGCACCAGTTCAGTGCCCCTTTGTGATTAGAAGGTCAAACCCGGCGACAGCTGATCCGGCATGCTCGCCTTGCTGTCCTCGACAGAGGCAACCGGGTACGCACAGTAGTCGGCGGCGTAGTAGGCGCTCGCCCTGTGGTTGCCGGAGGCGCCGATGCCACCGAAGGGCGCGGCGCTGGAGGCACCGGTGATGGGCTTGTTCCAGTTGACGATACCGGCGCGGATCCGCTTGAAGAAGTGATTCCAGTCCGCCTCGCTGTCGCCGAGCAGGCCGGCCGACAGGCCGAAGCTGGTGGCATTCGCCTGCTCGATGGCGGCATCGAAGTCGTCGTAGCGGATGAGCTGCAACAGGGGACCGAAGTACTCCTCATCCGGCAGGTCACTCACGGCGGTTACATCTATGATGCCCGGGGAGACAAAGCCGGTACCCGCTTCCAGGTGCTTGAGGGCAAGCAGACTCATCCCGCCGAGGCGCTGCAGGTTGGCCTGCGCCTCCACCATGCCGAGGGCCGCCTTCTCGCTGATCATGGCCCCCATGAAGGGTTGAGCCGCGTCATCGTACAGGCCGACCCGGATCTGGCCGACCACGTCCACCAGGCGCTTGACCAGGGCATCGCCCTGGGTGCCACGCTCCACGAACAGGCGGCGCGAGCAGGTGCAGCGCTGACCCGAGGTGATAAAGGCGGATTGCACTATCGCGTGGACGGCGCCGTCGATGTCGCTCACATCCTTGACGATCAGCGGGTTGTTGCCCCCCATCTCCAGGGCCAGGATCTTGCCCGGCTGACCGGCGAACTGCTGATGCAGGAAGTGGCCGGTGCGCGATGAACCGGTGAAGAAGAGGCCGTCGATGTCCGGGTTGCCGGCCAGCGCCTTGCCGGTTTCTACCTCGCCCTGTACCAGGTTCAGCACCCCCTTGGGCAGGCCGGCGTCGATCCAGATCTTGAGCATGGCTTCGGCCACCATGGGGGTCAGCTCGGAGGGCTTGAACACCACGGTATTGCCGGCAATCAGTGCCGGCACTATGTGACCGTTGGGCAGATGGCCCGGGAAGTTGTAGGGGCCGAACACCGCCACCACGCCGTGGGGCTTGTGGCGCACGAACGCCTTGGCGCCGGGCATGGGATTTTCCACCGTGCCGGTGCGCTCCTCATGGGCGCGGATGGAGATGGCAATCTTGCCCTGCATGGCGGCGACCTCGGTACGGGTCTCCCACAGCGGCTTGCCGGTCTCCCGGGCGATGGTGAGCGCCAGGGCTTCCTTGTGTTCACCCAGCAGGTCGGCGTAGCGGCGCACGATGGCGAGTCGATCCTCAAGGCTGGCATCGGACCAGTGATAGAAGGCGCGACGGGCAGCCTTGACGGCAGCCTCCACTTGGGCGGCGCTGGCTGCCCCCCCTTGCCAGATCACTTCATTCTTGGCCGGGTCTTTTGACGCGAATGCCTTGCCTTCACCGGCAAGCCACTGACCATCGATAAGCTGAACTAAAGACATAACAGATTCACTCCCTGTGGTTCACAGGCAGCCGAGGCTGCCTGCTGCATGTGCTGTGGTATCGGGCCGCTTATTCCAGATCGACGACGCGCACCATGTCGCCATTTTCCACCTTGAGGGCGGCCGCCATCTTGGGGGGGATGATGGCTTCGTGCTTGTCCAGATCGACCCGGATGTTGCCGTAACAGGCGCGGTACTGCTCGAAACGGGTATTGCAGATGAGATAGGTGTGGCCGCCGATGGGCTCCCCCACTAGCACCGCCAGCTTCTGGCTGCGGCGCACGCTGCGGATGTGCTTCACGTCGCACTCGACGGTGGGACCCGCATCGAAGATGTCCACGTAACCGCGATTCACGAAGCCCTCGTCCTGCAGCATCTTGATGGCCGGACGGGTCTTCTCGTGGGTCTGGCCGATGACGGCGCGCGCCTCGTTGCTTAGCAGGTTGACGTAGATGGGGTACTTGGGCATCAGCTCGGCGATGAAGCGCTTCTTGCCGATGCCGGTGAGATAGTCGACGGTGGGAAAATCCATCGAGAAGAAGTGCTTTTGCAGCCACTCATAAAACGGGCTGTGACCGTTGCCATCGGAGACGCCGCGCATCTCGGCAAAGACGGTGGTATCAAACAGCTCGGGGTGTTCGGCCATGAACAGGAAACGGTGCTTGGAGAGCAGCCGGCCGTTGAGCCCTTCCCGGGCGCATTCGCGCAGAAACAGGGTGCACAGCTCGGAGTTGCCGGTGTAGTCGTTGGAGAGGGTCAGCGTCTCCACCACGTTGTAGATGCCGAGCTTGGGGGAAGAGTGCACCACCTTGCCGATGTGATAGTTGTAAAACGGTTGGGACAGGCCGACGGCGGCGTCGATGGCGCAGGTGCCGACCATCTCGCCGGTCTCCATGTCTTCGGCCACGAAGAAATAGAGGCAGTCTCCCTTGCCGGCGGGCTTGTCTAGGAAGGTCTGGGTGGATGCATCGATCTTGCGTTGCAGCAACTCGTCGTTGACCGGCAATGAAGTCATGCCGGTGCCGGATTCGATGGCACAGGTTTTGAGGCCGGCGAAGTCGCGCTGCTCGATAGGACGGATAACCAACATAATGACAACTCCCTTTCATTGACGACAGGTGGGGTCCCGGCTCCTGCCGGGAGGGCTCCCCACCTCAACTGCGGATCAGGCGTTGATGACCTGAGCGACCGCTTTTTCGAACCGGGCCAGACCTTCCTTGATATCCGCTTCCGGGATCACCAGCGAGGGGGCGAAACGCACCACGTTGGTACCGGCCACCAGGGCCATCAGCCCCTGATCGATGGAGGCCAGCAGGAAGTCGCGGGAACGGCCCTTGAAGTCATCGTTTAGCACGGCACCGAGCAGCAGACCCTGACCACGCACTTCGCTGAAGCAGTGATACTTGGCGTTGATGGCCTCGAGGCCGTCGCGGAACAGCTGCTCACGCTGCTTGATGCCGCTGAGCACTTCCGGGGTGTTGACCACATCCAGCACGGCCTCGGCCACGGCGCAGGCCAGCGGGTTGCCGCCGTAGGTGGAACCGTGAGTACCCACTTTCAGGTGAGCCGCGATCTCGCTGGTGGTCAGCATGGCACCGATGGGGAAGCCGCCGCCGAGCGCCTTGGCGCTGGTGAGGATGTCCGGGGTGACGCCCAGCCCCATGTAGGCGTACAGCTCGCCGGTGCGGCCCACGCCGGATTGCACCTCGTCATAGATGAGCAGGGCATTGTGCTTGTCGCACAGCTCGCGCACGCCCTTGGCAAACTCGTCGGTGGGACGAATGATGCCGCCCTCTCCTTGCAGCGGCTCCATCACCACGGCGCAGGTGTTGTCGGAGATGGCCGCAGCCAGCTCGGCCAGGTCGTTGTAGGTCACATGGGTGATGTCGGCAGGTTTCGGACCGAAACCATCGGAGTAGGCCGCCTGGCCACCGACGCTGACGGTGAAGAAGGTGCGGCCGTGGAAGCCCTGATGGAAGGCGATGATCTGGGTCTTGTGGGCGCCAAACTTGTCGATGGCATAGCGGCGGGCCAGCTTCAGGGCGGCTTCGTTCGCTTCGGCGCCCGAGTTGCAGAAGTAGACCTTCTCGGCGAAGGTGGCGTCCACCAGCTTCTTGGCCAGGCGCAGGGCCGGCTCGTTGGTCATGACGTTGGAGAGGTGCCACAACTTCTCGCCCTGGGTTTTCAGGGCCTCGACCAGCTTGGGATGGCAATGACCCAGGCCATTGACCGCGATCCCGCCGGCGAAGTCGACATACTCGCGACCCGCCTGATCCCAGACACGTGAACCTTCACCGCGCACCGGAATGATCTTGGCGGGGGCATAGTTCGGCACCATCACTTCATCAAACACTTCACGTGTCACTGCCAACAACTCTGACATCTTGCTCTCCTGCTGATTGGCGGCAGAATAATCCACCACTCAAAAGTTAAATCCGTGTAAACGTGGCGGAATTATCACAGAAAAAAAGCAAAAAGTCTGCAACATCCCGGCCTATGAGGAACATTATTCGATTGCCCGTGAGATTTTAGGCAACCGCATTGCATAACGGCTCAGGGGGTGTTGGCAAGAGATAATTTGGGCTGGCGGAGAGGTGAATAAAGTCTCAGGGAGATTATTTTTGGCCTCATGTCGATTCTGAGACCAGGATCACGATTTTTTCAGGAAAAGGCCAAAAAATTGGCCAGCAACTGATGGCCCTGCTCGCTCAGAATGCTCTCCGGGTGGAACTGTACCCCCTCCAGTGCCAGTGTTTTATGCCGCAACCCCATGATCTCGTCGACGGCGCCATCGGCGTGTTCGCTCCAGGCGGTGACCTCGAAGCAGTCCGGCAGGGAGCCGCGATCCACGATGAGAGAGTGATAGCGGGTGACCCGCAGCGGATCCTGCAATCCTGCGAATACCCCCTGCCCATTGTGGCGGATGAGGGAGGTCTTGCCGTGCATGACCTGGCGGGCGCGCACCACCTGGCCGCCGAAGGCCTGGGCCAGGGACTGATGACCGAGGCAGACGCCAAGGATGGGCAGTCGGCCCGCAAAATGGCGGATGGCCGCCAGGGAGATGCCCGCCTCGTTCGGCGTGCAGGGGCCGGGGGAGATCACCAGATGGCTGGGGGCGAGGCGGGCTATCTCCTCCAGCGTCAGCTCATCGTTGCGCTTCACCCGCACCTCCTGCCCCAGGGTGCCGAAGTATTGCACCAGGTTCCAGGTGAAGGAGTCGTAATTGTCGATGAGTAGCAGCATGCAAAAACCCGGGTATTGAACGCGAAAAGAGGATGGCCCGCCCGTTGGCAGGCCGCGGCGACGGGCATTCTGGCACGTCTGCCCCGGTTAATAAACGCCGGCCGACCGTATCCGGCGAGCGGGCCCCGCCCCATCATCGCAACCATCCTCACCCAGCGCCCGGGAGCACGTCTCCTGGCAGCCCAGCGGCGCCTGGGGTCAGCCAGCGTCTTCATATGCCTTATATAGGGCAATCCAGACTCTGCCATCTCCACTCGCCCGGCCCTCACCCCCGCGACAACCACGCCCACTGGCGCCTCCCCTGCCGGGTTAGGCCCGCACTCCCTCACCACGATATGGCGAGGGATGGGCTTGCCCGCCCCCGTCAGACATCAAAAATGCAAACTGAATCGCAAATTTCAAAACGAAGTTTCATATTAAATTGATCACGGTTTTTCATTTTGCTATCGTAGCTTCAACGACAGGATTTACCGACACATTGTCATTGATGCCGCGTGCGGCCCGGAATTGAGGTTCACTATGCAAACTCGTCAAAGCATCCACAGCGATCATGCCAAACAGCTCGACACCCAGGGCCTGCGCCGTGAGTTCCTGGTAGAGGAGGTCTTCACCCAAAACCAGCTCACCATGACTTACAGCCACATCGATCGCATCGTGTTCGGCGGCATCATGCCGGTGGACGCGCCGCTCACCTTCTCCGATGAACTGGGCAAGGCCTTCGGGGTCACCTATTTCCTCGAGCGCCGCGAGCTCGGCCTCATCAACATCGGTGGCCCGGGTGTGGTGGTCGTGGATGGCAAGACCTATGAAGTGGGCAAGGCCGAGGCCCTCTACGTCGGCCAGGGTGCCCGCGAGCTGAGCTTTGCCAGCGTCAGTGCCGCCCAGCCTGCCAAGTTCTACTACAATAGCGCGCCGGCTCACACCAGCTACCCGACCCGCGTCGTCACCCAGGCCCAGGCCTCGCCGGCCACCCTGGGGGATGCCTCCACCAGCAACCGTCGCACCATCTACAAGTATCTGGTGCCGGACGTACTGCCGACCTGCCAGCTCGTCATGGGCATGACCCAGCTCGAAGAAGGCAGCCTGTGGAACACCATGCCTTGCCACACCCACGAGCGCCGCATGGAGGTCTACTTCTACTTCAACATGAAGGATGACGCCGCCGTCTTCCACATGATGGGCAAGCCGGACGAGACCCGTCACCTGCTGGTCCACAACGAGCAGGCCGTCATCTCCCCGAGCTGGTCCATCCACTCCGGCGTCGGCACCCAGGCCTACACCTTCATCTGGGGCATGGTCGGCGAGAACCAGGTGTTCGGCGACATGGACCATGTGGCCGTCAAGGACATGCGCTAATCAACTTCCCGTTGCGAGCCGCCAGCGCGGCGGCTCCTGCAGACACTTAATTCCACACCTTCCCGTGGCTTAGAGGTAACAACATGATTCTTAATGCATTCGATCTGAAAGGTAAGGTCGCCATCGTCACCGGTTGTGACACCGGTCTGGGCCAGGGCATGGCACTGGGTCTCGCCGAGGCGGGCTGTGACATCGTCGGCATCAACATCGTCGAACCCACGGATACCATTGCCAAGGTCGAAGCCATCGGTCGTCGTTTCCTGAGCCTGAAGGCGGATGTCAGCAAGGTCGATACCCTGCCGGCCCTGGTGGATCAGGCCGTCTCCCACTTCGGCCGCGTCGACGTGCTGGTGAACAATGCCGGCATCATCCGCCGGGAAGACGCCATCAAGTTCAGCGAGAAGGACTGGGACGATGTGATGAACATCAACATCAAGAGTGTCTTCTTCATGTCCCAGGCGGTGGCCAAGCAGTTCATCGCCCAGGGGGAAGGCGGCAAGATCGTCAACATCGCCTCCATGCTCTCCTATCAGGGTGGCATCCGCGTGCCCTCCTACACCGCCTCCAAGAGCGGCGTCATGGGCATCACCCGCCTGCTGGCCAACGAATGGGCGAGCAAGGGCATCAACGTCAACGCCATCGCCCCGGGTTACATGGCCACCAACAACACCGCAGCCCTGCGTGCCGACGATGACCGCAACGCCGCCATCCTGGAGCGGATCCCGGCCGGTCGCTGGGGTGTACCGGATGACATGATGGGCCCGGTGGTATTCCTGGCGTCCTCTGCCTCCGACTACATCAATGGCTACACCATCGCCGTCGATGGCGGCTGGCTGGCCCGCTAATCCCGCCCAGTTTGACAAGGCGCCGCAAGGCGCCTTTTGTCGTTGTCCCCAGACAGGAAGGCCCCATGCTGCTCGATAATCTCTGGTTTGCCCAATCCGTCGGTCTGCTGGCCTGCCTCGTCGGGGCCACGGCCTTCATGCAGCGCCAGGATCAAAAACTCCGGCTTCACCTCACCCTCAACGGCACCCTGATGGGCCTGCACTTCCTGCTGCTGGGCTCCTCCGTCGCCGCCATCAACTGCCTGCTGTGTGCCGTGCGCAACTGGGTCTCCGGTTACTACCGCGGGCTCGGCGTCATGCTGACCTTCCTCGCCCTGGCCTGGGCCCTGGTCATCCCCCAGCTCTCCCATCCGGTGCAGATCCTGACCCTGGTGGGCACCACCCTCAGCACCTATGCCCTGTTCAGACTCAACGGCATTGCGCTGAGACTGTGCATGCTGAGCAGTACGATCTGCTGGCTGACTCACAATATCTGGGCTGGATCCATTGGGGGTATCTTGCAGGAGAGCATTTTCTTCGTCATCAACAGCCACACCATCTTCAAGCTCTACCGCGCCGACCCCCAGCCGCTCTAGTCGAAGAAGCCGCCCATAAAAAAAGCAGGCAAGGCCTGCTTTTTTTATGGGATGAGCGAGGCGTCTTGCCTAGCTGCGCGTGCCGAAGGGGTAATCGTGGAACCCCAGCCCGGCGGAGATATTGGCTGCCGCCTCGTGCAATTGGGCCACCAGGTTCGCCTGGTCCTCCGGGTGGAAACGCACCAGCGGCAGCGACAGGGAGAGCCCCGCGATGATCCGCCCCATGCGGCTGTAGATGGGTACCGCAAAGCAGCGCAGGCCGTGCTCCATCTCTTCTCTGTCTTCCGCATAGCCTTGTTCGCGCACCTGGGCCAGTTCCGCCAGCAGGGCATCCACATCGGCAAGGGTATGCTCGGTGAATCGCTCGAACGTCACGCCAGCCAGCATGGCACGCACTTCCGTTTCCGGCAGCCAGGCCATCATCACCTTGCCAAGGCCGGTGCTGTAGAGCGGGCGGCGGCGGCCGATGCGGGAGTACATCCGCAGGTTGTATTCGGAATCTATCTTGTGCAGGTAGACGATGCTGTCTTCATCCAGCATCCCGAGGTGCAGGGTCTCCTTGGTCTGCTTGCCGAGCCGGTACATCTGCTCGTCGGCAATCTGGATCAGATCCTGATGCTCCAGGGCCTTGGCGCCCAGTTCAAACAGCTTGAGGCTGAGGGCGTACTTGTCGGTTTCCCCTTCCTGGGAGACATAACCCAGGGTCTTCATGGTCTGCAGGAAACGGTAGACGGTACTCTTGGACATCATGATCCGCTGGGACAGCTCGGTCACCCCGATCTCCTTCTGCTCCCCCAGGGCCTGCAATATGCCAAACACCTTGAGGACAGAAGAGACCGATTCGGGTGAGTTGTCTATCATCGACATGTTCTACTTCCAAAAAAAATGACTGATTGTTTCATTGTATTTGAAATGAATTGGCCGTCATAGTGGACGAGACGATTATCCAGTCAAATCATCCACTAATAGATGGATAATGTGGTGCCGCTCACGCTGGCACTGACCAGCCTCTTCATCTATCTGACCGGCCCGCTTTCACGCCCAGCCCCGCATCCCTCGCCTGACCACGACAGAGCCAAGGTAGGTGTCACACCACCATCAACACAAGACCAACGTCACAACTTTAATGAAATCACGTTTCAATTGTTTTTTATGTCTCGCGAATTAAATAGAATAGCGCCATCAGCAACGCGGCAAACGCGGGAGGCATAATGTCAGTCAAGGTAGCCGTCATCGGCGAGTGCATGATCGAATTGTCCGAAAACAAGACGAACATAGTGCGTCATTTTGGAGGGGATACCCTCAACACCGCCGTCTACCTGACGCGGGCAAACCCGGACGTCGCCGTGCACTATGTGAGTGCTCTCGGCACGGATCCCATGAGCGGCGCCATGCTGGCGCTGTGGCAACAGGAGGGGGTGAACACGGATCTGGTGCAGCGCCTTGGCCACAAGTTGCCCGGACTCTACCTCATCGAGACCGACGAACGGGGGGAGCGAACCTTCCACTATTGGCGCAGCGATGCGGCAGCCCGTTACTGGCTGCAAACCCAGCAAGCCAGTGAAATATGTCAACAGCTCAAGGGTTTTGACTATATCTATCTGAGCGGGATCAGCCTCGCCATCCTCTCCCCGGCCGACCGCCTCACCCTGCTGCAGGTGCTGGGGGATTGCCGCGCCGCCGGAGCAAAAATCGCCTTTGACAACAACTACCGCCCCCGCCTGTGGGAGAGCAAAGACGCCGCCAGACAAGCCTATGCCGCCATGCTGGCGCTGACCGATCTCGCCTTCCTGACCCTGGATGACGAACTGGCGCTCTGGGATGACAGTGACGAGACCCAATGTCTGGCCCGCACCCACACCCTCGGCGTGAACGAAATCGTGGTCAAGCGTGGCGCCGAGCCCTGCCTCATCGTGCAGCCGAGCAGTCACACTGAAGTGCCGGCGGTCAGCCTGCCTGGCGAGCGCATCGTCGACACCACGGCCGCCGGCGACTCCTTCAGCGCGGGCTATCTCGCCAGCCGGCTGGCCGGTGGCACCGTGGCCGGATCGGCTCACTACGCCCATCTGCTCGCCAGCACCGTCATTCAACACCGTGGTGCCATCATCCCCCTGACGGCGATGCCGAGCCCCATCAACACCGCTCATCACTCCAACGAGGTTTCCCATGTCCACACTGCTTGAACAACTCGCCCTGCTGAAGATCATCCCGGTCATCGCCATCAAGGATGCTGACGACGCCGTCGCCCTCGGCCGAACCCTGATGGAGAACGGCATGCCCAGCGCCGAGATCACCTTCCGCACCCCGGCAGCGGCGGAGGCCATTCGCCGGCTGCGCCAGTCCTTCCCCCAGATGATCATCGGCGCCGGTACCGTGCTGACCACGGCCCAGGTCGATCAGGCCATCGAGGCGGGCGTGGACTTCATCGTGAGCCCGGGCCTCAATCCGCGCATCGTGCAGTACTGCCAGGCTCGCGGCGTGCCCATCATCCCCGGCGTGAACAACCCCAGCCTGGTCGAACAGGCCATGGAGCTCGGGCTGACCACCCTCAAGTTCTTCCCCGCAGAGCCTTCCGGCGGCCTCGGCATGCTCAAGGCCATGAGCGCCGTCTACCCGGTCTCCTTCATGCCAACCGGCGGCATCAGCCCGAGCAATGTGAAGGATTACCTGGCCCTGCCGAGCGTCTTCGCCTGCGGGGGCACCTGGATGGTGCCCGCCAACCTCATCGACAACCGCGACTGGAGCAAGATTGGCGCGCTCGCCAAGGAAGCCATGATCGCACTCTGAGTCAGCAGGGCCCGTCTCCCGGGCCCTCACTCCTCTACCAGCGATCCGCGCCCGACCCTTTCCTGACAAGCCAGCCCTCCCCAGCCGCTTCCCCTGGCGCCCTCTTCATCCTTGCGCGAGGCTGCACGCCAGCCCGGCGCTCTCGCCTTCAGCAAGGCCAGGATCGATAAACCGGTCCGACATCCCCTCTTCACGCTCTCTTCTCGTGGCCCTTTTGGGAGCTCAGGCTCCCCCTTTTGCCCCGCGAAACACCCGATGGAGCCAGACGCGGCACCATCAGCAGAATGCATTTAACCGCCGTCACAAAATTTGACTTTTGATTCCCGCAAATTCGGAACGCCATTTCATTACCTTGAGTTTGATCACTGAAATAGCGCCGGATTCGCGTAGCATGAACACCATCAAAATAACCAGACCCATGAGGGGTTACACATGCGTACAATGAATGCTCTGCCCAAGCTGTCTCTGATTGGAACAGTTGTCGCCGCAAGTCTGTTGTTGGCTGGATGTGGTGAAGACAGCAAGGCTGCTGGCCCCATCATCCTGAAGACCGCCTTCAACCAGTCCGAACACAATCCCCAGTTCAAGGCTCTCGAAGATTTCAGCCAGAAGCTGGAAGCGGCCACCGGTGGCAAATACAAGCTGGAAATCCACCCCAATGAGCTGCTCGGTGATCAACGGGCTGCCCTGGAATTGGTCCAATCCGGCGCCATCCAGCTGGCGGTCGTCGCCAACCCCCTGGTCGAAAACTTCAACAAGAACTTCTCCGTGCTGGCCATGCCGTACATCTACGACAACCCGGAGCACCAGCGCAAAGTGTTCACCGGCGACACCCTGGACGCCCTGTTCGCCTCCAGCAAGGGCAATGGCTTTGAGGTGCTGACCGCCTATACCGCTGGCGCCCGCAGCATGTATGTCAAAGGGGCCCCCATCAAGACGCCGGAAGACATGAAAGGGAAGAAGATCCGGGTCATGCAGTCCGACACCATGGTCAAGATGCTGACCTGCATGGGCGGCACCGGCGTGCCCATGGGCCAGGGGGAGGTCTACTCCGCCATCCAGCAAGGGGTGCTTGATGGAGCCGAGAACAACGAAATCACCTATGCGGATCTCAAGCAGTACGAAGTGGCGCCTCACTTCTCCTACACCCGCCATGTGATGGTGGCCGACCTGCTGGTTGCCAGCGAGTCGTTCCTGGCGAAGATGGATGCCGCCGATCAGGCGACCTTCCGCAAACTGGCAAAAGAGAGCACGGAGACCGAGTTCGACCTCTTTGCCCAGGCGCTGGAAGCCGCCAAGCAGACCGCCACCAGCCAGGGAGCCACCTTCACCGAAGTGGATATCGCCCCCTTCCAGGCCCGCTGCAAGCCACTGCAAGAGACACTGCTGACCACCCCGGAGCAGAAAGACATCTTCACCAAGATCCGCGCGCTGGCCAACTGATCGCCGCTGCCGCCAGGGGCTGCCATCGCAGCCCCTCTCATGAGGCTCTTCTATGAAATCCACTCAACAAGCCGCAACCTTCTCAGCCCCACCCGAGCCACCCGTTCAGCACGGCTTCTATGCCGCACTGACCGGGTTCAAACAACGAGTGGATTTGGTTGTTTCCTATCTCTGCATCGCCATCGTGGCCACCATGACCGTGCTGGTGACCTATCAGGTGGCGACCCGGTACCTGTTCAACAGCCCGAGCGCCGTGAGCGAGGTGCTCTCCCGCTACCTCTTCATCTGGCTGGTGCTCATCGGCAGCGCCTATGTCTTCGGCCTGCGCGAACACATGGCGATCACCTTCATGCGCGATCGCATGTCCCACAATGTACGCATTGTGATGGAGATGCTCGGTGAACTGGCGACCACCGCCTTCGCCCTGCTGGTCCTGAGCGTGGGGGGTTACATTGGCATGAGTCGCCAGATGGGACAGCTCGACTCTGCGCTGCAGATCCCCATCGGTGTCATCTATGCCGCCATTCCGCTGTGTGGCGTGCTGACCGTCTTCTATTGCCTGTACAACCAATACGGGTTGGCCAGACAACTCTCCTTCAAGCAAAAGGTATAACCATGGATATTGCGGTTGTTGTCGCGCTGGTGATGTTCATCGGTGCCTTTTTCCTGCTGTTTATCGGCACCCCCATCAGTATCAGCATCGGGCTTTCGTCCTTCCTGGCCATGGCGCTCATCCTGCCCTTCGACGGGGCCATTCTGACCTCGGCCCAGCGGGTTTTCGTCGGACTGGACTCCTTTGCCCTGCTGGCCATCCCTTTCTTCATCCTGGCCGGCAACCTGATGAACAACGGTGGCATCGCCATCCGTCTGATCAACTGCGCCAAGATCATCAGTAACTTCCTGCCAGGCCCCCTGGCCCAGACCAACGTGGTAGCCAACATGCTGTTTGGTTCCATCAGCGGCTCTGGTGTCGCCTCGGCCGCCGCCATCGGCGGCATCATGTCCCCCATCCAGAAGAAGGACAAATACGATCCCGCCTTCAGCGCCGCGGTCAACATCGCCTCGGCCCCGACCGGCATGCTGATCCCGCCGAGCAACTCCCTGATCGTCTATGCCACCGTGGCCGGCAGCGTATCCATCACGGCCCTGTTCATGGGCGGCTACCTTCCCGGCATCCTCTGGGGTCTGGGTGTCATGCTGGTGGCCGGCTTCATCGCCAAGCGCCGTGGTTATGTGGCCGACAAGGGCTCTCTCAAGGGTCAGCACCTCAAGCTGCTGCTCGATGCCATCCCCAGCCTGATGATGATAGTGGTGGTGATAGGCGGCATCCTCGGCGGCATCTTTACCGCCACCGAAGCCTCGGCCATCGCCGTGGTCTACTCCCTGGTGCTCGGCGTCTGCTACCGGAACATCAAGGCCATCGATCTGCCTGCCATCTTCCTGGCCACCGCCAAGATGACCGCCATCGTGATCCTGATGCTGGCCGCCTCCTCCATCATGTCCTGGGTGATGGCCTTCACCAAGATCCCGGCCCTGATCGCCTCGGGTCTGCTCTCCTTCACCGACAGCTTCCTGCTCATCCTGCTGATCATGAACCTGGTGCTGCTGCTGGTGGGCACCTTCATGGATCCCACCCCGGCGGTGCTGATCTTCACTCCCATCTTCCTGCCCATCTGCACCCAGTTCGGCATGGATCCGGTGCAGTTCGGCATCATGATGATCTTCAACCTCTCCCTCGGCACCATCACGCCGCCCGTGGGTCCCATACTGTTCACCGGCTGCAAGATCGGGGAGATAAAGATAGAGGGAGTCATCAAGCCGCTGCTGCCCTTCTTCGCCGTCATCGCCCTGGTCCTGATGCTGGTCACCTATGTACCGGCCATCTCCATGGCCCTGCCGCAAGCCATGGGACTGGTCAACTGATCCCGGCATAGGAAAGCAGCAGTATCGACTTGCCAAAGACAAGTCAGGCATCAGCCCCGGATGATCGGATCATCCGGGGCTTTCTTATGGGGAATGTGCAATAGAAGAGCGGACAGACGAAAACCCCGCCGGGCGACTTGCGCAAGCCTTACGGAGAGTTGATAGAGAAAAGAGATGGAAACAGCAACGCCAACTGGCAGGCGCCGCCACAGCGGCGAAGGGGGATCAGCGATCCAGCAGACGACCTTGCTCCAGCTCACGCTCACGCTGGCACTCGGCCAGATAGATGGCTGCCGCGATGGCGGGCGTCTTGTAATGCTTGTCGATGGCGTTGGAGACCATCAGCTGCAGGGTATTGAGATTCTTGGCCTTGCGAAACTTGCGCAGCCAGTGACCCTTGTCACTCAGTTCTTCAATGACGGAATGTGATTCGACGGACATGCTTTCTCTTGGGGTAAAAACCCGCATTGGCAACGGGAAGGTGAATGCTCGAATACCAGGCTGGTAAAACAAAGAAAGCCAGGCAGATACCCAGCTCTCTTCAACTACACCTTCCCAGTATGTCAGGCTCGAGGAACGAAGCCGACTACATCATAAACGCTGGCCAGTGTTTTTTCAGCCCTTTCCCGCGCTTTTTGTGCACCGGCGGCCAAAACGGCCTGTAGATGAGTCTCATCCTGACGCAGCTCGCGGAAACGCGCCTGGATGGGCTCCAGCAGGGCGACCACGGCATCGGCGGTCTCACCCTTGAGGTGGCCGTACATTTTACCCTCGAAATGCTGCTCGAGTTCTGCAATGGAGCGACCGGTTACCCCGGACATCAGGGTCAGCAAGTTGGAGACCCCCGGCTTGTTCTCCGGATCGAAGCGCACCACGGCCGGCTCGTCGGAGTCGGTCATCGCCCGCTTGATCTTCTTGACGATCTGCTTGGGATCTTCCAGCAGGCCGATGAAGTTGGCCTCGTTGTCATCCGACTTGGACATCTTCTTGGTCGGATCCTGCAGGCTCATCACCCGGGCACCCTCGGTAGGAATGAAGGGCTCAGGCAGGGTGAACACCTCGCCATGCAGGTTGTTGAAACGGGTGCAGATGTCACGGGTCAGCTCCAGATGCTGCTTTTGATCATTGCCGACCGGCACCTGGTTGGCTTGATAGAGCAGAATGTCGGCCGCCATCAGCACCGGATAGCCGAACAGACCAACGTTGACGTTGTTCTCGAAGCGGGCGGACTTGTCCTTGAACTGGGTCATGCGTGACAGCTCGCCCATCTGGGTGTAGCAGTTCAGGATCCAGCCAAGCTCCGCGTGCTGCGGTACATGGGACTGGATAAAGACGGTGCTCTTGGCGGGATCGATCCCCACCGCCAGATAGAGGGCGGCGGCATCGAGGCAAGCCTTGCGCAGGGCGGCCGGATCCTGGCGGGTGGTGATGGCATGCAGATCGACGATGCAGTAGAGGCAATCGAAGTCATCCTGCATGTTGACCCACTGACGCAGGGCGCCCATGTAGTTGCCTATGGTCAGCTGGCCAGAGGGTTGGGCACCGCTCAGTACGATTGGTTTGGTCATGAAGTGTGAGTCCTTGTTGTTAAGCCAGCAGGGCATCGAGTTCGGCAAACTGCTCGCAGACCCAATCCGGATGGGAGTCTGCGATGGGACGGCCATAGTTGTAGCCGTAGGTCAGGCCTGCCACCTTCATGCCGGCGGCCTGGGCGGCCAGCACGTCATTCTCGGAATCCCCCACCATCAGGGTACGGGACGGGTCTATGCCGAGCTCGTGGCAGGCGTGCAGCAGGGGGGCAGGGCTCGGTTTCTTCTCGGGCACGCAGTTGCCGCCGAGCCAGAGCGCGAAGCAATCACCGATGCCGAGGGCATCCAGGATGGGTTGCACGAAGTGGCTCGGCTTATTGGTTACTACGGCCTGCTGGTAGCCGAGGCGCTGCAGGCGGCGCAGACTCTGCTCCACCCCGTCATACATGGTCAGCCCTTCCAGCAGACAGGCACGATAGTGACCGTCGAACAGGGGCCGCGCCTTGGCAAAGAGATCCGGCGCGCCGCAGTAATCCAGTGCACGCTGGATCAGCTTGTCGGCACCATTGCCAACCCAGGTCCGGACCACGGACTCGTCGGCCTCGGCCAGGCCCAGCTCGACGAGCGTGCGGTTGACCGCCAGAGCCAGCTGTGAGGCGCTGTCAATTAGGGTGCCGTCCAGGTCAAACAGCACCAGATCGAAGGGACGTTCAACGGACATGAGCCAACTCCGCACGCATCTGGTCGATCACCGCCTTGTAGTCCGGCTTGCCGAAGATGGCAGAACCGGCCACGAACATGTCGGCACCGGCCTCGGCGATCTCGCGGATGTTGTCCACCTTGACGCCACCGTCGATCTCGAGACGAATGTCACGACCGCTCTCGTCGATCAGGCGACGCACCTGGCGCAGCTTGGCCAGGGTACCGGGGATGAAGCTCTGGCCACCGAAGCCAGGGTTGACCGACATCAGCAGGATCACATCCAGCTTGTCCATCACGTATTCGAGGCAGGAGAGCGGTGTGGCCGGATTCAGCACCAGACCAGCCTGGCAGCCCTGCTCCTTGATGAGTCCCAGGGTGCGATCCACATGGTCGGAGGCTTCCGGGTGGAAGGTGATCAGATTGGCGCCCGCCTTGGCGAAGTCGGGCACGATGCGATCCACCGGCTTGACCATGAGGTGCACGTCGATGAGCGCCTTGATGCCGTAATCACGCAGCGCCTGACAGACCATGGGGCCTATGGTCAGGTTCGGGACATAATGGTTGTCCATCACGTCGAAGTGCACCACGTCGGCCCCGGCGGCCAGCACCTTGGCAACATCCTCACCCAGACGGGCGAAGTCGGCGGAGAGGATAGAGGGAGCAATCAGAAAATCTTTCATCAGCGTCATCCATTGGCAGCTAGGCGGAAAAAACGGCGTGATTTTACCGCAAATGTCAGCCGAAAACGACCCGCAAGCGGAGTAGACCCAGAGGTTCGCTTTATCGCCGTGTTCCGCTGGGAACGGCCTGCCGGTGATCAGGACAAGGGGAAGAAGACCTGGCCAGTATCGCCAGCCTGAAATGACGGCGGCACCCGAAGGTGCCGCCAGCAGACTAGCCGAGCTCGGCCAGTACGGCGTCGCTGGGGTAATAGCCCTGCTCGGGCTCTATGCCCGGTGGGTAGAGCGCCAGCAGCTCGGCCACCTTGTTGCGTCCCCCGCCGTTGCGGCTGATGGTGCGCTTGACCAGGATCTCGTCCAGACGGGCGCCCCGATACAACTCGCGGGTCAGCTCGATATCGTGATTGCTGATGAGCACGGGCACCCGCTTGTGCGCGGCGGTGTGCCGCGCAAGACGCGCCAGCAGCGCCTGATCGTCCAGAGTGAAGCCACCGGCCGAGTAAGTGGTGAAGCTCGCCGTGGTGGAAAGTGGCGCATAGGGTGGATCACAGTAGATGACCCAGTCGGACTGCGCCCTCGCCATAGCGTCGGCATAGCTCTCGCAGATGAAGGTCGCCTTCTGCGCCTTCTCGGCGAAGGCCCACAGCTCTTTCTCCGGGAAATAGGGCTTCTTGTAGGAACCGAAGGGAACGTTGAAGCCCCCTTTCTTGTTGTAACGGCACAGGCCGTTGAAGCCATGGCGATTCAGGAACAGGAACAGCTGGGCCCGCTCAAAACCGGCCTCGGTCTGGTTGAACTGGCTGCGCAGGCGGTAATAGGCAGTCTTGTGGTTGTGCTCGGCCACAAACAGTTTGCGCGCCTCGCTGATGAAGTTGTCCGGCCGCTGCTTGAGATGATTGTAAAGACCGATCAGATCCGGATTGATGTCATTGAGCACATAGGCATCGTAATCGGTGTTGAGAAAGACCGAGCCCGCCCCGACGAAGGGCTCCAGCAACACACGCCCGGCCGGCAACCGCTCGGCAATCTCTTCGACCAGGGAGTATTTTCCCCCGGCCCATTTTAAAAACGCGCGTGTTTTTTTCATGGAAATCCGGTGTTAAGAAGGCAACGCCCAAAAAAGGGGGGAGATTCTACCCCCTTCACGGGCAGCATGGCTATTGCTTCAACTCTTTTTGTATCTGGGCAAATGACTTGGGCCAGGGTTGTCCCTTGAGCAGAGCCGGAGAGAGCTTGCGAATGGCCGTCTTGGCCTGGGCGCTGCTGGCATAGTCACCCTGCACGACCACATACCAGGGGCTGCCGCGGAAGCGGGTCTTGTAGACCCACACCTTGCCCGCCAGGGCATGCTCGGCCACAAAGCTGTCGACCGCCTGGGTATTGCTGGCGCCCATCAACTGAATGCTGTAGTGATTCTTCGGTTTTTTGTTCAGGGTCGAAACAGGCGTCAATGCCACCTTGGGCGCCGCCACGGCAACCGGCACCGCCGCTTTGGGCGCAGCCTGGGCTGTCGGCGCACTCGGCTGGGCATGCTGCGCCGCAGACGGGGTAGCAGGAGCGCTCTTCTGGGTGGCTCCCGCAGAGCTCACGCCAGTCAGCTCGTTCACCACCTCGGTGGGCAGTGCACCGCTGACATTGGGCTGCGTCATCAGCTTCTCGACCACCTCGTCGGAGATGACCACCCGGCGCCCCTCATAGTTGGTCGACTCCGTGGTGACGGTCTCGCTCTCGACCTTCTTGGGCAACGTCTTGGCATCGGATTGCCAGTCTCGTGCCACCTGATCGCCATTCATCGCCGAGCCGCTGGCTTGCGCGCCGCTCGCCGCGTTTGTTTCAAGAGCATCGCTGCCAATCGGTGCCGGCAGGGCTCCCTCTTGCGGCTGCTCCCTGGCCTCTTCCTTGCCCATGCCATCGAACAGGGGCAGATAGCTCAAACCCAGCAGGCCAGCCACAACCAGGGCTAGCACTATCGCAATCTTCTTCACGGGCAACTCGGCCTGACGTTTCTTGGGCCTTCTGTCGGTCATGATATCCTCCAGTGACTGCATGATGGCGGACGGATGTCCGTTTGCGCCATTCAGGATCTCTTCTACCTTGGGCTTGGGCAAGAGGGCAGTCGGGATCTTGAGCTCTTTGGCCTTCTCATACAAGAAGATACGTTGCTCCGGCGGGCTCAGTGGCGCGACTTCCAGCTCGAGCGCGGGCATGGCACGCCCCTTGAGCGCCTCCTTCTGGCTGCGACACCAGACGTCATTGCCACAGACCATGATCGCCAGCTTGTGAGGGCTGGCCAGCGTATCGTTGTGACGGCAGAGAGCCCACAGCTCCCCCACCAGATCCGCAGGCAATTCGTCGGTCCGTTCGATGAGCAGCAGCAGATTCGCGGGCTTGCCATCCAGCATCCGGAAGAAGCTGTCAGCCAGGGCATCCTGCGGATTGAACAGCGGTCTCGCCACCACCTGCTGGAGCAAGAGCTGGCGCACATCCGCCATCTTCATGGCGGCGCTGCCGATCAGGCTCACCACCCGCACCGTATCGGGCAGGTTGTTTAGCAGGCTCTCACACAGAGTGCCGCGACCGCTACCGGGTTTGCCGGAGAGAAAGATGAAAGGATGATTGAATTCAATCAGATGCAGCAGCCGGTCAACCAGCTGCCGCTGGGAGGGAAGTTTTAGCAGTTTGCTGTTAGTCACGACCAGACTCGATTACCACCATCAATTGGGCATCAGTCACATCACCGACGACCTGGGCACGCCCGATCCCGACCGGCAGTACCAGCCGCAGCTTGCCTTGCAGCACCTTCTTGTCGCGGCGCATATGGCGAATGAAGGCATCGAAATCCATCTCGGGAGGAGCCTTCACCGGCAGATCCGCGGCCAGCAGCAGGGCACGGATCCGCGCAACCTCCTGCCCGGTCAGATCGCCGCGAGCCAGGGCCGTATCCGCCGCCAGCATAATGCCGGCCGCAACAGCCTCCCCGTGCAGCCAGTTGCCATAGCCTTTTTCAGCCTCGATGGCATGGCCGAAGGTATGCCCCAGGTTCAACAAGGCGCGCACCCCGTGTTCGGTCTCATCTTCGGCCACCACTTCAGCCTTGATCTCGCAGCAACGGCGAATGGCATAGGAGAGCGCGTCGGTGTCGAGGCTCTGCAGGCGCTCCATATTCGTTTCGAGCCAGGAGAAAAACTCGGCATCCCAGATAATGCCGTACTTGATCACCTCGGCCATGCCAGCGGCAAATTCGCGCGCGGGCAGAGTCTTGAGGCAATCGGTATCGATGATCACATGTTTGGGCTGGTAGAAGGCGCCCACCATGTTCTTGCCGAGGGGATGATTGACGGCGGTCTTGCCGCCAACGGAAGAGTCAACCTGGGAGAGCAGCGTGGTAGGCACTTGAATGAACGGAATGCCACGTTGATAGCTTGCCGCAGCGAAGCCGACAACGTCACCTATCACGCCGCCCCCCAGGGCGATGAGGGTAGTGTCACGACCATGGTTGGTCTCAAGCAGAGCAGACATGATCTGCTCGAAGGTCGCCAGAGTTTTGTAGGCCTCGCCATCCGGCAGGATCAGGTGTTCAACCTGAAAACCGGAAAGCAACTGAATGACCTGCTCAAGATACAAGGGGGCGACCACGGTGTTGGTCACTATCATGACCCGCTTGCCCTTGATCGTCTCAGCCAACACCTCGGGGCGTTGCAACAGACCCGCAGCTATCTCAATCGGGTAGCTGCGCTCACCCAGTTCGACCTTCAACCTTTCCATGGACGTCCTCTATCGATTACATGCCGATCAACTTGACGATTTGATTGGCAACAACTTTTGCACTTTGCTCATCGGTGTGGATGACAAAGTCGGCGACTTCTTCATACAGGGCGTTGCGCTCCAGAGCCAGACGCTCCAGTACTTCACGGGGCGGCTCCTCGGTTTGCAACAGGGGACGACGCTTGTCTCTCTGGGTTCGCGCCAGCTGCTTCTCAATGGTGGTTTCGAGGTAGACAACGATGCCACGGGCGGAAAGCTTGTTGCGAGTCTCGCGGCTCTTGATGGCACCGCCACCCGTTGCCAGCACGATGCCCTGCTGCTCGGCGAGTTCGCCGATCACTTTCTCTTCGCGGATCCGGAAACCCTCTTCGCCTTCAACATCGAACACCCAGCCGATATCGGCACCACTGCGGCGCTCAATCTCATGATCCGAGTCGAAAAACTCCATGTGCAGTTGTTCTGCCAGATGTCTACCTATGGTGCTCTTGCCCGCACCCATGGGACCTATCAGGAAAATATTGCGTTTCTCAGCCATGTCTTTTCGTTAGTAATTACAAACTGTATGGCCCCGGTAAACTCTCGACCGGGGTACCTATGAACCTTATCTTGCGATGGATCAGGAGGGGGATTATCTCAATAGAAATCGGGACTGGCAACCGCAGCCCTTACGCCCCAGCCTCATTGGGGCGTAAGGTTATATGTGTTTTACCCTCACATGTAAAGCATTCAGAGGGCGTCGGTCACGATCCGCGGGGTGACGAAGATCAGCAATTCCCGCTTCTTGTTCTCGCTGGTGGTTTTCTTGAACAGATAGCCAAGGCCCGGGATATCCCCGAGCAGGGGCACCTTGCTGACATCGCTCTTGATGGTCTGCTGATAAATGCCACCGAGCACCAGGGTCTCGCCGTTGTTCACCAGCACCTGGGTGGTAATGGACTGGGCGTTGATGGAGACCGCATCCCCGGTACCGGTCGGCACCGTCTCCCCCTTGGTATCCTGAGTCACGGTCAAGTCCAGGATCACCCGGTTGTCCGGAGTGATCTGGGGGGTGACCTTGAGGCTCAGTACCGCCTTCTTGAAGGTGACCGAAGTCGCCCCGCTGGAAGAGGACTCCACATAGGGAATTTCGGTACCCTGCTCAATCAACGCCGGCTTCTGGTTCGCCGTCGTCACCCGGGGGCTCGCGATGATTTCGGCCTTGCTTTCCTTCTCCAGCGCCGACAGTTCCAGATCCAGCAGGGTGCCATTGGCGAGACGGGCCACCTGGAAGGCGAGGGTCCCTGCTGCATTGGTCACTGGCAGGTTGACGTTGAGTCTGTCCTCGACGTTGGGACGAGTAATGGCTGAGGATCCATCATTGTTGCCCGAACCATCATTGCCTTCTATGGTCCCCGAGGTTCCGTTGCCGTGCCCATCCGTCTTGGTCACCCCCCAGCGCACCCCTAGCGCTTCGTCGAAGCCATCGTCAATGGTCACCATGCGAGCCTCAATCACCACCTGCTTGACCGGGATGTCGAGGATATCCAGCATCCGTTTGACGCTACTGATGACATCCGCCGTGTCCTTGACCACCAGCACGTTGGTACGCTCATCCACGCTCACTGCCCCCCTGGGGGAGAGCAGCTTGGTACTCTCCGAGGAGAGCAATGCCGCCACCTCCGCCGCCTTGGCATAGTTGATCTGCATGTACTCGGTATAAAGCGGCGCCAGGTCCGCCACCTGGTTGCGACTCTCCATCTGCTGCTTCTCACGAGCGGCAATCTCTTCTGCCGGCGCCACCAGCAAGATGTTGTTGTCCAGGCGTTTATCCAGCCCCCTGACTTTGAGGATGATGTCCAGTGCCTGCTCCCAGGGCACGCCATCGAGGCGCAGGGTGATATTGCCGGCGACGGAGTCCGTGGTGACCAGGTTCAGATTGTTGAAGTCGGCGATGATCTGCAGCACGGTCCGCACAGGAATATCCTGGAAGTTCAAGGAGATTGGCTTGCCCTGATACTGCTTGGCCGCCGTGGTGGTGACGCGCTTCTTCACCTCTATGATGAACATCTTGTCGGCCTGATCGTAGCGATAGTCGAATTGGCCGTTGACTGACAGTTCAAACAGGGTGTCATTGCCTTGGCGGAAAACTTCCACCTGAGAAACCGGGGTCGCGAAGTCCTGCACGTTGATGAGGTTGAGCTGATCATCCGGGATCCGTGTGCCATGGAACTTGGCCAATACCTTCTGACCGCGGCTGCTGACATCCACCGCCGCCGAACTGTTGTCCAGGGTCACCAGAAACTCCCCCTGCCCCTCCTTGCCACGCCTGAAGTCCGCCCCTTTGACCGAGTTGAAATAGGCCCCACTGCTGGCCTGCTGGGTAGGCAACACAGGTTTGTAGGCCGCGGCAGGAGTGGGAGCCGATACTGGCTGGGGGACGGGCATGGATTGATTTTGAGCAACCCGCTGGGTATCGATCAGCGCTGACTGAGTGACTGGCTGACTCCTGACCAGCGCCGACTGGGTGACTGCAGGCGCCGCTGCCGTCGTTTGGCCCACCTTTTCCCCCAATGACACCAGCAACTTGTTGCCCTGTTGATGCACCTGATAAGGGGTCAGCTGGTCGAGGGCTATCTTGATGTCTAGCCCCTCCCCCTTGCCTTCCACCTTGAGATTGTCCACCCCCTGTTGCTTGATGGGCAGCGGATTGGCCGTTAGCGCACCAACGGCTCCGGGCACATGGAGCAGCAACTGATTGGGTTCATAGGACAATCTGTCGCTAAAGCCACTCACCGGCTCACTGAAGCTCAGCTCCAGCAACAGCTGGTCTGCCAACAAGGGGTTCACCTTGACCTCTTGCAGCGTCGGCACTGCCCATGCTTGATGGCAGGCCCCAAACCACAGCAGCGCCACGCCGGTCATCCTGCTTATTGTTGTTCTCATCTCTGCTCATCCCTGATCATAGTTTTGCGTCGAGATTGGCCATGGCCAACTGGGTTTCTCTGGTGACCCAGCATCCTTTGCCATCCGGTACCGTCTCCATCAAGTCAACATGGGTGTTCGTTATCTTGATGACTCTTCCCTGATCCAGCCCCATATGTTGATTCAATCCAACCCGTACAGCCTGTCCATCGGGCGTATTGATCAAGGCCCATAGCTGTCCCTGCTTGCCGATGGAACCCTTCATGCTCAGACTGGCCAGTGAATAGCGCTCCAGTACTTCTTTCTCACGGTTGGCCACTATCTGGGCACAATCCGGCTTGACCTTGGCATCCACTCTGGAGCTGTTCTCCGGCTGAGGCTCGATGAAGGGGCTGCGCTGATCGTTGCGTTGATAGGCCATGGGGGAGAATGGCTTGATCTCCGGTAGAGGTTCGATGGGAACGGGGGGCCTCGCCTTGGTCTGCTGCACATATTCATCCATGTCTTCCTGCCCCCCACAGGCAGTGAGCAGCAAAGCGGATAACAGGAGGCAGAACGCGTTCAGCTTCATGGTTTCTGCTCCACTGTCTTGCCGTTGTACTTGTAGGTCTTGGCCAGCATCGACATGCCGATCATGTCGCTCCTATCCTTGCCCTGGTTCAGGGTGAAAGACTCCAGGATCACGATCCGCGGCAAGGCCGCCATGTCAGCCGCAAACTTGCCAAGCTCGTGATAGGTCCCGACCACCTCGATGCGCATAGGCAGCTCGGTGGAAAACTCGCGCTGGACCTCGGGTTCCCAGTTGATGCGATTGAGCTTGAGGCCGTTGTCCGTCGCAATGAAGCTGATGTCATCGAGCAACCCCGCGACCTCATGGGTATTAGGCAACTGTTTGAGCTGGTTATCGACCAGATGCTCCAGCTGCACCATCTGTTGCTTGTATGCCCCCAGATTGGCCGCCAGCATAGCCTTGGTCTCAAACTGCCCTTTCAACTCCACCTCTTTGGCGGCCTCCTGTCGCAGTGCCGTCAGGGAACTCGCGATCACGTAGTAATAGATGCCCCCTCCCAGCAAGGCACAGCAGATAGCGATGAAGATCCCCTTGGCCACCTTGGGCCAACGGGCAATGTCATTGAGATCGAGTTCGTTGAGCTGCTGCAGGTTCATGGCTGCCCCTTAGCCTTATTCAGGCTTGTGCTGGCAATCTGGAACATCATGGAGAACTGACTCAATGCAATGGGGGCCACCTCGGCGGTAAAGATGGTGCTGATCTGGGATTCTCCCAACCAGTCAGAGCCGTCTATGCGCCGCATCATGCTGGCTACCCGGCCATAGGCTTCGGCCTTGCCATTGACGTCGATGCGATCGTTCTGCAGTGCAAGGGTATTGAGATACACCCCGTTGGGCACCAGCACGGGTAGCTGGTTGAACAGGCGAACCGGGATGTTGCGCCTCATCTGCAGTTTCTCGATGAGTTCCATTCGGTCGATCAGCTCCTTGCGCCGCTCCTTGAGCAGACGGATCTCGCCGAGCTGGGCATCGAGCAGTGTCATCTCCTGCACTAACCGCTGGTTGCGCTGCTGCTGATGGGAGATCTGCTGGACCACCAACCAATCGATCATGAAAGCCAGCGACGCTGTCGCCGCCAGAAACACCCCCAGCAAGACACCAAACTGCTTCTTCTGGCGTTGTGCCCTGGCGACACGCCAAGGCAGCAAGTTTATATTTGACATGGTGTGAAGCTCCGCAGCGCCAATCCCAGGGCAGCCATGTATTTGGCCCCATGAACGAGCCCCCCCTCTCCCTTGGGTTTGCCAAAGAGCGCAAAGGGATCAGGGTGAGACACCTCACAGCCCAGTTCGCTGCCGATCTGTTTGACAAGGCCGGGCAGCAAGCTCCCCCCCCCTGTCAGCACCAACCGGGAAAGCTCCTTGTTGCCCGATGAGCTGCAAAACAGCTGTACATTGCGCCTCACCTGCAGCGCCAGGGTATTGAGGTGAGGCTGCAGTACCTCGCTCTCATGGTCGGCAGGCAAAGTGCCCTGTGTCTTGGCAAGTTCGGCCTCGTCCAGACTCATGCTGTAAAAAGAGGCCAGCGCCTGGCTGTATTGGTCACCACCGAAGTTTTGCAGGCGGGAGTAAATCACTTGCCCCTTGATTAAGGCGGCAAAGGTCATGGCACTGGCTCCGATGTCGACGATCCCGACCGGCTTTTCCCATGTCTGCAGCTCCGGTAAACAGGCCAGCACGGCACGGCCGAGGGCATGGGCGCCGACATCGACCACCTTGGTATTCATGCCGGCTTCTGCCAAGGCACTGACCCGGCCGCTGACACTTTCGGTGCGGGCTGCGCTCAGCAGCACCTCCTGGCGGCTCTCATCGGCCGTCATTCCCAGGATCTCGAAATCCAGGCTGACTTCATCCAAGGGGAAGGGGATGAGCTGCTCGGCCTCCAGCTGCACCTGGCTCTCCAGTTCGTTGTCGTTGATCCGCGCATCGACCTGAATGACCTTGGTGATGACATTGGAGCCGGTGACTGCGGTAGCCACCTGCTGACAATCGCCCTGAATGAGCCGCTTGAGGGACTTGAGGGACTGACTGACCCGTTCAATATCCTGCAGTTGATAATCGACCAGGGTGCCCTTGGGCATGGCAATCTCGGCGACCGATTCGAGATGCACCTTGCCGGGACGCCCGCTGAGAGTGACGGCCTTGATGGTTTGACTACCAAAATCAATGCCCGCCAAGGAGAGGAGGGATCCTTTGCTTAATAGCCCAAACATATACACATCCATGCGTTATTGGGTTTTAGGACTTATTGTAGGACAGCTCATCACGAGGTGATGACTCAACTCAATATAATGCTAGATCTATCAACGTCATAAAGTTTCTGTCAAAAAATGACGCGTGAACCCTCTCCTCCACTTCTCCCCCTCGCCTTGGTAATTGCGCCATGAAGTGCTACCCTCGCGCCTCTTCTCGGGGTCCGGCTCTTCGGACAGGAAAACCTCGAATCTGCAGGGCTAAAAAGGCTATACTCTGCGCCCGTTGGCTAATTTTAAGACGATTGGTAGTTCTTCCATGCTGAAATGGCTCGTTCGCCTCTTTATTGTGATGATGCTGGGTGCTGTGCTGGGTGTTGCCAGCCTCATCGGCGTCTACTTCTACATCAAGCCCCAGTTGCCGGATGTGAGCGCACTGCGCGATGTCAAACTGGCTACGCCCATGAAGGTCTACAGCCGGGACGGTGAGTTGATCTCCCAATTTGGCGAGATCCGTCGCATCCCGCTGCGTCTGGACGAGATCCCCCAGTCCATGATCGACGCCGTGCTCGCCACCGAGGATGCCCGCTTCTACGAGCACCCAGGCATTGATCCCATCGGCATCATCCGGGCGGCCACCGTCTGGGCCGTTTCGGGTCAGGCCCGTCAAGGCGCCAGTACCATCACCCAGCAGGTGGCGCGCAACTTCTTCCTGAGCAACGAGAAGACCTTGGTGCGCAAGATCAAAGAAGTCTTCCTGGCTTGGCGCATCGAACAGAACCTCACCAAGGACGAGATCCTCACTCTCTATCTCAACAAGATCCCCCTCGGCTACCGGGCATTCGGGGTCGGCGCCGCCGCCCAGGTTTACTTCGGCAAGGATGTGAAGGATCTGACCCTGGACGAGATCGCCATCATCGCGGGCCTGCCCAAGGCGCCCTCCATGCTCAACCCCATCCGCTCCCCCGAACGTGCCTACGCCCGTCGCAACGTGGTGCTCGGCCGCATGCTGGAGACCGGCAAGATCACCCAGGCCCAGTTTGACGAGGCGTCCAAGATGCCGGTCAAGGCCCGCTATCACGGCGCCGAAACGACGCTCAATGCCCCTTACCTGAGCGAGATGGTGCGCCAGAAGATGGTGGAGCAGTTCGGTGAAGATGCCTACACCATGGGCCTGCACGTCTACACAACCGTCACCGCCAAGCGTCAGCGTGCCGCCCATCGCGCCCTGCTGGACGGCGTCTTCGACTACGACACCCGCCACGGCTATCGCGGCCCGACCGCCCTGCTGTGGAAGGCCGGCGAACCGGCCTGGGACTACGAGCAGATTGTGGCTCATCTCGTCAAGCAGCCGACCTACCAGCCGCTGATGCCGGCCGTGGTCACCAAGCTCGGTGACAAGAGCGCGACTCTGGTGCTCAAGAATGGCAAGCAGGCCGAACTCGGCTGGAATGGCATCAAATGGGCACGGGCCTTCATCACCGATGACCGTCAGGGCTTCTCCCCGAAATCGGCGCGGGATGTACTCAAGGTCGGTGCCCAGATCTGGGTGCGAGAGAAGGGTGAGGAGCTGCAGCTCTCCCAAGTCCCCGAGGTCAACGCCGCTCTGGTAGCCATGAATCCGCAGGATGGGGGCATCGAGGCCCTGGTCGGTGGCTTCAGCTTCGAGATATCCAAGTTCAACCGGGTGGAGCAGGCCCGTCGCCAGGTCGGCTCCAACATCAAGCCCTTCCTCTATGCCACCGCGCTGGAGCAGGGCTACACCCTGGCCTCTCTCATCAACGACGCCCCTATCAACCAGTGGGATCCGGCCAAGGGCCCCATGTGGCAGCCCAAGAACTCCCCGGCCATCTATGAAGGCCCCACCACCCTGCGTCTCGGCCTCGCCAAGTCCAAGAACGTGATGTCGGTGCGGCTGATGCGCGCCATTGGTCTCGATACCTATATCGACGGCCTGACCCGCTTCGGCTTCGCCCGGGATCACATCTCCGCCAACGAATCCCTGGCGCTCGGCGCTGCCGAGTTCACGCCGCTGGAAGTGGTGCGCGGCTACTCCGTGCTGGCCAACGGCGGCTTCCAGGTCAGTCCCTACTTCATCACCGAGGTGACCGACAGCTTCGGCCAGCCCCTGTATCAGGCCAATCCGGCCGCCGCCTGCCGCGACTGTGGCGTGCTGGCCGCCGCCGGCCTCGACAGTGCCGATGCCTACCTCAATACCGAGCCGGACTGGAAGGCCCAGTGCCCGATCGACCCCGTGGTGCCCAACAACATGGCGCCCCAGACCATCAGTGCCCAGAGTGCCTTCCTCATCACCGATACCCTGACCACCGCCATCTGGGGTGGCAACGGTTGGCGCGGTACCGGCTGGCGGGCGGCTCGTGACCTCAAGCGTCACGACATCTCGGGCAAGACCGGGACCACCAACGAATCACGGGATGCCTGGTTCTCCGGCTATACCCCCAACCTGGTGGCTACCTCCTGGATCGGATTTGACAACCACCAGCGTGGCCTCGGTCGTGCCGAGTTCGGTGGTGGTGCCGCCCAGCCCATCTGGATCGACTTCATGAAGACGGCCCTGCAGCAGGTGCCTGAGCGCAAGATGTCCGTGCCGGAAGGGGTGATGCAGGTACGCATCGATCGCGAGACCGGTCTGCTGACCAACCGCACCGATGGCAGCACCATGACCGAGTTCTTCAAGGAGGGGACTGAACCGACCCGCTACGCGAGCCAGATCTCCGATGGCAACCAGGTCTACGGCGGCGATGACACGGGCAGCGATGGCCCCGTCTCCACCGACGACATCTTCTAGGTTCGCAGACATGCAAAAACCGGCGCCTTGGCGCCGGTTTTTTTATTTCCCCATCAGCACATCATGCCAACAATGATTTCATGAGCAGAGAGATACGCGACGCCAGCTCATTGAAACAAGGTCTTCTCACCGAATAATGGCGATAGAGCAGTGAGACCGTTCTCCCAGGAATGGGGTCGATCACCGGTCGGTAGCTGACGCCCCCTTCCTCCCGGTTGGCCGGCACAGCGAGACGGGGGATCAGGGTCAGGCCGCTGCCCGCCGCCACCATGTTGCGCAGGGTCTCGAGGCTGGTCCCCTTGAAGCGCTGATCTTCTCCAATACCGGCGGCAAAACAGAATCCCATGGCCTGATCCCGCAGGCAGTGACCATCTGCCAGCATCAGCAGCTTCTTGCCCTTGAGGTTGTGCAGCGGCACTGCCCTGGCCTGGGCCTCGGGGTGCTGCTGGGGCACCGCCAGCCACATGGGTTCCTGATAGAGCGGGATGGCACCAAAGCCATCCATGCCATCCAGTTCTGCCAATACCACGCAGTCGAGCTCCCCCTCCTCCAGCCGCTTCAGTAGCACCTGGGTCTGCTCCTCATAGAGGTAGAACTCCAGCTTGGGGAAGTGCTCCCGCAGATCCTGGATGATGTGGGGCAGCAGGTAGGGACCGACGGTCGGAATGAAGCCGATGTGGATCTCGCCGGACATGGGCTCGGCGAAGTGCTGGCCGATGCTTTTCAGCTCGCGCACCTCCTTGAGCACCTTGCGGGCCTGCTGGGCCATGGCGTCACCGGCCGGGGTGAACAGCACCTTGCGGGAGGTGCGTTCGATGAGGATGACCCCCAGCTCGTCTTCCAGCTTGCGCAGCTGACCGCTCAGAGTCGGCTGGCTGACGAAGCAGCGCTCCGCCGCCTTGCGAAAGTGCTTTTCCTCTTCCAGCGCTACCAGGTATTCGAGATCGCGAAGGTTCATACAACTGCATCCGGCCAAATCAATGAGTCCGCTAGCATGCCCAAGAACGGGTGATGGGACAAGGGAGAGAACACGGCGGGGAGTCCAGGCCTTACCCGGACTCCCCGTTTGGCAGGGAGAGAGAGATTGCGAGGATCAGACCTTGAAGCGCCGTACCATGCCGTGCAGCTGATCGGTCAGCTGATGGATGTCGTTGCTGGTACTGGCTATCCGGGCGGCGCCGGACACCACCACTTCCGAGGCCGAGCTGATGTTGACCACGTTGCGATTGAGCTCCTCGCCGACGGCCCCCTGCTCTTCGGTGGCGGTGGCGATCTGGATGTTCATGTGCGAAATGCTCTCCACCGAGTTGCTGATATCCGCGATCACCACACCGGCGCCGCGGGCGCTGTCCACGGTCGAGGCCATCAAGGACTGGCTCTGGAGCATAGTCGCCCCCGCCTGCGCTGCCCGTTGCTGCAACTCGGAGATGATGGCGTGGATCTGCTCGGTCGATTCCTGGGTCCGCATGGCCAGGGTGCGGACTTCATCCGCCACCACCGCAAACCCACGCCCCTGCTCACCGGCCCTGGCGGCTTCGATGGCGGCATTCAGGGCCAGCAAGTTGGTCTGATCGGCAATGCTGCGGATCACCTCCAGCACCATGCCGATATTGTGGCTGTCTTCCCCCAGCTGGGTGATGACCAGGGCCGTCTCCTCTATGGCCGTAGCCACCTGATCGACCTGCTCGATGGCGTCATTGACCGTGTTGGCCCCCTGATCCGCCATGTTGCTTGTCTGCGTCGCCGCATCGGCGGCATCGCTGGTATTGCGAGAGACCTCCTGCACCGTGGCCTGCATCTCGTGCATGGCGGTCGCCAGCTGATCCAGCTCGCTCTGCTGCTGACTCATGTTGGCCGCCGATGCCTGGGCCACCCTGTCAATTTCTTCGGTGGCGGCGCTCAGTTGCACGACAGAGCCCGAGACTTCGCTCACCAACTGGTGCAACTGGACCTGCATGTCGTCAAACCCCCGCGCCAGCTGCCCCAGCTCATCCTGGTTGAAGCTGCCAAGGGCAAGCCGGCTGGCCAGATCGCCACCGGACACCCGCCTGGTCTGGGCCAGCAACTGCAGTACGGGATTGCGGATCTGGCGGGTCAACCAGAGGGCCATGATGGAGACATAACAGACGGTGAAGATCACCACCAGCAGGTTCAAAAGCTTGGAGGACGCATACACGTCGGCGATGGAATCGGTCATCTGCTGAGCCGTCTTGCTGTTGATATCCCGCAGCAACAGCGCCTTGTGGCTGACACGCTCCAGCAGCGTCATGGTCTCTCCCTTGAGCAGGGCCATCACCTCTTCCCTGTGCCCGTCATTGAGCGCGGCAGCCAGCTTGTCATGGGAGATGAAGTACTGGGCGGCCGCCTCTTTGAGCGCCATGAATTCCGCCTTCTCCTCGCTGGAGGTGAAAGGCATAGACTCGTATGCTTCGGCACTTCGCTCAAATTCCTGCCGGGCGGCCTGATACCCCTGCTGATGGGACACCTGCTCCTGCGGCGATCCATTGGCGACTATCATGTTCAATTCTGCCCGTCTGGCATTGAGCAAGGCGGTCTCCATCTGGTTGGCCGCCTGCAGACTCGGGATCAGATTGCCTGTCACCAGCGTGCTATCGAGAAAGAGCCCCGACAGATTGTTGATGGAAGACCACCCGACGCCGATGACCAGCACCGCCAACATGGCAAATCCACCGCTTATTTTTTGACTGATTGTTATTTTTTTCAGCATTAATGTCCCCTTGGCAAACATGAACTGCTCTACGACTCCACGCAGAGAAAATCCTCAATAGTTGAGTAGTTTTACAATTGGCGGTCGTTTTTGCCTTGATCGGAGACATGAATCAATTAAAAGTAAAAAAGCATTTCATTTTAACTACCCATCTGACGGATGGCAGCAGATAACACTACCCCAGCAGGTGTCGAAGTCGGGTAATGAATCCCTCCGTATCCCCGAGCCAGGAGGAGATCTCCAGAGCCCGCAGCTTATCTGCGTGCTCCAGTCCCAGAGTCGGGTAGCCCTGGCCGCCGAGGCGACGCAGCCAGCCCTGGCTCTCGGTCAGGTGTTCGCTCAGGTTCACGTTCTGATAGGCCTGCTCGAACGCCGCAGTCGTGATCCCCTGCTCCTTCGCGAGTGCCGCCAGATGAGCAAGGGAACCCACCCATTGACCGTCGCGATAGTGGGACTGCTGGATGCGATGCAGCATTGCCAAGCCATCCCTCCCCAGGGCACTCACCGCCAGGATGGCGCGAATGGGGGGCTCGGAGTCGAGCAACAGGCCCTCGCTCAGCAACAGTTCATCGAAATAGCGCGGCCCAAACGGCTGGCCGGTCAGGGCCTGAATGCGCTCGTCGTGAGGCCGCACATAGTCGCACAGCGCCGCCCCCATGGGCTGACGGCGCTCGCCGAGCCAGAGGCCACCGGCATGGAGGGCAATCTGCAGACCCGGGATCCGGGCCGCAGCCTCGAGCAGGGGGGCGGCGCCATAACACCAGCCACAGAGGGGGTCGTAGACATAATGCAGGGTCATCTCGTTCATGGGCTCACTCCATAAAATCAAAAAACCGGGCAGTCACTGCCCGGCAAAAAACACAGGGAACAGACTCAGGCAATTACCACGTCATCTCTCCGGTCGCGACCTTGGCCCCAATCTCCACCCCGTCATCCATGGGCAATTCGGGGTAGGCCTGCTTCAACTCGGCCACCAGCTCGGCCGACCCTTTTGCCTTGGCCAGTGCCTGCTCGAAGCGCTGCACATAGTCGCGGGTAAAGGTCACGGCATCGACGCCCGCGGGCTCGGCTCCGAGGTAATGACCGGGCACGACGCGCTCGGGTTTGAGTGCCAGCATCTCGTTCAGCGTCTGCACCCACTGGGCTCGCGCCGCCTTGGTCTGGCTGTCGGCCATCCACACGTGCGTCCCGGCATAGACGGGCACACCGCCCAGGACCGTCTTGATGGAGGGCACCCACAGGTAGGCGCTCGGGGTATTCATGGCCTTGATCTCAATCGTCTTGCCTTCCAGGGTCAGTTGGGAGGAGGTCAACACCTCGGGCACGATCAGCTGCTTGGGCGCCTGCTCGGCCATGATGGGCCCCCAGTAGGCCAGCTTGGCATCCTTGGTCTTGTTGATGTGATCCACCACGTGCTGGCTGGCGAGGATCTTCACCTCGGGGAAAGCCGCCTTGATGGGTTCGAGCCCGAAGTAGTAGTCCGGATCCCCGCCGCTGATGTAGACGGTGGTCAGCTTCTTGCCGCTCTGCTTGATGAGATCCACCAGCGCCTTGCCATCGTTGACCCCGAATTGGGCATCGATGAGGATGGCCTCCTTGTCGCCGCTCACCAGCTCGGAGGAGACGGGGAAGATGGCCTTCTCGCCCGGATTGTAAACGGTCACGGTCAGGGGGCCTGCCAGGGCGGCGCCGCTGAGCAAGGTGGTAGCCAGGGTCAAGGTGCGCAGTACTGTGTTCATCAAAATGCCTCATTGGGTGTTTGTTCATCGAGTAGCTGTAGTTTATTTAAACCTTATCCGAGCAAATACCGCATAATGAGCGCATCACTGTTGCATGAATCGAACATATAGAGGCAGGAATGGATCGACTGACCGCGTTGCGGGTCTTCGTCTGCGTGGTGGAACAGGGCAGCCTGAGCGGCGCGGGTGAGCGGCTGGAGATGTCCCGCGCCATGGTCTCGCGCTATCTGGCGGAACTGGAGCAGTGGATGGGAGCGCGTTTGCTGCACCGAACCACCCGTCGTCTCAGCCTCACCGGGCCGGGGGAAGAGGCTCTGAATCGTGCCAGAGCCATGCTGGCGCTGGGGGAAGAGATGGAGCAGCTGGCCGTGCGCAGCGACGAGGCCCCCAAGGGACAGCTGCGCATCACCAGCAGCTACTCCATCTCGGATGCCCTGCTGGTGCGGGCCGCCAACGACTACCTGGCCCGCTACCCCGGCACGGCCATCGACATCCTGTTGCTGGACAGAACCGTCAACCTGGTGGAGGAGCGCATCGATCTCGCCGTGCGCATCACCAACGATCTGGATCCCAATCTGGTGGCGCGCCGCCTCGGCACTTGTCACTCCGTGGTCTGCGCCAGCCCGGCTTATCTGGCTCGTCACGGAACCCCGCAGCGGCTGCAGGATCTCGCCCTGCACAATTGCCTCACCTATACCTATTTCGGCAAGAGTCTGTGGGAGTTCGAGGGGGAAGATGGCCCGGCCTCGGTGCCGGTGAGCGGCAACCTCAGTGCCAACATCTCCAACCTGCTGCTGCAGGCGACCCTGGAGGGGGCCGGCATCAGCCTGCAGCCCCACTACTCGGTGCAAACCGCACTGGCAAGCGGCGCCCTGGTGCCTCTGCTCACCCAGTGGCAACCCAAGCGGCTCGGCGTCTATGGCATCTATGGCACCCGCAAGCAGATGTCTCCCCTGCTACGCAGCTTTCTCGATTTTCTGATCGAGCGCATGGCACAGGATCCCCTCTGGCAAGCCGGATCATGAGCAGCAAAACGGGGCCAGCGGGCCCCGTTTTCATGCATCCTGTCATCGGCTGCACGTTTATGCCTCGAAGCCAAACTCCCGGGTAACGGGCTCCTCTTCGGTGACTGCCTGCTCCTCCAGATAGATGTCTCTGTAGGCCACATAGATGGAGTAGTTGATGGCGGGCAGCACCACCAGCAGACCAACCAGGAAGAGCGCCGCGCCAAGCAGGAGCAACAGGGCGCCGATCAGCCCCCACCAGAGGAAGGGCCATAGGTTGCGCAGACAGCCCTTGAAGCTGAGCCTGGCCGCCTGCAGGACCCCGACGCCGTGGAAGAGAATAAGAGCCGGGGCGAAGGTGATGGCCATCAACATGGGGATCACCAGGGCCATCCCCAGCAGCAGACAAAGCAGGAAGCCTTGCGCCTGCCCCGGGGTCAGGGTCAGCGTTTCCGGATCCTGGGCCAGCAATCCGGTCAGATCCCAGAGGTGCAACAGCGCAAAGCAGATGAGCAGGATCAGGCCGAGCATGGCAAGCACCAGCAGCCCCCCCAGCACCAGGGGAGTCAAGCGATGGCGAAAACCGGTGAAGAAGTCCCCAAACTGGAGAGGGTGTCCCGCAAAGCCACGCCGGGCCACGGCGACCCAACCAGCGCCCCACACCATGTAGAGCAGCTGCGAGATGAGGCCACCCGCAGGGAGCTGCTCCAGTACCATCCCCACCACGAACCAGAGTACTATCATGGCCACGCTGGCCCCCATGCCCCGGTTGAAGATATCAAAGCCGGTGCGGATCCAGATCCAACCCCGCCCAATGGGGTGGCGCTTGGGTTCGCGTCGCAGGCTGGGTTCACTGTTCATCATCGACCTCGCAGAAGAAACAACGGAAAGTCCATCAGGGCACTGTCACCGTGACCATGATGGTACCGGTATAGGCGCCGGTACGTACCACCTGACCCGGCAACCGGGTCGGGTAGAGCCTCACCTTGTAATCGGTGTTATGGGTGGCTGCCGAATAGGGTACAGGGATAGCAGTGGCGAATGGAATAGGCGTCTGGCTGCTCTGCGCCAGCATGCCGACACCGACCCCCGCCAGACTGGTGGTAATGAAGCGGTTCTGGCTGGTAAGCGCCCCGCCGAAGCTGTAGTTGAGCGGCACCACGTAATCACTCGGGATCTGGCTGCAGGTGACACTCACATTGACGGTTCGGGGGGCATAGCCCTTCGGCACCTCCCCCTCGACGAAGGCGCTCTGGGTCACGGCGCCGAGATCGATGGGAATACTGGTGCCCGCCGGGAATTGGCAGGTCGGGGTCGAAGTGACGCTGATATTCATCGCCAGGGTGCTGAAGGCATTGGCCGGACTGGTATCCGGCGTGCTGGAGCGTCGCACGAACAGATAAGCGACGGTGCCATTGAAGGTCTGGGTCCCCGTGACCCCTTTAAGCAGCTTGAGGGTATAGCGCCCACCGCTGACCTGGATCCCCCCCAGCGCCAGATCGAGCACATTGAGCACGCACACGGTGAGCAGGCTGCTGGAGGTTGCACTGAAGGGCAGAGTCCGATAGCTACCCGCTGCGTTGAACTCCACCTTGAGGCCAAAATAATCATTGAGCTTGATGAGGGTTCCCAGGGGATCCGAGATGGTGGGCAGGCCAGTGGTAGCCTGATAGTTGACCGTCACCAATAATCCCAGCGAGATCCCGGTGCAGTTGCAGGCGGCCGTAGTGGTCGTTGAAAAAGTGGTGGCACTGCCAGTATCGCCGGGTTGATAAAGGGTATTGGTAGCTGTGATGGGGCCGGTTGCCACAAAGGGGCTGGTGCATTGACCGTCGACGGCCTGGGCCCCGGGTAACCATAACAAGCCAGCCAGCAGCAAGACTCCCCAGATGATGGGCCTCAGGCCATGTTTTCTCTGTTTAGTCATGGATGCCCCCCTTGCCTGGCACAAATCCCTGCTCATGGTAGGTGCCATCGTCGTCAATCCAGCGGACACGCCCCTTGATGGCAGTGCTTCCCACCAGGTGAACAGGAATTGTCAGCATACCGTATGGCGAGATGAGGCCAGCCTGCTGCCAACTCTGCCTGCGCGACCCTGCCTCGAGCCACACCTCGCTCAGGCTGATATAGAAAGGGCTCCCGTTGCGAACACTCAATCCATCGGCCTGCATCCGCCAGTCGAGCCGGGCAACGGCATCCGCCAGCGCCCCTTGCACGCCGGGGGGGCGGTAGAACAACTTGATCCGGGTACGATAGGCGAGCTGAATGCTGGCCTCCGAGAGGCTCGCCTTGGGCGGCAGCCCCAGCACATTGAGCCAGAACAGGGATTCCCTGTCCTGGGGCAAGTGCGTCAGATCATCGGCCCCCAGAATGCGCAGGCTCTGCCCCTTCTGCGGCCCCAGCCGCATCATGGGGGGGGCGACCAAAAAAGGAGTCGAAACCTCGGCCGGCCCCTGCTGTTCATCTCCCCCATCGACCCAGGCCTGCAACAGGCTGGGCTCGGTCCCGTCGTTGCGCACCAACAAGTTGGCTTCTCCCCCCTGATAGATAAGCCGGGTGCGGGTCAGGTTGAGTGCCGCCTCCCCTGCGTGTCCCCATAACAGGGCCACCAGACAGAGTGCTCCACGCAAACAGAGGGTCATGAGCCGCCCCCCGAGCCGATGCAGCGCGCCGCCACCTGCTGGTAGGGCACCGCCGGATCCGGCTTTGGCATCCGGTAGTCCAGCTTGCACTGCTGGTTCGACTCCCCTCCCCACTGGACATAAAGCGTTCCCTGCTCCCCGCGCGCGAAGACGAGCCCCCCCTGCCCCACCACGGCCACCGAACCGCCATCACCATCGACCACCTCGGCACCGAAGGGGGGACTTGTGCCATCCTGCAAGCGCACCTTGAGCAGCAACGGCTGACCGAGGTGGGTCTCATAGGCCAGCTTGACGATGGCACCGCGGCGAGGTGCCACCATCTGGGCGCTGCCCTCTATCTCTACGTCCAGCGGCAAGCCACTCGGATCCAGGCTGATCACATTGGTACGATAGGGGTTAAGCCCCGCCAGCACGGCGTAACCATCCCCATCGATCTCACTGCCCATGCCCTGGCTTATCTTGGCACCCTGAGCCCCTTTTGCTTCAACCAGTGCCATCGTCTCCCCCTGGCTCTGTCCCAGCACCCAGCCATTCTCATGCACCAGCAGGGTTCCCTTGGCCGAGGCCACATACTGGGAATACCCCTCTCCCTGGCTGGTGCTGAGGCCGAGCTGGGTCGCCGCCGCCTGATATTGCAGATTCGCACCATAGCCCTGATTGCCGGCCCCGTTGCCCTGGCCCTGGCTGCCGTAGACACCGTAGTAGAGGCGGCCATCCTGAGTGCCCCCGTTGAGATCCAGCCTGGCGCTGTAACCTTGCCCCTCCTGATAGGAAAGGGTACTGCTCAAACGGGGCGACCCCAGCCTGTTGCCGATGGGGACGCTGAGACTCAGCATGTATTGATCCCCCACCCCATCGTCCAGAGAGTGGCTGGCAGAAAGCGTCAGGTTGCCCCAGTCAAATCCCCGGCTATACCCGAGCTGGAAACTGCTGCTCTCGGTCTGTCCTCCCCAATAGTCACGGCGGATGCCATTGAAGTAGATATCCCCCCAGTCTCCAATCGGCTGATTGATGTTGAGCTGGAAGCGGTTGCGCTCCCGCTGCAACTGATCGAAGGTCTGTGACTGGGCCGCCGCCACATCGGCCAGATCCAGATACCCTTCGCTGGAGAAACGGTAGGCCGCCAGGGTGAAGTAGGTCTGGGTGATGTCCATCTGCTTGCTGTAGGTGAGCCGATAACTCTGGCCGGTGAGGGAGGAGGGTAGCCCCGAGTCGGCAGGCAGACTCCGCGCCCAGGAGCCGGTGACATCGAGCGCCAGGGCGCCAAAATCTGTCCCCATCGCCGCCCCTCCCAGCAGGGCGCCATAGTCTTCGGCGGCGATGGTGCCGCCATACAGGGTCAGGGTATTGGAGAAGCCGCGCCTGTAGGTGCCTTGCAGGAAATTCGGACCGTCAGGGCCGGCATCGTTGCGATAGCGCCCGAGTGTCAGACTGAAACGGGAGCTGTCGTCACGCAGCATCTGCACCACGGAGGAGAACGGCAAGGTGAAGCTGCGTGAACTGCCATCCGCCTCCGTGATGGTGACGTCCAGATCCCCGGCGAAGCTGGTGGCATAGAGATCGTCGATGGCGAAAGCTCCGGGGGCAACCTGGGTCTCATAGATGAGGGTACTGCCCTGGCGGATGCTGACCCTGGCATTGCTCTGGGCCACCCCGCGCACCACGGGGGCAAAGCCCCGTTCGAAATCCGGCAGCATGGCGTCATCGCTGGCCAGTTGCACACCGGTAAAAGGCACGCTGTCAAAGCTGTCCCCAGGGGTAAAATACTCCCCCAGCGTGAGCTGGGCGGTTTGGGCGGTGACATCCCGCTGGGCATAGCTGTTGAGCACCTGATAACTCCTCCCGTCACTGCCTTGCCAGGAACCGTTGTGACGCAGTCGCCATGACCCCAGGTTGATGCCAGCATTGAGATTGACGCTGTTGCTGAATCCCTCGTCCCCCCCCGCCTGCTCGCTGTAGTAAACGTTGGCGTTGTAGCCGATAAACGCCGCGTTGATCCCCTGAACCCACTGCTCCGGCCCGACATAATCACGCCTGACTCGACCAAGGTACGCCTGGGGCAGGCTGAGCGTCCCGCTCAAACTCGCCAGTTCGAAACTGAAGCTGGCCCCCGGCACCAGTTGTTCCGCCCTGATGCAGTCACTTTGCAACTGCTGCTTCACCGAAGCCTGGTTTGGCAGCTTGTCCACCAGCAGCCCCCACTGCTTGAGCTGATCCTGCTTGAAGCAAAACAGGGGGATCTTGGGATCCGGCCCTGCCCGCACCTCTACCTGCTGGCTCAGGGAGACCTTGCCATTGAGGGTGATGTCGAGCTGATAAAGACCAGGAGGAATGAAGTCGGCGCGTGTGAAGCGGGCGAGATCGATGTTGACCCCCAGACTATCGAGCAGACGGCTGTCGAACTCCACGTCATAGGCAGGCGCTGTGGCCTGGGTATCAGTCAGGGGAACCGCCGTTTGCGCCATGACAACGGATCCCCAGAAACATGGCAGCCACCAGCATCCCATGGCGACTTTCAGTCCCTTCACAACGGGTCGCTTGCTCAAGACGGTGGAGTCTGGGGGTATACTGGCAATCATGACGCTCCCCCCTCATCACCGACAGAAGTTCCAGACGGGAAGGAGCCACCCGGTTGCGTTCCCATCATGATTAGGGATCAGTTGAAGACGAATTGACCCACCTCCCGGGCACCATAGTCATTGAGCCAATAGAAGGTCACCGCCTTGGCATGAGCCTGGTTTGGCAGCCTGTCCACGGGGAAATCGAAATACCCCCCTGGCGCCACCATGCCACCGCTCTGATTGCTGTACTGTCTGGCCTCGGCCGTCTGCAGATCCAGGTTGCTGATGCTGACATGGTAGAGACTGGGATTGCTGGCGCGCAGGGCATAACCCTGCCCCAGCTTGACGAGGCGCCAGGTCAACTGCTGGGCGGAACGTTCCACATTGCCAGCCAGTCCCTCCGGTCGGTAGAACAGTTTGATGCGCGAGCGAAAGGCGAGTTTGACCTGATTATTGTCAGCCCCGGTAGACTTGGCGCTGGGAGGCACCTCCAGCACATTCAGCCAGAACACCGACTCCCTGTCCTTCGGCAACCCCTGCCCGACATACGCAAGGCGCAGGGATTGGCCACGTAAGGCCTCGATACGGGTGATGGGTGGGGTAACAAGGAAGGGAACCGCATCGGCACCAGGGCGGATAGAACGATCGCCTGCATCGATCCAGACTTGCACCAGTGATGGCAAGTTGCCCTTGTTGAGCAGCTCCAGCGTCACTTCCCGAGCGGCGGCCGGATAGATGACCCGGGAACCGGAGATCTGGACATAGCCCCAGGCTTGCCAGGGCAGCAGCAGCCCCCCTAGCAAGGCCGCATGTTTCACCCAATCAGGCAGCCTCATGGGACGAGTCTCAGTGATAGTCGAGGGAGTAGATGAGATCCGATGAGACCAGACCGGCAACCACGGCGCCGGTCGCCACATACTGGGCGCTGTAATAGAGGGTTGCCGTGCCGGTGCCGCTGAAATTGACCAGCGAGTTGTTGGTGTTGGTGCGAAGATCGATGGGACTGCTGTTGGCAGAGAGGATCTGTACCTCCACATTCTGGGCCGGGTTCTTGCCACCGGCGGCCACGGCTTTGTTGGTCAGATTGCCCGTGGCCTGGGCCACACCGACATTCTCGAAGTAGGCCCGCACCGATCCCGTCACCGGGCAGCCGGTAAGCGCCAGATTGAAGCCCGTCGCCCCGGCGGTCTGGCCAATGCTGGTCAGGGCGTTGGTACTCACCGTGGGCAGGGTCACAATGGCCGATGCGTTGCCGCCATTGACGGCGATGGCGCAGGTGCCAGCGGTCACTTCGCCGTTGATGGTAATGGTGCCATTGAAGGCGTCAGCGGGCAGGGAGAGCAGCCCGCCCACGGCGAGTGCAAGTATCGTAAAGCGAGCGTTAGTCTTCATCACAACCTCCATTCATCTGGATGTCGCTGGCGACTGCCGTTTCCCCTGCCAGTGCGGTTTTCCATGTCATCATGGGTGTCATTCAAACACCAATCATTAGTGACTCATTAGTAAATAGCACAAGATTCCACAGCCTGCCCGAAGCAAGGCCACATCTTTATCCGGCGTCATTGTCCAGAGCGACGGACAGCCCGGCGGGAATGTGGCATCATTTTCCCCTCCGATTTCATCCGTCTTTTCCATGGAGCCCTCATGCGCCGCCTCTTGTTCCTTGTCCTGCTGCTCGGCAGCACCCAGCTCTATGCCGAGCCCGGCTTCATCACTCGCCTGCTCAACCATCCCGTTCCTGGTGGCGTGGCCGTGGTGCCGCTGGGTGAGGGAGAAAAGGCGCCCGGCGTCCGCTATCAGGACAAACCCGTGCTGGTGGTGCGAGAAGAGGGGCGCCGCTGGATAGCCATCGTCGGCATCCCTCTCAAGGGTGCCACCGGTGCCCAGCAATTGACCCTGAGTGATGGCCGCACGCTCGGCTTCACGGTGGGTACCAAGCACTACCGGGAACAGCACATCAAGCTGAAGAACACGCGCCAGGTCAACCCGCTGGCCGAAGACATGGCGCGCATCAACCGGGAACTGGCGGAACAGACCAAGGCCTATCAGACCTTCAGCCCGGTCCAGCCCAGCAACCTGATGTTCGACAAACCGGTCAACGGCCCCCTCTCCAGCCCCTTCGGCCTGCGCCGTTTCTTCAATGGTGAGGAACGCAACCCTCACTCGGGCCTCGACTTCGCCGTCGGCGCCGGTACCCCCATCAAGTCTCCGGCGGCAGGCCGGGTGATCCTGATTGGCGACTACTTCTTCAACGGCAAGACCGTGTTCGTCGATCATGGCCAGGGGCTCATCAGCATGTTCTGCCACATGTCCAAGGTGGACGTGAAGCTGGGGCAGAGCCTACCCCGGGGCGGCATCGTCGGCCGGGTCGGGGCCACCGGCCGCGCCACCGGGCCTCACATGCACTGGAACGTCAGCCTGAACGACACTCGCGTCGATCCCGCCATCTTCATCGGCGCCTTCAAGCCCTGAGGGCCATCAAAAACAGAAGAGGCAGCCCCAGGCTGCCTCTTCTGTTCTGGCGATAGACTCGCTCGCTCCGATCACTCCCCTCTGGGCAGGCCCGCATGCAGAGCCGCCTCCTTGTTCATGGCCCGCCACATCAGCAAGGCCAGCACTGTGCTGCAGGTCGGCAACGCCAGCCAGACCCCGGCAACTCCCCACAGCGAGGAGAAGCCCCACAAGAAGCCGCCGATCAACACCAGCTTGCCGCCGGTGAGCAGGGAGGCGATCCTGGCCCGGTTGATGGCCTGGAAGTAGACGGCCCCCACCAGCAACAAGCCCTCCATGGGCAATCCCCAGAAGTAGAGCCAGATGCCGAGGGTGGCCACCGGCAACAGGGCCGCATTGTCTCCCGCAAACAGATAAACCACTGCCTCAGGCCAGATATACAGCGGGATCATGCCACAGAGTGCTACCACCACAGTCACTCCCAGTGCCAGATTGCGTACCCGCAGCACCCGCTGCCAGTGGCCGGCCCCCGCATTGAAGCTGGCGATGGGCTGGATGCCCATGGCGATCCCCTCGAAGATGAGATAGAAGAAGGCCTCGCTGTAGCTGAGCACCCCGTACGCCGCCACGTGCAGCGAGCTGCCCACCGCCAGCAACGCCTTGTTGTGCAGTGCCAGCACCACGGAGAGATAGAGATACATCAGGAAGCTCGACACCCCGAGTCGCAGGGTTTCCCCCATCAGCCGCCAATCCGGTATCAGCGTGTCCCAGCGGATGCGCAGTTGGCTGCGAGGGGTGAAGAAGTGCCACAGACAGAGGCCGCCGGTGACCGCCTGAGAGAGCATGGTGGCGATGGCTGCCCCCGCCAGCCCCCAGGGGATCACCGCCATCAACAGGTAGTCGAGCAGCACGTTGAGCACGCCGCCCCCCACCAGGATCCAGGTGGTGAGTCCGGGGCGACCGTCGTTGCGCAGCAAGGCACTGAACGCCATGGAGAGCACGGCGAAGACCCCGAGCCAGGCGTACCACTTCAGATAGGCGAGGCCGGCCTCGAAGATGACCCCCTCAGCCCCCATCCAGGCCAGCATGGCGCCGCCATAGCGAATGCCGACAAAGGTGAGCAGAGCCGAGGCGATGAGCACCATCACCAGCGCATTGCCTACGATATGGCGAGCCCTGGCTTGCTCCCCCTTGCCCAGATAGAAGGAGGCCAGGGAGGAAGAGCCCATGCCAATCAGCGCTCCCACCGCATAGAGCACGGCGCAGATGGGGTAGGCCAGCATCATGCCCGCCAGGCCATCCTGCCCCAGGATATGACCGATGAAGATGCCATCTATGGTGACATAGATGCCGGTGACCAGCATGGCCGCCACCGTCGGCGTGACGTAGCGAAGGAAAAGACGGGAAAGGGGCGCCGTGCCCAGATCAAGGGTGGACATTCAGATGCTCAGCAACAGGGGGAAACGCGCAGGATAATAGCCAAACAAAACCCTTTTCACCCGTTATTTATGTTGGGAATCATTAATATGGAAAACTTTACCCACCCCCTCCCCTGCTTTAGGCTAGGGCCAACTCTCATGAACGGAAACGTGCGCCATGTTGCAACGCCTGCTCTGTCTGATGCTTTGTCTCAGCCTGCTCCCCTTTTTCGCCAAGGCCGACGATGCCATCACCCAGGTAGAGGAGCTGTTGCAAAACGTTCCCAAGACCGATAGCCCGGAAAACCAGCAACTGAGGGAGAGCTACCAGCAGGCGCTGCAATACGCCCGTGATGCCGAGCGCTACCGGGAACAGGGCAAGGCTTATCAGCAGATCCTCATCGACTACCCCAAGGAGTCCGCTCGCCTCAAGGAGAGTCTGCACAACTACCAGCCCCAGTCTCGCCCGTCCCTCTCCTCCCTCAAGGAAGATGCCCTGCGCCAGGCCATCAGCCTCAGCAGCAACCGGCAGCTCAACCTGCGCAAGGAACGCCAGGGGGTGACCGATGCCCTCAACCAGCTGGAAAGCACGGGCCAGGAGTATCACCAGCGGGTCGACGAACTGCGCAAACAGTTGCAGCAGACCCGCGCCCAGCTCGACCGGCTGAGCTTTAGCAATGGCTCGGATCGGTTGCAGGAGGCCCAGCAACTGGCGACCCGGCTCAAGGAGCAGAGCCTCTCCGACCGGATCCAGATGCTGGAACTGGAGCAACTCTCCGCCCAGCAGCGCAACGATCTCGGCAAGCTGAAGCTCCAAGAACTCAACCTCGCCATCACCGACGAGGATGAGTGGCAGGCCAGCCTGCTCGCCCAGCAGAACCTGCTGCGGCGGGAGAAGACGGAACTGGCGCTGGCCGAGAGCGAGCGCCTGCGCAGGCAGCTCACCTCGGATCTGCCCCTGTTGCAGGAGCAGCAGCAACAGAACCAGGCGCTCTCCATCCAGCTTGGTGCTCTGGAGGATCAGATTGAGCGGGTGCAGGATGAGCAGCGCGGGGTCGACAAGTCCCTCTCCGGCCTGAACGACCTGGTCAATTCGGTGCGCGAACAGCTGGAATGGCTGCAGATCAGCAACGCCTATGGGGAGAACCTGCGCAGCAAGCTCGCCGATCTGCCCGCCTACTTCCCGCTGGACAAGCTGGAGTCCGCCATCGTCAAGGCCCGCATGGCCAAGTACCAATATGAGACGGAGCAGGATGCCCTCAAGGATCCCGCCCTGGTGCGCAACCAGTTGCTGGACGGCGTGAGCTTGGACCGGGCCCAGCGATCGGTGCTGGACAATCTGCTCAAGGCCAGGCGGCAGCTGCTGACCCGTCTCAACGATGCCTCCGATACCCTCATTCAGGAGCAGACTCGCCTCAAGCTCATCTACAGCCGCCAGAACAGCAAGATCGACGAGGTGCGCGAACTCAGTGCCAGCCACCTGTTCTGGATGCCGGACGTACGTCCCCTGAGCCCCGCCGTGCTGCTCGGCGTGCCCGCAGCCCTGGGGCTGGCGCTGGATCCGGTCAACTGGCTGCAACTGCCCAAAGCCATCGCCGACAACAGCCCCATGAGCCTGACCCTGGCGGGTCTCGGCCTGCTGGGCCTGCTCTGGTGCTGGGTGAAGCTCGCACGCCACCTGACGGAGTATTGCCAGTACATAGCCCCCCGCATCGGCAAGGTGACCCAGGACAAGTTCAGCCTCACCAACCGGCTGCTGATCCGCTCCCTGCTGGCGGCCCTGCCCCTGCCTGCCATGGTGCTGATGCTCCACGGTCTGCTGGATGGCGCCTGGCAGTATCCGTTTGCCGTCGCGGTGGCCCGGGGCCTCGGCGAGATCTGGTTCCTGCTGCTGGCGCTGCTGGTGGCCCGCCACCTCACCCTGGACAAGGGGATACTGATCCTCCATTTCCGCTGGCAGAAAGAGCGGGTACAGCGGGTCTGGGGCCAGTTCCGCACCCTGCTGCTGGTACTGATCCCCTGCTTCTTCGTGCAGGGCATGGCCAGCAGCTATCAGGAGCACGCCTTCTACGACTCCCTCGGTCGCCTCTCCTTCATCATCGGGGCGCTCTGGCTGTTGCTGTTCTTCGCCCGCCTCAACCGGGAGCGGTTGCCGCTCACCTGGGGCCAGGCCGACATGAGCAAACCGCACCTGCTGCACCACTTCGTCTGGAACAGCCTGATGCTGGCTCCGCTGCTGGCGGTGCTGGGTTCCCTGTTCGGCTACTTCTACACCTCCCGCACCCTGCTGCGCCAACTGGAGCTGAGCCTGCTCACCGGACTCGGCTGCCTGCTCTTCTACTATCTGGCCCATCGCTGGATGCTGATCCAGCGTCGTCGGCTCGCCTTCGACCGCGCCAAGCAGAAGCGGGCGGAGATCCTGGCCCAACGGGGGCGGGATGAGGATGACTTGAGCTCGGAGATCCCTGACGTGATCGACGAGCCCGAGCTGGACCTGGACACCATCAGCGCCCAGTCCCTCGGCCTGGTCCGTACCCTGCTGATGCTGGGCTTCACCATGCTGCTGGTGGTGCAGTGGGCGGATCTCAATTCGGCGTTCAGTTTCCTCAGCAGCATCGAGGTGTGGCAGGTGAGCAGCAAGGTGGCGGGCATCGAACAGCTCTCCGCCATCACCTTGCAGGATCTGATGCTGACCGCCTTCGTCTTCATCCTGACCGTGGTCACCGCCCGCAATCTGCCGGGGCTGATGGAGCTCACCCTGCTCCAGCACTTGAGCCTCTCCCCGGGCACCGGCTTCGCCCTCACTACGGTCAGCAAGTATCTGGTGATCCTGATTGGTGCCCTCACCGGCTTCTCCATGCTGGGCATCGACTGGTCCAAGACCCAGTGGCTGGTGGCGGCCCTCTCGGTGGGCCTGGGCTTCGGCCTGCAGGAGATCTTCGCGAACTTCGTCTCCGGCCTCATCATCCTGTTCGAGAAACCGATCCGCCTCGGCGACACCGTCACCATCCGCGACCTGACCGGCACCGTCACCAAGATCAAGACCCGCGCCACCACTATCGTGGATTGGGACCGAAAGGAGATCATCGTTCCCAACAAGGCCTTCATCACCGAGCAGTTCATCAACTGGTCCCTGTCTGACGCCATCACCCGGGTCAAGCTGCGCATCCGCATCGGTCTGACCCAGGATCCCAAGCGGGTGCAACAGTTGCTGGAGCAGTGCGTGCAGGAGTCCACCCTGGTGCTGGATACCCCGACCCCGGAGGTGTTCCTCATCGAGTTCACCGACTCGGCCCTCATCTACGAGATCCGGCTCTACGTCAACAACATGGATCACCGCATGCCGATCACTCACGAGGTCCACTCGTTGATCCTGGACAAGCTGACCCGGCTCGGCATGCATCTGCCTCACCAGCAGATCGATATCAGGATGAGCCGGGGATAACAGTGGGCCCGACCCAGAGAGAGGAGTGACATCCATGCAGATCATTGCCCATAGAGGTGCCAGCGGACTGGCGCCGGAGAATACCCTCAAGGCTATGGCAGTCGCCATCGAGCTTGGCGCCGGGGCCATCGAGCTGGACGTACAGTGGGCAGATGGCGAGCTCTGGGTGTTCCATGACCGGCGGTTGGAGCGCTGCACCGATGGTCACGGGGTGCTCACCGAACAGTCGACCGCCTATCTGATGAACCTGGATGCGGGTCAGGGGGAATCGATCCCGACCCTGTGGCAGGTGATGACCCTGATTGCGGGGCGCTGCGAGCTGCATATCGAGCTCAAGGGAGCCCACACCGCAGAGGCGGTGGCCGCCCTGACCCAGCGCGCCGAGGCGGAGCTCGGCTTCACCCCGGCCCACTGGGTCATCTCCTCCTTCCACCATCCGGAGCTCGCCCTCTTCAAGGCAGTGCGGCCCGAACTCAGGATCGGCGCCCTGACCGCCAACCTGCCGCTCCAGCTGGCCGAGTTCGCCGAGCGACTCGGGGCCTGGTCCCTCAACTGCGACGTGGACTTCGTGGATGCGGAGCTGGTGGCGGACGCCCACCAACGAGGGCTAAAGGTCCTGGTCTATACGGTCGATGAGGTGAGTGACAGAGACACACTCGCAGCCATGGGTGTCGATGGCATCTTTACCAACCGACCAGATCGATTCAAGTGAGTATTTACGCGCCCTGGCGGGCCATGGGAGGTGAAAAAAACTGAAAATAAGTGCGCATCGGGATACATAAAATGCACGGCAGGCCGATACAAATTTGGCCAATAACAATAAAAGCACCGCAGATCTCAGACTGACGCTCACAAGGATGTAACCATGAATCTATCGATCAAGAACAAGCTGGTCCTGGCCATCGGGATCATCATTTTGCTCATCACCGGCCTGCAGGTCTGGTACAACACCACCCAACTGCGCAGCGAGACCCAGCGCCTGATCTGGAGCTTTATCGACGACAGCTCCGCCGCCAACGTCAAGGGGATCTCCCGCTGGCTCGACGCCCGCATCAGCATGGTGACCTCCACCAAGGAGGCGTTTGCCAAGGAGGATGAGCCCATCAGCCACCTGGCCCAGTCCATGCACGCGGGCAACTTCGATCTGGTCTATGCGGGCACCCAGGATGGCCGCATGATCCAGAGCAAGCCCACCGACCTGCCCGCCGGCTATGATCCGCGCCAGCGCCCCTGGTACAAGGACGCCACCGCGGCCGGCAAGCTCGCCATCACGGCCCCCTACGCCGACGCCGCCTCGGGCAACCTCATCATCACCATCGCCGAGCCCTTCACTCGCGGCAACACCCAGGGGGTGATCGCCGGTGACGTCTCCATCGACGGTCTGGTGAAAGACGTGCTGGCCACAAACTCGGAGGGCACCTACGCCATCCTGCTGGACAGCAACGGCACCATCATCGCCCACCCGGACACCTCGCTGACCCTGAAACAGGCCACCGCCCTCTCCCCGGACCTGACCCCCGCCAAGGTCAACGAACTGGCCCACGACAACACCATCTCCGAGATGGAGATCAGCGGCAAGGCGAGCGTGTTCGACTTGACCGAGATCCCCAACACCAACTGGTATTTCGGTATCGTCGTAGATGAGGCGGTCGCCTATCAGTCCGTCTCCCGCATGGTGACCTCGGCCTTGCTGCAGGGGCTGTTCACCATCCTCATCGTGGCGGGCTTCTCCTACGTCGCCATCAACGGCTCCCTGGCGCCGCTGAAAACCCTGGGCGAGGCCATCGCGGATCTCTCCCGTGGCAACGGCGATCTGACCCGCCGCATCAAGATCGAGCGCCAGGACGAGGTGGGCGCCGTCGCCAGCCACGTCAACACCTTCATCGAACGCATCCACATGATGGTGCAGGACATTTCCAACTCCTCCGGTCAGTTGAACCAGCAGGCCAGGTCCTCCCACGACATGGCGGAGAAGTCCAATCAGGGGTTGGCGCGCCAGCAGAACGAGATCTCCCAGATTGCGACCGCGGTACACGAGATGTCCGCCACCGCGGTGGAGGTGGCCAGCAACGCCGAGCAGACCGCCGAGGCCGCCCGCAGCAGCTCCAGCAGCTGTGAACACGGCAAGCAGGTGATCGCCCGCAACCAGCGCTCCATCACGGATCTGGCGACCCAGGTCAAGCAGGCCTCCGGCATCATCCAGGAGCTGGAGAAAAATGCGCAGGAGATCAACACCATCCTCTCCACCATCCAGGGCATCGCCGAACAGACCAACCTGTTGGCGCTGAACGCCGCCATCGAGGCGGCCCGGGCCGGCGAACAGGGCCGTGGCTTCGCCGTGGTGGCCGACGAGGTGCGGGTGCTGTCCCAGCGCACCCACAGCTCCACCGTCGAGATCCGCAGCATGATAGAGACCCTGCAGCGCAACACTCAGGGGGCGGTCAGCACCATGCACGAAGGCCAGTTGCTGGCTCAGAACAGCGTGGAAGATGCGAACGATGCCACCCAGGCGCTGGAGCAGATCACCACCTCCATCAACCAGATCTCCGACATGGCGACCCAGATCTCCAGCGCCGCCGAGGAGCAGCGGGCGGTCACCGACGAGGTCAGCCGCAATATCCAGGCGGTCAAGGATGTCTCGGACGAGCTGGCGGTGGATGCGGACAGCTCCCGCAACCTGTCGGCCCAGCTCAAAAATATCTCAGGCGAGCTGAACAATCAGGTGGGCATGTTCCGGATTTGATCTCATTCCGACAAGATGACAGAGAGGGCCTGATGGGCCCTCTTTTTTAGTAAAACCCTTTTCATTTCAATGGTTATAATTGTCCTTCACCACCGCTATGCTGTGATCTGCCTCCCCCTTCGGCCAATGAGATGACGCATTAGAATCCCATCGCGGCTATATTCGCATTACTTTTTCGAAGCCTTTTGGCCACAAACAAGATGTGAATAATTATTATTAAATTTTCTTGATAAAAAACTTAAAAACTTTATGGGTAATACCTAAAAAGAGAGGTATTTCTCATTTTACTGAAAGAAAAATACGTACAATCTTGGGGTTAAAGCAATGAAGGCAATGGCTGCGGCCGATCCGGAACAGCGATGGATGGCGATAACGACGGCATTTTTCTCCAAGGAATGGGGTGGTTTCAACGAAAACCACCATTGCCACGCACTAAAACAAAGCAGTTTGACTTGCATCAAGCCTGAATTTTTTTCATAGAGCAAAATCGTGCCTAGCAAATCTATCCCTAAGGAGGCAGATGTGGATATTATCAAGACCGATGTCGCCATCATCGGTGCCGGTGGTGGTGGCCTGCGTGCCGCTATCGCCATCGCGGAAGCTCACCCGGAACTGGATATCGCCCTGATTTCCAAGGTTTACCCGATGCGCAGCCACACAGTGGCCGCAGAAGGCGGCGCCGCCGGTGTCGTCCGTGACGATGACTCCCTCGAGAACCACTTCAACGACACCGTATCCGGTGGCGACTGGTTGTGTGAGCAGGACGTGGTCGATTACTTCGTCCACAACGCCACCAACGAGATGATCCAGCTGGAGCACTGGGGCTGCCCCTGGAGCCGCAAGCCGGACGGCAAGGCGAACGTGCGCCGCTTCGGCGGGATGAAGATCCCCCGCACCTGGTTTGCCGCCGACAAATCCGGTTTCCACATCCTGCACACCCTGTTCCAGACCTCTATCAAGTATCCGAGCATCAAGCGCTTCGACGAGCACTTCTGCATGGACTTGATCGTGGAAGATGGCCGCGTGCAAGGTGTCCTGACCTTCGACATCCAGAACGGCATCACCCGCTTCATCCAGGCCAAATCCGTCATTCTGGCCACCGGCGGCGCCGGCCGTGTCTATCGCTACAACACCAACGGCGGCATCGTCACCGGTGACGGCATGGCGCTGGCCTACCGCCACGGCGTGCCCCTGCGCGACATGGAATTCGTGCAGTATCACCCGACCGGCCTGCCCGGTACCGGCATCCTGATGACCGAAGGTTGTCGTGGTGAGGGTGGCATCCTGGTCAACAAGGATGGCTACCGCTACCTGCAAGACTACGGTCTGGGCCCGGAAACGCCGGTCGGCCAGCCGAAGAACAAGCACATGGAACTGGGTCCGCGCGATCGCCTCTCCCAGGCATTCTGGCAAGAGCAGCAAAAAGGCCGCGTGATCCAGGGCCCCATGGGGGATGTGGTTCACCTGGACCTGCGTCACCTCGGCGAGAAGTACCTCAAAGAGCGTCTGCCCTTCATCTGCGAGCTGGCCAAGGCCTACGTGGGTGTGGATCCGGTGAAAGAGCCGATCCCGGTACGCCCGACCGCCCACTACACCATGGGTGGCATCGAGACCAACGGTCAGTGCGCGACCCGCATGCCGGGTCTGTATGCCCTGGGCGAGTGTGCCTCCGTCGGTCTGCACGGCGCGAACCGTCTGGGTTCCAACTCCCTGTCCGAGATCGTGGTGTTCGGCAAGGTGGCCGGTGAGCACGCCGCTGAATTCGCCAAGACCCAGGATCACGGCAACACCCAGGCTCTGGCCGCCAAGGCAGAAGCGCTCATCAAGCAGCATCTCGCCCTGCTGGACATCGACGGCACCGAGAACCCGGCCGATATCCGCAACGAGCTTGGCATGTCCATGGAAGCCGGGGTCGGTATCTACCGTACCGAAGAGCTGATGCAGGGCACCATCGACAAGATCAACGAGCTCAAGGCCCGCTACAAGAAGATCAAGATCAACGACAAGTCCTCTGTCTTCAACACCGACCTGCTGTACGCCATCGAACTGGGCTACATGCTGGACGTGGCCGAAGCCATGGCTCACTCCGCCATCAACCGTAAAGAGTCCCGTGGTTCCCACCAGCGTCTGGACGGTTATGAGGAGCGCGATGACGTGAACTTCCTCAAGCACACTCTCTCCTTCTACAACGATGAAGGGGCCCCGACCATCGATTACTCCGATGTGAAGATCACTAAATCCCAACCGGCAAAACGTGTGTACGGTTCCGAGGGTGAGAAACAAGACGAGGCTAAGAAGAATGGCTGAGATGATCGAAATTGAGATCCTGCGCTACCGACCGGAGCAGGACAACGAGCCCTGGATGCAGACCTTCCAGGTGCCCTACCTGAAAGAGATGTCCCTGCTGGACGCCCTGCAGTACATCAAGGATCAGCTGGACTCCACCTTGAGCTTCCGTTGGTCTTGCCGGATGGCGATCTGCGGCTCCTGCGGCATGATGGTCAACGGCATTCCCAAACTCGGCTGCAAGACCTTCCTGCGGGACTACCTGCCGGGCAAGATGACCATAGAGCCGCTCAACAACTTCCCCATCGAGCGCGATCTGGTGGTGGACATGTCCGACTTCATCGAGAAGCTGGAGAGCATCAAGCCCTACATCATCCCAAGCGAACCGCGCAGCCTGTGCGACGGTGAGTACACCCAGACCCCGGCAGACATGGCGAAGTATCACCAGTTCTCCATGTGCATCAACTGCGGTCTGTGCTACGCGGCCTGCCCGCAGTACGGCATCAACAAGAAGTTCACCGGTCCGGCTGCACTGGCACTGGCCTATCGCTACAACGCCGACAACCGCGACAGCGCGTCCAAGGAACGGATGAAAATCCTGAGCCAGGACGAGGGCGTCTGGGGCTGTACCTTCGTGGGTTACTGCTCTGATGTCTGTCCGAAGGGTGTGGATCCGGCCGCCGCCATCCAGCTTGGCAAGGTCGAGAGCGCCAAGGACTACATGATCGCCATGTTCAAGCCGGATTGAGGAGTGAGACCATGAACAACACCCAGAGCAAACGTAAGCCCTACGTGCGCGAAATGAAGAAAGACTGGTGGCTGAAGAACGCCTTCTACACCGGTTACATGATCCGCGAAGGCACCAGTATCTTCGTCTCCATCTACGCCGTGGTGCTGATGTGGGGTCTGATGCGACTGGTTCAGGGTCAGGAAGCGTTCAACGGCTGGCTGGAATCCCTGCAAAGCCCGATCGCCATCCTGTTCCACGTCATCGCGCTGGCAGCCTGCCTGTTCCACGCCAAGACCTGGTTCGCCCTGGCCCCCAAGGCCATGCGCATCTTCCGTGGTGAAGACCTGGTGCCGGAGAAGCCGATCGTCATCGCCCAGTACCTGGCACTGGCGGTGGTATCCCTGCTTGTTCTGATCATCGTGGCCTGAGGAGAAAATCATGAGACGTTCTGACGAACCCATCTACTGGGGTCTGTTTGGTGCCGGTGGCATGGTCGTTGCCATGCTGCTGCCGGTGCTGGTCCTCATCACAGGTCTGCTGGTGCCCATGGGCATCATGGACGTGGAGACCATGAGCTACGAGCGCGTGCTCGCCTTCGCCAGCTCCTGGTGGGGTGCCTGCATCCTGCTGGTGGTCATCGCCCTGCCCATCTGGCACGGCATGCACCGGATCTACCACGGTCTGCACGATCTGGGGATCCACACCACCAAGCTGCACCACTATGTGTTCTATGGCTTCGCTTTCCTGGTGTCCGCCATCACCGTCGGTCTGCTGATGGTGCTGGTATTCCAGTAAACCGATGCTGACCACTTGAAAAACCGGGCCCAGAGCCCGGTTTTTTTATGCCCAACGCTCCCGCCATCCGGACTCGCCCCTCCCTGACAACCTCCTGCAAATCAATATTCCAAATAACAAAAGATCCACACCACAAAACACTGATAAATACATCATTTGCAGTGATGTGAATTGATAATTATCAACATGGCAGTCAATGGCTCCAACATAATCAACCCCGAGCCAAACTCTTTCCATATGGAGCCAAATCATGACTAACAAGAAACGCTCGGTGACCCTGGGCAGTTACCTGGCACTGGCCTTCGCCATCGTCTTCTTCTCGGGGCTATTGCAGTCCAATCAGTGGTACGGGGTGTTCGATTTCACCACCCTCAACGGATCGTTCGGCACCATGGTGCACAGCGTCAGCGACAGTGGTGACGGCATCAAGACCGCCATGACCGACATGCGGGGCAAGGGGGGCAACGGCGCCCGGGACGGCTTCCTGTTCGCCCTGACCCTGATCCCCACCGTGATGTTCGCCCTCGGCATGATCAACGTGCTGGAGCACTACGGCGCCCTAGAGGCTGCCCGCAAGCTGCTGACCCCGTTGCTGCGCCCCTTGATGGGAGTACCGGGCAATACCGGCCTCGCCCTCATCGCCTCCCTGCAGAGCACGGACGCCGGCGCCGCCATGACCCGTCAGCTTAAGGATGAAAAGCTCATCACCCAGCGCGAGACCGACGTCTTCACCATGTTCCAGTTCTCCGCCGGCGCCACCATAGTGAACTTCTTCTCCTCCGGCGCCGTGCTCTTCACCCTGACCCTGGCGGACGGCACCCCGGCGGTGGCCTCCTCCATCGGCCTCGCGGTGATCGTGATGTTCGCCTTCAAGTTCGTCGGCGCCAATCTGTTCCGCTTCTACCTCAACCTGACCGAGGGTAAGTCCAGCGAGAACGCCCCCACTTCAGCCCAGGAGCAAGCCAAATGAGCCAGGCCAACGTCAAGAAACCCATCGTCACCGACATCTTCGTGGAAGGGGCCAAGAAGGGCTGGGTCATCGCCACCACCTCCACCGTGCCCAACGTGCTGATGGCCTTCGTCATCATCAAGGCGCTGCAGATCACCGGTGCCCTCGGCGCCATGGTCACGATTTTCGCCCCCATCATGGCCGTCTTCGGCCTGCCCGGCGAGGCGGCCGCCGTGCTGATCGGCGCCTGGATGTCCATGGGCGGTGCCGTCGGCGTGGTCATCACCCTGTTCGACCAGGGCATACTGACCGGCACCCACATCGCCATCCTAGCCCCCGCCATCTACCTGATGGGCTCCCAGGTGCAGTACGTGGGCCGCATCCTCGGCTGCATCGGTACCGAGGGACGCTACATCCCCATCATGATCGCCATCTCGGTGCTCAACGCCTTCGGCGCCATGCTGGTGATGAACCTGATCCTCTGACGCGCCCCCGCCCAACAAAAAAGCCAGCCGCGGATAACGGCTGGCTTTTGTCATTGAGACGAGGTGAGGTCTACGCCTGCCACAGGGCCAGCAGGGGTGCCGGAATGGCGCCAAGGCGCAGGCTCGGGGTCTGGTGCCAGTCCGCCAGCTTCTGGATAGCGTTGAGGAGATCCTGGGCCAGACTCTGGCTCACCTTGACCCCGTCCTCCAGATAGAGGCTCTTGACCTCGAACACACCTTCCTTGCGATGGGCCTTGGCGTCCATCCTGCCCACCAGCTTGCCGCGACGCAGCAGGGGCAATACGAAGTAGCCGTACTGGCGCTTGGGGGCCGGGGTGTAGCACTCGATGCGATAGTCGAACCCGAACAGCTCGCTGGCCCGCTTGCGATCCCACACCAGGGGATCGAAGGGCGACAGCACGGCGCTGTGGGTCGCCTTGAGGGTCCCTGCCTGCGCCCGCGCCAGCTCGTCTGCCAATGCGGCGTGCACGAAGGCGCCGTGCTGCCAGCCTTCCACCCGCACCGGCGACAGCTCCCCCTCGTCCGCCAGTCGATGGAGCAGCTCATCGTACTTGCCCCGGCGCAGTCGATAGTAGTCCGCCACCCAGCCGGTCTTGACCAGCCCCAGTGCCCGGCAACTGGCGCGCACCATGTCTCGCTGCACGCGCTCCTTGCTCGGCAAGTCCCGGCCGTCGTCCCAGTCCGGGCGCACCCGCTCGGCGAGATCGTAGATGCGCTGGAAGTTGTGGCGCTCCTTTACCATCAGCTGGCCGGCGGTGAACAGCACCTCCAGGTGGCGCTTCTCGGGTTTCCAGTCCCACCAGCCATTGCCCTTGCCCGCCTTGCGCTCGAAGTCGCTGGCCCGCACCGGCCCGCTCGCACGCACCCGCTCGAGGATCTGCGTTATCTCGTCTTGGTGGGTCTCGAGCCACTGGGCGGAGAACTTCCAGCCCATGGCGGCGGGATCCAGCATGCGGTGGCGCAGCAGCCGATAGTCCTCACGAGGTACGAAGCAGGCCTCATGGGCCCAGTATTCGAAGATCTCCCCTCGCGCCAGCAGGCTGTCCAGCCAGCTCGGCTCGTAGTGACCGAGACGGCTGAACAGCACCAGATAGGGGCTGCGAGCTACCACCTGGATGGTGTCTATCTGCAGCAGCGCCATGCGGCGGATGCAGGCCAGTACATCGGCCGAGGTTGCCTTGCGTCTGGGGGGCGTCAACAAGCCTTGAGCGGCGAGTTGCAGGTGGCGGGCATCTTGCAGCGAGAGATGGGGGATGGACATGGCGAAACCGGCTCCTTGGTAGCAGGTCATCAGCATGCCCAACTCGGCGGCAAATGGAAACGGCGGCCTCAGGGTTTGGTGAAGACCACCACATCCGAATGGGGGAACGCGACCCCGGCCTGCCAACGGCTCCCCAGGGTGTGAAACGACGCCTCGGCGAAGAAGGTGATGTGGGTGGGATCGTGGCGATAGCGCCAGGTTTTGAAGCGATCGTCCCCCAGCACCCGCTGGGTCTGCAGTACCAGCACGCCGCCGGATTTCAGGCAGTGCCAGAGCCCGTCCAGCACGGCCCTGGGGTCGGCCAGGTGCTCGATCACCTCGGTGCTGGTGATGAAATCATACTGGCGGTTGAGCAACTCGGGTTCGTCGGCATAGAACTTGTCGTAACCCGCCATCTGGTAACCCGCTTCCCGCCCCATGGCGATGAGAGCAGGCCCTGGGCCACAGCCAAAGTCCAGGCCGCTGGCAGGGGGCGATACCCGGGACAGCACCTCCCCGAAGGCGCGCATCAGAAACCCGCGATAGCCGGGATCGTCCACCCGGTTGTCGTGACCGTCATAGACCGCCTTCTCCGCCCCGGCATCCAGATGATCCGCCGCCTCCAGCCAGACCAGTTCGCAGCCCTGGCAGCGATGGTAACGCTTGCCCGCCACGGGCAAGGGGTAGCTGTGGGGATGCTCGCAGAGCGGGCAGGAGGGGGAGGCAGACATCGTGGGTTCTCGCTGTGGGTGAGCTCGGTGTTGATGGCCCGCAGGTTGCCTGCCCCGGGCGGCGCTGACAAGGTTTTTTACCCAGAGTCTTCCCCGGAAGAACCAAGCTCCTCTCTTATCAAGCCCTTAATCCTCTCTTAAGTCTCGCCCGTTAACCTTGGGCATCATGGGCAAGGCAGCGATCCCCCGATGATCGCCCCTGCCTACTCGCCCCTTCGGCTGGCTTATCGATGGACACCTCACCATGAACCTGCAAGGAAAAACCGTGCTGCTCACCGGCGCCAGTGGCGGCATAGGGGAGGCGCTGGCCCAGGAGCTGGCAGCGCAAGGAGCAAACCTGTTGCTGCAAGGGCGCAAGGGTAGCGCGCTGGAGCGCCTGCGCCGGGAGCTCCCCCATCCTGAGCGCCATCAGATAGCAATCGCCAACCTCGCCCTGCCCGGCGAACGGTCCCAGCTGTTGCAACATCCGGCGCTGGACGAGGGGCTGGACGTGCTCATCAACAATGCCGCCACCCTCCAGTTTGCCTGGCTGGAAGATCAGAGCATGGAGCAGGTGGAGCGCCAGTTGCGTCTCAACGTGGAGGCCCCCATCCAGCTAACCCGCGCCCTGCTGCCCCGGCTGCGCAAGCCCGCCATCATCATGAACATCGGGGCCAATCTCGGTGGCGTCGGTTATCCGGGGTACAGCGTCTACTGCGCCAGCAAGTTTGCCCTGCGCGGATTCAGCGAAGCCCTGGGCCGTGAGCTGGCGGGGGCCGGCATCCGAGTGCTCCATTTCGCCCCGCGCACCACCCGTACCCGGCTGGACTCCGAGGCCGCCTACGCCATGCACCTGGCCATCGACACCCCCATCGACAGCCCCTATGACGTGGCCGAGCAGGCCATCATCGCCCTGTGCAGCGAGACTCGTCGCCGCTGGCTGGGCTGGCCAGAGGGACTGATGGTTCGCCTCAATGCCCTCTGCCCCTGGCTCATCGACTGGCAGATGGCCCGCAAGGCACCACTCATCGAGCGTTATGCCCGCCATGGGCCCGCTGGCGATACGGAGCACAACGCCAGGTAAGGGTCGCCACCTGTCACCCCTTATGATGTAAACTGAGGCCGCCCACCGCTGTGGCGGCCCGACCTATGGAGAAAAACGACGATGCGGATCCTGCTGGTGGAGGATGATGTAATGCTGGGGGATGGCATGCAGGATGCCCTGCGCCACAGCGGCTATACGGTGGACTGGCTGCAACTGGGGTTGCCGACCCTGGCGGCCCTCAAGAGCGATGAGTTTGCCGCCATGATCCTGGATCTCAACCTGCCGGACATCGACGGCCTCAGCCTGCTGCGCAAACTGCGCCGGGAAGGCCATCAGTTGCCGGTGTTGATCCTCACCGCCCGCGATGCCCTGGACGACAGGGTGATCGGGCTGGACGCCGGTTCCGATGACTACATGGTCAAACCCTTCGCCCTGCAGGAGCTCAATGCCCGCCTGCGGGCCCTGGTGCGCCGCAGCAAGGGACAGGCCCAGGCCATGATCAGCTACGGCGAGATCCTGATCCAGCCGGACGCCCAGCAGGCCAGCTACCGGGGCGAGATCGTCAGGCTCACCCCCCATGAATACAAGATCCTGCTGGAACTGGTAAGCCATTCTGGCCGGGTGCTGAGCAAGGAGCAGTTGCAGCAGAGCCTCTATGGCTGGGACGAGGGGGCCGAGAGCAATGCGGTGGAGGTGCACATCCATCACCTGCGCAAGAAATTCTACCCCGAGCTTATCCGCAACATTCGTGGCGTCGGCTACATAGTGCCGCCCCTGGATAATCCAGTAACGGGCGCCCAGTCATGACCCGGGTCCGCTCCATCCGCCGCTTCCTGCTCTCGGGCATTCTGGCCCTGGTCAGCGTCAGTCTCGCCGTCAGCGGTTTCATCGGTTATCTGGAGGCCAACCACGAGATGGAAGAGCTGTTTGATGCCCGTCTCGCCCAGTCTGCCCGCATCACCAACCAGCTGCTCAAGGGCTACATGGCCCAGCACAGCCGCTTGCCCGAGGGCGGCGCCATCTATCAGGAGTGGGAACAGAACGCCCCCGAGCCCTACCAGAAGGACACCAGCCTCAATCTGCTGGCGCGGGATCGGGAGTTCACCCCCTATGGCCATGAGTTTGAGCGCAATCTCTATTTCCAGTTGCTCAACGAGCAGGGGGAGATCCTGGTGCGCTCCCCCAGCGCGCCGACCCAACCATTGACCACCCTGGAGCGCGGTTTCAACAGCGAGACCAAGGATCATCACGAATGGCGTACCTTCACCCTCTACAACGAGGAGGAAGGCACTTGGCTCATCGCCGCCGAGCGGGATGACGAGCGTGGCGAACTGGCCAGTACCATGGCCACCCTGACCATGCTGCCCCTGTTCATCACCCTGCCCTTCCTGCTCGGCCTGCTCTGGTGGCTCATCTCCACCGGTCTCTCTCCGCTGCGCCAGGTGGCCCAGGCCATCAGCGAGCGTCACCCCGCCAACCTGAGCCCCCTCAACTTGACCATCAAGGCCAGGGAGCTGACGCCCATCGTCAACGAGATAAACCGCCTGATGCACACCCTGGCGGACACCATAGCGCGGGAGAAGCAGTTCACCAACGAGGCGGCCCATGAGCTGCGCACGCCGCTCGCGGTACTGCGCATTCACAGTGAGAACCTGATGGCCGCCGAGGATCAGCAGGAACGCGACCAGGCCCTGCACAAGATGCTGCTGGCGTTGGATCGCAGCGATCGGCTGATCCGCCAGTTGCTGACCCAGGCCCGCATCGACAATCAGCAGTCCCTGGCCCTCACCCCCCTCGATCTCAGCACCCTGCTGCAGGGGGCCCTCGCCGCCCTCGCCCCCCTGGCGCTCAAGAAGGGGCAGCAGCTATCCCTTGAGGGGGAAGAGCACCTGCAGGTCATGGGCCAGAGCGTGTTGATGGACCTGATGTTCAGCAACCTCATCGACAACGCCCTGCGCTATACGCCGGCCGATGGCGAGATAGCGGTCGTGGTCACAGCTGAGGGGAACCGGGTCAGAGTCGACGTCAGGGACAGCGGCCCCGGCATCCCGGCCGCCGCCCTCTCCCGCCTGTGCGAACGCTTCTTCCGGGTCAATCCCCAGCAAGGGGACGGGGTGGGCCTCGGCATGGCCATCGTCTCGCGCATCGCCGAGCTCCATGGCGCGGATCTGGACGTGCACAACCGCCCCCACGGCGGTCTGGAGGTCAGTATCTGGCTTCCCATCCCCCACGCTGCCACCGCCCCAGCCCGTCAGCCCCAATAGAAAACGGCCCCGCGGGGCCGTTTTCATTCACAAAAAGCGAAGGGATCAGTCGCAGCTCGGCTGCACGGTGAAGGTGCGGCTGGAGTCCACCGGTCCCAACTCGGCCAGCAGGCGCCGCCCCAGCAATACCGGATAGTTCATGTCGCTGCGATCCCGCAGGGTGAACCACTCCTTGTAGACCTTGTAACCGAGACAGATGGATATGGTCACCGTGGGCCGCTCCTCCATACCCCCTGCGCCGCGCACGGTGACGGTGCGCTCAACCGGTCGCTCCAGCGTCTGGCGCACCTCCTTGTCGGTATTGGCATCGGTCAGCACCAGAGAGAAGCGTACCCAGGGCTTGCCATCGCGTTTGAAGTGTTGCAGCGAGCGCGCATCCATCGAGGAGGTGAGAGCGCCGGTGTCGAGCTTCATTTTCACCGCCACCCCCTTGTTCGCACGGGTATCCGGCATGATCAACCCCTTCTCGACCCAGCCGTAGACGGTGGGGGCGGCCTGGGCTGCCACAGGCAGGCAAAGCAGGGTCAATAACAGCCAACTGGCCTTGTGTGATCCGGGCATGATCTTTTCCTCATCGGGCTCGGCCTCTGGTGGCTCGCCCTGTCAGAGTGAGCAGACGCAAGGGGAGTGTCAACTGGCAAGATCCCCGCAGCAGTCAGGGGTGAGCAATGGGCGAGGGTTTGGCCAAGTCCCGCGACAGCGGCTGACTCCGGGGAGAAAAAATGGGCAACGAGGAGATGAGATGAGTCCCTGACGTGGCGCTGGATGACACCCGTCGCTGAGCTCAGGTTGTGACGCCAAAGGCTACCACAAGGATTTGCAAATTATCAGTCTTGTTCTGACGGGATTTTTGCCTAGACTGTTGTAAACCGGAGGCCTTGAAAACCTGCGGTTTTTTTGTGCCTGCCGATAATTTGCCACTGCAAAGTGACGCACCAACAAGGCTCAAAAAGGAATTCTCAATGCGTATCGAAGAAGACTTGAAGCTCGGTTTCAAGGATGTACTGTTCCGCCCCAAGCGCTCTACTCTCAAGAGCCGTTCCCAAGTCAGCCTGACCCGTCAATTCACCTTCAAGCACACCCAGACCCAGTGGCAGGGGGTACCCGTCATCGCCGCCAACATGGATACCGTGGGCAGTTTCGCCATGGCAAAAACTCTGGCCAGCTTCGAGATGATGACGGCGGTGCACAAGCACTACAGCCTCGCGCAGTGGCAAGCCTTCGTGAACGACACCGACCCGGCCCTGCTCGGCCACGTGATGGTCTCCACCGGCACCTCGGAGGAGGACTTCACCAAGACCCGCCAGATCCTGGCCATGTCCGACGCCTTGCGCTTCATCTGCGTGGATGTCGCCAATGGCTACTCCCAGCACTTCGTCGAGTTCCTGCGCAAAATTCGCGAAGCCTGCCCGAACCACGTCATCCTGGCAGGCAACGTGGTCACCGGCGAGATGGTGGAGGAGCTGATCCTCTCCGGTGCCGACATCGTCAAGGTGGGCATAGGCCCGGGCTCGGTCTGCACCACCCGCGTCAAGACCGGGGTCGGCTACCCCCAGCTTTCCGCCATCATCGAGTGCGCCGATGCGGCCCACGGCCTTGGCGGCCAGATCGTCGGTGACGGCGGCTGCACCTGCCCGGGGGATGTGGCCAAGGCCTTTGGCGGCGGTGCTGACTTCGTGATGCTGGGCGGCATGCTGGCGGCCCACGAGGAGTGCGGCGGCGAACTGGTGGAGGTCGATGGATCCCCCTTCATGAAGTTCTACGGCATGAGCTCGTCCAGCGCCATGGACAAGCACGCAGGTGGCGTCGCCGACTATCGCTCCTCCGAGGGCAAGACGGTACTGCTGCCCTACCGCGGCCCGGTGGAAAATACCGTGCGCGATATCCTCGGCGGTGTGCGCTCCACCTGTACCTATGTCGGTGCCAGCCAGCTGAAAGAGCTGACCAAGCGAACTACCTTCATCCGGGTGCGTGAGCAGGAAAACAACGTCTACGGCAAGGAATAAATCCGCGATCCTGTGCCTACAGCTCAAAGAGCTGAACTCAGTGCACATGTGGGAGCAGGAGAACAACATCTACGGCAAGGAGTAACGCCCGCTTAGACCCCGCCGTCGACCGTTAGAAGCCAAGCCACCGGTGTGCTACCCTGCGCACCGGTTTTTTGCATCTGGATGCCCTGACATGACCCCCTCCCTCCCCCCGTTTGACTGGGATATCTTCTGCACCGTCGTGGATAATTTCGGCGACATCGGCGTCACCTGGCGGCTCGCCCGTCAGTTGCAGCAGGAGAATCATGGCCTCGTCAGGCTCTGGGTGGACGATCTGGCGAGCTTCGCCCGCATCTGCCCCGGACTGGATCCGGCCCAGGACAGCCAATGGGTGGAGGGCATCCATGTCCAGCACTGGCACGATGTCCTGCCCGCCGATACCATACCTGCCAGGGTGGTGATAGAGGCCTTTGCCTGCACGCTGCCCACCCCCTTCATCGAGCGCATGGCCCAGCAGAGCCCCCCGCCCTGCTGGATCAACCTGGAGTACCTGTCGGCCGAGTCCTGGGTCGAGGAGTGCCACGCCCTCGCCTCCCCCCAGCGGGTCGGCAATCAGAGTCTCGACAAATACTTCTTCTTCCCGGGCTTCACCGCCAGGACCGGGGGGCTCTTGTGCGAACAGGGGCTGATTGCGGCGCGAGAGCAGTGGCAACAAGATGAGGCGGGGCTCGATGCCTACTGGGCCAGCCTGGGATTAGCCCCCAAGGCACAAGATGAGCTGAGAATAAGCCTCTTTACCTACGAGAGCGCGGCACTTGGAAGCCTGGTGCAAAGCTGGTGCCAGAGCACTACTCCGGTCACCCTGCTGCTGCCGCTCGGGCGCTCCCTCAATGACGTACTCACCGGCGCCGGGCTGGAGGAGGCCATCACGACAGCCAGCGCGGGAGATCGGCTGCAAGCGGGTAACCTTTGTATCAAGCTGCTGCCGATGACGGATCAGGCCGGTTACGATCGACTGCTCTGGAGCTGCGATCTCAACCTGGTACGCGGGGAGGACTCCTTCATACGGGCCCAGTGGGCCGCCCACCCCTTCCTGTGGCACATCTATCCCCAAGACGATGAGGCCCACATCGCCAAGCTGGACGACTTCCTCACGCACTATCTGGCGGCGTTGCCCGCAGATGCGGTCCAGTGGCTGCGCGATGTCAGCCACGCCCTCAATCACGGGCACGATGTCGGCGAACTCTGGGCACAATGGCCACAATACGCCACAGTTTGGCAACAACATGCGCGAGCCTGGTCACAGAAGCTGCTCGTCGACGGGGATCTCGTCACTCGGCTGGTGAAATTTTTAGAAAGCCGTATATAATCTGGCAGTTTTTATCTGCCCGTATACGAACAGGAATTTTTACATGAAAACCGCACAGGAAATCCGCGCTGGTAACGTCGTCATGATCGGTACCGAGCCGATGGTGGTCCAGAAAGCCGAATTCAACAAATCCGGCCGTAACTCCGCCGTGGTCAAGATGAAGCTGAAAGGCCTGCTGAACGGCAGCGCCACCGAGACCGTATTCAAGGCTGACGACAAGCTGGAAGTCGTTCAACTGGAGCGTAAAGAGTGCACCTACTCCTACTTCTCCGACCCCCTGTATGTCTTCATGGATACCGAGTACAACCAGTACGACGTCGAGAAAGACAACCTGGGTGACGCGCTGAACTACCTGGTAGACGGCATGGAAGATCTGTGTGAAGTGACTTTCTACAACGAGAAAGCCATCTCCGTAGAACTGCCGACCACCATCGTTCGCGAAGTTGAGTACACCGAGCCGGCCGCCCGTGGCGACACCTCCGGTAAAGTGACCAAGCCGGCCCGCCTGAAGGGCACCACCTACGAGCTGGCCGTTGCCGCCTTCGTAGAGATCGGCGACAAGATCGAAATCGATACCCGTACCGGCGAGTTCAAGCGTCGCGTCAACTAAGTTGACTGCGAAGCCAGTTCGGACAAAAAGCGAGCCCAAGGCTCGCTTTTTCTTTATCTGCCCTAGGTTCGCGGCTGGTTCAGCCCCGGTCAATGACCCTAGGCCCAGGATCAGAGAAAATGCCATTGCCCCTTTTCATTGGCCACAATTGCGGCTACATCATGACATCAGGTTTCTTCTTCATCACAGGCGCCCTATGACATCTTCTCAAAAAATCCTGCTGCTGTTGCTCACCCTGATCCTGCTGGCGCTCTCCGGCTGGCAACCCTATGACCGGCTGACCTGGCTGCTGGAAATCGTCCCCGTACTCATCGTCATGCCGCTGCTGATCCTCACCCACAAGCACTTCCCCCTCACCACCCTGCTCTATCTCGGGATCACCGTGCACGCCGCCGTGCTGATGCTGGGGGGGACCTATACCTATGCCAGGGTGCCGCTGGGTTTCGACCTGCAACAGTGGTTTGAACTCAGCCGCAACCCCTATGACAAGATTGGCCACTTCTTCCAGGGTTTCGTCCCCGCCCTCGCCTGCCGGGAGATACTGCTGCGAGGTCACCATGTGCAGGGCAAGCGCATGCTGGCGTTCCTCGTCATCTGCGTGGTGCTGGCCATCAGTGCCAGTTATGAGCTGATCGAGTGGGGAGCGGCCCTCGCGCTCGGTCAGGGAGCCGACGAGTTCCTCGGCACCCAGGGGGATCCCTGGGACACCCAGTCCGACATGTTCTGTGCCCTCGTTGGCGCCATCAGCGCCCTGCTGCTCCTGACTCCCCTGCACGACAGGCAGCTCGCCAGACTCACTTGCTGAGGGCTGAGGGGAAGGGATGGCCCTTCCCCTGTCAGCACGATCCTGTCGCGTCATCGCACGTTTCCCTTCAGAAAACGGGCCCGCCGCCGCTAACCCAGTGAACCGGGGAGCGCCTATGGTCAAATCATCCTTACTGCTGTTGTTGAGCCTGCTGGCAAGCACCACCGTGCCGGCCAGCGAGATCACGCCCCCAGCCCCCCTCGATCACTGGCAATCGGGGGACTGGCAGGGTCTGCCGGACAGCACCCAGGTGGACAAGCAGCGGGTCTTGTTCGCCAGACACAGCAGCGACAACTACCTGGGGCTCGCCATCCTGTTGCCGGACTGGCAACGCAGCGGCCAGCTCTGGCAGCTGACCCGGGATCTGGGCCGGCTCGGCTTCGATACCCTCTTGCTGCTCCCCTCCCCCCAGCAGTTCGAACTGGATCCGGCGGCCGAGAAGAAACAGGCATCCATCGACAGCTTCCGCCAGCAATTTGCCGAGCGGATCGTCAAGCTCAGCGACGCCAAGTTGCAGGAGGGGGGCTTCAAGTTGTTGTTGGCCCAGGGCACCAGCGCGGCCTGGGCCGCCAACCTCATCACCAGCGAGCAACTACCCGCCCCTGACGCCCTGGTGCTGCTGGATGGTTTCTTCCCCAACCCGCAGAGCAATCAGACCCTGGCCAAGCAGGTGGCCCAGGTCAGCATCCCGACTCTGGATCTCTATCAGGAGGAGGGGGCCCGCTGGCCCCTACTGGCGGCCGAGGCCAGGCGCAGCGAGAGTCGGCGCAGCCACAAACTCAACTACCGCCCCTACGCCCTGATGGCGCTCGACGAGACCCCAGGTCGCATCCAGGGCTGGTTGACCCATCTCGGCTGGATCTGAGACACAGCGACGGCGGCCACAGGCTGCACTGGTCAGCCTGCCCCCCTTTTTGGCATCATGGCCTCATCAATGGCAGGAGGCTTCATGCAGCAAATCGTGTTTCTCGACAGCGACACCCTGGACGCCGGCATCAAGCTGGGTCGCCCAGATTTTCCCCATCACTGGCAAAGCTACCCCCGCACTGCGCCGGATCAGGTGGTGGAGCGACTCCAGTGCGCCAGCATCGCCATCATCAACAAGGTGCGCATCGGCGCCGCCGAGCTGGCCAGGCTGCCGGATTTAAAGTTGATCGCCCTGGCGGCCACCGGCAGCGACAACCTGGATCTGGACGCCTGCCGCGCGGCTCAGGTCGCGGTGTGCAACATTCGCAACTACTCGGGCCCCTCGGTGCCCGAACATGCCATGGCGCTGATGCTGGCCCTGTCGCGCAATCTGTTCGCCTGGCGCCAGTCCCTGCTGGAAGGCCGCTGGCAGCAGAGCGGCCAGTTCTGTTTCTTCGATCACCCCATCTCGGATCTTCACGGCAAGCGTCTTGGCATCATCGGCAAGGGCACCCTGGGCCAGGCCCTGGGTCAACGGGCCAGCGCCATCGGCATGGAGGTCTTCTACGCCCAGAGCCAGGTCGGGGCGCCCGGAGACGATGACCGCCTGCCCCTTGAGACCCTGCTGCAGAGTTCGGATGTCATCAGCCTGCACTGTCCGCTGACCCCCTATACCCGTCACCTCATCGGTGAGCGGGAGCTGGCCATGATGAAACCGGGCGCCCTGCTCATCAACGTGGGGCGCGGTGGCCTGGTGGATGAACAGGCATTGCTGATGGCGCTGGCCAACGGTCGGCTCGGTGGCGCCGGCTTCGATGTGGTGAGTCAGGAGCCGCCCCCGCCGGATCATCCCCTGATGCGGGCCCTGCAATACCCGAACTTCATCCTGACCCCCCACGTGGCCTGGGCCAGCGATGAGTCGATGCAGCGCCTCGCGGATCAGCTGATCGACAATATCAACGCCTTCTCTCTGGGGCGCCGTCAGCACCGCCTGGTCTGAGGGCCGGGATCAAAAAAGGGGCCAAGGGCCCCTTTTTTCATGTGCAGATGCAATCAGTCATCGTCATGCCATCTGTGCTTGCGGTGTTTCTTGTACTTCTTGTGGTGCTTGTGATAGCGCCTGTCGTCGTAATAGCGATCGTTCTTGCTCTCGTGACCGTCACCGGTACGGGCACCGATGGCGGAGCCACCGGCACCGCCGATGCCGGCCCCGATCAGGCGGCCGGTATCCCCCCCCACGCTCTTGCCGATGGCGGCGCCACCCAGGGCACCGACCGCACCGCCAAGGGCGGCCTCGTTCTTGTTGCCTCTGTCGGCGGTCGCCGCGCCACCAGCCGCACCACCGAGGGCGGCCCCCACCAGGGCACCGGTGTCACCACCGAGCTGCTTGCCTATCATGGTGCCCGCCACCCCGCCGGCCCCGCCGCCGAGTATGGTATTGAGGGTTTCCGAAGCCTGCGCCGCACCGCTGGCCAGCATCAGTGCTCCCAACAGCGCCATCGCGCCCATGCCGTGTTTTTTCGCGTCCATGGAGTACTCCTGTCAAACCTGATTGATTATTTTCCTGCACTATACAAAGCGCCGGACGCTCCGCTACTGGGACAAGCAGCATGCCATCGGCCAACAGACTGTCTCTGCTCTGCGACGCTGTTAAATTAAACAGGTTAACCATTTGAAAATTCATTAAAAAAAAAGGTCACAGTGGAAATTATCCCCCCTGTGACCCACTTTCCATTTGCCACTGCCTATTTTTGCTTCATCACGCTCGGACAGATACTGTCACGACCCCTCCCTCGAGGGGCTGATCCCGCGCGGCAGGCAGGTGCCAGCAGTCTCTTCCTTGATGCTTGCTCCGATACAGATACTCGTCGGCCCGTTCAAACAGGCAACCCTCTGTGTCCGGGTAGTGCGCCCCTCCCGCGCTCAGGGTGATGGACTCCTTGAACTCGCGCCACTTCAGCCCTCGCACCCTAGCGAGGAGGTGGGTCAGCCGGGATTCAACCTCGTGGCGATCCCAGAGCAAAATAGCGGCAAACTCATCACCGCCGATACGGTATACCTGCTCATCCCCAAGAGTCCGGGCCAATATGGTAGCGATGCGGTAAAGCACAGCATCCCCGACGCCATGTCCCCAGTTGTCATTGATCCGCTTGAAGCGATCCACGTCGATCAACACCAGCCAGTAGGGCGTGCCCGCCTGCTCGAGCTTGCACCTGTACTCATCGAAGGCGCGCCGGTTCATGATGCCGGTGAGAGGATCGTGCAACAGGGCATCCTGCCCTTGCAGCAAGCTGGTTCTGACCTCATCGAGGCCGCCCAGGCTATCGTGCACGAACCAGGTTCTGGGCCGGCCAGGAGTGTTCGCCATGGCCGTGTTTTGCATGATGCCTTGCAGCGAGCCTTCCACCAGCGCCTGCTCCTGGCGGAATATCCGCACCAGGAAGATCAGGCTGCAGAGCCAGAGAACGAGCAGTGCCAGCAGGGGCAGCACCACCATCAGCAATGTCTCCCGCAAGCTATCGTGAAACTGGGCCGGTGGCAGGTAGATATTGAGGTCCCAGCCCACATCGGCCAGCTCGGTCTTGAGGTGACGGCCATGTCGGATAACGTTCAGCCCGAGGGCCCCCGGCTCCGCGTTTTCGTCCTGCACTGCCGGAATCAAACCCAAGTTGTCCCCCACTATGACCTGGCCAGTCTTGCGCGCCGTGAGGTAGATGGCGACCTGCTCATCCCCCATGGCCCGGTGCAGCGCTTTTTGCAAGCTGTCAAACGATAGGTCCACCATCAGCAGGCCCAGTAGCTTGCCATCCCCTTCGACTCGCTTGATCAGAGTCAGACTCTGATTGTCGGAGTTGAAGTCCTGATAAGGGCCAAACCAGATCAGCTCGTCGCTGTCGCTGTTCATGGCTTGGTACCAGGGTCGTTGTCGCGGATCGTAATACATGGGCAAGGCCCTGGCGGGGTAGCTGCTGATCTCGCCAAAGCGGGCGTTGTAGAAGTAGAGATAGTGAGCGTCGTGCTTGAACTGGTGGGCGATGGCCCAGATAGGATTAACGGCCGACTCGCCCCTAGCGATGGCCTGTTTGTCCAGTGACGCCTCCAGCACGGCGAGCTGACGCTGGTTGTCCAGCACCATCTCCTGGATCAGGGTGGCATCGATGGAGGCGAGCATCTGCTCATAGCCAGCCACCGTCTTGTCGATGCTGCGCAGGTAGCTGGCCATGGCCAGCAGCAAGGTGGAGATGAGCACCAGAGCACCGAGGAAGAAGGAGAGCGGGGTCAGTATGTAGTAACGTTTTTTGATGATCCCGCCAGCCATGCCGCCCTCTATAAAATATGATACTGGCTCGATTCTATGGTGAAATATGCTTCCAATTAATTGATTGAAATCATTAACGTCTCCGTTTATTGATAAAAGCGACATTGTTTATCCCGGCCGCAATTTCCGGTTTTGTCATGTGAATATTCATAAAAAGTAGAAACAGTCATTACCCAGCGTTGACGGCTTATTGTGCGGAAGGTGTTATAGTCGATCACTCGAGAAATCGGAGCCAGACGGCCTCTTTGGCCGCCACTGGTTTGATGGTTTATCAAACAAAGGAGATGTTATGAGCAGTCCATTTATCGAACAGATCAAGGTACGTCGTTCCATCTATGCCCTGGGTGACCAGGTTTCTCAAACCCCGGCCCAGCTGACCGCCCTGATCCAGGAGGCCATCAAGCAGAGCCCTTCCGCCTTCAACTCCCAAAGCTCACGCGCCGTCATCCTGTTCGGCGAGCAGCACCACAAGGTGTGGGATCTCGTCAAGGCCGAGCTGAAAAAGATTGTGCCGCCCGAAGCCTATGCCCAGAGTGAAGGCAAGGTCGACGGCTGCTTCCGCGCCGGCTTTGGTACCGTGCTCTTCTTTGAAGACACCGATGTCGTCAAGGGGCTGCAAGAGCAGTTTGCGCTCTATGCCGACAACTTCCCCGTCTGGTCCGAACACTCCACCGGTATCGCCCAGTTCACCGTCTGGACCGCCCTGGCCCAGGAAGGGATTGGTGCCACCCTGCAACACTACAACCCGCTGATCGACGATGCGGTACGCCAGCAATGGGACCTGCCAGCCAGCTGGAAACTGCGCGCCCAGATGCCCTTTGGCAGCATCAAGCAGGCGGCCGGTGACAAGACCTTTATCGGTGACGACGTTCGCTTCCGCGTATTCGGTTGATTGACTCAAGCCTCCCCCTCGGGGGAGGCTTTCCACTGATTTACCCCCGTCGCCTCTGACTTGCCCCCATACTCATGACACCCGACCAAGATGAGGAGAGTCTCATGAAAGAGAGCCGCCCACAGAGTGTGCCATCCAGACTCTTCCCACTCTACGCCCTGCTCTGGGTCACCGCCCTGGTCTGCCTGTTTTCCCTCATCGGCATCTTCACCCGCCCCCCCGAGCTGCTGGCCGCCTTCTGGCCTGCCAATGCGGTTCTGCTCGGCATCATGTTGCGCTACCCGCGGCTGGCCTCACCGGCAGGCTGGCTCGGCGGGATCGCAGGCTACCTCATCGCCGCCCTCTTCACCGATGACAGTGCCATCAAGACGGCCCTGTTGACCCTGGGCAACCTGGCGGGGGTCGGCGTCGGTTATCTGCTGTTTCGCCGCCTTGATCACGAGGATATCCGCCTCAGACGCCCGACCTCCATCGTCTATTTGCTGCTGATCACCATTGCCGCCTCCCTCGCCGCCGGCCTGGTCGGCGCCTTCATCAACCCAGTCCTGTTCAGCGGTGACATCCTCTACGGACTCGGCTTCTGGTTTGCCAGCGAGCTGGTCAACTACATGGCCATCTTGCCAGTCATCCTGGCCCTGCCCTCGCTCGCCGTCATGACCCGGTGGCGCACCGACTTCTATCGGCCAGACATCTCGTGGAGCAAGCTGCTGCCGCTGCTGAGCTTCTTGGCCACCCTGCTGCTGGCCCTGCTGATCGAGGGGCCCGGCTCCATCGTCTTCCCGGTGCCCGCCCTGCTCTGGTGCGCCGTCAGCTATTCGTTGTTCAGCACCACCCTGCTCTCCCTGTGCTTCAGCACCCTGACCCTGATCGCGCTCTCCAGCGGCTATCTGACCATCAATCACGACGCCCAGACCCAGTACTGGATGTTCTCGGTCCGCATCGGCCTCATGCTGATCGCCCTCACCCCCCTCACCGCCGCCAGCATCATGGCCGCCCGCAACGCCCTGCTGAGCAAGATGGAATATCTGGCCCATCACGATCACCTGACCGGCGCCCTCAACCGCACCGGCTTCTGGCCCCAGGCCCAGACCATGCTGGCGCACCAGGCGCTGCGACAGCAATCCGTCGCGGTCTGCATGCTGGATCTGGACAACTTCAAGCGCATCAACGACAACCATGGCCACGAAGCGGGTGATGCCTTGCTCAAGGCCTTCAGCGATACCGTTCGCCAGCACTTGCGCAAGGGGGATCTGTTCGCCCGCCTCGGGGGGGAGGAGTTTGTGGTGTTGCTGCCGGCGACCACCCGGCCCCAGGCGCTGGAGGTGGTCGAGCGGCTGCGTGAGCAGGTGGCCGCACTGAGCGTCAGGGATGAGGACCAGCAGGGGGTCAGCGCCACCGTCAGCATCGGCATCATCTGCCAGCAGGGCGGCCCCTATAGCCTCGACAGACTGCTCTCAGGGGCGGACAAGGCGCTTTATCAGGCCAAGCGCAACGGCCGCAACCGGGTGGAGCAACATCCCGATGACGAGCAGGATAATCCCGTGCCTACCCGGCCACTCAGCCTCTGATCCATTCGGTTGATGGCCTCCTTTACCACAGCATCATCTGCCGCAATTCAACTGGGCAGCGGTTCACACTGCTCAGACAGCATCAACCGCAGGCCCTCGACCTCATCCGTGACCTGCACTCGCCGCCAGTCAGGGATCCAGCCGCTCGCCCGGTCATGGTGCAGGCGAGTTCCCCCGACCTGCACCACCCGGCAACCGGCCTGCAAAGCGCTGGCGATGCCCGCCGGTGCGTCCTCGAACACCAGGCAATCGGCGGGATCCAGACCAAGGCGGGTGGCTGCCAGCAGATAGGGCTCGGGATCCGGTTTGCCCCGCACCACGTCATCCCCACCCACCATCAACCCCGGCTGCGGCAGGCCGGCATCGGTGAGTCGACCCCGAGCCACCCGCTTGCTGGCGGAGGTGACCAGGGCCCAGCGAGCGGCGGGCAGGCCATGGAGCAGGGCGCTCACTCCCTCGATGGGTTCGGCCACGCCCCCGTGTCGCAACTCCAGCTCATCCAGCCGCGCCATCTCCTGCTCCATGTCCAGCCAGGGCGCCAGCGCCTCGATGATCTCCCTGGCCCGCACGCCGTGGCACATGGCGAGCACGGGCTCGGGCGCCAGCCCGTGGTGCTGGCACCACTGTCGCCATACGGTCTCCACGCCTGCGGTCGACTTGATCAGGGTGCCATCCATGTCCAGCAGCAGGGCCTTGGCCCGCAGCACGATGACACTCATGTCGTCGCCCCCGCCAGCACGGGGTCGACACCGGACAGCGAAGTGACCAACGCCTGCCGCTGGGCCCTCCCCTCGTAACAGGCCAGGGCCTGCTCGGTGTCGCTCGCCCACACCAGTAGGGGAGCGACCACGAAGCCTTGCGACAACAGGCTGGTCAACAGCTCCCCCGTCTCGGCCGCCGCCAGCGGCTGGGCCATGATGAGGCTGCCCTTGATTAAAAACAGATAGCGTTCGCTTTGCATGGTGTGACTCCTCGTTCCCCGTTCAGGCCGACCTCCGGCCCGCTGCGACACCATTAGAACAAGGCAAATAGATAATTTATAATCACTAAATCGCCACATTTGATAATCAAACGGAATGGATAACCAAACGGAATGAAATTCGATCTGAGGCAGTTGCACGCATTCGTGACCCTGGCGGAGACGGCCAACTACCGGGAGGCCGCCAACCGGCTGTTCATCACCCAGCCGGCGCTCACCAAGCAGATCCAGGGACTGGAGCTGGCCCTTGGTAGCACCTTGTTCAACCGGGGTCGCCACGGCGCCGAGCTGACCGCCATCGGCGTGCAGCTGCTCAGCCAGGCCCTCGCCTTGGTCGATCATGGCAGGGAGTTCGAACGCCATGCCCTGGCGCTGGCGAGCGGCCTCGCCGGACGGCTCAAGATGGGATTCGGCCTGTCGAGCTTCGTGCTGGCGCCCTCCCTGGTGGCCCGCTTCAAGCAGCAGGTTCCCGAGGTGATGGTACATCTGCAGGACATGCCCTCCGCCATCCAGCACGAGATGCTGCTCTCCGGCCAGTTGCAGGTCGGTTTCATGCGAAGGCCGCAGGCGCCACAGCTGCACGAACACAGGTTGCTGACGGACAGCCTGGTGCTGGCGGTCCCCACCCAGCTGATAGGGCCGGATCCCGCCGCCTTCGAGGTGGAGAAGGCGCTGGTAGAGCAACCCCTGCTGCAGATGGTGGGCCATCGTTGCCCCGGCCTCACCCAGCAGATCGCCAACTACCTCGGCGCCAACCGGCTGACCGGCGTCATTCAGGAGGCGGAGGACATCCAGACCCTGGTGGCCCTGGTCGCCGCCGGGATCGGCAACGCCATCCTGCCCCGCAGCGTCAGCTTTATCGCCGGGCCTGACGTCACCCTCTACCCCCTCTTCGGCCCCTATTCACAGTGGGGAATCAGCCTGGTGTGGAATTCGACCTTCGCCGATCCCATCCGGGATCAGTTTCTGGCGCTGGTCAAGGCGGCCCACCCGCAGATCAGATCTGCCACCTGAGGCATGAGGCATGAGGCATGAGGCATGAGGACTCTGCCATTGCGGCCACTCTCGTCAATCAAACAGGTCAGTCAGCCCAGGTCGGCTGACCGTTTCTCCCGCGAGCCTGGGTCGCTCAGTGGCCACACCACTGGCTTTCGCAGGGAATGCCGTTGCCTCTGCCGTGGCCATCCATCTTGGTATTGGGGCAATTTTGCAAAAACCAGGTGGCCTCCTCGCACGAGGTCATCTGGGAGCAGTACTGCCTGCCGTCGCATTGTTTGATAAAGGTGGGAGCCGACGGGGCGCTATCGAAAGCATTGACCTCAGCACTCATGGGCGAGGAAGCCGGCAGGGGGGAGGGTGACTCGACCGAGAAGCGGGAATAGAGGGAAAACAGGCCCGCCAGCACCAGCAGGGGGATCAGCTTGCCCCGCCAGTTGCTCTTGCGCCTGTAGGTGGGACGGGGCCGCGCCGTCGCTGGTGCAGTGACCCTGACCGACTCGTTGCGCCGCGGCGCCGATCGTTCTGGGGCGGGGGTGAAGCCATCGGCAAGGGACAGGGGCCGCTCGGGGAAGAACACCTGCTGGGCGCAGGGCTTGCCGTCCTTGCCGGTCCCGAGCAGATAAGAGACTCGCTCCCCCACCTTGGGGGGCCCGCCATCATGGTTGAGCGCCGAGGCGTGCACGAAGAGATCCGGCGTCCCTTGCGCCTCGCTGCCCACCCCCTGGGCCCCCGACTCCGGCTTGATAAAGCCAAAGCCCCGCGACGCGTTCCAACTCACTATCCTGCCCTGATAACGCATGTCCTCATCCTTGTGGTCAGCGGTGTGTCACCATGTTGCCCGAAATGCGCGCGGTATCAATAGCCGCCGTGCCGTTTCAGACCAACAGGGCGGGACAGGGGCGGCCTCAGCTCAGCTGATCCACCTTGATGATCTCGGCGATGCGCCCAAGCTGGCGCAAGGAGCCGTGATGATCCATGGCATCGGCGGCGGCGCAGGCGTCCTCCAGAATGGTGATGGCGTAATCCCTGTCGTGTCCATCCCGGGTGGCGGCCTGGATGGCCCAGCTGGTGCTGACCCCGCACAGATAGAGGTGATCGATCCGGTTGGCCCGCAGGGCAGGCTCCAGCGCCGTGCCGTAGAAGGGGCTGACCCTCGGCTTGGTCAGCACCAGATCGCCGGGCTGCACATCCAGCTCGGGGTGAAAGTCGGTGCCGCTGCCCGCCAGCGACAGGGCGCCAAACTGCTTGGCCCGCCCGAACATGGGGGAGTCCTTCGGCTGCAACTGGTAACCGGCGTCGAAGCCCACCTTGATGAGGATCACCAGCCAGCCCTGGGCCCGAGCATGGGCCAGCGCCTGATTGGCGTGAGCGATGGCATCCTGCTCCACCACATGGGCCGCCGAGGCGGCGATGCGCCCGTCCGGGTGCGCGATGTCGTTGATAAAGTCGATGACCAGCAGTGCCTTGTTCATGATGTGCTCCCGTATGGTGAGATATCGTTCAGCCCTCGCGTCTGCTGACATCATCAGCGGCGCGGCCTGCAGCCATATAAAACACTAAATCCATCAATCCTTAAGACTTATAATTCACCAAATGCAAATAAAACAGTGGAACTCACTGCCATCTAGACCAGCCCCAGCGCATAGCGCAGCGCCATCTCCTTGAGGGGGCCCGCCTTGTCCGCCAGACTGAGCGCCAGGTTGCGAGCAAAGCGCAGCGGCCCAATCTCGTTGCTGAAGACCCCGTAGAAGAGATCCATCCCCGACTGCATCAGCAGGTTGTCCGGACGACGGCGACGCGCGTAGCGTTCGGCCAGCGCCATCTCATGCCAGTCGCTTCCCGCCCTGGCGAGCAGTTCCACCCAGCAGGCCACATCCTTGAAACCGAGGTTGACCCCCTGCCCCGCCAGGGGATTGATGGTGTGGGCCGCATCCCCGAGCAGCACCACCCGGCCGGCGTGATAGTCGTTGGCGTGGCGGCGCACCAGGGGAAAACTGCCTTTACCGGTGACGGTGAAGCCGCCGAGCCGGGCCGGGAAGTGGCGACGCACCTCGGCGGTCAGTGCCTCGTTGCTCATGGCCGAGAGGGCGCGGATCCGGGCCGGACTGTCGTACCACACCAGGGAGCCGTGCTGGCCGGGCAGCGGCAGGAAGGCACGCGGGCCGCTCGGGGTGAACTGCTGCCAGGTGATGTCTTCTTGCGCAAAGTCGGTGTCGATATTGATCAGCATGCAGTGCTGGCGGTACTCGAAGCGTGACACGCCGATGCCGGCGAGCCGACGGGTGTGGGATTCAGCACCGTCACAGGCCAGCACCCAGCGCGCCCGCAACTCGGTGCCATCATCCAGCAGCAGGGTCGCGTGCTCACTCTCCTGGGTGAGGCGCTGCACCGCCGCCGGGGTATGGGTCTGGATGTTGGGAAAATCGTCCATTCTGTTGAGCAGGGCGAGCTGCACCAGTCGATTCTCGATGATGTAGCCAAGCTGGGGCAGCCCCAGGGTGGCGGCATCGAAGCGGGTGGCAAAGCCGTCCAGCTCCCAGGTCTCCAGCCGGCGATAGGGGCACAGCCGCATCTGCTGCAATGCCTGCCAGGCCCCCGCCTGGGCCAGCAGGCCCACCGAGGCCTGACTGATGGCGGAGACCCGCAGATCCAGCGGCTGCTCGGGGGCATAGGGCTCGGGCAACCGGGTCTCGATGACCCGAACGGAGAGCCCCTCTGCCGCCAGCAGGCAGGCGGTGGCGGCCCCCACCATGCCCGCGCCGACGATGGCGATATCGCAATGTTCCATGACGTACTTCCTGAAATGGGCGCCCCGCAAACCCACGGCGGGGCTAAACCGAATGGAGGCATGATAGCGCAAGGAGGGGGGATAAACAGTGAGAGAAGCGGCGAATTGCCGTGCCCAATCAGAGACAAAGCCACTGTTGGCGCGGCCAGCCAGCCCATGGGCCTGCCGGATATTAACTAGTCAGCCCCGCCATTGCGGAGTAAAATGCCCGGTCCTTTGACCCCGTCGATAGCAAAAACAGTCAAGAGTAGCGATGAGCAAGAAACTTCATATCAAGACCTGGGGCTGCCAGATGAACGAGTACGACTCGTCCAAGATGGCGGACCTGTTGGACGCCAGCCATGGTTATCAGCTGACCGAGGAGCCCGCAGAGGCGGACGTCCTGCTGCTGAACACCTGTTCCATCCGCGAGAAGGCCCAGGAGAAGGTGTTCCACCTGCTCGGTCGCTGGAAGAAGCTCAAGGCCAAGAAACCGGGTCTGGTGATCGGGGTTGGCGGCTGCGTCGCCTCCCAGGAAGGGGATAACCTGAGAAAACGCGCCCCCTACGTGGACATCGTGTTTGGCCCCCAGACTCTCCATCGCCTGCCCGCCATGATCAAGCAGGTGCAGGAGGGCCATGGCGCCCAGGTGGACATCGCCTTCCCCGAGATAGAGAAGTTCGACAACCTGCCGGAACCGCGCGCCGAGGGGGCCACCGCCTTCGTCTCCATCATGGAGGGCTGCTCCAAGTACTGCTCCTTCTGCGTGGTGCCTTACACCCGTGGTGAAGAGGTGAGCCGGCCGCTGGACGACGTGCTCTACGAAATCGCCCAGCTCGCCCAGCAGGGGGTGCGCGAGGTCAACCTGCTCGGCCAGAACGTCAACGCCTATCGCGGCCCGACCTTCGAGGGGGATGACTGCACCTTCGCCGAGCTGCTCAGACTGGTGGCCGCCATCGACGGCATCGACCGCATTCGCTACACCACCAGCCACCCCATCGAGTTCACCGACGACATCATCGAGGTCTATCGGGATACCCCCGAGGTGGTCAGCTTCCTGCACCTGCCGGTGCAAAGCGGCTCGGATCGCATCCTGACCATGATGAAGCGTCCCCACACCGTGTTGGAGTACAAGTCCAAGATCCGTCGCCTGCGTCGCGTGCGCCCCGACATCACCATGAGCTCGGACTTCATCGTCGGCTTCCCGAACGAGACCGACGAGGACTTCGAGGCCACCATGAAGCTTATCGAGGAGATCAACTTCGACATGAGCTTCAGCTTCATCTACAGCCCGCGCCCCGGCACTCCGGCCGCGGATCTGCCGGACGATGTGGACATGGAGGTGAAGAAGGCTCGCCTCACCCGGCTGCAGAACCAGATCAACCACCAGTCCATGCTCATCGGCCGCGCCATGCTGGGTTCGGTGCAGCGCATCCTGGTGGAAGGGCCCTCCAAGATGGATCCCATGCAGCTCTCTGGCCGCACCGAGAACAACCGGGTGGTCAACTTCGAGGGCTCCCACCGCCTCATCGGCGGCTTCGCCGACGTGGAGATCACCGACGTGCGCCCCTTCTCCCTGCGCGGCCGTTTCATCCGCGGCGAGGACGAGATGAACCTGCGCATCGCCACGGCGCCGAGCGAGATCCTGGCCCGTCGCCCCGACAACGTCCCCGATCCCCTGGGCGTTGCGGCCTTCACTCCCCATTAATCGCCCTTCCCCTGCGGGGGAAGCGCCTTGAGACGAGGTCAACTTGAGCCGACATATCGCGACCCTGAACCTGCACCTTGAACCCGCCGACAACCAGCGGCTGGCCAGCCTGTGCGGACCCTTCGACGACAATCTCAAGCAGCTGGAGCGTCGCCTCGGCGTCGAGATCAGCTACCGTGACAACCACTTCCAGCTGCTCGGCAAGCAGGCGCAGATCGATGCCGCCGCCGTCATCCTCAAGCATCTCTATGTGGAAACCCAGCCCCTCAAGGGCGGCAAGGTGAGCGACATCACCCCGGAGATGGTGCACCTGGCGGTGCAGGAGTCCCGGGTATTGGAGCAGAACGAGGAAGAGGCCCCCAGCCTGCCCTATGGCAAGGAGGTCACCGTCAAGACCAAGCGTGGCCTCATCAAGCCGAGGAGCCCGAACCAGGCCCAGTACATCGCCAATATAGTGCGTCACGACATCAGCTTCGGCATCGGCCCGGCCGGTACCGGCAAGACCTATCTGGCGGTGGCCGCCGCGGTGGACGCCCTGGAGCGCCAGGAGATCCGCCGCATTCTGCTGACCCGTCCGGCGGTGGAAGCGGGCGAAAAGCTCGGCTTCCTGCCGGGCGATCTCTCCCAGAAGGTGGATCCTTACCTGCGCCCCCTCTACGACGCCCTGTTCGAGATGCTGGGCTTCGAGCGGGTGGAGAAGCTGATGGAGCGCAACATCATCGAGGTGGCGCCGCTTGCCTACATGCGCGGTCGCACCCTGAACGATGCCTTCATCATTCTGGATGAGGCTCAGAACACCACCACGGAACAGATGAAGATGTTCCTGACCCGCATCGGCTTCAACTCCAAGGCGGTGGTCACCGGCGACATCACCCAGGTGGATCTGCCCCGCAGCACCAAGTCCGGTCTTCGCCACGCCCTGGAAGTGCTGCAGGGGGTCGATGGCCTCTCCTTCAACTTCTTCGAGTCCAAAGACGTGGTGCGTCACCCCGTAGTGGCCCGCATCGTGCAGGCCTACGAGGCGTTCGACGCCCAACAGGCAGCCGACAAGGCCGCCACCCACATCAAGCAAGAGAATGCCCAATGAGCCTGACCCTGGATCTGCAACTGGCCTGTGCCAACGCCGAAGGATTGCCCACCGAAGCCCAGTTGCAAGGCTGGCTCGAGAGCACCATCCTGGGTTTCCAGGACGAGGCCGAGGTGACGGTGCGGCTGGTGGACGAGGCGGAGAGCCGTGAGCTCAACCACACCTATCGCGGCAAGGACAAGCCCACCAACGTGCTCTCCTTCCCGTTCGAGGCCCCTCCAGGCCTGGAACTGCCCCTGCTCGGGGATCTGGTGATCTGTCGCCAGGTGGTGGAAGCCGAGGCGATCGAGCAGAACAAACCCCTCATGTCACACTGGGCCCATATGGTTGTGCACGGCAGTCTGCATCTGCTAGGTTATGACCATATCGAGGACGAGGAGGCCGAGGAGATGGAGCAGCTCGAGCGCGACATTCTGCAGGAGATGGGCATCCCCGATCCCTACCTCGACGACGAAGAGTAAGGCCATGGGGATGGTCACCTGATTGAAACAGGCTGTTGCCATCCTCATATAGTGCCAAGACAACGATCCTGTGTTCACACGAGTAACCAAGAGAGAAAATGACCGACGATCACCCTAGTACCGGCTCGCCGAAGAAAACCTGGCTCGACAAGCTCAGCCAACTCTTCCAGGGCGAGCCAAAAGACCGCAACGATCTGGTGGAAGTCATCGCCGATGCCGAAGAGCGAGACCTCATCGATCAAGACACCAAGGACATGATCGAGGGCGTGCTCGAAATTGCCGAGCTGCGCGTACGCGACATCATGATCCCCCGCTCCCAGATGGTGACCATCGAGAAGTCCCAACCGGTGGACGAGTTCCTGCCGGTCATCATCGAATCCGGTCACTCCCGCTTCCCGGTGATCAACGAAGACAAGGATCATGTGGAGGGCATACTGCTCGCCAAGGACCTGTTGCCGTTCGGTTTCGGTGGCCAGCATGCCAGCGAGCCCCTGCAGCTCGAGAAGATCCTGCGCCCCACCGTGATCGTGCCGGAGAGCAAGCGGGTCGATCGCCTGCTCAAGGAGTTCCGGGAAGAGCGCTACCACATGGCCATCGTGGTGGACGAATTTGGCGGTGTCTCCGGTCTGGTGACCATCGAGGACATCCTCGAACTCATCGTCGGCGAGATTGACGACGAGTTCGATGACATCGAGGACGAGCCGGAAGAGATCCGCCGCATCAGCAAGCGGGTCTTCTCCGTCAGTGCCCTCACCGAGATCGAGGACTTCAACGACTTCTTCGGCACCCAGTTCAGCGACGAAGAGGTCGATACCGTGGGCGGTCTGGTGATGCACGCCTTCAGCCACTTGCCGAAGAAGGGCGAGGAGATCGAACTCGACGGCTACCTGTTCAAGGTGATGCACGCGGACCGGCGTCGCCTGCAGCAGTTGCAGGTGAAGATCCCGGAGAATCACGCGGCTGCCCAGCCGGAGTCCTGATTCACCCTCCGCGCATCGCATGTTCAACGCCCCTGCCAAGGGGCGTTTGTCATGCTGACCGGCCTCCTTTTCCCTCAGCACGCACCCGTCACTTGCCTGTGATGCGCCGCTCGCCGGGAGGCTCGCCGTTGGCAGCGTTTGCGGTTAAGATGTCGGCCACTTAACTTTTTTCAGTCCAATTCGAGCCCCTAGCCCAGTGAAATCCAAATTTCTGACCAGCCTCTTCGCCCTGGCCTCCGGTGCCATCGCCGTCCTGGCCTTCTCCCCGTTCGGCTACTGGCCCCTGGTGATCCTCTCGCTGCTCGGCCTCTATGCCCTGCTGGACAAAGCCAGTCCCCGCCAGGCGGCCTGGCGCGGTTTCGGCTATGCCATGGGCCTCTTCCTGCCGGGCCAGTGGTGGATCCACGTCAGCATGACGGAATTCGGCGGTATCCCGCTGCCGGCAGCGTTTGTGCTGCTTGCCGGGCTTTGTGCCTATCTTTCTCTCTACCCGACTCTGGCCTGCTGGTTGTTTGCGCGGTTTTTCAGCGGTCGTCACTGGAACCGCTGGCTGCTCGCCTTCCCGGCGCTCTGGCTCGGGGCCGACTGGCTGCGGGGCTGGGTGATGACCGGCTATCCCTGGCTCTGGTTCGGCTACACCCAGATTGACGGCCCCCTCAAGGGCTTCGCCCCCATCCTGGGGGTGCAGGGCATCACCCTGGCCCTGCTGCTGTGCACCTCCGCCCTCTGGCTGGTATGGCAGAGCCGCAAACCGGCCTGGTTACTGCTCCCCGTCGCCCTGGTGGGCACCGCCCACGCCCTGATGCAACTGAACTGGGTAACCCGGGGCGAGCCGGTCAAGGTGGCCCTGGTGCAGGGCAACATCGCCCAGTCCCTCAAGTGGGATCCAGAGGCGCTGATCCCCACGGTGCGCACCTATCAGGATCTGAGCCGCGAGAATCAGGATGCCGACATCATCGTCTGGCCGGAGTCCGCCATCCCCGCCATCGAGAAGGAGATGGGCACCTATCTGGAGAGCCTGGACAAGGCGATGAAGGTCAATGACACCGGCCTGCTGGCAGGGATCATCCACTACGATCTGCAGCAGCAGCGCTTCTACAACACCGTGCTCGGCATGGGGGTGCAGGATGCAGAAGGCAAGGAGTCCTACCACTACGAGCACAAGAACCGCTACTACAAGTACCACCTGCTGCCCATCGGCGAGTTCGTGCCGTTTGAAGATCTGCTGCGCCCCATCGCCCCCTTCTTCAACCTGCCCATGTCCTCCTTCAGCCGGGGTGACGAGATGCAGCCGAACCTCATCGCCAAGGGGCTCAAGTTCGCCGCTGCCATCTGCTACGAGATCATCTTCCCGGACGAGGTGCGCCGCAACGTGCAGCCGGACACCGACTTCCTGCTGACCGTCTCCAACGACGCCTGGTTCGGCACCAGCATCGGCCCCTGGCAGCACATGGAGATCGCCCGCATGCGCGCCCTGGAGCTGGCCCGCCCGCTGCTGCGCGACACCAACACCGGCATCACCATCGTCACCGAAATCGACGGCAGCATCATCGCCCAGATCCCACAGTTCGAATCCGGTGTATTGAGAACCGAGGTGCGCCCGGCCCATGGCCAGACTCCTTATCTGCGCTTTGGCAGCTGGCCCATGTATGGCATCGCCGCCCTGCTGCTGGGCCTTGGCCTGGCCCTGCGCCCCCGCGCCCACCCCTGGGCCCGCAAGGGCTGAGTACCAACCGGCCGATAACCAGCCATAAAAAGAGGCGCCCAATGGGCGCCTCTTTTCTATCGGCTCAGCCAATAATGGCTCAGGGAGAGAGCGGTTCACGGTGATACTCGTTGGCCCCGCACTCCGGACAGGTGCCGAGCCGCTCGGGGTGCAGCACGGTGTGGCGCCACTCGCAGTGATCGCACACCAGCACGCCGAGCCCGACCCAGTCACCGGCCCGGTAGATGCCCTTGTGCTCCAGCTCGTCGGCGAGCTCGCGCCACTCCACCTGGGCACGGTCCGTCACATCCGCGAGCCAGGACCAGGCGGTGTCCTTGAGCGCCAGCATGAAGGCAGATTCCGGGGCCTCGGCCCGGCCTTCGTCATAGTTGCCGAGATCGCGTTTCACGTACTCGGCGATCAGCGCCAGCTCATCCTGGGTCAGATCGCTGGCTGCCTCCAGATAGGCCTGCACCTTGGCGATCATCCGGTTCAGGCGTTCCCCCTGAAACTCCTCCGTCTCCTCCCACTGCTTCTTGAGCTGGGCGATGAAGGCTTCGTACCCTTTTTGCTGTTTGTCCATGGCCGTTACTCCTCTGCTGCACGCTGATCATGGCCGGCCCGAGATCCGGCGGATGCTGGCGGTTGTTGCCGCCGCAGGATATGGGTATTCTATCGGGATTTCCCAGCTGATTTATCTATTCATTTCACAGATCCGGATGTCACCAATGCAAGAGCAATACGTTCCCCAATCCATAGAACCAGCAGTGCAGCAGCACTGGGATGCCAAGAAAACCTTCAAGGCCGTGGAAAAAGTAGACAAAGAGAAATTCTACTGCCTTTCCATGTTCCCCTATCCGTCTGGTCGTCTACACATGGGGCACGTGCGCAACTACACCATAGGTGATGTGATCTCCCGTTATCAACGCCTCAATGGCAAGAACGTGCTGCAACCCATCGGCTGGGATGCCTTCGGTCTGCCGGCCGAGAACGCCGCCATCAAGAACAACACCGCGCCGGCACCCTGGACCTACGAAAACATCGAATACATGAAGAACCAGCTGAAAATGCTGGGTCTGGGCTATGACTGGGATCGGGAACTGGCCACCTGCAAGCCGGATTACTACCGCTGGGAGCAGTGGTTCTTCACCAAGCTCTACGAGAAGGGTCTGGTCTACAAGAAGACCTCCTCCGTCAACTGGTGCCCGAACGACATGACGGTGCTGGCCAACGAGCAGGTGATCGACAACTGCTGCTGGCGTTGTGACACCCCGGTTGAGCAAAAGGAGATCCCCCAGTGGTTCATCAAGATCACCGACTACGCCGAAGAGTTGCTCAGCGATATCGACAACCTGGATGGTTGGCCCGAGATGGTCAAGACCATGCAGCGCAACTGGATTGGCCGCTCCGAAGGGGTCAACATCAGCTTCAAGGTCGACGGTCAGGCTGACAGCCTGGAGGTTTACACCACTCGTCCCGACACCTTCATGGGCGTGACCTATGTGGGTATCGCCGCCGGTCATCCTCTGGCAGCCCTGGCGGCCGAAGGCAACCCGGCGCTTGCCGCCTTCATCGAAGAGTGCAAGCACACCAAGGTGGCCGAAGCGGACATGGCGACCATGGAGAAGAAGGGCATGGCCACCGGCCTCTATGCCATTCACCCCCTGGATGGTCGCAAGGTACCGGTCTGGGTCGCCAACTTCGTGCTGATGAACTACGGCACCGGCGCCGTGATGGCGGTACCTGGCCACGACTTGCGTGACCACGAGTTCGCCACCAAATACAGCCTCGAGATCAAGCCCGTCATCAAGCCCGCCGAGGGGGACGTCCCGGACGTCATCGCCGCCGCCTACACCGACAAGGGTGTGCTGTTCAACTCCGGCGAGTTCGACGGCCTCGAGTTCCAGGCCGCCTTCGATGCCATCGCCACCAAGCTGGAGAGCCTGGGTTGTGGCAAGCGCACCGTCAACTACCGCCTGCGCGACTGGGGTGTCTCCCGTCAGCGCTACTGGGGTGCCCCCATCCCGATGCTGACCCTGGCTGACGGCAGCGTGGTGCCGACCCCGGAAGATCAACTGCCGGTGCTGCTGCCGGAAGATGTGGTGATGGACGGCATCCAGAGCCCCATCAAGGCCGACCTCGAGTGGGCCAAGACCACTTACAACGGCCAGGAAGCGTTCCGCGAGACCGATACTTTCGACACCTTCATGGAGTCCTCCTGGTATTACGCCCGCTACTGCTCCCCGGACTACGACAAGGGCATGCTGGATCCGGCGGCCGCCAACCACTGGCTGCCGGTGGATCAGTACATCGGCGGCATCGAGCACGCCTGTATGCACCTGCTCTACGCCCGCTTCTTCCACAAGCTGCTGCGCGACGCGGGTCTCGTGAACAGCGACGAGCCGTTCAAGCGTCTGCTCTGTCAGGGCATGGTGCTGGCGGATGCCTTCTACTACAAGGACGAGAAGGGCGGCAACGTCTGGGTCAGTCCCCTCGACGTCAAGATCGAGCGTGACGACAAGGGCCGCATCACCAAGGCCGTCGATCTGGAAGGCCGCGAGGTGATCCACTCCGGCATGACCAAGATGTCCAAGTCCAAGAACAACGGCATCGATCCCCAGCTGATGGTGGAGCGTTACGGCGCCGATACCGTGCGTCTGTTCATGATGTTCGCCTCCCCGGCCGACATGACCCTGGAGTGGTCCGACTCCGGCGTGGAGGGTGCCCAGCGCTTCCTGCGTCGCCTGTGGCGCATTACCTTCGAACACGTCAGCGCTGGCGCAGCCCCGGCCCTGAATGTGGCCGCGCTCAGCAGCGAGCAGAAGGCCGTACGCCGCGAGCTGCACAAGACCATCGCCAAGGTGAGCGATGATGTGGGTCGCCGTCAGACCTTCAACACCGCCATCGCCGCCATCATGGAGCTGATGAACAACCTGGCCAGACTCGGCAGCGACGAGCAGGACCGCGCCCTGATGCAGGAAGCGCTGGAGGCTGTGGTGGTCATGCTCTACCCCATCACCCCGCACATCGGCTTCGAGCTGTGGAAGATGCTGGGCCAGGAAGGGGACATCGACGTGACCGGTTGGCCGGTGGCCGATGAAGCGGCCATGGTCGAGACCGAGAAGCTGGTGGTGGTACAGATCAACGGCAAGAAGCGTGGTGAGCTGACCGTGCCGGCCGAGATCAACCAGGCCGACATCGAGAAGCTGGCCATGGCAGATGCCTCGGTGCAGAAATTCACCGAAGGCCTGACCGTACGCAAGGTGATCTACGTACCGGGCAAGCTGCTCAACATAGTCGCAAACTGATGATTGCGGACCGAACCTCGGTCACTGCACATCCATGAATGATGACGGCGGGCTGACGCCCGCCGTTGTTCAAAGATTTCAAAGAGGATTTTTCATGGGCATGCCCTTTACTCGCTGGATTGCCATCATCTTGGCGGGGCTGCTGCTGCAGGCCTGCGGTTTTCAGATGCGCAGCACCGCCATCCCCCCCGAGCTGATGACCATGAAGGTGGTCGGTGACAACAAGAGCGACTTCTATCGTCTGGTGACCACTCGTCTCAAGGCGGCCGGAGTCGAACTGGCTGACAAGGAAGGCATTCCGGTACTGACCCTGGCTGGCGTGCGCAGCAGCAGTCAGGTCGCCTCCGTCGACTCCATCGGCCAGGATCGGGAATATCTGCTGGGCTACAGCACCCAGTTCACCGTGACTGTACCGGGCAAGCCAACCCAGGTCTTCCCCATCACCTTCAACCGCAGCTTCCTGAACAAGCCGGATGCCGCCCTCGCCTCCTCCCGCGAGCAGGAGCAGCTCGGCAAGGAGATGCAGGAACAGGCCGCAAATCTGGTGATCCGCCAGCTCAGCCAGGTCAAGTTCTGATGCGAGCATCCTGATGAGAGTCTATCCGGAGCAGTTTGCAGACCATCTCAAAGCAGGGCTAAAGCCCTGCTATCTCGTTTTTGGTGACGAGCCACTGCTCAAGCTGGAAGCCGTTGACGCCATTCGTCAGGTGGCCGTCAAGCAGAGCTTCGATGAACGCCACAGCTTCGTGGTCGAGGCTGGTCTGGACTGGAATCAGGTCTACGACGCCTGCCAGGCCATGAGCCTCTTCTCGGCCCGCCAGATCATCGAGCTTGAGCTGCCTGCCAAGGTCGACAAGGATCTCGCCGCCCGCATCACCGAGATTGGCAAACAGTTGCACCCCGATCTCCTGCTGGTGCTCTCGGGCAACCGCCTCAACCAGACCCAGATGAAGGCCGCCTGGTTTGACAAGCTGAGCCAGCTCGGCACCTATGTACCGGTCAATCACCCCGAGCCCCGCTTCTTTCCGCGCTGGATGAGCGCCCGCTTCCAGCGCTTCGGCCTCAAGGCTCTGCCGGATGCGATCAACTTCATGTGCCACGCCTACGAAGGCAACCTGCTGGCCGCGAGCCAGGAGATCGAGAAGCTGACCCTGCTCTCCCCACCCCAACCCATCAGCGTTGCCTATCTGCAGGAGACCATCATCCGTCATGCCCACTTCACCCCCTTCCAGCTCATCGACTGCCTGCTGGAGGGCAAGGTGAACCGGGCCCAGCGCATCCTGCTGGCCCTGCGGGCCGAAGGCACCGAACCCGGCATGCTGGCCTGGACCCTGTGCCGCGAGCTCGAGCAGCTGACCGAGCTGGCGCTGGCCGCTCGGGCGGGACAGCCTCTGGTGGAGCACTTCTCCCGCCTGCGCATCTGGCAGAGTCGTCAGCAGCTGATTCAACAGGCCCTGACCCGGTTGCCCTTCGCCAAAATACAGCAGCTGTGGCAACTGATGGCCCGGCTCGACGACGCCCAGCGCCGCTTCGACACCGAACAGGCCTGGTTGATGCTGCAAACCCTGGCACTGGGTTTTCGCGATGGCGCACCGCTCCCGATGCTGGAGCCGCAATCGTGCTGACCCCCCCCATCGGCCTGTTGGGAGGCACCTTCGATCCCATCCATATCGGTCATCTGCGCCCGGCCATCGAGGCCCGCGAGGCACTGGATCTGGCCGAAGTGCGCCTGCTGCCGAATCATATTCCGCCCCACAGGGCCAGCCCTCTCTGCTCGAGTGAACAGCGCCTCGCCATGGTCAGGCTGGCGGCGGCAGAGACGCCGGGATTCGTGGTGGATGAGCGGGAGCTTGGACGAGACAAGCCCTCATACACCATCGACACCCTCATCGCGCTGCGAAAGGAACTGCCTGATACCCCGCTCTGCTTCCTGATGGGCATGGATTCCCTGCTCGGCCTGCCGAGCTGGCATCGCTGGCAGGAGCTGCTCGCTTACGCCCATCTGGTAGTCAGCGTCCGTCCAGGCTGGCAGCCGGATTACCCGGCCGAAATAGAGGATCTGCTCCGCCGCCGCCTAAGCCGGGACAAACAGGATTTCCATCGCCATCGCCATGGCCGAGTCTGGCTTTGCGACAACCTGCCCATCGAGCTCTCAGCCACCCGGCTGCGGACCTTGCTGGCAGAAGGGCGGGATCCCAGGTATCTGCTGCCGGCCTCGGTTGCGAGTCATATCGCCAAGCACGGGCTCTATCAGCCGACACCCTGAGGCGCAGCGAGAGCCTGGGCGACTATTGCCCACGCAGGTTGCGCACTATAGTGATCAACAGGGCCCGCCTCCCTTGAGGCAGCCCAAGATGCCATCCCCTTTGCCGGACTGGGAAACGGGAATGACCATGATATAATCCGCCGCCCTGCAGTTACGCAGCGCGCCGGACAGAGTAGGAGAAGACATTGCAAGGCCAAGAATTACTCGCCTTTATCGTCGACAAGATCGATGACATGAAGGGTCGCGACATCATCACCCTGGATGTGCGCGGCAAGTCCAGCATCACGGACACCATGATCATCTGCTCCGGCAACTCCAATCGCCACGTCACCGCCATCGCCCATAACCTGGCAAGCGAAGCACGCCACGCCGGGCTGGATCTGCTCAGTGTGGAAGGAGAACTCACCGGTGAGTGGGTACTGGTGGACATGGGATCCGTCATCGTGCACGTGATGCAGGATGAATTTCGCGATTTCTACCAACTGGAAAAGCTCTGGGGCGGTGCCCAAGTACAGGTGCAATAAGGGTGCAAGTGTAAAGAACGATGAAGATCCAGTTGATTGCGGTGGGCACCAAGATGCCCGCCTGGGTAGAGCATGGCTTCGAAGAGTATCGCCGCCGTTTCCCCAAAGACATGCCGTTTGAACTCGTCGAGATCGGAGCGGGCAAACGGGGCAAGAATGCCGACATTCCCCGCATCCTGCAGAAGGAAGGGGAAGCCATGCTGGCCGCCGCAGGCCGCTCCCGCATCGTGACCCTGGACATTCCCGGCAAGCCCTGGACCACGGAGCAGCTGGCCGTGCAACTGGAGGCCTGGAAACTGGATGGTCGCGATGTGGCCTTGCTGGTGGGAGGCCCCGAGGGGCTTTCGCCCGAATGCAAGGCCGCTGCCGAGCAGAGCTGGTCCCTGTCGCCGCTCACCCTGCCCCACCCGCTGGTGCGGGTGCTGGTGGCCGAGAGTCTCTATCGCGCCTGGAGCATCACCACCAACCATCCGTATCACAGGGAATGAAGCATGTACAGCTGGCGCATCACCCTACCATGTCATCCATATCACAGAGAGTGAAGCATGTTTTCCCTGCACCGCCTCTCCCGTTGTATTCATGGCACCAGACTCCGGTCTGGTGCCATCGCTCATAAGGTAGCGGCATGCTGAAGATGAAGAATCGCATCGAGATGCGCGATCACAGCGCCGAAGGACGGCTGTTCTTCCGGCGCACCCTGGTCGCCTACATCGGCATGGTGGTACTCATGCTGGTGCTGCTCGGCAACCTCTATTACCTGCAAGTAGAGTCTTACGATACCTATCAGACCCGTTCCAACGACAACCGGATCCGGGTCGTACCCGTGGCGCCGCCGCGGGGCCTCATCTATGACGCCAACGGCGTGCTACTGGCGGAGAACCGCCCCGTCTACAGCCTGGAAATAGTGCCAGAAGAGACCGACGATCTGGAGAAGACCGCGGACGCCCTCATCGAGCTGCTGAAGCTGCCGGAAGGAACCAAGGAGAAGTTCCTGGCCGAGGTCAAGCGCCAGCGCCGCTTCAAGCCGGTGCCCCTGTTCGAGAAGCTGACCGAGTATCAGGTCGCCCTCTTCTCGGTCAATCAGCACAACTATCCGGGGGCCAGCATCGAGGCCTACCTCAAGCGTTACTATCCGTTTGGGGATACCCTCACCCACGCCCTCGGTTATGTGGCCAAGATCAACACCCGCGATGTGGAGCGCCTCGAGAAGGAGGACAAGCTCGCCAACTATGCCGCCACCAAGGACATCGGCAAGCAGGGGGTGGAGAAATTCTATGAGGATCAGCTGCACGGCGTGGCGGGTTATCAGGAGGTCGAGGTCAACAACCGCGGCCGGGTGGTGCGCACCCTCAAGTTCCAGCCTCCCGAGCCCGGCAAGGACATCTACCTCAACATCGATATCCGCCTGCAGTTGAAGGCCCAGGAGCTCTTGGCCGGTCGCCGTGGCGCCATCGTCATGATGGAGCCGAACACCGGCGCCATTCTGGCCATGGAGTCGAGCCCGAGCTATGACCCCAACCTGTTCGTGACCGGTATCTCCAGCACCAACTACTCGGCGCTGCTCAATGACCCCGCTCGTCCGCTGGTGAACCGTACCACCCAGGGGATCTACGCCCCCGCCTCCACCGTCAAACCCATGATGGCGGTGATGGGGCTCAACGAGGGGGCCATCACCCCGAACTACCGCTACTTCGGCGGACCCAGTTTCTCCATCCCGGGCACCACCAAGAAGTTCCGGGACTGGCGGCGCTGGGGTCACGGCTGGCTCGATGTCTATCGCGCCATCGAGGTGTCAGCGGACACTTACTTCTACGATCTCGCCTACCGGGTCGGCATCGACAAGATCAACAGCTACATGACCAAGTTCGGCTTCGGTCAATACAGCGGTGTCGATCTCTACGAAGAGACCAAGGGGGTCATGCCGTCCCGTGACTGGAAGATGGCACGCTGGCGTCAACCCTGGTATCAGGGGGACACCATCTCCATCGGCATCGGTCAGGGCTACTGGAGCTCGACCCCGATCCAGCTGGCCAAGGCGATCAGCATATTGACCCAGAACGGCCACGACGTGACACCGCACCTGCTCAAGAGCACCGCCTCGGCAGAGGGCGTGGTCAATGCCCCCATCAATCCGAACATCGCGATCAAGGCCAAGAGCGACACCTACTGGCAAGTGGCCAAGGACGGTATGTGGCGCGTCATCAACGGCCACGAGGGGACGGGTCGGCGCGCCTTTGCCAACACCCCCTATGTGGCGGCGGGCAAGTCAGGCACCGCCCAGGTCGTGGGGCTGAAAGAGAATCAGGTCTACAACGCGGCCACCACCAAGGTGGAGCACCGTGACAACGCCCTGTTCGTCGCCTTCGCCCCCTTCGATGCTCCCAAGGCCGTGGTCGCCCTGGTGCTGGAGAACGCCGGTGGCGGCAGCGCCATGGGGGCGCCGGTCGCCCGCCACATGCTGGACGCCTACCTGCTGCCGCCCGAGCCCCAGTTGCCACCGGCTCCCCAGCCGTCAGCCCCTGGCGCGGCCCCCAGCGGAGCAACCCCCAGTGAGTAAGACAATGCAGGGACAACGCCTTGACCCCCAGTGGCAGATCAGCTTGCCACTGGCTCTTCTCACCCCCTCATTGATGCAGAACGAGGTCTCCTCCCATGAGTAACTCCGCCCGCCAGCAGAGCATCTGGTACCGGCTGCATATCGACCTGCCGCTGCTGCTCGGCCTGCTGGCCCTGATGACCCTCTCCATGGTGGTGCTCTACTCCGCCTCGGGTCAGGATTTTGATTCCATCGTGCGCCAGCTGGTGCGCGGTGGCCTGGCGTTCGCCCTGATGATAGGCCTGGCCCAGTTGCCGCCGTCCCTCTATGCGCGCTGGTCCGTGCCGCTGTTCGTCGTGGTGGTGGTGCTGCTCATCGCGGTGGACGTATTCGGCCACATCGGCAAGGGGGCGCAGCGCTGGCTCGATCTCGGCTTCATGAAGTTCCAGCCCTCCGAGGTGATGAAGCTCTCCATGCCCATCATGGTGGCCGCCTGGCTCAGTCGTCACTCCCTGCCTCCCAAATTCAGCCACGTGTTGATCGCTCTGGTGATGGTGTTGCTGCCCACCCTGCTCATCGCGGCCCAGCCCGATCTCGGCACCTCCATCCTGGTGGCCGCTTCCGGCTTCTTCGTCATCTTCCTGGCAGGGATCAGCTGGTGGCTCATCGGACTGGCGGCCGTGCTCATCGCCGCCTTCATGCCGGTACTCTGGTTCTTCCTGATGCACGACTACCAGCGCCAGCGGGTGCTGATGCTGCTGGATCCGGAGAAAGACCCCCTCGGCCGCGGCTATCACATCATCCAGTCCAAGATAGCCATCGGCTCCGGCGGCGTATTCGGCAAGGGCTGGCTGCAGGGCACCCAGTCCCAGCTGGAATTTCTGCCTGAGCGTCACACCGACTTTATCTTCGCGGTATTCAGCGAGGAGTTTGGCCTGGTGGGGGTTGCCCTGCTGCTGGTGATCTATCTCTACATCATCAGCCGTTGCCTGTTCATCTCCATGCAGGCCCAGAACAGCTTCGAACGCCTGCTCGGCGGCGCCCTGACCCTCACCTTCTTCGTCTATGTGTTCGTCAACATGGGCATGGTGAGCGGCATCCTGCCGGTGGTGGGGGTACCCCTGCCTCTGGTGAGTTACGGCGGTACCTCAATGGTGACCCTGATGGCGGGCTTCGGCATCCTGATGTCCATCCAGACCCACAGACGATTGCTCGCCTGATGAGAACCTGCTGGCTGGCGCTCTGCCTCTTTTCGCTCGCGGCAGGGGCGAACGTCTCTCCCGAGCGGCTGGCCGAGCTGGCCAGCCAGCAGCAGGTCCCCCTCGCGGCACTGCAGGATGCCACCGCCAAGGCCCAGCTGCGTCAGGAGATCCTCGATACCATAGCCCGCCCCTGGGAGGCCAAACCCTGGCATCGCTACCGGCCGCTGTTCGTCACCCCCGAACGGATCCGGGACGGGCTCGCGTTCTGGCAGCGCCACGCCGCCCTGCTGACCCAGGCGGAGCAGACTTACAGGGTACCGGCACCGGTCATCGTCGCCATCATCGGTATCGAGACCTTCTATGGCCGCCAGATGGGCCGCCACTCGGTGCTCGACAGCCTCTATACCCTGGGTTTTCACTACCCGGAGCGCAGCGATTTCTTTGCCAAGGAGTTTGCCCAGCTGGTTTTGCTGGCGCGGGAAGAGAAGTGGCCGCTCACCTCATTGAAGGGCTCCTACGCCGGGGCCATGGGCATGGGGCAGTTCATGCCCTCCAGCTATCGCCACTACGCCGTCGATTTTGACGGGGATGGCAAGCGGGACCTGTTTGCCAATCCGGCTGACGCCATCGGCAGCGTGGCCAACTACTTTGCCGAACATAAATGGCGCTGGGGAGAACCCGTGGTCGAACCCGCCTTGATCGGGCTGGCGCCTGTGAGTACTCTGCTGACACCCGGCCCCGAGTTCAGCCAGCAGTGGCAGGAGCTTGCCGCCGCCGGCATCGAACTCGCCGCCCCACCGGCCCCGGACACGCCAGTCAAGCTGCTGGCATTGGAGCAGGCGGACGGGCCCGAATACTGGGTCGCGCGCCACAATTTTTATGTGATCACCCGCTATAACCGCAGCCCTCTCTATGCGATGGCGGTGCATCAACTCAGCCAAGCAATCCAGGACGCTTATGCATTACAGCCACAGACTTCTTCCCCTCAGCCTGACCTTGTTGCTGGCCGCCTGTAGCAGCCAGCCAGAGCCACAGCCCCTTCCCGAAGCGCCCGTCCAGCAGGAAAAGCCGCAAGTCATCGAGATCCCCCAGGCCACCGGCGCCATCCCGCGCCCCGAGCCCCTGAGTGCGAGCGGCAACCGTGACTACTGGATCGGCAAGCAGAAGTACGAGGTGTGGCGCGACATCAAGCACTATCAGGAAGAGGGGACAGCCAGCTGGCTCTCCCAGGATCTGGATGGCCAGAAGACCGCCAACGGCGATTTGCAAGACAGCAAACTGTTCAGCGCCGCCCATCGCAACCTGCCGCTGCCGAGCTATGTGCGGGTCACCAACCTCGGCAACGGGCTGGAGACGATCGTGCGCATCAACGATCGCGGCCCCTTCGGCAGCGATCGCCTCATCGACCTCTCCCACGCCGCCGCCAAGCAGCTCGACATGGTGGAAGGGGGAGAGGCCCGGGTGCGACTTGAGCTCATCAGCGACACCCCGGATCAGATGGTGGAGATGGTGCCCATGACGCCGATGCAGCCCATGCAACCGGCCGCGCAGGCCGACAATGCACTCCTGGAACCCACACCTGCCGCACCGGCGCCCGCCCCCAAGGCCGTGCCTGCCGCGACCATCAAGCCGGTCGCCACGGCGACCACCTCGGTCACGGCGACTCAGGCCACCGGCGGTCAGGGCAAGATGATCCAGGTGCTGGCGAGCGGCTCCCAGCCCAGAGCCGAGGCCATGGGCAAGGTGATGACCCAGCGCTACGGGGTGCCCTATCAGGTGGTGGCCCATGACGCCATCTTCCGGGTCCTGCTGGGGCCGGTTGCCAGCGACCAGCAAGCCGCCCTGCTTGAGCAGATCCGCCAGGGTGGGCTGGAGCAGGCCTTTATCGTTCCCTGATGAGCGCGGCATCACGTCGTATCCCGGCGTGATGCCGCCCATCGGGCCAGAAAATCCCGGCCAGATCGCATGTCGGGCTATGACCGACGGGCACATCTGGTATAGTGAAGCCCGCTTTTTTTAACATTGGGTCTACCCCATCCAGGCACCAGGAATTTCAAGATGTCCAAATTTGCCCGCTCCGTCATTCTGGCCTCCCTGTTAAGCGCCACCGCCCAGGCCAATCAGCCAGTGCCGACACCGGATTCAGCTCTGCCGTCTGCCCAGCCGGTCCCGACCCTGAACTCCGCCCCCATGGTCGTGCCTGCCGCGCCGGAAATCGCCGCCAAGGCTCACATCCTGATCGACTACTACTCCGGTCAGGTACTGGCCGAGCAGAACGCCGAAGAGCGTCTGCCGCCCGCCAGTCTGACCAAGATGATGACCTCCTACATCATTGGCCAGGAGCTGGCCAAGGGGAACATCAAGCGTACCGACATGGTGACCATCAGCCAGAACGCCTGGTCCAAGAACTACTCCGACTCCTCCAAGATGTTCATCGAGGTGGGCAAGCAGGTCTCCGTCGATGATCTCAACAAGGGCATCATCATCCAGTCCGGCAACGACGCCTGCGTCGCCATGGCCGAATACCTGGCAGGCAGCACCGACTCCTTCGCCAGCCTGATGAACAGCTGGGCCGCCAAGCTCGGCATGAACGACAGCCACTTCATGAACCCCCACGGCCTGGATGCCGAAGGGCACTACAGTACCGCCCACGACATGGCGCGCCTGGGTCAGGCCCTCATCCGCGATCTGCCGGAGGAGTACAAGATCTACGCCCAGAAGTCCTTCGTCTTCAATGGCATCACCCAGCACAACCGCAACCGTCTGCTGTGGGATCAATCCCTGCAGGTGGATGGCATCAAGACCGGTCACGTCAGCCAGGTCGGCTACAACCTGGTCTCCTCCGCCACCAACAATGAAGGCATGCGCCTGATCGCCGTGGTGCTGGGCGCCGGCAGCGAAGCCACCCGCGCCGCCGAGAGCAAGAAGCTGCTCACCTACGGTTTCCGCTTCTTCCAGAGCCTGACCCCGTACAAGGCCGGCACCGAGCTGGTGACCCAGAAGATCTGGATGGGTGACAAGTCCGAGGTGAAACTCGGTGTGGATCAGGACGTCTCCGTACTGGTGACCCGTGGTCAGGGCAACAACCTCAAGGCCGACTTCCAGCTCGAGAGCGAGCTGAAGGCACCGCTGGCCAAGGGTCAACGCGTCGGTACCGTCTTCCTCAAGCAGGGTGACAAGGAGATCAAGCAGGTTCCCCTGGTCGCCCTGGAAGAGGTACAGGAAGGTGGCCTGATGAGTCGCCTGTGGGATTACGTGGTGTTGCTGGTTTCCAGCTGGTTCAAGTGATCCACGCACAATATTGACCAAACAGCGGCGCCAACAGGCGCCGCTGCTGCCTTTGGCCTGTCCAACCAGTCAATAACCCTGCAAACTGCAGGTTCCGCCGACAAGGGATTTGTGGTAAAAAGCAGCACTTCCACGACTTGTCACCTCCCCCGGGCCTTGATCCCGGCGTGGGCCGTGCCCATATTGACAGGAACTGGCGGCCCCAAGGGGCCATGCAAGATCAAAGATAACGTCGCCTCGTGGACGACGAAAAAGGTGAGCAAATGAATACCAAGTTTGATGAACTGCTGGAGTTCCCCTGCAAGTTCCCGTTCAAGGTGCTCGGCGTGGCCGACCCTGCCCTGCCAGACATGGTGGTCGAAGTGCTGCAGCAGCACGCTCCCGGCACCTACAGCCCGACCGTTCAACCCAGCTCCAAGGGCAACTATCACTCGGTCCGGGTGACCGTTACCGCCCAGAGCAAGGAACACATCGAGACCATGTACGCCGCCCTTGGCAAGATTGAGCTGGTTCGCTACGTCCTGTAAATCGCCTCTCTCGCCCCGCCCAGGGGCGAGTGATTATTGCGTGTCCGGTTTTCCGGTTAAAGCGCCCGTCAGTGAGGAAAGATGTCACTTCAAACGCCTGCTCAGCCAGCGCTGCTCGTCAGACAGCTTGGTCGCCGCCCCTACCAGCCGGTGTGGGATGCCATGAAGGCTTTCACCGACAGTCGCACCCCCGATACCCCGGACGAGTTCTGGGTGGTGGAGCACGATCCCGTCTACACCCAGGGGCAGGCCGGCAAGGCCGAGCATCTGCTCGCCCCCGGTGACATTCCCGTGGTGCAGAGCGATCGCGGGGGCCAGGTGACCTATCACGGCCCGGGCCAGCTGGTGCTCTACGTGCTGGTGGACGTGCGTCGCAGCAAGCTGACGGTACGCGAGCTGGTCACCTGCCTCGAGACCGCCATCATCAATACCCTGGCCAAGAGCGATATTTCGGCCTATGCCAAACCGGATGCGCCGGGTGTCTATGTGAAGAATGCACAGGGGATGGAAGCCAAGCTGGCCTCCCTGGGGCTGCGTATTCGCAAGGGCTGCTCCTTCCACGGGCTGGCACTGAACGTTGACATGGACATGACCCCCTTCCTGCGCATCAACCCGTGCGGCTATGCGGGCATGAGCATGACCCAGACCAGTGCCCTCGGCGGCCCGAAGAGCGTAGCCGAGGCGCAATCCCTGCTGGTGGTGGAGCTGGCCAGGCTGATCGGCTACCAGACGATCACCAATACCGAAGCGGCGGCATGAACAGACCCATGCTGCGCGGTCATGAGGGCCTGGGCCCGATGACCATCAATCAGACAATAACAAACACCGAGAGTGAATCATGAGCAAACCCGTTCGTATGGAGCCGGGCGTCAAGCTGCGCGATGGCGACAAGATGGCCCTGATCCCGGTGAAATTCATGCCGGATCCCGACGAAGAAGTGCTGCGCAAGCCGGACTGGATGCGGATCAAGCTGCCGCCGTCCAGCCAGAAAATCGAGCACATCAAGAGCACCCTGCGCAAGAACAAGCTGCACTCGGTGTGTGAAGAGGCCTCCTGCCCCAACCTGGCGGAGTGCTTCAACCACGGCACCGCCACCTTCATGATCATGGGCGCCATCTGTACCCGTCGCTGCCCCTTCTGCGACGTCGCCCACGGTCGCCCGCTGGCGCTGGATCCCGATGAGCCGAAGAAGCTGGCACTGACCATCAAGGAGATGGGCCTCAAGTACGTGGTGATCACCTCGGTGGACCGCGATGACTTGCGTGACGGCGGTGCCCAGCACTTCGCCGACTGCATCAAGCAGATCCGCGAGCACAGCCCCCAGACCCGCATCGAGATCCTGACCCCGGACTTCCGTGGCCGGATGGAGCAGGCGCTGGAGGTATTCCGCGAGACCCCGCCGGACGTCTTCAACCACAACCTGGAAACCGCCCCGCGCATGTACCGGGTCGCCCGCCCGGGCGCCGACTACAAGTGGTCCCTGGAGCTCTTGCGTCGCATCAAGGAGATGCACCCCCATGTGCCGACCAAGTCCGGCGTCATGATGGGTCTGGGTGAGACCAACGAGGAGATAGTGCAGGTGCTGACCGACCTGCGCGAGCACGGCGTCAATATGCTGACCCTGGGCCAGTATCTGCAGCCGAGCCGTCACCACCTGCCGGTCAAGCGCTACGTGCCGCCCGCAGAGTTCGACGAGCTCAAAGAGGTCGCCATGGGGCTGGGCTTCTCCCACGCCGCCTGTGGCCCCTTCGTGCGCTCCTCCTATCACGCGGATCTGCAAGCCAAGGGCGAAGAGGTCAAATAACCTCTCACGCCAGGGGAGCACTCCCCATGATAAAAAAGAGCGCCTTATGGCGCTCTTTTTCATTGAGGACTTCGGACTTGGCACTCCCGTCCCCCTTGGCGGGTGCCGGGTTCCGGGGTTAAGGTAGCGACTCCTTTTCTTTGAGCGAGGCACAGGATGCCCATCCCTATCGTTCATCTGATCCCCATGAGTGAGGCGGATTTCCCCGCCTATCGCGACTACTTCATCGACGACTACGCCCAGGATCTCGCCAGCAATCACAGGTTGTCCCTCGCAGAAGCCCATCAGCAGGCCGGGGACGCTTTGCAACAGTACCTGCCGCAAGGTGCCGCCACGCCGGGCGAGAGCCTGCTCTGCATCATCCCTGTCAGTGACAGTGCCGAGAGCGCTATCGCATCGACAGCGACCATCGCCGGCTATCTCTGGCACCGCATCGACACCGCCGCTCACACCACCTTTATCTATGACTTCTACATACTGCCAACTCATCGCAAACTGGGGTATGGCAAGGCCGCCATGGCGGCACTGGAGGCCGAGTTGAAGCGCCTTGGCATCAGCCTGATCAAGCTGAGGGTCGCTTATGACAACCCCAGAGCCAGGGCGCTCTACCAGGAGATTGGCTTTCACATCACGGGTTACAACATGGCCAAGACTCTGAGTTGATGGCCCCCGCCATCCACTCTCTTTCGTCATGTCATGGTGAGCCGACGCTCACAGCGAGACCCAGTCAAAGACGTGAAGCCCAGCGACATCAGCCCCGCCACGGATAGACAGGTCAGCCCGGTCTAGCCATTTCCCATAACAAAACGGCCACCCAGGGGTGGCCGTTTTGCGAGAAGTGCATTGAACTGACGACGACTAGCTGCCGGCGGCTTCCAGATGCTCCACCAGCAGTTGCACGCTGCGATTGCCCCGCCACTCGTTCACATCGAGGCGATAGACCAGCCGCACCCGCTTCACCGACGCATCGGGCCAGCGTTTGAGATCGACCCCGAAGGCGATGGCATCCACCGCGTGGCCGGAGTCCGTGGTCAGCATCATCTTGAGGTGCTTCTCCCCCACCAGCCGCTGCTGTACCAGCACGAATTCACCGTCGAACAACGGTTCGGGGAAGGCCTGTCCCCAGGGGCCGGAGGCACGGATGAGCTCCGCCAGCTCCAGGCTCAGTTCATCGGAGAGCAGCTCGCCATCGGTGAGCAGTACCCCGGTCAGCAGCTCCGGGGTCACCAGCTCGCCGATGATGGCCTCGAAGGCGCGGCCAAAGGCCTCGACATTGGCCTTGGGCAGGGTCAGCCCCGCCGCCATGGCGTGGCCGCCGAACTTGCCCATCAGGCCGGGATGGCGAGTATCGAGCAGCTCCAGCGCGTCGCGCAGGTGCACACCCGGGATGGAGCGCCCCGACCCCTTGAGCTCGCTATCGCTGCTCTCGGCGAAGGCGATCACCGGTCGGTAGTACTTCTCCTTGATCTTGGACGCCACCAGCCCCACCACCCCCTGATGCCATTCGTCCCGGTGCAGCACTATGCCGTTTGGCACCTCGCCATCCCGGAAACGGATCTGTTCCAGGGTGGCGAGGGCCTCCTGCTGCATGCCCTGCTCTATCTCCTTGCGCTCCTGGTTGAGACTGTCCATCTCGGCGGCAAGCTGGCGCGCCAGATTGATGTCATCGCACAGCAAACAGGCGACCCCGAGGGACATGTCATCGAGGCGACCCACCGCATTGAGGCGCGGCCCGAGTGCAAAGCCGAGATCGGCGGCACAGAGGCGCCGGCCATCCCGGCCCGACACGTCCACCAGCGCCTGGATGCCGGGGCGACAGCGACCGGCCCGGATCCGCTGCAGACCCTGATGCACTAGGATGCGGTTGTTGCCATCGAGCGCCACCACGTCGGCGACGGTGCCAAGGGCCACCAGATCCAGGTAATCCGCCACATTGGGAGGGCGAATGCCCAGACGCTCGTACCAGCCGCTCTGCCGCAGGTGGGTGTTGAGGGCCGCCATCAGGTAGAAGGCAACGCCGACCCCGGCCAGGGATTTCGAAGGGAAGTCGCAGCCACGCTGGTTGGGGTTCACGATGGCGTCGGCATCCGGCAGATCCTGACCCGGCAGGTGATGATCGGTGACCAGAACCTGCATGCCGGCGGCCTTGGCCGCCGCGACCCCGGCGATGCTGGAGATACCGTTGTCCACCGTAACAAGAAACTCTGCCCGGCGAGCTATTGCCAGTTCAACTATCTCTGGCGTGAGGCCATAGCCGAATTCAAAGCGGTTGGGGACCAGAAAGTCGACATGTTCCGCGCCCATGGCCCGCAGCGCCAATACGCAGAGAGCCGAGCTGGTGGCGCCGTCACAGTCGAAATCGCCGACGATCAGGATCCGCTTTTGGGCCGTCAGCGCCGCCGCCAGCAGGGGCACCGCCTGCGCCATGCCAAACAGGCGCTGGGGGGGCAGCAGATGGCTGGCACGGCGCTCCAGCAGAGCGGGATCCACGACCCCGCGACTCGCGAAGATCTGGCGCAGCAACGGATGCAGGTTGGCGGGAAGGTGGGAGTCATCCACCCGGGGACGACGACGAATTTGCAGGGGCATCGATAACATCCAGTAGCGTGAGCAATGGTTCAGGGCAGCATGAGGGGAAGACCTCCCCGAGCCTGCCTTGAGGCCGAGCCCTGGCTCGGGCCGACACATAGGAGAGAGAGGATCGCATCATCGGCCGCCACAGTGCAACCCGACAGGGGCCAACAATCTCCTCTGCGGTGACCCATTCCCCCGACAGGCGAACTGTGTGCAAATGGTTAATCAGCAATGAGTTAATAATGCCGGATGTTAAAAATTCCTATTCAGGAAGGTTGCCAATTGGACCGAGGCCCCGCAAGCTTATCGGGACGACAGGAAACACGATGGTCATCCCTCTGTTTTCCTGATGCTTTATTATTCAAATCGAGGGGCGGTAGCGGCCGCCCACATCCCATTTTTGGAGGGGAACATGAGTCTGATTCAAGAGTTCAAGGCCTTTGCGGCCAGAGGTAACGTCATCGATATGGCGGTCGGTATCATCATAGGTGCCGCCTTCGGCAAGATAGTCTCCTCCTTCGTGGGAGACGTCATCATGCCCCCCATCGGCCTCATCCTGGGCGGGGTGGATTTCAGCGATCTCGCCGTGACCCTGAAAGCCGCCGAAGGGGATGTGCCCGCCGTGGTGATCGCCTACGGCAAGTTCATCCAGACCATCATCGACTTCCTGATCATCTCCTTCGCCATCTTCATGGGGCTCAAGGCCATCAATACCCTGAAGAAGAAGCAGGAAGAGGCCGCGGCCCCCGCCGGTCCCACCAAGGATCAGGAGCTGCTGACCGAGATCCGGGATCTGCTCAAATCCCAGCAGGGCAAGTAAGCCCGCCTCCTGTCGTGCATTGAAAAAACCGCCTGCTGGCGGTTTTTTTATGGGCATAACCCTGGTGCTCAGGCCCTGGGATGGTGCTCACCGTGCAACGCCTTGAGCCGCTCATTGGCCACATGGGTGTAGATCTGGGTGGTGGAGAGATCCGCGTGCCCCAGCAGCATCTGCACCACCCGCAGGTCGGCGCCGTGATTGAGCAGGTGAGTGGCGAAGGCGTGACGCAGGGTATGGGGGGAGAGCTCACCCCGGATCCCGGCGCGCTGGGCATAGATCTTGATGCGGTGCCAGAAGGTCTGACGGGTCATCATCCTCGCCTGCTTGGAGGGGAAAACCACATCCGAGCTGGTGCCGCCGAGCAGCAGGGTGCGCCCCTCCCTGAAGTAGCGCTCTAGCCAGTGAATGGCCTCCTCTCCCATGGGCACCAGCCGCTCCTTGTTGCCCTTGCCGACGACCCGCACCAGCCCCTGGCGCAGGCTGACGTGTTCGGCGGTGAGCCCCACCAGCTCGGAGACCCGCAGGCCGGTGGCGTAGAGCAGCTCCAGCATGGCCCTGTCCCGCAGCTCCAGCGGGTCGTCCACCAGGGGGGATTGCAACAGGGCCTCCACCTCGGCCTCGCTCAAGTCGGCGGGCAGCTTCTTGGGCAGCTTGGGCCCCTCCAGCAGCACGGTGGGATCGTCGGTTCTCAGTTTCTCCCGATTGAGGTACTGATAAAAACGGCGCAGGGCCGACAAGAAACGGGCCGTAGAGCTCGGGGCAAACTGCTGATCTACCCGCCAGGCGAGGTAGTGCTGGATATCGTCGATGTTCGCCAGCAGCAGGGAGCTGCCCGCCTTGTCGAGCCAGAGCGCAAACTTCTCCAGATCGGTGCGATAGGAGCTGACCGTGTTGTCCGACAGTCCACGCTCCAGCCAGAGGGCGTCGAGGAACGGCTCTATCAGGGGGTGATCGTGCTGGGCGGGGGCTGGCTTGGTCATGGGGCTACTGTCTTTGGCAAACGAGGGGCCATTGTAGCGCGACCCGCCGCCCTAGGCACAGGTCATGACAGACGCCTCTTGCCCGATGAAGGGCGGCCGGCAATCTGCTAGACTGGCGCTCTTCCCCCGGGCCACCCTCAGGGTCCCGGCACCGGCAGCCCCACCGGCGGCCTACAGCGTTCAAGAGAAGTACGATGAAGATAGGTTTGTTTTACGGCTCCACCACCTGCTACACCGAGATGGCTGCCGAGAAGATCCGTGCCCTCATCGGCCCGGAGCTGGTCGATCTCCATAACATCAAGGATGTGCCGCTGGCCCGCATGCAGGAGTACGACATCCTGATCCTCGGTATCTCCACCTGGGATTTCGGCGAGCTGCAGGAAGACTGGGAATCCCGCTGGGAAGACATCCAGGACCTCGAACTGGAGGGTCGCATCATCGCCCTGTTCGGCATGGGGGATCAGCTCGGCTATGGGGAGTGGTATCAGGATGCCCTCGGCATGCTGCACGATCAGCTGCTGCCCAAGGGGGTCAAGCTGGTGGGCTACTGGCCCAATGAAGGCTACGAGTTCGACGCCTCCAAGGCACTGATCGACGATGGCCGTCACTTCGTCGGCCTCGCCCTCGACGATGCCAACCAGTACGACCAGACGGATTCCCGCATCGAGCAGTGGGTCGACCAGATCCTGGGTGAGATCCACGAGCTGCTGTAATCCAGCGCAGCGCCCGGCAGTGAGCATCACCTCGTCCCCTGCCTGACCCCAGAATTCCCCCGTTCCGAGCGGCCAGCTGGCGGCTCGGACGTATATGGCACACCTGTTTTTTCAATCGGGCTCATCGCCTGCCGAGTAGCGACAATTTCATGCTGGTCTGCAACAATGCAGGCGACGCTCCATAACAATCCCAACCAGAGCGTCGGAAGCAAACAGGAAACAGACCAGAAAAGGATATTCTATGACGCCATTCTCCCTGTTGGCCCCCGCCATCGCCCGTGACGTGCTCGATCACGCCCTGGCGCTGGGTGCCGACTTCGCCGAGCTGTTCGTGGAGCGCAAGCGCCGCAGCCAGCTCAGCCTGCTCTCCAGCCAGATCGAAGCCATCAGCGGTGGCCTCGATTTCGGTATCGGGGTGCGCCTGTGTTACGGCCACAAGGTGCTCTATGGCTACACCAACCTGGCCGATCGCAGCGAACTGCTGCGCATCGTCAGCCTCCTGGCGGCCAAGGACAGGCGGGATCCCGTGGTGACCGCCACCGCCTTTGATTTCATCCGTCTGAATGATCGTAATCCGGTGGCCCTGCCCCTGTCGGCCGACAAGCAGCTGGAGCAGAAGATCGCCTACCTCCATGCCATGGATGCCGCCGCCCGCGCCGAGAGTGCTAAGGTGAGCCAGTTCTCCGGCAGCACCCTTGGCTGGGAGCAGGAGGTGGAGATCTTCAACAGCGAAGGCTTGCAGGTGAGCGATCGTCGCCACTACAACCGCATCACCGCCCAGACCATCGCCCTGGATGGCGGTGAGCAGAGCGTGGGCTATGAAGCCCCTGGCGCCATGATGGGCTGGGAGCATGCCGCCCTCATCGATCCCCGGGAACTGGCCCTCTCTTCCACCCGCCAGGCGCTGGTGAAACTTGGCGCGGCGCCCTGCCCGAGCGGCAACCTGCCGGTCATTCTGGAGAGCGGCTTTGGCGGCGTCATCTTCCATGAAGCGTGCGGTCACCTGCTGGAGACCACCTCGGTGGCCAAGAAGGCCTCTGTATTCCACGACAAGATGGGCCAACTCATCGCCAACCCCGTGGTCAACGCGGTGGATGAAGGGCTGCAGGGCAACGCCTGGGGCTCCATCAACGTCGATGACGAGGGGATGGCGGTTCAGCATACCCAGCTCATCAAGGACGGCGTGCTCACCGGTTTTCTGGTGGACAGAATGGGGGCCCTCAAGACCGGCTATGCCCGCACCGGCTCAGGTCGGCGCGAGTCCTACCGCTTCGCGCCGGCGTCGCGCATGCGCAACACCTACATAGAGGCGGGCCACCACAGCCTGGATGAGATGCTGGCGAGCGTGGAGCACGGCATCTATGCCAGACGCATGGGAGGCGGTTCGGTGCAACCGGGCACCGGCGAATTCAACTTCAACGTTCAGGAGGCCTACCTCATCGAGAAGGGCAAGGTCACCCGTCCCCTCAAGTCGGCGACCCTGATCGGCACGGGCCCGCAAGTTCTGCAGGAGATCTCCATGGTGGGCCGGGATTTGGCCATCTCGGCCGGCATGTGCGGTTCCGTCTCGGGCTCCATCCCCGCCTCCGTCGGCCAGCCGCCGCTCAAGGTCGACAACATTCTGGTGGGAGGTAACGCCTGATGAGCACCATCGACATGACACCATTGCTCCACCGCCTGCTGGACAAGGTCGCAGACCTTGGCGCCGAGGCAGACATCATCGCCAATCAGGACAAAGCCTTCTCCCTCAAGGCGGACAAAGGTGAGCTCAGCGAATACAAGGTCACCAGCAGCCAGCAACTCGGCATTCGTCTCATCAAAGATGGTCGGGTCGGCCTCGCCTACTCCGAATCTCTGGATGAATCGGCGCTGGATGCCATGGTGCAGGATGCCCTCGATGCCTGCCGTTTCGCCAAGGTAGATCCGGATCAGCGCATCTCGGTGCAGGGAAGCCGTCTTAGCACGGATTGTCCCGAGATTTATCAACCAGACAACACCCCGGTGGAAGAGAAGATTGCCCTGGCCCTGCGCCTCGAGTCAGACATCCTGGCCCTGCCGGATGTGACCGGCGCCCCTTACAACAGCGTCTATGAAGGGGAGAGCCAGCTCTGGCTCGCCAACAGCCTGGGCACCCTCTGCCAGCACAAGGAGTTCAGCGTCGGCTGCTACAGCTCGGCCCTGATCGAGCGCGATGGCCGCCACTCGATGCACTATCAGGGGCAGCAGGCCCGCCGCTTCGATGAGCTGAACCCGGGTGCCCTCGTCACCCAGATCCATGCCATGGCCGCTGACCTTCTGCCCGGTGAAGCCGTGCCAAGCGGTCGCTACAGCGCGATCTTCACGCTCGACTGCCTGGCCAGCCTGTTTGGCTGCTTCCAGGCGGCGCTCTCGGGCAAGTGGGCCCAGCAGGGGATCAACCCCTGGCGTGGCAAGCTCGGCCAGAGCGTGGCCTCCCGCTGGCTCACCCTGGAGAGCCGGGTCCATATGCCGGAAGGCATGCGGATCAAGGGCTTCGACGGAGAAGGCACGCCGACCCAGGACGTGCTGCTCATCGGTGAGGGGGAACTCAAGACCCTGCTGCACAACAGCGCCAGCGCCCACCACTTCGGCGTGGCCAGCAATGGCGCGGCGGCCCGCAGTGCTCGCGGCGCACTGGATGTGGCCCCTCGCCATCTGGTATTCGGTCTCGGCCCCCACACGCAGGCCGAGGTCAAGGCAGGTGAATACCTGGAACTGGTCAAGCTGGATGGTCTGCACTCCGGCGCCGATGCGGTGAGCGGCGACTTCTCGTTTGGTGCCTCTGGCTTCCTGTGCCGGGACGGTGAGCGGATACAGCCAGTGCGGGGCATCACGGTGGCGGGCAACTTCTACCGCCTGCTGGGCGATCTGGAGGCGGTCGACGATGTGCTCCATCACGATGATGGCAAGGGCTTCTATGCTCCCCTGATCCGCTTCGGCGGCCTCAGCATCGCAGGCAAATGACCCGGGAAGAGGTGCTGTTGCGCGTCGCTATCGGCCTGCCTGGACGACCTTCGCATCCCCTCCCCGATATGAATGCGGCGCCATCAGGCGCCGCTTTTCATGAACCATTTTCTGCCCACAACACGCAACCCGGCCCCTTGCGTATTGCAATGTCGGCATCATGACCCCTCCCCCCCTTTATTTCCTCTGCTCAGGCGACTGACGCCAGACGGCCCTCGGCACTGGCAACCCGAAAGCCATCCAGAAAAATTGTGCTCTTGTCATCCCCCCAGGTGGTCGATAACGACCTTGATGACACTGCAATGCGCAGCGTCCTACAAACAGGCAAGAGATCGGGAGATCACCATGAAAGCCACCACCATGACCCTCACCCTTGTCGCATTGGGAGGCTTGCCAACACTGTCGGCCTCGGCGGCCAACGGTGGTCAGCTGACGATCAGGGGCGCCATCGTGGCAGCAAGCTGCGACGCCAGTCAGCAAAGAGAGAGCATGCAAGTCACCTGCGACTCGGGCACACAGTCGGTCAACCTGACACAACTGGCGCAGGAGCCCTCCCGCGACCTGACCCGGGTGCAACTCATCCACCAATGGATTGACCCACAACACACCAGAGCCATCATCACCCTCAACCACAACTAAACGACCGTCAGCCATGGCTGAAAACAACAACGGCGACCCTGGGGTCGCCGTTGTTGTGTTAACTGCCTTGCCGGATCAGGCCTCGGGATTGAGGCGGGTCGGCAAGCCGCTGCGCTGTTCCAGTACCTGTTTGACCAGGTTGGAGTCGCTGTCGGCGTGAGCGATGAAGCGGGTGATGGCCGGGGTCATGGGGAGCGGCACGGAGGCGGTGGAGTTGAACTCCGCCTCGGTACGGGACAGGGGCTCATGCACTTCCATGTAACGACCGCCATCCGGCTCGACGGTGGATTTGACCGGCTGGTTCACGAACTGGACACGGGTACCGACCGGTACCTTGTCGAACAGGTACTTGATGTCATCGGCGCGCAGACGCACGCAGCCGCTGCTCACCCGCAGACCGATGCCGAAGGTGGCGTTGGTGCCGTGGATGGCGTACAGGTTGCCGATGTAGAGGGCGTGCAGACCCATGGGGTTGTCCGGGCCGGCCGGCCAGACCGCGGGCAGGGTCTTGCCCTGGGCGGCGTAACGGCGACGAATGTTCTCGGTCGGGGTCCAGGTCGGGTTGGCGCGCTTGCGCTCCACCTTGGTGATCCAGTTCTCCGGGGTATTCACCCCCAACTGGCCGATACCGATGGGCAGCACCTGCACCACGTTCTGACCTTTCGGGTAGTAGTAGAGACGCATCTCGGCCACGTTGATGACGATCCCTTCGCGGGGCGCATTCGGCAGGATCAGCTGATGGGGGATGATCAGCTTGCTGCCCGGGGTCGGCAGATAGGGATCCACGCCCGGGTTGGCTTCCATGATGTTGGTCAGGCCCAGCTGGAAGTCGGAGGCGATCTGCTCCAGCGGACGGTTGTCCGCAGGCACCACGTACTCCTGGTTTTCTCCGATCAGGCGGCTGTTGGCGGCGGGCAGCACGTATTCAACGGCGGCGGCCTGCTGGCTGACCAGGGTCAGAGTACAAAAAAGGGCCGAAGCGGCAATGCGAAGGGGATTCATAAAATTCCTGTGTAGTTCCTGTACCTGTGGGCCTGAGACCATGTTGTCCTCGGTGGGCCTGGCTGCGCGTTGCCTGCGCTCGAGACCAATCACCGAGCGCGCATTCTTTCCCGAGTCGGCCAAAATTTCAACTTGAAGCGGTGGCTTTTTCACGGAAAAGATCCATTCTCCAGTCAACTCTCGGTTACGCAGCGCCTTCGATACCCTAACATCGCCAGTCTGAGCGTAAAATGAACAGCAATGTGACCTTGAAATACCCGCTCAAATTGCATGATGGGCCGGTGGCGAGTACAATCTCGCACCCTTTATATCGGGAGTATCGAACCATTTCGTGCTCCGGGTGAACCGTCGTCGGAGGCTGTGCGTCGAGTCTGGTCGCGCAGTGCCGATGAACCTATACGACGCCATCAGGTGGCGCCGTCCTGATTTGCAATCAGATACGAAGAGTCCAACATGTTCAAACCAGAATTGCTCTCCCCCGCCGGGACCCTCAAGAATATGCGTTACGCCTACGCCTATGGTGCCGACGCCGTCTATGCGGGCCAGCCGCGCTACAGCCTGCGGGTACGCAACAACGAATTCGATCACGAAAACCTGCAGCTTGGCATCAACGAGGCCCACGCCCTCGGCAAGCAGTTCTACGTGGTGGCCAACATCCAGCCCCACAACTCCAAGTTGAAGACCTTCATCCGCGACATGCGCCCCGTGGTGGACATGAAGCCGGATGCGCTGATCATGTCCGACCCCGGTCTCATCATGATGATGCGCGAAGCCTTCCCGGACATGCCCATTCACCTGTCGGTGCAGGCCAACGCGGTCAACTGGGCCACGGTGAAATTCTGGCATCAGATGGGGCTGACCCGCGCCATCCTCTCCCGCGAGCTCTCCCTGGACGAGATCGAGGAGATCCGCATGCAGGTGCCGGAGATGGAACTGGAAGTCTTCGTCCACGGCGCCCTGTGCATGGCCTACTCCGGTCGCTGCCTGCTCTCCGGCTACATCAACAAGCGCGACCCCAACCAGGGTACCTGCACCAACTCCTGCCGCTGGGAGTACAAGGTGCACGAGGGCAAAGAGGACGAAGTGGGCCAGATCGTTCACCGTCAGGAGCCTATTGCCGTGCAGAAGGTCGACCCGACCCTGGGCGCCGGCAAGCCCACCGACGCCCTGGTGCTGCTGGAGGAGTCCAACCGCCCCGGTGAGTTCATGACCGCGTTCGAGGACGAGCACGGCACCTACATCATGAACTCCAAGGACTTGCGCGCCGTCGAGCACGTGGAGCGCCTGACCAAGATGGGCGTGCATTCGCTCAAGATCGAAGGCCGGACCAAATCCTTCTACTACTGCGCCCGCACCGCCCAGGTCTATCGCAAGGCCATCGATGATGCCGTTGCCGGTCGTCCGTTCGATCCGACCCTGATGGGCACCCTCGAGAACCTGGCCCACCGCGGCTACACCGAGGGCTTCCTGCGTCGCCACAACCACAGCGAGTACCAGAACTACGACTACGGCTACTCCGTCTCCGACACCCAGCAGTTTGTCGGCGAGATCACCGGTCGCAACGGCGACATGGTGGAAGTGGAGGTGAAGAACAAGTTCCTGGTGGGCAACAGCCTGGAGCTGATGACCCCGCAGGGCAACCTCAGCTTCAACCTGGAGCAGATGCAGAACCGCAAGGGCGAGCTCATCGATACAGCGCCGGGCAACGGTCACGTGGTCTATGTGCCGGTGCCCAAAGAGGTCGACATCAACTACGGCATCCTGCTGCGCAACCTCGGCGAGCGCCAGGACACCCGTCAGCCCCACTCGGCTGCCTGAGATGGCCCTGCTCATCACCAGCAAATGCATCAACTGTGACATGTGCGATCCCGAGTGCCCGAACCAGGCCATCACCCTGGGGGCCAAGATCTACGAGATAGATCCGGATCGCTGCACCGAATGCGTCGGTCACTATGAGAAGCCGACCTGCATCAGCGTCTGCCCCATCGACTGCATCATCTGGGATCCCGCCCATGTGGAGACGGAAGATCAGTTGCTGGACAAGTTCGTCCGGATGCACAGGCAGTAACGAGGCGGCAGATCCGCTGCCGGGCATCCTAGACAGGATGTTCTGGCACTCCTCACCAGGATCTGCAGTGTCACCATAGAAAAAGCCGGGCATGCCCGGCTTTTTCTATTGCGCTGCTCACCCTCAGGGCTTGATCAATTTCTGCAACGCCTCGAGTTCACGCTGGCCTTCCAGCAGCTCAGCCTGGGATTCTTCCAGCTTGACCTGCTTCTTGGCGATCTTGTCCGGCTTGCCAGATACCCGCGCACTCTGCAGATCCGCCAGCCGCTCTTCCACTTCTTCTTTCTGATCCGCGACCTTCCGCTGCTGCTCCTCGACAAGCTTGGCATCGGTGCAGTGGGCCTCAATATTGCGCAGGGCCTGCTCAAGCCCGGCCACCTGATCGGCATTGTTGTGGGCCTTGGCGATCACGAGTTGCTCCGACACCGCCTGATGCTTGGCCTTGCAACCGATGTTTTCACTGCCATAGGCCTGTCCGGCCAACAGTAATATGCCAATCCCGGCAACTTTCAACATAACAACCTCATAGTGCTTTCATACTGGATGGCCGCCCATGAGACCTCACTCATGCCACCAGGTCAAGTCAACCCCCTCTGGGTTACGACAGAGTTTTGCACCAGGTCATGCTGAGCGAATCCGTCTGGCGCTACAATGAGGCTTTTCCCTGTGGAGAGACCCATGAAGCAGCAAGTCGTCATCATCGCCAACGGCGCCCCCTACGGCAGCGAATCCCTGTTCAACGCCCTGCGCCTGGGGATCGCCCTCAACGAACAAGGCGGTGTCGTGTTGAAGCTGTTCCTGATGTCCGATGCCGTCAGCGCGGCGCTGGCAGGCCAGGCACCGGCCGAAGGTTACAACCTGCGCCAGATGCTGGAGATCCTGTTGGCACAGGGTACCCTCATCCGGCTGTGCAAGACCTGCACCGATGCCCGTGGCATCAGCCCCCTCCCCCTCATCGAGGGCATCGAGATAGGCACTCTGCCCCTGCTGGCCCAGTGGACCCTGGCAGCCGACAAGGTGCTGACCTTCTAACTTCTAGGTCTCGGCCCGGATCCGGGCCGCTCGCGGCGCCCGGGTGCCCCATCCATAGAGTTGCAGGATGGCCAGACACAGCAGGGCCATCACACCGTAAAGCAAGCTGCCTCCCCAGTGGGTCAGGATCCAGCCCCCCAGCAGGGCCCCGATGGCGATCCCGAGTCCGGACATGGAGGCCGCCCCGAAGTAACTGCCCTTGAGGTGCTCCGGTGCCATCTGATCGACCAGCACGTTGAGCAGCGGGAAAAGAATGCACTCGCCGATGCTGAGCAGGATCACCGCGACAATCCAGTGCCACCAGATGGCGGTATCCCCGAGGGCGAATTGCAGCTGGGCACCGAGGAAGAAGGCCACCCCGAGCTGCAACCGCCGCTTGATGGACCAGCTGGCCGTCAGGTGCAGCAGGGGGAATTGCAGTATCACTATGGTCAGCGCATTGGTCGCGACCAGCCAGCCGATGAGGTGTTCCACCTCCGGGGTCCCCGCCCGCGTCAGGTACTGGATGAGGGGTGACTCGAACTGGGCATAGACCAGCATCAGCAGCAGGTTGGCCAGGGTCAGCAACAGAAAGCCCCGATCCAGCCAGAGCACCCGCAGTACGGCACGCATGTCGGGGCCGGCGGCGCGGCTCGCCTGACACCCCGCCAACCGGAAGCCGACGATGAAGATGAGACCGAGCAGCAGATAGCTGGCGCTGAGCAGCAGGAAGGTCTCCTGGCGCGCACTCAGGCCATAGCTGACCCCGAGCAAGGGACCGATGGCCGCCCCCAGGTTCAGCAGGAAATAGCGCAGATGCAACGCCAGTTCCCGCGCCTTGGGCTCGGCCAGGCTATCGGCCATCAAGGCCTTGCCCGGCGAGTCGATGAGACCATAGGAGAGACCGCTGCCGATCACCCCGAACGCCAGCCAGAATACCTGATGGGAGAGCCCGAGCAGCGCGACGCTCAGGGCGGAGACCAGACAGCCGAACAGCAGGATGTTGCGCCGTCCCCATTTGTCCGACAGCCAGCCGCCATAGAAGCTGACCAGGGTGGAGAGCGCCGCCGTCGCCCCCAGGATGAGGCCGATCAGGGTCGCCGAGAGGCCGTAGTCACGGTAGAGCAGGATGGAGAGGAAGGGCCAGACCATGAAGAAGGTGGTGCGCACCATGAAGGTGCCCAGGATGACGATCCAGACCAGAGGAGTAAATTGCCTGAGATAGGCCCATGACATACTGCAATTCCTTTTGACAGCGAGGCGGGGAATCGTCCCTTATAACAAGTGGCGCCGAAAGGAACAATGCCCTTTGTCGACGGAACATCACTGCGATGCCATGACGCATAAAAAAAGCCGACCCAGGGGTCGGCTTTTTCATTCTGCTGCGGCCTTATTCGGCGGCAGGTGCCTCGACGGCTTCGGCTGCCGGTGCGGCGGCTTCGGTCGGTGCGTTCGCTTCCTTGATGGAGAGGCGCACGCGGCCCTGACGATCCACTTCCAGTACCTTCACCTTCACCACGTCACCGATCTTCAGGAAGTCGGCCACGTTCTGCACGCGGGCATCGGTGATCTGGGAGATGTGTACCAGACCGTCTTTACCCGGCAGGATGTTGACGAAGGCGCCGAAGTCGGCTAGACGCACGACCTTGCCTTCGTAGATGCGGTTCACTTCGATCTCGGCGGTGATGGCCTCGATGCGACGGATTGCTTCCTTGGCGGCATCGTTGTCAACGGCGGAGATGCGGACGGTACCGTCATCATCCAGCTCGATGTTGGTGCCGGTCTCTTCGGTCAGGGCGCGGATCACGGAACCACCCTTGCCGATCACGTCCTTGATCTTCTCAGGATTGATCTTGATGGTGTGGATGCGCGGGGCGAAATCGGAGATCTCGGCACGCGGCGCCTGGATGGCTTCGTCCATCACCTTCAGGATGTGCAGGCGAGCGCCACGGGCTTGCTTGAGGGCAATCTCCATGATCTCTTTGGTGATGCCTTCGATCTTGATATCCATCTGCAGGGCGGTCACACCCTCGGTGGTACCGGCAACCTTGAAGTCCATGTCACCCAGGTGGTCTTCGTCACCCAGGATGTCGGACAGCACGACGAAGCCCTCTTCTTCCTTCACCAGACCCATGGCGATACCGGCGACGGAGGCCTTGATCGGCACACCGGCATCCATCAGCGCCAGGGAGGAACCACAGACAGAAGCCATGGAGGAGGAACCGTTGGATTCGGTGATTTCAGAAACCACACGCACCACGTACGGGAACTCGGCGGCGCTCGGCATTACGGCAGCAACGCCGCGCTTGGCCAGACGGCCGTGACCGATTTCGCGACGCTTGGGGCTGCCCATCATGCCGGTCTCACCGACACAGTACGGCGGGAAGTTGTAGTGCAGCATGAAGCGGTCGGCACGGTGGCCGGACAGCTCGTCGATGTTCTGGGCGTCACGCTCGGTACCCAGGGTCGCAACCACGATGGCCTGAGTCTCACCACGGGTGAACAGGGCGGAACCGTGGGCGCGCGGCAGGATGCCGGTACCAACGGACAGGGCGCGGATCATCTCCGGATCGCGGCCATCGATGCGCGGCTCGCCACGGACCACACGGCCACGGACGATGCGGCTTTCCAGGCTGTGGAACTCTTCGCCGATCTTCTTGGCATCTTCTTCCACGCCGGAGGCGATGACTTGCTCGACCACACGGGCCTTGATGGCACCGATGGCTTCGTAGCGCACGGCCTTCTCGGTGATGCGGTAGGCTTCGCCCAGCTCGGCAGAGGCCAGTTCGGCCACCTTGGCTTTCAGGGCTTCGTTGACGGCAGGCGCAGTCCAGGCCCAGGGCTTGGTGCCGACTTCGGCGGCGAATTCGTTGATGGCGTTGATGACGGTCTGCATCTGATCGTGACCGTAGACAACGGCGCCCAGCATGGTCTCTTCAGACAGGATGGCCGCTTCGGATTCCACCATCAGCACCGCATTGGCGGTACCGGCAACCACCAGATCCAGATCGCTCTCTGGCAGTTCCTTGGTGGTCGGGTTCAGCACATACTGACCGTTCATGTAACCCACGCGGGCTGCGCCGATGGGACCGCCGAACGGGATGCCGGAGATGGCCAGGGCCGCGGAGGCACCGATCATGGCGACGATGTCCGGGGAAACCAGCGGATTCACGGACATGACGGTGGCAACCACCTGAACCTCATTGAGGAAGCCTTCCGGGAACAGCGGGCGAATAGGACGGTCGATCAGACGGGAGATCAGGGTCTCGCCTTCACTCGGACGACCTTCACGACGGAAGAAACCACCCGGGATACGACCAGCAGCATAGGTACGCTCCTGATAGTTGACGGTCAGCGGGAAGAAATCACGGCCGTGGTCGGCCTCTTTCTTGCCGACAACGGTCACAAATACGCAGGTATCGTCCATGCTGACCATGACGGCCGCAGTGGCTTGACGGGCCATCACACCGGTTTCCAGGGTAACGGTGTGTTGACCGTACTGGAATGACTTTACAATAGGATTCACGTGAATTTCCTTTTTACAATTTGGCGCTTTAAATTCGCGTGCAAGTATACTTGATTCGAATCAAAAGGTAAGCGGAGAGACAAATTCTGTGAGGCAGGCAACGGCTTGCGGCACCTGAAAATCAGGCAAGAAAAAAGGGGAACCCTGAGGTTCCCCTTTTTCGCGAAATCTGATGGTCGATTAACGACGCAGACCCAGCTTGGCGATCAGAGCAGCGTAACGCTGAACGTCTTTACGCTTCAGGTAGTCCAGCAGCTTACGACGCTGGGAAACCATGCGCAGCAGACCGCGACGACCGTGGTGATCCTTCGCGTGCTCCTTGAAGTGACCTTGCAGATGGTTGATCTGGGCAGTCAGCAGGGCAACCTGCACTTCGGGGGAGCCAGTGTCGTTGGCAGCGCGGGCGTTGTCAGCAACGATGGAAGCTTTGATCTCAGCATTTAGAGACATGGTATTACTCCAGTAGAGAGTTTAAAGGTTCACAGCCGATCTCTAATTCAGCCATGAAATGAGGGCGGTATCATAATCGCACCCGCTCGCTTTCGCAACGAGAAAGCGCGGCAAGCAGCAAGATGGATGCCTGCCAGCCGCCGATACCGCCTGAACCCGGTTCACGGCCTGTCGTCAGACCCTGAACCGGTGTTGAGGGTCAAGAATCACTCTTCGTCGTGGTAGCGCACCAGACGCTTGGGCGCCACGCGACCGTCGTCGTCGATTTCACCCACTCCGATGAACTCGCGCTCCGGACCCACCGTCATGCGGACCTGACCGCTCTGCGGCGCGCCTGCGACCTGCACGGCCTGGCCCTGGTTCACATAGGCGGCAACCGCGGCCAGCATGTTCACCTCGGGCAGGGACGCCACGGCGGTATCCATCGGCAGCAGCAGGGGATCGAGCTGTTCACGCGGAGGAATGCTCTCGGTCTTGGCCTGCTCGAAGATGCACTCGAGCTGATCCAGGGTCAGCATCCGATCATAGGGATAGGTTGCAACCTGGGTACGGCGCAACTGGGTGACGTGCGCGCCACAACCCAGCACCTCGCCAAGGTCATCCACCAGGGAGCGGATGTAGGTCCCCTTGCTGCAATGCACCTCGAGGCGCACCTCATCCCCTTCGAAGCTCAGCAACTTGAGCTCGAAGACGGTGATGGGGCGGGCTTCGCGCTCGATCTCGATGCCTTCACGGGCGTACTCGTAGAGCGGACGACCGTTGTGCTTGAGCGCGGAATACATGGACGGCACCTGCATGATGGGGCCGCGGAACTGGTCCAGCGCCTCGATCAGGGTACCCACGGCCACGTTCACCGGACGAGTGGAGACCACTTCGCCGTCGGAGTCGCTGGTGTTGGTGCGCTCGCCGAGCTTGGCAGTCACCTCATAGCGCTTGTCCGCCTCCAGCAGATACTGGGAGAACTTGGTCGCCTCACCCAGGCAGATCGGCAGCATGCCGGTCGCCAGGGGGTCCAGGGCACCGGTGTGGCCGGCCTTGGCGGCATTGTAGATGCGCTTGACCTTCTGCAACACATCGTTGGAGGTCAGGCCGGTGGGTTTGTCCAGCAGCAGGATACCGTGTACGTCACGGCCCTTGAAACGACGTCTTCGAGACATCTCAGGCTTTGTCCTCAGTAGTATCATCCGGTGCGGCTTCGTCTTCGTCACGGCCGGCTTCGGTCATGCGACGCTTGTCTTCACGCACAGTGTTGGTCACCAGGTTGGAGAGGCGCATCCCCTCGACCAGGGTCTGGTCGTAGTAGAAACGCAGCTCCGGCACCACCCGCAGACGCATGGCGCTACCCAGCAGGCTGCGGATGTAGCCGGCGGCTTCGGTCAGGCCCTTGAGCCCTTCCGCGATGCGCTCGGCGTCATTCTCCAGCTGCAGGAAGGTGACGTAAATCTTGGCATAGTTCAGGTCCTTGGACACTTCCACATCGGAAACGGTCACCATGCCGATACGCGGGTCTTTCACCTCGCGCTGCAGGATCAGCGCGATTTCACGCTGGATCTGCTGCCCGACCCGACGGGTCCGGCTGAATTCTCTGGCCATATTCTATCCTGCGATAAAAGGGGGCCGTGGCCCCCTATTTTGATTCACGCTCGGCTTACAGAGTCCGCTGGATTTCAACGGTCTCGTAAACTTCGATCTGGTCGCCTTCGCGTACGTCGTTGTAGTTCTTGACCGCGATACCACACTCGTAACCGTTGCGGACCTCGTTGACGTCATCCTTGAAGCGACGCAGGGATTCCAGCTCGCCTTCATAGATAACCACGTTGTCACGCAGAACGCGAATACGGTTGGAACGCTTGACCACACCCTCGGTGACCATACAGCCGGCAACGGCGCCGAACTTCGGTGACTTAAAGACGCTACGCACTTCAGCCAGACCGATGATCTCCTGACGATACTCAGGGGCCAGCATGCCGCTCATGGCCTGCTTCACTTCGTCGATCAGGTCATAGATGACGGAGTAGTAACGCAGATCCAGGCTCTCGGCATCGATGACCTTGCGCGCGGAGGCGTCGGCACGAACGTTGAAGCCCACCAGGATGGCGCTGGAAGCGGCAGCCAGGGTCGCATCGGTTTCGGTGATACCACCCACGCCGGAGCCCACGATCTTGACCTTGACCTCGTCGGTGGAGAGCTTGACCAGCGCATCGCAGATCGCTTCCACGGAACCCTGCACGTCGGCCTTGATCACCACGTTCACTTCGGACACTTCGCCCTCGGTCATGTTGGCGAACATGTTCTCCAGCTTGGCCTTCTGCTGGCGAGCCAGCTTGACTTCGCGGAACTTGCCCTGACGATAGAGCGCCACTTCACGGGCTTTCTTCTCGTCACGCACGACGGTGGCTTCGTCACCGGCAGAGGGAACGCCGGACAGGCCGAGGATTTCCACCGGCAGGGACGGACCCGCTTCCTTGATCTCGCGACCCAGTTCGTCACGCATGGCGCGGACACGACCGTATTCCAGACCGCACAAGACGATGTCGCCCTGGCGCAGGGTACCTTCTTGTACCAGTACGGTGGCAACCGGACCACGACCCTTGTCCAGGAAGGACTCGATAACGACGCCGTTGGCCATGCCATCGAACACCGCTTTCAGCTCCAGAACTTCGGCCTGGATCAGGATGGCTTCCAGCAGCTCATCGATGCCCTCGCCAGACTTGGCGGAGACATGGACGAACTGGCAATCGCCACCCCAGTCTTCAGACATGACGTTGTAACGGGCCAGCTCGGTCTTGACGCGATCCGGATCTGCTTCCGGCTTGTCGATCTTGTTGACCGCGACCACCAGGGGCACACCGGCCGCCTTGGCGTGCTGGATGGCTTCGATGGTCTGCGGCATGACGCCGTCATCGGCTGCCACGACCAGTACCACGATATCGGTCGCCTGGGCACCACGAGCACGCATGGAGGTAAAGGCTGCGTGACCCGGAGTATCCAGGAAGGTGATCATGCCGCTTTCGGTTTCGACGTGATAAGCACCGATATGCTGGGTAATGCCACCGGCTTCCCCTGCGGCGACCTTGGCTTTGCGGATGTAATCCAGCAGCGAGGTCTTGCCGTGGTCAACGTGACCCATGATGGTCACGACCGGCGCGCGCGGCTTGGCTTCGGAGGTCTCGTCACGATCGGACAGTACCGCCTCTTCCAGCTCGTTCTCACGGCGCAGCACCACCTTGTGGCCCATCTCCTCGGCAACCAGCTGAGCGGTTTCCTGGTCGATGACCTGGTTGATGGTGGCCATGGCACCCATCTTCATCATCACCTTGATGACTTCGACGCCCTTGACGGCCATCTTGTTGGCCAGCTCGGCCACAGTGATGGTTTCACCGATCACCACGTCGCGGTTCACCACGGCAGCCGGCTTGTTGAAGCCGTGCTTCATGGCGTTGGGCATGGCAACCTTGCCACGCTTGCCCTTGCGAGCGCGCGGGTCACGGGAGTTGCGATCGTTACGATCGTCGTCACGGCGACCGACTTTCTTCGGTCCCTTGGCGGCGGCGGCGGTACGACGGCTGGTCTCTTCTTTGCGATCCAACTCATCCTCAGCCGCTTGCGCGTGCTTGTTGGTGGTCAGATGGTAGTCGCTGCTCTCTTTGGCACGAGCGGCTTCTTCCTCGGCCCAACGGCCGGCATTCTGTTCCGCCATGATGCGAGCCTCTTCGGCTTTCTTGGCGGCGAGTTCTTCAGCCTTGGTCAAGGCTGCCTGTTCTTGCTGGCGCTTCAGTTCTTCTGCTTCGCGCTTGGCCATCTTTTCTGCCTCTTGCTGAGCTGTGCTAACGGCTGCTTTGACGGGCTGTTGAGCCCGTCCGGCCTTCTGTTGTGCCTCGATCCGCGCCTTTTCCTCAGCTTCACGACGAGCCTGCTCAGCCTCACGGCGAGCCTTCTCCTCAGCCTCGCGACGAGCCTTCTCTTCGGCCTCGTGGCGAGCTTTTTCTTCTGCTTCCAAACGCGCTTTTTCCTCGGCTTCCGCCTGACGCTGTTCATCTTCCAGCGCCGAGCGTTTTACATAGGTGCGAGTCTTGCGTACTTCTACCTGCACTTCTTTGTTCTTGCCGCCAGTCCCCTGAACACTCAGGGTGCTCTTGGTCTTGCGCTGCAAGGTCATGCGGGCAGGCGCGGTGATCTCGTCACCTCCATGCTGTTTCTTCAGATGAGCCAGCAGAGTCTGTTTCTCAGACTCGCTGATCATGTCGTCGGCCTTGCTCTTAACGATACCGGCATCGGCGAACTGCTGGAGAAGACGATCAACCGGCGTGTCGATGTCACTGGCAAGTTGTTTGACTGATACTTCTGCCATTCATTTTCCTCCGTTTGATCTTAACTAGACTGCTCTTCTCCGAACCAACAGATATTGCGAGCAGCCATAATCAACTCACCTGCCTTCTCGGCGGTCAGCTCTTCAATGTCGGCAAGGTCATCAATACCTTGCTCTGCCAAATCTTCCAGGGTACCCACACCGCGAGCCGCCAGGGCATAGGCCAGATCACGGCTCAGGCCGGCCAGATTGAGCAGGTCTTCGGACGGCTCGACGCCTTCGAAGGACTCTTCTTTGGCCAGGGCCTTGGTGGTCAACACATCCTTGGCACGCTTGCGCAGCTCTTCGACCATGTCTTCATCCAGACCGTCGATGGCCAGCAGCTCGTTGACCGGGACGAAGGCGATCTCTTCCAGAGTGGAGAAACCTTCTTCCATCAGCAGGCTGGCGAAATCGTCGTCGATGTCGAGAGCGCTGGTGAACAGGGTCAGGATGCGATCGTTCTCGGCCTGGTGCTTGGCACGCATGTCCTCGACGGTCATGACGTTCAGCTCCCAACCGGTCAGCTGGGAGGCCAGACGCACGTTCTGACCGTTGCGACCGATGGCCTGGGCCAGGTTCGCGGCTTCCACGGCGATGTCCATGGTGTGGTTGTCTTCATCGACGATGATGGAGGCCACATCGGCAGGCGCCATGGCATTGATCACGTATTGAGCGGGGTTGTCATCGTACAGCACGATGTCGGCACGCTCACCGCTCAGCTCGGCAGAGACGGCTTGCACGCGGGCACCGCGCATGCCGATGCAGGCGCCGATCGGGTCGATGCGACGATCGTTGGTCTTGACCGCGATCTTGGCGCGGGAACCCGGGTCACGGGCGGCGCCCATGATTTCGATCATCTCTTCACCGATCTCCGGCACTTCGATGCGGAACAGCTCTTTGAGGAAGTCCGGGCTGGAACGGCTGACGAACAGCTGGGAGCCACGGGCCTCCGGGCGGACGGCATAGAGCAGACCACGGATGCGGTCGCCCGGACGGAAAGTCTCGCGCGGCAGCATGTCGTCACGGAAGATCACCGCCTCGGCATTGCTGCCCAAGTCCAGGATCACGTTGTCACGGTTGCTCTTCTTGACCACACCGCTGATGATGGTGCCTTCCTTGTCCTTGAACTGGTCAACGACTTGGGAGCGCTCGGCTTCGCGCACTTTCTGCACGATGACCTGCTTGGCGGTCTGGGTGGTGATACGGTCGAAGGTGACAGAGTCAATCTGGTCTTCTACGTACTCGCCGATCTGGATTTCCGGCTGCTCAATCTGAGCGGCTTCCAGGGTGATCTCGGCGTAGGGGTTCTCCATCGCGGCCTGATCGGCGATGACGACCCAACGGCGATAGGTGTCGTAGTCACCGGTCTTGCGATCGATCTCGACACGAACTTCAATCTCGCCTTCGTACTTTTTCTTGGTCGCAGTCGCCAGCGCCGTCTCCAGAGCCTGGAAAATCTTCTCACGGGGAACCGCTTTCTCGTTGGACACAGCGTCAACGACCAGCAAAATCTCTTTATTCATATCCGATAGCCTCGTTAACCAAAGTTCGGCACTATGTTCGCTTTTTGGATATTGGTGAAAGCCAACACCTCGTCCTTACCATCTACCGTCAGGGTGATCATGTCCCCCTGCACAGCTTTGATTACGCCTTTGAACTTGCGGCGGTTGTTTGTTGCCATCCGAAGCGAAACCGCCGCCTCTTGGCCAACGTATTTTTCGAACTGGGTGACCTTGAACAGCGGGCGATCCAGACCGGGAGAAGAAACCTCAAGGTAGTACTCCTCGGTGATGGGATCTTCAACGTCCATGATGGCACCTACCTGGTGGCTCACCTCGGCACAGTTTTCAACCGTCACGCCTTGTTCGCTGTCGATGAAAACGCGCAGGGTCGAGTGTTTACCCGCACGGATAAACTCGACACCCCACAATTCGAAACCCAAGGCAACGACAGGAGCCTCGAGCAGATCGGTCAAACGTTGTTCCAACGTAGCCAAAGTCACCCTCCGAAAAACAAAAAAAGGGCATATAGCCCAGATAGAGATCGATTCAGAGTAAATTGCACATAACAAAAAGCCCCGATGTCAAATCGGGGCTTGGCGCGTTACCCTGATTGTCGCCTCGCAGCGACCGCCTTCCTGAGCGTAGGAAATGCGTGAAATTTGGTTGCGGGGGCCGGATTTGAACCGACGACCTTCGGGTTATGAGCCCGACGAGCTACCATGCTGCTCCACCCCGCGTCCGAAATCGTGCGAGATTATAGCCACTTCATTCTCGTCACACAAGACTGACTGGCTATAACACCCCGGTTACCCGGGTTCACTGCTTAATTGGTGCCGTGGGCGGGACTCGAACCCGCACACCCTAGAGCACTACCCCCTCAAGATAGCGTGTCTACCAATTCCACCACCACGGCAAAAACTCTTTATTCAGGAACGTCAGTATCTTTCTTCACTGGCGCTTTGGTCTGCTCAACTTGTTGAGTCTGTTGCAGATTTTCCCACTCGCTACCCTGTTTTACCTTGTTGCTGGACATGGATCCGAGCACCAGGCTAATCAAAAAGAACAGAGTCGCCAAAATTGCAGTTGTGCGGGTCAGGAAACTGCCTGAACCACCGGAGCCGAATACTGTATTCGATGCCCCTGCGCCGAAGGAGGCGCCCATATCAGCCCCTTTACCTTGCTGAATCATCACCAGGCCAATCAGGGCCAGCGATACCAGCAGATAAACGACTAAAAGAATTTCGTACATTTAACTTGCACCCTTTGCCGCTTCAACGATTCCTAAAAACGCCTTGTCATCGAGACTCGCTCCGCCTATCAGACCACCGTCTATATCAGTCTGGGCAAACAAATCTCGTGCATTGGCCGGTGTCACGCTCCCACCATAGATGATTCTGACTTTCTCACCTATTACCGGAGTATCCTCCGCCAAGCGACCGCGTATAAAGGAATGAACCTCTTGTGCCTGCTCGGGTGTGGCGCATTTACCTGTACCTACAGCCCAAATCGGCTCGTAGGCGATGATAGCATTATCGAAAGCCATCGCGCCATTTTTCTCTATGACGATATCCAGCTCTTCGGCGATCACCTCGAAGGTTCTTCTCGCCTGCCTCGCCGCACCCGACTCCCCCAAACAGAGGATGGGGATCAAGCCTGCTGCTCTGGCTGCCGCAAACTTCTCCGCGACGATAAAACTGGTCTCACCAAAGAGACGCCTGCGCTCGGAATGCCCTACCAATGCGTAGCGACATCCTGCCTCAATCAACATCTCACACGAGACTTCACCCGTATAAGCGCCCCACTGGTGCTGACTCACATTCTGAGCCCCCAACCTCATTACCTTCTGCTCATTGAGCAGTGCAGCTGTGAAGTCGAGATGCACATGGGATGGACACAAGACCACGTCTACTTCTTCATCCATGCCTTGAAGGCACTGACTCGTAAACTGCTCTAACTGCGACCTACTACCGTGCAACTTCCAATTGGCTGCTACAAACGGCTTGCGATGTCCCATCGGCAACTCCCTTGCGAAAGCGGGGCTGATAATATCCAGAGGATGCTCAGCTGACAAGTGCTATTTTCAAATTTTCGAATCGTTTGAACAAGATACGAACAGGGCGACTAAAAAGCCGCCCTTAATGCTCATTAAAACGCCGATTCGACCTGTTTGGCGATGCGATTCGCCATATCCAGAACCTGCTGCTCGTGCTCACCTTCCACCATCACCCGGATCAGGGGCTCGGTGCCGGATTTACGCAGCAAGACACGACCACGACCAGCCAGTTCCTGTTCCACCTTGGCCACTTCCTGCTGCACGGCGTCGGCCGTCAGCGGATCCTTGCCTTCGGCAAAACGTACATTGACCAGCACCTGCGGGAACTTGCTCATGCCGGAGCGCAACTTGGCCAGCGGCATTTCGGCGGTGCAGATCGCAGTGAGTACCTGCAGTGCCGCGACGATACCGTCGCCGGTGGTGGTCTGATCCAGGCAGATGATGTGACCGGAGTTTTCGCCGCCAATCCGCCAGCCCTTCTCGTTCATCATCTCCAGCACGTAGCGGTCGCCCACCTTGGCACGGGCGAAGGGGATGCCGAGGGTTTGCAGTGCCAGCTCCAACCCCATGTTGGCCATCAGGGTACCAACTACGCCGCCCTTGAGGCGGCCGTTGCGCAGGGCATCGCGAGCGATGATGTAGAGGATCTCGTCCCCGTCGATGATGTAGCCGGTGTTGTCCACCATCACCAGGCGGTCACCGTCACCGTCGAAGGCGACGCCGAGATCGGCCTTGCATTCCAGCACCTTGGCAGCCAACGCCTCGGGAGCGGTGGAGCCGACACCGTTATTGATATTCAGACCATCCGGGCTGCAACCGATGGCGATCACCTCGGCCCCCAGCTCACGAAACACGGAGGGAGCGATGTGATAGGTGGCACCATGGCCGCAATCCACCACCATCTTCAACCCTTCCAGGCTCAGGTGGCTGGGGAAGGTGCTCTTGCAGAACTCGATGTAGCGACCGGCGGCATCGTCGATGCGCTGGGCCTTGCCGAGCTCGGCCGACTCCACGCACTTGAGTTCGTGATCCAGCTCGGCCTCGATGGCAAGCTCGACGTCATCGGGCAGCTTGGTGCCGTCGGCGGAGAAGAACTTGATGCCGTTGTCGTAATAGGGATTATGGGAGGCGCTGATGACGATACCGGCCTCGGCACGGAAGGTACGAGTCAGATAGGCTACCGCCGGAGTGGGCATGGGCCCCATCAAGATCGCCTTGAGACCGGCGGCGGAGAGTCCAGCCTCCAGCGCCGATTCCAGCATGTAACCGGAGATGCGGGTGTCCTTACCGATCAGCACCTTCTTGGTGCCCTTCTTGGAGAGCACCTTGCCGGCAGCCCAACCCAGCTTCATCACGAAATCCGGGGTAATGGGGTATTCACCCACCTTGCCGCGCACGCCATCGGTGCCGAAGTACTTTCTGGTCATTGTCTGTTCTCTTTTTCTTATTTGGATACGAAATCTTGTCCCGTCATGGTCATCCAGCCCACGCGCAGCGCGTCCATGGTGGCGCGTACGTCGTGTACCCGGATGATCCTGGCACCCTGTTGCAACCCGATAAGGGCACAGGCCAAACTGCCCGCCAGCCGTTCATCGACCGGGCAGCCGAGCAGATTGCCTATCATAGACTTTCGCGACATACCCACCAAGAGCGGCAGATTGTAATCGAGCAACTTGTGCTGATCCGCCAGCAGTTGATAGTTGTGGGCCAGCGTCTTGCCAAAACCGTAACCAGGGTCCAGCAGCAGATGCTCGCGCCTGATCCCCGCCGACAGACAGGCGGCGATGCGCTCGTCAAAAAAAGCCCTCACCTCCCCCAGCAGATCATCATAGTGAGGTTCGGCCTGCATGGTGCGCGGCTGCCCCTGCATATGCATGAGACAGACGGGCACATCAGCCTCCGCTGCCGCAACCAGGGCTCCCGGCTCCAGCAAGGCTCGTACGTCATTGATGAGGTGTGCCCCTGCGGCGCAGCCCTCTCTCATCACCACGGCCTTGGAGGTATCAAGGGAGATCATCACCTCCAGCTCTTGCACTATCCGCTCGACCACGGGGATCACCCGGTCCAGCTCCTCCTGGTCAGTCACATCGGGTGCGCCTGGGCGAGTCGATTCACCGCCGATATCGATGATGGTCGCCCCCTCCGCCATCATCTGGCGCACACGGCTCAGGGCCAGCTCCACCTGATTGAAACGACCACCATCGGAGAAGGAATCCGGTGTCACGTTGAGGATCCCCATCACATGGGGACGCTCGAGGGAAAGACTGCACCCTTTGCTGCTCAATTGCATCTTCACTTCCATCTGCTGAGAAAATCACGCATGTCCGTATAAAGAAAAACCCCGGGCAAGCCCGGGGTTTGGATGATCACGACTTATTTGGCTGGCACGTCGTTCGCCTTGTCGATGTCAGTCAGCGGAGCGCTGCTGTCATCGGCCTGAGCTTTCGCTTCCGGCTCGCTGCTCACGCTGGCGCCACCTTGCGGGGTATCACCGTGTTCATCGTGCCAGTTGCTGGGAGCACGGACCTCGCGACGGGCCATCAGATCGTCGATCTGCTTGGCATCGATGGTCTCGTACTTCATCAGCGCATCTTTCATGGTGTGCAGTACGTCCATGTTGTCCAGCAGGATCTGCTTGGCACGGTCGTAGTTGCGATCGATGACCTGCTTGACCTCCGCATCGATGATGCGAGCGGTGTCGTCGGACATGTGCTTGGCCTTGGCCATGCTGCGACCGAGGAAGACTTCACCGTCCTCTTCCGCATAGAGCATGGGCCCCAGACGCTCGGACATGCCCCACTGGGTGACCATCTTGCGAGCGATGTCGGTGGCACGTTCGATGTCGTTGGACGCGCCGGTCGATACCTTCTCGGCACCGTAGATCAACTCTTCCGCCAGACGGCCGCCGTACAGGCTGGAGATCATGGACTCCAGATGCTGCTTGGAGTGGCTCCAGCGATCCTGCTCGGGCAGGTACATGGTCACACCCAGCGCACGACCACGCGGGATGATGGAGACCTTGTAGACGGGATCGTGATCCGGGACGACGCGACCAATGATGGCGTGACCCGCCTCGTGGTAAGCCGTCATCTCCTTCTCGGACTCCTTCATCACCATGGAGCGACGTTCCGCCCCCATCATGATCTTGTCCTTGGCCTTCTCGAACTCGCTCATGGAGACGACACGACGGCTCTCACGGGCAGAGAACAGGGCGGCTTCGTTGACCAGGTTGGCCAGATCAGCGCCAGAGAAGCCCGGGGTACCGCGAGCGATCAGGGCCGCATTGACGTCATCCGCCAAGGGAACCTTGCGCATATGCACCTTCAGGATCTGCTCACGACCACGGACATCCGGCAGACCGACCACGACCTGACGGTCGAAACGGCCCGGACGCAGCAGTGCAGGGTCCAGTACATCGGGACGGTTGGTCGCGGCGATAACGATGACGCCTTCGTTGCCTTCGAAGCCATCCATCTCGACCAGCATCTGGTTCAGGGTCTGCTCACGCTCATCGTGACCACCGCCGAGACCGGCGCCACGCTGGCGACCGACCGCATCGATCTCATCGATGAAGATGATGCAGGGAGAGGATTTCTTGGCCTGCTCGAACATGTCGCGCACCCGGGAAGCACCCACACCCACGAACATCTCGACGAAATCGGAGCCGGAGATGGTGAAGAAAGGCACCTTGGCTTCACCCGCTATGGCCTTGGCCAGCAGGGTCTTACCGGTACCGGGCGGGCCGACCAGCAGCACGCCGGTGGGGATCTTGCCACCCAGCTTCTGGAATTTGGTCGGATCACGAAGATAGTCGACCAGCTCCTTCACCTCTTCCTTGGCTTCGTCACAACCGGCGACGTCGACGAAGGTGGTCTTGATCTGATCTTCGCTCATCAGGCGAGCCTTGCTCTTGCCGAACGACATGGCACCCTTGCCACCGCCACCCTGCATCTGACGCATGAAGAAGACCCAGACACCGATCAGCAACAGCATCGGGAACCAGGAGATGAGAATGGACGTGATCAGAGACGGCTCTTCCGGCTTCTCACCCACGACTTTGACGTTGTGGTTGAGCATATCGTTGAGCAATTGGGGATCCGGCGCCGGGATGATGGTCGTGAAACGTTCACCGGTGCGCTTGACGCCATTAATGACCTTGCCATCCATCCGCACTTCACGGATCTGCTCTTGGGTCACTTCTTTAACGAAGCTGGAATAGTCCAGCTGGCGACTGTTGGTATCGCTGGGGCTGAAGCTATTGAACACCGACATCAACACGACGGCGATGACCAGCCACAGGATTAGGTTTTTCGCCATGTCACTCAAATCAATGACCTCGCAGACTGACAGTTAACGATGAGGGTTAGGGTACTACAGTTTAAAACCGGTAGCCACAATGTAGACTTCTCGTGAACGGGCACGGGACGAGTCGGGTTTTCGAATCTTGACGGCAGTAAAAAGTTTACGGATTTCATTGAGATAGGCATCAAATCCCTCTCCCTGGAACACCTTGACCACGAAACTGCCGTTGGTGCGCAGCACCTGGTTGCACATGTCCAGCGCCAGTTCGACCAGATACATGGAACGGGCCTGGTCGACCTGCTGGGTGCCACTCATGTTGGGAGCCATATCGGACATCACCACATCCACCTTGTTCGGGCCTACACGTTCCAGCAAGGCGCCGAGTACAGTTTCCTCCCGAAAGTCCCCTTGCAGGAAATCGACACCGGCGATGGAATCCATCGGCAGAATGTCACAAGCGATCACTCGTCCGTTGTCACCCACCTGATCGATGGCGAACTGGGACCAGCCACCGGGGGCCGCCCCGAGATCCACCACCGTCATACCCGACTTGAGCAGCCTGTCCTTGCCCTGGATCTCGTCAATCTTGAACACGGCGCGGGAACGCAGTCCCAATTTCTGGGCTTTTTTGACGTATTGATCGTCAAAATGCTCTTTTAACCAGCGGGTTGAACTCGGGGAATGCTTTTTCTGGGTCATGATTGTCGACTTTAAAAAACCACAAGGGCTATTAGTATTAAGGGCTAAGTGGGGGTAGAATACGCCCCTTTCAACCCTGACTTATGAAGAAATTGCCATGATTCTCAACAATAAACAGAGACAGTACCTCAAGGGCCTCGCCCACAGCCTGAAGCCGGTCGTCCTGCTGGGACAACACGGTCTGACCGAAGGGGTGCTGGCCGAGATCGATCTGGCCCTGGCCCACCACGAACTGATCAAGGTTAAGGTTGCGTCTGAAGATCGTGAGATGAAACAGCTGGTGATGGACGCCATCGTCCGTGAGACCGGCGCCACCAAGGTACAGAGCATGGGCCACGTGCTGACCATCTACCGTCAGGCCACCGAACCCAAGATCCAATTACCGCGCAAGTAACAGGAAAGAGCATTCGCTCTTTCCTTCATTTCTTTCCCTTCTTCCCAAGTCGCTTGCCAAAATAGTCATCAGGCCCTTAACCTGCGATGAATACTTGCGGATACCTCTATGGACAAGCAACCAATCCTCACCGATGAGGAGCTGACCATGCTGCGGGAGCTGGGAAACGCCGAGGAGATGGCCACCGGCCAGTTCCTGCGGGGTTACCTGAACCCTCCCCTGCAAAGCCTGCTGCAACGTGCCGACGCCCTGGTGCTCGAAGCCCGCATCGCCGGCCATCAGTTGCGCTTCCCTCTCTACAACACCGAGCAGGAGGAGGGCCACGGCGAACTGCGCATCGCAGCCCCGGCCATTTCCGAGCTGGGCCATGCTCATCTGCGCCCCTGGCGCCTCGATGTCAGCGCCAGCTTGCAGACGGCGGATGGAACCTATGAAGTTCCCAGCCTCTCGGTGGGTGGCCTCATCGCAACGGGATTGCCCCCAACCCTTGGCAGGGGCAATACGTTCGACGGGATCCTGCTGATCGAAAGCCTTCTCCCTCTGCCAATCACCGCCACCCTGATAAGACCCATCAGGTCCCATCGACCGGGACAGGATTGGGCGCTGCAGTACCAACTAGGTCAGGTAGACAGGGAGCGACTGCGGGACTGGATCTTCCTGCGCCACCAGGATGCCTTCACCCGGGAATATCAGGCGGAGTGAATGCAAACAGGGGAGCCGGGCTCCCCTGTTTCGTCAGTCACATCCCTTAGTTTAGAGATATTCGACTGCCAGGATCTCGTACTCCACGTCACCCGCAGGGGTCTTGACGATGGCCACGTCGTCCACTTCCTTGCCGATCAGGGCACGGGCGATGGGAGAGTTCACGGAGATCATGTTCTGTTTGATGTCCGCCTCGTCATCACCCACGATGCGGTACACCACTTCCTCTTCCGTCTCGCTTTTCAGCAAGGTCACGGTCGCACCAAAAATGACGCGGCCATTGTTGGCGATCTTGGTGATGTCGATCACCTGGGCATTGGAGAGCTTGCCTTCAATCTCCTGAATGCGGCCTTCACAGAAACCCTGTTGTTCACGAGCGGCATGGTATTCGGCGTTTTCTTTCAGATCACCATGCTCACGGGCCTCAGCGATCGCTTCGATAATCTGGGGACGCAGCTCGCTCTTCAGATAGTCGAGCTCTTGGCGCAGCTTCTCGGCGCCGCGAACAGTCATCGGAGTATGATTCATAGTCGAAACCTGGGTTGCTTTATAAAGAGAAGCTGCGGCAATCAAAGAGAGCCGCAGCTATCGGTTCGGATGGGGCATCTTAATATGAAGCTGCCACAAAATCCATGGAAGCCCCTGAGAGCGGGATCGCGCTTTAGGGGGAAACCGGCCCGCCTTCCGACACGCCGATGGGAGCCGAGACGGTCGGCTTGCCCTGCATGATGGAGATCTCCACCCGTCGGTTCATGCGCCTGTTCTCCGGGCTGTTGTTGGGCACCAGCGGCTGGGAATCCGCCATGCCCTGCACCACCAGTCGGTTGGAATCAAACCCCGGCACCTTGATCATCTGGTGGGCCACCGCCACTGCGCGCTGGGAAGACAACTCCCAGTTGGACTGGAACAGTTCGTCCTGGGTGGCCACATCATCGGTATGACCGGAGACGGTGATCTCCCCCGGCACATCCTTGAGCAGCGCAGCCACCTTGCGGATCACCGGCCAGAACTGGGGCTGAAGGAAGGCAGAGCCAGCAGGAAATGCCGCCTTTTCACGTATGCGAATGATGATCTGCTGCCCCAACGCCTCTATCTCGATGGCGCCGTCCTGGATCTGGGCCTGCATCTGCTCGGCCAGGGATTTCGCCAGGGCGTTGGACTGCTCCTGCGCCTTCTGGGCCTGATGGGCGCTGTCGCCCCCCGTCAGGTTGCCGTCCGTCTTGTCCTTGCCGCCGGCCTGATCCGAGTCACCGGGCTGGAATTCCAGCTCGGTCTGGGTCAGATCGATGGTCTGCTGCATGATGGTATCGATAGGGGTCGGCTCGGGCCGCCCAGGCCTGAACTCCTGCGCGATGACGGAGGTGCCCTTGGGGATGTCCTTCACCTCCAGGATGTTCTGCACCCCAAACGCCTTCTCCATGGATCCCGCTATCTGCTTGAACTTCTGCACATCCATCTCGGCAAAGGAGAGCAAGAGCACGAAGAAGCACATCAGCAGCGACATCAGATCGGCGAAGGTGCCCATGTAGCCGGGCAGACCGGGAGGCGGACACTTGCACTTTGACATGACGGCTCCTACTCGATCCCGTTATTGCGCTTGGACTGGTGCAGGTAGTTTTGCAGCATGGCCTGGATCACCCGCGGATTCTGACCGTCCTGGATCCCCATGATGGCGTCCAGGATCAGGGTACGGCTCAGCCGCTCCTCGCCGCTGCGCAGTTCCAGCTTGTCGGCGATGGGAATGGCGATCATGTTGGCCTCGATGGCGCCATAGAGGGTGGTCAGCAAGGCCACCGCCATGGCCGGACCGATGGACTTGGGATCGCTCATGTTGGCCAGCATGGCCACCAGCCCCACCAGGGTACCTATCATGCCCATGGCCGGCCCCAGATCCCCGAGGGAGCGAAACACCTTGATGGCGGTGACATGACGTTCAGAGGTCAGGTCGATGTCCTTTTCCATCACGGCCCGCACCACATCGGCGTCGTGACCATCCACCAGCATGTCGATGCCCTTCTTCATGAAGGCATTGGGGATCTCCGCCGCCTCCAGGGCCAGGAAACCGCCCTTGCGCGCGGCATCGGCCAGTTCGACAGCCTTGGCGATGAGGTCATCAAGCTTGTCCCCCTTATACATGAAGGCTTTGCCCGCCACCTTGAAGGCCATGAAAAACTGGTTGAGGTTGAACTTCATCATGCAGATGAACAGGGAGCCCAATATGGTGATATAGACCGACGGCATATCCACATACATGGTCACCGGACCGCCCAACAACATGCCATAGATGACGACGCCAAAGCCCAGCACTATGCCTATCAGACTGCCTAAATCCACGTCCCTACTCCTGTCATCTAAGTTGCCATTTTTTATACTGCGTTGAATTTTCTGCTATTGCGCCGCGAGCAGCAAGCCCGATACAAGGCAATAACCATCAGGCAATCACTGGATGCCAGTCCCAGCTTATCGGCCAACCGCGCGATAGTTTGAGCACTCTGCGCTTTTCTGCCTCCCCCCGCTGCCCGGTCGATGTTAAGATGAGCCGTTTTTTCAATCCCCGAGGATGGACATGGCCAGTAAAAAAATCGACCGCCTGAGTTTTGACGCCACCCTGGAAGAGCTGGAAACCATAGTGCATCAGCTCGAACAAGGCTCACTCCCCCTCGAGGAGGCACTCAAGCAGTTTGAACAAGGCATTCACCTGGTACGGGCTGGCCAGCAGAAGCTGGAGCAGGCCGAACAGAAAATCCAGATCCTGCTGACCCAGGCCGACGGCAGCGAACAGGCGGTTCCCTTCGCCCCTGAGCAAGGAGAGGAGTGAGTGACCCTGGACGACTTCACCCGCCTGCACCGCCAGCGCATCGACGACTGTCTCTCGGCGCAGCTTGACGCCCTTCCCCCCATGGCCCCCCGTCTGCGGGATGCCATGAAATACGGGCTGCTGCTCGGTGGCAAACGGGTGCGTCCCTTCCTGGTCTATGCCGTGGGCGAGATGCTGGGCGTTCCGAGTGAGCGACTCGACGGCCCCGCCGCCGCGGTGGAGTGCATCCACGCCTACTCCCTGCTGCACGACGACCTGCCCGCCATGGATGACGACGATCTGCGTCGCGGCCAACCGACGGTACACAAGGCTTTTGATGAAGGCACCGCCATCCTGGCGGGAGATGCCCTGCAGACCCTGGCGTTTTCCATCCTGGCCGACCACCCCCTTCCCGAGACGCTGCTGGCCAACCGGGTACGGATGCTGAGCACCCTGGCCCGTGCTTCCGGCTACCTCGGCATGTGCGGTGGTCAGGCACTGGATCTGGAAGCCGAGAGCCGCCGGGTCAGCCTCGCCGAACTCGAACAGGTGCATCGTCACAAGACCGGCGCCCTCATCGAATGCGCCGTCACCCTGGGTGCCCTGTGCAAGGAAGATGTCGCGCCACAGACCCTGGCCGCCCTGCAATCCTATGCGGCCGCCATCGGTCTCGCCTTCCAGGTGCAGGATGACATCCTCGACATCACCGGCGATACCGCGACCCTGGGCAAGCCGCAAGGCTCGGATCTGGCGCTGGAAAAGAGTACCTATCCGGCCCTGCTCGGACTCGACAATGCCCGTGAGCTGGCTCGCGAACTGCATGACAAGGCCTTAACAGCCCTGCAATCCTTGCCCTACAATACCGACATTCTGGAAGCGTTTGCCGATTACATCATCGAGCGAACCCACTAAACGCTGGATAACAGTAACAAGATGAGCGTTGATATAAGCGAATACCCCAACCTGGCCCTCGCGGACACGCCGGTCGAATTGCGATCCCTGCCCTTCGAGCGCCTGCCCGTGCTGTGCAACGAGCTGCGCGAATACCTGCTGCGCTCGGTGAGCCGCTCCAGCGGTCACTTTGCCTCCGGTCTTGGCACCGTCGAGCTGACGGTCGCCCTGCACTATGTCTACAACACCCCCTTCGATCGGCTGGTCTGGGACGTGGGCCATCAGGCCTATCCCCACAAGATCCTGACCGGTCGGCGCGATCGCATTCACACCATCCGCCAGAAGGATGGTCTCCACCCCTTCCCCTGGCGCGACGAGAGCGAGTATGACGTCCTCAGTGTCGGCCACTCCAGCACCTCCATCGGTGCCGCGCTCGGCATGGCCGTTGCCGCCGAGCACGAAGGGCTGGGACGCAAGGTGGTCGCCGTCATCGGCGACGGGGCCATCACCGCCGGCATGGCGTTCGAGGCCCTCAACCACGCGGGCGACGTCCACAAGGACATGCTGGTGGTGCTCAATGACAACGAGATGTCCATTTCCGAGAATGTCGGGGCGCTGAACAACCACCTGGCCCGGCTGATGTCCGGCAAGCTCTACACCACCATCCGCGAGGGTGGCAAGAAGGTGCTGGCGGGGGTTCCCCCGGTCAAGGAGCTGGCCAAGCGGGCAGAAGAACATCTGAAAGGCATGGTGGTGCCCGGCACCCTGTTCGAGGAGTTCGGCTTCAACTATATCGGCCCCATCGACGGCCATGACATCGGCGCCCTGGTCGAGACCCTGCGCAACATGCGCAACCTCAAGGGTCCCCAGCTGCTGCACGTCAAGACCAAGAAGGGCAAGGGTTACGAGCCCGCCGAGAAGGATCCCATCGGTTATCACGCCGTGCCCAAGTTCAATCCGGACGACTGCACCCTGCCCAAGAGCAGCGGCGGCAAGCCGACCTTCTCCGCCATCTTCGGCCAGTGGCTGTGCGACATGGCCGCGAAGGACGAGAAGCTGGTCGGCATCACCCCCGCCATGCGCGAGGGCTCGGGGCTGGTCAAATTCAGCCAGCAGTATCCGGATCGCTATTTCGACGTGGCCATCGCCGAGCAGCATGCGGTCACCTTCGCCGCCGGGCTCGCCATCGCGGATCAGAAACCCGTGGTGGCTATTTACTCGAGCTTCCTGCAGCGGGCCTATGACCAGTTGATCCACGACGTGGCACTGCAGAAGCTGCCGGTGCTGTTTGCCATCGACCGGGCCGGTCTGGTGGGCGCCGACGGCCCCACCCATCAGGGGGCCTTCGACATCAGCTTCCTGCGCACCGTGCCGAACATGGTGGTGATGACCCCGTCCGATGAGAACGAGTGCCGCCAGATGCTCTACACCGGCTACCGGTGCAACCTGCCTGCGGCGGTGCGCTACCCCCGTGGCAGCGGCTGCGGCATCGAGGTCCAGAATGAGATGACGGCGCTGGAGATAGGCAAGGGTCGCATTGTCCGTGACGGCAAGGGCATCGCCATCCTGGCATTCGGTACCCTGCTGCACCAGGCCAAGGCCGCCGCCGAGGCGCTGGATGCCACCCTGGTGGACATGCGCTTCGTCAAACCCATGGACGAGGCGCTGGTGCTCTCCCTTGCCGCGACCCACGACCAATTCGTCACCCTGGAAGACAACGCCATCATGGGCGGCGCCGGCTCCGCGGTGAACGAGCTGCTGATGCGCAGCAAACAGTGCAAACCGGTACTGAATCTCGGGCTGCCAGACCGCTTTATCGAGCAAGGCACCCAGGAGGAGATCTACACCCTGCTGGGGCTCGATGGCACTGGTATCCTCGCCAGCATCGAGGCCTGGCAACAGGCCTGATGACCATCCAGTCACGAAAAAGGGCGCCATCATGGCGCCCTTTTTGATTGCTTCAATTATCGACTCGGGTCTTAGCCTTTGTAGATCTTGGGGTTGAACACATCCCGCAGCCAGTCACCAAGCAGGTTGATCACCAGCACCAGCACCACCAGGCAGATCCCCGGGAAGGCGGTGATCCACCAGGAGCCGGAGAAGATGTAGTTGAAGCCCACACTGATGAGGGACCCCAGAGACGGCTGATCCACCGGCATGCCGAGCCCCAGGAAGGAGAGCGCGGCCTCACTCATGATGGCGTTCGCCACCTGCACGGTGGAGATGACCAGGATGGGCGACAGGCAGTTCGGCAGAATGTGGCGGAACATGATGCGCGGGGCACGGAACCCCATCACCTGGGCCGCTTCCACATACTCCTTCTTCTTCTCGGCCAGCACCGAGGCGCGCACCGTCCGGGCATATTGCGGCCATTCGGCGATACCGATGATCACCACCAGCATCAGGATGGCGAACTTGGAGTAAAACTCCGAGCCAAAGGTCGCCTGGAAGATGGCGGAGATGATGATGGCCACCATCATGGTGGAGAAAGAGAGCTGCACATCGGCAAAACGCATCAGCAGGTTGTCGATACGGCCACCGAAATAGCCCGCCAGCAGGCCGATGACGATGCCGAGCAGCAACTGCAGTGCCACCGCGAACAGGCCGATGGTCAGGGAGATGCGGGCACCGTACAGAATTGTGCTCCAGATATCGCGGCCCTGGTTGTCGGTGCCGAGCCAGAAGCGCTCCTCGCCCCCTTCCAGCCAGGAGGGTGGCAGTTCCGCATCCATCAGATCGAAGCTGGTCAGATCGTAGACGTTATGGGGGGCCAGCCAGGGCGCCAGCAGGGCCCCCAGCACGAACACCACAAACACCGCGAAGCTGAACATGGCTACCTTGTCCCGCAGGAAGTAGTAGACGATGTCAGAGTTCTTGAAACGTGCCCAACGGCTTGGGCTTGCAGTCATAGCCTTACTCATGATGCTTACCCCTTGGCGGTCAAGTTAACGGTCGGGTTGATGAACCCGTAAAGCAGGTCGACCAGGGTATTGGTCACCACGAAGATGAGACCCACGAAGATGACGTAGGCGGTGATGAGCGGCGTATCGACCCGGTGGATTGCCTCGAGGAACAGGAAGCCGGTCCCCGGCCACTGGAATACGCTCTCGGTCAGAATGGTGTAGGCCACCATGGTACCGATCTGCACGCCGCCGACGGTGATGACCGGCAGCATGGTGTTCTTCAGGGCGTGCTGATAGTAGACCTTGTTGTTGTCCAGCCCCTTGGCGCGGGCAAACTTGACGTACTCGGAGGAGAGTTGCTCCAGCATCTCTGAGCGCACCAGCCGGATGAACAGCGGCAGCATGATGGAGGAGAGCGACACCGCGGGCAGGATCAGGTGCAAGATCCCGTCCCAGGTGAAGAAGCCCGACTCCCAGCCCAGCAGGTTGTAGGTCTCGCCACGGCCATAGGCCGGCAGCCAGCCCAGCTGGATGGAGAAGAGATACATCAACATGATGGCCGTCAGGAAGACCGGGATCGAGATACCGATGCTGCTGACCGCCATGATGAGCTTGGTGAGCACGCTGCGTGGCCTGATCGCCGAATATACCCCCAGCGGAATGGAGACAACGACGATGATGATGGCGGCGGCAAACACCAGCTCAAGGGTAGCCACCAGCTTGTCGAGGATCACCTCGAGAGCCGGTCGCTTGAAGAAGTAGGAAGTGCCCAGATCCCCCTGCACCGCGTTCTGCAAGAAGCGGCTGTATTTCACCAAAAAGGGATCGTTGAGGCCCATCTTGTCGCGCAGCTCCTGGCGCACGGACTCGGAGACGGATTGTCCCACCAGCTCGCGCAGCGGATCCCCCAGGTTGTCCTGGATGGAGAAGGCGACCAGGCTGATGACGAACATCACTATCACGGCCTGATAGAACCGTTTCAGCAGGAATGTAAACATGCTTGTCCTTCTACGTGGCCTGTGTCGTGGCACAGGCTTCTGTTAATGGCGGGGGCGCCAGCAATGACCACCCCCGCCAGGTCCTTCCTTAGCGCTTCGCTTACTTGTTGACCACCAGGTCACCCAGGTAAGGGAAGTTCATCACGTTGACCACCGGCTTGATATCGACGTTCTTCTTGGCACCGTAGGCCAGATCTTCCCAGTGCAGCGGCACATAGGCGGCGTCGTCGATCAGCATGGCTTCCACCTTCTGCAGGATGGCGGCGCGCTTGGCCGGATCGGTCTCGGTGTTCGCATCCATCACCATCTTGTCAGCTTCTGCGTTGGCATAACCGCCGCAGTTGTACTGACCCATGCCGGTCTTGGCATCCTTGGTGAAGGTCAGGAACTCGAAGAAGTTCGCAGTATCTTCGGTATCCGCGTGCCAGCCGATCAGCTGCATGTCGGAGGCGCACTTGTCAAACTCCGGCCAGTACTGGGCCACCGGCATGGTCTTCAGATCCACCTTGATGTTGATCTTGGACAGCATGGCGGAGACAGCCTGGGCGATCTTGACGTCGTTGACGTAGCGGGCGGCCGGGGAGATGAAGCTCACCTTGAAGCCTTTCTCGTAACCGGCTTCCTTCATCAGCTCCTTGGCCTTGGCCAGATCATACTGGGGCTTGAGCGCCTCGTTGTAGCCGGCATAGCCTTTCGGGCTCAGCTGGCCGGCCGGGGTGCCGAAGCCTTTGTTGATCTTGTCGACGATACCCACCTGGTTGATGGCGTAGTTGATCGCCTGACGCACGCGCTTGTCTTTCAGCGCCGGGTTGGTGTTCTGGTTCAGCTCGATGATGATGGCGCGGGTACCGGACAGGGTCACCAGCTGGGAATCCTTGCCGTTCTTCACACGCTCCAGATCGTTCGGGGCAACCGGGTAGATCATGTCAACGTCACCACCCAGCAGGGCGGCTACGCGGGTCGCGTCTTCCTTGATCGGCACCACGGTCAGGTTCTGGACGTTGCCCTTGGAGGCCTTGTCCCAGTAGTTGGCGTTGCGCACGTATTCCAGCTTCACGCCCTGCTCACGGAACTTGACGCTGAACGGGCCGGTACCGGAGACGTGGGTGGAGGCGTAGGAGTCGCCGTTCTTGACGATCTCGGCCTTGTCTTTGCCGGCTTCATCCTTGCCGGTGTAGAACTTGGAGTCCATCGGGAAGATGTAGGTGACGGTCTGCAGCACCAGCGGGAACGGCTTGGCGGTGATGAGATCCACGGTGAAATCATCCACCTTCTTCACTTCGGCGATGGGGTCGAAGATGGCCTTGAAGTCCGGGGAGGCCTTCAGACGGTTGACGGTCCACACCACGTCATCGGCGGTGAAGTCGTTGCCGGAGTGGAACTTGACGCCCTTGCGCAGGTGGAAACGTACGGTCTTGTCGTCGATACGCTCATACTTTTCGGCCAGACGCGGCTCGAATTGCAGATCCTGGGTGTAACGCATCAGGGGATCGAACACCAGGTGAGACATCTCCAGGGTCTGACCGGAGAGCTGCTCCTGCGGATCCAGCGAGGTGGCGTCGGAGGCGACGGCTACCTTGATGTCAGCGGCAGAGACGTTGAACGCGAGGCCAGCGGCGAACAGCGCCATGGCGATCTTGGATAATCCTTTCTTCATGTCTTTCTCCATGCTTTTGGCTTTTTATTGACACTTTTTTTGACAAACAGATCGGCGAAGCCTTTTTCCTGACTCGGCTTTCCTAGCTTGCGATCTCCAGCCCCTCGCGGGACATTCCCTTAAATTCCGGCATGAGGGAAATCAGCTTGCGGCTGTACTCATGCTCGGCATTGGTAAAGAGTTTCTCGGTCTCGGCCACTTCCACCAGATGACCGTGACGCATCACCCCGATGCGATCGCACATCTGGCGGATGACCGGCAAATCGTGACTGATGAACAGCATGGTGAGCCCGAGTTCCTGCTGCAAGTCTTTGAGCAGGTTGAGGATCTGGGCCTGCACCGAGACGTCCAGCGCCGAGGTGGGCTCGTCGCAGATGAGGAAGCGCGGGCGGGTCGCCAAGGCACGGGCAATGGAGATGCGCTGACGCTGGCCACCGGAGAACTCGTGGGGATACTTGACCCCGGCACCGCGGCCCAGCCCCACGTGATCCAGCAGATCGCTGACGATGCCCTCGATCTGGCTCTCGCTGCTCGCCAGCTTATGGAAGCGGATGGGCTCGGCGATGATGTCACGCACCTTCATGCGCGGGTTCATGGACGAGTAAGGGTTCTGGAACACCATCTGCATCTGGCGGCGCAGCGGACGACGGGCATGCTCGCTTTTCAGGGCGGTGAGATCGATGCCCTCGAACACGATGTTGCCGCTATCAGGCGGATAGAGACCGGTGATGGCGCGGGCGATGGTGGACTTGCCGGAACCGGACTCCCCCACCAGACCGAAGGTCTCGCCCTCGAAGATCTCGAAATTGATGTTGTTGCAGGCGTGCACGAACTGGCGACGGCTCGGGAAGATGGAGTTCTTGGTGACGAACCTCAGATCCACGTTCTCCACCCGCAGCAGCGCCCCTTCATAGGCGCGCTCATCCTGACTCTGGCCGAGCCAGTGGGTCTTGAGATCGATGCTGGTATCCGCCGCACCCGCCTCTTCGATGTAGGAGACCAGGGGGAAGCGCACCAGCTTCACATCGGAGCGGGGCACCGCCGAGATGAGGCTGCGGGTATAGGGATGGTTCGGGGCCCCCAGTACCTGTTCTGTGGTGCCGAACTCCACCAGATCCCCGCGATACATGACCGCCACCTTGTCAGTGACGTTGGAGACCACGCCCATGTCGTGGGTCACCAGCATGCAACCCACCTGACGCTCCTTGCACAGGGTGCGGATGAGCTGGAGGATCTGATCCTGAATGGAGACGTCCAGCGCCGTGGTCGGCTCATCGGCGATGATGAGCTCGGGATCGCCGGAGAGGGCGATGGCGATGACCACCCGCTGACGCATGCCGCCGGAGAACTGGTGAGGGTACTGCTTGATGCGTACTTCCGGTTGCGGGATCCCGACCGCAGCCATCAACTCGAGGGCCTTGGCAAGGGCGGCCTCGCGAGAGAGTTCGGTATTGGCCAGGATGGTTTCAACCAGCTGATGTTCGACGGTGAACAGCGGGTTGAGGGACGTCATGGGATCCTGGAAGATGAAGCCGATGCGAGAGCCGCGGATGGCTCGCATCTCGTTCTGGCTCTTGCCAGAGATGAGTTCGCCGTTGAGATAGATATCGCCACGGGCGATGCGACCGGGCGGGCTCAACAGATCGATGACGGCATTGCCGATGGTGGATTTGCCGGCACCTGACTCACCGACCACTCCGACGACCTCCCCCTTTTCGACAGAAAAAGAGAGATCCTTCACCGCGGCCAGCACCCCGTAGCGGGAGGGGTACTCGATCCGCAAGTTTTTCACTTCGAGCAAGGACATGTTTACCTCTGCGGGGGACATCCGTCCCAAATAATTCGTCCGTAAATCAGCGCAGATGCTGGTGGTGCCTTGACAGTTATCTTGAGTGTTCGTGTTGCATGAAAAACGCTCAATCCATGAGGCAGTCAAACCAGCGATCCGGGCGGGTTTTTTGCATTTTTTTGGAATAACCCGCGAGTAAGTTAGTCGGTTTGCCCGCGGGTGTAAATGATCCCGTTATACAATTTCGCAATACTTTGCGCAGATAACGCTTTCATCATAGGTATAAAATAGCGACAAACATCACACTACCAGATGTTGTGATGGTAATGCCATAAAATGCATCATTTTAATGTCAACAAAATCATAACAACCAATCATATCCACTACGCCACCCAAGTATTCAAGTCTCGAATGAGTAGTGAATATTTATGTGAAATGATTTTTTGGCGGCAGCATATATGGATGAAGGAAAAATAAGCAGAGATAAATAGGGAGAAGGCAGCATCTTCCACCGCCCCCGGAAAGGCTCGGCGAAGGGTCAACGAGGGGATTGCATACAAAACGACGCAGGCCCGGCAATGGCCGGACCTGCGTCGCTAGCGAGGGGCTCGCCGGTCTACCCCCTCGAGGCGACCTTGAGCTGAGGCATTCACCCCTTGGCCGTCAGTGCACCCAGTACGCCAACAGCTGCATGCAGCACAGGGCGAACAGGCCGGCGATGAGATCGTCCAGCATGATGCCAAGACCGCCGTGGATGCGGCGATCGAACCAGGAGATGGGCCAGGGCTTGATCACGTCGAACAGCCGAAACAGCACGAAACCGGCCAGTATCCAGGCCCAGCCGGCCGGGGCCGCTATCATTGTGACGCCAAAGCCAATCACCTCGTCCCAGACGATGGCGCCGTGATCCGGCATGCCGATGGCGTCGGTGGCTCCCTGACAGAGCCAGATCCCCACCAGGAAGCCCACCGCCAGCAGGGCGATGAACCAGGGGGTGGAGAGCCCGCTCACCAGCCAATAGAGCGGGACTGCCACCAGCGTCCCCATGGTGCCCGGTGCCCAGGGAGAGAGCCCGGCGCCAAAGCCCACCGCCAGCAGATGGCGCGGGTTTCTCAGGTTCAGCCGTTTCAGTTCGGGTTTTATCATCATCCTTGTCGATTCCAGTCAGTCGGCGCCAGCTGGCGGCCCCAGTTCCACGCCATCATGCGAAGTGATCCCATCCCTTGAGCTCCAGCGCCACCGGTTGATCGTCCAGCAGATAGTCGATGCCAGGCTCCCCGGCCAGGATGCGGCCGATGCGGGTAAACTTGACCCCGCAGTTGGCCAGCGCCGTGTCCAGGGCACCGTGATGCTCCTGGGGCACGGTGAAGCAGAGCTCGTAGTCATCGCCACCCGCCAGCGCCAGTTGCCAGGCCGCCTCGGCAAAGACCGCATCCTGCAACACCGGTGAGAGGGGCAACAGGTTGAGATCGATCTGGGCCCGCACGCCGGAGGCCTTGAGGATGTGGCCGAGATCCGAGGCCAGGCCGTCGGAGAGATCCAGCGCGCTGTTTGCCAGCCCGCGCAGGGCCTGACCCGCCAGGATGCGGGGATGGGGATGATCGAGCCTGGGCAGCACGGCCGCCAGCTGGTTCTCGTTCAATACCCGCTTGCCGAGCAGATGGGAAAGGGCGAGGGCCGCATCCCCCAGGGTGCCGGTCACATAGATGCCGTCCCCCGCCTTGGCGCCGCTGCGCAGCAGGGCGCGGCCGGTGGGCACGGATCCCTTCACCGAGACGGTGATAGAGAGGGGCCCGCGGGTCATGTCTCCCCCCACCAGGGCCACGTTGTAGTACTCGGCGAGTTCCAGGAATCCCTCGGCAAAACCGGCGACCCAGGCCTCGTTGATGGCGGGCAGGGTCAGGGCCATGGAGACCCAGCGCGGCTCGGCGCCCATGGCAGCGAGATCGGACAGGTTGACCGCCAGCGCCTTGTAGCCGAGATCCACCGGATCCATGTCGGGGAAAAAGTGGACGCCGCTCACCAAGGTATCCGTGCTTACCGCAAGCATGGTATCCGCAGGCAGGGTCAGCAGGGCGCAATCATCTCCCGGGCCCAGCACCACATCCTTGCGGGCGTGGGGGACCTTGAAGTACTTCTCAATCAGCTCAAATTCACCCATACAGTAAAAAGCCAGCGGTTAGGCTGGCTCCTCTCTTAAGGCTGATGGACAGCGGATCAACGCTTTGGCAGCGTCTTGATCACCTTGTCCAGAACACCGTTGACAAACTTGTGGCTGTCATCGGCGGCGAAGGCTTTGGCCAGCTCGATCGCTTCGTTGATCACCACGCGCGGCGGCACATCATCGCGACGGGTCAGCTCGTAGGTCGCCAGACGCAGGATCGCCTTGTCCACCATGTCCACTTCTTCCAGCGGACGGGAGAGGAAAGGTGCAAACACCTTGTCCAGCTCGTTGCAGTGGAGGGCTACCCCGAACAGCAGATCGCGGAAATAGTTCAGGTCCACACCCTTGGTGTCCTGATCGATCTTGAACTGCTCTTCGATGTCGCCCACGTTGGCCTGGGTCATCTGCCACTGGTAGATGGCCTGGGTGGCGCAATGACGGGCCTTACGGCGCTCGGACGGTTTCAATGTTTTATTCCTTAAAGCTGTTTCAGGACGTTGATCATTTCGAGCGCGCTCAGCGCAGCCTCTGCACCCTTGTTACCCGCCTTGGTACCGGCACGCTCGATGGCTTGTTCGATGTTTTCTGTGGTCAGCACGCCGAAGGCGACGGGAATGTCATACTCCATCATCACCTGGGCCAGGCCCTTGCCGTTCTCGCTCGCCACCAGTTCGAAGTGGTAGGTGCCGCCACGGATGACGGTGCCGAGGGCGACGATGGCGTCATATTGACCACTCTTGGCCAGCTTCTTGGCCGCCAGGGGGATCTCAACGGCACCCGGTACGCGCACCAGGGTCAGATTGCTCTCCTGGACCTGGCCTTGACGTTTGAGCACGTCCAGCGCGCCATTCACCAGGCTGTCATTGATGAAGCTGTTGAAACGGGCAACGACAATAGCAACACGCGCCTCGGGAGCGGCGATATTTCCTTCGATAATCTTCATTGGAAATCCTGTCTCTGTGCAATCAATGGGGCCGTCAATGGGGCCGCGGCCAAAAGTGCGCACATTCTAGCACAACAGACCCGCGACAAAAAACCATGCCCGCACAAGGCGGGCAGGCATTGAAGGTTTTATCCGTTCGCGGCGCTCATCCGGGGATTCACCGCCCCATCCCGCCCCTTCCGGCTGACGTTCGGCACGGGGCTGGCATCGGCGAATCGCCAACGCGCTTATTCGCCGACGTATTCCACCACTTCCAGGCCGAAGCCACCGAGGGCGTGATACTTCTTCGGTGAGCTCAGCAGGCGCATCTTGCCGACGCCGAGGGTCTTCAAGATCTGGGAACCCACGCCGACCCGGCGCGAGGTGCCCTGCCACCTGGCCCCTTCCGGTGCCAGTCCCTTGTCGGCGGCTTCGAACGCCTTGACCCGGGTCAGCAGCTCGTTGCCATCGGCCTCCGCCCCCAGGATAACCAGCACACCGCCCTCGTCGGCGATGCGGGCCATGGATTTCGCCAGCGGCCAGCTGCGGGCGCTGTGGCGATCGGTCAGCAGCAGATCGCTCAGCACGTCGTGCAGGTGCACCCGTACCAGGGTCGGCTCATCGGCCTGGATCTCCCCCTTCTTCAGGGCGAAATGGACCTGGTTGTCGATGGTGTCGCGGAAGGTGATGAGGTCAAACTCGCCATGTTCGGTGGGCAGCTTGCACTCGGCCACCTTCTCCACCGTGGTCTCGTGCTGGTTGCGATACTCGATGAGATCCGCGATGGTGCCGAGCTTGATGCCGTGCTGTTCGGCAAACACTTCCAGATCCGGGCGACGGGCCATGGTGCCGTCTTCGTTGAGGATCTCGACGATGACGGAGGCCGCCTCGTAACCGGCAAGACGCGCCAGATCGCAGCCCGCCTCGGTGTGGCCGGCCCGGGTCAGCACGCCGCCATCTTGCGCCATCAGCGGGAAGATGTGGCCAGGCTGCACCAGATCGGCGGCCTTGGCATCGGGCGCCACTGCCGCCTGCACGGTCACCGCGCGATCGGCGGCGGAGATGCCGGTGGTCACCCCTTCGGCCGCTTCGATGGTCACGGTGAAGGCGGTGGAGAACTGGGCATTGTTGCGGTCCACCATCAGCGGCAGCGCCAGCTGCTTGCAGCGATCCCGGGTCAGGGTCAGGCAGATGAGGCCACGGCCGTAGCGGGCCATGAAGTTGATATCCTCGGGGCGGACACAGGAGGCGGCCATGATGAGGTCCCCTTCATTCTCCCTGTCTTCGTCATCCATCAGGATCACCATCTTGCCAGCCTTGATATCGGCAATGATTTCCTGGGTTGTGCTCAGCGCCATGGGCTACTCCATCAACATGCTTCGGGATTGAGCCTGCGGGCTCGATTTGATTCGGGTAATGCTGCTCTAGATGGGGGCACCGGCCCCCGTTTCAACCTGAGCGGGATCACAGAAAACCGTTTTGACCCATCAATCAGCAAGGTGTGCCGGTGCATGAGCGGCCGGGCTCCCTGCCAAGGCCCTCCAGCCCCACTGAATCGCCGCCATCAAGCAGCAACTTCAACTGCAAAACAGAGAATCCATAGCAAAGTACAACTGTCATTTTCAACCAGACAGAGACTTGCACTGCCTACAAGAAGCCGGATTGGGCCAGTTTTTCCAGGGTCAGGGTCGAGCCGCTCTGTTCCTGGGCCCTGCCCTGCATCAGCCGCTCCAGATAGCGGGCTATCTGATCCACCTCGAGGTTCACCTTATGGCCCGGCTTCCAGTTCGCGATCGTGGTCTCCTGGGCGGTGTGGGGCACTATGGTGAGGCGGAACAGATTGCCCTCTACGGCGTTGACCGTGAGGCTGATGCCATCCACCGCGATGGAGCCCTTCTCGGCGATGTAGCGGGCAAGATCGGTCGGTGCCGCAATCCAGTACTCGATGGCGCGGCCGCTGCCGGACTTGCTCTTCACCTCGCCGATGCCATCCACGTGGCCCGAGACCAGATGGCCGCCGAGGCGGGAGGTCGGCATCAGGGCTTTTTCCAGATTGACCGCATCCCCCACCTTGGCCTCGGCAAAACCGGTGCGGGACAGGGTTTCCAGCGACACGTCGGCGGTATAGCTCTTGTCGCCGAGGGCCACCACGGTCAGGCAGACACCGTTGGTGGCGATGGAGTCGCCCAGCTTGACGTCACTGAAGTCCAGGGTCGGGGCATGCACGGTGAGGGCCATGTCCTCCCCCTGACGACGCAGGGCAGCCAGGGTTCCCATGGCTTCGATAATTCCGGTAAACATGCAGATCACCTTGATGACGGGGCCTGACCCCGTCTCTGAAAATGTGGAAAGTGCGCCTCGCAGGTCTAGGTGGTCGTGGTGAGGATATAGCCCTCACACGGCCACCCAGCCTTGAAGCGCGTGGCTAGGCAATCTTGCCCGTGATGCGGATTGCCTGGTTCAATCGGCCACCCGCCGCACCTTTTTGAGCCGGCGCCAGGCGGCTGGTTAAGCAATTTTGGCCGTGATGCGGATATCCTGCCCCACCAGCCGCACATCCTTGAGGTTGAGCTTGGGTGCCTGGAACAGCCGGGTCAACTCGGGCAAGTGGAACAGACCACGTCCCTCATCGCCCAGGAGCTTGGGCGCCTGATAGAGCACCAGTTCGTCCACCAGCCCCTTGCCGAGCAGGGCACCGCACAGGCGCGGCCCCGCCTCCACCAGCACGGAGTTGATGTTGCGCTTGGCCAGCAGCATGAACAGGCTCACCAGATCCAGCTTGCCGTCGAGCAGCGGCAGCTCCAGCTGCTGCACCCACTCGGGCCAGTCCCCGTCCACCTTGTGACGAGCCAGCAGTACGGGCCCCGTGGTCTTGAACAGAGGCAAGTCCGGGGTCAGCCGGTTCTGGGAGTCGATAACCACCCGCAGCGGCTGGCGCAGGGTTTCCTTCGGGTAGACCGCCTTCACCGAGGGGGGCAGCTCGTCCCAGCGCACGTTGAGCGAGGCACCATCGGTCAGCACCGTCTCGGCACTCGACAAGACGGCGTCGTGGCGGGCACGCAGGCGCTGCACATCGGCGCGGGCCAGGGGGCCGGTTATCCACTGGCTCTCGCCGCTCGCCATGGCGGTGCGACCATCGAGGCTCGCACCCAGCTTCACCGTCACCTGAGGGAAGGCGGTGCGCATCCGCTTGAAGAAGCCGGGATTCAGGGCCTCGGCCTCGGCGCTCAGCAGGCCGAAGTCCGCCTTGATGCCCGCCTCGGAGAGCATGCGCAGGCCGCGCCCGCCCACCTGGGGATTGGGATCCACCATGGCGGCGACCACCCGGGTCACCCCGGCCTTGATCAGCGCCTCGGCGCAGGGCGGGGTGCGGCCGTGATGGGAGCAGGGCTCCAGGGTCACGTAGGCGGTAGCGCCACGGGCCTCTTCCCCGGCGGCGTGCAGGGCATAGACCTCGGCGTGGGGTTCACCGGCACGCTGGTGCCAGCCCTCTCCCACCACCACGCCCGCCTTGACCAGCACGGCGCCGACGCAGGGGTTGGGGGCCGTGGTATAGCGACCGCGGCGGGCCAGCTCGAGGGCCCGGTTCATCCATTGATAATCGTCTTGACTAAACATCTGGGCTCCCGTTCAACGCGAGAAAATAGGGGTTCTAACGCATTCTGTGGGTGGGTGGGTGGCTGGCTTACTTCTCCAGCTTGGCAATCTCTTCACCAAATTCGCGGATATCTTCGAAGCTGCGATAGACGGAGGCGAAACGGATATAGGCCACCTTGTCGAGGCTCTTGAGCTCGTCCATCACCAGGTTGCCGAGCAGCTGGGAGGCCACTTCCCGCTCGCCGGTGGCGCGCAGGCGGGACTTGATGTGATTCACCCCCTTCTCGATCGCCTCCATGCTCACGGGTCGCTTCTCCAGCGCCCGCAGAATGCCGCCCCTGAGCTTCTCCTCGTTGAAGGGCTCGCGGGAGCCGTTTGACTTGATGATGCGGGGCATCACCAGTTCGGCCATCTCGAAGGTAGTGAAGCGCTCGTGACAGAGCAGACACTCGCGGCGGCGGCGCACCTGATGGCCTTCCGCCACCAGACGGGAATCGATCACCTTGGTATCAACGGCACTACAGAACGGGCAATGCATCAGACCTCCGGCGCACACTCCAGGAAACTAAGGGACACCTGCCACTCGGGTCAGGATCTTGGCCTGCCAGTGTAACACGGCCACCCAAAACCGGTAAAAGCCCAGAAAAAACAATGCCACCCGAGGGTGGCATTGGCATGTTCGAGGCACTCAGTCGTCATAGGGCAGGCTGTCGGGATCACAATCCACATAATCGGGCGCCGGATCCTGCGCAAACTGCACCGCGTGGATGTGCGTGTTCCCCAACATCAGCGCCTTGCCGACCCGATGCATGCCATCCATGACCCGGCCCGCGCTGTCGAGAATGATGGGATAGGCGAGATCGGCGGCCAGCATCAACTGACAATGCAGGGCGATGCTGCGCACCGTGGGCGCCTCGCTGCCGTGACCGTACCAGTGCTCCTTGTCCAGCTCCGTTATCTGAGCCAGCGGCAGGGCTCGCACCGGCAACCCGCGGCCGAGCCTGATCAGCCGGCGCACATCCCAGGCCAGCAGCCCCTCCGGGCTTGGGCGAAAGTGATACTGGGCGCGGACGGACGAGACAAGGTCGTCATCGCTAAGCGAGGTCTGATTGGGCATAGGCTGATTCTCTTGGCTGGCTGGGCACGGCGCCCAGGTGACGCCCCCCTATCAACAACAATGCCACCCGAGGGTGGCATTGTTTTATACCAGAAACACTGGCTTATCAGGCATAGACCGGCAGACGACGGCAGATATCCAGCACCTGCTCGCGCACGTTGGCCAGTACTTCGTCGTTGTCGTGGTTGTCCAGTACATCGCAGATCCAATGGGTCAGCTGGATGGACTCGGCTTCCTTGAAACCGCGACGGGTGATGGCCGGGGTACCGATACGCACACCCGAGGTCACGAAGGGGGAGCGTGGATCGTTCGGTACCGCGTTCTTGTTGACGGTGATGTTGGCTTTGCCGAGGGCCGCATCGGCCTCTTTGCCGGTCAGCTCACGACCGATCAGATCCACCAGCATCAGATGGTTGTCGGTGCCGCCGGAGACGATCTTGTAGCCACGCTCGATGAAGGTGGCGGCCATCGCCTTGGCGTTCTTCACCACCTGGGCCTGGTAGGTCTTGAACTCGGGCTCGAGGGCTTCCTTGAAGGCCACGGCCTTGCCGGCGATGACGTGCATCAGCGGGCCGCCCTGACCACCCGGGAAGACGGCGGAGTTCAGCTTCTTGTACAGATCTTCGTCGTCGGCGGCGGAGAGGATCAGGCCACCACGGGGACCGGCCAGGGTCTTGTGGGTGGTGGAGGTGACCACGTGGGCATGGGGCACGGGGTTCGGGTAGACGCCAGCGGCGATGAGACCGGCCACGTGAGCCATGTCGACGAACAGATAAGCACCGACCTTGTCGGCGATCTCGCGCATCTTGGCCCAGTCAACCACGCCGGAATAAGCGGAGAAGCCGCCGATCATCATCTTCGGCTTGTGTTCAACCGCCAGACGCTCCATCTCGACGTAGTCGATCTTGCCGGACTCATCGATGCCGTAGGGAATGATGTTGTACAGCTTGCCGGAGAAGTTCACCGGGGCGCCGTGGGTCAGGTGACCGCCGTGGGCCAGGTTCATGCCGAGCACGGTGTCGCCCGGTTGCAGCAGGGCCATGTAGACGGCGCTGTTGGCCTGGGAGCCGGAGTGCGGCTGCACGTTGGCATAGGTGGCGCCGAACAGTTCCTTGGCGCGCTCGATGGCCAGGGTCTCGACCACGTCCACATACTCGCAACCACCGTAGTAACGCTTGGCCGGATAGCCTTCGGCGTACTTGTTGGTCAGCTGGGAGCCCTGGGCTTCCATGACGCGGGGGCTGGTGTAGTTCTCAGACGCGATAAGCTCGATATGCTCTTCCTGACGACGGGTCTCGTCTGTGATGGCCTGCCACAGCTCTGGATCATAGCCGGCGATGGTCATGTCACGTTTCAACATCCGTATATCTCCTGAAAATCGTTTGCGCGATAGGTGAAGTGGGCCGCGGCATTGTAACGTGAGCGGGATCAAAGAGACAGTCCAACCACCTAAAAAAATGTTGAATCCATGTTACTAAAGGCGAATTTCATCCCTCGGTGGCCCCCGCTTTCGCCATCAGCCAGCGCCGCAATCCATGGATCGCCGCCTCGAATGCCGGGGTCAGGGAGCGCGGATCCCCCTCCTCCGCTTCCAGCTCGGCGCAGCGCTCCGCAAACTCGGTCAATCCCAGCGCCAGGGCGCTGCCCTTGAGCTTGTGGGCCAACTGGCGATGCACCTCACCGGGTTCGCTCATGGCCAGTTCGGCCACCAGTTCGGCGCCTTGCGACTCGAACAGGGCGACCAGTTGGCGAATGCGCGGCAGACCCAGCACCGGCAGATCCGCCTCCAGCACCCCATTGTCCGAAGCGGGGTCTGTCTCCCTTGCTGACTCGCCGGATCCTGTCTTGCATTGACGGGCGATGGCGCTGGCCAGGGTTGCCAACCGCATGGGCTTGCCCACGAAGTCGGCGAAGCCGGCAGCCAGGCAGTGACGAATATCTTCGGGATACATCTGGGCCGAGACCGCGATGGCAGGCAGGGGGCGTCCATGGACCTCCTCGCTGATGGCATCGAGATCCTCCCGCAGACTGATGCCGTCCATGTCCGGCAGGTTGATGTCGAGCAGGGCCAGATCGAAGGGGCGCTCACTGATCCAGGCCAGCGCCGTGCGTCCATCCTCCGCCAGGGTGACCCTGTGGCCGAGGCGCGCCAGCATGCCCTGGGCCACCAGGCGATTGATCTCGTTGTCCTCCACCAGCAGGATCTGCCGGGGCTGACTCAGCATGACGGGCTGGGGCTCGGCGGGCAGCAGGGCCGCCGAGCGTTGCAGCGGCAGGCTGAAGCTGAACCGGCAACCTTCCCCCGGCTGGCTGCTCAGCTGCAATTCCCCTCCCATGGCGCTCACCAGCCGTCGGCTGATGGCAAGACCCAGCCCCGTGCCCCCCTGATGGCCGAGATCCCGCTTGCGCTGGCGGAACGCCTCGAACACCGCCTGCTGCTCCTCTGCCGGGATACCGGGGCCGGTATCCTCGACCACGAACTCGATGCAGGGCTCGGCACAGGGACCGGCGCACCCCAGCGGCATCACGGACAGGGTGATGCGCCCCGTGCGGGTGAATTTGACCCCGTTGCCCAGCAGGTTCCCGATCACCTGGCGCAGTTTGCCCATGTCCCCCTCCACCACGGCAGGCAGGGTGTCACCGTAATTCAGTTCGAGGCACAGCCCCTTGGCCTCGGCCTTAGGCCGAAACAGGGTGCAGAGATCCTCCGCCAGTTGCCGCAGCGGGAAGGGCTCCCGGCGCGCCTCCACGTGCCCCGCCTCAATCTTGGAGTAATCGAGGATGTCGTTGAGGATCTCCAGCAAAGATTCGCCGCTGTGGCCGATGGCGGCCAGATAGCGCTGCTGTTCCGGGTTTAAGCGGGTATCTTCCAGCAGGCTGAGCCCCCCCAGGATGCCGTTCATGGGAGTGCGGATCTCGTGGCTCATGGTGGCGAGGAAGACGGACTTGGCCCGGTTGGCCTGCTCCGCCTCATCCCTGGCCTGGCGCTGCTTCTCCACCTCCTCGTTGAGGCGCTGGTTGGCATGGCTGAGCTGGCCGGTGCGCTCCTCGACCCGGGACTCCAGCTCCCGTTGATAGCGGCCTAGCTCGATGGCGTTGTCGCGAAACACCTGCAAGGCCCGGCCGAGTTCGGCCAGCTCGTCCTGGCCCTGGTGCATGCCGGTTGCCTGGGGGGTCAGATCACCGTGCGCCAGCCGGCTCATCCCCTCCACCGCGTGTTGCAATGGCCAGACGATGCGGCCGTAGACCATGCGCCACATCAGCAGGATCAGCAGGCCCAGGGTGAGCAGGCCGATCAGTACCAGGGCGCTGGCCAGCAGTTGCAACTGCTCGCGCAGCACTTGCTGACTCTGGCTGAGGGCCTCCCGGGTTCCCGCCACCAGGCTGTCGACCTGGCGGTTGAGGCTGCCCATCATCACCTCGTTGGCCGAGGCCAGCACTCGCAGCGCCTCCCCTTTGCCTATCCAGTCGCTGCGCAGTTGCACCAGCTTGTCGCTCTGTGCCAGCAAAGCCAGCGCCTGCTCCACCGAGGCCCGGCGGCCGGGATCCGTCACCGCGCCCGCCCGCAGTTGCAAGATGGCCAGGGCCTTGCGGCTCTCCTGTTGCAGCTCCTGCAAGGCGGGTTGCTGTTCGCTGCGCCAGATCTCCTCGATGCGCTGCTGCTGCATCAGGGTGCGGTGACGCAGCTCCGTCATCTGCTCCAGCCAGTCGAGATCCTGTTCCAGCAGCCGATCCAGCGCGGCATCCGCCTGTTTGCCCTGCAACCGATAGAGGGAGCCCATGCCCGCCACCATCACGGTTTCGGCGTTCTCCATCTGGCTGCGGGCGAGCTCCGCCGCCTCCCCTGCGGCCTCCACCAACCGGGTACGCAGCGCCCCGCCTTCGGCCATGAGCGTGAGCCGCTCCCCCACCAGCCAGCCCTGCTGGCCGAGATTGCCGATGATGGTCTGGCTGAGGCGGTGCAACTGCGCCAGCTCCCCCTCGGTGCCGAGTTGCTCCAGTCCCTGCTGCATTTGTTGACCCAGCAGGGTCAGCAGGCGTCCCTGATGTTCCCGCTCGGCTTCGCTGCCCGCCATGGCCAGCAGGTGGGAGGCGTTCTGGATCTCGCCGCCAAGGCGCGCCAGAGTGCGGGCGCTCTCCTGGCCCGCCAGGGTCTGCTGCACCCCCTGCTCCAGCTGGCGCAGACGATTGAGGCCAACCCAGCCGAGCAGGGAGGCACTCAGGGTCAACATGGCCATCAGGGAGAAGGCCAGCAGCAGTTTGCCACCCAGGCCGGAAAACATTCTCACGGGGGATCCCTTGGTTATGGTCGATTTTGTCCGGATAATACGGCCTCACACTTTAACAAAACCCTCTGCCATGCGAAGCCTCTCTCTGTGCATTCTGCTAGTCCTGCTGGTTCGCCCCGCCGTCGCCTTCGAGGTGGATCACTGGCCGGATGGCGCCTTCACCGGCCAGCCGACCAGACTGAGCTGGCCGGCGCCAGCTCCGCTGGCCAAGCCCTTGACCCTGTGCGCCCTCTACCCCCATCTGCGAGATGCCTACTGGCTGTCGGTCAACCAGGGCATGGTGGAGGAAGCCAAGCGGCTCGGCGCCCGGCTGCGGATCCACGAGGCGGGCGGCTACGGCGCCCTGGCCGAGCAGCGCAAACAGTTGCAACAGTGCGTGGATGAGGGGAGCGATGCCATCTTGCTCGGCGCGGTCAGTTACGACGGCCTTGCCAATGCCATCAAGCAGACCCCGCTGCCGGTGTTCGGGCTGGTCAACGATCTCGCCCCCGGCCTCGCCATCGCCCAGGTCGGCGTGCCCTGGTACCAGATGGGCTGGCGCATCGGCCACTGGCTGGCAGAGCGCCACCCGGCAGATAGCACTCCCGTCACCGTCGCCCTCTTCCCGGGCCCGGATTCGAGGGGCGGCACCTCCTTCATCGAATCCGGCTTCATCGACGCCATCCGCGGCAGCGCCATCCGGCTGGTGACCACGGCGCACGGCGACAACAGCCGCGAGATCCAGCGTACCCTGGTGCAGCAGACGCTGGTCCACCATCCCGACCTCGACTACCTGGTCGGCGGCGCCATCGCCGCCGAGGTGGCGGTCAACGAGCTGGCCCAGCACCATGCCGACCATCCCAAAGTGCTCTCCATCTACTTCAGCCATGGGGTTCAGCGCGCCCTGCTGCGGGGCAAGATCCTCGCCGCCAACAGCGATCAGATGCGCGAACAGGGTCGCCTCGCGGTGGCCCAGGCTCTCTGCCTGCTCCGCCAGCCAGATGCCAGTGAAACCCGATGTCCGCGCGTCATGGGTCCGCCCATCCTGACTCTGACCGCCCCCCTGAGCGCGCCGGAGCACTCCCTGTCGGATGGGGATTTTCGCCCCGTCTACCGGGTCGGGCTGACCCCCTGACCCCGGTCCAAAACCCGAAGCGGATCACAATTCCCCCCTGCCGGTTCTTATAAGATATTCATTCGAATCATTTTTTATCCTAAGACCACGACGGCAAAGGGGGAATTGTGATGGATCATCTGCTGACTTTTATCATCCTGACCGTGTTCTTTCTGTTCTACTGGGTCTACTACAGCCACCAGCGCAAGCGTGTCCCCACCACCCAGTGGGAAGAGGTCCCGACCCGGGCCCAGTACCTGAGCGCCCACCCGGAGGCGGTGGACGGGGAGATCCTGTTTTGCCACCATTGCGGCCATCACAAGCAGCTGGAAGTCGGGCTGGTGCACCTTGCCGACTTCAGGCGCGAGTGGGCCTGTGCCAGATGCAAGCAGGTGCTGTTTCGCGCCGAGGATGACCAGCTGGCCTGAGAGACGAGGGAAAGGGATGAGAATGCTAGATGCGAGCTGCCTGTGCGGCGCCGTCAAGCTGCGCCTGCCGGACAGCTTCGATTACATGGGCAACTGCCACTGCGGCGAGTGCCGCAAATTCTCCGGCTCGGATTACGCCTCCGTGGGCGGGCTGGATGGGGACAAGGTGGAAATAGTGAAGGGCGGCGATGCCATCGCCCGCTTCCAGAAATCAGAAGAGACCAGCCTCGCCTTCTGCCGCCACTGCGGCGCCAGCCTGTTCAGCCAGAAGCGCAGCAGCGGCAAGATCAACCTGCGGCTCGGGGTATTGGACGAGGCGCCGAGCCAGCAGCCGGGCTTTCACATCTTCGTCGGCTCCAAGGCCCCCTGGCACCAGATAGGGGACGACTGCCCGCAATTTGAGACCCAACCACCAGCCTAATGACAGAATAAATATCTACCTATAAAGAAAATAATTATTAAATAACTCACAAATTTCATTTAAAACAGCTTAATTCACTGCCTAGGGGGCTATCTGACCGGCAAACAGATACCCCTCGCCATGGACGGTGACAAACAGCCGGGGATCCCGCGGATCCTCTTCCATCTTTCCCCGCAGCCGGCGGATCAGCACGTCTATGGTGCGATCGCTCGGCCCGTCCCCGCGATGGCTGGTGAGCGCCAGGATCCGCTCCCGGCTCAGCACCCGACCCGCGTGGGCGACGAACACCACCAGCACCTCGTACTCGGCCTTGGTGAGGCGCACCGGCACCCCGTCCTTGGTGAGCTGACGGCGGGGAATATCGAAGCGCCAGGGGCCGAAGCAGACCGCATCATCATCGGGCTCGCGCGCCTGCGCAGCCGGGGCCGCCAGCGAGATGCGCCACAGCAGGTTCTTGACCCGCACCAGCAGTTCCCTGAGCTCGAACGGCTTGGTGACATAATCATCGGCCCCCATCTCGAGCCCCACGATCCGGTCCACCGCATCGCTGCGCCCGGTCACCAGGATAATGCCCACCGTGCTGCGGGCTCTGAGCTCCCGGGTCAGCAGCAGGCCATCTTCCCCCGGCAGGTTGATGTCCAGCATCACCAGGTCGATATCCTGCTCCGCTAGGGTGGTACGCATCCCCTGCCCGTCTTCCACCGCGGTCACGGCATAGCCCTCCCGTTCGAAATAGCCGGTCAGCTTCTCGCGGGTCACGACATCATCTTCGACGACCAGAATGTGGTGGCGCATGGCAGGGCTCGCAGCAGGGACAGGGGGGAACATTCTATTCATATTTTTTCATAAATACCCCTATTTCATTAATTTTTACCGGCAACCCTGTTCACAGCAGCTCCCTATCATGGCTCCCATCAAAAAAGCGATGTGAGAGACCTTCCATGAAAAAACTGTGGCACTTCCTGCGCACACCCAGCCGCCGCTGGTCGGTGCTGGCGCTGATCCTGGTCGGGGTCGGCGTGACCCTGGCCGGTACCGTCGGCCTGCACTATGGCTTCGAGAAGACCAGCTCCCTGGAGTTCTGCATCTCCTGTCACTCCATGGAGAGCACCGTCTACCCGGAGTACAAAGAGTCCGTTCACTTCAAGAACGCCTCCGGGGTGCAGGCGGTCTGTACCGACTGCCACCAGCCCAAGGACTTTGTCGGCAAGGTGGCCCGCAAGATGGAGGCCGCCAACGACCTCTATCAGGAGTACATAGGCCACAGCATCGACACCCAGGAGAAGTTTGAGGACAGGCGCTTGCACCTGGCCGAGAAGGTCTGGGCCCGCATGAGCAGCCAGAACTCCAAGACCTGCAAGTCCTGCCACAGCTACGACAACATGGATCACGCCAAGCAGTCCCCCGCCGCCGCCCTGGCCATGAAGGACGCCGCCGCCAAGAACATGAACTGCATCGAGTGTCACAAGGGCATCGCCCACGAGCTGCCGAACATGGCTGGCGGCTTCCGCGCCACCTTCGCCAACCTCAAGGCGGCAGCCCAGGAAGCCCCGGCCGCCGAGACCCTCTACACCCTGGCCGAGAAAGATCTCTATGCCAGCGAGCAGGGCACAGAAGCCGTCGGCAAGCTGCTGCCTGCCTCGCGCATCGAGGTGCTGGCCCGCAGCGGCGATCGTCTCCAGGTGTCGGTCGAAGGCTGGCGCGAGCGTGACGGCAAGGGCCGGGTACTGAGCGAATACATGGGCAAGCGGGTCTTCGTCGCCACCTTGCGCGACGAACTCAAGGCCGGTGAGCAAGTGCTCAAACAGGAGATGGACGAAGCCACCCAGATCCCCTGGGAGCAGGTCCGGGTTCAGGCCTGGGTCGATGGCAAGGGGCTCGAGCCCTCGCTGCAGCCCATCTGGGACTACGCCGGCGAGATGTACAAGTCCACCTGCAACTCCTGCCACGCGGCGCCGGATCCTGCTCACTTCACCGCCAACGGCTGGATCTCGGGGCTCAAGGCGATGTCCGCCTACTACCGCCTGAGCAAGGAAGAGGAGCGCACCCTGCTCAAATACCTGCAGAACCACGCCGCCGATACCGGCGGTCAGGGTAGCCACTAAGGATTCGAAAGAGGAATAACATCATGATCAACATTTCCCGCCGTGGTTTCCTGGGTGGCCTGCTGGCCAGCGGTGCCAGCGCCCTGATCGGCCCCTCCCTGCTCGGCCGCGCCGTCATGGCCGCCGAGTCCGGCGACAAGCTGGTGCAATCGGGCTCCCACTGGGGTGCCTTCCGCGCCCGGGTGGTGGACGGCCGCTGGGTCGAGACCCTGCAGTTCGAGCACGACAAGCACCCGACCGACATGCTCAAGGGGCTCAGCGAGGTGGTCTACAACCCCTCCCGCATCCGCTATCCCATGGTGCGCCTGGACTGGCTACGCAAGGGCTATCAGTCCGACACCCGCGAGCGCGGCCAGAACCGCTTCGTGCGGGTGACCTGGTCCCAGGCGCTGGACTTCTTCTATCACGAGCTGGAACGGGTGCAGAAAACCCACGGCCCGAGCGCCCTCTACGCCGGTCACTCCGGCTGGCAGTCGGTGGGCAAGCTGCACTCCGCCGGTGCCATGCTGGGCCGTGCCATGAACCTGCACGGCACTTATCTGGCCAAGGCCGGTGACTACTCCACCGGCGCCGCCCAGGTGATCCTGCCCCACGTGGCGGGCGCCATGGAGGTGTATGAGCAGCAGACCTCCTGGCCCCTGCTGCTGGAGCACAGCAAGACCATCGTCATCTGGGGATCCGATCCCATCAAGAACCTGCAGGTGGGCTGGCTGGTGCCGGATCACAGCGTCTACGACTACTGGGCACAGCTCAAGGAGAAGGTGGCCAGGGGGGAGATCCGGGTCATCAGCGTCGATCCGGTCAAGTCCAAGACCCAAAAATACCTGGGCTGCGAGCAGGTAGCGCTGAATCCTCAGACCGATCTGCCCCTGATGCTGGGTATTGCCCATACCCTCTACAGCGAGAAGCTGCACGACGAGAAATTCCTGAAGAACTACACCACCGGATTTGACAAGTTCCTGCCCTATCTGCTCGGCACGAGCGATGGTCAGGTGAAGGATGCCGAGTGGGCGGCCAAGCTGTGTGGCGTGCCCGCCGACCGCATCCGCGAGCTGGCCCGCACCATGGCCGGCGGCCGCACCCAGCTCATCGGCGGCTGGTGTGTGCAGCGCATGCACCACGGCGAGCAGTACGCCTGGATGCTGGTGGTCGTGGCCTCCATGCTGGGGCAGATCGGCCTGCCGGGGGGCGGTTATGGCTTTGGCTGGCACTACAATGGCGCCGGTACCCTCACCAGCACGGGCCCCATCATGTCCGGTTTCAGCTCCGTCATCCCCGGGGTCAAGCCCATTCACAACGGTGACTGGAAGGGCTACTCCAAGTTCATCCCGGTGGCGCGCTTCGTGGATTGCATCCTGAACCCGGGCAAGAAGATCGCCTTCAACGGCCAGACCATCACCTATCCAGAGATGAAGATGGCGGTGTTCTGCGGCAACAACCCCTTCCACCACCAGCAGGATCGCAACAAGATGGTGGCGGCCTGGCGCAAGCTGGAAACCGTGGTGAGCGTGGATCACCAGTGGACCGCGAGCTGCCGCTTCGCCGACATCGTGCTGCCCGCCACCACCACCTACGAGCGGGATGACATCGAGCAGTGGGGCTCCCACTCCAACGCCGGCATCCTGGCCATGCGCAAGATAGTGGAACCGCTGTTCGAGGCCCGCGACGACTACGACATCTTCGCCGATCTCTGCCGCCGCTTCGGTCGCGAGGCCGAGTTCACCGGTGGCAAGAGCAAGCTGGAGTGGATTCAGAGCATCTATGACGACGCCCGCCTGCAGGGCCGGGGGATCGGCATCCGTCTGCCCCGCTTCAGCCAGTTCTGGCAAGGTGAAGGCTTCGTCACCTTCCCCGCCGGCCAGCCCTGGGTGCGCCACGAGTCGTTCCGTCAGGAGCCGGATCTGGAGCCGCTCGGTACCCCATCCGGTCTCATCGAGATCTTCTCCCAGACCATCGCCAACTACGGCTATGCGGATTGCCCCGGCCATCCGGTCTGGATTGAGCCGTTCGAGCGCTCCCACGGCGGCCCGGGCAGCCAGCAGTATCCGCTGCACCTGCAATCCTGCCACCCGGACAAGCGGCTGCACAGCCAGCTCTGCTCCTCGGACGCCTACCGCGCCACCTACACGGTGCAGGGCCGTGAGCCCGTCTACATGAGCCCGCAGGACGCCAAGGCGCGGGGCCTCAAGGACGGAGATCTGGTACGGGTGTTCAACGGCCGCGGTCAGGTACTGGCAGGATTGGTGGTCTCCGATGACTACGCCTCCGGTGTGGTACGCATTCAGGAGGGGGCCTGGTACGGTCCGCTGGAAGGGGGCAAGGTGGGCACACTCTGTACCTATGGGGACCCCAACGTGTTGACCGCCGACATCGGCTCCTCCAGCCTGGCCCAGGCCACCACGGCCCACACCACGCTAGTGGAGATCGAGAAATTCCAGGGCCAGGCGCCTGCGGTCACCGCCTTTGGCGCACCGGAATCCGCGGCCGGCATCGACCCCATGTTCCCGGCACTGTGAGCGGGGCGGCCAAAACCGCCCCTTGAGTTTCCTTTATTTTTAAAGTCGTTAGAATCGGGGGCCATCAAGGCTCCCGATTGTCATCCACGGAGGAAAAATGCAGGAATTTATGGCTACCAGCGAACGCCGGGCCGAACTTTACTGGTGGTTTTCCACCCTGTTTGCCGCCGAACTCAGCGACGCCCAGATCGCCGAGTACGACAGCTATGACGTGCGCAGCTTCCTGAAGAGTCTCTCCACGCTGGATCCCATGCGTGACGCGGTGGGCGAACTCAATGACGCCATCACCCGCCTGCTGGTGCGCCCGGATCGCCAGCTGGAACTGGCCGCCGACTTCGCCGGTCTGTTCCTGGTGGATCCCAAGCAGGGCGCCCTGCCCTACGAATCCCTCTATCGCGGGGAGGCCAAACTGCTGATGCAGGCCCCCATGGCCGAGATGCAGGCGCGCCTCGCACGCCTCGGCATCGATGTCAGCGACAAATACAAGGAGCCTGCCGATCACCTGGCCATCGAGCTGGATCTGATGGGCAATCTCATCATTCGCGCCGCCGAAGCGACCACCGCCAGCGAGCGGGAACAGTGGCTCAAGGAGCAGGAAGAGCTGTTGCACCACCACCTGCTTGGCTGGTTCGCCGATTTCGAACAGGCCTGCCGCAAGGCCGACAAGTTCGGCTTCTACGGTGCCAGCGCCCGCCTGCTGGGGGTCTTCCTCCACATGGACGCCAACTACCTGAATCTGGTCAAACCGGCACAAGCCGCCGACTGATCCCATGAAGACGGCCCTGCTGCTCATATTCTGCCGGCGGCTGGCGGCATGAAGACGGCCCTGCTGCTGATCGCCTGCTGGCTGCTCACCTTCATTCCGACCGAGCAGGGCCTGCTCCCGCTGGCGGCCCTGTTGTTCAATCCGGACAGGGCCCTGTACGGGGGCGCCCAGCTCACCGGCTTCGCCGGCATACTGCTCACCCTCTACCTCGCGAACCTGGGAGTAGAGGTGGTGCTGCGCCGCCGCTTCCAGATAGCCGGCATGCTGGCCCTGCTGGTAGCCTGGATAGACTTCATCCACAGCAGCAACAGCCAGGCACACTGGCTGCCGCTGATGGCCTTCGCCCTCCCCTTCCTCGCCTTGGCCATGCTGGTACTGGTGCGCGGCCTGCAAGCCTTCGGCCGCCAGAAGGGCTGAGCCGCCCCTCCATTCCCGACACCTTTCCCTCCGACGACTTCCTGCCATACTGACAAACACGCCAAATTGATAAACAAATCAATTCAGGATCTGCCCATGACAAAAGCGCTACCCGGATCGGTCAAGGCCCCCCTGTTGTCCAGCCCCCTGCCTCCCCAGCAACTGCTACGCCTGTTCGACATGACGCCCTTCGGCATAGGAGTATTCGATCGGGAGTTCCGGTGTCGCAGCGTCAATGGCCCCTTCGCCGAGATCTGTGGCGTTCCCCTCGCCCTTGGTCAAAGCCTGCTTGAACTGGATGAAACCGAGCTTCCCCTGCTGACCCCGCTGCTCGGTACACTGATCCATCGCGGGATCCCCCAGACAAAATGGGACCTTGGCCATTTCATCACCGGCCATCCTGCGCAACCCAGACACTGGCAGGCAATCTGCAGCCCCATTCTGGACGCCAGCGGCGCGCCGGATGGTCTCTTGCTTATCGTGCGAGACATCGCTGAAGAACACCTATCCCATCATCAGGCCGATCGACTGCAACTGGCGGAGGCGCGACTTCACCACCTCGCCTACCACGACCCCCTCACGGATCTCGGCAATCGCGCCCTGCTGCAGGAGCGACTCCTGCAGGAAATCGCGCACTCCTGCCACCATGATGATGGCTTTGCCCTGCTGTTCATCGATCTCGACGGCTTCAAATTGATCAACGACACCCTGGGCCACGAGAGCGGCGATCTCCTGCTCAAGCTGCTGGCCGGGCGCATTCGCCACCATCTTCGCCCCCGGGATCTCGCCGCCCGGCTCGGTGCCGACGAGTTTTTGGTGCTGATCCCGGGCCTTCTTCAATCACAATCGCTGGCCGAGCGTATCGCGCAACTGCTGCAGGCATTGCACGAGCCAGCCGAGCTTGGACAGGAGCGGGTCACCCTCTCCGCCAGCATAGGTGTCGCCCTCTATCCGGAGCACGGTCAGACCCCGGACAGTCTCATCAGTGCGGCCAACAGCGCCATGCTGGCGGCCAAGCGACTCGGCCGCAATGGCCATCTGCTCTATGCCCCCGACATGGCCGAGCAGACGCGGGAACGCATGCTGCTGGAGCAGGGACTGATCGAGGCGGTGGCGCAGCAGCAGTTTCGCGTCCTCTACCAACCCATGGCCGATCTCACCAGCAACCGGCTGAGCGGGCTGGAGGCCCTGCTGCGCTGGCAGCACCCGCGCGAGGGGGTGATCTCCCCCGCCCGCTTCATTCCGGTGGCCGAGCGATGCGGCCTCATCGAACAGATAGGGGAGTGGGTCATGCGCACCGCCTGCCAGCAGGGACAGCGCTGGCTGACGCAGGGGCTGGACGTGCCCAGGCTCTCCGTCAACGTGTCGGTCAGGGAGATGTGCGCCCCCGATTACGTGGAGAAAGTAGCGGCCATCTTGTCGGAGACGGGGTTCCCGGCAGAGCGGCTGGAAATCGAGGTCACCGAGAGCATCATCCAGAGCGTGGATCAGAGCCTGCGCCTGTTCACCCGCCTCAAGGCGCTGGGAGTCCAGATCGCCATCGATGACTTTGGTACCGGCTTCTCCTCCCTCGGCCTGCTCAAGACCCTGCCCATCGATCGCATCAAGATAGACAGATCCTTCGTGCAGGCCCTGCCCGACGACAAGCACAGCCGGGAACTGTGCCGCACCATAGTCCATCTGGCGGAGAGTCTCGGCATGGCCGTCACCGCCGAGGGGATAGAGACCCAGCCCCAGCGCCGGTTTTTGCAGTCCCTGCGCTGCGAGGAGGGGCAGGGCTATCTGTTCAGCCACCCCCTCTCCAAATCCCATCTGGCCAGCAAACTCGTCCCCCGGCACGGGGCCTGGTACTGAGCCCGCCTGTTCCATAGAGAAAGGGAGCCATCGGCTCCCTTTCTCGTTCCAGATGCCTTCCTTCCCTGCCGGCAGAAGCCGCAGTTCATCGCTATCCAAAAGTCTAATTGCCCTCGGGCACCAAAGGTATAAGTTGTTACTCAAACATTACAAGAATGTATTAAAAGGAGTGACAGATGAGCGAGAGCAAGGTCTACCCGGTCAAGGCCCACATCGGTAAGAACGCCCTGCTGGACAAGGCAGGCTATGAGGCCATGTATCAGGCATCGGTGCAGGATCCCGAGGCCTTCTGGGGTGAGCAGGGCAAAATCATCGACTGGATGAAGCCCTACACCCGGGTCAAGAATACCTCCTACGATCCGGGCCATGTCTCCATCAAGTGGTATGAAGATGGCCTGCTCAACGTCTCTGCCAACTGCCTTGATCGCCATCTGGCCGAGCGCGGCGACAAGGTCGCCATCATCTGGGAAGGGGACAACCCGGCCGAGGATCGCAAGCTGACCTATCGCGAGCTGCACACCGAGGTGTGCAAGTTTGCCAACGTGCTCAAGGCCCAGGGGGTCAGACGCGGTGACATGGTCTGCCTCTACATGCCCATGGTGCCGGAAGCCGCCATCGCCATGCTGGCCTGTACCCGCATCGGCGCCGTTCACAGCATCGTCTTCGGTGGCTTCTCGCCAGAGGCTTTGGCCGGTCGCATCATCGACTCCGGCTCCTCCATCGTCATCACCGCCGATGAGGGCTTGCGTGGCGGTCGCCCCATCCCCCTCAAGAAGAACGTGGATGAAGCCCTCACCAACCCCGAGACCCGGGTCAACAAGGTCATCGTCCTCAAGCGCACCGGCGGCCAGGTCGCCTGGCACAGCCATCGCGATCTCTGGTGGCACGACGCCGTCGCGAGCGTCAGTACGGATTGCCCTCCCGAAGCCATGGGCGCAGAGGATCCGCTGTTCGTGCTCTACACCTCGGGTTCCACCGGCAAGCCCAAGGGGGTGCTGCACACCACGGGCGGCTACCTGGTCTACGCCAGCCTCACCTTCAAGTACGTGTTCGACTACCACGAGGAGGACATCTACTGGTGTACCGCCGACGTGGGTTGGGTCACCGGCCACTCCTATCTGGTTTACGGGCCGCTTGCCAACGGCGCCACCACCCTCATGTTCGAAGGGGTGCCGAACTACCCGGCCACCAACCGCATGAGTCAGGTGGTGGACAAACATAACGTCAGCATCCTCTACACGGCGCCGACCGCCATTCGCGCCCTGATGGCCAAGGGTAAAGAAGCGGTGGAAGGCACCTCCCGTTCCAGCCTGCGCATCATGGGATCCGTGGGTGAGCCCATCAACCCGGAAGCCTGGGAGTGGTACTACCGCACCATAGGGGACGAGCGTTGCCCCATCGTCGATACTTGGTGGCAGACCGAGACCGGCGGCATCCTCATCAGCCCCCTGCCCGGCGTCACCGATCTGAAACCCGGCTCCGCCACTCGCCCCTTCTTCGGAGTGCAGCCGGCCCTGGTGGACAACCTGGGCGAGCCGCTGGACGGTGCCACCGAGGGCAACCTGGTGATCACCGACTCCTGGCCCGGCCAGATGCGCACCGTGTTTGGCGATCACGAGCGCTTCGAGCAGACCTACTTCTCCACCTTCCCCGGTCGCTACTTCACCGGCGACGGTGCCCGTCGCGACAACGATGGCTACTACTGGATCACCGGTCGGGTGGATGATGTACTGAACGTCTCCGGCCACCGCATGGGCACCGCCGAGATCGAATCTGCCCTGGTGGCCCATCCGAAAATTGCCGAAGCCGCCGTGGTGGGAGTGCCCCACGAGATCAAGGGCCAGGGCATCTATGCCTATGTCACCCTGATCGCCGGGGAAGAGCCGAGCCGCGAGCTGCATAAAGAGGTGAAGGAGTGGGTGCGCAAGGAGATCGGCGCCATCGCCACGCCGGACGTGATCCACTGGGCCGAGGGGCTGCCCAAGACCCGCTCCGGCAAGATCATGCGCCGCATCTTGCGCAAGATAGCCACCGGTGAGACCGACAGCCTGGGGGATATCTCCACCCTGGCGGATCCGGGAGTCGTGGACAAGCTTATCCGCGAGAAGTCAGAGGCGGCTTGAGTCCACTCCTGACGTCCCACAAAGCCGGCCTCGCGCCGGCTTTGTCGTCTCTGTCGTCCGGCTTTAGCAATAGGGCCCAGATAGAACAAAAAACGAACAGATGTAGAGATTAGACCAGTAAAATGCTGCGATTTTTCACGAAATCAATATAATTGCGAAATCTGTGTGCCAGGGCACATCGAATTGCGCAGAAAATGGCTAGATTTCTGATAGTCCACAGATAGCCGACAGATGGCAGCATTATCATCGAGGATGTACACAATATGTCGCAACATCACCGAATTCTCCTGCTCAATGGTCCCAACCTGAATCTGTTGGGCAAGCGGGAGCCGGGTATCTACGGCAGCAAGACGCTCGATGAGATCGTCGCCGATCTGCAGCAGAGCGCCGGCGAACTCGGTGTCACGCTGGAACATCTGCAATCCAACGCCGAACATGAGTTGATAGGCCGTATCCATCAGGCCATGGGCCAGGTGGACTACATCATCATCAACCCGGCCGCCTTCACCCACACCAGCGTCGCCCTGCGCGATGCCCTGCTGGGTGTCGCCATCCCCTTCATCGAGGTTCACCTGTCAAATGTTCATGCCAGGGAGCCTTTCCGTCATCACTCCTATCTGTCCGATGTGGCCAAGGGCGTGATCTGTGGGCTGGGTGCCGATGGCTACCAATTCGCTTTAACCGCGGCCGTGCACCAGTTGCGCGCGGCTTGATAATCACTGATCAGATAAAGAAGAAAGAGAATGCTAATGGATATCCGCAAAATCAAGAAGCTGATTGAACTGGTTGAAGAGTCCGGCATCGCCGAGCTGGAAATCTCCGAAGGGGAAGAGTCCGTTCGCATCAGCCGCAATTTCTCCGGCCAGGTTAGCGTTGCCCCGCAGATGATGATGCCGGCTCCGGCTCAGCAAGTGGCCGCCCCGGTTGCCGCCGTTGCCCCGACCGCAGCCCCTGCCGCCGATGCCGCCCCGAGCGGTCATCTGATGCGCTCCCCCATGGTGGGCTCCTTCTACCGCTCCTCCAGCCCGGAAGCCAAGCCGTTTGTGGAAGTGGGTCAGCACGTCAATGTCGGCGATACCCTGTGCATCGTCGAAGCCATGAAAATGATGAACCAAATCGAGTCTGACAAGGCCGGTGTGATCAAAGCGATCCTGGTTGAAAATGGTCAGGCCGTCGAATTCGACGAGCCGCTGTTCATCATCGAATAAGGGAAAACGCCACCCATGTTGGACAAAGTAGTCATCGCCAACCGAGGTGAAATTGCCCTGCGGATCCTGCGCGCCTGCAAAGAGCTCGGGATCAAGACAGTGGCCGTTCACTCCACCGCCGACCGGGAGCTCAAGCATGTGCTCCTGGCCGATGAAACCATCTGCATCGGCAAGCCTGCCAGCGGCGAATCCTACCTCAACGTGCCGGCCATCATCGCCGCCGCCGAGGTGACCGGTGCCGTCGCCATCCACCCGGGCTACGGCTTCCTCTCCGAGAACGCCGATTTTGCCGAAGTGGTCGAGAAATCCGGCTTCATCTTCATCGGCCCGCGCGCCGAGACCATTCGCCTGATGGGTGACAAGGTTTCCGCCATCGAGGCGATGAAGAAGGCAGGCGTCCCCTGCGTACCCGGCTCCGACGGCCCGGTGGACAACGATGCCAAGCGCAACGCCACCATCGCCAAGCGGATCGGTTACCCCGTGATCATCAAGGCCGCCGGTGGCGGTGGTGGTCGTGGCATGCGGGTGGTGCGCAACGAGGCCGAACTGGCCGGTGCCATCGCCCTGACCAAGTCCGAGGCGGGCCAGTTCTTCAAGAACGACATGGTCTACATGGAGAAGTACCTGGAGAACCCGCGCCACATCGAGATCCAGGTGTTGGCAGATGGCCAGGGTACCGCCCTCTATCTGGGCGAGCGGGACTGCTCCATGCAGCGTCGCCACCAGAAGGTCGTGGAAGAAGCGCCGGCCCCCGGCATCACCGAAGAGATGCGCAAGTTCATCGGCGAGCGCTGCGTTCGCGCCTGTCTGGAGATCGGCTACCGCGGTGCGGGCACCTTCGAGTTCCTGTACGAGAATGGCGAGTTCTACTTCATCGAGATGAACACCCGGATCCAGGTCGAGCACCCGGTCACCGAGATGGTCACCGGTGTGGATCTCATCAAGGAGCAGCTGCGCATCGCCGCCGGCCAGCCCCTGTCCATCACCCAGCAGGACATCCGCCTGCGTGGCCACGCCATCGAGTGCCGGATCAATGCCGAAGATCCCGCGACCTTCATGCCGTCTCCGGGCCTCATCCAGCGCTTCCATGCGCCGGGTGGTCTGGGTGTGCGCTGGGAGTCCCACATCTATGCGGGCTACAAGGTGCCCCCCTACTACGACTCCATGATCGGCAAGCTGATCTGTTACGGTGAAAACCGTGACGTCGCCATCGCCCGCATGCGTCACGCCCTCGACGAGCTGGTGGTGGAAGGGATCAAGACCAACATCGCCCTGCAAAAAGAGATCATGAAGGACGAGAACTTCCAGCACGGTGGCACCAACATCCACTACCTGCACAAGAAGTTGGGTCTGTAACCGACACGTTATACAGGGATTGCTTGGTCCCCCGGGATCGGCAACGCAAAAAGGGCCATGGCGACATGGCCCTTTTTTGTTATTCTTGCGCCCCGCTCACTCGTCGGAGGCCAAGGTGAACCGTTTCGCACTCGCCCGTCGGGAAGCAGCCCTCTGTCTGCTGCTCACCCTGCTCTATTTTGCCGCCTGGTACGGCTCTGCCTATTTCATCCCCGAGGATATGGAACTCTGGGACATGCCACTCTGGTTTGTACTCAGCTGCATCCTGATGCCGTTGCTGTTCATCGGCCTGTGCGCCCTCATGGTGGATCACCTCTTCGTCGACATCCCCCTGGATACCGAAGAGCCGGTCGATTCCCCCCAGCAAGGTACCGGCACTCAGGGTCCAGCCATGGGCCAGACACCCCACGAGTCCTCATCCGACAGCAAGGAGCCCCGCCGCCATGAATCTTGAGTTGATGCTGCCGCTCATCGTCTACCTGGTCCTGGTACTGGGGGTCGGCTACTGGGCCAGCCGCCATCGCGTCGGCGGCGACTTCGTGCAGGAGTACTTCATCGGCAATCGCAGCATGGGCGGCCTGGTGCTGGCCATGACGCTGGTGGCGACCTATACGTCCGCATCGTCCTTTATCGGCGGGCCGGGCGCCGCCTACAAGATTGGCCTCGGCTGGGTGTTGCTGGCGATGATCCAGCTGCCCACCGTCTGGCTCACCCTGGGGGTGCTTGGCAAGAAGTTCGCCATCATCGCCCGCCGGGTCAATGCGGTGACCATCAACGACATGCTGTGGGCCCGTTATCGCAGCAAATGGGTGGTGGTGCTGGGCTCGGTCACCATCATCCTGGCCTTTATCGCCACCATGGTGGTGCAGTTCATCGGCGGGGCACGCCTGCTGGAGACCGCGACAGGCCTCAGTTATCAGCAGGGTCTGCTACTTTTTGCCAGCTGCGTGCTACTTTATACCGTCATAGGCGGGTTCAGGGCCGTGGTCATGACGGATGCCCTGCAGGGGATCATCATGCTGATCGGCACCGGCGCCCTGCTGGCGGGGATCCTGGTGGCCGGTGACGGCCTGCCAAACCTCATCCATCAGCTCAAGGAGATCGACCCCAAGCTGGTGAGCCCGCAAGGGGCTGGCGACATGCTGACCCAGCCCTTCATGCTGAGCTTCTGGGTGCTGGTCTGCATCGGGGTGGTGGGGTTGCCCCACTCCGCCCTGCGCTGCTTCGGCTACCGGGACAGCAAGGCGCTGCACCGTGGCATCCTCATCGGCACCGTCGTCAGCGCCCTGCTGATGTTCGGCATGCACCTGGCTGGGGCGCTCGGTCGTGCCATCCTGCCCGGCATGGACAGCCCGGACAAGATCATGCCCTCCCTGATGATGGAGGTGCTGCCCCCCTGGCTCGCCGGGGTCTTCCTGGCGGCCCCCATGGCGGCCATCATGTCCACCATCGACTCCCAGCTCATCCAGGCCTCGGCAACCCTGGTCAAGGATCTCTACCTCAACTATCTCAGTCCTAAAAATGAACGGCAGGAGAAACTGGAAGTACGGGTGCCGCGCCTCTCCCTGCTCTGCACCCTGATCCTCGGCACCCTGGTGCTGGTGGCGGCCCTGCAGCCCCCCGAGATGATCATCTGGCTCAATCTGCTCGCCTTTGGCGGCCTGCAAGCGGTCTTCCTCTGGCCCCTGGTGCTCGGCCTCTACTGGTCCAGGGCTAACGGCCCCGGCGCCCTGGCTAGCATGGTGAGCGGCATTCTCTGCTACGGGGTCCTGAGTCAGTGGGGGATCAAGCTGGCCGGTCTGCACGCCATCGTCCCCAGCCTGACCCTCGGGCTCATCGCCTTCATTCTGGTCAGCCTGTTGACGGCCCCCCCGGATCAAAGCGTGCGGCGCTTATTTGATCAGAAATAACAAAGCGCGCAATAAAGAGCACATTTTCTATCCCCAAATGGGTGCAAGGCGGGTAAACTGTGCGCCACGTCACAAAACAGCCAGTTCACATGCCTGCACCGACAGCCAGACAAACCCTGACCCAGGCCCTGCAACGGCTCGGCTATGCCCTGCTGTTGCCGGTCTCCATCCTGCCCCTGGCCGCCTTGCTGCATCGGCTCGGCCAGCCGGATGTGCTGGATCTCGCCGTGCTCTCCCTCGCCGGTCAGGCCCTGTTCGGCCAGATGCCCCTCATCTATGCAGTGGCCATCGCCTTTGGCCTGAGCAGGCAGGGGCAGGGGATCCAGGCGCTGGCGGGGGCGATCAACTTCCTGCTGCTGAGTTCGGCATTCAACACCCTCTCTCCCGGCCTGCATGCGGACATGATCTGCGGCATCCTCGCCGGGCTCACCACGGCACTCATCTTCTCCTGGTCCCGCACCCTGCGCCTGCCTGGCTGGCTGCGCCCGCTGCAGGAAGATCTCCCCGGCCTGCTGATCTCGGCCCTCGCCTGCCTGCTGCTGGTGATCCCGCTGTTTCTGTTCTGGCCCATGCTGGAAGCGGGCATAAGCCAGGTTGACACCCACCTGCTCACTACCCCTTTTGGCGCCTTCTGCTACGGCGTGCTGAACCGGCTGCTGATCCCCCTCGGTCTGCACCAGGTGCTGGGCAGTCTGGTGGGACTGGGTGAGAGCAACCTGCAGGCACTGGCCAGCGCCCAGCCCCTGCACGAGGGCTACTTCGCCGGTCTCTACCCTGTCATCATGTTCGGCCTGCCGGGGGCCTGTTTCGCCATCTGGGTCCATCGCAAACGCCTGCAACGCCTGCCACAGGGGGGCATGCTGCTCACCCTGGCCCTCACCTCGGCGCTGGTGGGGATCACCGAGCCCATCGAGTTTCTGTTTGCCTTCACCGCCCCCTGGCTGTTCCTGGCCCACACCCTGCTGACCGGGATCTCCTTCGCGGTCTGCAGCGGCCTTGGCATCAAGGTGGGCAGTTACTTCTCCGCCGGGCTGCTGGATCTGGTGTTGAGCTACGCCGCCGGGGAGCACAGCTTCTGGCTCATTCCCCTCGGCATCCTCTTCTTCGTCGCCTATGCCCTGCTCTTCTCCCTGCTGCTGGAGCGCTCCCCACTCAGCCTGCCAAGCCGTACCCTGGCCGAGGATCTGCCCCAGCTCGCCAATGTGACCCCCACCGATCCCCAGATGCTGGCCATCCAGTTTCTCAAGGTGCTGGGAGGCATGGACAACCTGCAGGCCATGAGTGTCTGTCTGACCCGCCTGAGCCTGAGAGTCGGCGACATGACCCTGGTGGATCAGAGTCGCCTCACCGCCCTTGGCAGCCTGTCGTGGATAGTGCTCAACGACCATCAGCTGGTGCTGGTGCTGGGTCCCAACGCGGGGCTCATCGAGGGGCAGATCCGCATGCTGGCAGAGCGCCAGTCCGTCCCCCTCGGCCTCGAGCCGGGCAAGGCCCAGCCCTAGTCCTGCTGGCGCCAGCTTTCAGGCGAAGGGCAGGCGATCGGCCACAAAGTCCATCAGGGTGCGCAGGGCCGGTGCCAGGTGTTCCCGGCTCGGGTAGATGAGATAGAAGGGGTTGGGGGGAATGGCCAAGTCCGGCAGAACCTTCTGCAGTCGCCCGGCCGCCAGATCCCCCCGGCAGACATGGTCAGGCAAGAGAGCGATGCCCCCGCCATGGAGGGCCAGCTCCCGCAGTGCCAGCAGGCTGTTGCTGATGCAGGCCCCCCGCACGCGCCATCCCCCTTCCTGCAGTGGCCATATCGGTAGCGCCGTGTGCACCAGACAGGCATGTAACCCCAGTTCAGAGAGCTGCTGCGGCGCCCCCCGTTCACCCAGATAGGCCGGCGCCGCCACCAGATGGCGTGCCACCTGACCGATGCGCCGGCAGATGAGGCTGGAATCCTTGAGAGGCGCCGCCCGCAGTGCCAGATCGTACCCCTCCCCCACCAGATCCAGTTGCTCGTCACTCAGGGTCAGCTCCAGCACCACATCCGGATAGAGGGCACGAAACTCCGCCAGGATCTTGCCGAGCAGCAGGGTGCCGGTCGCTTCCGGGGCTGTGATGCGCACCCGGCCAGCGGGGGCACTGCGCAGCCTCGCCATCGCCAGATTGGCGCTGCGGGCCAGCACCAGCAACCCCTTGCAATGCTCCACATAGAGCTCCCCTTGCGGCGTCAGGCTGAGTCTGCGGGTGGTGCGCTGCAGCAGCCGGACCCCGAGTTGGGACTCAAGGCGCGAGATCTTCTGGCTCACCGATGACTTGGGCATGTCGAGCAACTCCGCCGCCCGGGTGAAACTCCCCTGCTCGACCACGGTCGCAAACAAGCCCATCAATTCCAGTTCGACATTGTTCATATATACAAACAGTCTTTCCAAATTACTCGTCTTAATCTGGATAATCCACCGAGCTAGACTGCTTGGCAATCCCACTCATGCCGAATTGAAAGGAATAGCCATGAAAGCCATCGCCCTGACCCACTACCTGCCAAGCGATCACCCCCACTGCTTCATCGAGGCCGAACTCCCCACCCCGACGCCGGGCCCGCGGGATCTGCTGGTCAAGGTGAACGCCACCTCCATCAACCCGGTCGACACCAAGGTCCGCGCCCCCAAGGCCAAGGTGGAGTCCAGCCCCCGCGTGCTCGGCTGGGATGCGGTCGGGGAAGTGGTGGCCGTCGGCAGCGAAGTGACCCTGTTCAAGGCCGGCGACAGAGTCTGGTACGCCGGTGACATCAGCCTCCCGGGCAGCAACAGCGCCCTGCAACTGGTGGATGAGCGCATCGTCGCCCTGGCCCCGGCCTCGTTGACCGATCTGGAGGCCGCCGCCCTCCCCCTCACCGCCATCACCGCCTGGGAAGCCCTGTTCGAGCGTATTGGCCTGCATCGTGAAAGCGAAGGGCGCCTGCTCATCATCGGCGGCGCCGGCGGGGTAGGCTCCATCGCCATCCAGCTCGCCCGCCAGCTCACCAATATGGAGGTGATCGCCACCGCCTCCCGGCCAGAGACCCGGGCGTGGTGCCTCGCGCTGGGTGCCCATCAGGTGGTCAGCCACCACAACCTGCAAGGGGATCTTGCGGCGCTCGGCATCAGCCAGCTCGACGCCATCTTCTGCACCAACGCCACCGAACAACACTGGAATGCCATGGCAAGCCTCATTCGCCCCTTTGGCCACATCTGCACCATCGCCGAATCAAGCGAACCCTGGGACCTCGGTCTGCTCAAGTCCAAGAGCGTCACCTTCAGCCAGGAGTTCATGTTCACCCGCTCCCTGTTCCATACCCCGGACATGATCGAGCAACACAAGCTGCTGGGCCGGGTTGCGGCGCTGGTAGATGAAGGAGTGATCAAGACCACCCTCAGCAAGACCCTGCCCGCGCTGACGCCGACCAACCTGGCAAACGCCCACGCCGAGGTGGAGGCGGGCCGCATGGTGGGCAAGCTGGTGATCGATATGAGCCAGTTCGGCAACTAATCCCTTATAGGTAAAAAACTGCACCATGATGGGGTGACTTCACCAGTGACAAGCCCCATCAGTGCACAGCGCTCCCCGCACAGCCAACGATCATCACGCAGCTTCACCCCAAAAAAACATAAAAAAGGGGCCATCCCGTCGGGATGGCCCTAAATACCTGAACGTTGGGGGTAACAATCACACACACGTCCTTCTGCAGGACAGAGTAACCTTTGCAGCTAGCATGCCAAGTCGCCATTTCCCTGCAAAATTCACTGTTTTCCCCGCCATTTTCGTCCATTCAAAAAAAAGCCACCCGAAGGTGGCTGAAAAAGATGACGGAACTTTCATAGAGCAAAGCATTCAGCGGGAACAAGTTGCTTCCCGTCACCCAAGGAGGAATACATTAACCGTGCCAACTTGGCAGAGTGGTGTTCCTCCGGCCTGCACCATGGGCAAACCACGACAGCACAGACCCATGATGATAGAATCCCGCGGTTTCACATTTATGAAGAGTCGACCCCATGCCCTGGATACAAATTCGAATCAACGCCACCGCCAAGACGGCGGACAAGGTGAGCAACATGCTGCTGGGGCGTGGAGCCCAGGCGGTGACCTTTATGGATGCCAAGGATGTGCCCGTCTACGAACCCATGCCAGGCGAGACTCCGCTCTGGGGCGAGACCGAGGTGATGGGGCTGTTCGACGCCGAAACCGATCCTGCCCCCACCATCGCCTTCTTCCAGCAGATCTTCGGTGAAGATGTCGGCTACAAGGTCGAGCAGCTGGAAGACAAGGACTGGGTGCGGGAATGGATGGATCACTTCCACCCCATGCAGTTCGGCAAACGGCTCTGGATCTGCCCGAGCTGGCGCGACGTGCCCCATCCCGAGGCGGTCAACGTCATGCTGGATCCCGGCCTGGCGTTCGGTACCGGCACCCACCCCACCACGGCCCTCTGCCTGCAGTGGCTGGACGGACTGGATCTGGCCGGTAAAACCGTGGTCGACTTCGGTTGCGGCTCCGGCATCCTCGGCATCGCCGCCCTGAAACTGGGCGCCGCCCGGGTCATCGGCATCGACATCGATCCCCAGGCCATCCAGGCCAGCCATGACAACGCCGAGCGCAATGGCGTTGCCGGCCAGATTGAGCTCTACCTGCCGGCGGATCAGCCGCAAGGGGTGGAAGCGGACGTGGTGGTGGCCAACATCCTGGCCGGCCCCCTGCGCGAGCTCGCGCCGCTCATCGCAGGCCACGGCAAGCCCGGCAGCCTGATGGCCCTGTCCGGCGTGCTCGAGAGCCAGGCGCCTGAGCTGGAGACCATCTACGGCCAGTGGTTCGACATGGACCCGACCGCCGTGAAAGAGGAGTGGTGCCGCCTCTCCGGTCGCAAGCACGGCTAAGTCATACATGGCCGCGCACACAAGGGCACCTTCGGGTGCCCTTGTGGTTTCTACGTGCCTTGCGGCCCAGCCATTTCCAGCTGAAATGCCGGCCCTGAGCCCGGGCTCACGCTTCCTGGATGACGAAGGCAGTAAGATGGCACGCTTTGCACAAGCCATGCCCCCAAACGGGCGCATGGCTTGTGCCCAGCATCAACCGCCGCGACACGACAACAAGAGATGACCCATGAGTGACTACCAGAAGATGATCGCCAGCCAGCCCTATGACTGCATGGCGGCGGAGCTCGATGCCCTGCGCCGGGAGACGGCCCGGCTCTATCGCCGCTTCAACCGGGCCGATGAGGAGGACGAACAGCAGATCCTGCTGAAAGCACTGGTGGGCGAGCTGGCGGAGGGGGCCTTCATCTGCCCGCCGTTCTACTGCACCTATGGCCGCCATATCACCCTGGGCAAAGGCTCCTTCATCAACATGGGAGCCACGATACTGGACAATGCCCCGGTGCGTATCGGGGCCGGGGTCATGATTGGGCCGAACGTGCAGATCTATACCGCCGCCCATGCCCTGGAGGCCGATGAGCGCCTCAAGGGAGTGGAGACGGCGCTGCCGGTCACGGTCGAGGACAGGGTCTGGATAGGGGGCGGCGCCATCCTCCTGCCCGGCGTCACCATTGGGCGGGAAGCCATCGTCGGGGCGGGTTCGGTCGTGACCAAAGACGTGCCGGCCGGTGCCCGGGTGGTGGGCAATCCGGCCAGAATATTACCCGGGAAGAAAACACAACCCACCCCTTGAGTACGGGTTCAGCAGCGAGGCGATGACGGAGAGTCAGGGATGTAAAGCAGGGCCACCGCGACGCCGCAGCCCCAAATAAAAAATGAAGCCCAATGTCATCAAGACGTTGGGCTGTAAAAAGGTGCTACGGAATTGCGACTCTCATCGCAGAATATTAGAAGGGGTTACCTTCTAAACTGGCAGGAGGGATAATAACGAGGCGCAAACGTTTTACGTAGCGTAATCGACCAGGATTGAGAACAACCTCTCACTATTTGAAAAATTTCCGGCCAACCCCTTTCGCCCTCTTGGCAAACCCGCATTTATCAGTACAGCCTGACAAAACTGTCACCAAATAAAAAAGCCCTGATGTATCAGGGCTTTTTATCAAAAACAGGTCGTTAGAAGTGGCGTACGAAGTCGTCAATGGGCAGCTCGCGCAGCTTGCGAGCCTCCAGCATGGGAGTGCCCAGGTAGAGGAAGCCCACCAGCTGATCCCCCTCCGCCAGCCCGAGCCCTGCGTTGATCTGTTCGTCGAAGATGAACCAGCCCGAGCGCCAGATGCCGTTGAAGCCCTGGGCCTGCGCCGCCATCTGCATCGCCATCAGGGCGCAACCGGCAGAGAGCTCCTGCTCCAGCCTGGGCACCTTGGGATGAGCCTGATAACGGGTCGCCACCGCCACCAGCAGGGGCGCACGCAGCGGCGCGGCGCGGCTCTTCTCGATGCTCTCCTCATCCTCACCACGGGCACGGGCCGCCTGTGCCAGCAAACTGCCCAACCGCTCCCGCCCTTCCCCTTCGAACAGAATGAACTGCCAGGGGGTCAGGGTACCGTGATCCGGAGCCCGCAATCCCGCCTTGAGAATGTTGTCGAGCACCTCGCCGCTCGGGGCGGGTTCGGTCAAACGACCGCAGGAGTGACGGTTCAGTAACAGGTTGAGGGCATCCATGGGCAACTCCATTGTTCTGCGAAAAGTTCTGCGAAAGGGTCACAAAAACACAAGGTCATGATGGCGCTACCCTAGCACAGCGGGCTGGCAGCGCAAAGAGAGCCGACATGCCGTCTTTGGCCCGGATCCAATAGCATAAACCCCTGACAAGCAGGGGTTTATCACTATATCCATTGCATTTTGGATTAAATGACAGCAGCAAGCTCTGCCCCCTGACGGATGGCACGCTTGGCGTCCAGCTCGGCGGCCACATCGGCCCCGCCGATGATGTGCACCGGCTTGCCCGCCGCCTGCAGGCCCGCCTGCAGCTCCCGCAAAGGCTCCTGCCCGGCGCAGATGATCACCTGATCCACCGGCAGGCACTGCGGCTGCCCGCCCACCTCGATGTGAAGCCCCTCGTCGTCGATACGCTGGTACTGCACCCCACTCAGCATCTGCACCTTGCGGTTCTTGAGCACGGTTCTGTGGATCCAGCCGGTGGTCTTGCCGAGGCCATCCCCCACCTTGCTCTCCTTGCGCTGGAGCAGCCAGATCTGGCGCTCGGGGGCGTCTATCTCGGGTTTCATCAGGCCGCCGCGCTCGCCGAGCCCCTTGTCGATGCCCCACTCCTTGAGCCAGTGGTCGCGGTGACGATCCGCATCCGCGGTCGACTGTTGATCCGCCCGTTTTTCCACCAGGAATTCCGCCACGTCAAAACCGATGCCACCGGCACCGATCACCGCCACCTTCTGGCCCACCGGCTTGCCGTCGCGCAGCACGTCGAGATAGCTCAGCACCTTGGGATGTTCGATCCCCGGGATATTGGGCGTACGCGGACGAATGCCGGTGGCGAGGATCACCTCGTCAAACCCGCCGCCAAGCAGGCTCTCGGCGCTCTGGCGCTGACCGAGATAGAGCTCGACGCCGCACTTCTCCAGCCGCCTGGCGAAGTAGCGCAGGGTCTCGTGGAACTCCTCCTTGCCCGGGATCTGCTTGGCGAAGTTGAACTGGCCGCCGATGGTCTGCGCCTGATCGAACAGGCTCACCTGATGACCGCGCTCGGCAGCGTAGCAGGCAAACGCGAGCCCGGCAGGGCCTGCCCCCACCACGGCGAGCTTCTTGGGCTGAGGCACCCGGCCGAAGGTGAGTTCGGTCTCGAAACAGGCCCTGGGGTTCACCAGGCAGGAGGCGCGCTTTTGCTTGAACACATGGTCGAGGCAAGCCTGGTTGCAGGCGATGCAAGTGTTGATCTCGTCTGCTCTGTCCTCCGCCGCCTTGATGACGAACTCGGGATCCGCCAGGAAGGGGCGCGCCATGGAGACCATGTCGGCCTCCCCTGCTGCCAGGATGCGCTCCGCCACCTCCGGGGTGTTGATGCGGTTGGTGGTGATGAGGGGTACCTTGAGATGCTTTTTCAGCTCGGCGGTGACCCAGCTGAAGGCACCCCGCGGCACACTGGTGGCGATGGTGGGGATGCGCGCCTCGTGCCAGCCGATGCCGGTGTTGATGAGGGTCACCCCCGCCTGCTCCAGCGCCTGGCCCAAGGCGATCACCTCCTCCAGGGAGGACCCCTTCTCCACCAGATCCAGCATGGAGAGACGGAAGATGATGATGAAATCGGTGCCCACTCGCTCGCGAATGGCCCGCACGATGGCCAGCGGGAAGCGCATGCGCTTCTCGGCACTGCCGCCCCACTCATCGGTGCGCTGGTTGGTGCGCTCACAGATGAACTGGTTGATGAGATACCCCTCCGAACCCATCACTTCCACCCCGTCGTAACCGGCGGCCCTGGCCAGGGCGGCGGTGGCGGCGAAGTCGCGGATGGTGCCCCGGATCTGGCGCTCGCTCATGGGGCGAGGCTTGAACGGAGAGATGGGGGCCTTGAGGGCGCTCGGCGCCAGGCTGAAAGGGTGGTAGGCGTAGCGGCCCGCATGGAGGATCTGCAGCGCTATCTTGCCCCCCTCCTGATGGACGGCAGCGGTCACCTTCTTGTGCTTGGCCACCTGCCAGGGGAAGCTGAGCTGGGAGCCGTGAGGCACCAGCCTGCCCCGCAGGTTGGGGGCGATGCCACCGGTGACGATGAGGCCGACGCCCCCCCGTGCCCGTTCGGCATAGAAGGCGGCCAACTTGTCAAAGCCCCCCTTCTCCTCCTCGAGGCCGGTGTGCATGGAGCCCATCAGCACTCTGTTGCGAAGCTGGGTAAACCCGAGGTCAAGGGGGGTCAGCAGGGTCGGATAGCGGCTCACAAAGCCTCCAGTTAATTTTTTGTTATCAAATTGAGGCTAGAGTAAAGAATCGAATATCCTTTTTCAAACAAATGTTTGGACATTTTTTCGGCGAACAGGCGTGTTGCGAAGGGCCAGGGCAGGAGTGCCCCCCAAGCGGAAATGGCAATTGGCGGGACAAGTGGTTAATAATGGCCTCTCTCTTCCGATCAACAGGGCGATAACGGGACTATGTCTATTTTCAAGGGTCTGGGATGGCTGTTTCGCAGCCTCTGGCGTCTGCTCAATTTCACCCGGCTGATGCTGGTCAACCTCGTCTTCATCATCGTCGTGCTGGCCATCGTCTTCGCCTTTAGCCAGAAAGAGGCGCCCACTCCCCCCATCGAAGGGGCGCTCACCATCAATCTCTCCGGCGTGCTGGTGGAACAGCGCACCCAGACCGACCCCACGGTACAGTTGCTGCGCCAAGTGGACAGCAGCGACGATCAGCCGAGCGAGATAGTGCTGTCGGATCTGCTGTGGGCCATCAGGAGCGCCAAGGATGACGATCGCATCAAGGCGCTGGTGATCAAGCCCCAGGGGCTGCAGGGGGCCAACTTCTCCAAGCTGCAGGAGGTGACCGACGCCATCGACGAATTCAAGGAGAGCGGCAAGCCGGTCATCGCCATGGCGGATTACTACAATCAGGGCCCCTACCTGCTGGCCGCCCACGCCGATCACGTGCTGCTCAACCAGAGCGGCGCCGTGCTGATCGAGGGGCTCGGGGTCTATCAGACCTACTTCAAGTCAGCCCTGGAAAAACTTAACGTCACGCCGCACGTGTTCAAGGTCGGCACCTACAAGTCCTTCGTCGAGCCCTACACCCGGGACGAGATGTCCCCCGAGAGCAAGATGGCGAACCAGCGCTGGCTGGATCAGCTATGGCTCTCCTACGTGAATGACGTGGCTGCCGAGCGGGAGATCGAACCCGATGCCGTCGCCCCGGGCAAGGATCAGTTCCTCAGCCTGCTGCGCGCATCCGGCGGCAATGCCGCCAACTATGCCCTCGAGAACGGCCTGGTGGATCAGCTCGCCACCCGTGACGAGATGACCCAGGCGGTCATCAAGGAGGTGGGGGAAGCCGAGGATCACGGCTGGAAGGGCGTGGGCCTGAAAGAGTATCTGGCCGCCATTCCCGAGCAATATCCCCAGAGCGGCAAGGATGAGGTGGGCCTCATCACCGCCAGCGGCGCCATCATGGACGGCGTTCAGCCCGCCGGCACCATAGGGGGCGACAGCCTCTCCGATCTGCTGGCCGATGCCCGCCGCGACGACAAGGTGAAGGCCGTGGTCTTGCGGGTCGACAGCCCGGGGGGCAGCGCCTTCGCCGCCGAGCAGATCCGCGCCGAGCTGCTGGCCCTGAAACAGGCCGGCAAGCCGGTGGTCATCTCCATGGGCAGCTACGCCGCCTCCGGTGGTTACTGGATCTCCGCCGATGCGGACAAGATCTTCGCCTCCCCCACCACCCTCACCGGCTCCATCGGGGTGTTCGGCATGTTTGCCACCATCGACAAGGCGCTCTCCCAGTACGGAGTCCATACCGATGGCGTCGGCACCACCGATTTCGTCGGTGTCGGCCTGACCCGGGCCCTGCCGGAGCACGTCGGTCAGGCCATCCAGCTCGGGGTGGAAGATACCTACCAGCGCTTCGTCGGCTTGGTCAGCAAGGGCCGTGGCCTGAGCCCGGAAGAGGCCGAGAAGGCGGCCGAAGGTCGGGTCTGGACCGGTCAGGATGCCAAGGATCTGGGGCTGGTGGACGAGTTTGGCAACCTGGATGACGCCCTCAAGGCGGCCGCCAGTCTCGCCAATCTCAAGAGCTGGCAGGTGACCCCCATCGAGCAGGAAGAGTCCGCTCGGGACAAGTTCCTACGAGAGCTGTTCGACAGCAGCGCCCAGGTGTTGACCCCCTATGCACAGAGCAAGATGCAGAGCTGGCTGCCCGCCGGTGTTGGCAAGGTGCTGGTCGAGGTGAACAAGAGCCTCGACCCCCTGGTTCGCTTCAACGACCCCCAGGGCACCTATGCCTTCTGTCCGGTCTGCACGCTCTAGGGTCATTAAACCCGCCCGGCGTAAATGCAGCCGCAAAACAAAAAACCGCCCGAGGGCGGTTTTTTCATGGCAAGGACATCACCTTCAATCCAGCAGGCCGGCGTCGAACCACTGTTGCAGCTGAGCCAGCACCCGGGTTTCGCGCACCGTCCACTGGGGACAGGGACCCGCCAGCTGGGTCTTGTTGGTCTGCAGCGCCTCATCCAGGGCGAACCAGCCGGGGGTGAAACCGAGGCGCACCTCGTAGGGCTGGGGGCGGGGCTCGCTCCAGGCATCCCCCAGCTGGCAGAGGTAGTAAAAGGAGTGAATGCAGTAGGCGTCATACTCCGCCTCGCGGGCCGGACGGTACTCCCGGGTCTGTCCAAGCAGGGCCCCCACAGTCCCGAGCTCGGCGCCGCACTCCTCCCTCAGCTCCCGGGCCAGCGCCTTCTGATGGCACTCCCCCGCCTCTATGCCCCCACCCGGGAACATGAGATCGCCATTGACCCGGGAGTGCACCATCAATAACTCGTCGCCCCGCAGCACCACGGCCCGCACCGTGGTGCGCTCCAGTACCCGGCCGTCACTTCGGGCCTGGCCATGCAGCAGACGGATGTCGAAGGGCTCGCCCCAGTGAGGCGGCGGGGGGATCAGGGGATCCATCATGGCCGATACTCCCCGAGCCTGAGTTGCTGGACGATGGCGGCTGCCGCCTTGTCCCAGGACTCCTGCTCCCCCTTGCTGATGTTGTGGTAGAGGGCGAGGCGGCTGGCGGAGACCTCGTTTTCCTGCTGGAACGCCTCGCTCACCTTGCCCCACTGATAAGCCAGACCGAACTCCTTCTGGCCCATGTAGAGGGTACTGAGAGAGGTGAGGATGCGGCTGTTGATCTCGTCCCCCTCACCGTAGAGAGAGAGGGCGTGGTGCATCAGGGCGATGGCTTTGTGCGGTTCACGCCTGGCATAGACCCCTCCGAGGGCCAGTTGCAGCTCGGGCTCCTCCAGCTCAGGCGTCCCTTCCAGCGCGAGGAAGCTGGCACGGGCGGCCGGATTGGTATTGTTAGTCCAGTGCCAGAGCAGCAGGTAGGGATCCCGGGAAGCCAGGGTCTGCCTGTCCAGCTGTTCCAACTGGCTGCCGGCGGCCAGCATGCCCTCCACCCGTGGGCTCTTCTGCTCTTTGGCCCGCTTGTATTCAAGGTTGGTGGAGTGCTCGGCGCACTGCAGATACCCTTCGAGGCTTCGCATCAGGGCGTACTTGCGCCTGTCGGTCTGCTCCCCCTGCAGGTAGTAACGTGCCCGGATCACGTCGCTGCGCTCATAGCGGCACCAACCATCGTCCACCAGATCCGCACACAGCTGGGGATGATTGGCGCAGATGTTGTGGATCTTGTCGTCGTCACAGGCCGCCAGCGTCAGGACACAGGAGAGGGCAAGCAGGGAGGGGCGCAGTGGAGAAATGGTCATGGTTCCCATCAAGTCGGTAACAATCAGCACTCGCGTCGGACACCGCCAACTAGCAAACGAGCTACATATCCATTACAATGCGCGCGCCTTATAAGGCCGCGACTGCAGAATAATATAACGAAACCATCAGCCCTACACTGATCTGCATTCGACGGATTTCATTTTGCCCCGGCAATTTGCTTCAACAACGTGAAATAAAGGATCTGGTTAATGACCCACGAGCACTACTTGCAGGCGTGGCAGGAGAGCCAGGAGCTCGCCGAAGCCATGCAACCCTTGATCGGTCGCCTCTACCGCCAACAGGGGATAGAGATCACCATCTTTGGACGCCCCCTGCAAAACGCCTCCACCATCGACATCCTCAAGGCCCATCGGGTCGTTCGCCGCCATCAGGGCGCCCCGCTCCCCATCCAGCAAAGCTTCCCCCTGTTGTGCGCCATCGTCGCACTCAATCCCGTCGCGGCCGAAGTGGATCTCGGCAAGCTGGCGGTGGGTTACTGGCAGGATCATGAGGATGAGTCCGGCATCGAGGATTACCTGCGTGCCAAGCTGGCACCGGCTCTGAGCCAGGGCGCCGTGCCCGCTCCCACCGATGTGGTGCTCTACGGCTTTGGCCGCATCGGCCGCCTGCTGGCCCGATTGCTCATCGAGCGCACCGGCGCCGCCAACTCCCTGCGTCTGCGCGCCATCGTCGTGCGCGGCGGGCGGGAGGGGGATCTGGAAAAGCGCGCCAGCCTGCTACGCCGCGATTCCGTCCACGGCCCCTTCAACGGATCCATCGAGGTGGATCTGGAGCGCAGCGCCATCATCGCCAACGGCACCTTCATCCAGGTGATCTACGCAAACAGCCCGGCGGACATCGACTACACCGCTCATGGCATCCAGAACGCCCTCATCGTCGACAACACCGGCGTCTGGCGTGACGAAGCGGGTCTGAGTGAACACCTCAAGGCCCGTGGTGCCGCCCGGGTACTGCTGACCGCTCCCGGTAAGGGGGAGATGAAGAACGTGGTGTTCGGGGTCAACCACGAGGTCATCGGCCCGGATGACAAGATAGTCTCCGCCGCCTCCTGCACCACCAACGCCATCACCCCGGTGCTCAAGGTAATGCAGGACAAGTACGGCATTCGCCACGGCCACGTGGAGACGGTGCACTCCTACACCAACGATCAGAACCTGATCGACAACTATCACAAGGGGGAGCGGCGCGGTCGCAGCGCGGCCCTCAACATGGTGATGACCAGCACCGGTGCCGCCAAGGCGGTGGCCAAGGCGCTGCCCGAGCTCAAGGGCAAACTGACCGGCAACGCCATTCGGGTACCGACCCCCAATGTGTCCCTGGCCATCATCAACCTGTCGCTGGAGCAGACCACCGACCGGGAGAGCCTCAACGCCTATCTGCAGCAGATGGCCCTGAGCTCGGCCCTGCATCGCCAGATAGACTTCAGCGCCAGCACCGAGCTGGTCTCCTCCGATATGGTCGGCTCCCGCTTCGCGGGTATAGTGGACTCCCAGGCCACCATCGCCGAGGAAGATCACTGCGTGCTGTACGTATGGTATGACAACGAGTTCGGGTACAGTTGTCAGGTAGTGCGGGTGATGGAGCAGATGGCCGGCGTAGTCCGTCAGGACTTACCGGTATAGTCCGTCAGGATCTGCCTGCCAGCCCCCCTCATGGCTCAACGTTTTCAAGGAGAAGCCGGATGTCGTTTCAACAGGTGATAGGGCAGATGCCCAGGGAAGTGTACGAGCGGCTCAAGACCGCGGTCGAACTCGGCAAATGGCCCGATGGCCAGCCCCTCACCGAGGAGCAGAAGGCCACCTCGCTGCAGGCGGTGATGGCCTGGCAGGCGATGCACCTTGCAAACCCCGAGCACATGAACATAGGGGCGGACGGTGAGATCGTGATGAAGAGCAAGAGCGAGCTCAAACGCCAGTATCGCGATGAGGAAGAGATAGTCCGTATCAATCCTCATCACTGATGCGTTGAGCGCAGGTGCGCGCTCAGGCTCGCACGCCATCGCAAAGAGGGGAGCCATCGCGGCTCCCCTCTTTTTTCCTCTCTATCCGCAAGGTGAGGTTATTCCCCTCATCCCCACCCCTTCTCCCGCAAGGGGAGAAGGGAGCAGAGCGGCTGCCTGCGCTGAGTGCATTGACACCCTGCCAGCGATCGTCATGACGAGCCTGACTGCCAACAGCCACTCGCTCTATCCCCTCTCCCCCAGAGAGAGGGCCAGGGTGAACTCCTCAGGGGGTCAGCTCACCACGCAGGGACTGCTGCATCAGCTCGCGGATGCGCGGGGCCGGCAAGTCCTGGCTCAGCAGGAAGTGCAGCTTGGTGAGGGCCGCCTCGGCGGTCATGTCAAAGCCCGAGATGACCCCGGCGCGAGAGAGTGCATTGCCGGTGGCATAGCCCCCCATGTTGACCTTGCCGTGCAGGCACTGGCTCAGGTTGACGATGATGACGCCGCGGGCCGACGCCTCGGAGAGCAGCGCCAGCATGGCCGGGTTCTGCGGCGCATTGCCCACCCCGAAGGAGAGCAGGATCAGTGCCCGCACCGGCTGCTGCAATATGTTCGCGATCACCTCGGCCGAGATACCGGGGTAGAGGGTCACCACGCCGATGGGCTGGGGAGTGATGTCATGCAGCACCAAGGCCCGCTCGGACGGCACACCCAGCTCCCCCGCCTCCAGGGAGATGGCGATACCGGCGTTGAGCAACGGCGGGTAGTTCGGCGAGTCGAAGGCGTGGAAGCCGTCCGCGTGTACCTTCTTGCTGCGGTTGCCGCGATAGAGCTGGTTGTTGAAGAACAGCGTCACCTCGTGGATCGGGTAGTTGGCCGCGATATAGAGGGCATTGAGCAGGTTCTGCTGGCCATCCGAGCGCAGCTCGGCCAGCGGGATCTGGGAGCCCGTGATGATCACCGGCTTGTGCAAGTCTTCCAGCATGAAGGAGAGCGCCGAGGCGGTGAACGACATGGTGTCGGTACCGTGCAGGATCACGAAGCCATCATACTTGTCGTAGTTGTCGCGGATATCCTCGGCGATGCGCTGCCAGTCCGCCGGCGTCATGTCGGAGGAGTCGATGAGGGGATCGTATTCGTGAATGTGGTAGGACGGCATCTCGGGTCGATGAAACTCGGGCATCCGTGCCAGACAGTCTTCCATAAAGCCCGCCATCGGCACATAGCCGTGATCGGAACGCTGCATCCCTATGGTGCCGCCTGTGTAGGCGATGTAGATAGACTTCTTCACACCCTCTCCTCTCGTTGACCGAAAACCGGCAAATCCTGAATCACAGTCTCCCGCACTCCGCCATGTCCTGCGGATGGGAAGCCGGCGAATTATAAAGACTGGGCGCCCAAATGACAGCCGCGACATCACGATTCCTGGTCGAAATGAGACATTCGGCGATAGTTTTAAATGTCGAAAAAACATACATAAACCACCATTAATCTGATGAACATGGATATAAGTGGTGCTTTTTGCTACTATCCGCCGGATTTTTCCTAAATCTCACCTGGATACCTGAACTAAACAGGTGACCACAGACCCCATTTTTACGTGGGATGGGAGCCCTGGCCCCCTCTTGAACTGGCCCCTGAGCCACACTGTCTTTATCCCGGCTGAATCTGTGCGTCTTTCTCGCCAAAGACACGGCCAATCAACATGGGAGAACCGAATGATACAATTTGATTCCTACACCACTCTGGTCGCCGCCACCCTGGTGTTGCTGCTCGGTCGCCTGCTGGTGAACCGGGTAAGCTTCCTGCGAACCTTCAACATTCCCAAACCGGTCGCAGGCGGTCTGGTGGTCGCGCTGGTCCTGCTGCTGCTGCGCGCCAGCATGGGGATGGAGCTGCAATTTGACACCACCCTGCAGACGCCGCTGATGCTGACCTTCTTCGCCTCCATCGGCCTCTCCGCCGATCTGGGCAGCCTCAAACGCGGCGGCAAGGCGGTGATCACCTTCCTGTTGGTGGTCACCGGCCTGCTGCTGGTGCAGAACACCCTGGGGGTCGGCCTCGCCACCCTCCTCGGTCTGGATCCCCACATGGGGCTGCTGGCCGGCTCCATCACCCTCTCCGGCGGCCACGGTACCGGCGCGGCCTGGGGTTCCATCTTCACCGAGAAATACGGCGTACAGTCCGCCGCCGAGCTCGCCATCGCCTGTGCCACCTTCGGCCTGGTGCTGGGTGGCCTCATCGGCGGCCCGGTCGCCCGCTACCTGGTGAAGAAGGTGCAGGTGCCCGGTGAAGAGCACAACCGCGACGACGCCCCCCAGGGCTTCGAGATGCCGGACATGGAGCGCCCCCTCACCCCCTTCAGCGTGATCGAGACCCTGGCCCTCATCGCCATCAGCCTCAAGGGGGGGGAGATGTTTTCCCTCTATCTCAAGGGCAGCGCCCTCGAGCTGCCGGTGTTCGTCTGCGTGCTGTTCGTCGGCGTGCTGCTGCGCAACCTGCTGACCCTGTTCAACTGGCACGAGGTGAGCGATCGGGAGGTCTCCCTGCTCGGCAACGTCAGCCTCTCCCTGTTCCTCGCCATGGCGCTGATGAGCCTCAAGCTGTGGGATCTGGCGAGCCTGGCCCTGCCCATCTTCCTGCTGCTGGCCGCCCAGACGGTGGCGATGGCGCTCTACGCCATCTTCGTCACCTTCCGGGTCATGGGCAGCAACTATGACGCGGCCGTGCTGGCGGCGGGACACTGCGGCTTCGGCCTCGGTGCCACCCCGACCGCCATCGCCAACATGCAGGCCATCACCCAACGTTTTGGCCCCTCCCACCTGGCCTTCCTGGTCGTGCCCATGGTCGGTGCCTTCTTCATCGACATCATCAACGCCATGGTGATCAAGCTGTTCCTGGCCCTTCCCTTCCTGTAAGACGAAGACGCCAGACGACAAGACAAAGAGCCCACCTGATGGTGGGCTCTTTGCTTTCTGGCTGTCGCCAAAGGCGGGACCCGGTGGATGTACAATCTGCTTACCCCGCGCGGTAAAACGCCTTATGCCCTCTCCCCTGATGAAACACACGGTGGGCTCCCGCGACCGGCCAATAAAAAGCCCCACACAAGAGTGCAGGGCTTTGGTGTTGTGTGGTTGTCGATATGACCGTCGCTTGGTCCTTAGAGGATAAAGGTCGCCACCTGCTGGTTCAGGTTGGTGGCACGACCCTTGAGGCCCTGGGCCTGATCCAGGTCGCGCATGGCGGCGGCGGTGATCTCGTCGCTCACGTCCTTGATGGCGGTGGTGTTCTGGGTAATCTCCCCGGTCACCTGGGTCTGCTCCTCGGCGGCGGTGGCGATCTGGCCCGCCATGTCGGAAATCAGCGATACCGCCTGGGTGATCTCTTCGAGTGCGGCAGCGGCGGCATCGGCGTCCTTCACGCTGTTGTCCGCCAGCCCCTGGCTGGTCTGCATCAGACTCACCGCCCGGGCCGTGGTCTGTTGCAGGGTTTCGATGGTGGCCTGGATCTCCTGGGTGGAGTCCTGGGTGCGGCGCGACAGCACCCGCACCTCGTCCGCCACCACGGCGAAGCCGCGACCCTGTTCACCGGCCCGGGCCGCTTCGATGGCTGCGTTCAGCGCCAGCAGGTTGGTTTGCTCGGCGATGCCCTGGATGGTGGAGAGGATACCGGAAATGGCCTGGGCATGGCGGCTCAGCTCGCCGATGACGCCGGTGGCCTGACCCACCTCTTCCGCCAGGTTGTTGATGGAGGCACGGGTCTGGTTCACCAGCATCTTGCCCTGCTCACTGCTCTGGGCGGATTGCTGGGCGGCGGCGGCGGTGTTCTCGGCGTTGCCTGCGATCTCCATGGTGGCGCTCGCCATCTCGGTGACGGCGGTAGCGACCATGGTCACCTCCTGCTGCTGACGCTGCAGCTCTTCCACCGCGGCCTGGTTGGTCACCAGGCTGCGCTCGGCATCGGCGTTCAGCTCGTTGGCCAGCTGGCGGATGTTGCCGATCAGCTGATGCTGGCTGCCGACGAAGCGGTTGAAGCTGCCCGCCAGCTGCCCCACCTCGTCGTTGGCGTCGATCTTGATGCGCTGGGTCAGATCGCCGTTACCGTCGGCAATGCGGGCCAGGGCCTGGGAGACCTTGCCGAGCGGCCCGAGCAGCAGGCTGACCAGCCAGGAGATAGCGAGGATGCTGCCCACCAGCACCAGCAGGGCCAGGCCGAGCTGGGTCAGCAGCAGGGAGGAGAGCGGCGCCTCCAGAGTGGCCTTGTCCAGCACCAGCACCAGCTCCCAGTCGGTGTTCGGAATGTCCACCGCCCACAGCAGCTTGTCACGGCCCTCGGTATCGAAGTAGGCAGGCTCCAGCTGGTTGCTGCTCTTGCTCTGCTCGATCAGGGCATTGGTCAGGTCGTTGTCTATCTCGCTCGCCGGCTTCATCGCCTTGGCGGCGTCTTTATAGGCGATGACGGTGCCGTCCTTGTGCATCAGGATGGCGAAGCCGTCTGCCGGCAGGGCCATCTTGGTGACATCCTCCACCAGGGATGCGATGGAGAGGTCACCGCCGACCACGCCACCTTGAGCCGGCTGGGCCAGGGTCACCACCATGACGTTGTAGGCCACGTCCAGGTAAGGCTTGGTCACCACCATGCCACCCTTGGCCATGGCTTCCTGATACCAGCCACGGGAGCGGGGATCATAGCCATCGCGATTGATGGAAGGGTCGGAGTCGTGCATCTTGCCACTGCCTTCACCGAAATAGGTGAGCTGGAAGCGACCGGACACTTGCGCCTGCTGCAGGGCGTTGAGGGGCTCAGAACCGGCCTTGTTGCCGAGCGCCTGAATGACGTCACGACGGGCGGAGAGCCAGTCGCTGATCCGCTCGGCCTGCTGGCTGCCGAGGCGTTGCACCTGCTCCTGGCTGCCTTCCAGCAGCAGTGATTTCTGGCTGGTATAGCTCTGCCAGGAGAGCAACAGGATCACCAGTGACAGGGCGATGACCACAGACAACAGTATCTTCTGTTTGAGTGAGAGGTTCTTCATCGTGCTTCTTCTTGTTGGTCGGGAACAGGATTGCTCGGCGTGGGCATGGCCCCTTGCATGCCGATCAATAGCGGCCAGTGGGCTCAAAACTGAAGCGACAAATGCCGTCGCCGGCGATATTTTCCCCTGAAACCTTGCCGATAGCATCAGAAATCGCGACGGGATGGCGCGCCGGGGCAGCCAACCCTGTCTATTCCTTCCACAATTGGCTAGAATGTCCCGTTTTTAAATCACATCGACCTCGAGAGTTTTCACGATGTTTGAAGTCAATCCTGTATTAAACAAGCTTAAGGAGCTGTCTGAGAGGACCGAGCTGCTTAGGGGGTACCTTTGACTATGACGCCAAGAAAGAGCGTCTAGAAGAGGTCAACGCCGAGCTGGAACAGCCGGACGTCTGGAACGAGCCGGAGCGCGCACAGGCGCTCGGCAAAGAGCGCGTGGCGCTGGAAAACGTGGTCGGCACCATCGATACCCTGACCCAGGGCGTCGATGACGTTGAGATGCTGGTGAGCCTGGCGGTCGAGGGGGAGGACGAAGAGACCTTCAACGAAGCCATCGTCGAGGCCGACGAGCTGGAAGCCAAGCTGGTCGAGCTGGAATTCCGTCGCATGTTCTCCGGTCAGCACGACGGTTCCGACTGCTACATCGACATCCAGTCCGGTTCCGGCGGCACCGAGGCCCAGGACTGGGCCAACATGGTGCTGCGCATGTACCTGCGCTGGGGCGATGCCCACGGCTACAAGCCCGAGCTCATCGAATGTTCCGAAGGGGACGTGGCCGGCATCAAGTCCGCCACCGTCAAATTCACCGGCGAATACGCATTCGGCTGGCTGCGCACCGAGACCGGTGTCCATCGCCTGGTTCGCAAGTCGCCCTTCGACTCCGGTGGCCGCCGCCACACCTCGTTCTGCTCCGTGTTCGTCTATCCCGAGATCGATGATGACATCGAGATCGACATCAACCCGGCGGATCTTCGCATCGACGTCTACCGCGCCTCCGGTGCCGGTGGTCAGCACGTCAACCGGACCGAGTCCGCGGTGCGTATCACCCACGTCCCGACCGGCGTCGTGGTGCAGTGCCAGAACGACCGTTCCCAGCACAAGAACAAAGATCAGTGTATGAAGCAGCTGAAGGCCAAGCTCTATGAGCTGGAAATTCAGAAGCAGAATGCCGAGAAGCAAGCGCTCGAAGAGACCAAGTCCGATATCGGCTGGGGTAGCCAGATCCGCTCCTATGTACTGGATGATTCCCGTATCAAGGATCTGCGTACCGGCGTCGAGACCCGCAACACCCAATCGGTGCTTGACGGCGACTTGGACAAGTTTATTGAAGCCAGCCTGAAATCAGGCCTGTAAATAAAGCAGCAGGAATCACCATGTCTGAACAAACCACCACTCCGGAAATCGACCAGACTCTCGACCTCAACAACGAGATGCTTGAGCGTCGTTCCAAGCTGGCCGCCCTGCGCGCCCAGGGCAATCCCTTCCCCAACGACTTCCGTCGTGACAGCCTGTCCGGCGATCTGCATGCCGAGTTTGGCGACAAGAGCGCCGACGAGCTGGCGGCCCTGGGTAAACGGGTGAAGATTGCCGGTCGCATCATGACCCGCCGGATCATGGGCAAGGCATCCTTCGCGACCCTGCAGGACATGGCTGGCAAGATCCAGGTCTACGTCACCCGTGACGACCTGCCGGAAGGCTTCTACAACGAGCAGTTCAAGAAGTGGGATCTGGGTGACATCGTCGGCGTGGAAGGGACCCTGTTCCGCACCAACACCGGTGAGCTCTCCGTTCATGTTTCCGACATCCGTCTGCTGACCAAGGCACTGCGTCCGCTGCCCGAGAAGCACAAGGGTCTGACCGATCAGGAAGCCCGCTGCCGTCAGCGCTACCTGGATCTGATCGCCAACGAAGAGTCCCGCAAGACCTTCATGATCCGCACCCAGGTGGTCGCCGGCATCCGCAAGTTCTTCAACGAGAAGCGCTTCATGGAAGTGGAAACCCCCATGATGCAGGTCATCCCGGGTGGTGCCTCCGCGCGTCCGTTCGTCACTCACCACAATGCGCTGGACATCGACATGTACCTGCGTATCGCCCCCGAGCTCTATCTGAAGCGCCTGGTAGTCGGTGGTTTCGAGCGCGTGTACGAGATCAACCGCAACTTCCGCAACGAAGGCATCTCGGTGCGTCACAACCCCGAGTTCACCATGATCGAGTTCTATATGGCCTATGCCGATTACATCGATCTGATGGATCTCACCGAGGAGCTGCTGCGCACCCTGGCCCAGGACATTCTGGGTGACACCAAGATCCGTTACGCCAAAGAGGGCGAAGAGGGCCTGACCATCGATTTCGGTCAGCCGTTCCAGCGCCTCACCATGGTCGAGTCCATCCTGAAGTTCAACCCGGATGTGACCCTAGATGATCTGGCCACCCTGGAGAGCGCCAAGGCCGTCGCCAAGCGTCTGCACATCGAGCTGATGAAGGGCTGGGAGCTGGGTCACGTGATCACCGCCATCTTCGAAGAGACCGTGGAGCACATGCTGCTGCAACCGACCTTCATCACCGAGTACCCGGCTGCCGTCTCCCCGCTGGCCCGCCGCAACGACGTGAACCCGGACGTGACCGACCGCTTCGAATTCTTCATCGGCGGCCGCGAGCTGGCCAACGGCTTCTCCGAGCTGAACGATGCGGAAGATCAGGCCAAGCGCTTCCAGGATCAGGTGGATCAGAAAGCCGCTGGTGACGACGAAGCCATGTTCTACGACGCTGACTTCGTCACCGCGCTGGAACACGGCCTGCCGCCCACTGCCGGTCAGGGCATCGGTATCGACCGTCTGGTCATGCTGTTCACCAACAGCCACACCATTCGCGACGTCATCCTGTTCCCGGCCCTGCGCCCGCAGAAGTAAACGCTGCCAAAAGGCACATGCAACAGCAGCCTTGACTGCCTTGCGTCGATATCAAAACGCCCCGCAACTGCGGGGCGTTTTTTTATGGGGTTTTGTATTGGCAAAACATATCGGGAAAGGCTGGCGCAAGCGCGCGCCTATGCGTGCGAAGGCAGCAACCACTCCCCCTGCCACAGAGTCAGTCCCTGACCCGCCATCCGCACCCTGTCCCCCTGCAGGGAGAGGCGAAGCTCGCCGCCCCGCGCCGAGATCTGGCGGGCCTTGAGCTCCGTCTTGCCGAGCCGCTCGGCCCAGTACGGCACCAGGGCACAGTGGTTGGAGCCGGTGACCGGATCCTCATCCACCCCGACCCAGGGGGCGAAGTAGCGGGAGACGAAGTCATCCTCAACGCTGCCGGAAGGCGCCGTCACCATCAGGCCGCGTCCCGGCAGGGCGCGCAGGACGTGGAAGTCCGGTTTGAGCGCCCGCACTTCTTCCTCGCTGCCCAGCTCCAGCAGGAACTTGGCCCCGGCGGCCAGGGTCTGCAGCGGCTGACAGCCGAGGGCGGCGGCATAGGCGGGATCAAGCGCAAGAGGCGAGAGCGGGATGCGCGGGAAGTCAAGCCAGATCCAGCTCCCTTCCCGCGCCGCGGTCAGGACGCCGCTGCGGGTCTCGAAACGCAGCGCCTCGTCAGGCTGCGCCAATCCGGCCTCCCAGAGCACGTGAGCCGCCGCCAGGGTGCCGTGACCGCAGAGATCCACCTCCACTTTGGGGGTAAACCAGCGTAACCGGTAGTGAGCGTTTCCTAACGGGGTGAGGAAGGCGGTCTCCGAGAGATTGAACTCGGCGGCCATGGTTTGCAGCCCAGCATCGGGCCGCGCGTCCCCCAGCACCACCACGGCCGGGTTGCCGCCGAAGGGGCGAGCACTGAAGGCATTGACGTGAAACAATCTGGTCATGAATATCCCCGTGAGGCAGCAAGAAGGCATGGTTGAGGGCCTTTATACCACGGGTCAAGGGGCCCCAGCGCCGGATCCCGACTTTATAAATTCACAAATCGCATAAAGAAGATATTTTTATTCTTTGTTGTTATTCACCACAGCCCTTACCCTGACCAAAAATCAGACCATGGAAGACGTGTGTGATGCAATTGACAGCCCCCATACCCAACATCAGCCCCCTCTCTGACGAGCAACAGCGACAGCTGAACCAGGTTCTCACCACCCTCAACACCCAGCAACTGGCCTGGGTGAGCGGCTATCTCTACGGCCTCTCCCAATCCGGCCAGCAACCGGTGGCCACCGTTGCCGCCGGCGCAGCCCCGGGTGGCAGCCTGACCATTCTCTATGGTTCCCAGACCGGCAACGCCAAGGGCGCGGCGGCGGCCATCCAGAAACAGGCGCAGGCGCTGGGCCTGCCGGTGACTCTCATCTCCATGGCGGACTACAAACCCAAGCAGCTCAAGAAAGAGAGCCACCTGCTGGTGGTAGTGAGCACTTACGGGGAGGGTGAACCGCCGGAAGCGGCGGTCGATCTGTTCGAGCAGCTCAAGAAGGGCAAGATTGGCAAACTGGAGGGGCTCAAGTTCGCGGTGCTGGGTCTGGGTGACAGCTCCTACGAGTTCTTCTGCCAGACCGGCAAGGACTTCGACGGCTTCCTGTCAAAAGCGGGGGCCGAGCGCATTCATGAACTCGCCAGCCTTGACGTGGATTACCAGGAGGCCGCCAAGGCCTGGGGCGAGCAGGCGGTCAATGCCGTCGCCGCCACGCTCTCTGCTGGCGGATCTGCCGGAGCCACCACAGTGGCGGGGGCCGTGCAGTCGGCCGTCGGCCACAGCCAGTACCACAAGGAGAACCCCTTCCCGGCCCGGCTCTCGGTCAACCAGAAGGTCACCGGCCGCGATTCCACCAAGGATATCCGCCATATCGAGATCAACCTCGAAGAGTCCGGCCTCACCTATCAGCCCGGGGATGCCCTCGGCATCTGGTTCGACAACGATGCCGCCCTGGTCGCCGAAGTGCTGGCCCTGACCGGCCTCTCCGGCGACGAACCCAGCCCCCATGGCAGCCTGCGAGAGGCGTTGACTCGCCACTTCGAGCTGACCCGGCTGCACGGCGGCTTTATCACGGGTCTTGCCGAGCTGACCGACAACGCGGCGCTCAAAGATCTGGCCGGCGACAAGGCCCAGGTCAACGCCCTGGTCGCCTCCGCCCAGGTGGTGGATGTGCTGAAACGCTTCCCGGCCAAGCTCGGCGCCGATCAGCTCACCGGCCTGCTGCGCCCCCTCACCCCCCGCCTCTACTCCATCGCCTCCGCCCAGAGCGAGGTGGAAGAGGAGGTGCATCTGACCGTCGGCGTGGTGCGCTACCCGCAAGAAGATGGCACTGTGCGCTCCGGCGGCGCCTCCTCCTATCTGGCAGACAGATTGGCGGAAGAGGCCGAGGTACGGGTGTTCGTGGAGCACAACGACAACTTCCGCCTGCCGCACAACCCGGACACCCCCGTCATCATGGTGGGCCCGGGCACCGGCATCGCCCCCTTCCGCGCCTTCATGCAGGAGCGGGAAGCCCAGGGTGCAGAGGGCAAGAACTGGCTCTTCTTCGGCAACCCGCACTTCACCCAGGACTTCCTCTATCAGGTGGAGTGGCAGCGCTATGTGAAATCCGGCCTGCTGTCGAAGATTTCCCTGGCATTCAGCCGGGATCAGGCTCACAAGATCTATGTGCAGGACAGACTGCGCGAAGCGGGCCTTGAGCTTTACCAGTGGCTCGAGGCCGGCGCCCACTTCTATGTGTGTGGCGACGCCAACCACATGGCCAAGGATGTGCAGCAAGCGCTGCTGGATGTGATTGCCGAACACGGCCACAAGAGTCGTGAGGAAGCAGAAGAGTATTTGAGCGAATTGCGTCGTGCCAAACGTTATCAAAGGGATGTCTATTGATGAGCAAACAAGCTATTCCGGGACCGGTAGAAGGACCGCTTTCCGACAACGAACGCCTCAAGCGCGAGAGCAACTTCCTGCGCGGCACCATAGAGCAGGATCTGCAGGATCCCCTCACCGGCGGCTTCAACGGCGACAACTTCCAGCTGATCCGTTTCCACGGCATGTATCAACAGGATGACCGCGACATCCGCCCGGAGCGCGCCGCCCAGAAGCTCGAACCCCTGCACAACGTCATGCTGCGAGCCCGCCTGCCCGGCGGCATCATCACTCCGGCCCAGTGGCAGGTAATCGACAAGTTTGCCGAAGAGCACAGCCTCTACGGCAGTATCCGCCTCACCACTCGTCAGACCTTCCAGTTCCACGGGGTATTGAAGCGCGACATCAAACTGATGCACCAGACCCTCAACGGCACCGGCATCGACTCCATCGCCACCGCCGGGGACGTGAACCGCAACGTGCTCTGCACCAGCAACCCGGTGGAGTCCGAGCTGCATCAGGAGGCCTACGAGTGGGCCAAGCAGATCTCCGAGCACCTGCTGCCCAAGACCCGCGCCTACGTGGAGATCTGGCTGGACGGCGAGAAGCTGGGCGGCGATGAGGAGCCGATCCTCGGCTCCAACTACCTGCCGCGCAAATTCAAGACGACCGTGGTGATCCCGCCCCACAACGACATCGACGTGCACGCCAACGATCTGAACTTCGTTGCCATCGCCGACGACGGCAAGCTGGTGGGCTTCAACGTGCTGGTCGGCGGCGGACTCGCCATGACCCACGGCGACACCAGCACCTACCCGCGCAAGGCGAGCGACTTTGGCTTCATCCCCCTCTCTCACGTGCTGGAGGTGGCGGCCGCCGTGGTCAGCACCCAGCGTGACTGGGGCAACCGGGTCAACCGCAAGAACGCCAAGACCAAGTACACCCTCGAACGGGTCGGGGTCGAGGCCTTCAAGGCCGAGGTGGAGAGCCGCGCCGGCATCGCCTTCGCCCCGAGCCGTCCCTATGAGTTCACCAGCCGTGGCGACCGCTTCGGCTGGGTGGAAGGGATCGACGGCAAGCACCACCTGACCCTGTTCATCGAGAATGGCCGCCTGCTGGACTTCCCGGGCAAGCCGCTCAAGACCGGCATGCTGGAGATCGCCAAGGTCCATCAGGGGGACTTCCGCCTGACCGCCAACCAGAACCTCATCATCGCCGGCGTGCCCGCCAAGGAGAAGGCCCGCATCGAGAAGCTGGCCCGCCAGTACGGCCTGCTGGATGACGGCGTGAGCGAGCAGCGCAAGCAGTCCATGGCCTGCGTGGCCCTGCCCACCTGCCCGCTGGCCATGGCCGAGGCCGAGCGCATGCTGCCGGCCTTCGTCACCGACATCGAAGGGCTGCTGACCAAGCATGGACTGGCGGATGACGCCATCATCTTCCGGGTCACCGGCTGCCCCAACGGCTGTGGCCGCGCCATGCTGGCGGAGGTGGGTCTGGTGGGCAAGGCGCCGGGTCGCTACAACCTGCACCTGGGCGGCAACCTGGAAGGGACGCGGATCCCGCGCCTGCACCTTGAGAACATCACCGAGCCGCAGATCCTGGCGGAGCTCGACAGCCTGATCGGCCGCTGGGCCGCCGAGCGCAACCAGAACGAGTGCTTCGGCGACTTCGTGATCCGGGTGGGAGTCATCGCCCCCGTCATCGATTCCGCGAGGGACTTCTATGCAGCCTGATATCACCGATAACGTGCTGCCGGCGCGCACCGCCGACGGGCGGCTCGATCTGCAAGCCCTGCTGGCCCTCGGCCGAGAAGAGCAGGCCGAGGCGCTGGCCCCCCTGAACCGGGCGCTGGACGCCATGAGCGCCCCCGAGCGGGTGCGCTGGGCCCTAGCCAACCTGCCTGGGGAACACGTGCTGTCATCGAGCTTCGGCATCCAGGCGGCACTGATGCTGCACCTGGTGAGCCAGGCGCGAGGCGATGTGCCCGTGGTGCTCACCGACACAGGTTATCTCTTCCCGGAGACCTACCGCTTCATCGACGAGCTGACCGAGCGCCTCGCCCTCAACCTCAAGATCTACCGGGCCGCCCTCTCACCGGCCTGGCAGGAGGCACGCTTCGGCCTCTTGTGGGAGCAGGGGGTGGAGGGGATCACCCGCTACAACCAGCTCAACAAGGTCGAACCCATGGACCGCGCCCTGCAGGAGCTCGGCGCCCAGACCTGGTTCTCCGGCCTTCGCCGGGAGCAGTCCGGCAGCCGTGGCAAGCTGCCGGTGCTCGGTATCCAGCGCGGCCGCTTCAAGTTCCTGCCGGTCATCGACTGGAGCAACAAGGACGTCTTCTACTACTTCAAGGAGTTCGACCTGCCCTATCACCCCCTCTGGGATCAGGGCTACCTCTCCGTCGGCGATGTGCACACCACCACCAAGTGGGAGCCGGGCATGAGCGAGGAGCAGACCCGCTTCTTCGGCCTCAAGCGCGAGTGCGGCCTGCACGAGGAGAACGGCGAGAACGACGGCTCCGGGATCTGATCCCACCAATCTGCGTCCATAAAAAAACGCCCGGCATCGCCGGGCGTTTTGCTTGTCATGAATGGGCAGGTGTCAGCCTGCCCACCCGCTTATTTTGCGGCGGCGCGCGCCTCAGCCAGCCAGCCGTTGACCTCGGCCTCATGCCCCTTGAGCCAGGCGTCCGCATGACGCTCCACATCCACCGGCTTGTTCTGTCCCTTGTTCATCAGGCCATTCTGGATGTTGATGTCATTGAGCGGCAGCTTGACGATGGAGAACAGCTTGGCCGCCGCCGGGTTCGCCTCGGCAAAGGCCTTGTTCGCCACTATGTGCATGCTGTTGACGGCAAAGCCGTAGTTCTTGCCGTTTGGCAGCCGGGTCTTGGCCGCATCCTTGGCATCGGCGGGCGTCTCCAGCCAGACCACATCCCGACCCGGCACCAGCTCGCTGCTGAGCCAGTACGGCGTCCAGGTGTAGTAGAGCACCGGCTTGCCGCTCTGGTAGCGGGCCAGGGTATCGGCGATCAGGGCCGCATAATTGCCCTGCTTGTGGGTGATGGTCGGGGTCAACCCGAACTCGTCGAGATGATGATTGATCGCCTCTTCACAACCCCAGCCCGGGTTGCAACCGATGAGGTCGGCCTTGCCGTCCCCGTCGCTGTCAAACAGCGCCGCCAGCTTGGGATCCTTGAGTTGACCCAGGTTGGTGATGCCGTACTGGGTCGCCGTCTTCTTGTCGATGAGATAACCTTGGGCCGCACCGCTCACATAGGTGCCCTGACGGAAGAACACCTTGTCTCCCCCGACCTGCTCATACTTGCCATCCTGCAGCGGCACCCAGTTGAAGGCGAGGAAGGTGCCATCCCCCTGGGCGACCGAGGCATAGGCCACGTTGTAATCCACCTCTTGCGCCGGCTGGACATCATAGCCGAGCCGTTCCATCAGCTTGCTGACCAGCACGCTTTGGAACGCCTCTTCCGGCAGGGAGCTTTGCAAGGGTTGCACCTTGACCCCCTCCCCCGGCATCTCGGGACTGGCCACGGCCACCGAACTCAGTAGCAGGGCACCCAGGGTCAGGCTGGTGGTGATGGGTCTCATGAGGTAACTCCTTTACGATGAATGGATGGGCTGCGACCGCACAGTCGCAGCAGCAGGGCCACCGGGCCCCGTTGATACCAGCGGCCACTCCGGCCGCGATCCGGCTGCCCCATGGCCTGGGTCAGACGATCCAGCACGATGGCCAGCAACACGATGCCGAGGCCGCCGATGGAGGCGAGCCCCATGTCGAGGCGGCCTATGCCCCGCAACACCATCTGACCGAGACCGCCGACCGCGATCATGGAGGCGATGACCACCATGGAGAGGGCCAGCATCAGGGTCTGGTTGACCCCGGCCATGATGGTAGGCATGGCCAGCGGCAGTTGTACCTTGAACAGCAGCTGGGAGGGGCTGGCCCCGAAGGAGTGGGCTGCCTCCACCAGATCCGCAGGCACCTGGCGAATGCCCAGCATGGTCAACCGGATCATCGGCGGCAGGGCGAAGATGACGGTCACCACCACCCCGGGCACGTTGCCGATGCCAAACAGCATGACGATGGGGATGAGATAGACAAACGCCGGGGTGGTCTGCATGGCATCCAGCAGGGGCCGGGTCCAGCTCGACAGCCGTTCGCTGCGCGCCAGCAGAATGCCGACCGGCAAGCCTATCAGAATGCAGAAGAAGAGCGAGGTCAGCACCAGGGAGAGGGTCACCATGGCGTCAGACCAGGCACCGATGAGGCCTATCCCGATCAGCGAGACCAGCGTGCCCAGCGCCATGCGCCCGTTGACCAGTTGCCAGGCCACCAGGGTCAGCAAACCGATCATCAGGGCCGAGGGCACGGATTGCAGCAGGTGCGTCATGCCATTGAGCGTCAGCTCCACCGGGGCACGAATGAGCTGGAACAGGGGACGCAGGTTAGCCACCAGCCAGCCGATGGCACCCTCGACCCAGGTATCCAGTGGTACCAGGGCCTGCTGGAAAGGATCCAGCCAGTCGATGGACGCCTCGACCTGCGGGCTGGCGATCTGGGTTTGCCAATCGGCCGCCTCGGTGGCGGTATCGCCCCAGGGATCGCTCGCGGCCTCCGTGGTCACCTCGGTGGTCCCCCAGGGATCGGTTGCGGCTTCATCAGCCAGGGCCGGGGTACTTGCCAGGCACAGCAGGGCCAGCAAGGCGGCCAGCAGATGACGGAAAGGGATGAGATTCATGCCGGGGTACTCCTGTCCAGGGTGTTGAGCAAATTGGCCTTGGAGATGAGCCCCAGATAGCGGCCATCCGATTCGACCACGGGCACCTGGCAGGGAGCGGCGGCCACCTGGCTGATGAGTTCATTGAGGGGGGTATCAGCCAGGATGGGCTGGATGTCCGCCAGCAGGGCCTGCTCCAGGCTGCCCTTGCTGCTGACCGCCTGACTTAAGGACTCCACCGAAACGACGCCGAGGAAGTGGCGGCTGCGATCCACCACATAGCCGAACTCCCGCTCCAGCTCCTTGAGCTGTCGCAGGGCATTGCCCGGCCCGTCCGTGGTGTGCTTCTTGATGAGGGGCACCTGCTTGCGGCTCGCCACATCCCGGGCGCTGAACACATTGGCCAGATCCACCCCGCGAAAGAAGGCGCGGACATAGTCGTTGGCGGGCTGGTTCAGGATCTCGTCCGGGGTGCCGACCTGCACCACCTGACCGTCCTGCATTATGGCGATGCGATCGCCGATGCGCATCGCTTCGTCCAGATCGTGGGAGATGAAGACGATGGTTCTCTGCTGACTTCCCTGCAGTTTCAGCAGTTCATCCTGCATTTCTGTGCGGATCAATGGATCCAGCGCAGAGAAAGCCTCATCCATCAGCAATATATCCGGATCGTTCGCCAGGGCTCTGGCCAGCCCGACCCGCTGTTTCATGCCGCCGGAGAGGGCATCGGGATAGGCATCAATCCACTGCCCCAGCCCGACCTGGTGAAGCGCTTGGCGGGCGCTCTGCTGGCGCTCGGCCAGCGGCACCCCGGCCAACTCCAGCCCGAAGGCGGTATTTTCCAGCACGCTCAGGTGGGGCATCAGGGCGAAGGACTGGAATACCATGCTGATCTTCTTGCGCCGCACCTGGCGCAGATCCGCATCCGAGATGGCGGCGATGTCTTCACCGTCGATGAGTACCTGGCCGCGGGTCGGTTCGATCAACCGGTTGAAGAGCCGCACCAGGGTGGACTTGCCCGAGCCGGACAGACCCATCACCACGAAGATCTCCCCCTCCTGGATGGCAAGATTGACATCCTGCACCCCCAGGGTCTGGCCGGTCTTTCGTAAAATGCTGGCGCGGTCATGCCCTTTCGCCAGCAACTTGAATACCTTTTCCGGGTGTTCACCAAAGATTTTATAGAGTGATTTGACCTCAAGCTTGACTGTCATACTGTCCTTTTTTTATGGCCGGCCGTTTGCTGTTCCTGTAGCCGGGCGGGAATTAATTACTTTCAACACTAAACAAAAACAGAGAAACAAAAAAGAACCATAAGAGTCTCAACTAAAAATCATATGTTCAAGCCATTGATTTAAAACAGTTATTTTATGAAACAAAAATTCAACAGACAGGAACTGATCTGGGTGTAAAAACGATTAATTAACAATAAAATCAATTATCACACTGATAAAACTGGGGAAAACTCCACTGTTTTCTTGAAAATCGAGCAAGCACAGGAGAATGCCGTCAGGCTGGTCGCCGCCGACAAATTTAGTTACATGACGAATCATTTTTTGACGACAATGAGCATGTATTTGTGGTGACACATGTGCCTTGGCTGCAAGGCTTGCACCAGGTTCAGGACCGGGCCCGATGAGAGGCGCTCTGGAGCGGGGTGACAGGCGAAAAAAAGCCCCTCGCACGGGGAGGGGCTGATCAGGTTCGACGCGGGCTAGCGGCGCTGCCAGGTCTCGAAGCAGTAGGGGTGGGGATTCTTCTCATCGGGATCATGAGGCTCGCTCTCCAGTCTTACCCAGTCGGCATCCGAGAAGGTCGGGAAACAGGTGTCCCCCTCCACGACCAGATCGATGCGGGTCAGGTAGAGGCGATCCGCCCTAGGCAGCAGCTGGCCATAGAGATAGCCTCCCCCGATCACCATCAGCTCCTCGATTCCCTCTTCCTGAAGACGACTCAGGGCCGCCTCCACCGAATCCACCATCTCCACCCCGTCGGCGCGATAGTCGGGATTGCGGCTGATCACCAGGTTGCGGCGCCCTGGCAGGGGGCGACCGATGGACTCGAAGGTCTTGCGCCCCATCAGCACCGGCTTGCCGAGGGTCACCCGCTTGAAGTGAGCCAGATCGGCGGGCATGTGCCAGGGCATCTGGTTGTCCTTGCCGATCACCTGGTCCCGGGCCATGGCGGCAATCATGGAAATCTTCATGGAGTTGGTTCCTCGCAACCTGTCTCAGACGATGGGCCGGTTACGGTACACGACCAGAGAAGGGATCGCCAAACCGAAACTGAGGGCTCCCACGATAAACAGCACCTTGAGGCCGTTCGTCACCGCATGGTGGATAAGCTCGGTGGTCACCCCGGAGATATTGAGCTCCACCACGGCGATCATGGTCTTGAACGCATAGGTCCCCGGGATCATGGGGATGATGGAGGCGACGCTGAACACCGGCCGGGGTGCCAGCAGGCGCTTCGACCAATAGACGCAGACAAAGCCCACCGTGGTGGAGGCCGCCAGGGTGGCCCACTCAATGGGCATGCCGTGGTGGATGAGCAGGGTGCGCAGGCTGTGGGCAAGCGCTCCCCCCATGGCGCAGTATTTCAGCATCCGCGGTGGCACGTTGAACATCATGGCAAAGCCCACCGCCGGGATGGCCGACCAGAATGCATCCCGCAACAGCAGCAACAACAGATCCATCATGATGTCTCCCCCCTCTGATCCGGCTGAACGGCGACACGGGCACGTCTGTTCTGGTGAGATCTCATATGGAATTCCACCACAGCTTCCAGCCCCAGATACCGGTCACCGACATGGCCAGCACTATGCCGATCACGGCGCTGACGGTGAGCAGGGTCGCCATGCCCCAGCGGGCCAGCCCCATGTTGAAGTAGCCCTTCACCATGTCGGAGACGGCGTTGATCAAGGGGAAACCCGGCACCAGCAGCAGCACGCTGGCCGCCATGGCGAGGTAGGGTTGATCCCCCCAGCCGAAGTAGGTGGCGCTGGAGGCGAGCAGGGTGGCGACGAAGCCGGTCACGGCAAAGTTGATGAGGGGGCTGTGATGGTGATGGGCCATCAGCTGACGTACCCGCATCGCCACCGCGGAGGCAAGGAAGGTCACCAGGAAGATGGGCCAGTCTCCCCCGAACAGCAGACTGAAGGCCCCGCAGGAGAGCCCCACCATGGGGACCACCAGCCAGGGGTGATAGTGGAACGGCTTGATGGCATCGAGCCGCTGGCGCACTTCCCGCGCACCGATCAGCTCCTTCTCCGCCAGGATGCACAGGCGCTGCACCTCGCACACCACCTGCATGTTGATGCCCCGATCCAGCACTCGGCGGGTGGTGGTGACGCAGTGCCCCTGATAGAGGCTGGTCAGGACGATGGCACCGGCGGAGAGCGCCATCTCCACGCTCTCGAGCCCCAGTGCCAGACCGAGTCGCACCGTGGTCTGCTCGATGAGCCGCGCCTCGGCACCATGCTGGCCCATCAACTGGCCCACCTTGACGATAATGCGGGTGATCTCTGTCTGCTGTTCCGGCGACAACACCCGTCTTGGTGTAATACTTCTCATCATTCCCTTGAGTCGTAGAAAATAAACCGAACCCTCATCTTACTCCAGCGACTTGTTTCATCCATATATATCCACCCGCGAAACCGTTATCGGCTTATTTATTTCAACGGCGCAGCCTGTTTGCAGCAAATAACAAACAAGCCATCACCTTGATTAACATGTGATGGCTTGCGGAATTAAATAAAATGAGATGAAGAATGAAAATATCGATGTGTTATTTATCCCGGCGATATTCGGCGAGCCGAATGACATTATTCACCGGTTTCTCATATTCGCCGGTCAATAACGACTCTTCCTGCAGATGATTGATCTGGCTGCGCATGGCATAGAAGGATTCATGCATCATGTTGGCAATCCGGATGCAGCTGTCCAGATTGTTCTTCGCCAGCTTGCGCTGGCAATCGATGCGAAATTGCAGACCCCGCAACCGCCGCTGCCGATCGGGCCCTACCTGTTCGATCAGGGTGTCTATCTGCTGGTGCAGCAGGGCATCGAGCCGCTCCGGCTCCACGAGGGCCCAGTGTTTCAGGGTATCGAAATCTGGCAGCTCCATATGCTCTCCTGGCCAGAGGCCTCATGTGTGACACATCCAAACTACGCTCAGCACATAAATTCACTGTCCGTAAGAAAGGTTATATAAGAGCGGCAGGATCCTGGTTCAGTTTGCACCGAGTCACAGGAGTCCGATTGCGGATAAAAATGCGCAGATGAGGGGGAAGGAATTCATTTATTCTTTAGGATTCAGGCAATTACCCATACCTGACTAAATTGCTTTTTTTTAGAAATTTTGCGCCCGTTTGTCTGCCAGCTTATTACTGAATGGCCGGTACGAGAGACACTGTTTTCATTCGAACCAGCCTATGCCCTCGCGTGGCCACATCCGGGAAGATTTAACATATCCCACTGATTATGTTATTTTATTTACCACTTTACACAGCACGAAGGGCAGACCATGAGCAAGGCACGCATAGGTATAGTCACCGTCAGCGATCGCGCCAGCGCAGGCATATATGAAGATCTCTCCGGCAAGGCCATCATGGAGACCCTGGGTGCCTATCTGACCTCGGAGTGGGAGCCAGTCTATCGCCTCATCCCGGACGAACAGCCAGAGATAGAGGCGACCCTGAGCCAGCTGGCCGACGAGGAGTCCTGCTGCCTCATCGTCACCACGGGGGGCACGGGCCCGGCCAAGCGGGATGTGACTCCGGAAGCCACGGAGGCGGTGTGCGATCGCATGATGCCGGGCTTTGGCGAGCTGATGCGGGCGGAATCCCTCAAATTCGTGCCGACCGCCATTCTCTCCCGCCAGACCGCCGGCCTGCGCGGCAGCACCCTCATCGTCAATCTGCCGGGCAAACCCAAGTCCATCCGCGAGTGTCTGGATGCGGTCTTCCCCGCCATCCCCTACTGCATCGATCTGATGGACGGCCCCTATCTCGAATGCGACGAGAGCGTCATCAAGCCATTTAGGCCCAAGAAATAAAGACCCTCACTCCCTATGAAAAAGGCGCCTCGAGGCGCCTTTTTCATGGACTCATCACCGCTGTCTCGGTCAGGCCCAGCGCTTGAAGATGAGGGAGGTATTGATGCCGCCAAAGGCGAAGTTGTTGGACATCAGATACTCCACATCCAGCACCCGGCCGCCGCTGCGAACGTGATCCAGCGGGGCGCAGGCGGGGTCCGGCTCGTTCAGGTTGAGGGTCGGGGCGAACCAGCCCTCCGCCATCATCTCCAGCGACAACCAGGCCTCGATGGCGCCGCAGGCCCCGAGCGTATGACCGAAGTAGCTCTTGAGAGAAGAGATGGGGGTGCTATCGCCAAACAGGGCCGATGTGGCATGGCTCTCGGCGATGTCGCCCCGCTCGGTGGCGGTGCCGTGAGCGCTGATGTAGCCGATGTCTTTGGGCTCGAGACCCGCATCCGCCAGCGCCAGCGCCATGCAGAGCTGCATGGTCTCCTGCTGGGGCTGGGTCACATGGGCCGCGTCACAGTTGGTGGCAAAGCCCACCAGCTCGGCGATGATGTGGGCCCCGCGCGCCCTGGCGTGCTCCAGCTCCTCCAGGACAAGGGTCCCCGCCCCTTCCCCGATCACCAATCCATCCCTGTCCTTGTCAAAGGGCTTGGGACTCAGGGAAGGGCTGTCGTTCATCAGGCTGGTGGCGAACAGGGTATCAAACACCACGGCCTCGGACGGGCAGAGCTCCTCGGCCCCCCCCGCCACCATCACGTCCTGATAGCCGTGCTTGATCGCCTCATAGGCATAGCCGATGCCCTGGCTGCCCGAGGTGCAGGCACTGGAGGTGGGGATGACCCGGCCCCGCAGGCCGAAGAAGAGGCCGGTGTTCACCGCCGCCGTGTGAGGCATCATCTGCACATAGGTGGTGGCCGTGATGTTGGCGGTGGTCTTGTCATTGAGCATGGCGCCAAAGGCGCTGATAGGGGCCGTACTGCCGATGGAGGAGCCATAGGCGATGCCGGTACGCCCGCCGGCCAGCACCGGATGATCGATGAGACCGGCCCGCGTCAGGGCCAGCTCGGTGGCCACGGTCGCGAGCTCGGAGACCCGCCCCATGGCCCGGGTCTTCTTGCGCGGGTAGTGGGTCGGCAGGGAGAAGTCCGGGATCGGGGCTGCCAGCCGGGTATTGAGCCCCTCATAGACGCCCCACTCGGGCATCTCCCGCACGGCGTTGCGCTCATCCTTGAGGCGAGGCCCTACGCTTTGCCAATCGTTGCCAAAGGCGGTCACCCCGGCCATGCCGGTGACGACGACACGCTTCATACTGCTCTCCCTTCCTGCTGTTTCCGATGATCCACGGTGTTGATGTTTCCACTCATATCAGGCCACCGTTGATCGAGATGACCTGGCGGGTGACATAGCCTGCGATGTCCGACATCAGGTAGGAGACCAGGCCCGCGACTTCGTCGGCCTGCCCCATCCGTTTGAGCGGGATCATCTTCAAAGCCTCGGCCTCCACCTCGGCGTTGACCATGCCGGTATCGATGAGGCCGGGGGCCACGCAGTTGACGGTGATCTTGCGTTTGGCCAGCTCCAGGGCCAGGGCCTTGCTGGCCCCGATGATACCCGCCTTGGCGGCGCTGTAATTGACCTGTCCCCGGTTGCCCATGATGCCGGAGACCGACGACAGGGTGACGATGCGACCACCCCGGCGCAGCCCTATCATCGGCATGATGCAGGGTTTGAGCAGGTTGTAGAAGCCATCGAGATTGGTGTGCAGCACGCCGTCCCAATCGTCGTCGGTCAGGGCCGGGAAGGCCCCATCCCGGATCACCCCGGCGTTGGAGACCACCCCGTAGTAGGCGCCGTGCGCCTCGATGTCGGACTCGAGGCGGCTGCGGCACTGCTCCCTGTCCGAGATATCGAACTGGATGAGCCGCCCCTGCCCCCCCGCCGCCAGGATCTCGGCCAGGGTCTGCTCGGCGCCGCCCCGATCCCCGTGATAGTGCACCACGATGTGAAAACCATCGGCGGCCAGCTTCAGGGCGATGGCGCGACCTATGCCCTTGCTGGCCCCGGTCACCAATACGGTGGAATTCATGTTCAATCCTTCTTTAAAAAACAGAGATTCCGACTGCCTTTGCCTATCTCTACAGCGAAAGCGATCAGAGAAACATCAACCAAGCAGCGCCTTCAGCTCCGCCTCACTCGGCAGATAGGTGCTGAGCCTCGCCTCGGCGTAGCGTTGCTCCCCATTTCCGATCCGGCACTCGAAACTGGCCATGCCGTTATCTTCCAGCAGGCACTCCGCCTCGATGACGAGGCATTCACCGGCGGCAAAACGGGCCAGCTGGCACTGATACTGACGACTGCCGAGCAACATGCCGATGCGCACCGGCTCCCCGCGCTCCCGCCCCCGCATCCCCGCCCAGGCGGCGATGGTCTGGGCCATCAGCTCCAGGCCGACCCAGGCGGGCAGATTGCCCTGCTCGTCGAGCAGCAGCGCCTGACGCTCACCGACCCGGGTCTCGCAGCGTACCCGGTTGCCCTGATACTCGAGCAGTCGATCCAGCAGCAACATGGGGGCCTGATGGGGCAGCAGTGCTGCCAGGGTGATGTCACTCATGATGGACTCCCTTCGTGTGGTTCGATAAGGCCCAGCAGCAGGCTGACGTTGTTGCCGCCGAAGGCAAAGGAGTTGGACAGCACCCGGGTGAGCGGCCTGGACGCAGGATCTCCCTGCGCCAGCCGGATCGGCGTCAGGGCCGGATCCTGCGCCTCCCCCTGCCGGGGCGCCGGCAGCCCCTGCTCCATCAACAGGCAGCAGAGCGCCGCCTCGATGGCCCCCGCCGCCCCCAGGGTGTGGCCGGTCAGCATCTTGGTGGAGCTGCAGAGGACAGTTTCCTCCTCCCCGAACAAGCGGGCCAGCGCCTTGCTCTCCATCTCGTCATTGAGACGGGTCGCGGTGCCGTGCAGGTTGACGTAATCGAGCGCCCGGGGCGCCATCCCCCCCTGCTGCAAGGCCATCCGCATCGCGGCCTCGGCCCCCGTTCCCTCCGGGTCGGGCGCCGAGATGTGCCAGGCATCGGAAGATTCGCCGGCCCCGAGCAGGGCGAGCCCGGCCCGCTCCCGGGTCAGCAGGAAGAGGGCGGCCCCCTCCCCGATGTTGATGCCCCGCCGCTCTGCCCCAAAGGGGCGGCAACGCTCGAGGCTCAGGGATTCCAGACTGTCGAAGCCGTTCAGGGTCAGGCCGCACAGGCTGTCCGCCCCGCCGACGATGACCATGTCCGCGAGCCCCGCGGCCAGCAGGCGCTGGCCGCTGATGAAGGCGCGGGCGCTCGATGAGCAGGCGGTGGAGAGGGTGTAGGCAGGCCCCGTGATGGCCAGATGGCGAGCCAGGAATTCGCTCGGCGAGCCCAGCTCCTGCTGGCGGTAATCGAACGCCCCCGGCAGGGGCTCGGCAGCCTGATGGGCGGCCACCGCCTCCTGCGCCTCGGCGATCCCCGAGGTGCTGGTGCCGAGCACGATGGCGATGCGATCCGGCGCCAGTCCGGCCCTCAGTGCATCGAGGGCAGGCCGGATCTGCGCAAGGGCCGCCAGCAGCAGACGGTTGTTGCGGGAATCATAGGCCGATAGCGTCGGGGAGATGGCGGGCAGCGCGGCCCCGACCCGACCGACGGGCGTGAGCCGGCCATCGCTGAGGGCACACCGCTCGTCATCCAGCGGGGTGAGGCCGGCGTGCTGCCAGGCGGCCAGCGCCGCACCGACCTCGGCCTTCCCCTCCCCCAGGGCGCAGACAAGGCCATAGGCCTGGATATGACAGGGGGCGGCCGACGGTGCGGGGTTCGCGTTCGGACTCATGGTGTCAGCCTCTGCATCTGCAATTGATAATCGAAAGCGTGCTGGATGAGCTGCACCGGCTCGCGCTCCCCCGCCACCAGGCGATAGTGGATCTCGTTCACCAGCCGGCCATCGGGGTCGGTCAAACGCCGCACCATGCCCTCATCCGCCAGTTGCCACCCCTTGGGCAGTTGCGCATGCCAGGCGGCGACGGGCCAATAACTCATCATCACATCGGCGAGCACCTGGGCCACCGGCGGCAGGGCGGCGCCACCGAGCAGGCTGGAGAGCTGCTCGGTGTGGATGGTCTTGCCATCATAACTCAGTCGAAACAGCCGGATCCCGCTCGGGGTCAGCCCCACCAGGGTGAGCCTGTGGCCATCCGCCTCCAGCACGGTCAGCAGCTGGTGCTCCCCGCCCTTGCCGTGGGTGCTCAGCAGTTGCTGGCGATAGAGGGGCTGGTCACGCTGCGGCGTCGGCAGCACCAGGCTGGTGTCCGGAGTCAGGTAGGCGCGATTCTCGGGCACAGGGGTGCTGGCGCAGGCGCCGAGCAGGAGAGCAAACAGCAGGGGCAGAAACGTCTTCATCGTGGCTCCCATGGGTTGTAAAGGGGACTCATCGGCGCTCCAGCACCAGGGGTGAGAGCAGGAAGGCGGTGAAGATGCCGCCGCTCAGCACCAGACCGAAACCGGCGATGGCCGGGGTGTGGCTCAGGGCCAGCAGACCGAACGAGAGCTGGGTGGTCAGATTGGCAAGCAGGATGGCAAACAGGGTCGAGCGCTGACGCCCTGGCTCTTCGCCGCTGTGGGCGAAAAACAGCCCGTAGTCGATGCCGATCCCGAAGATGAGGCTGAGCGCCAGCACCCCGAACAGGGTCAGGGGCTGGCCGCAGGCGGCGAGCAGCGCCAGTCCGGCCCCCAGGGCCAGTACGTTGACCAGCAGGATCCGGGCACTCTTGCGCCAGCCGAGCCGCCACCAGAGCAGCAATCCCACCAGGGCGATGGCCGCAAACAGGAGCTCGGCCAGCTTGATGCGATAGTGGGCGAACAGCTGGCTCCACTGGCTGCGTTGATCCTGCCAGAAGACACCGTTCTCAGTGCTGGCCAGCCCCGCCACGGCGGCGCTATCCGTCACCCCGTGCACCGGCAGCCAGAGCGCTACCCGACCATCCGGCAGGGTGTGCCACAGCAACCGGCTACCCTCGCTGACCGGGCTGGCCAGCCAGAGCTCCGGGGTCAGGGGATGCCAGGGGCGAGGCTCGGCCTTGACCGGTACCCCGGCCTGATTGAGCCGCGCCACCACCTGGGGCTGCAAGGCGGTGAGGGCGGCATGATCCGCCCGCTGCTGCGCCAGAGAGGGCAACCACTGCGCCAGGGAGACGAACCCCGTCAGCTTCCCCTCTGCCTTGGCCTGTGTCAGTTGCCCGGTCAGGGCCTCCAGCCGCTGCAATGCCGTCTCCCCGTCTGCCGCCGTCACCAGAAAACCCGACATGCCGCCCTGCTGACCGGTGAGACGCTGGATCGCCCGCTCCTGCCCCTGCAACTCGACGGGCAGGGGTTGCAAACGGGCAATATCGTCATCGATCTGCAACCGGCCGAGCCCCGCCACGACCAGCACCAGCACGAGCAGCGGCAGACCCCAGCGCAGGCAGGGGCGCTCACGCCACCCGTCGAGCCAGCGACCCATCAGCGCCAGGCTGCGGGGCTCACGCGCAGGCAGCTCCCCCAGCCAGAGCGGGAACAGGCAGAGCACTGTGATGAGGGCCGCCAGGAGGCCCGCGAGGGCGCATAGCGCCATCTGCTGCAACCCCGGGAAGGGGGCCAGCCAGAGCAGCCCGTATCCGACCAGCGTGGTCAGCAGGGCCATCCAGAGGCTCGGCAGCAGCTTGGCACGGGTCTGGTGGGGACGCTCGCTGCCTCCGTGCAGGCGTCGCTCGGTCAGGAAGTGGATGCCGTAGTCGATGGCGATGCCGATGAGGCTGGTGCTGATGACCAGGGTGAAGAGGTGCACCTCCCCAAACCAGAGCAGCACGGCCAGCACCCCCCAGCCGAGGCCGATGACGATGGGCAGCAAGGAGAGGGCGATCGCCCGCAGGGAGCGAAACGCCAGCCACATCAGCAGCACGACCCCGACCATGGAACCTATCCCTATGGTGGAGATGTCCGCCTGGGCTAGCTGGCTGGCGTGCTGGCTATAGAAGAGGGTGCCGCGACGCAGCAACTCCAGCCCGGGATAACGGGCCTTGAGGCTCTGCTCCGCCGCCCCGAGGCGGGCGAGCAGGTCGGCGTTGCGGGAGAGATCGAAGGCCGACAGATCCAGCTCGGCTCGCACCATGAACCACTGCCGCCCGTCCTCACCCTGGCTCATCAGCCAGTCGTGATCGAGGCGCATGGCGCTCCCCCCCTGCCCCTGCACACCGGCGCGGGTCAACAACAGGGGGTCGGCCTGCCACTCGGTACGGGAGACTCCCCCGAAGGGGCTGTAGATCTGGCCGAGCACCCACTGGCTCCAGCCGTCGGGCCCCGCCGCCAGGCGGGCCCGGCTCTGCTCATCGAGGCGCTGCCAGGCATAGTCGTAGGTGAAATGTTGCCAGGCCGGGGCCAGCTCGGGTTGAGCGCCACGCACCGCGCCGAGTTCGGGCAGGGCGGCCAGAGCCTGGACCCACTCCTGCGCCGCGGCGCGCCCCTCCTGCCCCGCCGGCAGGCTCAGCATCCAGACCAGTTGCTTGTCGAGCTGGCGCAGCAAGCCCCCGCGCAGGGCCGGATCCAGCGTGGAGCGCTCCTCGTGGGGCAGCAGATCCATCAGGCTGGTGTTGATGCGACTGTGGGAGAGCTGCCAGCCGAGCAGCCCCAGCGCCAGCAGGCTGAGCAGCAGCCAGCCATGGGAGAGCCTGCGCCAGGTCGATTCGCGCCAGCCCGTCACAGGCCCCGTGCGGGCATCGGCTTGCGGCTCAGGGGGCAAAATGGGCGTGCTCCTCGGCAGACAGGGGCAGCGTCACCCGCTGCCAGTCTGAGAAATGAATACGGGTCTCGTCCCCCTGCCGATCGGCGATCACCAGGCGGTCCAGCTGCTGGCCACCGCTCAGGGTGAGACTGGCAAAGACCTTGTCGAGAGGGGAGGACAAGGGGGTCAGCACCAGGGTCCAGCCCTGTTCATCAGACTGGAAATCGAGGGAGAAATAGCGGGCGAGCCCCTGCTCATCCGAGCCGAACAAGGCCAGCATCATGCCGCTGAATTCGAGCAACTGGGGATTGTCGATCACCTGGACCGGTCCCTGACCGACCTGCTGGCTCATGCGTTGGTCAGTCAGGCTCAGTGCCAGTTCGAAGGGCTGCTGCTGATGCCACCAGAGCCCCTGCCCCCGTACCAGCAGCAGCTTACCGCTGGATTTCAGGGGCTGGGCCAGCCCGGCCACCTGTTTCTCCTGCGCGAAATGCGCGCGCTGGGCAGGCTCCGCACTCAGCAGCTCACGCACCTCTGTCTGGGTCATGACATGGGTCTGGGTCATGGAAGCGGCCTGCGCCATCCCCGTCAACAGCAGCAGACAGGCCCAGAGCCCGCCTCGCACCCCCTGCATCCAGCGAGCCCTCACTCCGCCACCCCCAGCTTGTCCAGCAGGACCCGCGGGGAGGCGAGGCACATCTCGCCGCTCTCCTTGTTCACCGCCACCTGGATGCTGTAGCCCTTGCTGGTGCGCGCGCCGCTTGCCACATCGAACAGCTGGTACTCGATCTTGAGGCGGTTCTGGTATTCGCACAGCCGCGCCTCGACCCGCACCTTCTGGCCAAAGCGCAGGGGGGCCATGTACTTGAGGCGCAGATCGATGATGGGCCAGTGATAACCGGACGCCTCCATCTGCGGGTAGTTGTAGTCGATCTGCTCGAGCAGGGCGCAGCGGGCCAGCTCGATATAGCGTACATAGTGGCCATGCCAGGCCACCCTCATCATGTCCACGTCGTGGAACGGGATCTCCACCTCTATGCTGTGGCTGATCATCCAGGGTTCACTCTGCATCCGAGGTCTCCTTGTAGAGATCGTAATGACGGGCCTGCAGCCGGGCTATCAGGGCCCTGAGCTCCTGCTCCAGCGGCCTGTCTTCCACCAGGGCCGGGTGATCTTCCCGCACCGCCAGCACCATCTCTCTCAGGGACGGGCTCAGGGTATCCAGGGCGCACCGCTGCAAGCCGAGGCGCAGCTCCACCCCTTGCACCACCGCCAGCAGGCAGGCGGCCCCCACCTGCTCGGTCAGGGTCAGCACCCGCAACGCATCCCGCGCCGCTATGGTGCCCATGCTCACCTTGTCCTGGTTGTGACACTCGGTGGAGCGGGAGAAGACGCTGGCGGGCATGGTTAATTTGAGAGCCTCTGCGGTCCAGGCGGAGACGCCGATCTGCACCGCCTTGAAGCCGTGGTTGATCATGCGCCGCTCGCCGCTGGCACCGGAGAGGTTGCTCGGCAGGCCGCCGTTGAACTTGGTATCCACCAGCTGGGCCAGCTGGCGGTCGAGCAGATCGGCGAGGTTCGCCACCGCCGTCTTCATGCTGTCCATGGCCATGGCGATGTGGCCGCCGTAGAAGTGACCGCCGTGCATCACGTGCTCGAAGTCGCCATCGATGAGGGGATTGTCGTTGGCGCTGTTGAGTTCGTTTTCGATGAGCTGACGCCACCAGGGCAGGCTGTCGGCCACCACGCCGATGACGTGGGGGGCGCAGCGCAGGGAGTAGCGGTCTTGCAAGCGGTCGCTGTGGCGCGGCAGCTCACCGCTTTGCAGATCGGCGCGCAGCCAGGCGGCGACCTCCTGCATGCCGGGATGGGGCTTGGCCGCGAACAGCCGCTCGTCGAAATGGAAGGCATTGCCCTCCATGGCGACGCTCACCAGGGCGGTGATCCGGGTCGCCAGCTTCATCAGGTATTCGGTACGGGCGTAGGCGAGGCAGGCCAGCGCCGTCATGACCGAGGTACCGTTCATCAGGGCCAGCCCCTCTTTCGGGCGCAATCGCAGGGGGGGCACGCCGAGCGCGTCATAGACGTCGGCGGTACTGGCGAGCTGGCCGTCCCGATAGAGCTCCCGCTCCCCCACCAGCACGGCGGCCACATAGGAGAGCGGGGTGAGATCGCCGCTGGCACCGACCGACCCCTCCTCCGGAATGCGCGGGATGAGATCCTGCTCCAGCAGCCAGCAGAGCCGCTCCAGGAGGGCCGGACTGACCCCGGAGACCCCCTGCGCCAGGGAGCAGAGGCGCGTGGCCAGCACGGCACGGCCCGCCTCAAGACTCAGATCGTTGCCGAGGCCACAGCCGTGGAAACGGGTCAGATGCAGGGGCAGCTCGGCCACCAGGGCGGGCGGCACGGCCCGGGTCACGGAGTCGCCATAGCCCGTGGTCACCCCGTAGATGACCCCCTCTTCCGCCAGCAGGCGATCGAGGAAGTCGGCGCCGCGCTGCACCCGGGCCATGAAGGCGGGATCCGGGTTGAGAACGGGACGGGCACGCCCCTCGGCCAGGGCCACCACCTGTTCTATGGTGAGCCTGTCTGCGCCGAAGGTGACCTGGGGAGATGGAGTATCACTGTTCATCATGGGTTAGCTGCCAAAAATCGAAGAAGTTGAACCAGTCCAGCGGCGCATGCAGGCAATGGTGCTGCAGGCGGTCGGCATAGGCCTGCACCCAGCGGCGCAGTGCCGCCTCCCGCGTGGCGCGGGGTAGCGACAGCCGCTCGGCGAAGGGCTCGAAATGGACGCGAAAGCGCCCCTGCTCCTTGAGCCCGAACATCAGGTAGACGGGGCAGGCCAGGACGCTTGCCAGGGCGAAGGGCCCCAGCGGGAATGGGGCGGGAGCCCCGAGAAAATCGGCCCAGACCACCCGCTTCTCCCGGGTCACCGAGGTGCGGTCCCCGACGATCACCACCCACTCCCCCGCCTCTATCTTCTCCTTGAGCAGGATGGCGGTGTCGGCCCCCATCTCCTGCACCTGGATGAGGTTGATGCCGGAGTCCGGATTGACCTGCTTGAGCAGAGCGTTGAAGCGGGCCGCATGGCGGGTGAACACCAGGGCATTGATGGGCACTTGCCCCCCCTGGGTGCCGAGCGCCCGGCATAGCTCCAGATCCCCGAGGTGGGAGCCGAGCAACAGCAGGCCGCGTCCGCTGGCGAGCGCCGCCTCGTGGTGCTCGCGCCCCACCAGTTCGATCTCCTCACGGGGAATATCGCCGCGCCAGCCCGCCAGCTTGTCCAGCGCCGCCCCCCCAAAACGCAGGAAGTGGCGAAAGCTGGACCTAGGCTCGGAGGGCAGGCTCACTCCCTGCCCGGCGGCGAAAGCCTCGAGCCGAGCCAGATATTGCTCGGAGGCCGCCCGCTGGCGGCGGCCGGTCAGCCAGAAATAGCCGATGACGGGGTAGAGCAGCGCCTGGAAGCCCCGTCGACCCAGCAGCCGATAGCTGGCCAGCATGATCTGAAGGCCCAGCAGCGAGCCCCGCTCCGGGGTGCGCGACCAGTGCCGCCTGCCCTGTTGCCAGAGCCGGGCCGGGAGGCCTGGCAGCTTGCACAACCCATCCCAGAGCAGGCGGCACACCAGTCGGGTGTGCATCCAGGAGATGTCGAGATTGTCCCGCCAGAGCCGAAAGTGGGAACTGCCGTCCGCCGGATAAATGACCCGGGTCGGCACGAAGCGCATGGGCACCCCGCGCCAGTAGAGACGCACCATCACCTCGGTGTCGAAATCCATGCGCCGGCCGAGGCGCACCTCATCGAGCAGGGCGCAACTGGTCGCCAAGGGATAGACCCGAAAGCCGCACATGCTGTCCGCGATGGTGAACGAGAGGGTCTCTATCCAGACCCAGACATGGGTGATGTAACGGCCATAGAGGCGCCCCTTGGGGACGGAGTCGTCATAGATGGGGCGTCCCGAGACGAGGGCATCGGGCTGGCGGGCGGCTTCGGCCAGCAGGCGCGGCACATCAGACAGATCGTGCTGGCCGTCGGCATCTATCTGCACGCCATGACTGAAGCCCCGCGCCCTCGCAGCCATGAGCCCTGTGGTCACGGCGACGCCCTTGCCCTGATTCCGGTCATGGCGCAGCAGACTGACCCAGTCACCGTGAGTGGCGGCCAGGGCATCCAGCGCGGCGGCAGCGGCGGGCTCGCTGCCATCGTCGACAAGCAGGCAGGGCAGCCCCAGGGATTTGAGCCCCGTCAGCACGCCGGCCAGGGGGGTCGAATGGTTGTAGCAGGGGATGATGAGGCAGGGATTCAAGGACATAGCTTCACCCGGCCGCTGCTGGCGACCTCATCCCCGAGCCGGTAGCTGAACACCAGCTGGCCCTTGTCCGCCAGCCAGCAGAGATGCAGCTCGCACTCCTGGCCGGGGCGCAGCGGGCGCTGGAACTTCAACTGACTCATGCCACCGAACTCGCCGACCAGGCCGGGCAGCTGGCGACCATAGTGCATGGCCCAGTGCACCTGCACCACGCCGGGCAGCAGGGGCGCTCCCGGGAAGTGGCCGCGAAACCAGGGCAGCTCGGGGTCGAGGGACAGACGCAGCACCAGGACATCGTCCTGCCATCGCTGCTCGATGAGGCTGGGCAACCCCGTCATTGGCATGGTTTGGATCCCCTGAGTGAGTAATTCATCTGCTCAGGACCAGATTTTTTGGCATGAACATCAACAAAATCTTTATCAAATAGCGTTTTCAACTGCCCCCAGGGGCGTTTCCCCTGACTGTTGAGGGGCAAGTCCGGCAGCAGACGCAGCCGGCGCGGCAGGGCGACCGGTTCGAGCCAGGGTCTGAGCCGCTCCCGCAGGGCAATGAGGAAGCGGCCGGGCCCCAGCGTCTGCCATTGCTCCAGCCCTTGCTCCGTCAATACCAGCACGGCGCCCAGCTGCTGCCGGCCCGCCTGCGTCAACGGCAACACCGCCGCCTGCTGCACCCAGGGCTGGGCCTGCAGGCGCGCCTCCACCTCGTCGAGGGAGACCCGTTTTTCTTCAATTTTGACCACCCGATCCCCGCGCCCCAGCAGGTGAAAGCCGGACTCGCACAATCGGATGCGATCGGCGCAAAGCAGCGGCTCATCGTCCGGCAGATAGGGGGAGTGAAGCAGCAGGCAATCCCCGGCTCCGGGTGCCACGCGAATGCCCGGCATGGGTTGCCAGGGCGTCTCTGGCTGCGCGCTCTGACGCCAGGCGATGCCGCCGGTCTCGCTGCTGCCAAAGACCTCCACGGGCAGTTGTCCCAGCTGCGCTTGCGTGCGGGTCGCATCCGTCAGCGCCAGCGGCCCGCCGGAGGAAACCACCAGAGCGCAGCCGGCGGCCGGCAGGGCGGGATCGAGGCGACTCAGAAAGGCCGGGGATGCGATCAGCGCCCAGCGGCCTCGCTGGCTGTTCAGCTGCTCCGGGTAGAGGGTCAGGGTGCGGGCGAAGGGAATGCGCAAAACCAGGGGCAGCAGAATGCGAAACAGCAGGCCATAGATGTGCTGATGGGAGACGCTCGCCAGCAGGCGCGCCCCGCGCAGTGGTTCGCTCCAGAGCGCGATCAGCACCCGCAGTTCGGCGTCCAGCTGGTGCCACGCCTTGGGGATCGCCTTGGGTTCGCCGGTGGAGCCCGAAGTGAACAGGGTCAGTTGCAAGGCCAGGGGGGCGGGCCAGGGGACAGCGGGTTGCTCATCCTCCCGTGAGAGGGGCAGTTGCAACCAGGGTATGCTGCTGCCCTCCCCCAGCGTCTGGCTGTCGGTCAACACGGCATCGAAGCCGTGACCCAGCTCCGCCAGGGCCGCCGGGCGCTGATGGCCGGGCAGTATGGCCTCTCGCCCGGTCAGGGCACAGGCGAGCAGCGCCTGGGCAAACAGCAGGCTGTCTTCGAAGCAGAGCGCCCAGCGCCGGGCTGGCAGAGCGGCGAGCCGCCGGGCCAGCGCTTCGGTTCCCTGGCGCAGCTCGCCAAAGCGCACCTCTCCCTGTGGCCCGAAGGCCACGGGTTCGTCATCCCCTCGTCCCCAGATGGTGGCGAGCAGGCTCTCCTGACCGGTCATGAGGCGAAGCTCCGCTTGACCCGCAGGCGCACCAGATACTCCCCCCCCATCAGCAGTCCCATCAGCAGATAGCTGACGAGGCCGTTATAGAGGCTCCAGATGGCGAGATCCCCGTACCAGACGGTGGCGGCAGCCAGAGAGCCGTTGAGCACGAAGAAGCCGCACCACACCTTGGTCACGGTGCGGGTGTAGCGCACCCCGGCTGGCGGCAGATCGGGATCCTGCAATCGGGCGAGCCGCTCCACCAGACTCATGGGCTGGGTCAGGCTCCAGCCAAACAGGCCGAGCAGGGCCAGCGAGACCGCAATGGGGTAGTAGAGCAGCCAGTGCTGGGCCGAGAAGAGGGCACTCAAGGCCGTCAATACCAGACCGACACAGGCCAGCAGGCGACCAAGCAGCAGCCACTCCCGCACGGGGGAGAGCCCGGGCAGCAGGCGCAGGGCGAAGGTCACCAGCAGGATGCCGAGCAGGGCGGAACTGCCCCAATGGGTCAGCCCCCGATAGACGGCAAGGGGATAAGCCAGCAGCAGGGTCCCTGCCAGCAAGGAGAGCAGGCGCATCATGGCAACAAGCTATCAGGCGGGGTTCATCAGGCGTTCAACCGCCTCGACCACATCGGCGACGCTGCGCACCGACTTGAACTCTTCGGGCTTGATCTTCTTGCCGGTCAGTTTTTGCAGGTGGACCACCAAATCGATGGCGTCGATGCTGTCGAGTTCCAGATCCTGATAGAGCTGGGCCTCTGGCGTGACGGCCGCTTCATCCACTTCAAACAACTCCACCAGGGTTGCCTTCACCTTGGCAAAAATCTCGTCTCTGTTCATCGGGATATCTCCAAAGAAGGTGGCTCAAGCCTGGGACTGGATCAGGGCCACCAGGGCCTCGACGCTGGCGAAGTGACGACGGGTATTCTCGTCATCGGCGGAGAGGACGATGCCATAGCGTCCCTTGATGGCCAGCCCCAGCTCCAGCGCATCGATGGAGTCCAGCCCCAGACCGTCACCAAACAGCGGCGCCTGGGCATCGATATCGTCCGGGGTCAGCCCTTCCAGGTTGAGGCTGTCGATGATGAGTTGTTTTATCTCTTGTTGCAGATCTTGCATTGCTCTTCCATAGGCTGTCATGGGGTCCCGGCTTGCAGGACCCGGGTAAGTAACCGGGTTAACTGGCGGGCGGCCAGGCCGCTGTGCTGCGCGTCATCGACCCCTTCACGGGTCTCTATCTGCGGCAAGAACTCCAGCGTGAAAACAGGCTTGCGTTTCGGGGTCTGGAACCATTTGTCCTGCTTGGTGAGAAAGCGCTCGCTGCAATGAATGCGTACGGGCTGCAGAGTCACCTGACCACGCAAGGCAAGCTGGGCGGCACCTCGCTGCAGGCGGATAGGCTCCCCCGGCGTGGTGCGGGTGCCTTCCGGAAAGATCAGCAATAAGCCACCCCGGCGCACCCGTTCGATGCAACGCGGCAGCAGCTGTTCCGCCTCCCCGTTGGGAATGTAGTCGGCGGCACGCACCACGCCACCGAGAAAAATATTATGCCACAAAGCTCGCTTGACGATGCAGTCGCACACCGGCAGTTCGGCCGCCAGGATCACATAGTCGAGCAGGCTGGGGTGATTGGCGACGATGAGGGCACTGCGCAGCTCCCTCGGCATGCCGATGACGCGATAATCCAGCACCCCCAGCCCCTTGAGCAGGGCCATGAACAACCGAAAACTCTGCTTGATGCTGGCCTGTGCCAGGATCCGACGCCGCTCTCCCCGCAGGCAGAGCGCCAGCAGCGGAAACCAGCAGAGGCTGAGCAGCAGCCCCCCCAGCCCAAACAGGGTGAAGCCGAGCGCGGTGCCAAGCAGCCGCCAAAGCCGGTTCAGCCCCGCCGCCATGACCACTCCCTGCGTCCGTCCCCGAGCACGCATGTCTGCTGCCCCAGCAGATGCGCGCGCCAGAATGCCAGAGGTTGGGCCAGCGCGGGGGGCTGACTGGCGTTGCACTGCCCCTCGCAGTCCCAGCGCTCGCCGGCAGCCTCCTGCGCCGGGCCCAGCAGCAGCGCCACCCCGTAGGGCGGGGTCTGGGGGAGCCAGGATTGATGAAACTGCGGGATCTCCCCTTCAAACAGCACCAGCAGCACCCGCTGATACCCCGCATGCAGGTTGGCTACGGCCTCGGCCAGCCCCGCCATCAGACTCCCGTCTCCGGCAGAGATGGAACTGATGGGCAGCGCCGCCTTGCCCTGAATGGAGCAGAGCCCGGCCGCCGTGTTGTGCACCGACATGGAAAAATCCGTGGGAGAGAGCGGCTTGGCGGCGGCCAACCCCTGCAGCAGCGTAATGGAGCGTGCCAGCTCGCCGTGGCGGCTGACGAAGATGGCGCTGTCGACGGGGTGGCGGGCCAGCATGTCCAGACCCAGTTGCACCGCGAGCCGGGCGCCGATGCTGAGGCGGCGCGCCATCATCATGGGGATCAGGGGGGTCGCTGGCACGGATTGCACCGCCGCGGGCCACTCTGCCCCCATGGCCCACTGTTGCCAGTCAGTGGCGTGCTCCAGCCCCGGGGAGAGCGCCTGCGCATCAAGGAGTGAGAATGAGAGCATGATGGCGGCGTTCAATCCTTTGCGATGCGAGGGGTGACAAGAATAATAATTGTTTTTCTCAATACAGGAATGAGCAAAACGCGATCAATTAATAACCAACCCATCGGGGTTATTATTTATTGCGACATCATATCATTATTTATCAGAAATAATAGACAGCCAAACATCGCTCTGGTGAGGACAACTCATATTCTATTGAAAATAACCAAGCAATGGTGTCTCATTGCGCTGTTTCATAAAAATATATCGGGGAAATAATAATGAATTTGATCACGAAATCGGGCCTGGTTCTCGGTGCACTCCTGCTTGCCGCCTGCTCCACCAGCAAGCCAATACAGAATCTTCCTGCCAATCAGGTAACCTTCAATCTCAGCGAGGAGCAAGTTGCCAATGCCATCGTCAACGGCGGTATCAGCAAGGGCTGGGTCATGAAGAAAGAGCAGCCAGGGCTTATTCGTGGTCAACTGAATGTGCGCCAGCACCAGGCCGTGATCAATATTCCATATAGCACCCATGATTATTCCATCAATTATGTCAGCAGTGTGAATCTGGATGACGACGGCAAAGGCGCCATTCATCGCAGCTATAATCGCTGGATCCTCGGGTTGAATCAGGCCATCCAGATCGAACTGGCTCGTACCAATACCAGCACCCATTGATCAGAGACGGAGCCGTCATTGAAACACTATCAGAGCGAGCCATATAACGCCCTGGAGGCCATCAGTCAGGCCCAGCGCATCGCCTTCGCCCCCATGTTGTTCCAGGCAAGCTGGTGTCTGCGTGAGACCGGCGTGCTCGCCTACCTGGAGAGCCGGGGCAAGAGCGGCGCCACCACGGCCGAGATAGCCCAACATTGCGAGCTCAGCGAGTACGCGGTGTCGGTGCTGCTGGACATGGGACTCGGTGGCGGCGTCTGCCATCTGGCCGGGGAACGCTATGTACTCGGCAAGGTTGGCGCCTATCTGCAAAACGACCCCATGACCCGGGTCAACATGGATTTTACCCAGCACGTCTGTTACCAGCCGCTGGCTCACCTGCTCGATGCCATTAGCGAGGGCAAGCCGGAGGGGCTCAAGGTCTTCAACCCAGACTGGGAGACCATCTACCCTCACCTGGATAAGCTGCCGGAACCCGCCCGCGCCAGCTGGTTTGCCTTCGATCACTTCTATTCCGACTGGGCTTTCCAGCAGGCGCAGGATCATGTGCTGAGTTATGAGCCTCGCAGCCTATATGATGTGGGTGGCAACACCGGCAAGTGGGCCATCTCCTGTGCGACCCGGGATCCCGCGCTGCAAGTCACCATCCTGGATCTGCCCGAGCAAATCGCCCTGGCACAGCCCAGAATTGACGCAGCCAAACTGACCGAGCGGGTGCGTGGTCACGGGGTCAACATGCTGGAAGCCGACGGCCATCTGCCGGGGGAGGCGGACATCTGGTGGATGAGCCAGTTCCTCGACTGTTTCAGTCACGAGCAGATCGTCGCCATCCTCAAGCGCATTCGTCGGCACATGAAAGCGGGGGCCAGAGTCTGCATCCTGGAGCTGTTCTGGGACCGGCAGAGCTTCGAGGCGGCGAGCTTCAGTCTCAACGCCACCTCCCTCTACTTCACCGCCATCGCCAATGGCAACAGCCGCTTCTATCACTCCAAGCAGATGTATCAGTGCCTGCGTGAGGCCGGTTTCCACGTGGAGGCCGAGCACGAGATCCCGGGTCCTGGCCATACCCTGCTGGTTGCCCAACCTTTGCCCGAACGGCCATAATGGCCCATCCACATGGATGGCATGCAAAAGGAGCGGCCCATGATGCGTAACGGCAAGGTTCTGCTGACACTGGCTCTGGTGCTGGGTAGCTCGGCTTGCACCCACATCAAGGAAGCGGGCCGGACGGTGGGACACACCACCCGGGACGTGACCCGCGAGATTGGCCATACCACCCGGGATGTGACCCGGGAGATTGGCCATGGCACCCGGGATACCGTCAATAAAGTGGGTGACGAGATCAGTAAATGACAACAGGGGCCTCGGCCCCTGTTGTGCTATCTGTGGTTTCCTTCCCCTGTTCACCACATCGCCATCAGCTGGGATTCCATGGCCTCTTCCTGTTCATCCGGCAGACTGGCGAAAAAATCGAGTCCCGTCTGCTCTTCCACCGCATCCACAGTCACTATGTAGTCTGCCAGCTTGCTGGACGGGATATTCTGCTGCGGCAGAATGAAGGCGATAGCCTCCTGATTGGCCACGTCCATCACCACCCGATAGTAGGCATGGGGCACGGTCACACCGTTGCCGATGGAGGCGTCCGAGTTGGTGAAGATGGGGCCGGTGATCACCTGGACATTCTCATAGGCGATGGCCCACTGGCGGGTCTTCTCCTCCAGGATGCGCCAGGCACCCTGGTTGAGCGCCGGCAACTGGGGCGTCATGTTGGTCAGCAGGAAACTCTGCTTCATGGTGGTCGCACTGGTGCGCATGTCGGCTGCCGGTGCCTGATGTCCCCTGTCGTAACCGGAGCCCTTGTAGTCCGCCAGGGTGGCACGGAACTGCACCGGCACCTCCTTGTCCTCGGCGAAGGCATCCTTGCGCGGCACCTGTCCCTGGGCGCTCGCCGCCGTCATCCGGTAAGAGACCCAGTCAGACACCTTGGTGTCGTAGTTGTAGCCCGCCGCATAACCTTCCCGGCAGAGCAGCTGACTGGATTGACCCGGGACCCCCAGGGTCACGTGATCCTTGCATTGGAACCCCGCCGCCAGGGTCGGGAAAGCGCTGAGAGAAAATCCGATAGCCAGAACTAACTTGTTGATATTATCCATTATTATGCCACTCCTTGTGTTAGGCGGAGTGATTTGACACCAGGTCTGATGAGTCAGGCAATCGGCTATTTTACGAGCATCTCGTAAATGTGAAGGGGGCGGCAATTTGACCAAAAAGCGGCGGACAGCTGGGGGATTGTCATCGGCCCGTCATTGTGGTGGATAGGGTACTTTATCTCTGCAATCAAGCAGATAGGCAGGATAAGAAGCGGAGACTTGCTCCGCTTCCCTGTGCGCCGAATGGTCAGCTCTTGACTTGCGGCCTCGGGGTATCGGGTTGGGACGGCGGCAACATGGGCAGCACTATCTGGGGCTGCTCACCGGTCAGGCTCTTGAGGAAGGCCGTCATGTCCTCGGCCTCCTGCTCGCTCAGCCGCTGGCCGAGCTGGATATCCGCCATGATCTGCACCGCTTCCTTCAGATCCCAGACTGCGCCGTCGTGGAAGTAGGGGTAGGTCAGTTCTATGTTGCGCAGGGTGGGCACCTTGAACCAGCCGATGAACTGCTTCTCACCGGTCACCGCGCCGCGCCCCTGGGCCGGGTTGCTGGTCTGGTAGTGTTTGACCAGCCCCATCTTCTGATAGGAGTTGCCGCCGATGGCAACGCCGTTGTGACAGGCGGTACAGCCCTTGTGCTTGAACAACTGGTAGCCCGTCAGCTGCTGCGCCGTCAACGCCTTGCCATCTCCCTTGAGCCAGCGATCGAAGGGGGCATTGGGGGTGACCAGGGTCTCCTCGAAGGCGGCGATGGCGTCGGTCACCTCATCGATACCGAACTGCGCCTTGCCGTAGACGGCGTCGAAACGGTCGCGATACTCGGGCAGGGTATGGAGGGTCTCCACCGCCAGCTTGTGGGTGAAGGCCATCTCCAGCGGGTTGGCGATGGGGCCCGCCGCCTGCTCCTTCAAATCCTTGGCGCGGCCGTCCCAGAACTGCACGAAATTGAGGCTGGAGTTGAGCACGGTCGGCGAGTTGATCGGCCCCTCCTTCCACTTGTGACCGAGGGAGCTGACCTGATTGTCCACTCCTCCCGTCGCCAGGTTGTGGCAGGAGTTGCACGAGATGGCGTTGGATCTGGAGAGCCTCGGCTCGAAGAACAACATCTTGCCCAATTCGACCTTGGCCGGATCACCCACCTTGACCGCTTCCACCGGTTGCACCGGTTCGCTCGCCCACCCCGTCACGGGCAGTGCCAACACCAGCAGCAAATTATATTTATTCATTATTCTCTCTCCCTTGAGTTTGCGAGTCATCGCATTCCCAGCCTGCAGGAGTAGGACTGAGTGTTATTTGTTCAAGATCAAGGGAAAAACACTAAAACCACATTAAAAACAATGACTTTGTGTTTTTTGGACGGAATAAGGGCGGGGTCTTTCGAAGAAAATTTGACTGAATTCTGATGCATCGATTATCAACAGCCGCTGCCGAAATAACAGCCAATTGATTAGATTGAGGTCATTGAATAAAGCGATTATTAAATATGCAGATCATCTCTCGTCATTATTTCATGCATTTAACATACACCGTTAAATAACGGTCGGTGATATTGGCGATCTATTTCCCCCCTGCCGGGCGCCTCCCCCCTTTATTCATGAAAAAGGGGCCTGTGGCCCCCTCTCGTTATCTGACGTTGGCACCTATCACAGGCTGGCGGCGATGCGCGCCCCCAGAGCGGCGTTGTTCAGCACCAGCTGGATGTTGGAAGCCAGGGAGTTGCCGCCGGTCAGCTCACACACCCTGGCCAGCAGGAAGGGAGTGGACTCCTTGCCCTTGACCCCCTGTTCATCCGCCTCACGCAGGGCTTGTGCGATGGCGGCATCGATGTCGGCCTTGGGCATGGCAAACTGGGCCGGGATGGGATTGGTCACCACTGCGCCACCAGCCAGCCCCAGCTCCCACTTGAGGCGCAGGGCCTCGGCAATGGCCGCCGGGGTATCGAGACGGTAATCTACCTTGAAGCCGCTCTCGCGGGTGTAGAAGGCGGGCAACTCCTCGGTTTGATAGCCGATGACCGGCACCCCCTGGGTCTCCAGATACTCCAGGGTCAGACCGATGTCGAGGATGGACTTGGCACCGGCGCACACCACGGCCACCGGGGTCTGGGCAAATTCCTGCAAGTCAGCGGAGATGTCGAAGGTCTCCTGGGCGCCGCGGTGGACGCCGCCGATGCCACCGGTGGCGAAGACACGAATGCCGGCCATGGCGGCGATGATCATGGTGGACGCCACCGTGGTCGCCCCCATCCCCTTGCTCGCCAGCACGAAAGGAATGTCGCGGCGGCTGCACTTGGTCACGGCATGGCCTGCCTTGCCCAGCGCCTCCAGCGCCCCCTCATCCAGACCCACCTTGAGGCGGCCATCCAGGATGGCGATGGTGGCCGGCACGGCGCCGTTGTCGCGCACCACCTGCTCCACCTGGCGCGCCGTCTCCACGTTCTGCGGATAGGGCATGCCATGGGAGATGATGGTGGACTCCAGGGCCACTACGGGTTTGCCAGCGGCCAGGGCGGCGGCGACTTCAGGTTGGATATCGAGGTAAGCGTTCAACATGGGTACTCCTCCAGCAAGCGTTCAACGGCGGCCTTGGAGAGGCCGGAAAAGACGGTATCGGGACAATTGACGGTGAGGGCGGCGCAACCGAGGGCGAAGCGAGTCGTTTCAGCCATGGTCTGCTCCTGCAACCAGGCGTGGGCCAGCCCTGCCATGAAGGCATCGCCACCGCCGGTCACGTTGACGACGGGGCTGCCGAGCACGGGCAGATGGCCCTGACTCTCCCCGTCGCTATAGAAGATCCCCTGATCACCCAGACTCAGGAACAGTCGCTGCACCCCGGCGCGGTGGAACCAGGCCGCCGCCATGGGCCAGGTGTCGGGCCCGGCGATGGTGAAACCGCACAGCTGTTCGGCCTCGCTGCGGTTGGGTTTGAGGGTGTGGATGCGATGCAGCCAGGGGCGGATCTTCTCCACCTTGGCCACGGAGACGGTGTCGACGAAGATGATGTGCTCCCCCTGACGCTCGAACAGCCAGTCCAGGGTGTGAGTCGCAAGGTTGGTGTCGAGCACCCAGAGCCGGGCTGCTCCCAGGAAGCCGCCGAGGGGGGCCAGTCTTGCGGGTGTCAGCTCGTCGATGATCCCCATGTCGTTGACGGCGCAGCTCATCTCGCCGCTGCCATCGTGCAGGCTGAGGTAGCAGGAGGTCGACTGACCCTCCAGCACCAGCACCTGGCGCACGTCGACACCGGCGCGCTGGCTCACCTCCAGCAGGTGGTGGCCGTACTGATCGTTGCCCACCGCGGTCAGCAGGCGGGTATCGGTGCCAAGCCGCGCCAGGTTCTCGGCGATGTTGCGTCCCACCCCGCCGGCGGAGGTACTCACCCGACCCGGGTTGGAATCCCCGATGCGCAAGTTGTCGTGGCTGCTGCCGCAGATATCCATGTTGGCTCCGCCGATCACCACGGCGTAGGGTCCCTCGCGCAGCACATAGCCGCGCCCCTGCACATAGCCCTGGCGCATCAGGCTGGAGATATGACTCGCCAGCGCCGAGCGGCTGATGCCGAGCCTGTCCGCCAGATCCTGCTGGGCAATCATGGGATCCTGGCGCAGCAGGGCGAGGATCTCTTGTTCACGCTCCGTCATAGACAAACATCCAATTGCAAACGTTTGTCTATTATTCTCCGCAAAGGTTTTCCTGCCAGGGTTTTGTGCAAAAAATGTCGCCTGCGCCACAGAAAATCGCCGGGCATGGGCCCGGCGATCGAAAAAAGATTTTCATTTGGTTCTGGTTAATCGAGCAGTACCCATACCGCCTCATCGGCCAGCATCACGGGCCAGGTCGTCACGCTCAGGGCGGGATCATCCAGACAGCGACCATCGACCAGGGCGTAGCGCTGTTTGTAGAGAGGGGAGGCAACCACGGGCTCACCGCCGCAATCTCCCACCAACCCGCGGCCCAGCACCGCCACCCCGGCCCGGGGATCCACGGCATCCAGCGCATAGACTCGCTCCCCGAGCCGGAACAGGGCCAACGCCCGCCCCTTCAACCAGGCGCTGCGCCCCGCCTGCATCGGCAGGGCCGAGAGGGCGCATACCCGCAACCATTCACCGTGCTCGCAAGACAGCATGTTTTCCTTGAATGCATTCATCGCCTCTCCTCCCTGTGGATGACGGATTCGAATCCGGGCTCTTGGCTCATATCACCTCCTTGATGGCGATGTCCGGCACCCACTGCCCCCGCTCCTGCCTGCGAGGAGGGGTCTCGTCCTCGGGCCGGTTGACGAAGGCCTCGAACAGCTTCAGCTTGTCCGGATCCGCCAGGGTGCTCTTCCACTCGCACTGCCAGCTGCCGACGATCTCCGTCATCATCGCCTCCAATTCGGCCCCGATGCCGAGTTTGTCCTCGATGATGACCGACTTCAGGTAGTCGAGCCCCCCTTCCATTCCCTCCATCCAGACCGAGGTGCGTTGCAGACGATCGCCGGTGCGCACGTAGAACATCAGCAGCCGGTCGATGTAGCGGATCAGGGTCGGCTCGTCGAGATCTATGGCGAAGAGATCGGCGTGGCGGGGCCGCATGCCGCCATTGCCGCACACATAGAGGTTCCAGCCCCGTTCGGTGGCGATGACGCCGATGTCCTTGCTCTGGGCCTCGGCACACTCCCGGGTGCAACCGGAGACGGCGAACTTCAGCTTGTGGGGAGCCCGCAGCCCCTTGTAACGATTCTCCAGGGTCTGGGTCAGGGTCATGGAGTCCTGTACCCCGTAGCGGCACCAGGTCGAGCCCACGCAGGACTTCACGGTACGCACCGACTTGCCGTAGGCCTGGCCGGTCTCGAACCCCGCCGCCACCAGCTCGCCCCAGATGGCGGGCAGCTGATCGACCCGGGCACCGAACAGATCGATGCGCTGGCCACCGGTGATCTTGGTATAGAGGCCGTACTTGCGTGCCACCTCGCCGATGGTGATGAGCCCCTGGGGGGTGATCTCTCCCCCCGGGATACGCGGCACCACCGAGTAGGTGCCATCCTTTTGCAGGTTGGCGAGGAAAGCATCGTTGGTATCTTGCAAGGCGCGGTGGGGCTTCTCCAGCACATGCTCGTTCCAGAGCGACGCCAGGATGGAGGCCACTGTCGGCCGGCAGATGTCGCACCCCAGCCCCTGGCCGTGCTTGTCCCGCAGCGCCTCGAAGCTCTTCAGCTCGCCGACCCGGGCCAGGTGGTAGAGCTCCTGGCGGCTGTGGGCGAAGTGTTCGCACAATCCCTTGTCCGCCTCGACCCCTATCTCGGCCAGAGTCTGCTCCACCACCTGCTTGAGCAGGTTGCTGCAACCGCCGCAGCCCGTGCCCGCCTTGGTGCAGCTCTTCACCGCGCTCAACTCGTGATTGCCTGCCTTGACCGCCGCCACCACGGCCCCCTTGCTGACGTTGTGGCAGGAGCAGAGGATGGCGCTGTCCGGCAGCACCATGGGGGCCGGCGCGCCGCCACTCTCCCCCACCAGCAGGGAGAGCGGTGGCTGTGGCAGCGCCATGCCATTCTGGTAGTACTGCAGCAGCCGCTCATAGTCCGCCCCCTCCCCCACCAGGATGGCACCGAGCAGTTTCTCCCCTTCCCCATCGGTCACCAGCTTCTTGTAGATGCCGTTGACCCTGTCCAGCAGCAGCAGCTCCTGAGCTCCGGGGGTGCTGGCGTGGGCATCGCCGATGGAGCCTACGTCCACCCCCATCAACTTGAGCTTGGTGGACATGTCGGCCCCCGCGAAGCGGGTCTCGCCACCACACAGGCTGGCCACGGCGGCGCGCGCCATCTGGTAGCCCGGGGCCACCAGCCCAAAGATGCGTCCCTGCCAGAGCGCGCATTCGCCGATGGCCAGGATGGCGGGATCCGAGCTGTGGCAGCCGTCATCGATGCAGATGCCGCCACGCTCGCCAATGTTCAGCCCGGCCTGGCGAGCCAGGCCGTCGGCAGGACGAATGCCGGCGGAGAAGAGCAGCACGTCCGTCTCCAGATGAGATCCATCCTTGAAGCAGAGGCGGTGGCGAGCCTGCTCCCCATCTTCGATGCATTCGGTGGCCTTCTCCACCAGCACCTCGACCCCGAGGGCCCGGATCTTGTCCCGCAGCACGGCGCCGCCGCTCTCGTCGAGCTGTACCGGCATCAGGCGCGGGGCGAACTCAACCACCCGGGTATCGAGGCCGAGCAGGCGCAAGGCATTGGCCGCCTCCAGCCCGAGCAGGCCGCCCCCGATGACCACGCCGCTCCTGGCCCCGGCGCAGGCATCCCGGATGGCGGCAAGATCGCCCAGGGTGCGGTAGACAAAACACCCCTCCCGCCCATGGCCGGGGATGGGCGGCACGAAGGGGACGGAGCCAGTCGCCAGCACCAGACGGTCGTAGCCCAATCGCTCGCCGCTGGCGAGGGTGAGGATACGGGCATCCCTGTCCAGCACCTCCACCTCGGCCCCCAGCCGCAGCGCGATGCCCTGCTCTTCATACCAGACGGGATCGGCCATGCGCAGCGCCTCGGGCGCCTTGCCACCGAATACCTCCGACAGGTGCACCCTGTCATAGGCGGGATCCGGCTCGGCGCCGAGCACAATCACGTCAAACTGCTTCAGTCCACCGGCCGCCACCAATTGTTCGACGAAATGATGGCCAACCATGCCATTGCCAACCACCAGCAGCCGCTGTTTTTCAACCTTCTCGGGCGATGTTACGAAGTGATGATCCATCTCATCATCCATGCCATTGCCAATCACCAACAACTGCTGTTTTTCAACCCTCTCGGGGAACCCGGAAACGTCGCCGCCTCTCAGATCCGGATCATTGCCCACCGACATGCTCTGTTTGTTATCCATCTCTCTCTTCCTTGAATCCGATAGGGGCTCAGGCACGCTGCTTGCCGCGCGCTGGCTGATCAACAGCCTTGAGGGGCGTCACCTTGCGCTGTTTCTCGTAGAGGAAACGCAGTACCTGCTGGCGCAGTCTGTGGTAATGCGCGTCATCCGCCAGGGCGACCCTGTCCCTGGGCCTTGGCAGATCCACCGTCAGGATCTCCCCGACGGTGGCGGCCGGGCCATTGGTCATCATGACGATGCGATCCGACAGCAACACGGCCTCGTCCACGTCATGGGTGATCATGATGACGGTGTTGCCAAGCTCCGCCTGGATGACCATGAGCGCATCCTGCAGATGGGCCCGGGTCAGGGCATCGAGGGCACCGAACGGCTCGTCCATCAGCAATACCTTGGGGGAGAGCGACAGGGCGCGGGCGATGCCGACCCGCTGCTTCATCCCCCCGGACAACTCATGGGGCATCTTGTGGCTGGCGTGATCCATCTGCACCAGGGAGAGGTAGTAGTCGACCCTGTCCGCCACGGCCCGTTTGTCCGGCTCCACCTGACTGGCGGCCAGCGCCACGTTCTGCTGCACGCTGAGCCAGGGCAGCAGGGCGTGGTTCTGGAATACCATGGCCCGCTCCGGCCCCGGTCCCACTACTTCGCGCCCGTCCAGAATGATGCCTCCCGTGGTCGGCTCCAGGAGCCCGGCCACCAGGTTGAGCACAGTGCTCTTGCCGCAGCCCGAGTGACCGATGAGGGAGACGAACTCTCCCCGCTCGATACGCAGGTTGACCCGGCTGAGGGCATCGAAGCGCCCCTTGTCGGTGTCAAACCACATACCCACATCGCTAATTTGCAGATAACTCTTCATTGGCACTTCTCCTGCCTGAATGTGTGTCCCGTTCCAACGCCACCTCACCCTCTACCGGCATCGCGTTGCGATGCCGCAGGGGTGACGGGCTCGCTTAGCGCAATACCTGGCGCTTGTCCCAGGAGAGCCACTGCTGCAGGGCCAGCATGCCCCTGTCCAGGGCGCAGCCAATGAGCCCTATGGTGATCACCGCCACCATGATGCGGGCCAAGGAGGAGGCGCCGCCGCTCTGGAACTCGTCCCAGACGAACTTGCCGAGCCCCGGGTTCTGGGCCAGCATCTCCGCCGCGATCAGCACCATCCAGGCCACTCCGAGAGAGAGCCGCAGGCCGGTGAAGATCATGGGCAGGGCGCCGGGCAGCACGATGCGGCGCACATGGGTCACAAACGACAGTTGCAACACCCGGCTGACGTTGTGCAGATCCCTGTCCAGCCCCGCCACCCCGACGGCGGTGTTGATCAGGGTCGGCCAGAGGGAGCAGAGGGTGACCGTCAGCGCCGAGGTGAGAAATGACTTCGCAAGCCAGGGCGTCGGGCTGGCGTAGAGCGCGCTCACCACCAGGGTGATGAGGGGCAGCCAGGCCAGAGGCGATACCGGCTTGAGCAGCTGAATGACCGGGTTGGCGGCGCGATAGAGCCCCTGATTCATGCCGAGCAGCACCCCGCACGGGATGGCGATCAGGGTCGCGAGCCCGAAACCGCACAGCACGGTGAGCAGGCTGGTGGCGATCTGGTCGAAGAAGGTGGGACGCCCGGTATAGGGACGCAGCGTCACCTTCACCGCCGGATCCTCGGCCAGCCGCTCGGCATTGCGCACCTTCTGGCGCTCGAGGAAGGCATCCGCCTTCTCCCGTTCCGCCAGGTGATCCTGCCCCAGAGCCCAGAATTGGCTGGCGGTCGCAAGCGGCCCCGGCAGGGCTCCCAGACTGGTCTGTACCTGGCTTGCCCCCCACTGCCAGAGGCCGAGAAACAGCAGCACACCGAGCAGGGGCTGCACCAGGGGAGTCAATATCTGTTGCCATCTGTATCCTTGCATCATGGGCTCCTTGCTCATTGCACCCGCTCATCGCCCTTGAGGCCGATGGCGAACTGTTGCAGATAGGCATTCGGGTGACGGCCGTCGTAGATGAGGCCATCGATGAAGCCATCCTGAGGGCCCCGATAACCCTGCTCGCTGGCAAAATCGGGGAAATCCTGCGCCTTGAACTTGCCCTCGGCGATCAGTTCTTCGGCCGCCTGACGGTAGATCTCCGGGCGATAGACGGCCTTCGCCACCTGCTCGAACCAGGTATCAGGCTGCGCCTCGGGGATCTGGCCCCAGCGCCGCATCTGGGTCAGATACCAGATGGCGTCCGAGTAGTAGGGATAGGTGGCGTGATGACGAAAGAAGACGTTGAAATCCGGCAACTGGCGCACATCCCCCTTGCCATATTCGAAGGTGCCGGTCATGGAGTTGGCGATCACCCCCTCATCCGCCCCCACGTATTCCGGTTTCGCCAGCAGTTTGGCCGCCTCGCGCCGGTTGGCATTCTGTTCGGCATCCAGCCACCAGGCCGCCCGCAGCAACGCCTTCACCAAGCGGATATGGCTGTTGGGATGACGTTCCGCCCACTGACGGGTGACCCCAAACACCTTCTCCGGATTGTTGCGCCAGATCTCGAGATCGGTGATGACGGGCACTCCTATCCCCTTGGCCACCGCCTGCTGGTTCCAGGGCTCTCCCACGCTGTAACCGGCGATGGTGCCCGCCTCCAGGGTCGCGGGCATCTGGGGCGGCGGGGTGACCGACAGCAGCACATCGGCCTGACGCTGGCCCGAGTTGTCCCCCTGCAGGGGGGCATAGAAGCCGGGGTTCAGCCCACCGGCTGCCAGCCAGTACCTGAGTTCGTAGTTGTGGGGGGAGACGGGAAACACCATCCCCATGTTGAACGGCTTGCCCGCCTGTCGGTATTGCTCCACCACGGGCTTGAGGGTGGCGGCACTGACCGGCGCCGGCACCTGGCCCGCCACCGCTTTGGGCAGCTGGGTGGCCATGGCGGCCCACACCGGATTGGCGACCGTGATGGCATTGCCGTTGAGATCCATGGCAAAGGCCGTCACCAGCTCGGCCTTGGTGCCAATGCCGATATGCGCCGCCAGGGGCTGGCCCGCCAGCATCTGGGCGCCATCCAGCTCGCCATCGATCACCCTGTCCAGCAGGATCTTCCAGTTCGCCTGAGCCTCCAGGGTGACGTAGAGCCCCTCGTCTTCGAAGTAGCCACGCTCATAGGCCACCGCGAGCGGCGCCATGTCGGTCAGCTTGATGAAGCCGAGCCGGATCTCCTCCTGCTCGGGTGCCCCTACCTTCGCCAGCACCGGCAGCGACAGCATCGCCAACAACAGGCCCGCGCATCCTTGTCTCTTGTTCATTCGATTCCCTCGCTCGGTTCACTGTTCCGGGCGATCGCAATGGGGCCTCGTTGCCGCACGGCGACCAAAAAAAAGCCCCACCGATCCGGGATCGGTGAGGCTTCTTTGCCCTGCTGCGGAGGAGGGGAACTGACCCATCCCCCGCTTGTTTGTTCACAGTCTCAGTGATTCATTTTTCATGCCAATCTGCTCGATGCCCAGCGGGCACGGGGTTTCTCGTTATGATGGTGCCTCTCCTCCCCTATTTGCGCCTTGTTGAGGCACGCTTGCACCAAAGTGGCGTTTGCTGCCCCCATTCAACCGGGCAACGCCAGCAGCAGTTGCCGGGCCAGCTCCCCCAGGCTCAGATGGCGGCTCATGGCGGTGCTGCGCATCAGTCGATAAGCCTGCTCCTCGTCCAGCCCCTGATGACGCATCAGCCGCCCCTTGGCCTGCTCGATGAGGCGCCGCTCCACCAGCTTCTGGCGCAGTTCACTCTCGGTCCGGGCCAGCGCCTGCACCACGGCCAGCTGGCTGCGGGCGAGGCGCAGCCACTGTTCCACCGGCTCGCGTTCGCCGCAGCCGTGGGGTACCAGCAGCACCCCTTGCTGCAGCAGCGACATCTGCTGCTCGCTCCCGATCCGCTCGCAAAACAGCAGCCGGGGCAGCCCGACCCGAAGGGAGAGGCCGAGCCTCACTTCCGCCTCGAAACGACGACAGCTGATGAGCAGAGCATCCCCCTCCACATCCGGGCTCAGCAACTGGCGAGTGTCGAGGATCCTGGGCTGATGGCCATAGTGGCTGACCAGCAGGGCCAGGCGATTGGCCTGGCCCGGATCATCGGCGTGGATCAGCAGGCAGGAAGGGGGGCCGGTGCGGCTCCCCGTGGACATTGTGGTCATGGCGCTCCTTGCCAATGGCGATTGCATCCCGTTTCGCCGAAAAGACGCAACATGAGAGCCAACTGTTTGAATCTACCCCTTTTTTATTCCTCCAGAGGTAGTGGAGGTAGAGAGCCTGCCGGCCACTCAGGCGACCCGTTCCATGGCCTGCCCCAGCAGGTTGTCCAGCTCGGACCGCAGGCGTACCACCTCCCCCATCATGATGAGCACCGGGCTCTGGCCGAGCAGAGACTCAGCCGCCAGCGCCAGGGCATCCAGCCGGGTCTCCACCACTTGCTGCCAGGGGCTGCACCCGGCCACCACCAGGGCCACCGGCAGATCAAGGGGAGCACCGGCCGCCAATAATCCCCGGCGGATCCTGTCCGCCCGCTCCAGTCCCATGTAGAACACCAGGGTATGGCCGCTGCGTGCCAGCGCCTGCCAGCCCTGATAGTCTTCCTCCTCCATCAGGTGGCCGGTGATCAGGGTCAGCGAACGGGCCACCCCCCTGTGGGTCAAGGGAATGGCGGCACTGGCGGCGCAGCCCAGGGCGGCCGTGATGCCGGGCACCAGTTCGGCTTGGATGCCGTGACGGGCCAGGTGCAGCGCTTCTTCTCCGCCACGACCAAACACCAGGGGATCCCCCCCCTTGAGTCGCACCACCCGCTTGCCGGTACGGGCCAGCGCCAACAGCAGGGCATTGATCTGACTCTGGCTCGGGCTCGGCTCACCACAGCGCTTGCCCACGTCGAAACGGGCGGCCCCCTTGGGAATGCAGGCCAGGATCTCTTCGCCCACCAGGCGGTCGTAGACCACCACCTCGGCGGCCTCGATGCGCCGCAAGGCGCGCAAGGTCAGCAGCTCCACAGGGCCGGGGCCGGCCCCCACCAGGCTGATATGGCTCATCTCACTCTCCTCGTGTTGATAGCCGCCCTCAGGCGGAGGCGATGTAAACGTGTTTGATCAGCAGCTTGTCGATTTCGGGCAGGCAGGTGCCGCAGTTGCTGCCACAGCCAAGCAGGGCTTGCAGCCCCGCCAGCTCGCTCACCCCCTGCCGGGTGATCGCATCGACGATGCGTTGCTCCGACACCCGCAGGCAGGAGCAGACCAGCCGGCTCTCCCCCAGCAGAGCCGCGCTCAGGGTCTGACTCAGCGCCCCCCCTTGCAGGGGGACCCCCAGCAGACTGGCCAGCAGTTCGGTTTTCAGATCCGGGTACTTCTCCCCCACCATCAGCAAGCCAACGATGCGCCCCTGCTGGAGCGACACCGCGCACCAGCCCTGGGCCAGGGGCAACCTCAGCCAGTGGCCAGCCTGGGCCAGCCGTTGCCAGAGTGCCTCCTGGGGCTCAGACCAGGAGGCCAGCAGGGTGCAATGCCCCTCTGGCAGGGGGCGACTCGCCCACCAGTCCATCGGTTCACGCCATGGCTGAGAACCTATCCAGAGCCCCTGCCAACGGGTCGGCTGGGGTTCCGCCCATACCCGCCCCTGTTTGAACATGGGCTGGCCAGAGAGCGGATCGACCACGGCGGGGAGGAGGCGGTTGACCGCCCCCTGGCTGCACTGGCTGTCGGTCCAGTGCATGGGCAGGAAGGCTTCCCCCTCCCGCAGCCCCTCATCCAGTCCGACGCGCAGTCGCGCCTCTCCCGATGTATTGTGCAGCCGCACCAGATCCCCCTCCTTGAGTCCCAACGCCAGCAGGCTGGCCGCCCCCATCCTCACCCTGGGCCAGGGCTCGGCCTCCTGCAGGCGGGGCACGTGGCCGGTACGGGTCATGGTGTGCCACTGATCCCGCAGCCGCCCCGAGTTGAGCAGCAAAGAGAGTGCCCCCCCTTGCGGCAAGGCCGTCAGGGCCACGGATGAGGGGAACTGCTGGTGCAGTGGTAACAACCTGGCCCGCCCATCTGCCGTGGCGAAGCGGCCATCCTCGAACAGGCGGGCGCGCCCCTGCGGCCAGCGGTCGTTGATGGGCCAGCGAAGGGGGGTCAGCGCCTCAAATTCGGCCCGTGACAACTGCGCCAGCCCGGAGATGTCGAACTGACGCTCCCCCTCGTTCTCGAAGCCGGAGAGCGCCGCATGCTCGCAGAAGATCGCGTGCTCATGGTCGTAGGCAAACGCCGCACCGAAGCCGAGGCGGCGGGCGAGCTGGGTCAGCGCCCACCAGTCCTGCCTCACCTCGCCCGGCATGGGCAGGAAGGCACGCTGGCGGCTGATGGTACGTTCGGAATTGGTGACGGTGCCGCCCTTCTCCCCCCAGGCGGCGGCAGGGAGCAGCAGATGGGCCAGTCGCGCCGTGTCGGTGTTGGCCGTCACCTCGGAGACCACCAGCAGCTCGCAGCTGGCCAGGGCCTCCCGTACCCGGTTGCCGTCGGGCAGGGAGACGGCCGGGTTGGTGCCGAGCACCCAGAGCGCGCGGATCTCCCCCCGATGTACAGCTTCGAACAACTCGACCGCCTTGTAACCGGGCCCCCGCACTATGGTCGGACTCTGCCAGAAGCGTTGCACCCGATCGCACTCGACCTCTGTGAATCCCATGTGGGCCGCCAGCTGGGTCGCCAATCCCCCCACCTCGCGCCCGCCCATGGCATTGGGTTGACCCGTCATGGAGAAGGGCGCCGCCCCCGGCTTGCCGATGCGCCCGCACAGCAGGTGTGCATTGATGATGGCATTGGCCTTGTCCACCCCCTGATTGGACTGATTGATCCCCTGGCAAAACAGGGTGACGGTGCGCGGGGTGCGTGCGAACAGGCGATAGAAGCCGAGCAGATCGCTCTGGGATAGGTCGCAACTCCTGGCGACCGCCTCCAGCTGCCACTCGGGGGAGTCCAGTTCGGCCGCCAATTCTGCAAAGCCGCTGACGTGACTCGCCACGTACTCCTTGTCCCAGCCATCGTGGTCGAGCAGGTAACGACAGAGCCCGTTCCAGAGCGCCACATCGCTGCCGGGTTTGAGCGCCAGGTGCAGATCTCCCTGCTCCGCCGTCATGGTGCGGCGCGGATCCAGCACCACCAGCTTGAGTTCTGGTCGCCGCACCCTGGCCTGTTGCAGACGGCGAAACAGCACGGGGTGGGTCCAGGCGGTATTGGCCCCGGTGAGGATCACCAGATCCGCCAACTCCAGATCCTCATAACAGGCGGGCACCAGATCCTCGCCGAAGGCCCGCTGGTGGGCCACCACCGCGGATGACATGCAGAGCCGGGAGTTGGTGTCCACATGGGCGCTGCCGATAAACCCCTTCATCAGCTTGTTGGCGACGTAGTAATCCTCCGTGGTGAGCTGACCCGACAGATAGATGCCGATGGCGTCTGGCCCGGACTCCGCGAGGATCCGGGTCAGACGCTCGGCGAGGGTATCGAGCGCCTCGTCCCAACTGACCCGCTTGCCCTGCCAGCGCGGGTAGAGCAGGCGATCAGGAAAGTCCAGACTCTCCAAGAGGCTGGCCCCCTTGACGCACAGGGCACCGCCATTGGCGGGGTGCTGCTCGTCCCCCGTCAATTGCCATCCTTCTCCCTCCCGGTTCAACCGGATGCCGCATCCCACTCCACAGTAGGCACAGGTGGTTTTCATTCCCTTGCTCCTTGTCACCGGGCTGCCCGGCTGCCGCCTCACCGTGCCAAATGAAAAAGGCGCCCGCCCCCCCCCAGGGGGACGGACGCCTTTGTCCGGCATGGTCTCATTCATCTTGCCAGTCCATTGCAAGGCTCGCGCCAGGATCCATGACGCGGCCCGCCCGCTGCCGGGGGATGGTGGCGCCCACTCCTGATCCGGCAAGGTGCAACTGCCCCCGAATGGGGCCCCGGAGCACGAGCATGGCCACCGATGGGCAAATGCCGGAGCAGGGGTATAATGCGCCCCTGCAATCACAGAGGGGTATCAGATGAACAACGTCGATCAGGACAACAAGGCGCAGGCGGCGCCTCTTTCGCAGGAGCCCGCGGCAGCCATCCGCTGCGCCATTGGTCTGGTCAATCCCAAGTCACCGGAGAACGTGGGGGCCGTGATGCGGGCGGCGGGTTGCTACGGGGCACAGGAGGTCTACTACACCGGCAGTCGTTTCGAGCTGGCACGCCGTTTTGCCACCGACACCAAACAGATGGTGGAGAAGATCCCTCTGCTCGGGGTCGACAATCTGCTGGAGTTCGTTCCCGCTGGCTGTACCCCGGTGCTGGTGGATCTCATCGAGGGGGCGACCTCGCTACCGGATTATGTGCATCCCGAGCGGGCCTTCTACATCTTCGGCCCGGAGGATGGCACGCTGGAGCCCGAGCGCTTCGCGGCGGTGAAGGAGGTCATCTATGTGCCGACCCATGGCTGCATGAACCTGGCCGCCTCGGTCAACGTCATCCTCTATGATCGGCTGGCCAAGGAGCTGAGAGCGAAACGGGAAGCCTGAAACAGCCTTGATGTAACAGCATAAGAAACCAGAATTCAATCCATTACCAAATAGATTATCTGCACACGCCTAACAGATAGAGAAAAAATCTGAAGGATTACCTAATGACAGACAGGTCATCGGTGATGAAAACGGCGGCCGGGCAACTAGGCACAGGCCGTCATTTGTTCAGGCTCTGCGTCTGCGCCTTCAAAAAATCCCGGTAGTATTCATAGAGCTGGTTGCGCCTGTAGATATCCATAAGTGCGCCGGTTTTGATCAAGGATTGCATGCCGGGATCCCATAGTTGTGCCAGTTGCCGCCCTTTCTCGTTGTCGGCAAAGATGGGGTAAGTCGGCACCCAGCGCAGAAACACCCGGGTCATGTCGGGGGGAATGTCAGCCTTTGGATAGAGCACCCCGGCGGTCAGGTAGTAGCGATAGCGCCCCTTGGCCAGCAGTTGCAGCGCCATGGCATGGCTGTCTATCTCATACCAGCGCATGGGCTCGGAGATGAACTTGTCAAACGCCCAGCCTCGCAGCCAGAGCACATCCTGATCCCGAAGACTCTGCTCCCCTTCCCAGCCAGGCAACCATTTCGTTTTCATCAGCACGGTCACGTCATCTGCCGAAGCCGGGAAGCGGGGTTGATGCACTCCGTCCACCTCCTCCTGGTAGACCCCCATCGCCATGTCCCCCCCCTTCTGCGCCACCACCGCCAGCGCCCGCTTGTAGGGCACGATGTGCGGATGAATACCGTAGCCGGCGGGTTTATAGATGGCGCGCACTATGTCCAGATAGACGCCGTGACCATCTGCCTGACAGAAACCGGGCCAGTCATCGCAATAGACATGTATGGTGTCGGCCCGGACGGGCCAGATAAGCAGTAGGCTGCACAACAAGATAGCACGGAGCATGTACCTGTATTTCCTTGGAGATGACGCTGTTGGCCGTCTGTTCACGCCTTAACACAGCATAGGAAGTTCTCGCATCGGCTCCCATCTTTTCCCGGTTTTGCGAGCGAGTCGTGAGTTATTACCACCTAAAGAGGTAGTATGGATCACAAGATTCATTAGTGACCCAACCAGAAGAGGAGCCACATCATGCCATCCATCAAATCGCTACTCTGCCCCGTCGACTTCTCCGAGATGTCCAAGGCCGTGCTCGACTATGCGGTCTTCATGGCCCAGACCCATCAGGCCGAGCTCAAGCTGATCCACGTGGTGGACCAACTGCACGGTTTCGACAGCTACAAGATCCTGCACATGACCGCCATCGAGATCACCCACGAGATGGAGCGCCAGGCCAAGAGCCAACTCAAGGAGCTGGTTGCCACCCTGCCCATCCCCGCCACCTTCGAAGTGCGCTTCGGCCGTGCCGCCGACGAGATAGTGCAGCAGGCGAAGGAGGACAAGGTGAATATGGTGATCATGGGCAGCCACGGGCGCTCCGGCATCAGCCACCTGCTGGTCGGCAGTGTCGCCGAATCCGTGGTACGCCACGCCCCCTGCCCGGTGCTGGTGGTGCGTTAACCCGCACGCCCTGCTGATGACAAGGCCAGCCCAGTGCTGGCCTTGTGTTTTCTGCTCAGCCGTGAGCGTAGATGACGCTCCCCCCCTTGATGATGTCGATGATGGCTCTGGACTGCTCCCTCGGCAGGGCGGGGCAACCCCAGCTGCGACCCAGCTTGTCATATTTTTGCAGGTGCCGCGGACTCGCGTAATCCGCCCCGTGCACCACGATGGCGCGCTTGCGGGCATTGCTGTTCTTGCCGGGGCTCAAGCCATCGAGACGCAGGGAGTAACCGTGCTTGCCCTGGTAGGTCTCCGCCGTGCGATAGACCCCGAGGGAACTCTGCCTTGAGTTGAGCTGATTGGAGAACTGGCGTGCCGCCAGCTCGCCGGAGTTGCGGCCATGACTGACCCAGGTGTGGTAGAGCAGCTTGTGGCGCTTGACGTCGATGACGAACAGCCGGCGCTGATTCGAGGGTTTGCTGTAATCGATGATGGTGAGAATGGGCTTTCGCTTGTGACGCACGCTTTGATAGCCGCTGAGTGCCTTGCGAAACACCTGTTTGTCGAGCTTGCCCGCCAGACCCAGTTGACGATAGAGATCCTGATCCCAGCTCGCCTGACTGGCACCACTGAAGCAGAGTGCCCCCAGCAGCAACGGCAGGCTCATCCAGAGCCAGCCCAGCCGTGTCATCCAGCTTGTCTGTTTCATCCTTGAAATTGCTCCCGTTTTTGCTGGTAGCCTAGTGAGCAAAATCTCGCCACGGCTTGCTGGATAGTTATATGCAAGCCCCTGATGGGGCGCAATAAAAAAGCATAAAAATGCCGACAGACGTCGGCATTTCCGATGAGGGCAACAAGAACCGACTCAGGCGCGGCTCAGGTAATCCGCCACCCCGACCCATTTGTAGCTAGTGAGTTCGGTCAGCCCCATGGGGCCACGGGCGTGCAACATCTGGGTCGAGACCGCCACCTCGGCACCGAGGCCGAACTGGCCACCATCGGTGAAACGGGTGGAGGCATTGACATAGACCGCCGCCGACCCTGCACCGTTGACGAAACGCTCGGCGTTCGCCAGATTGTTGGTCAGGATGGCGTCGGAGTGGCCGGCATTGTGCTCGCGCATGTGGGCAAGCGCCTCGTTCACATCCGCCACCAGCTTGACGCCCAGGGTCAGCCCCAGCCACTCGGTATCGAAATCCTCTGCGGCCGCGGCGCTCAGGTTGTCGGCCTCCACCAGCAGCGGCAAGGATTCCGGGGTCGCCACCAAGGTCACCTTGCGCTCGTTCATCAGCCCGGCTAGTCGTGGCAACAACTCAACCGCCACCTTCTCATGGACCAGCAGGGTATCGAGGGCGTTGCAGGCGGAGGGGCGCTGCACCTTGGCGTTGTCGATGACCGCGAGGGCCCGGGTCAGATCCGCGCTCTCGTCCACGAAGATATGGCTGATGCCGAAGCCACCGATGATGACGGGGATGGAGCTGTTCTCCTTGCACATCTTGTGCAGGCCGGCGCCGCCGCGGGGGATGATCATGTCCACGTAGCGATCGAGGCGCAGCAGCTCACCCACTAGGGCACGATCCGGATTGTCGATGTATTGCACCGCGTCACCGGGCAGGCCGGAGGCCGTCAGCGCGGACTGGATCACCCGCACCAGCTCCAGGTTGGAGTGGAACGTTTCCCGACCGCCGCGCAGTATGCTGGCGTTGCCGGTCTTGAGGCAGAGGCTGGCGATGTCGATGGTGACATTGGGGCGTGCCTCGTAGATGACACCGATGACACCGATCGGCACCCGGCGACGAGAGAGGCGCAGGCCGTTCTCCAGCACCCGGTTGTCTATTTCGGCACCGACCGGATCATCCAGCGTGATCACCTTGCGCACATCCGCGACTATGCCAGCGAGGCGTGCCGGGTTGAGCAGCAGCCGATCCAGCATAGCCTCGGAGAGACCCGCATCCCGGCCCGCCGCGATGTCTTTCTCGTTGGCGGCCAGGATCTGGGGGCTGCGCGCTTCCAGTTCGTCGGCGATGGCGGCCAGTGCCCGGTTCTTCTGCGCCGTGCTGATGGTAGCCAGCTGGTAGGCGGCTTCGCGGGCGGCCTGCCCCATTTTCTCCAGACTCATAACATGTCCTCTTTCAACCTGAGGCACCGCGTTGGCGCGGTGCCATATCATCTGTGCGAACGGCCCATGGTCATGAACCTATTCCTGGCTGGGCCCAAGCGTACCGCCTTACAGCAGTACCATATCGTCGCGGTGAATGGCCACGGCGCCATAGCCGTAACCCAATACCTGTTCTATCTGATCCGAATGCACGCCGCGCAACTTGTCCAGCTCGATGTGATCATAACGGCAGATACCCCGTGCCAGCTCGCTCCCTTTGGGGTCGAGAATGCGTACCACCTCGCCCCGGGCGAAGTCCCCTTTCACCGCTATGATGCCCTTGGGCAGCAGGCTGGATCCTTTCTCCTGCATGGCGGCGACGGCCCCCTGATCCACCTGTACCTCGCCGTGGGGGGGCGGGCCTGCCAAGATCCAGCTCTTGCGTCCCTCCAGCGGGGATGCCAGGGCCGGGAACAAGGTGCCGACCCGCTCCCCCTTGGCCAGACGGCCAACCACTTCCGGGATCTGGCCGGTGGCGATCACCACGTTGACCCCGGCCCGGCGCGCCACGTCGGCCGCCTGCAGCTTGGTGGCCATGCCGCCCGTTCCCAGGCCGCTGACGCTGTCACCGGCCAGCTTGCGCAGGGTGTCGTCTATGGTCTGCACCTCTTCGATGAGCTGGGCATCCGGATTGCTGCGGGGATCGGCGGTGAAGAGCCCTTTCTGATCCGTGAGCAGGATCAGCAAGTCCGCATCCGCCAAGATGGCGGCGCGGGCGGAGAGGTTGTCGTTGTCCCCCACCTTGATCTCGGCGGTGGCCACTGCGTCGTTCTCGTTGATGACGGGGATGATGCGGTGATCGAGCAGGGTGCGCAGGGTGTCGCGGGCATTGAGATAGCGCTCCCTGTCTTCCAGATCGGCGCGGGTCAGCAACATCTGGCCGATATGCAGCCCATAGAGATTGAACAAGTCTTGCCACACCCGGATGAGCTGGGTCTGGCCAACGGCCGCCAGCATCTGCTTGTTGGGCAGGGTCGGCGCCAAGGGAGGGTGGCCAAGGTGTTCACGACCGGCAGCGATGGCCCCGGAGGTGACCATGACGACGCGATGGCCATCACGGTGCAACGCGGCACACTGTCTGACCAACTCGACCATGTGGGCACGGTTGAGGCGGGCTGATCCCCCGGTGAGCACACTGGTGCCCAGTTTGACGACTATGGTTCTGTTTTCCATGGGAACTAAGAGGCTAAAAAGTAAGGAATCCCTTTATACCCACGGCCCCCCTGCCCTGCAAGGCAATTACGCCGAGTCGCGGTCATGATGGCGAAACTGTACGCCAAGCGCGCATTTGACGTCACGGGAAGGCAGAGAGCATAGGAAAACGGCCCCGTGGTGACGGGGCCGGCATGAGTCAGGCGGCGGTGACACTCAGCTCATTGGTCACCTGCTCGGCAGGCGAGAGCTTGCACTCCAGGGTGGCAAGTTTGCCACTGATGAGCTTGTAGAAGTGGTTGAGGGTACGCTCCACCTCCGCCTGATGCTTCTTGGGCAGCGGCTTGTCTATCCACTCCCCGTCCGCGTTGTAGAAACCGACCTGGTAGTGATAGCTGAAGTGGTGATCGTCCTGCTCCAGCACCAGCCACCAGCCCCAGAACTCCCGTTTGTCCGGCGCCGGTTTGGCGCTGACGCAGACCGACAGACAGTCGAAGCGGTAGTGCCCCTCTTCGCACAGATCTTCGCGCAGATAGGGGCCAATGGCGGCGAATTGCCGCAGCAAGCGCTTGTAGGTCACTCTCTCTGACATGCTAACCTCCCTGTTGAACAAGCCATACCATCACATGGTGATGTGACACTTTTAGTTTTGCATCATGTACATAGGTGCTTCTTGAGCCAATCAACCGTCTCTTTCAACGCCTCGTCATAGACCTCTAGCAGAGGCTGTTTGTCAAACACCACCGCCTTGCCATTGCGGCTGGCGGAGGCCAATGCCCGGACATCCTGCTCGGGACAAATAAAATCTCGCTTGTGCCCGATACTCAATATCGGCACAGAGGTCCGGCTCCCCAGCAGACCCTGCGTCTTGAGGGAGAAGACCTGACACTTGGTGCGCAGCAGATCCCACTGGGCCGCGTCGGCCCCCAGCCGGTTTGCCAGACCGTCGCGCATCATGCGCGGGCAGCGGGCAAACATCTCCTGGTTGGTGAACACCTGATTGATGCCTGCGCCGATGCAGACCACGGTCCGCAGCTTGAACGGCTCTATATAGGCAAGGCGCGCCGCCACATTGCCCGCCAGCCGGAATCCCACCATGGCGATCCGCTGATGATCCACCCAGGCCACCTCGGCCAGATGGTGCAGCACCGCCTGATGCAACCGGCTGGTGTCCTGCACCAGGGGCCAGTGTTCGGCATAGCCGGTGCCCGGCATGTCCAGAGAGAGCATGCCGATGCCGTGGGGCTCGAGGCATTTGAAGTAGAAGCTGAGAAAATCCACCTGCAACGAGTCGATGCCGCCGCTGACGATGACCAGGGGCACGGGTTTCTCTGTGGTCGGCAGGTGCAGATACCCCTGGATGGTCTTGCCCCGAAACGGCACCTGCAACTCCTTGAGAGGGACCTTGAACAGGCGTCCCGCCTCGCGGTACGCCATGTTGCCGAGCAACTGCGCCTGATCCGCCAGTTCGTCGTGCTTGAGATGGGGATAACTGGCGATGGAGTAGTAACGCACCGCCTTGAGCAAATTCTTCAGGGCGGCTTCCCGCTCCCCCTGACTCGCCTGCTCACGCCCCTGATTGAAGTAACGACCACCCAGCTGACTCCACTCGTACACCCAGTTGCCGGGCACATAGCCCTTGATGGTATCGAGGAACCGCTCGTGGCTGCGCTCCCCCTGCCCCATGGCGATGTGGGCGAGCGTCTGCTCCACCTCCACCGGATCCGCGCCCTGCCAGGCCCAGGTCGGTCGGCGCAGCAGCCTATACCAGTGGGGCGAGAGGGCACCGTCGATGAAACTCTCGGCCAGGGCGCTGTCGTGCTCTTCGACCGGGCTGGAGTTGGATATCTCGGAGGTTTCCAATACCTTTTTGACCCGGGTGAACAGCTTTTCCGTCAGGTTGGTATCGTTGCTTGGTTCCAAAATCGTCGCTCTTCTGTCTCAGGCTATGGGTCATCTTAACCACTTTTCACGCCCGGCAGCCATAGCATAAAAAAACAGGGCCCCTAAGTGGGGCCCTTTGAAACCTTTCTGACGCCGTCATGCTGACGGTGCCATCGACTTGTCGTCGCCTTGTGGCGCCAGCGATGGACTTACTCTTCGTCGCAGATGGGGTTGGCGAATTCCAGCGCCATGTCCCAGGGTTGCTCAATCCAGGTATCCTGCGGGATGGCGACTTCGAAGTCGTCCACCAGCGGCTCGCCCATGGGCTTGGCAAAGATCGTGATGAACTTGGCCTTGGGGTAGAGCTCGCGGATCGCCTTGGCGGTACCGCCGGTGTCCACCAGATCGTCCACCACCAGCCAGCCTTCGCCATCGCCGGCCGTGGTCGCGGCCTTCACCACCACCAGTTCACGCTGGCTGTTGTGGTCATAGCTGGAGATGCAGAGGGTTTCGACATTGCGAATGCCAAGTTCACGGGCCATCAGCGCGGCCGGTACCAGGCCGCCGCGGCTGACCGCGATGATCCCTTTCCATTGGCTGACAGGCAACTGGCGACGGGCCAGACGGCGGGCTTCACGTTGCAGGTTGTCCCAGGACACGTAAAATTTCTTTGGCATAATATCGATCTCGAAGAGTTATATAAAACAATCACTTAAAAACCAGTTCCGAACCCCAAACGGCTCGACCACTGTCAATTCTGGCCCCCTGTCGCCAAATTCGGCTTGCACTTGGGCCGCCTCGGGAGAAGACCCTCGGCAGCAAACGCTGATGCAATGGAAGCAGGATGGGCATAGCTGGCGGTCTGTTCACACGAGAGGGCGAGAATCCAGACCGGCTGTTGGGCCAGCATGATAGCACTCTTTGCCAGCAGATTGCCTGACAAACGTATGCGAAAAGCGGGAAAAATCGTTCATGGCTTCATGATGAGAACCGTCTGACACGGCATTTTGCCGGCCTTGCCCCGCGTCTTGCCAGATTTCAGGTAAAAAAATAGCAGGGGGAGGTTCGAGGCCTCGCACACCTGCTGTCTGTCGATTCGGTCGTCAGTCTGGCTGACAACCCGCCTTAACGACGGTTGGCGTAGGGGTTCGGATAGTTGAAACCCTGGGTATAGAGAGACTGGGCAAACCAATAGGTTGAATTGCTGCCTGACATATTAATACTCCTGATTGCTTAACAAGTTACGTACCTTAATGCGGGCTCAGATCCTTGAACGAACACTCGGTTCCGTGGAGGCGCACTTGCTTTGCTTCGGTTCCCTGGAGGCATTGATTGTCATCCTGACAAGTGGGGTGACCCACGGCGGCTAATTTACCATCGCCGGCGAAAAAGACAATATTTTTGTGAGTCAAGTCACATTATTGATATTGTGCTGCATGAACCCCGCCTGGTAGCCAGCTTCACCATTCATGCCCTCTTTATCAGCACAAGCGGACTGCAATTTGCGCTGACTGCTCACATTTTTGTGTGATTGACTGTATTATCGTTACCCACTTCCCCAGCCACCGCTGGGGCCCGCTATCATCCCGTGCAGGTAAGGAGTCCCGACGTGGCACAGCTGAGTTCCCTCTCTCCCAAACTGATTTGGCAATTCTTCGAGCAGATCTGCTCCATCCCCCATCCTTCCAAGCACGAAGCCCAGCTGAGCGCCTGGATTGTCCAGTGGGCACAAGGGGAAGGGCTGGCGGTCAAGCAGGATGCCGTCGGCAACATCATCATCAAGAAACCGGCCACACCGGGGATGGAAAATCGCAAGGCCGTCGTACTGCAGGCCCACATCGACATGGTGCCCCAGGCCAATGCCGACACCCAGCACGACTTCACCAAGGATCCCATCGATGCCTACATCGACGGTGAATGGGTCACCGCCCGCGGCACCACCCTGGGCGCCGACAACGGCATGGGCATGGCCGGCTGCCTGGCCGTGCTGGCGGACAAGACCATCAAGCACGGTCCGCTGGAAGTGCTGCTGACCACGGACGAAGAGACCGGCATGACCGGCGCCTTCGGTCTGGAAGCGGGCTGGCTGGAAGGCGAAATCCTGCTCAACACCGACTCCGAGGAAGATGGCGAGGTCTACATGGGCTGCGCCGGCGGGGTGGATGCCAATATCCGCTTCCCCCTTGAGCAGGTCGCCGCCACTGAAGGCGAAGGCTTCGAGCTGCAGGTGAAGGGGTTGCGCGGCGGTCACTCCGGGGTCGATATCCACCGCGGCCGTGGCAATGCCAACAAGCTGCTGGTACGCCTGCTCAAGGCCGCCGAGCCGCTGGGTGTGCGACTGGCCGAGATCAGCGGCGGCACCCTGCGCAATGCCATCCCCCGCGAGGCCCGTGCCACCCTGCTGGTGCCTGCCGCCAGCGTGAATGAACTCAAGGCCCTGGTGGATCGCTATGCCGGCATCTACCAGAGCGAACTGGCCGCCACCGAGGCGAACCTGACCGTGCTGCTCAGCAGCAAGGAGAAGCCGGCCAAGCTGTTGAGCGAATCCTTGCAGGCCCGCCTGCTGGACTCCCTGATGGCCTGCCCGAACGGCGTCATCCGCATGAGCGATGCCATCCCGGGCGTCACCGAGACCTCTACCAACCTCGGCGTCATCAAGACCCTCGAAGGCGAGATCTATGTACAGTGCCTCATCCGCTCCCTCATCGACTCCGGTCGCGAGAGCGTCGAGCAGATGACCCGCTCCCTGTTCAACCTGGCCGGTGCCAGCTGCGAGTTCACCGGCGCCTACCCGGGCTGGGCCCCGAACGTCGACTCACCGGTGATGGCGCTGGTGCGCAACAGCTACCAGACCCTGTTCGGCGAGATGCCGAACGTCATGGTGATCCACGCAGGTCTGGAGTGCGGCCTGTTCAAGAGTGCCTACCCGGACTGGGACATGGTCTCCTTCGGTCCGACCATCCGTGGTGCCCACTCCCCTGACGAGAAGGTGCACATCCCCGCGGTCGAGCGTTTCTGGCAGCTGCTGGTCCACGTGCTGGAACAGATCCCCGCCAAGTAAGGCCGGTTTTATTGCCAGGTGTCATGATGCCCCGCTCCGTGCGGGGCATTTTTATGGCCATTCTCTCCCGCCGCCCCCTCTTCGTGGCTCCCCTGCCTCAAAACATCCTCATTCCCTTGAAAACGTATCCATAAGAAAACTTTTATACGAAAACCTTTTCCATGATTTATGTAAATTTACAACACGATAAGTTGATCGGGATCACAAAATTCCCTAGCATCAAATTGTGACCAAGGTCACACACAACAACGATTAACAGAGCGATGAGGTAAGACTATGTTCGAGAATCTGGCAGTGCTGTTCCACCTCAAGGGTGCATCCAGCAAAAAAGGCGTCGACGAGAAAGTGACCTATGCACCGGCGACCCGCAACTACTACTTCCGCTATGGCGCCTGAGTGGGCCGGCCGAAAGGCAATAAGTAGTAAAATTACAAAATATACGACAATCCACACTGCAGCTATCCCCACGGGAAGCTGTCCTGCCCGGGCCAGATGTTCCACGGCCAAACCTGAACTCCAACCATGAAGATGGGGCCCACAGGCCCCATTTTTTTATTGCTCGTCTTGCTGACCGTCCGGTGCGGATGCCGGAGGCCGTGGCTCGGCCGCCGGCATCACATCGCCTTTCCCAGCGGCACCGCCTCCACCGCAGCCAGGGGGAAGTGGCAGGCCACCTGATGGGCCAGCCCGTCGCACACAGTCAGTGCGGGCGAGGCGCTGCGGCACAGATCCGTGGCATAGGGGCAGCGCTGGTGGAAGTGGCAGCCGCTCGGCGGTGAAATGGGGGATGGCACGTCACCGGTCAGCAGGATCCGCTGATTGCGGCGACGGGGATCCGGCACCGGAATAGCCGAGATGAGTGCCTGGGTATAGGGGTGACGCGGGCTCAGGTAAAGCTGCTGGGCATCCGCCAGTTCGACAATCCGCCCCAGATACATGACGGCGATCCGGTCCGAGATGTGTTTGACCACCGACAAGTCGTGGGCGATGAAGATGATGGCGAGGTTCATCTCCTGCTGCAGGGTGAGCAACAGATTGACTATCTGGGACTGCACCGATACATCGAGCGCCGACACCGCCTCGTCACACACCAGCAGCTTGGGTTTGAGGGCGATGGCCCGGGCGATGCCGATACGCTGGCGCTGGCCGCCGGAAAACTCGTGGGGATAGCGATCCGCCGCACTGCGCGGCAAGCCGACCTTGTCCAGCAGCTCCAAGACCCACTCCCGCCGCTGCGTCGTCGTGCCCTTGCCGTGGATAATGAAGGGCTCCTCCAGGATCTGCCCCACCGTATGGCGGCCATTGAGGGATTCTGCAGGATCCTGAAACACGATCTGCATCTCCTGACGCAGGGAACGCATCTCTTTTGGCGACAGCTGGGTGATGTCCCGCCCCTCGAAGGTGATCTGCCCCGCGGTGGGCTCGAACAGCTTGAGCAGGGAGCGCCCCAGGGTGGACTTGCCACAGCCGGACTCCCCCACCAGTCCCAGGGTCTCCCCCTGTTTCAACTCGAAGCTGATGCCATCTACCGCATAGACGGTGTAGTGTTTGCGCAAAAAACCGCCACCCATCTTGAAGTGCTGCTTCAAGTCCCTGACCGACAACAAGATGCTCATGGCTGTTGCTCCTTGTTATCGAGGGGAAGAGGCGGCATCAGATCCCCCCTCTCCCTCGTGCTGAAGTGCTGCTTCAAGTCCCGCATCGACCACAAGATGCTCATACGCTCAACTCCTTCCAGTGATGGCAGGACACTGTGTGCCGCTCTCCCAGGGATTCCGCCACCGGATTGGTGCCCACGCAGATCTCGGTGGCGTGGGGGCAGCGGTTGGAGAAACGGCACCCCGCCGGCATCTCGTGCAGGGCAGGCACCTGGCCCTTGATGGTCTTGAGCAGGCTCTTTGGCACATCTTCGAGGCGCGGGATCGAGGCCATCAGACCATGAGTATAGGGATGACGCGGCCGGTCAAACAGCTCGTAGATATCGGCCCGCTCCACCGCCCGACCCGCATACATCACCACCACTTCGTCGCACAGCTCCGCCACCACCCCGAGGTCGTGGGTGATGAAGATGATGGCCATGCCGGTCTGGGCTTGCAGCTCCTTCATCAGATCCAGGATCTGGGCCTGAATGGTCACATCCAGCGCCGTGGTCGGCTCGTCGCAGATGAGCAGGGCCGGCTCGCACGCCAGCGCCATGGCGATCATCACCCGCTGGCGCATGCCGCCGGAGAGGTTGTGGGGATAGACCCCGAAGCGCCGCTCCGGCTCCGGGATCCCCACCTTGTGCAGCATGGCGATGGCGGCCGCCTTGCGGTCGTGCTTGCTGTACTCCGGCCGGTGCAGGCTGAACACCTCCATCAACTGATCCCCCACGGTCTGCACCGGGTTCAGGGCCGTCATCGGCTCCTGGAAGATCATGGAGATGCGGTTGCCCCGCACCCGGTACATCTGATCCGGCGGCAGTGACAGCAGTTCCTCCCCCTGGAAACGGATGGAGCCCGCGACGACCTGACCATGGGGCTTGGGCAACAGCCCCATGATGGCGAGCGACGTGACGCTCTTGCCGCAACCGGACTCGCCGACGATGCCGAGGGTCTGCCCCGGCGCCACGGCGAAGCTCACCCCGTCAAGCACCTTGATCTTGCCGTCATCGACGGCGAACTCCACCTCGAGATCCCGGACCTCGAGGATGGGGGCCTCTCGCTTGGCCATGGCCGCCCCTCCCTTGTCTATGGGCTCAATCCTGGACTCAATGGTGCGCATAGGTCTTGTCGAGCAGATTGATGGGGGCCAGCGCCTCGCCCGCATCCTTGGCTTTTAGGGTCTCGGCCTTCACCTTGGGATCGATCCAGAGCAGACCGCCGCTGCTGTGGGGGTAGCCATCCATGGGCCAGTAGAGCTGATCCGGGGTGTTCTTGGTGGCAGGCACCTCGGGCAGCATCACATAGCGCCAGCTGCTGGCCCGCACATAGTTGAGCTGTACACCGGGCACGAAGATGGCGAGATCATAGATACGCTGCTGGATCTGGCGGGAGAGATCGGCCCGCTTGGCGGTATCGAACTCCACGTCGTAGGCGTCGATCAGGGTGTCGAGTTGCTTGTCTGCCACGTTGAACAGGTTGTTGGTCTGTGGCTTGTTGGCGTTATCCGAGTGGAACGACTCCCAATACTGCGGATAGAGACCGCCACCGCCCCAGCCAAGCCAGGCCGCCTCGTGTTTCTTCTCCAGCATCACCTTGAAACCGGTGGCACCATCCACCAGGTTGAGCTCCAGATCCAGGCCCGCCTTCTTGGCCTCTTCCCTGAGCACGGTCAGCCGCTTGGTGTGCTCCTGGGTGGTGTAGGTGACCGCCAGACTGAGGCGCTCGCCCTTGTCGTTTTGCAAGATGCCGTCCGGCCCCGGCTTGGCGTAGCCTCCCTTGGCGAAGAACTCCCGCGCCTTGGCCACGTCATAGGCCCGCTCGGCCAGCTGCATGTCGGTAAAGTCGCCAAAGCCCGAGCCGAAGGTGGTGGCGCGGTCATAGTCGCCGCGCAGCACGGTGGCGATCATCTTGTCGAGGTTCATGGCGTGCTGGATGCCGAGGCGCACATTGATATCCGCCAACCTGGGATTGGCGATGTTGAGGTGAACCCCCTGCCCGCCCTGCTTGGTGTCGGTCACGGCCATCACCTTCTGCACATAACCCTGCTTGTACTCCGGCGTCACCGCCTTCTCGTGCCACCAGTTCGGCAGGATCATCTCGAAGGTGTCGACCTCCCCCTTCAGGAAGTGGCGAAACGCGATGTTGTGGTCGCGGATCACCTGCACCTTGATGGTGTCGATGTTGAACCTGTGCTGGTTGTAGCGATCCTGCTGGGCCCACCAGTCTGGCTGCTTGCTGAAGGTGATGGACTTGCCCTTCTTCACCTCGGTCATGACATAGGGGCCCGTCGTGGGCACCACGGACCAGTTGTACTGCTTCACCCAGTTGGGGGTCAGCTTGTAGTAATGCTTGGGCTGGGGCCAGAGCTCCGTGGTGTTGAGCAAGTCCAGCTTGGCCTTGCGATTGCCCGACTTGACCAGGATGGTGTGGTCGTCAATCTTCTCCACCGCCACGATCTCGGTGGTGTAGTAGTTGTTGTACCAGGGCGCCCGGATCTCCTTGGAACGCATCATCTCGTAGCCGAAGGTGTAGTCGTCCGCGGTGACCGGCTTGCCGTCAGACCACTTGGCGCGCGGATCCAGTTTGAAATAGACGGTCTGGTTGTCCGGCGCGATGGCCCACTGGGTCGCCAGCGACGGGATGGGGTTGCCGGTATTGGGGTGGAAGCTGATGAGCCTCAGCTGGTTGTCCTGGATGAAGGAGCGGAACGCACCGTTGGAGTCGGGCCCCACGGTGCGAAACGTCAGCGGGAAGCTGTCGATGAACATGGTAAGAGAGCCGCCTGGCAGCGCCTTGGGGGAGGCAAACACCGGGTCCGTGTCATTGGTTTCCCACTTGAGATCCGCGGGCAGGCTGGCGGCCCAGACCCAGGATCCATTCACCAGCAGGAAAAGTGCACCTATCCATTTTATTTTATTCTTCATATCTGACTTCCTGGTCATGACCCCTGCTGCGGGGGTTTCTTGATTAAGGGTTAAATCATGTCACTTCACACACAACCGATATCTTGCACCACGCCATCACTGGTAGCGGGTGAACTTGCGCGGATCGAACGCCTCCCGGATGGCCTCACCGATGAAGGAGACCATGATGAGCACCAGGCTCACCGCCGCCACCACCGAACTCACGATCCAGATGGCATCCAGGTTGTTGATGCCCTGAGAGAGCAGCTCCCCCCAACTCGGGGTGGGCGGCGCCAGGCCGAAACCCAGGTAATCCAGCGCCGTCAGGGTGGAGATATTGCCCACCACGGCGAAGGGGGCCAGGGTGACGATCATCATCAGGGTATTGGGCAGTATGTGGTTGAAGATGATGCGCCCCGTGCTGGCCCCCTGGGCCCGCGCCGCCATCACATAGTCCCGCGCCCGCTCCTTGTAGGTGAGGGTGCGCATGTACCAGGTGATCCCCATCCAGCCAAACAGCACGTTGATGCCGACGAACAAGCCGAAGTTCGGCTTGGCCAGCGACACCAGGATCATGATGACGTAGAGGAAGGGCACCTGGGACCAGATCTCGATGAAGCGCTGCAGCACCAGATCAAAGCGCCCGCCGAGAAAGCCCATCATGCAACCGATGCTGACCCCGATGACGTAGCTCGCCACCAGGGTGATGAAGGCAAAACCGATGGCGATGCGAAAGCCGTATACCAGACGCGCCAGCACATCGCGGCCGCTGGTGTCGGTACCGAGGAAGTGGCGCTCGGCCAGGCTAGGCGCATAGGGGGGGTAGGCGTCCTGCTTGAAGTCCTGCTCATAGGGGTTCCAGGGCACCAGGGGCAGCAGCACCCAATCCCCTTTTCCCGCCTCTGCGAAGCGGGCCTGCAACTGGCGGTAATTGGTCTCGTATTCGTAATCCAGCCCGAACTGCTGGCCGGAGATAACGTTTCCATAAGTCGGGAAGTAGAGCTCCCCCTGATAGCTCACCACCAGGGCCCGGCTGTTGACCAGGAGTTCCGCCAGAAGGGAGATGACAACCAGCACGGAGAAGATGATAAAGGAGTAGTAACCCCGCTTTATCGACTTGAAAAGCTTGAGTTTTTTCAGTGTGACCGGGTTGAGGTTCAGGTTCATGGTCAGTCTCCAAACCGCACGCGAGGATCGACCAGCGCCACGCAGATGTCGGAGACGATATTCCCCACCAGCATCAGCATGGAGGTGATCGCCAGGATCCCCATGACGGTGGGGTAATCCCGCTCGACGATGGCCTCATAGCCGAGCAGGCCGATGCCGTCGATGTTGAAGATGGTCTCGATGAGGAAGGAGCCCCCGAAGAAGACTGTGAGCACGGATCCCAAGTGGCTGGCGATGGGGATCAGGCTGTTGCGCATGGCATGGCCGGTGACCGCCTTGCGAAACGGCAGCCCCTTGGCCACGGCGGTGCGCACGTAATCCGCCGACAGGTTTTCCATCAGGCTGTTCTTCATGGTCATGGTGAGGATGGCAAAATCGCCGATGGCATAGGCGATGAGGGGCAGCAGAGCGTGGGCGAAGACGGTGCGGATCTGGTCCCAGCTGCTCTCCATGTACTCGAAATCTTCCCCCGGGAAGCCCCCCATGGGCAGCCACTCCAGGTGGAAGGCGAAGACGGTGATGAGGAAGATCCCCACCACGTAGGCGGGCAGCGCATAGGCCATGTAGATGAGCATGGAGCTCAGGGAGTCGAAGCGGCTGTTATGCCTGAGCGCCTTGGCCACCCCGAGTGGGATGGAGACCGCATAGCTCAGCAGAAAGGTCGCCAGCCCGAAGAAGGCGGTGACCGGCAAGCGATCCTTGATGAGATCCCACACCGGCTCGTAGTAACGGGTCGACTCCCCCAGATCCAGCACCGCGAGTTTTTGCAGCCACTCCCAGTAAGCGATCAGCATGGGCTTGTCCAGGCCGTAGAACGCCTTGAGTTCCTCGATCTGCTCGTCGGAGAGGGCCTGGGCTCCCTTGCTGCCACTGGAGCGCCCGCTTTCATTCTGCGATACCTGCGCCTGCATCAGCATGCGTTCGACCGGACCGCCCGGCACGAAGCGGGTGATGGTGAAGACGAGCAGGGTGATCCCGAGAAACGTCGGGATGATCAAAAGCATCCGACGTAAGAAATACGACAGCATGGTGGGTTAAACCTCATCCTTGTTGTTCTTGTATGGCCATTCAAATCCGATGAACAGCCTGTCCTTCCTGGCATTACTCACTGAATTGCCTGTCATTGGCAGACAATACCGCTCGGTCACTGTAAAAGCTCTGCAACAAAAATCAAGTAAAACGAGGCACATGAAACAGGAGGGGGCGGTGCAGTAGAAAAAACCGGAATTTTTTTTTCGAAAACCCAACTTCAAGATAAAAAACTGCTACGCCATCATATTTAAATTATTTTTATTTAATAAAATTTAATTAAACAAAACACGAAAGCGGAACCAAAATCCATATTTAACAATCACTTACACTAAATCAGTGGCGATGTTGATTTTACCTATAGAAGAAGAGGGATTTTTCGATGGGCAGGACAAGGCTCCGAGCGAGAACATGAACAAAGACAGATTTAAATGCTACCAAAGTAGATATTGGCGATATATCACTCATCGGGACATGTGCATTATCGATAAGTTCAAAAATAATCAATAAAATCGAAACGGGTACATTTAACATCGTTTTCACATCGCTGAATGCAAGATGAACAGTATAAAATCCCGAAAAAAACGCCCATATAAAAAATAGTCATCTAATTCCCACCTGCCTCCCCATTCACCCCGCCTCATTTGACGTTAAACCTCAAACCTTGATAAGCCTTACGCACTGCTCCAACGAGGGCGGTACAGGAAGCAAACAAAAAACAATCAGGAAGGATACTAGCGATGCTTAGGAAAAGCAGACTCTCTGCTGCCGTAGCGTTTGCCTTGGCGAGCGCGGCAGTTGTGGCCACCCCTGTCCTGGCCGAAGAGGGCCAGAACGTAGAAAAACTGCAAAAAATCAAGGTCACAGGCTCCCGGATCTCCCGGGTCGACGTGGAAGGTTCCACCCCTGTCGTCTCCGTCAGCAAGGCCAAGATTGAAGAATCCGGCCAACAGACCGTCGCCGACTACCTCAAGCAAGCCTCTTACAACTCCTTCGGGGGGGTCTCCCCCGCCTCCGGCAGCTCCTTCCAGTCCCAGGCCACCGTCGGCCTGCGCGGCCTGGGGTCTGAGCGCACCCTGGTTCTGCTGAATGGCAAGCGGGTCGCGGGTTCCCCCACCATGGGCGGCACCTCCATCAACCTGAACACCATCCCCATGGCCGCCGTCGAGCGGGTTGAAGTCAACCTGGACGGTGGCTCCGCCATCTACGGTTCCGATGCCATCGGCGGTGTCATCAACGTGGTACTCAAGGAAGGCTATGAAGGCCTGACCTTCCAGGGTCGCCTGGGCTCCCCGAGCGAAGACGGGGGTGACGAAGCGAGCGGCTCCATCGTTGCCGGCGTCAATGGCGAGAAAGGCTCCCTGATGGCGGTCTACGAGCATGACAAGAAAGACGTCATCTACGCCCGTGATCGCGATTATCTCTCCAAGCAGGGCAACGAAGCCCCCAGCGCCTATGGCCGCAACGTGGAAGGGGTGACCGGCCTGGATGCCAATGGCGATCCGGTCTGGAAATATGGCCCCCTGGCGGGCGCCACCAACGCCGATGGCAGCTGTAAAGAGCCCTTCATCGGCTTCGAAGACGGCTGTAACTACAACTACGGCAAGATTGCCGCCACCACGGCCTCCCGCAGCCGCGACACCCTGTATGTGAACGGCCGTTATCACATCAATGACAACGTGGACTTCGTGCCCCAGATCATCGGCTCCCGGGTCGAGAGTTTCGGTCGCTTCGCCCCCGCTGCCGGGGCCTTCACCATCGATCCGGCCAACCCGAACAACGCCAGCTTCTTCACCGACAACGGCCTGGATGCCGCCGCCACCCAGGGTCTGGGTGAAGCCGCCTATGCCTACTACCGCTTCAGCAACGTCGGTCCCCGTGACAACCTGGTCACCGACCTGACCGGCAGCCTGAACCTCGGCTTCGAAGGCACCATCGCCACCGAATCCGTGGGTGACATGCAGTGGAACGCCGGTTACATGTATTCCAAGACCGACAACAAGGAGAACGGTACCGGTTACGTGCTGGCCTCCGCCGCCCAGCAGGCGATCGCCGATGGCAAGTTCGTGGGTGGCGAGTTCAGCGCCGACAGCACCAAGGCCATGGCCGCCGACACCAGCCGCCGCTCCACCATGGACTTCTACCAGTGGTACGCAGGGGTGCAGTGGGACATGGGTGAACTGCCCGCCGGTCCGGTCAGCTGGTACGCCGGCGCCGAGTACAACGACTGGGTCTACACCGACAAGTACGATGCCCAGTCCGAAGCCGGCAACATCATCGGCTCCTCCGGCAACTCCTCCGGCGGTGTGCGCGACGTGACCGCCGCCTACATCGAGACCCTGGTGCCCATCACCGAGCAGATCGAGCTGAACGTGGCCGGTCGTTTCGATGACTACAGCGACTTTGGCAGCGCCTTCTCTCCCAAGGCGAGCCTGCGCTACCAGCCGCTGGACAATCTGATGCTGCGCACCTCCTGGTCCCGCTCCTTCCGTGCCCCCAGCCTGAGCGATCTCTACGCGGCGGACTCCTACTCGGCCGACTGGGCCAAGGACTATGTCTACTGCGAGGCCAATGGCATCTCGGCAGCCAACTGCCCGAACCGTCAGTACGACACTACCCGTACCTCCAACGAGCAGCTGAAGGAAGAGACCGCGGATACCTGGAACTTCGGGGTGGCTTACAGCCCGCTCGATGACCTGAACCTCTCCCTGGACTACTACACCATCAGCATCGATGACGTGATCCAGCTGAACTCCCTGCAGTCCGTCATCTATGACGAACTGAACACCGGCAGCTCCAGCAACGTCACCCGTAACAGCCAGGGCCGGATCAATGGCGCCATCGCCTCCATGGTCAACCTGGGTACCCTGGATACCTCGGGCCTCGATCTCAAGGTGGACTACAAGTACGACCTGAACTACGCCACCGTCCGTTATGACCTCGGCGGTACCTACATCCTGGAGTACAAGGAAGGTCTGTACGCCGGCGGCCCGGTCATCGACAAGATTGGCCAGAACGGTCTGCCCCAGTTCCGCTTCAGCACCGGTGTCGGCGTCAACGTTCCCCAATGGTGGAACATGGATACCTACCTGAGCGCGAACTACATCGACTCCCAGAGCCAGGACTACATCGCCGATACCGGTCAGGAAGTCGGTCACATCGCGTCCCAGACCACCTGGAACCTGAACGTCGGCGTGGAAGCGCCGTGGGATGGCAAGATCCAGGTCGGGGTGAAGAACATGTTCAACGCGGGCCCGTCCCTCGAGAGCGATGGCTTCACCTATGACGAAGAGCTCTACAGCATCGACGGTCGCATCTACTACATCGACTACGCCCAGAAGTTCTAATCCACCAAGCAAGAGACAAGCCGGCCCCACTGGGGTCGGCTTTGCCCAACATTCCAAGGAAGTAATGGAGATAGGGTAATCCTATGAAAACAAGGACTATTACAATGAAGAAAGCGCTCCTCGGCAGCCTGGTTTCCGCTGCCTTGCTGACCAGCTTCAATCTGAGTGCCGCCTCTGCCAACCAGGCCGTGGACACTCAAGCCGCCACCGACAATGCATCCAAAGTTTCCCAACAGAAGATCGACAACTACGCCGAGTCTGCCGAAACGGCCCTGGCGCAGTACAAGGCCGCCCTGCGTCAGGTCGACAGCCTGCGAACCTACAACGAGCAGGTCGGCAAGATGGTCGAGTCCCAGAGCAGCGAGCTGGCCTCCATGCAGCGCCAGATAGACCAGATCGATCAGACCAGCACCGAAGTGGTGCCCCTGATGCTCAAGATGATCGACTCCCTCGATCAGTTCGTCTCCCTGGATCTGCCGTTCCAGAAGGTGGAGCGCGAGGACCGCGTGGCCGCCCTGACCGATCTCATGAACCGGGCCGACGTCACCATCTCCGAGAAGTACCGCAAGATCCTCGAGGCCTACCAGATCGAAGAGGGCTTCAGCCGCACCATCGAATCCTACAAGGCGAGCCTGGACAAGGATGGCAGCGAGAAGACCTATGAGTTCCTGCGGGTCGGGCGCATCGCCCTGCTCTACCAGTCCCCGGATGGTAACGAGACCGGCATGTGGAACAAGAAGACCCGCCAATGGGAAGAGTTGCCCCAGGAGTATCGCAGTGCAGTAGAACAGGGCTTGCGTATTGCCAAGAAACAGGCGCCACCCGCCCTCATCAAGCTGCCGGTTCAAACTGCGGAGAAAGCATCATGAAAGGAATCAAACTGGCCATTGCCTCCCTGATTGCGGGAGCCACCCTGATCACCCTGCCGGTGACCGCCGCCGAGAAACCGGTGGATCTCAATGCCCTGCTGAGCCAGGTCAAAGCCGCCAGCACCAGCGAATCCCAGCTCAACAAGGAGCGGGAAGCCCGCTTCCTCGCGGACAAGAACGAGCAAGGGGCCCTGCTGGCCAAAGCCAAGGCCGAGCTTGCCGCCGAGACCGCCAAGGGCGAGCAGCTCAAAGCGACCTTCGACGCCAACGACAAGCAGTTGACCGAGCTGACCGAAACCCTGCGCCAGCGTTCCGGCAACATGGGAGAGATGTTCGGCGTACTGCGTCAGTTCGCCGGCGAGTTCAAGGGGATCTTCAACGCCTCCGCCCGCCGGGTCGAGCATCCGGAGCAGGCGGCGCTGCTGACTCGCCTCGCCGAGAGTAAAGAGCTGCCCTCCAGCGACGATCTGACCGCCTTCTGGACCGTCACCCTTGGCCGCATGGTCGATGGTGGCAAGGTAAGCCAGATCCCGGCCACCGTGGTCTACGGCGAGGGCAACCAGGCCGAGAAGACGGTCACCCAGATCGGCGAGTTCAACACCGTCTCCGATGGCAAGTACCTGACCTTCGTGCCGGAAACCGGCAAGTTCGAACAGCTGCCCCGTCAGCCGGACAGCAGCGTGCTGGAGCCGGTCGCCAAGTTTGAGCAGGGCGGCGGCGCCGTCGAGCCCATCTTCGTCGATCCGTCCCGCGGCGTGATCCTCTCCCTGCTGGTGCAGTCTCCGACCCTGAAGGAGCGCATCGATCAAGGGGGTGAAGTGGGCTACGTCATCATGGTACTCGGCGTGCTCGGTACCCTGCTGGCCCTGTTCTGTGGTGCCCGTCTGTCGCTGATCGGCGGCTCCATGCGCAAGCAGCTCAAATCCGAGCAGATCATCAAGGGCAACCCCATCGGCGAGATGCTGGAAGCTTACCAGGGCCATCGCGGTGACAACATCGAGGATCTGGAATCCAAGCTCGACGAGATCATCCTGCGCAACGTGCCCAAGTTCGAGAAGGGCATCAGCATCATCAAGCTGATCGCCTCCGTGGCCCCGCTGCTGGGTCTGCTGGGTACCGTGGTCGGCATGATCGCCACCTTCCAGGCCATCACCCTGTTCGGTACCGGCGATCCCAAGCTGATGGCAGGCGGCATCTCCGAGGCCCTGGTCACCACCATGCAAGGTCTGGTGGTCGCGGTGCCCATGCTGTTCCTCTACACCATTGTGCAGACCCAGAGCCGCCGTCTCATCCAGGTGCTGGAAGAGCAGAGCGCAGGCTTTGTGGCCCGCTACCAGGAGAGCCTGTACGCCGCCAAGGCTGCAGCCTAAGGAGTCACCATGTGGTTCTGGTTGATTGAAGAAGTCGAGTCGGTCCGCCGGTTTCTGGGATTGGGGGGCGACGTACTGGTCGCCCTGTTCATCCTGACCCTGATGATGTGGGCACTGCTGCTGGAGCGCTGGTTCTACTTCATGACCGTCTATCCCAAGCAGGTGAAGCAGACCAAGGCAACCTGGCTGGCCCGCAGCGACCATCTCTCCTGGTCGGCCAAGCAGATCCGGCGCGAGTTGGTCTCCCGGGTCGCCATGGCGGTGGACAAGGGGATGCCGATCATCAAGGTGCTGATCGCCCTCTGCCCGCTGATGGGGCTGCTGGGAACCGTGGTGGGCATGGTGCAGGTGTTCGACACCCTGGCCATCACCGGCACCGGTTCCCCCAGAGCGATGGCCTCGGGCATCTCCAAGGCGACGGTTCCGACCATGGCAGGCATGATTGCCGCCCTTTCCGGCCTGTTTTTTGTCAATCAGCTCGATCATAAAGCCAGGCTGGCGGTCGAGAAGCTGGAAGACAACCTGAAACACGGTTAATGCAGGATGCACTGGCCAGGCGGCACGCCGCCCGGCCATCAGTTAAGCAAGGAGTTTTTGCTATGAGAAAACGTCACAGCGACAGCGGTGCTGATGAGGCGGCCATCGATTTGACCCCCATGCTGGACATCGTGTTCATCATGCTGATCTTCTTCATCGTCACCACCTCATTCGTCAAGGAGTCCGGGGTGGAGATCAACCGTCCGAGCGCCAGCACGGCGGAGACGGTGAAGAAGGGGAACATCATGGTTGCGGTTCGCGAGAATGGTCAGGTCTGGGTCGACAAGCGGGTCGTCGAAGTGGGTGCCGTGCGTGCCAACATCGAGCGCCTGCGTGCCGAAAACCCGGAGAGTGCCGTGGTGATCCAGGCCGATACCGAATCCCGTTCCGGTCTGGTGGTCCAGGTCATGGATCAGATCCGCATGGCCGGTGTCCAGAACATCTCCATCGCGGCAAGCAAGAGCAGCTGACGCCGGAGCGAGCACCATGAGATACCTGATATCGATAGCGGTCTCCTGCGTGGTGGTGTTCTTCCTGTTTCTGGGAATGAACAAGCTCATCACGCCGGATCACCGGGAGCTGACGGAGCGTGAAGACGTCACCATGACGGACTTCATTCGCCTCAAGCCCCAGGAGACTCTGCAAGAGAAACAACGGGAACTGCCCAAGCCCCCGCCCCCGAACCGGCCCCCTCCCCCTCCTGAGATGGAAGTGGCCAGCACGGACCGGCCGCAGATGGAGAGTTCCCCCATGGACATGCCCAAACTCGACATCCCGGTCAACATTGGTGGCGGCAACGCCCTCGGTGCCTACAGCACGGGTGGCGGCGGTGGTGGCATCGGTGGCAACAACGGCGCCATTCCCATGGCGACCTTCGAGCCCATGATGCCCCGCAAGGCGGCCCTGGCGGGACTGGCGAGCGGCAAGGTGCTGGTGGAATTCACCGTCACCGAGCGCGGCACCGTCAGCAACGTGCGGATCGTCAAGGAAGAGCCACGCAGCTATGACCTCGGCAAGGAGGCCCGCAAGACCATCGCCAAATGGACGTTCAAACCGGCCATGGTCGATGGCAAGCCGCAGGCTTCCCGTATGCAGCAAGAGATCGAGTTCGCGGTCAACTAAGGAAGGTGGCGATGAAAAAGTTACATACCCTGATCCTCGCCCCGGTCGCCATGGCGGTGCTGCTCAGCACCGCCAGTTGGGCCGCCGAGCAACCCGCCCTCTCCGATCGCGCCTATCGCGCGGTCAACAAGGCGCAGGAATTGATCACCGAGAAGAAATACGGCGAGGCCAATGCCAAGCTGCAGGATGCGCTGTCCGGCGCAGGCGAGCGGGTCTACGACAAGGGCGTGATCCTGCAGACCCTGGGCTTCGTGGCCGCGCAACAGGAAAAATACGGCCAGGCGACCAAGTACTTCGCCGATGCCATCGCCACCGGCGGCCTGCCGCAGCCGGTGGCCCAGCAGGTGCGTTACAACCTGGCCCAGCTCTACATGGCGGAGGGAAACTTCAAGGCCTCCATCAGCACCATGAACCAGTGGTTCGCGAGCCTTGGCAAGGACGAGAAGCCCACCCCCCACGCCTACATCACCCTGGCCAACGCCCATGTGCAGCTCAAGCAGTACCGGGAAGCCATACCGGCGGTGGATCAGGCCATCAAGCTGTCGGGGGGCAAGGCGCCCGAGTCCTGGTATCTGCTCAAGATGGCGGCGCACTATGAGCTGAAACAGTACAAACCGGCCACCGAGGTGCTGACCGCCCTCATCGACCGGTATCCGGAGAAGAAGAAGTACTGGACCCAGCTCTCCGCCATGCACATGCAGGCGGGCAACGACGCCAAGGCACTGGCAGCGCTGGAGGGGGCTTATAACCTCGGCATGCTGACCGAGGCCAACGAGTTGCAGCGCCTCGCCAACTACCTGGCCTTTACCGGCATTCCCCATCGCGCCGCCAGGGTGATGGAAAAGGCCATGAAGGACGGGATCATCGAGGGCAGTGCGACCAACTACAAGACGCTGGCCAACTACTGGCATCAGGCCAAGGAGCTGGATCCGGCCATCGATACCCTGGCCAAGTCCTACAAGCTGGCCCCCAACGCCGAACTGCAGCTGAAGATGGCGCGCATGATGATCCAGAGCAAACGCTACCAGGATCTGGTGGCCTTCGCCGCCAAGCCGGCGGCCAATGCCAACGGGGAACAGCGGGCGGATCTGAAGTTCCTGACCGGGGTGGCTTATTTTGAGCAGCAGAAACCGAAGGAGGCGCTCTCCGCCTTCAGTCAGGCGGCTCAAAACGGCAGCGTCAGCGGCCGCGCCTCTCCCTGGATCAACTTCCTGAAGGAACAACAAGGGGGCGCCGTCACCCAGTGACATGCCAGGCGAAGCATTGGCTTCGCCATGCCTCCACGACACAAGGGGCTCTGCCCCACCAGTTGCCTTGGTGGCACATTGGCCGCTCTTCGGAGCGGTCTTTTTTATGGCCGTTTATCACGCTGACTCCTCATAAAAAAATCCGGAGCCAGGCTCCGGATTTGTCGTCTCTACGAGGCATCGGAAAGATGCCGCTTCATCACATCAGTAGTTGCACACCAGCTTCCAGCTGCCGTCACCGGCCTTGGGTTCGCTGCTGGTCCACCAGTTGGCCTGCCAGACCGCCTTGCCATTGGTCACGCGATCGTTGGCATTGGCGTGATCCCCCTGCGGCCAGCTCGGATAGGCCGGATAGCTCGCCGGGTTGACGCTCTGGCTGCTGCAGGTCGTGCCACCGTTGCCGCCATCACCGCCGCCCGTGCCCACCACGGCCTCGGCCAGCGCCGGGAAGTCAGCCTTGAGACCTATGGTCTGGCTGCCGACAATCAGGCGCACGCCGCTGGGCACACCCGCCGCCGGCAGGTAGTAGGTCATGGCTACTTCGACGTCGGAACCCGGTGCCCAGGCCTTCCAGGTCGGCAGCGTCATGGCCACCTTGTGGAAGTCCTTCTCGCCCGCGATGCCATCGGAGTTCTGGTTGCCACCGCTCTCCACCACCTTCAGCCCCATGCCACTCTGATCCGTGATGGTGTCAGAGGTGGAGGTGGGTACCAGGAACTCGATACGCGTACCACCCGGAATGGTCTGGGTCGACTTGTTCGTCAGTTTGAGGGTGGGGTTGATCGGGTAGTTGGAATCTCCTTCCTTGAAACCGGAGAGGCTGACAGCGATATCGAGCTGGGCCGCCGGGGCAGGCAGATCGTTCTGCTTCAGGTTGGGCGGTGTGGCCGCCTTGAACTTGTCATAGGCGAGACTGGTCAGGGTGCTGCCCATCACATACTCGTTCTTGGCCGGATCGAAGTCATAGTCCCCCGCCATCTCCCAGAACATGACGCCCCCCAGGCCCCGCTTGACGATGTAGTCCAGCTTCTTGCCCATGGACTCTTCATCTTCAGTGGAGAGGAACACCTTCTTCTGCTCGTTCCACAGCCAGGGTACCTGCGCCTTGTCGTCGAAGTAGCGCACATACTGGCCCTGGATCACATCGGCAGGATCATTGGGATCCAGACCCCAGGCGGTGCCATAGCTCGGCAGCGTGGTGATGCCGAGGCTGGCCGCATGCTCCAGGTTCTTGGCGTGCCACATGGGCACGGCACCAGCGCCGATCTCTTTGCCGTTCTTGTCCAGATCATGCCAGATGTTGTCGATCCCGACTGCACCGTTGCCGCAAGGAATGGTGCTGCCACCGGTGCCCGGCTGACAGTTGCTCTGACTCGGCAGGGCCGCCTTGCCATTGAGACCATGAGTCCCGCCGGTCACCCCTTGCCAGCCACGGGTGTAATAGGGCACCCCGATGTTGATCTTGCCAGCTGCCAGGGCGCCACGGAAGTAGTGGGCCGCCCAGGCGGAGTTCAGGTAGCCGATGGCGCCGTACTGGGCCTGGCTGTAGACACCCCATTGAGCCAGCTCGGGATCCGCCTTGTTGTCGAACAGGGCGGCGTTGTGAGCCACGAAGTTGTTCCAGGCACCGTGGAAGTCATAGGTCATCAGGTTGACGTAATCGAGATACTGGGTGACCTGGAAGTTCTCCATGCCGCGCAACAGGTAGGCCGAGGCCGGCGAGGCGATGGTCAGCATGTACTTGCGGCCATCCTCGGTACCGGCCGTATCCAACTTGCCCCTTAGGGTCTTCATCAACACTTCGTAGTTGGCAAACAGCTTGGCCCGGCACTGGTTGGAGAGGGGGAAGTCGTTGGGGTTGCCCGCATCCTTCATGGAGGTGGGGTATTCATAGTCCACATCCACCCCGTCAAAGCCGTACTGACGGATGAAGCTCACCGCGGAATCGGCGAAGGCGTTGATGCCGGCGGTGTTGACTGTGCAGTCACCCTTGGTGGTGGCAGTGTAGAAGCCGCGGGTATCGGCCCAGCCCCCGACCGAGATCAGGGTCTTCACGTCCGGATACTGCTTCTTGTACTTGGAGAGCAGGTTGAAGTGGCCCTGATAGGCGAACTCGGGATCCATCTCGGCACCCGGCACCCCGCTCCAGGTCATCTTGGTGGCGGCGTCATCCACCTTGATGGTGTGGCTCTGCTCGTCCACAGCCGCGAAGGCGTAGTTGATGTGGGTGATCTTGTCCCAGGGAATGTCATTCACCAGGTAGGCGGGCAGGCCGTTCTTGCCGGTACGCCAGGAGGTGAAGTAGCCGATGACCCGGCGAGCATGGTCATCCCCCATGCACTCGCTGCCATCGGCGCGGTAGATCTGGCGCACATCGCAGGAGAGGTTGCCGCCGGTGGGCGGCAGCGCCGCCTCTTCCACCTGCACATCCACCTGGGCGGACTCGCCCACCAGATTGCCCTTGTCGGTGGCGACCAGCTTGAGGCCGGTCAGCCCCTTGGCCTGGGGTGTCCAGTTCACCTGCCAGGGCGCGCTGGTATCCTCGCCCACCTTCTGGCCGTTCACGAACAGCTCGACCTTGGCCACGTCGTTGTTGGCATCGGTGACGTTGCCACTCACCGCCGTGCTGCGACCCAGCGTCACCTTGGCACCGGCAGCCGGGCTCGCGAGGCTCACCTTCGGCGCCTCGGGCGCCACCACGGCGGCGACGTTGAAGCTGACATCCGCCTCGCCGAGCACCTTGCCATCCTTGTCCAGCGCCCGGGATTTCAGTTGATGGGCACCGACACCGCTGGCAGTCCAGCTCGCCGACCAGGGGGCTGCGCTGCTCACCGCGACCTGGGTGCCATCGATCAGATATTCGACCTTGACCAGGGCGCTGCTGTTGCCGCCAAGGGTCACCGCCAGGGCGACCGGGGCACCTTCATTGAAAGCGCTACCAGCGGCGGGCGAGCCAATGGCCAGCGTCAGACCCGGCGTCGTGCTGCCGTCGGTGAACGGCTTCCAGGCATCCGCCCAGACGGTGCCCACCCCGGGGGCATAGTGGTAGGACGAAGCGCCGCACCAGCCGGAGTAGGGGAATTCCTTGCATTCATAGAGGTTGCCTACGTTGCTGACGATATCGCCAGCCTTGTAGGCGGTACCGGCCTGATAGGCGGGATAGGCGGCCTGCGCCCAGCCGGGCATGGTCGCAAGGGCAACCAGCATGGCGAGCCTGCTGGGCCTGAGGGTCTGTTGCATCTTGTTATCTTCCTTGTTGGTCTTGGCTTTTAATGACCGGGCAAAGGGCAACAGCAACAGGCGAAAAGGGGTCGACAACAGGCCATGGACGGGCCACATACCCTCATGTCACCCGGGGGAACCCCGCTATCTGTCATCGCTGGCAGACCGGAGGCTTTGCGTCTCGACATCACTGTCGGTTTGCTCTTTACCTGGGTTCCGTGAGGAACAGCCCGAGTATAGGAAGCAAGTGACAAACACTCAATCTTCATTCTCGATGAGAAATATGTAAACGCTGGCGGGCTCACACTATTTCATCCGCGATGAAATGACATTTTTATCATTATTTTCATAACGTTAGCTGTGTCAAAAAAATTGAAACAGCCTCTTTTGCTTCCCCATTCTGTGCGCTGGTTCACTGGTATGAGCAGCCAGAAGTGTGACAATGCGCGCCCTTGGTTCAGGCACCAAGGCTATGGAATCACTGGCAAAAATAAAAAAGGAAACACAATGAAAGGTACCCCTACCCTGCTGTCACTGGCCGTGGGGCTCGCGCTCGCGTCCCCGTCACTCCAGGCCGCCGGCTTCAGCTGCCCGGCCGACAGCGCCCTCACCCCCATCCCCGCCATCCAGGGCAGTGGCGACAAGAGCCCCCTCATCCCGGACGGCCAGTTTGAAAGCAATCAGAGCGTCTCGGTGAAAGCCGTGGTCAGCGCCCTCGGCGAAAGTCTGAACAAGGGCTTCTACCTGCAAGACGTGCAGGGGGATGGAGACCCCCAGACTTCGGATGGCATCTTCGTCTACCTCAACGACAAGAACTTCGCGACCAAGTACCCGGGCATCAAGCCGGGGGCCGAAGTCTGTCTGGAGGCCAAGGTCGAAGAGTATTACAACCATACCCAGCTCAAGCCCGTCCTCGACGCTAGCACTCCCCGCCTGCAGGTGCTGGCTCAGGGCACTGTCCCCGCCGCCACGGCGCTGCGGGTGCTGGAGGGGGAAACCCTGGCCCGGGCGCTGGAGCGCCACGAGGGGATGCGGGTGCGCCTCGATGCGGGCAGTGAGCTCAAAATCAGCCGCAACTTCAGCTACGACTATGCCGCCCGTCGCAACAACCTGGTGCTCTCCCACCTGGCGCCCCTGATGAAACCGACCCAGTTGCACGTGGCGGGTAGCGACCAGGCCAAGGCATTGGCCGAGGCCAATGGGGGCAACCGGGTGTTCCTCGAATCGGACTTCAAGGCCGCCGATGGCAAGCTGCCCTGGCTGCCCGCCTGGGAGCCGGAGCAGGGCTACCTGCGGGTCGGCGATGCCCCGGTCAACCTGGAGGCCCTGGTTGGCTACAGCTACAACGAATACCGGCTGATCGTGCCCAAGGATCAGACCATCACGGTCGGGGACCTGCTGCGCACCGACGAGAACGATCGCCAGCGCGCCCCTGCCCGCACCGCCGGCACGGATCTGCGGGTCGGCAGCTTCAACGTGCTCAACTACTTCACCAGCCACTCCAGCGTGGGCGGTGCCCTCAACGTGCTGTGCAAGGATCAGGCGGATGCGGACAGCGCCAAGGGTTGCAACCGCGGCGCCAAGAACCTGGAAGACTTCCAGCAACAGCGCACCAAGATAGTCAACGCCATCACCGAGATGGACGCAGATCTGCTCGGCCTGATGGAAATGGAGAACAACGGCTTCGACGAGCACTCCGCCATCAGCGACCTGGTCAAGAGCCTCAACGCCCAGCAGAAAGACGCGAGCCAGCACTACGCCTTCGTCAGTTTGCCCAAGGCCCAGCTTGGTCAAGAACGCTACTTCGGCGGCGACGCCATCATGGTGGCCATGCTCTATCGCCCGGCCAAGCTGACCCCGAGCGGGGACGCCGGCGTGATCCCGCTGCCGGAGCAGCGTTACACCGTCGGTGGCGTCGCCAAGACCGCCGGTCAGCGCGACTCCCTGGTACAGAGCTTCACCGTGGCGGGCAGCAAGGATCCCCTGACCCTAGTGGTCAACCATCTGAAATCCAAGGGATCGGGCTGCTACGAGAACGGGGATGGCAAGACCGAGCCCGCCGACCTGCAAGGCAAGTGCACCGAGTTCCGGGTCAGTGCCGCCAAGGTGCTGGGCGAGGCGGTGAGCAAGCTGCCGGGCCAGGTGCTGCTGGTGGGGGACTTCAACTCCTACGCCAAGGAAGACCCGATCCGGGTGCTGACCGACTATGCGCCGGCCAGCAGCGATCGCAAGATCCGCTCCGCCTCCCACACCTTCCTCGGTGAGCAGGCCTATGAGCAGATCGGCCAGGAGGTGGCCAAGAGCTATGGTCTGGTGGATTTGAACGTCAAGTTCAACCAGGAGAAAGCGATCTCCTACAGCTATGAGGCGGAGCTCGGCACCCTGGACTATGCCCTCGCCAACCCGACGCTGGCCAAGAAGGTGGTAGCCGTTGCCGACTGGCACATCAACTCCTACGAGAGCAACCTGTTCGAATACGGTCGGGGCTTCACCGGCGACATGGTCAAGTCCGACAACCCGTTCAGCGCCTCGGATCACGATCCCATCATCGTCGATCTCAAGCTGCAGGAGCCGAGCAAGGACGGCGGTGGCGGTGCCATGGGCGCCCTGCTGCTGGCCCTGTTGCCCCTGGCCTGGCGCCGCCGACACAGCTCATGATGTACGCTGCATAACGAAAAAAGCCCGCGACAGTCGCGGGCTTTCTCATGTTGGTCATTTGATTTGTAAATGAAGAGACGGCAATCATGAAAATAATAAATGACTGAGAAAACAAAAAGGCCACCGCGATAACGGTGGCCTTGAGTGTTTGGTGGAGCTACGCGGGATCGAACCGCGGACCTCTTGCATGCCATGCAAGCGCTCTCCCAGCTGAGCTATAACCCCGAAACTTCGTCATTCAACAAACGGTTCTGGATACCGTCTGCCTCTTCAATAATGGTGGAGCTACGCGGGATCGAACCGCGGACCTCTTGCATGCCATGCAAGCGCTCTCCCAGCTGAGCTATAACCCCGAAACTTCGTCACTCGACAAACGGTTCTGGACGCCGTCTGCCTTTCAATAATGGTGGAGCTACGCGGGATCGAACCGCGGACCTCTTGCATGCCATGCAAGCGCTCTCCCAGCTGAGCTATAACCCCACAAAGGTCGGCCTGGGTGATACACACCGCACTGCCCTGAGTACTGCATTGTCAATTTGGAACCTGGTGGAGCTACGCGGGATCGAACCGCGGACCTCTTGCATGCCATGCAAGCGCTCTCCCAGCTGAGCTATAACCCCTTGGATTCCAGATTGTTCGAGGAGAATTTGGTGGAGCTACGCGGGATCGAACCGCGGACCTCTTGCATGCCATGCAAGCGCTCTCCCAGCTGAGCTATAACCCCAACTCACCTCGGCGCTACCAAAGTTATCTCTGGCAACGGAGGCGCATGATAGGCATCACCCGCTTTGCTGTCAACCCTAAAATACCACCGGCCGGAGCGTTTAGTCAAAATTCAGGCAGTTCGCTGTTTTTACCGCCAACCTCATCGCTATCTCTCTGTTTTATGTCACAAATCCGACTGAGGCTCAAAAACAAAGGGCCCCCGTTCGGGAGCCCTTTTGCGTCATTCACAGAGGCTTATTCGGCAGCCATGCGCGCTTCGATATACGCCAAGGCGCGATCGATACGGGCCAGGACACGCTCCTTGCCCACCAGCGCCATCACGGCGTCGATAGCCGGGGATTGGCCCAGACCGGTGACGGCAACCCGCAGCGGCATGCCGACCTTGCCCATGCCCTGCCCCAGCTCGGCAGCGGTGGCTTCAATCAGCTCGTGCAGCGCTTCGGTGGTCCAGGTTTCCAGGGCGGCCAGCTTGCTCTTGGCCAGGGTCAGCGGCTCGGCCGCCACACCGCGCAGGTGCTTCTTGGCGGCGGCTTCGTCGAGTGCTTCGTACTCTTCGAACAGGTAGCGGCTCTGGGCGGCCACCTCCACCAGGGTGTTGCAGCGCTCCGCCAGCAGGGTCACTACTTGTGGCAAGGCGGGGCCATTGCGGGTGTCGATGTTCTGGGCGGCCATGTGCCACTCCAGATACTTGGCGACATGGACCGGATCCTGGGTGCGCATGTAGTGGTTGTTCAGCCACAGCAGCTTGTCGGTGTTGAAGGCGGAAGCCGACTTGGAGATGGCGTCCAGGCTGAACAGCTTGATCATCTCGTCCAGGCTGAAGATCTCCTGATCGCCGTGGGACCAGCCCAGACGTACCAGATAGTTCAGCAGGGCTTCCGGCAGGTAGCCGTCGTCACGGTACTGCATGACGGAGACGGCACCGTGGCGCTTGGAGAGCTTGGCACCGTCGTCACCCAGGATCATGGAGACGTGGGCGAATTCCGGCACGGGTGCGTTCAGGGCCTTGTAGATGTTGATCTGGCGCGGGGTGTTGTTGATGTGATCTTCGCCACGCACCACGTGGGTGATCTCCATGTCCCAGTCGTCCACCACCACGCAGAAGTTGTAGGTGGGGGCACCGTCGGTACGGCGGATGATGAGATCGTCAAGCTCGGTGTTGGCAAACTCGATGCGGCCGCGCACGTGGTCATCGAACACCACAGAGCCTTCGGTCGGGTTGCGGAAGCGAATGACGTGGGGCGCATCGGCCGGGTGATCGTGGGCGTGGTCGCGGCACTTGCCGTCGTAGCGGGGCTTCTCGCCATTGGCCATCTGGCCTTCACGCAGGGCCTCCAGCCGCTCCTTGGAGCAGAAGCACTTGTAGGCGCGACCGTCCGCCAGCATCTCGTCGATGAGGCCGTTGTAGCGATCGAAACGCTTGGTCTGGTAGTAGGGGCCCTCATCCCAGTTCAGCTCCAGCCATTCCATGCCTTCCATGATGGCGTCGATCGCCTCCTGGGTGGAACGTTCCAGATCGGTATCCTCGATACGCAGCACGAACTCACCGCCCTGGCTCTTTGCAAACAACCAGGAATAGAGTGCGGTACGGGCACCGCCGACATGCAAGAAGCCGGTCGGGCTGGGAGCAAAACGGGTTTTGACTTTCATCTTTAAGCCTTGTGTGGAGGGCCTTGGGCCAATTCATTAAAAAACCGCCGCATTTTAGCACCGAGACACCCGGATGGGAAAACCATGGCACAACCAGGAGGAAAATAGGGCCCTGCAGCACAAAGACCACTATTTATGAGTGGGATCTCAGAAGCCGACCTCTTTTTCCGCTTAGCTAGCGAGGAACGCTGGAGAAATCCTCTGTCCTGCCGATAATTCCAACAACTCAGACCCTACAAGGAACGCAAGATGCAGTTTCGTTCTATTCAGAATCGCATCCTGGTGATGGCGGGGATCGCCATGACCACGGCTTTGGTCATCCTGATCCTGCTCAACCAATACTCGGGCAAGCAGACCCAGCAACTGACCATCGCCTCCAGCCGCGCCGCCCTGCAACAGGAAGCCTGGCAGAAGGTGAGCGCCAACGCCCGCGCCGAGGCTGCCACCATCACCCAGCTGCTGCAGAAGGGGCTCTCCTATACCCAGCAGATGGCCAGCGTCTTCGCCCAGCAGCAAGGGGGCAAGCTGCCGCTCGATCGCCAGCAGGCCACGGATCTGCTCAAGGCCCAGCTCGCCCTGGAGCCCCAGCTGTACGGCGCCTTCGCCGGTTTCGAACCGGGCGGCTTCGACGGCCAGGATGCACTCTTCGCCGGTCAGACGGCCCTTGGCAGTGACAGCACCGGCCGCTTCGTCCCCTATTTCTACCGTGACAAGGACGGCATAGGCACCGATCTGCTGCTCTCCATCGACAAGAGCGACGCGGACGAGTTCGGCAACCCGGCCAACGACTACTACGCCTGCCCGAAACGGGAGGGGCGCTCCTGCCTCATCGATCCCTTCAAGGTGGACATCAACGGCCAGCAGGTGCTGGTGAGCACCATCACCACCCCCATCCTGCTGGACGGCCAGTTCAAGGGGATAGCGGCGCTGGATCTGGCGGTGGACTCCATCAGCCGTCAGGCCCAGTCCCTCAACAGCAACATTTATGACGGCAAGGGGGAGACCCTGATCGTCAGTGCCGCCGGCGTCATCACCGGCACCAGCGGTGACGCCAGCCTGCTCGGCAGCCGTGCCGACAAGCTGCTCGGGGATGGCTGGCAGCAGTACCTCAAGCCCGAGGTGCAGCGCCAGGAGCTCACCGATGCGTTTCGCATCTCGGTGCCCATCATGGTGCCGGGCATGAGCCGCAACTGGGCCATCATCGTCACCCTGCCCTACAAGGTGGTGCTGGCGGGGGCCGATGAGCTGGCGGCCAAGCTCGCCGACATGAACCGCGCCGCCATGACCCAGCAACTCATCGGCGCCCTGCTGGTGCTGGTGCTTGGCCTCGCCACCATGGTGGTGATCGCCCGCAGCATCACGGGCCCCATCCGCCAGATGGTCAGCCTGGTGGATGACATCGCCGACGGCGAGGGGGATCTCACCAAACGTCTCAATACCCAGTCCCGGGACGAGCTGGGGGCCTTGGCCCGCGGCATCAACCGTTTCATCGACAAGTTGCAGCACCTGCTCGGGGATGTGCAGAAGACCGCGACCGAGGTACACCGCTACGCCGGTGACACCGATCGCATCGCCGGCCAGACCGACACCAACCTGCAGCATCACCAGGCGGAGATGGAACAGATGCTGACCGCGGTGCAGGAGATGTCTTACGTGAGCCAGGAGGTGGCCACCCACGCCAACAACACCGCCGACTCGGCCAAGCAGGCCCAGGGGGCGGCGGATCAGGGCAAGGTGCGCTTCCAGCAGGTGATCCAGTCCATGCACAGGGTCGCCGCCGAATCGGGCAAGGGCGCCGAGGTGGTCGAGGGGCTGGCCCATGACAGCGAGCAGATCACCAGCATCCTCACCGTCATTCAGGGCATCGCCGATCAGACCAACCTGCTGGCGCTCAACGCCGCCATCGAGGCGGCCAGGGCGGGCGAGCAGGGCCGCGGCTTCGCCGTGGTGGCCGACGAGGTGCGCAAGCTGGCGGGCAACACCCAGCAGGCGGTGCAGAACACCCAGGAGCTGATCGAGAAGATCCGCCACAGTTCCACCAATGCGGTGAGCGCCATCCAGCAGAGCCAACAGTTGACCCATCAGGCGGTGAACGAGGCGGATCTGGCGGAAGCCGCGCTCGACAGCATCTTCCAGGCCATCGCCACCATCAACGACATGACCTACCAGATCGCCTCCGCCGCCGAGGAGCAGAGCTCGGTTTCCGAGACCGTCTCCGGCAATCTGTCAAAAACCAACGCACTGGCCAACGACATCGCCCAGGATGCGACCAACACCGCCCAGGCAAGCCAGGCCTTGCGCCAGGCGGCCGAACGTTTACAGCAATTGCTCGGACAATTCCGTCTCAGTTGATAATTTTCCTACTCTGGACTCTCCCCCTCGGGGGCGAGTCCGTTTACCATAGGCGGCATATTTGCCTGATGGCAGGCAATGTAGTGAGAGGTAAATGCCGTGCCCACCCCGGACCGTCGCCCACGTGGCCATAACAGACGAGCCCAGCAGCGTCGCCAAGACGAATCACAAGGAAACCTGCTCCATCGTATCAATGCCGCTACCCTGCCCCTGCGCCAGCGCCTCGGTCAGGGCCTGAGCGGCCTAAAATCCAGCAAGGAACCCAGCACCAAGTCCTTCAAGCTGGCGAGCCCGCTGCCTCGCAAGCACACCATAGGCCTGCTGGTGCTGATCCCGCTCTGGCTGCTGGTGCTCGCCTGGGAGCCTGCCCCTGCGGCCCCGACCGCCGCCCCGTCAGGCTCCCTCGCGGTGCCGCTGGCGGTGCCGACCCAGGCCCTGACCGTCGGCAATGGCAGCACGGGCAGCGCACCGGTAGCCGCCAAACCGGTGGAAGAGAAGGTTGACGGCACCTGGCTGCAGCACGACGTGCAGGCCGGTGAGACGCTCTACTCCATCTTCCGCAAGTTCGAACTGCCGGGGGCCGAGCTTAGCCGCCTGATCGCCATCGAGGGGCCGGACAGGCCGCTGACCCGATTGCAGTCCGGCAAGTCGGTGTTCGTGCTGGTTGATGCCGGCCGCCGCATCCAGCGGGTCGAGGTTCGCTCCTTCGGGCAGGTGAACTACCGCTACGATCGGCAAGGGGAAGGGTTCGCGCTCAAGGAGTGAGGCCCGGCCTGACTTTATCAATGCAAACGGGAGGCGCCATGCCTCCCGTTTTTCATCCCGCCGCCCGAAATACCTCGTTGATGCGTCAATACTTTTAGCTTGCTCAAAAAATGAAAAGTGCCAAATTGACAAGGGATCGACCTTACGTACAATCGTTTGTGCTTTAAACAGGGAAGAACTACATCCGGCTGGAACACATCGACGTAGTCAGTCATGGGTAGGCCCCTGCTTTCCTAAGCAAATGCTGCCCAACAAGGCGTTAGTTTCATTTTGTTATAGATAGGACTTAGCACATGTCTGACATTCGCACCGGCCAAGTAAAATGGTTCAACGAAACCAAGGGTTTTGGCTTCATCGAGCAATCCCAGGGACCGGACGTATTCGTTCACTTCTCCTCCATCCAGAGCACAGGTTTCAAGACCCTGGCTGAAGGTCAAAAAGTCCAGTTCACCGTGACCCAGGGCAAGAAAGGCCCCCAGGCTGAGAACGTCACCCTGCTCTAAGCCGCGTCCGTGAACCCGTAGGAGGAGCCTTGGCCCCTCCTATTTTTTTGCCCGCCGTTTCCCTGCCAGCACGAGCCAGTGCCCCATCCACCACGCAGATCGTCTTATAGACAGAGATAAGGGCAGCGCTCACCGAACGCTGGAAACGACAAATCATCGCGCCGCGATGTCATTGCTAATGCAAATGGAGGATGAGGACTTCGAGGAGAGATTGAATTCGAAGAATTCAAAGAGAGATTGGAGCGGGAAACGAGACTCGAACTCGCGACCCCGACCTTGGCAAGGTCGTGCTCTACCAACTGAGCTATTCCCGCAACAGGATGTCGTCTGCACATGATTGGAGCGGGAAACGAGACTCGAACTCGCGACCCCGACCTTGGCAAGGTCGTGCTCTACCAACTGAGCTATTCCCGCAACGGAATATCATTTGCAGCACTTCGATAAGACAACTTTGGAGCGGGAAACGAGACTCGAACTCGCGACCCCGACCTTGGCAAGGTCGTGCTCTACCAACTGAGCTATTCCCGCAACAGGATGTCTTCTGCACATGATTGGAGCGGGAAACGAGACTCGAACTCGCGACCCCGACCTTGGCAAGGTCGTGCTCTACCAACTGAGCTATTCCCGCATCGGAATATCATCTGCAGTACTTCAACAATAAGCTTGGAGCGGGAAACGAGACTCGAACTCGCGACCCCGACCTTGGCAAGGTCGTGCTCTACCAACTGAGCTATTCCCGCTACACAGGTTGTCTTGAGGTGTTTGCTGATGATTGGAGCGGGAAACGAGACTCGAACTCGCGACCCCGACCTTGGCAAGGTCGTGCTCTACCAACTGAGCTATTCCCGCATCGGAACATCATCGGCAAATTTTTGGAGCGGGAAACGAGACTCGAACTCGCGACCCCGACCTTGGCAAGGTCGTGCTCTACCAACTGAGCTATTCCCGCAATTACCTTAAAACGGCCGTACAGCATTTGGTTGCTTGCGCTACTGTACGGGAGCCGAATTATAAGAGCAGTCATTCCAATTGCAAGGGCTTTTTTGCCACCCTGCGGCCGTTCGCTCAAAAGCTGGCCGAACTGCCGATTTTAGCAACCGGGCGATGGCAAGCCCTTGCTGCCGGCTCAGATTTTGAAGACGTGAGCGCGGTAGAACTGCAGCTCGGCGATGGATTCGCGGATGTCATCGAGGGCCTGATGGGAGCCACTTTTCTTGAATTGATCCAGCAGTTCAGGCTGCCAGCGACGCACCAGCTCCTTGATGGTGCTGACATCCACGTTGCGGTAGTGGAAGAAGGCTTCCAGATCCGCCATGTGCTTGACCATGAAGCGGCGATCCTGGCCGATGCTGTTGCCGCACAGGGGGCTGGTACGCTCGGGCACCCACTGGCGGATGAAGTCGAGGGTCTCGGCCACGGCTTTTGCCTCGTCATATTCGCTGTCCTTGACCCGGGCCACCAGACCGCTCTTGGTATGGGTGTTGACGTTCCAGTCATCCATCTTGCCGAGCTCTTCATCACTCTGGTGGATGGCGATGACCGGCCCTTGCGCCAGCACGTTCAGGTCCTTGTCGGTGACGATGGTGGCGATCTCCAGTACCACGTTCTGTTCGGGGTCCAGGCCCGTCATCTCCATGTCGATCCATACCAGGTTCTGCGCGCTGACTGTCATGATTGCTCTCTCTATTGGGAGGAATGGCGGAATTTTGCCAATTTGCATGTATCATACTGGCTTTGGATCTGTTCATAAACCGGCAAACCCCGTGGCAAAGAAAGCAAAACTCAATCTGGGTCAACAAAGGCGCGTCCAGGCCAACCGCGAGCGGCGACTGCAAAAAGAGCACAGCACTGTGGTGGATGACACCCTGTTCGGCCCCGCCATCGAAGGGGTGGTGATCAGTCGTTTCGGCCAGCACGCAGACGTGGAAGCGAGCGATGGCGCCATTCACCGCAGCAACCTCCGCCGCAGCAGCATCAGCAGCCTGGTGTGCGGCGACAAGGTGGTCTGGCGTCCCGGCCTCAATGCCGCCACCGCCGGCGTCATCGAGGCGGTGCATCCGCGCCACTCGGTGTTGACCCGGCCGGACTTCTACGACGGGGTCAAACCCATCGCCGCCAACATCGACCAGATCATCATCGTCTCGGCGGTGATGCCGGAGTTCTCCACCAACATCGTCGACCGCTACCTGGTGGCGGCGGAAGACGTGGAGATCGCTCCCCTCATCGTGCTGAACAAGGTGGACATGCTCGATACCGCCGCTCGCGAGCGCATCGAGGAGCAACTCACCACCTATCGCAAGCTCGGCTATCCGGTGCTGCTGGTGAGCTGCGAGAGTGGTGAGGGGCTCGAAGAGCTCAAGGCGGCCCTGACCGACAAGATCAGCATCTTCGTCGGCCAGTCCGGGGTCGGCAAGTCGTCCCTCACCAACGCCCTGATGCCGGGGCTGGACGTGCTCACCGGCGAGATCTCGGAAAACTCCGGCCTCGGCCAGCACACCACCACCACGGCGCGGCTCTACCACTTCCCGAGCGGTGGCGATCTCATCGACTCCCCGGGGATCCGCGAGTTCGCGCTCTGGCATCTGGAGGCGGATCGCATCACCTGGTGCTTCGTCGAGTTTCGCGACTACCTGGGTGGTTGCAAGTTCCGCGATTGTACCCACAAGGATGACCCCGGCTGCGCCCTGCGCACGGCGGTCGAGCGCGGCGACATCAGCGCCGATCGCTTCCACAACTATCACCGCATCCTGGAAACCATGCAGGAAGCCCGCCACGGTCGGCAACAAGCCCGGCTGTGACCCATTCAACTCATTCCTTAGATGAAGATCATGAGCATCACTGACAACCTGAAAATTGCCGGTCAATACTGCCTGCCGAAACACGCCCTCTCCCGCCTGGTGGGCAAGCTCGCGGCTGCCGAAGCCGGCAACCTCACCACCAAGGTGATCGAGGCCTTTATCAAGCAGTACCAGGTCAACATGAGCGAGGCCCTGCACGAAGATCCGGCTCACTATGCCAGCTTCAACGCCTTCTTCACCCGTGAGCTCAAGCCCGGTATTCGTCCCGTGGTAGACGATGCCATGACCCTGGCCCTGCCGGTGGACGGCACCGTCAGCCAGCTCGGCCCCATCCATCAGGGCCGCATCATCCAGGCCAAGGGCCACGACTACAGTACCCGCGAGCTGCTGGGGGGTTATGAGGATCTGGTGGCGCCGTTCAAGGATGGGGATTTTGCCACCATCTACCTGGCCCCCAAGGATTATCACCGCATCCACATGCCGCTGGACGGCGTGCTGGAGAGCATGGTGTTCGTGCCGGGGGATCTCTTCTCCGTCAACCCGCTCACCGCCGAAAACGTGCCGAACCTGTTCGCCCGCAACGAGCGGGTAGTCGCCACCTTCCGCACCCCTCACGGCCCCATGGCCCTGGTGCTGGTCGGCGCCACCATCGTCGCCAGCATCGAAACCATCTGGGCTGGCAACATAGCGCCGACCAAGCAGAAGGAAGTGGTGCGCTGGGACTATCGCGGCGATGAGGCCATCACCTTGCAAAAAGGCGCCGAGATGGGCCTGTTCAAGCTCGGCAGCACCGTCGTCTGCCTGTTTGGCCCCGGCATGCTGGCAGGCTTCGAGCCTCATCTGGCCAACGGCGTGACGACCCGCATGGGACAACCCTTCGCCAAGCTGGCATCTGCAGAATGAGTGACCAGAAAAGCGCCGCCCAGCCAAAGAATCCACTGCACGGGCTGACCCTTGAGGCGATAGTCACCGCCCTGGTGGCCCATTATGGCTGGGAAAAACTGGGCCAGGAGATCGCGATCCGCTGCTTCACCCAGGATCCCAGCATCAAATCCAGCCTCAAGTTCCTGCGCAAGACCCCCTGGGCACGGGAAAAGGTAGAGAGCCTCTATCTCTACGTCCAGCGCAAGCAGGCGAAACAGAAGGAAGCCCCAGATGGCCTTTAAGATCACTTACACCTACAAGAAGCAGGCCAAAGAAATTGGCTATGCCAACGACAAGTTCAACAGCATCTACGACGCCATCGCCCATGCCGAGGGGATCAACCTTGCCAGCTTCCACGCCATGGAAGCCCAGCTGGCCCAGGTGTGCCGCCGTGACAAGAAGAGCGTGAAGGATTATCAGGAGAACTACTTCAGGGAACTGGGTTTCTCCAACATCGTCATCGAACGGGATCTCAAGGAGTAAGCATGCGTACCCTGACCCTGATGGCCGCCTCCCTGCTGCTGGCGGCCTGCAGCACCCCGACCCAGCCCCTGGTGGGCAACGATCAGGATGACCACGGTTGCCGTGCCAGCGCCGGTTACCAGTGGTCGGCATTGACCAACCAGTGCGTACGGCTGTTCGAGCAGGCCATCCGCCTGCAACCCCTCGCATCCGGCGAGACCAGCAGCGCCTTCGTGCTGTTCAACGGCGATCAGAGCCAGGCCGAGCTGACCCTGCCTGATGGCGAGCAGGTCCGGCTGGTGCGTCAGGGGGAAGAGGGCAATCACTCCTGGCAGGGCGGTCGCTACCAGCTCTTCCCCTGGAAGGGTTATGTGCTCAAATCCGGTGAACAGGCGCTGTTCCACGGTGACAGCGGCTTGCAGCCCTGAGCGCCACAGCACCTATCCAAGCCCCGGCTCCTGCCGGGGCTTTTTATTGGGCGCCTCATAAAAAAGCCACACCCGAAAGGGTGTGGCAAACAACAGGCTGGATTACTCAATCAACGCTAAACAGCGGCCTCAAGACGCTGGCTACGTCGAGGCTGCCGGGACACCTCAGCGATCTATGGCGTCCAATACCCGGGCGGAATAGACCATGGCGGCCCCGGTGTTCATGGCGATGGCAACGCCCAGGGCATCGGCGATCTCCGCCCGGCTGGCGCCCTGCTTGAGGGCGGATTCGGCGTGCACCGCGATGCAGCCATCGCAGCGGGTGGTGACCGCCACCGCCAGGGAGATCAGCTCGCGGGTCTTGCCATCCAGGACACCCTCCTTGCTGCCGGCGGATGAGAGCAGCTGATAACCCTTGAGGGTATCCGGGCTCAGGGTGCCCAGCTCCATCACGCGGCCGGTCAGTTCTTTACGGTATTGTGCCCAATCTTGCATCTTGACTCTCCTCTGGGGTGAACGGGCACCTGCCCGTTCGATGGAGCCAGTATTGCATCTAGGGGTGATTCAATTAATACTTAAAGGACGCAAATAAACACCATATCGAATCATGAGTGACATAGATCAGTTGATCGGCCAGGCCGGGATCCGCGGCTCCTTCGATGTGCGCTGCCTCTATCGCGGCGGCTTCGCCCTCCCCCACCCGCAGAGTCCGAGCGGGGTCATGCCCTTTCATCTGCTGATGAAGGGGGAGATCCGGGTCAGCACCCAACAGGGTCAGGAGGTGACCTTGCAACCGGGTGAACTGCTGCTGCTGCCGGGGGGGGAGCCCCACACCATCTGGCGGGGCGGCGACCCCCTGGCGGACATCGAAGATGACGCAGGCCTGCTGCCCGTTCGTGGCGACGGAGGGGATGAGGTGGAGTTTCTGTGCGGCGAGTTTCATTACCAGGGCCCCCTGCGCCCCCTGCTGCTGGACGCCCTGCCAAGCCCACTGTGCATCCCCCTGCTGGCCAGCGAGTCCCGCGAGGCGCTGGCCCTGGTGCTCGCCCTGATCCGCCAGGAGCTGACCCGTGAGCAGCAAGGCTCGAGCGCCGTGCTGACGGCCCTGAGCCAGGTGTTGCTGGCCATGGGGCTGCGCGCCCACGCCAGCGATCCCGGCGGGGCGCTTGGCCTCATCGGCGCCCTGCAGGATGCGCGGCTGGGTCGCTCCCTGCAAGCCATGCTGGCCAATCCCGCCCATCCCTGGAGCGTGGACGAACTGGCGACCCTGGCCGCCATGTCGCGTGCCACCTATTTTCGCCATTTCCGCCAGCGCCTGGGGTGCAGCGTCTGGGAGTTCATGGTACGGGTACGCATGGTGCGGGCGGCGGAGTTGCTGCGCCAGCCGGATCACCTGCCCATCGGCGAGGTGGCCCAGCGGGTGGGTTATCAGTCCGAGGCGGCTTTTGCCAAGGCCTTCAAGCAATCCACCGGGCTCGCCCCAGGCAAGTTTCGCCAGCAGGGGCCGGCCTTCGGGGAGTGACGGGCAAAAAAAGACCCCGCTGCACGCAGCGGGGTCTGTGATCGTCAGGCTGTCCGGTGAGCGGGATCAGTTGCTGAGGGTTGCGAACAGGCTCTGTTCCAGGCTGCCGCGGGAGACGCAGACCGGCGTGATGGAGGGAGCCAGTACCCGTTCACCCGAGCCTTCGACGAAATAGAGCTGGGTGTTGCCCTTGACGTTGACGGTGGCGACGCTGTTGTTGCCGCTCTGGGTGATGATCAGGTTGATCTGCAGATTGGGGTTGCCCAGCGCCACTTTGGAGCCCATGGTGCCACAATCCAGCCACTCCAGGCCGTCGGCCGAGTTCTCAACGTTGGCGGTCATCAGGCCGGAACCACGTTGGCTGTTCTCGATGTTGAGGCCGTGATCCCCAAACCACTTCTCGGCCCGGGCCCACACCAGATCCACCGGGATCTGCATCTCCTGGGTATTGTTGGTCGCCTTGGCAACCGGCGGGGTATAGCGATATTGCTCGCCACCGTTGTTGTCACTGGCACAACCGACCATCAACAGGGCCAGGGCGCCCCCCATTATCTTCTTCATGCTGCTTCTCTCGTCCATAAGGCCACCACAGGCCAATCGGCGGCTATTATGAGGCCGGCGCGACAGGCTGTCAGCAGGGATCGGCACAAATGATCGCCATTAACCCAAGCTTTACAAAATTGGCTTGTTATCATAGATTTGCTCGAAATCTCCCCGGTGGACGCCCACGTGCCTTCCTCGCTCAACCTGGCTCTGCTCCAGCAGATCATCGACCAGTTGCCCATGAATATCTTTTGCCGGGATGCCAGCGGACGCTACCTGTTCGCCAACCAGATATTCGCGCAAGAGGCCGGGCTGCAGCACCCCAGCGAACTCATCGGCAAGACGGATGCCGAGATGCCGTGGGGAGATCTGTTCAGGGAGGAGGATCAACGTCTGCTGGCCGAGGGCCACCCCTTGCTCCACCAGCAGCTCCACTGTCATAGCGGCGAGCACACTAGCTGGATGGAGATCCACAAGGTGCCCCTCTATGACGAGCAGGGCAATCCCCTCGCCCTGTTTGGCATGGTCAGCGCCATCGATCAGCGCAAGGAGCTGGAGCAGACCTTCCGCCAGCAACAGCTGCTGCAACGCCGCCTGCTGGATGCCATCCCGGATCTCATCCGGCTGGAAGACCATCAAGGGGTGCTCATCGACTGCAATCAGGCCTTCCTCGATTTCATGGGGCTGACGGCGAGCGAGGCCATCGGCCATCGCGTCACGCCGCATCTGCCGGTGAAACAGACCATGGGACAGGGCGAGTACTGTCTGATGGATGCGGAGGGTCAGGGCCGCCATCTGGAGATCACCCGCATCGAGGTGCCGGACGAAGAGGGCAACGCCCTCGGCATCCTCACCCTGGGCCGTGACATTACGGGGCTGCGCACCACCCAGGCCCAGTTGCAGCAGGAGCAGCATTACGACAGCCTCACCGGCCTGCTCAAACTCTCCCACTTCCTGCAGACCAGCCGTCATCTGGGCGCCCGCAAGGCCAGCCTGCTGCTGCTGGACTTGCAACATTTTCGCGAGATCAACGATCGCTTCGGCATCCGTGTCGCCGATCGCCTGCTGAGCCAGGTGGCCCGCCGCCTGCAGCGACTGGCGCCTCCCAACTCCCTGCTCTGCCGGGTCGCCGCCGATGACTTCGCCCTGCTGCTGCCGGAGCTCCCCATCCCCTTGAGCGACTGGGGCCGCAACCTGCAGCAGGAGCTGATGATCCCCTATCAGGTGGAGGAGCACAGGATCCAGATCCCGGTCTTCCTCGGTATCGCCCACGGCAAGGCCAAGGATGCCGAGCGCCTGCTGAGCCACGCCGAGGCGGCCCTCGCCCAGGGCAAACGCCAGCAGCAGCACTGGACGCTGTTCGACCCCGAACTCGATGCCAAACTCCGGCGCCGCCAGCTCATCGCCGCCCAGCTGCCCCTTGCCATCAAGTCGGCCCAGCTGACCGCCGTCTATCAGCCCATCATCTGCACCCACAACAACAAGTTGCACGGTGCCGAGCTGCTCTGCCGCTGGCCCCACGCCGAGTTGGGGATGATCTCTCCCGATGAGTTCATCCCCCTGGCCGAAGAGCTCGGCCTCATCGGCCAACTCGGCCAGCTGATGCTGGAGCAGGGCTGCGCCCAGCTGGCCCATTGGCAACAGGTGGCGCCGGATCTGGTGCTCTCCGTCAATCTGTCGCCGCTGCAATTTCGCGATCCCGAGCTCTGCCAACAGATCTTCGCCTGCATCGAGCGCCACGGCCTCGCCCCCTGGCAGCTGGAGCTGGAGATCACCGAAGGGGTGTTGATGGAGAATGCCGACGAGATCGAGAGCAACCTCGCCAGTCTGATCGAGGCGGGCTTTCACCTCGCCATCGATGACTTCGGCACCGGCTACTGTTCGCTGGCCTACTTGCCGAGGCTGCAGGTCGCGACCCTCAAGCTGGACAAGAGCTTCACCCAGGGCTTGGCCACCAACCAGGCCACCACCGCCATCGTGCGCTCCGTCATCGGGCTGGCCCACGAGCTCGGCATCAAGATCACCGCCGAAGGGGTGGAGACGCCAGAACAGCAGTCCTGGCTGGCCCAGGCCGGTTGCGACCGCCTGCAGGGCTACCTGTTCAGCCGCCCCCTGCCTCCCGACGAGTTTGCCCTCAGCTACCAGTTACCCCAGCGCTGACGCTCACAGCAACAAGGCCACCCGAGGGTGGCCTTGTTGCGTTGGCAGAGGGCGACAGTGACACGCTGACTCCTGCAAGCCGGTGCCCCAACCGTCGTCCTCCGCCCCGTCTTTTGCAAGCAAGTGGGCAGCGTCTTCCCGGCAAGGTTGGGATGCGCACCTTACTCCTGGAAGTAGGTGCCCCAGCCGTCATAATCCACCCCGTATTTCTCAAGGATGGGCAGCATCTTCTCGATGTCGGCCAGGATGGGTTCAATCTCCAGCTTGCGTTCTACGGTGGCATCGAAGCAGAAGATGGTGGCGCCGTCATCCAGCTCCATCTCTTCGGCATCGGTCACCTCGAAGCCAGCCTTGAACAGGTCGACCGCCGCCTTCTCCAGCAGATCGAAATCCTGGCAGGCGAAGTGGTGCTCGATCTCGTAGTCCACATCCGGATTGCTGCCGTCGGCCAGCAGCTCGTTGACGATGGCGGTAGTCTCTTCGCGCCACTCCTGCATATTGATACTCATATAAACCCCTGACGCTCTTGGATGGATGTCGACACCTGGCCGCGGCGCCGCGCCAGTGGGTGCGACTCGCCCGCCAGGGCACAGTTGCGGCCAAGCATACTCGCAGAGCCCGGCCGGCTCAATGCGGCAACCCAAGATAAGTGCCGGGCCCCCTCCCTCCCAAATGGTGGTGGCCGGAAAAAGGCGCAAACAGCGCAATAAACCAGCGTTGAAAACCCCGTCAACAGATCCAGCCACCATGAACACCAGCAATGGTGCACGGACCCAGTGGATCGTAAAAAAAGCAGTCTCTTTCACCATCGACGCCGGAGTGACAAACCGCCCCCACGCAGGTATCAAGGGACGCGGGTGAATCACTACCCGTCAGGAAAGCGGAGCCCCGTGGGCTCCCTTTTTGATCATGTGAAGGAGCACATAGTCATGCCCAAAAAAACAATAATGAGCCTGCTTGTCGGCTCGACCCTTATGATTGGAAACCACGCCCTGGCCGCCCCGGCCCACGGCCCCTTCGATGCCCCCCTTGCCGACGAGGTGAAGGTGCTGGAGATGCTCAAGAAGAGCGGCCGCATCCCGACCCTGGCCTCGCCGGAGCAGGAGCAGGCCGCCCTGGCCCGCTACTACCGCGAGAAGGCTCGCACCTACCCCGGCAGCAGCGGCAGCCTGGCCCAGAAAGAGGGCAAGGTGCGGGAGACCATCCTCAAGAAGATCCGGCTGAACGGCACGGCGCGCCCCGGGGATCGGGTGCCCACCCTGCTGCTCAAGTCCATCGAGAAGGAGACCTACAGAGGCAAGATGCGCAAGGACAAGATCCTCGCCATCCTGGTGGACTTCCCCGACTACCCGAAGAACAGCCTGAGCCCGGAGCTCACCAAGATGTACTACCCGGACTACAACCCGGCCCACTACAACGATCTGTTGTTCTCCGCCAAGGGCTATGCGGGCCCGAACGGCGAGCGGTTCATCTCCATGCGCCAGTTCTACGAGCAGCAGTCCGGCCAGAGCTACAGCGTGCGCGGCCAGGTAGCGGGCTGGTATACCGCCGAGAAGAGCGTCACCTACTACGGCAGCAACAAGGATGAGACCGCTGTGCGGGAGCTGGTGAAGGAGGCTCTGATCCAGGTGGCCGGGGATCCGACCATCGACCTGTCCGAGTTTGATCAGGAGGATCGTTACGATCTCAACGGCAACGGCAATCGCAACGAGCCGGACGGCCTCATCGACCACCTGATGATCTTCCACTCCAGCGTGGGGGAAGAGGCGGGCGGCGGCGATCTCGGCGAAGACGCCATCTGGGCCCACCGCTGGAACCTGGGAAGCCCCTACCCCATCCCGGGCACCAGCAGCCCGAACGGCAACTTCGGAGGCCAGTATGCGGCCTACGACTACACCATCCAGCCCATAGACGCGGCGGCCGGGGTCTGCGCCCACGAATATGGCCACGATCTGGGGCTACCGGACGAGTACGACACCAAGTACAGCGGCAAGGGCGAGCCGGTGGCGACCTGGTCCATCATGTCATCCGGCTCCTGGGCCGGGGTGATCGGCGGCACCGAGCCCACCGGTTTCTCCGCCTGGGCCAAGGAGTATCTGCAGGCCTCCCTCGGCGGCAACTGGCTGCACGGCAGCAACGTGCACGTCGACGAGCTGAACGGTCGCGGCAACGTCTACATGCTGGATCAGGCCAACGACAAGGGGCGCAACGACGATGTGGTGCGCATCAACCTGCCTCCCAAGCAGATCCCCCTCAATCCCCCCTACGCCGGCCAGTACCAGTACCACGGCGGCAAGGGCAACAACCTGGACAACCGCATGAACCTCGCGCTGGATCTCAGCGGCAGGCAGAGCGCCAGCCTCAGCTTCAAGGCCTGGTACCAGATTGAGGAGGGCTTCGACTACGCCAGGGTACTGGTCAACGGCGAGCCCATCCCGGGCAACCTGACCCGCACCGACGATCCGAACGGCGTCGGCTTCGGGGTCGGCATCACGGGGGATTCCGGCGGCTGGGCCGATGCCGACTTTGACTTGAGTCCCTGGGCCGGACAGCGCATCACCCTCAGCCTGCAATACCAAAGCGATGCGGGTGTGGCCGAGAACGGCCTGTTCGTGGATGAGCTGCAGGTCATCGCCGATGGGGAGACCCTGCTCAGCGATGGCGCCGAGGGGAGCAGCGCCTTCACTCTCGCCGGTTTCGTGCAGAGCAACGGCAAGGAAGCCAAGGATCACTACTATCTCGCCGAGTGGCGCAACCACGCCGGGGTCGACAAGGGGCTGGCCCACATCAACGTGGCGGATCAGCTGATACGCTACGAGCCGGGCCTGCTGCTCTGGTACGTGGACAACAGCCAGAGCAACAACTGGGTCGGCCAGCATCCGGGTGAGGGTTTCCTCGGGGTGGTGGACGGGGATCAGCGCACCCTGCACTGGAGCGACGGCGACGTCGCCGGCACCCGCTACCAGATCCACGATGCCACCTTCAGCTTAGGCTTCCAGCGCCCCCTCGATCTCACCCATCCGAGCGGCGCTCTGCTGCGGGACTTCTGGGTGACGCCCAACCGGGTCTTCAAGGACTCGCGCAGCTATCAGCGCGAGGCGATCCCGGACGCAGGCCGGCTGCTGCCCGAATATGGCCTCAAGATCAGTGTCACCGGTCAGGCCAGGGACATGAGCACGGGTCGCATCATCGTCAGCCGCCACTGAGGCAGAGCAATACGATGGGGGCCAATGGCCCCCTTTTTCATGACAAGTGGCTGAAAAATCGTGCACACTGGCTCTCTGCCAGGGTAAAAATCCCCCACTAGGGGCTGGATTGTTCGGTTATCGAGCGAACGGCACCACAATCTGCACCCCGTGGTTGACACCTCAGTCCAGAAGAGGTTTAATGCGCGCCGTTGCCCAGATAGCTCAGTCGGTAGAGCAGGGGATTGAAAATCCCCGTGTCGGCGGTTCGATTCCGTCTCTGGGCACCAACAATTCCTCCTTAGTTCAGTCGGTAGAACGGCGGACTGTTAATCCGTATGTCACTGGTTCAAGTCCAGTAGGAGGAGCCAAATTTGAAAGGCCCGCTCATCTGAGCGGGCCTTTTCGCATTTCGTCATCCTCGTCGTGCCTCCCTAATAGCGGTTCTCGTCCCCGTGCCAGACATGTCCGGCGGAGCAGGCCCGCGCCACCTCGTGGCAGGGGTCATCCGCATGACTGCGAAAGAAGTGCTGATCCTGCTGTAGCAGGAGCGAGCTCATCGAGTGGCTGATGCCGGCAAGCGCCTCCCCGGCAGTCAATCCTGCCACCCGGTGATCGGTGGCCAAATGAGCCAATACTTTTTCACGACTATTCATGATCGCCTCCCTCGATGAACTGAGCCGTCTCTTGACCATAGCAGTCCCCCTTCCCATCCCGCAAACCCGCGCCGACAAAGGGTTTCAGGCTAGTCCGGCGATGACGAGCGAGGTGCGGCCCATGTAAAAGGCCCGCTCAGGAGAGCGGGCCTTTTACATTCATGGCTAGCCGCCGTTACAGGCCGCCAGCAGCAAGGTGGCCCCACAGGTGGCGCTGAACATCAGCAATCCAGCCTGCAACACCCCTTCGGGATCCGTCGGTTTCTTTCTCTTCCTGAACCTTATCCATCTAGGCTTCATCGAGCCCACCTCATCCTTTGGTGCACCAGGGTGCGCATCCCCTGCCCTCCTCGGCAGGCGGCTCATCTTTGACCGGCCAGGGTCCTTCGTCAATGGCCCCTGGCGGATAAATTTTCAGCTATGAGCCGGATGAAACCAATGGATGCTAACCCCTTATCAGCAATGCGTTAACAATCCAGAAAACCGGCGTGACCCGATCGCGAGCCAGGGCTATGATGAGGCCGACGTTTTCATCCCAGAGAGATCCCAGATGAGCAGCCCCTTGCATTACGTGCTGGATGGCATCCATTGCGAGCCACACTTCTTCACCGTGCCCCTCGACCACCAGCAGCCCGATGACGAGGCGAGCCTCACTCTCTTTGGTCGCACCCTCTGTCGCAAGGACAGGCTGGACGATGACCTGCCCTGGCTGCTCTACCTGCAAGGGGGCCCGGGCTTTGGCGCACCGCGCCCCAGTGCCAGCGGCGGCTGGATCAAGCGGGCCCTGCAGGAGTTTCGGGTACTGCTGCTCGATCAGCGTGGCACGGGCCACTCCAGCCCCATCCACGCCGAGTGGCTGACTCACCTCAACCCTCGCCAGCAAGCCGACTACCTCAGCCATTTTCGCGCCGACAGCATAGTGCGGGACGCCGAGCTCATCCGCGAGCAGCTCAGCCCGGACCGTCCCTGGAGCCTGCTCGGCCAGAGCTTCGGCGGTTTTTGCAGCCTCACCTACCTCTCCCTGTTCCCCCAGAGCCTGCACGAGGTCTACCTCACCGGCGGCGTGGCCCCCATCGGCCGCAGTGCGGACGAAGTCTATCGCGCCACCTATCAACGGGTCGCGGACAAGAACCGCGCCTTCTTCGCCCGCTTCCCCCACGCCCAGGCCATGGCGAACCGGCTGGCGAAGCACCTGCACAACCACGACGTGCGCCTGCCTAACGGCCAACGGCTGACGGTGGCGCAATTGCAGCAACAGGGACTGGATCTCGGGGCCAGCGGCGCCTTCGAGGAGCTCTATTACCTGCTGGAGGACGCCTTCATCGGCGAGCGGCTCAACCCCGCCTTCCTCTATCAGCTGCAAGCCATGCAGCCGTTCAACACCAACCCGGTATTCGCCATTTTGCACGAGGCCATCTACTGCAAAGGCGCCGCCAGCGACTGGGCGGCCGAGCGGGTAAGACGCGAATTCCCGGCCCTCGACTGGGCCCCCGGCCAGGATTTCGCCTTCACCGGCGAGATGATCTTCCCCTGGATGTTCGAACAGTTCCGCGAGCTCATCCCTTTGAAAGAGGCCGCCCATCTGCTGGCCCAGAAAGCGGACTGGGGTCCCCTCTACGACCCGGCGCAGCTTGCCCGCAACCCCGTGCCGGTGGCCTGCGCCGTCTACGCCGAGGACATGTACGTGGAGTTCGACTATTGCCGCGAGACCCTCAAGGGCCTTGGCAACAGCCGCGCCTGGATCACCAACGAGTACGAGCACAACGGTCTGAGGGTCGACGGCGAGCAGATCCTGGACAGGCTCATCCGGCTGAATCGGGATCGCTGAGCCCCGGCAGGCAACCACTGCCAACAATAACGATAGAGGGCGGACAATAAGCCGCCCCATCCCCTGGAAGCAGCACAAAATAATAAGGAACATCCATTGGAACATCCGGAAATATCGGCCGGCTGGCTAAGCCGTCTCTTTTATCACTGGACCGGTCCCCTGCTGCGCAAGGGGCTGAGCCAGCCTCAGGTCAGCCTCGACGATCTCTATCCCCTGCTGCCGGAAGACAGGCGCGACCAGCGGGCCGATGCCTTCCTCGCCCTCACCGCCAAGGCCCCGGTGCGCCCCTGGCCCATCACCGCCTTCATCTGGCGCCACTATCGCGGACGCATCGGTCTGCTCACCCTGTTGCAACTGCTCGGCATGCTGGCGACCCTGGCCAGCCCCTGGCTGCTCAACCACAGCATGACCCAGCTCGGTGCAGGCGCCGATACGAGTCACAAGCTGCTATTGGCCCTGGCCTTGTTCGCCTCGGTGCTGGCATCCGGCATGCTGGCGGAGCATTCGCTGCAACTGGCCCTCAAGATGCACGTGCCCATCCGGCGGCTGCTGGCGGAGTCCCTGCTCGCCAAGGTGATGAAGCTCGGCGGCAAGAGCTTTGACGACAGGGCCGGTGGCCGGGTGCAAAACCTCATCAACCGGGACGTGTGGGACGTCACCTGGATCCTGGCAGACCCCGCCATGCCGCTCACCATGGCCCTGCAACTGGGGGGCACCATCGCCCTGCTGGTGTGGCAGGTAGGCAGCGCGGGCCTGGTGGGCTTCGCCGTGCTGGCCCTGCTGCTGCTGGTCTCCACCCGGGTGGTGCGCCGCATGAACCAGCAGGAGCAGCAGCTCAAGCGCAGGCAGGACGAGCGCAACGGCATCCTGGCGGAGTACATCAAGAAGTTGCGGCTGGTGCGCCAGAACGGCCTCGGGGCCTTCTTCACCCGGGCCGCCAACGACAAGCGCCAGCAGGAGCTCGGCGTACTCGGCCGGGTGCTCAAGCTCGATGCCATCAACAGCTTCCTGATGATGAGCACCCCGCTCCTGGTGACGCTGGCCACCTTCACCACCTATCTCGCCTCGGGCCAGAGTCTGACCCTGCCCCAGGTCTTCACCACCATCGCCCTGTTCGCAGTGCTGCGCATCCCCATGATGCGTCTGCCCTATCTCATCCGCACCCTGATCAACTTCAACACCGGTTTCAACCGCCTGTGCGAGTTTCTGAACAGCCCGGAGCAGCACCGGGATCTCACTGACCCCAGCCTGCCGCTCGGCAGCCTGCAGTTCTACAAGGTCACCGCCCAGCATCAACAAAAAACCGTGCTGCAAGACATCAGCCTCGCCATAGCACCTGGGGAACTGGTGGGGATCACGGGCGCCACCGGCGCCGGCAAGAGCTGCCTGCTGCACCTGGTCGCCGGTTTTGACAACGACTTTGCGGGCAGCATCCGCCGCCACGGCCGGGTCGCCCATCTGGGCCACAAGCCCTGGCTGATGAACGACAGCATTCGCAACAACATCCTGTTCGGCCAGCAATGGGATGAGGAACGCTACCAGTGGGTGCTCGGGGCCTGTGCCCTCGGCGCCGATCTGGGGCTGCTCAGCCACGGGGATCAGACCCTGGTGGGGGAACTCGGCACCCGTCTCTCCGGCGGCCAGCAGCAGCGGGTCGCCCTGGCCCGCGCCCTCTATGCCAAGGCCGACATCCTGCTGCTGGACAACCCGCTGTCGGCATTGGATCCCATCGTCTCGGCCCAGGTGCTGGAGCAGGGGCTGGCCTTCAAACCGGGGCCGACCCGGCTGCTGGTGAGCCACGATCCCGACGTGCTGGCCCGCTGCGATCGGGTGATCCGCATCGAGCAGGGGCAGTTGGTGGAGCTCGATGCCCACCAGCTGGCGGATCTCGCCGTGCACCCGCAACCCACCCCGACGCTGGCCCCGCAAGAGGCTGAGCTGTTCAGCGAAGAAAAAGTGGTGGAGGGCAAGGTGGACTGGGGGCTGTTCGGCTTCATGTGGCAGCGTCTGGCCGCCCCCGGCGCCATCCTGATCGCCCTGCTGCTCACCCTGGGCCAGGAGGGGCTGCGCATCGCCTCGGATCTCTGGCTCGGTGGCAAATCCGAAGTGAGCGACGTCGGCTCACTGCTCGGCATCTATGTGCTCTTGGGGGCCGGCTCCCTCGTCTGCATCATGGTGGTCCGGGTCATCAACTACAAACTCGGTCTCAAGCTGGCCTGGACCCTGTTCGACGGCATGCTGGGGCGCATCAGCCGCGCCCCCATGGCCTTCTTCGACAAGGTGCCCCAGGGGCGCATCCTCAACCGCTTCGACCGGGATCTGGGGGAAGCCCAGGAGGTACTGCTCTCCATGCTGATGGGGCTGTTCGCCATGTTGATCTCGGTGCTGTTGCAGGTGGTGGTCATTGGCATCAACATGCCCCTGCTGCTGCTCATCGCCCCCCTGGTGGGCTGGGCGCTCTATGTGCTGCAACGCCGCTACCGGGCGGTACAGCTCAAGCTGCGGCGCCAGTCATCGGTACTGCGCTCCCCGCTCTACATCAGCATCAGCGAGACCATTCGCGGCGCCCCCGCCCTGCGCCTGGCCGGGGCCGAGCGCTTCGCCCTGAATCAGGTGCTGCTGCACTATGACAACAACCTGCGCAGCTGGTACACCACCACCTCCATCAACCGCTGGCTCGGCATGTACCAGACCCTGCTTTCCGCCGCCCTGGTGGGGGCCGTGGCACTGATGGTGGCCTTCAGCAGCAGCTCCCTGCTGGGAGCCGTGGCCATTACCTACGCCTTCACCGCCTCCGCCATGCTCAACTCCCTCATCCGCAACTTCGCCGAGGTGGAGCAGGTGATGAACGCGGTGGAGCGGGTGCGGGAATACAGCGAGATAGAGAGCGAGCGCCAGACAGGGGAGACTCTCGCCACCTCCCATCCGGCCGTGCGCTTCGACAACCTGGGGCTGCGCTATCCCGGTGCCAGTCAGTGGGCCCTGCACAAGGTCAGTTTCGTACTGGCCCCCGGCGAGAAGGTCGGGGTGTGCGGGCGCACCGGCGCCGGCAAGAGCTCGCTGCTCGGGGTCATGCAGGCCATGTACCCCAACGCCCAGGGAGAGATCTATTACGGCGATCAGCCGCTCTCGGCGCTGGCCCCCGAGGCGGTGCGAGATCTTTACGACACCGTCTCCCAGATCCCCCTCACCTTCTTCGGCACCTTGCGTGCCAACCTGGCGCCGCTGACCGAGCAGGACGACGAGGCCCTGAAGCAGGCGCTGACCCGGGTGGGCCTCGCCGAGCGCTGCGCCGATCGGCTGGACGAGGATCTCGACAAGTTGCAGCTCTCCGCCGGCGAGACCCAGCTGCTGGTCATCGCCCGCATCCTGCTGTCCCGCCGCCCGCTCATCGTGCTGGACGAGGCCACCTCGGATCTCGATCACATCGGCATGCGCAAGATGGCGGAGCTGCTCTATCGCTACCGGCCGGAGGCGAGCTATCTGGTCATCGCTCACCACCTGGAACCCCTGCTGTCGGTCGACAAGGTGGTGGTGATGGAGGCGGGGACAGTGGTGGAACAGGGGGCGCCGGTCAGCCTGCTCGCAAACCCGGGCTCCCGCTTCCACCAGCTGTTCGCCGGCCAGGTTAATCGCCAGGTGGCGCAGATAGACATCTAACTCCCATCACCATGCAAAAAAGGCAGCCCGCGGGCTGCCCTTTTTGCATTTCCCAGTGTCGTGTCCTAAATGATTGGCCTCCGCCCCTCAAGGACAAGGCTTCAATGCTGAAGAAGCTAAAAATATGTTTCTATTACACTATTAAATAAAATTAGCCATATTGTCACAAATTGTAAAAATAAATATGGAGAGCAAGAAATCCAATACCTTGTCATATTCATCTTCACTTCATTATTTATCATCCAGATCATTTTATAATGACAAAAAACAACATATATTTTTATGGGAATGATATTTTTGCTATAAGATTTACATCTCTAGATGTTGCAATCACATACAGTATATATACATTCAATATTCATATTTAAATACTGTCAAAAAATTCTCAGCTTCCAAACCAAACGCAATGTGGACCCAATCAAACCCACAGCATGAGAACCTAGATCACAAGAAAGTCAACACCCCAAAAAAATCAAAAAAAATACACAAAAAGGAAACACTTGGAATACAACTGAGAAACAACAATCAAGATAATTTGTTTTTCAATTGTTTTTTGTAGAAGAAATCTTACTTTTATAAACAAAATGCCTAAGGATCACCCGAATGTGATTTTTGTTGCAAAAAAATACACTTTTGATAGATTCCGTTCCTGAATTCAAATGACAACGCAATTGCTAAAAACATCAGTAAACTTGTGAGAGAATGAAGTAAACTGCGACACTTGGCGTCGCAAGATGCGTACTCTCGTTACATCCCTTGTGAAAATCATCCAGGGTGCGGTAGCTATGAATTTATAGAGATAATTATCAATTGATGCTGCTTCCTGCTCAGACCTCTGTCTATTTTACACCACTTTAATTGATGGCTTTCTCAATATTTTTTCCCGTCCCTTCTTGAACATGCTGTCAGAATGACTCCCTCGATGATTCAATGATGCCCCAGATGTACCCGTTGGATTTGATTGTTGTGTTCCACGTGGCGATCCAATCCACCAATTCATACTAGGTAACCTTCCATTAGGAGCGTTTTTTCAGCTAACAAGGCACTATTCCTTTCAGATGTTGGAACAGTTCGTATAGGTGATGGCCTGTTCAGAGGAGTGCAGAGTTTGCAGGTGAAATCTCCAATAGAATCTATAGCCCTGCAACTCTTAAGCATTGAATGGCTGTAATACCGCTGTTCGGTTTATTAGGTACATGAATTGAGAAGGTCAGTAACTTGTTCGTGCGGTTCCGTTCTTTAGCATGGTGCGTCTACAGTTCTGTTTTGGTTATCGATACATAGCCCTTTGAGCCTGAACGCCTCACGAAGAACATCAATCGCTACCAGTCATCACTGTAGTCGCTAGCTATCTAACGCTCTCTTAATTCCGTGCTGAAACATTCAAATGGATCATTTATCTCATTCGTCTGCTTCTAATGGACTTTCTAAAAACGCAATGAATTGGCCGAGCTTGGAGCGCAACTCGTGGCGCAGCCATATTCTTCCACTAACACAGCAGCGGCATTGACGCTGGTGCCATGCAAAGCTAAACCGGTAGACTGAAAGTAGGCTTGGTGAAACAGCAATCATTGTCTGTTTTAAATAGAACTAATGAGTCGTTAGTGTTTTTATGATAGCAGTTTTTAGCTGCATGAATTCTATATAAAAACTATCAGCACAACTGACATTCATAATGGCACCATTGGAATGTCTTCCAACATATTAAAACCGCACTATTTTATATAACAAATCCAAATAAGACTGAATAACTTTAACTTTTATCGCTATAAAACATTTATCAAGGCTTTCTTTAAATGAAATTTATACTAATCCCCTGGATGATCTCAGCAGTGACGCTGAGCGCTATCGCTGCACCAGATATCAGCCCGCAAATGATGGAACAGTTCAAGCGACTGCCCGCGGATCAGCAGCAAGCTCTGGCAAAGAAATACGGTATTTCTGTCGACCAGTTCCAGAATGCCAGCGCCATGACTCTTGTCACCCCGTCAACACCGGTGGCGGCGCCACGGGAAGTTGACTATAGCCAGGTATCCCAACGCCCGCTGATTGCAGGGGTGGCCCAGCCAGGGGAACTCCAACCATTTGGTTACAATGTGTTCGCTGGAGAACCCATCCTCGATGCTCCTGTGACCGACATGCCCGTTTCTGATGACTATGTCCTTGGACCAGGTGATGAAATCCACGTGCAGCTTTATGGCAAGGAGAATGCAGTTTATGATTTGAGCATCGGTCGTGAAGGATATATCGACTTTCCCAGCCTGGGTCCTATTTCAGCCAGTGGATTGACTTTCCAACAATTCAGAAGCGACCTTGAAGTCCGGATCAAGGAGCAGATGATAGGCGTCAATTCCTTCATCAGCTTTGGTTCCATGCGTACCATGCAGGTATTTGTGATGGGGGATGCTTATCGTCCCGGTGCTTACAACGTCAGTGGCATGGCGACCGTCACCCAGGTCTTGCAGGCGGCGGGTGGTATCGATACCGTCGGCTCCCTGCGCAAGCTCCAGGTCAAGCGGGCCGGGCAAAAAGTCATCGATGTGGATCTGTACAAGATGCTGGTCTGGGGAGATACCAGCCAGGATATTCGTCTGCAGGCGGGGGATACCGTCTTCGTCCCTGCCAAAGGCAGTGAAGTGTCCATCAGCGGGCTGGTCAAGCGCCCCGCCATCTACGAATTGAGAAATTCGGCGCCGCTTGCAGACGTGCTCACCTTAGCCGGTGGCGTAAAGGCCTCCGCCTTGCAGGAGATTTCGGTAGAACGTCATACAGACACCGGCCTGAAGGTATTCAACCTGACGCTGGCCAATGCCCATGACCGTCTGTTCAGCATCCGGGACGGCGACAAGATTTCGGTCAAACCGAGTAGCACCGAATACAGTCAAGCTATCGTCGTCAAAGGGGCTGTGGTCCGTGATGGCGTCTACAGTTACACCCCAGGTACCCGCATCAGCAACATACTCAAAAGTATTCAGCGGGACCTTATCTCCGCAACAGATCTGAGTTATGCCCTGGTCGTTCGGGAAGTAGACTCCCAGCGCAATATCAATGTGCTTCAGTTCAACCTGGGTAATGCATTGCAGCATCCAGGCAGTAAGGACGATGTGGTACTCCAGGCCAGGGATCAGGTACTCGTGTTCCGTAATGATGCCACTGACCGCCTCAGAGAGGTGGCTGCGACCTCGACGAGAGTGACGGATCTCAAGGCTAAATCACGAGAGCTGAACAATGCCGCCATGATGAGGACCGATGTATCCACCGGGGCCGATGTCAAAAATGACGAACTCAACGGCGACAACCAACTCAAGCTTTCCTCCCTGTCCGACAAGACGGCCACAGATGCTGTGGTGGCGGATTCGCGCCAAACACTTCTGGCTCCCGTTATAGAGCGCTTGAAGGCGCAGTCCACCCTGGGCCAGCCGGTGAAGATCATGGAAATACGTGGCGAAGTGAAATACCCGGGCCTCTATCCACTGACCGATAATAGCCGTATGTCCGACGCAATCCTTGCTGCCGGTGGTTTTAATGAGCAAGCCAACGTTGTCGAACTGTCCCGCGTCAATGAACGAGGCGACAGTATCCTGGTACAAAACGAACGATTATCTCTAGACACAGCCAATAGCCCGTATGGTTCACCGCTGCTGCAGTCCAAGGACAACATCAACGTCCTGCCCCACCCCCAATGGCGAGAAGAAGCAACCGTCCAGGTCTTCGGTGAAGTGAAATTCCCGGGTACTTACACTGTACGCCGAGGGGAGAGCCTGCACGATCTGATTGAGCGCGTGGGAGGCATCACGACCTACGCCAATCCCAACGGAGCCATCTTCGCCCGCAAGGCTTTGCGCAAGCAGGAAGAAGAGCGGCTGGTGATGCTGCGTGATGAACTTCGTCAAGAGATCTCGACCATGACGTTGCGCAGACAAAGCACCATTGCCAACTACAGCAGCTCTCCAGCCGAAGCCATGACTGTGGTCAACCAACTGGAGAACAGCAAGGCCATCGGACGCATGACCATCGACATGCCGGCCCTACTGGCTGGAGAGAAACAGTCGGACATCTTGCTGGAAGATGGCGACAAGCTCTATATCCCGACCATGCAGAATGTGGTTTCCATCGCGGGCATGGTGCAGTTCCCCTCTTCCCATATCTACAAAGAAGAAACCAGCATCAACGAGTACATCAGCCTGGCCGGTGGTACCAAGAAGCAAGCCGATACCGATCGCGTCTATGTCATCAAGGCCAACGGCAGTGTGATGCTGCCCAATGACAGCTGGTTTGGCGGGCGCAAGAGTCTGGAGCCGGGGGACACCATCATTGTGCCGGTGGATTCCGACTATCTGGACAACCTGAGCATCATGTCTTCGGCGACCCAGATCATGTATCAATTGGGCGTCGCCTGGTCCGCCATCAAATAACGCGCTGGACGCGTCCTGTCATATTCCATAGGACTCATCAAATCATCATGGAAGCACAAAAAGCGAACGTCATTCCCTTGCCGAGGGATCTTGCTCCGGTAAGCGATGAAATCGATCTGCGTGAACTGGTTATAGCTTTGTGGCACGGCAAGTGGTGGCTCTTTGCCACAACCCTGATTGCCAGCTGCCTAGCTGTAGCATTCGCACTGTGGAGCCCCAACATCTATCGTGCCGAAGCGCTCCTGACGCCCTCTCTTGAGCAACAAGGTGGCGGACTCTCTGCGCTGGCCTCCCGCTTCGGTGGTCTGGCTAGCCTGGCAGGTGTCGATCTTGGCGATAAAGGTGGAGATAAAGCATCTATAGCAATCGAAGTAGGCAAATCAAGGTTATTTCTTGGTGATTTCATTCGCCGTCACCAGCTGGCTGTCCCCCTGATAGCAGTCACCGGCATGGATAAAACCACGGGGGAGCTGCTCATCGACCCCGAGGTCTACGACACCCAGGCCCAAAAGTGGGTCCGCGAGATGCCGCCCGGCAGGTCTCCCGAGCCGACAGACTGGGAACTCATCAAAGCTTTCAGGAGTTTGGTCAATCTCAACAGCGATCCCAAAACCGGGCTACTGACCGTCAGTGTCGACTTCTATTCCCCACAACTGGCAAAACAGTGGGTGGACTGGTTGATCGACGATCTCAACAGCACCATGAAACAGCGGGATCAGGAGGAGTCAAAACGCAATATCGCCTATTTGACCGAACAACTCTCCAAGACTTCCGTTGCCGATATGCAGAAAGTATTTTATCAACTGATAGAAGAACAGACCAAGACCTTGATGCTCGCCGAAGTCAATCAGGAATATGTTTTTAAAGTGCTTGACCCTGCCGTTGTCGCTGAAGAGAAAATAAAGCCAAAACGTGCACTCATCGTCGTATTGGGTGCCCTCTTGGGGGGCATGCTGGGGGTGATGATAATTTTGGTTAGATTTGCATTTCGTCATGACAAAAAATAATGGATGCAAATTTACCAGAAGATGATGGCTTGCCATCATGATAGAGTAAGACAATTGTCTATTATTCTTATTTTATAAGGGAAATATATGCAAAAGAGTGTTTTGATTATGACTGCACTGCTGGCCCTGTCCAGCCCGGCCATGGCTGCAGAAGCAGTCGCAGCTGGCGCTGGCGCCAGCACTGGTGGCGCTGCTGCCGGTGCCGGTGCTGCTAGCGCTGCTGCTGTCGGTGGCATCACCGCTGGTGCCCTGGCCGTTGGCGTAGCCACTGCTGCTGCCATCGGTGTTGCCGTTGCCGTTGCCAGCAGCAACAACGACAACGACAACCCCTCGACTGTGACCAGCACAGCTCGTTGATATAATGAAATAAAGACTGCCTCAGGGCAGTCTTTATTATTCTTCTATTTATTCAGTGATGTTTTCATGCTAATCAAGTGCATTCTTTTATTGCTATCAATGTTGTTGTTTGGCTGTGCAGACAGCAACGTTGATAGCTATCAACAGCTCAAATATATCTTCACTGCAGATGATGAGATAACAATTACCCCGGAAGCCATCGAAAAGCTGCCCTATGCCAGTGCATTGCTCACCGTTGACGACAGACCAACTGTATTGCTCGTGCTCGCCTTTGCCGAGGGGGATCGCCTCTCCTGGATCAGCAGCGACAGAGGCTTGATAGTGACCGAGCATGGTCGAATTACCAAAACGCTCAAGCTGGATAATGATCTTCGCTACTTCGCCGCCACCATGCCGGATCCCTTGAGTCAGGCCGTCATTCCCGGCGATGCCCAATTCAGTTATCTGGCCGAATGGGTGCAACTTCGCCACAGCGGAAGAAACCTCAACACCACCTTAAAACAGCTGGCCGATGAAAATCTGGATATAAATGGAAATATAATTCTAACCTCTCACTATGAAGAAACTGTGCAATCAATAAAAGATGACCAAGTGTGGACTAATTATTACTGGTTGGACAAAACATCCGGTGTGGTCAGAAAAACTATTCAGAAGTTAGGCCCTGACAATAACACCATCGAAATGGTCTTTACCAAGCCCTATTTGCCATGAAAAAAATCATATTTTCACTCTTGATTGGCTATACGCCATGGCTTTATGCCGACAGCGTCACCCGGGTGATCATCGGCAATGCCAGCAAAACCACCATTTCCCTCTCCGATAGCCAGCGCCTGGAACAACTGTTGAATGCGCCCGGCTTGCCCGGTGACACCTACTGGCCTGCCGCCATCATCTCCTCCCCCGCCCAAGATAAGTCTGCACAGCAAGCCAAAGAACAGCTGCTCAGCGATCTGAAAGCCCTCCAGGTTCTCTGGATGAGAGCGCATCAGGGAGGTCTGGTTCAGGCCACCCAGCAACTGCTGCGCGAGCTGGATCAGCTCGATGTGGCCGGCCGGATTGACATCAAGCTGGATCCGGATCTCAGCAGAGTGGAGCCTGCAAACGACCCTCGTCTGTCTGGCGACTATTCTCTCTATCTCTCTCGCAGGCCATCCAGCCTCTACCTGCTGGGATTGATCAACAGTCGCAGGTCCATGCCCCATGAACCAGCCAAGGGGCTGGCTGAATATTGGCAGGGCCACAGTCTGCTACCCGGCGCCAACCCTGGAGAGGTCTATCTCATTCAGCCGGATGGCCGCGTCCAGTTGTCCCCCGTCGCGGTGTGGAACGAATACCATATCGAGCCCATGCCGGGTGCAACATTATTTGCCGGCTTCGACCCTGAGCTGCTTCCTGCCAAATTCAAAAACATCAATCTCCGTATTGCCGACATGATTGCTAATCGGATACCCGAGTAATGCTGACCAGAATCGCCACTCTCTCGCTGCTTGTCTCACCCTTCGCGTTTGCCAACACGGACAGCTTCTCGCCAACTTTCCCCACCCAGAGTGATTTTGGTGGCGTAGGTCTGCTCCAGATGCCGACGGCACGCATGGCGCCCGAAGGCGAGTTTTCATTCAACTACATGGATGACCAGGAATACCGGCGCTGGTCCATCTCCATGCAGCCATTCGCCTGGCTGGAGGCCACCCTGAGATACACCGACATTCGCACCCGGCTCTATAGCAATGACGAGAATTTCAGCGGGGATCAGACCTACAAGGACAAGGGACTGGATGTCAAAGCCAGGCTATGGGATGAGTCCACCTGGCGCCCACAGGTCTCTGTGGGACTGCGCGATGTGATGGGGACCGGGCTCTTTGACAGCGAATACATCGTCGCCAGCAAACGCTACAAGAACCTTGATTTCACCCTGGGAATGGCGTGGGGAAACATGGGTCAGAGCGGCAACATCAAGAATCCCTTCTGTGAAGTCCGTGAAGGCTGGTGTCAGCGTGATGACGGCTTCTCGGGCAGCGGCGGCAAGTTTGAATTCGGCAGCCTGTTCCATGGCCCGGCGGCCCTCTATGGAGGGATAGAGTACCAGACCCCCTGGCAGCCCCTCAGGCTCAAGCTCGAATACGAGGGCAACGACTACAGTCACGAGTCGGCGGGGGCCATCGTTCAGAGCACCCCCATCAATGCGGGCATCGTCTACCAGCCCTACGATGTGTTCGACATGCACCTCAGCTATCAGCGCGGCAATACCCTGATGTGGGGGGTGACATGGCATACCAACTTCAACGATTCCTCTCTGTCGCTGCCCAAGGTCATGGATCCCCCCGTTCCTGCCTATCAGACCAGCCAGGTCGACTCCCTGGAGCAGGTCGACTGGTCGACGCTCTCTTCCCAGCTAGCCAGCAATGGGGGCTGGCAACAGGCCTCACTCTACAGTGATAAGGAGACCCTGACGCTGGAAGCAGAGCAGACCCGATACAGGGATCAGGCCCAGAGCGAGCAGCGAGCCACCCTGCTGGCCGTCAATGCCCTGCCTTCCACGGTGAAAGAGCTGCGCATCATCGAGCAGAAGCAGGGAATGCCCCTGCAGGAGAGCCGAGTCGATCTCGACTCCGTGCGTCGTGCCAACAGCGATCTCCCTCTAGGCCAGACACAAGAGATCGAGGTCAGCCGCCAGCCACCGGCCCCCGTCGAAGGAACTCGGCGCCATGGGGCCGAACCCCGCTCATGGGATTTCAAGATTGTGCCCAAGCTGAGTCAGTCCATCGGGGGAGCCGAAAGTTTCTACATGTACCAGCTCGGGTTGAATGCCAACACCGACTGGCACATGACCGAGCACGACTGGGTGAGCAGCACAGTATTCTTAAACCTCGTCAACAACTATGACAAGTTCAATTACACCGAGCCGCCGCCCGATGGAGAGGCCCTTCCCCGGGTCCGAACCTGGGTGCGGGAGTACGTCACATCGTCGGATGTGCTGCTCAACAACCTGCAGCTCACCCACATGGACAAGTATGGTGAGGCTTGGTACGCCCAGGCTTATGGCGGTTATCTGGAGATGATGTACGCCGGGGTGGGTGGAGAAGCCTTGTATCGTCCCTTCAACCAGTCTTGGGCCATAGGGGCGGACGTCAACCTGGTGAGGCAACGGGATTGGGAAAACACCCTCCAGCTTGCAGATTACCAAGTGGCTACGGGCCATGTTACCACCTATTGGCAACCAGAGTTTCTGGACAAGGTAACCGCCCAGATCTCGGTGGGTCGCTACCTCGCGGGGGACTATGGCGCTACTTTCAACTTCGCCAAAACATTTGATTCAGGGGTCAGCGCCGGTTTCTTTGCCACCTTCACCAATGTGTCGGCAGAGGAGTACGGCGAAGGTAGCTTTACCAAGGGCCTCTACATCACCATCCCATTCGACCTGATGATGTTCAAGTCCACCATCGACAGCGCCAACATCAGCTGGGTTCCCCTGACCCGGGACGGCGGCCAGATGTTGTCGAGGAAGTTCGGCCTCTACGACCAGACCAGCGTGGCCTCATTCTGATCTAAATAGGTACTGTCCTTCGGATAAAAAGCACCTTCATTGAAGGTGCTTTTTTTATTTCCGGTTTATACATATGTCGTTCGATTTATCTCCCCTTTCTTCGCTCCAGTTCCCTCAGCGCTCCATGATTTGCGTCACGTCGTCTTTCTTGATCAGCATCTCCCGGCCCTCTTCGTCGTAGTAGCGGTACATGCCGGTGCTGTCATCCAGCTTGGGTTTGCTGTCGGTGGCTATCATGCGTCCGTCCTTGGTGCTCATGATGTATTGGGAGCTGCACCCCGCCAGGGCCAGCGTGCACACCAGGATCGTCATCAGTCGTTTCATCTTCGCCTCTTCTCCCTCGCCATCCTCGGAACGAGGATGCTGCTTGAAGCCTAGCTCAGTCATGCCCTCCCGAATAAGCTCACCATGTTCATCGGAAATACCTGTTTACTTCACTGTTCAGCATCTTAAAAACAGCACAAAAGACACGTAAAAACAAAAAAGGCCGGACATCCGTCCAGCCTTTTCACTCGGGCAACGGGGGTCGTCAGCTGTTGGGCTGACGCTCGCCGGTGATGGTGGGATTCTTGGGATCCATGCTCCACTCGTACCAGCCGCCGTCGTAGACGCTGATCCGCTTCCAGTCCATCAGCCAGGCGTAGAAGAAGGCCTCGGAGGCGCGCCAGCCGGTACCGCAATAGAAGGCGGCCTGCTGGGTCGGTTCGATGTCCCACTCATCCCACATGGCGAGGATCTCGCGGGCGGGCTTCATGGTGCCATCCGGGTTGTGGAAGTCGCTCATGCTGTTGGCATCCACGCCACCCCGACCCCACTTGGCGCCGGGAATGTCACCCTTGGGCTTGATGTAGCTATAGCCGGATGTCTTGCCGACGAACTCGTCCCAGGTGCGTACGCTGACCAAGGCGCCATCCGGCTGCTTGAGCAGCGCCTTGGCCTGGTCCAGGGAGGTGAGGTATTCCGGGTGAGCCGGTATGGTCACGCCGAAATCCTTGGCCGGCTTGAAGGTGTTGGCCAGACCGGTTTCGGTGCGCAGGTGCTGCATGAACCAGGCGTCGAGGCCGCCATCCAGCAGGCGCACGTCCTCCACCCCCGCATACATCATCAGGTGGGCGGCACGGGCCGCCGCCATGGTGTTGCGACCATAGAGGATGACGGTGGTGTCGTGGCGGATGCCGTTCTCCAGCAGCAGCTTCTTGAGCGCCTCGTCAGAGACCTTGTTCCAGAGCGGCTCCTCTTCGAGGCTATTGGTGTCGATGTAACCCGCCCCCGGGATATGGCTCAGCAGATAGGCCTTGGGGGCGCCCCACGCCACTTCGAACAGCTTCCAGTCTCCCTTGGGTGCAGCCACCACCGGTTTGCCGGCTTGCAGGTCCGCCAGCCAGAGGGGATGGACCAGCTGCTGCCAGCGGGCCAGGTGCTCACGCGGGGCGCTCTTCCAGTCCTGCAGCTCGAACAGCTGCTTGATGCCCTGCTGGCGCAGCAGGCGGGCCACCTCGGCCACACCGCGGGATTCCCCGTAGAGCGCCACCGGCTTGTCCGCCGACAACCCCTTGTCCTTGAGCGCCTTCACCCACTCCTCGTCACTGTATTTCCATTCGGCGGAGAGGTTTTCCGCCCCCGCCACATGACCACCCTGCTGCTCATCCGCCATCGGCCAGCCCTGATAGAGATAGCTCGGACGGGTATCCAGGATAACCGTCCCCTTGGCCGTGGCATCGGCCACGGAGAGAAGGGGCAATTCAGCGGCCAGCGCCGGCAAGGCACTCCACAGCGACAGGGTGGCCAGAGCAGCCCGCAACAGCGTCATTACTCGTTTCATGGTGATTCTCGTCTTCAAAGTGAACAATCAAACATCAAAAAATGGAGCGTCCGAGCCGCTCGGCCAGCAGCTCGAGGGCAGCCGTGCCCGCCAGGGAGTTGCCAGCCTTGTTGAGCTCGGGTGACCAGACACAGACACACAATTCGCCGGGGATGAGCGCCATGATGCCGCCGCCGACCCCGGATTTGCCCGGCATGCCCACGCGATAGGCAAAATCCCCCGCCTCGTCGTAAAGACCGCAGGTGGCCAGCAGGGCATTGACCTGTTTGGCGGTGCGGGCCGGCAACAACGGCGTACTCTCACCGAGCGGCACCCCGCGGTTGGCCAGATAGATGAAAGTACGGGCAAGATCGGCGCAGCTCATTCGGATGGCGCAAGCATTGAAGTAGCTTTGCAGCACCTTGTCCACTTCGTTTTCGAAGTTGCCATAGGCCTTCATCAAATAGGCGATGGCGGCATTGCGGGCGGCGTGCTGATACTCGGAGCGCGCCACCACCTGATCCGCGATGATGGCCGGGTTGCCACTGAGGCGACGAACCAGCTCCAGGGTGCGCTGACGCGGGGCGGTGAGCCGGGTCTCCAGCAGATCGCTCACCACCAGGGCGCCGGCGTTGATGAAGGGATTGCGCGGTATGCCCTGCTCGAACTCGAGCTGCACCAGGGAGTTGAACGGCTGGCCGGAGGGCTCCTTGCCGACCCGGCGCCAGATCTCCTCCTCCTGATAGAGGGTCAGGGCCAGGGTGAGGCTCAGGGCCTTGGAGATACTCTGAATGGAGAAAGGCTCGAAGGCGTCACCGGCGGTGAACAGCTCTCCCTCCACGGTGCAGACCGCAATGCCCAGCCTGTCGGCCGGCACCTGGGCCAGTGCGGGAATGTAATCGGCCACCTTGCCTTGCCCCAGCAAGGGGCGAACCTGCTCAAGAATGCTGGCCAGTAATTCGGATGACAACACCATCGACGATTCCATGACAAAAACCGGTGAGCCTGCGCCCACCGACAAAAATCCCGCCGGTGGCGGGATTTTCCTGTTGCCCTGCGGGCGGTTTGACTCAGGCCGGCTCGCCGTACCAGAGGTCAAACAATTCGGTGACCACCACGGCTTCCAACCCCTTGCCAGCCAGCCAGGACTGGACGGCGGCGCGGTCTTCCTCGGTGCATTTGCCGAGTTGCTGGGTGCAGATCATGCCTTCCCAGGCCAGATGGCCGGAGCCGGCAAAGGCCAGCTTGCGGGGCTCGATGACCTCGTCGATGAAGGTATCGACCACGTTATCGATGGTCTCTTCGGCGGTACCGACCGGGAAGTTGAAACTGATGTCGAACCCCATTTCCTGGAATTCATCGACGCGCAGTTTCTTACGCAGACGGCGACTACGATTGGCCATGACAGCTCCTTAGGTTAGTTGACGGGTGATTAGCTAACGCGCTTGAAAATCAGATCCCAAACCCCGTGCCCCAGACGATGGCCACGTTGTTCGAATTTGGTCAGGGGACGCCACTCGGGACGGGGCACCCAGTTGCCGCTCTCGGCCGTGTTCTCGTAGCCTTCGGCGGCACTCATCACTTCCAGCATATGCTCGGCATAGTTTTCCCAGTCGGTGGCCATGTGGAAGACGCCACCGATGGCCAGCTTCTGGCGAATATCCTGAGCGAAGGCGGGTTGCACGATGCGGCGCTTGTGGTGGCGGCTCTTGTGCCAGGGATCCGGGAAGAAGAGCTGCAGGCAGGCGAGCGAACCGTTCGGGATCATGTGCTCAAGCACTTCCACCGCATCGTGGCAGATGACGCGCAGGTTGGTGACGCCGGCCTCCTGGGCGGTACCCAAGCAGGCACCTACGCCCGGGGAGTGCACCTCGATGCCGATGAAGTTCTTCTCGGGGGCATTCTTGGCCATCTCCACCAGGGAGGCGCCCATGCCAAAGCCAATCTCCAGCACCACGGGTGCCTCGCGGCCAAACAGCGCCACCATGTCCAGCGGCGCCGGTGCGAAATCGATGCCCATGACCGGCCAGAGTTCTTCCAGGGCCTTCTCCTGCCCCTTGGTCAGGCGGCCTTCGCGACGGACGAAGCTGCGAACCTTGCGCATGAACTTGCCGTCTTCGTTAAACACATCTTGGGTCACAGACATAGTAAATAGCTCGTTATCTCATCGCGCTGGATCCCAGGCGACATTAATGGATTGCTCGTTATTGCATCAGCGCGCAAAAACCGGGGAGCGAATTATCCCAAGATAGGCCCAAGGCGCAAGTGTTTCGCGCAACAAATCCCCCGTCATCGACCATTTCCGCCCTCCTGATTGACAAATGCCGCCCCACTCACAGAATCTGCCGGGGGTCGGGTGCATCCTGACTGCTGATAATAAAGCCATACACAACAAAGGATTGCAGTATGAAGAAAACCCTGCTGACCCTGGCCATCGCGACCCTGCTGGCCGGGTGCAACCCCTCGGACAACGACTCACAACCTCCGGCGCCCGCCCATCAGGCCCATGAGTATCTGGTGCAGCTGAGCTCCGGCGCCGAGGGCATCGGTGCCCGTCCCACGGGCACCGAGGCGGAGACCCGCGCCGCCGCCTGGATCCAGGATCTCCTGACCGGCTGGGGCTACGAGGTGCAAAACCAGCCCTTCACCTACACCCGAAGCGGCGCCAGCAAGCAGTCCCAGAACATCGTTGCCGAACTCAAGGGTCAGAGCGACAAGGTGATCCTCATCGGCGCCCACTATGACAGCACCGGTGAGAAGAAGGGTTCTGAAGGGGCCACCGACAACGGCGCCGGGGTGGCGGCCCTCCTGGCGGTGGCCGAGGCCCTCAAGGGCCAGACCCTGCCCTACACGGTCCGCTTTGCCTTCTTCGGGGCGGAAGAGAACGGCCTCAACGGCTCCAAGGCCTATGCCGCCAGCCTGGACGCGGCCGCTACCGCCCGGCTGCTCGCCATGGTGAACTATGACACCATCGCCGGCGGCGACATCGTCTACGTCCACTCAGCCCACTCGGACGTGGCCGAGTACAGTTGCGCCGATCCGAGCCGCTACAGCTTCGATCCCAAGGTGCGGGATCGCCTGCTGGCGCTCTCCAAGAGCACGGCGACCCCCTTCGCCATCCACCCGAGCTACCCCGGCTATCCGGAAGGGGAGACCGGCAGCTGGTCGGATCATGCCCCCTTCGCCTGCCTCGGGGTGCCCATCGCCTACGTGGAGGCCACCAACTTCACCATCGACGGGGAAGATGGCTACGACGGCTACTCCCAGAGCACCCATCCGGCGCTGTGGGACTGCTACGACGAGGCAACCAAGAGCGCCTGCGATCGGGACAGCGAGACCCAATGGGGCAAGATCTGGCACACCGAGCACGACCGCCTCGACAAGATGGCCGAACTGTTCCCGGGCCGGGTTGAGCAGCAGCTCGGCGCCAACACGGATCTGATGATCCGCTTCCTCAAGGAGCCCGGGCTCTGAACGCTGGGCGATGATCCGCCCCCGCCTGCCAGCGAGGGCTGAGCGGTGAACGCCCATCGCTTGAGCAAGCCCCCCGGCAGAGGGATTGACGTTCTTTGGGCCGGGGGAAGCCATAAAATATGGGCAGGTGCCAAACCTGCCCTTTTTTATGGATTTTTGTGACAGCCATTGCCTCATTTCTCAAATCTGATACAAACGGATAACGTGGCGGTTGAATGGAATGACCGCCCCCTAGTCAGAGAGAACCTTATGCAGCCGTTTTTCGCCCAGCGCTTCGAGAAAGTCGAACCCTCCTTCATCCGTGAAATCCTGAAAGTTGCCGCCAATCCGGAGATCATCTCCTTCGCCGGCGGCCTGCCCAATCCCCATCTGTTCCCGGTCAAGGCCATCGATCAGGCCTGCCAGGACGTGTTGCGCGAGCAGGGTGCTGCGGCCCTGCAATACGCCACCACGGAAGGCTTCGCCCCCCTGCGCCAGTACATCGCCGACCGTTACCTGAGCCGCCACGGCATGGAAGTCAATCCGGACAACATCCTCATCACCAGCGGCTCCCAGCAGGCGCTGGACCTGCTGGGCAAGGTACTGGTGAACGAGGGGCAGGATCTCATCATCGAGGAGCCGGGCTACCTCGGCGCCATCCAGGCGTTTTCCGTCTACCAGCCGCACTTCAAACCCATCACCCTGGGCGAAGAGGGACTGGATCTGGCCGCGCTGGATGCACTGCTGGAGCAGGGCTCGAACGCCAAGCTGCTGTACGGCGTGCCGAACTTCCAGAACCCGAGCGGCGTTTCCTACAGCCGCGCCAACCGCGAGGCCCTGGCCGAGCGACTGGTGCGTCACGAGCTGCTGATGGTGGAAGATGATCCTTACGGCGAGCTGCGTTTCGAGGGGGAACACCTGCCCCCCATCGCCAAGCTGGCACCGAACAATACCGTGCTGCTCGGCTCCTTCTCCAAGACAGTGGTGCCGGCGTTTCGTCTCGGCTGGATGCTGGTGCCGGACTGGCTGCGCAAGAAAGTCACCATCGCCAAGCAGGCCACCGATTTGCACAGCAACGCCTTCAGCCAGCAGGTGCTGCACCGCTTCCTGACCGACAATTCCCTCGATGCCCACCTCGAGAAGATCAAGGAGGTCTACGGTCGCCAGCGCGCCGCCATGGAGGCCGCCCTCGGCCGTCACTGCCCGCCTGGGGTCAGCTACACCCGGCCGGAAGGGGGCATGTTCCTCTGGCTGACCCTGCCCAAAAGCGTCAGTGCCATGGCCCTGTTCGACGAGGCCATCAAGGAGAAGGTCGCCTTCGTACCCGGTGCCCCCTTCTACGTTCGCCCCGAAATTCAGAACACCCTGCGCCTGAGCTTCTCCTGCGTAGATGAAGCCACTACGGAAGAGGGCATCAAGCGGTTGGCCCGCGCCCTCGCCCGCATGCTCTAACCCCTCTCGAATGCAAAAAGCCAGCGACCTGGGTCGCTGGCTTTTTTATTGGCGGCCAGGTTAACCGCGCCATGAGCACGTCCTGCCTGCTCAAGAGGTCAGCTCGCCGATGAAGGCCTTCATCGGCATGGGCCTGCCGTAGAGATAGCCCTGCTGGAAGGTCACCCCGTGCTCGCGCAGGTAGGCGGCCTGCTGCTCGTTTTCCACCCCTTCCGCCACCAGCTGCAGACCGAGCCGGGTCGCCAGATCGATGACGTTCTCGACGATGTGGCTGGAGAGCGCATCCGAGCCAATCATGCCGACGAAACTCTTGTCGATCTTGAGGAAGTCGACCTGGAAGGTTTGCAGGTAAGTCAGGCTGGAGTGACCGGTGCCGAAGTCATCGATGGCGATGAAGACCCCGAGTGCATGCAGCTCGGCGAACAGCCGATCGGTCACCTCGTCCGCGATAATCAGCTCCCGCTCGGTCAGCTCCAGCACCAGCTTGATGGGATTGGCCTTGAAGGCGTCGATGAAGTCGCGACAATCCTCCACCAGGCTGAGATCCTTGCAGTGGCTGGCACTGATGTTGAACCCAAAATGGAAGCCTTTGGGCAGGGTATGGACCCGGCCGCTGAACTGCTCGCGCACCTGCTGCATCAAGGAGCGGGTCATGGGCACGATGAGACCGCACTCTTCCGCCATGGGAATGAAGCGATCCGGCGCTATCATGCCCTGACGGGGGTGCTGCCAGCGCATCAGCACTTCGCAGCCGCTCCAGTGAACGTCTTCACCCGTCACCACGGGTTGCAGATAGGGAATGAACTCCTGCTTGTCCAGGGCGCGCCGAAACTCTTGCTGCGGTGAGGCGGCACGCCCCGTCAGCCAGAAGGCCCAGCAACCAAACAGCAGACTCAGCAGGGGATAGAGGATCAAACTGACTTTGGAGTAGTCCCAGACATGGGCGACATGGTCTTGGTTCGAAATGGCGGTGACCACCTTGAAGGGATACTTCCCGGACGCTAGCTCCATGTAGCCCTGAGTGTCAGGGGTGAGCAGTTGCTCGGTGAGCTGGCTGTCGCGCAGCAGCATCTGCGGACCCACCACCAGCCCGAGCGGCGAGTTGCGGCTCATCATATCCAGAATATTGAGCAGGTAGTAGCCATCCACCCCCACCAGCACACTGAACTTGCCCACCTCCTGGCGGTAGACGATGAGCGGCCGCTTCGGGGTCACCGGGTTGCCCCGCATGAGATCGAGCTTGCCATCCACATAGTCGTCAAGATCTATCTCCCCCTTGACCGGACCATAGAGAGAAGTGCAATAGATGGTCTCGCCCTCGGTCAGGTTGACGCTGCGCACATCCGGCACCGTCGCCACCTGATCCCGCAGTCCCTGCATGACCTCGAGACAAGGTTTGCCCGCGCTCCCCATCACAGCCGAGGCGGCCAGACTGGCATTGTCCAGGGTGCGATCAAACATGTCTCGAGCATGCAGCAAACGTTGTTGTGCATCCTGTGTCACCCCGTTCATGGTCTGCCAGATAACAATTGCAATCCCAAGCACCATGGGCAGCAAGCCAGCCAGCACGGAAAACACCAGACGGCGATAGTATTGGCGCACTCTCAGACGATGAAACGGCATAATCCCCCACAATCAAAACGGCGAAAAAAACAGCCAAGTTTACAGCCTGACATCGCCTTGGCAAGGAAGAACAGGTTCAACCGCCAGCTCGACTGGCATGAAACGCTCCTCAAATACACCTTGTAGACATATCTTTCCCGGCCAAATGCAATGAGTTCAACCCCTGTTGCAAGGCCGGACCAGTGAAGTACCCAACTCCATGAAAAATCATAACACTCGCAAAAACAGCCGCTTGTTCATCGAGGCCTGGCCCTCTAGAGTAGAGTCAACGACATCGGGAGGCTCGGCATGAAGATACTGATCACGGGGGGGACAGGGTTTATCGGCCGTCGTCTCGTGGCACACCTCAAGGTTGCCCACGAGGTATGGGTACTGACCCGCCAGGGCAGCCGCGCCTACGAGCTGCTCGGCCACGACGTCAAACTGCTGGACAACCTGGACCGGCTGGACGATCTCAACGACGTGGACATCGTCATCAACCTGGCCGGGGAACCCATCGCCGCAGGGCGCTGGAGCGAGCAGCGCAAACAGCAGCTGTGCAACAGCCGCTGGCTGCTCACCGAGCAGCTGGTCGATCTCATCAAGCTCTCCAACCGGCCGCCCCGGCTGCTGCTCAATGCCTCCGCCATCGGCTGGTATGGCCGCCAGGATGGCACTGCGCTGGATGAGAGCTGCCAGCAGCCCCATGACGAGTTTACCCACCAGCTCTGCCAGCGCTGGGAGCAGCTCGCCCTCCGGGCCAAAAGCCCTAGGACCCGGGTCTGCATCGTGCGCATCGGCCTGGTGCTCGGTCAGGATGGCGGTGCCCTGCCCAAGTTGCTGCCCCCCTATCGTCTCGGCCTCGGCGGCCCCATGGGTTCGGGCAAGCAGATGATGAGCTGGATCCACGTGCAGGATCTGGTGCGCGCCATGCTGTTTTTGCTGGAGCACGACGAGTGCGAGGGCATCTTCAACGGTACAGCCCCCGGCCCCGTCGACAACAACAGCTTCAGCCTGCGTCTGGCCCAGACCCTGCGCCGCCCGCACCTGCTGCGAGTGCCGGCCGCCGCCCTGCGCCTGCTGATGGGAGAGGCGGCGGATCTGCTGCTCACCGGCCAGCATGTGCTCCCCGCCCGCCTGCAACAGGCGGGGTTCCATTTCACCTACCCGGCCCTGCCCCAGGCGCTGGAGAATCTGCTGCGTACCCCACGCTGAACAGACAAAAAAATCCCGGCGCATGCCGGGATTTTTATGTGACGAAACAAAGGCGGATAGACAGCGCCTGGACCCGGTAACGGATGGCCGTCCAGGCCATCCGCACGGGCTTCGCTAGAGCAGCCCCTGCCCCAGTCCCCTGAGCCTGTCGCTCAGGGTCCCCGCCAGCAGTTGCCGCCGCATGCCCTGCCCGGCCAGGGTCACCAGCAGCGCCCCGAGCAGGGGCAGACCAGCCCAGATGGCCCAGTGGAACTGCCACTGACCGTCGAACCACCACCACTGCAGGCCGAAGGAGCAGAGCTCCACCACCATGGCGGCGCAGAGCCCCGCCAGCAGGCCGCTGGCCACCAGCTCCCAGCGCAGCATCTTCTCAAGCAGTTTGCTGCCGGCCCCGAGAGTGCGCATCAGCAGCAGCTCCCGGCGCCGGGCGGCCATGCTGGCCTGGGTCTGGGTCAGCAGCACCAGCAGGGCGGCGACCGTCACCAGCCCCAGCATCAGCCCGAGGGCACGGCTCACCTGATCCGAGACCACGGTGAGGCGGGCGATCAGATCCTCCACGTCGATGAGGCTCACCGTGGGATGACGGCGGATCAGCTCCACCTCGGCGCCCTTCCCCTCCGCGGGCAGGCGATAGCTGCCGAGCCAGGTCTGGGAGAAGGGGGCCAGCACGTCGGCGGAGAAGATCATGTAGAAATTCGGCCTCATGTTGTCCCACTTGATGGATCTCAGGCTGGTCACCCTGGCCTCGAAGTCACGCCCCTCGATGGTGAAACTGAGGATGTCTCCCAGCGCGATGCCCAGCTGACCCGCCAGCACCTCGTCCACGGAGACCTCTCCCTTGCCGCTGAACCACTGGCCCTCGGTCACCTCGTTGTCGGGGGGCAACCCCACCGTGGTGGTGAAGTTGAGCTCCCGGTTCACCCCTTCCCGCGCCGCGTCCTCCCCCACCGCCTGACCGGCGATCTGGGTCAGGCGCCCGCGCACCATGGGATAGAAGTCCGAGGTGACGGCACCGGCCCGGTGCAGATCCGCCACTATGCCCTCCCGCTCCTCATCGGCCACGTTGACCAGGAAGCGGTTGGGGGCATCCGCCGGCAAGCGGGCGGAGAAGTCGTCGAGCAAATCTACCCTGGCCGCCCACAGCAGGCCGAACAGCATGAGCGCCAGCGCGAAGCCCGCCAGCTGGAACAGACCACTGCCTCGCTCCCGGGAGAGATGGTTGATGGCGAGGCGCAAGGCATGGGGCCCCTTGACCCGGCGGCCGAGGCGCAGCAGGCCGGAGGCGAGCAGCGCCAGCAGCAGCATCAAGACTCCCATGCCGCCGATGAGGCCGAGGGAGAGCCTGGCATCGGCGGTGAAGCCCCACACCAGTCCAAACAGGCCGAGCAACCCCACCGGCACCGTCAGCCAGGGGGGGATCCCCGCCTCCAGCTCACGGCGCAGCACCCGCAGCGGGGGCACCTTGAGCAGACGCAGGAAGGGGATGAAGGCCAGTAGCAGGGTGATGAAGAAGGCCACCGCCAACCCCAGGGCAAAGGGACGCCAGGAGGGAGGCGGCAGATCCGCAGGCAGCAGATCCCCGAGCAGTTGCAGGGTCAGCCACTGCATGGCGCTGCCCGCCACCAGTCCGATGAGGGCCCCGATCAGGGTCAGAGAAAACAGCAGGCTGCCCATCAGTTGCCAGAGGGTGCGCCGGGAGGCGCCGAGGGTCTTCAGCAGGGCCACCATATTGGTCTGGCGCTCGGCGAAGTGGCGCACCGCTATGCCCATGGCCAGGGCCCCGAGCAGCACGCCCGCCAGTGAGGCGAGGCGGAAGAAGCGCTCCGCATTGGCCAGGGACTTGCCCACCTGGGAGCCCTGATCGTCCGGTTTGATCAGCTTCTGCCCAGCGCTCAGCTTGGGAGTGAGCCAGGCCTCATAGCTCGCGATAGCTTCTCGCGGCCCCTTGATGAGATAACGCCACTGCTGGCGGCTGCCCGGCAAGAGGGCGCCGGTCGCCTCGATGTCGGCACTGTGGATCAGCGCCCGCGGCGCCATCTGGAAGGGGCTGAAGCCCTGATCCGGCTCCTGGCCGAGTTCACCGGCGACCCTGAGGGTCGTGTTGCCCACCTCGAGCTCATCCCCGAGCCTGGCACCGAGCAGTTTCATCACCCGATCGGAGAGCCAGATTTCGCCGGGGGCCGGGGCCCGTTGCGGGCTGAGTTCCAGCTTGCCGTAGAAGGGAAACTCCGCCGGCACGGCCCGGATGGAGGCCAGCTGCAGGTTGTCACCGTGAAACAGCATGCTGTTGAAACTGACCGTGGTCTGCACCGCCAGACCGTTCCGGGCGGCCTGTTCGAGCCACTCCCCCTGCGCCGGGGTGGCCGTACGCAGCACCCGGTCGGCACCGATGAAGTCCCGCCCCGAGGCCTTGAGCCCCGCATCCAGCCTATCGGCCACCAGCGCCACACTCAGCACGCAGGCCACGCTCAGGGCCAGGGCCAGTACAAACCAGCGCAGTTCACCGCTGAAACCTTCCCGGCGCAGCAGTTTCAAACCCAGTCTCCACCTGCTCATGACGACTCCCTGACGCGGGCCACTTGCGACATGACCTCGGCCTCCAGCCGTCCCGCCGCCATCACCAGCTGCCGCTGGCAGCGCTGGGCCAGCTCATGATCGTGGGTCACCACCACCAGGGTAGTGTTATGTTCTCTGTTCAGGCGAAACAGCAGTTCGATCACCTTCTCCCCCGTCTTGCTGTCGAGGTTGCCGGTGGGCTCATCCGCCAACAGCAATTGGGGACGGGTCATGAAGGCCCGGGCGATGGCCACCCGCTGCTGCTCACCGCCGGAGAGCCGGGGCGGCAGATGATGCAGCCGCTCGGAGAGCCCCACCTCGGCCAGGAGCTCGCGGGCCCTGGGCTCGCAGTCCACCTCCCCGCGCAGCTCGGCCGGCAGCATGACATTCTCCAGGGCGCTCAGGGTCGGCAACAGCAGGAAGGACTGGAAGATGAAGCCCACCTGCTCGGCCCGCAGCCTGGCGCGCCCCTCCTCATCGAGCTGGGTGAGTGACTGGCCGAGGATCTCGATGTCGCCGCTGCTCGGCAGATCCAGCCCGGCCAGGAGCCCGAGCAGGGTGGATTTGCCGGAGCCGGAGGCACCGACCAGCGCCAGGGTCTCCCCCGTGTTGACCTGCAGATTGATCCCCTCGAGGATGCAGAGGCTCTCCTGGCCGAGGCTAACCGTCTTGCCCAGCCCGTTGACTGTGATGATGGGGGTTGAACTCATGTTGCGTTTCCTGTGTGCTTGGGCCCTGAATGGCGGTGAATGATGAGCGTTGAATTCATGGCATTATTCCTGTTTACTCGGACCCTTGCTGAAAATCCATACCGGCGAAACGGCAGGGCCATCATGACCTGGTCACGGACGTGTCGACGCCATGGCAGGGTGGCCGTCATCCTGCCCCTTGCCGATAATCCATAGCGCCTGATGAATCGGGCCTTGCATGACATGATGGGAGTTGAATCCATGGCGCGTTTTCTGCTGGCTTTGAGTTGCCTGTACTGCTGGGTGTCCTCGGTGCAGGCCCAGACCCTGCTGGTACTGGGGGACAGTCTGAGTGCCGGCTATCAGATGCAGGCCGAGCAGAGCTGGCCTGCCCTGCTCAATGAGAAGTGGCAGCAGCAAGGGGGCAAGCACAGGCTCATCAACGCCAGCATCAGCGGCGAGACGACCCAGGGCGGTCTGGCCCGCCTGCCTACCCTGCTCGAGGAGCACAAACCGGATTGGGTGCTGATCGAACTGGGGGCCAACGACGGCCTGCGCGGCTTCGCCCCGGCCATCACCCGGGCCAACCTGAGCAAGATGCTGGCGCTGACCAAGGCCAGCCAGGCCCAGACCGTGCTGACCCAGATCCAGCTGCCCCGCAACTACGGGGCTCGCTACCTGCAACAGTTCGAGCAGATCTTCCCGGATCTCGCCAAGGCCAATGCGCTGCCTCTGATGCCCTTCTTTCTGGATGATATTGCGCTGCGCCCTGAACTCATGATGAATGATGGACTGCATCCCACCGCAGAAGCCCAGCCGCAGATCCGCGATCGGGTCGCGAGTTTCATCGAGCCCCTGCTGGCCCAGTCACCCGCAAAAGGCTAACCCGCTCGTCGTCACGGACAGCAAAAAGCCCCCGCCAAGGCGGGGGCTTTTTCATGTCGCAACTCTATGTTGCAACCTGGGCGCGAGCGCGGGGTCAGGCCCCCAGGATCTGGCGCAGCCGCTCCTGGGCCACCCCCACCAGCAGGTCCGGTTGGAACTTGGAGATGAAGCGATCGCACCCCACCTTCTTCACCATGGCCTCGTTGAAGTTGCCGCTCAGCGAGGTGTTGAGGGTGATGAAGAGATCGGCCATGCGCGGATCGCTGCGCACCTCGTGGGTGAGGCGATAACCGTCCATCTCCGGCATCTCCGCATCGGTGATCATCAGCATGATCTCGTCGGTCACCTTCTTGCCCGCGTCACACCAGCCCTTGAGCAGCTTGAGGGCCTGCAGACCGTCCTGGCACTCGATCACCTCGAGTCCAAGCTGGGCCAGGGTCTCGCGCACCTGGTTGCGAGCCGTGCTGGAGTCATCGACGATGAGCACCCGGCGCCCCTGCATCTGGGGCAGGATATTGCGGTCGAGCACCTCGTTCGAGATGCGGATGTCGTAGGTGATGATCTCCGCCAGCACCTTCTCCACATCGATGATCTCGACGATCTGATCGACGTCCCCCTCGGGGATGCGGGTGATGGCGGTCAGGTAGTTGGAGCGACCGGCGGAGCGCGGCGGCGGCAGTATGTCCTTCCAGGTCATGTTGACGATGTGGGCCACCTGCCCCACCAGAAAGCCCTGAATGGTGCGGTTGTACTCGGTGATGATGAGGTTGGATTCACTGTCGATGGGCATGGGGCGCATGCCGATGGCGCCGCGCAGGTTGATCACCGGGATGGAGGCCCCGCGAATGTTCGCCACCCCGCTGATGTTGTGGTGGGCCCCCGGCATCTTGTTGAGGTGGGGCAGTTTGACCACCTCCCGCACCTTGAACACGTTGATTGCAAACAACTGCTGGGATCCCAGGCGGAACATCAGCAACTCCAGACGGTTCTCTCCCACCAGCTGGGTACGTTGATCCACTGAATCCAATATGCTCGCCATATAAAGCCCTTAGGTCCGTTGCCCGAGTGCCGCCCCGTCTCGGGACGCCAAGATACCAATAGGATCCGCATTCTCCCCTGCCGGGGCAACACGGTTCCAGATAGAAATAATGAAAAAGGTCGGGGAAAGATAGGGACTTGCGCCAGGGGCGTGATCTTCACCCCATCGCCGGCATGGCGTTGAACAAGCAGGCCCCAGTTCCCGCTATCCAGGGTTATCGACCAGAGTGGCGCAATACTGAACCGGGGATTTTCAAACCCGGTACCTGTCTGCCGCGCGCCCATAAAAAAACCGGCCGCGAGGCGGCCGGTTCAAAAATACAGTAGGCAGTCAGGGAATGACTTAGAAGTTGTACTGCAGTGCTACCGCTACGATGTCGTCGGTAGACTTGCCCAGGCTGTTCTTGCCGGTGGAGCCGACTTCGTCCAGCAGGTTGATCTTGTAATCAACGTAGGCGTTGAAGTTGTCGGTGAAGTTGTACCAGGCACCCACGGAGACGTACTCGGTGGAGGTGTCATCGATACCGTGGGCATCGTCTTTCACGTCAGTACGCAGGTAAGCCAGGGACGGCTTGAACTTCGGCGTGATGTTGTACTGCACGACGGCTTCGTAACCATCCATCTTCTCGGCGTAACCGCGCATGGCGCCGGTATCGACGAACATGTGGTCTTCACCGTGGGAGTAGGTGGCCGCCATATAGAGGTTGCCGGCAGAGTACTTGGCGCCCACACCGAACAACTTGGCATCGTCGTTGCCGCCGAAGCTCACGTTCTCGGACTGCTCGTCGGTCTTGCCAGCCTGGTTGTAGGCGGCACCCAGGCTCAGGCCCATGTCGAAGTCATAGTTGGCAGACAGGGCGTAACCTTCGGAAGAGCCTTTCGGGTTCCAGGTGCCGTTCGGGCCAACACGTTCGCTGCGGCTTTCGTTCTGCGGATCGTTGTTGCCGGTGAACTGGGCGCCCAGAGTCAGGCCCTGCCAGTTGTAGATGTACTGAGCCAGGGCGTTGTTACGACCGGTACCGAACACGTCGGTGTCCTTGCCCAGGCCGTCACCACCCCACTCAGGCAGCACGTCGGTGTAGTTGTTCACCGCTTTGGTGAACAGACCGTCCTGGCGACCGTAGCTGAAGGCACCGAAGCGATCGTGCTTGATACCGGCATAGCCATAACGCAGCTCGTCGTTGTCAGAACCGGACACCGGCAGGTTGTACTCGGCGAAGCCGAATGCGGTCAGCTCGTCGTCAATCTTGGTCTCGCCGGCAATGTGCAGACGCAGGTAGCTGGCATCGCCTTCGGCGTCGTTGTCATCGGTACCGTAGTACATGCCGTTGACACGGCCGCCGATGTCCAGCTTGGAGCCATCCTGATCGTAAACAGTGGCAGCTTGTGCGCCGCCAGCCAGCAGCAGGCTGGAGATGGCCATGGTCAATGCTGTCTTTTTCATTATTAGTTCCTCTGGTGTAAACACTCTCTATCAGACCTGTGCTCGGTCGTTTGATCGGGTTTATGTTCCGATGACCTAGGGTAGATCCGGAAACCTTGACTGGAACTGAAGCGACGGATGATTAATTCGAAAACACCACGAGAAGGCTATTTTTCCCGACACAAAGTGTCGCCACCATTGACATGTGTCGATATTTAAATCTAAAAAAATGAATTTAATCGAAGCAAATGAATGACCATGGAAGGGAAAGGCAGTCGTTTATATCGACAACCATAGCATCCCCATGGTGAGAAAAGCATCTCCTTTATGATGCCCCCTCGCCAATCAGATAGGCTCCCATGCCTGCATGACGCCGAGCAGATCTTTCCAGCTGACGATCCCCACCAGGGTGCCGTTTTCCAGCACCGGCAGACAGGAGACATGTTTCTCCAGCATCAGCCTGGCGGCCGCCTGCAGGGTCTTGTCCGGGGAGATGGTGACGGGGTGGCGGCTCATGATCTGGTGGGCGCGACGATAGAGGGTTTCGGTATCGCGGGTCATCTCCGCATCGGTATCCAGATAGGGGCTGATGGCCCGCAGCATGTCTCTGTCCGAGATGACCCCTACCAGCACGTCCTCCTCCAGCACCAGCAGGTGGCGAAAGTGGGCCGCATCGAAGATCTCCTTGATGACGTTGAGCCTGTCATCCATGGAAACCGTTGCGATCCGGGTCGTCATGATATCTCTCACCAGCATGCCTGCCTCCTGCTACCTGACTGATGTCTCTGTTATGGCACGTTTTTCTGTCCGCAACCAGTCGGCGCCCCCCGCCTCCAGTGCATATTGGTGCCATTTCACGTAAAATCCGCGCCAGTTTCTCCCTTTCATTCGAATCAAGCAGATCCAACCCATGATAGTTGCCAGTCAAATCGAACTGATCCGCGGCGGCCGCACGCTGCTGGACAACGCCTCCGCCACCATACATCCCGGCCACAAGGTGGGTCTGGTGGGCAAGAACGGTTGTGGCAAGTCCACCTTCTTTGCACTGGTGCGGGGTGAACTGGCCATCGACAACGGCAGCTTCAGCCTGCCCGTCGGCTGGCAGATTGCGGGGGTGGCCCAGGAGACCCCGGCGCTGGACTGCTCGGCCCTCGAATACGTGATCGACGGCGACAGGGAGTTTCGCACGCTAGAGGCCCGCCTCGCCCAGGCAGAGAAAGATGACGATGGCCTGGCGGTGGCAGAACTGCACGGCAAACTCGACACCATCGGTGCCTACAGCATCCGCGCCCGCGCCGCCGAGCTGCTGCACGGCCTCGGCTTTGGGGGCGATCAGCTCGCCTCACCGGTGAAGAGCTTCTCCGGTGGCTGGCGCATGCGCCTGAACCTGGCCCAGGCCCTGCTGTGCCGCTCCGATCTGCTGCTCTTGGATGAACCCACCAACCATCTGGATCTCGACGCCGTCATCTGGCTAGAGAAGTGGCTCAAGGGCTATCAGGGCACCCTGGTGCTGATCTCCCACGACCGCGACTTCCTCGACTCCGTGGTGAATCGCATCATCCACATCGAAAACGGCAAGCTGAACGAATACAGCGGCGGTTACTCCGACTTCGAACTGCAGCGGGCCGAACACCTCGCCCAGCAGCAGTCCATGTACGAGAAGCAGCAGCGGGAGATGTCCCACATGCAGGCCTATGTGGACCGCTTCCGCTACAAGGCCTCCAAGGCCCGTCAGGCCCAGAGCCGGTTGAAAGCCATGGAGCGGATGGAGAAGATCCTGCCCGCCCACGCCGACTCCGAGTTCAGCTTCGAGTTTCGCGAGCCCTCGGCCCTGCCAACCCCCCTCATCGCCATGGAGAACCTCTGCGCCGGTTACGGTGACAAGGTGATCCTGGAGAAGATCAAACTCAACCTGGTGCCGGGTTCGCGCATCGGCCTCTTGGGGCGCAACGGTGCGGGCAAATCCACCTTCATCAAGATGCTGTCCGGCAGCAACCCGCCCCTGTCAGGCAAGCTGGAGGTGAGCGCCGGGGTCAGCATCGGCTACTTCGCCCAGCATCAGCTGGAGACCCTGCGCCTCGATGACACCCCCCTCGATCACCTGGCGCGCCTCGCCCCTGACAAGACCGAGCAGGAGCTGCGCAACTACCTCGGCAGCTTCGGCTTCCACGGCGACAAGGCACTGGACAAAGTCGCCCCCTTCTCCGGCGGCGAGAAGGCGCGGCTGGTACTGGCCCTCATCACCTGGCAAAAGCCCAACCTCTTGCTGCTGGATGAACCGACCAACCACCTGGATCTGGAGATGCGCCACGCCCTGACTATGGCGCTGCAAGGCTTCGAAGGGGCCATGGTGGTGGTCTCCCACGATCGCCACCTGCTGCGCACCACCACGGATGACTTCTATCTGGTGCACGGCGGCCGGGTCGAGCCCTTCGACGGGGATCTGGACGACTACCACAAGTGGCTGGGCGAGCAGGACAAAGAGTCCAGCAACCGACAAGGGGACGCCCCCACCTCTGCCAACTCGGCGGTGGCGCGCAAGGATCAGAAACGGCGCGAGGCGGAATTCCGGCAAGCGACGCGGCCCCTTCGCCAGAAGCTCGAGAAGCTCGAGGCCAGCATGGAGAAGCTGCAAGCCAGGCTCGCCGATATCGAGAGCCAGCTGGCGGATCCCGCCATCTACGAGGAGAGCGCCAAGCCCAGGCTCTCCGAGCTGCTCAAATCCCAGGGGCCTCTCAAGGAGGAGCTGGAAGGGGTGGAACTCGAGTGGATGAGCCTCTCGGAAGATCTGGAGAGCCAGGAGCAAGCCTTCTTTGCGTGACATGGCGACCATGACAGACGAGCGGGTCCCCTGCCACGCGCTGCCGAGCCCGCTCGACTTCTGGAACTGGAGCGGCAAGCATTACGGCCAGCGCAGTCAGGACTGGTTGCAGGTGCAGACACTCGGCGGCAACGTCAATCTGGCCCTGCTGCTGCACCGGCTGGATCTGGACGACATAGTGGTGGATCTGGGGGCCCTGCAGCCGGCCCTGATCCAGACGGAGGCGGTGCTGACCCCCTGGCGCACCCTGCGCCAAAATGCCAAGTCCCGGCTCGATGAGAGCGAGTACCAGACCATGCTGGCCCACGAGCTGGAGCTGGAGCGACTGCAACAGGGCGTCTTGCTGCAAGCCCTGCGCGCCCTGCCCCTGTATCGGGGAGAGAGCCACAACCTGTTGAACTATCTAACGATATTGGGGGCCCAGCAGGGTCCCCTCAGAGACCTAATATGCTGAGCTATCGCCACGCCTTTCACGCCGGCAACCATGCCGACGTCCTCAAACACGCCGTCCAGGCCCTGATCATCGAGTCCCTCAAGAAGAAGGAGAAGCCCTTCATCGTGCTGGACACCCATGCCGGCGGCGGTCTCTACGATCTGCGCGGCGACTGGTCCCAGAAGAAGGCCGAATATGTCGACGGCATAGGCCGGCTGTGGGACGAGCGGAGCCAATGGGCCGCCATGGCCCCCTATCTGGGCGTCATCGGGGAGATGAACCAGAGCGGTGAGCTGCACACCTATCCCGGTTCCCCCGAGCTCTCCCGCCGTCTGCTGCGCGAGCAGGACAAGCTGGCGCTGATGGAGCTGCACAACAACGAGGTGGAGGACCTGCGCGCCAACATGGGTTATGACCCCCGCGTCGCCGTGCACCACCGTGACGGCTTCGAGGGACTGGTGGCCCTGCTGCCGCCGACTCCGCGCCGCGGTCTGGTGCTGATCGATCCGCCCTATGAGCTCAAGGAAGACTACTTCGCCGTGGTCGATACCCTCAAAAAGGCACAGAAACGCTGGGCGACCGGCATCTATGCGCTCTGGTATCCCATCCTGGGGCAGGAGGCGGACAAGTCCCGCGACATGCTCAAAGCCATCAAGCGGGAGAACTTCGGCAATGTGCTGGTGGCCGAGCTGGAAGTGGCGGGTCAGACCGCAGATTGGGGCATGAACGGCTCCGGCATGTTGATCATCAGCCCCCCCTGGATGCTGGCCGAACAGATCGAGGCTTTCTTGAAGCCCCTGTGCGCCAAGCTGGCCCAGGGCGCCGGCGCCCAGTACCGGGTGGAGTGGCTCAACAAAATCGAGGAATAACGCCTCGCCTGCACGTCAAAAAGCCCCTCGCGGGGCTTTTTTATTGGCCTGGGTTTCTTGGCTCAGCCTCATTGCAGTCCTGACGATTGAAGCACCGGCTTGTCCCGCCACAGGGCCAGGATCACCAGCGCCAGCAGCGCCATGGGCGGAAACAGGCAGAGGATGACGCACAGAATGGTGATGAGCTTGGGATGCTCGCTCTTGCGGCGCGCCAGCCGATAGGCGATAAAGCCGACGATCACCATCAGCAGCAGAATGAAATATGCAGCCAAGGTAGAACTGATATTCATGAAAACTCCTTTTTTCATGGAAAAAACCAGTGTAACAATCAGCGCCCCCCGGCAAGCCCCCATCTGGCAGCCACCACCAGACCGATAGTTTTTCCCTATCACAACAATAAATGAGAATTATTTTCATTTAACTGATTTCCGAGGCATACTCTTCTCATCACCAGAGGGAGTCATCATCATGCTCAAGACCATCAGCTTCGCCTGCCTGCACTTCACCGTCGCCTTCACTTTGGCTTACCTGCTGACCGGTGAGCTGCTGACCGCCAGCCTGATCGCCCTCGTCGAGCCCGCCGTCAACACGGTCGCCTTCTACTTCCACGATCTGGGCTGGCACAAGTTCAAGCCCAATCACAGCCTGCAGGCCAAGACCAGCAGCTTCGCCGTCGTCCACTTCTCGGTGGCCTTCGGGGTCGCCTACCTGCTGAGTGGCGAACTGCTCACCGGCGGTGTCATGGCCATGCTGGAACCCACCGTCAATACCGTGGTGTTCTTCTTCCACGAGCGGCTGTGGCGCGCCCGCCAGCAACCCGCCCTGGCCTGATCCTCCCCTTTCGCAGCAAGGGCCGCCTGGGGCAAGAAAAGCCTCGGCGGCCCCGCCAGATTGTGCTCTAGTATGCGGGTCGTCCCTCACGTTGGAGCCTTTTCTCATGAACAAGTTATTGCTTGGCACCCTCTTGCTGATGTCGCCGCTCACCCAGGCCGCCACCCCCTCCTTCGACTGCACCAAGGCTCACGGCAGCGCCGAGCAGCTCATCTGCCAGGATGCCGGTCTGGCCACCCTGGACAATGAACTCGCGGCCCTCTATCCCAAGGCCATCGCCAACTTCTCCCCCGAACAGGTAAAGACGGAGAAGGCGCTGCAGCGCGGCTGGATCAAGGGACGCAACGAATGCTGGAAGGATACGGCCCCCGGCAAGTGCATCGAAGCGAGCTACCAGACCCGTATCACCGAGCTGCAGATAAAGGGAGGCCAGCAGACGGTGCCCGCCCCCATCCTCTACCAATGCGGCAAGGATCTGACCGTGACCGCCTACTTCTACAACGACACCAAGTTGCCCGTCTCCGTCATCAACCTGGGGCCGGAGCAGCAGGTACTGGCCTATCAGGTGCCCAGCGGCAGCGGTGCCCACTACGAGGGACAGAACCTCAGCTTCTGGACCAAGGGCAAGGAGGCCATGCTCGAACGCTATGGCGAGCCCAAGCTCTCCTGCCAGGAATTGGGCAAGGGCAGCGACGAATAGACAACGCCATCACCATCATGAAAAAGCCCCGCAATGCGGGGCTTTTTGTTATCGACATTGACCTTGGCAAGCGGGGTTATTTCACCGCGACCGGCTCGAGGGCTGGCGTGTTGAACTCGCGCTCGGCTTCGTCGAAGCGATCCAGCATGGCCTTGGACGGAGCCTTGTCCAGCAGGCTGAACACCACGATGGCCAGGGCGGAGAAGAGGAAGCCCGGGATGATCTCATACAGACCCAGCCAGCCGAACTGCTTCCAGACGATGACGGTCAGGGCACCGACCAGCATGCCCGCCAGGGCACCGTTGCGGGTCATGCGCGACCAGAGCACGGAGAGCAGCACCACGGGACCGAAGGCGGCACCGAAGCCGGCCCAGGCATAGCTCACCAGACCCAGTACCCGGTTCTCCGGGTTCACGGCCACGGCGATGGCGATCACGGCGATCAGCAGCACCATCAGGCGACCGACCCAGACCAGCTCCTTCTGGGAGGCGTTCTTGCGCAGGAAGGGCTTGTAGAGGTCTTCCGTGATGGCGCTGGAGCAGACCAGTAATTGACAGCTGAGAGTACTCATCACCGCCGCCAGGATGGCGGAGAGCAGCACGCCCGCAATCCAGGGGTTGAACAGGATCTTGGAGAGCTCGATGAAGACCCGCTCCGGGTTGCCGGTGACGCCGGCCGCCTGCTCGGTGAAGGTGCTGAAGTAGGAGAGACCGAAGAAGCCGATGGCCACGGCGCCGCCGAGGCACAGCACCATCCAGGTCATGCTGATGCGACGGGCGCTGGCCATGGAGTGGTGGGAATCCGCCGCCATGAAGCGCGCCAGGATGTGGGGCTGGCCGAAGTACCCGAGGCCCCAAGCCATCAGGGAGATGATGGCGATGAAGTCCAGGTTCTTGAACATGTCGAGGTTGCTGGCGTTCTGCGCCGCCACCTGCACCATGGCGGTGTCGATGCCGCCGACGGCGATGATGACGAACACCGGGGTCAGGATCAGGGCGAAGATCATCAGGGTGGCCTGCACCGTATCGGTCCAGCTCACCGCGAGGAAGCCGCCGAAGAAGGTGTAGGTGATGGTGGCCGCGGCACCGACCCAGAGGGCGGTGTTGTAATCCATGCCGAAGGTGCTCTCGAACAGGCGAGCACCGGCCACCACGCCGGAGGCGCAGTAGATGGTGAAGAACAGCAGGATCACCAGGGCGGAGAGGATGCGCAGCACCCGGCTCTTGTCTTCGAAGCGGTAGGTGAAGTAGTCCGGCAGGGTCAGGGCGTTGCGGTTCTTCTCGGTGTGAACCCGCAGCCGACCGGCGACCCAGCGCCAGTTGAAGTAGGCGCCGATGACCAGGCCGATGGCGATCCAGCTCTCGGAGATGCCGCCGATGAAAACGGCGCCCGGCAGGCCCATCAACAACCAGCCACTCATGTCGGACGCACCGGCGGAGAGGGCGGTGACCCAGCTCCCCATGCGGCGTCCGCCGAGAATGTAATCGTCGAAGTTGCGGGTGGCGCGATAGGCGATGAAGCCGATCAGCACCATCCCGAGGATGTACACCAGGAAGGTGATAAGCATTGGGGTGCTAGCTGTCATTCAAAACTCCGTTATGTGACTTTGTACCCGTTCTGACGACGGGTTCTTCCTTAAAAACCGGCCTAGAGTAATCAGCAGATCCCATAAGCTCAACTGTTTTTAACAAATAAAAAACACAATAAAAACGTTTTACTGCTAACTAATTAACCACTCATGGATGAATTAGCCAGATATTATGCCACTGTCACAATGACTTATCCCAGCACCCAGGCTGGATGGACATAAAAAAGCCCAGGCCAGAGGCCGGGGCTTTTTTGTTGCACCGCGGGGATCAGCGGTTGATGGCGATAGGCATGCCACTGCGCTGTTCCAGCGCCTGTTTCACCAGCTGGGAATCGCTGTCGGCGTGGGCGATGAAACGAGTCACTTCAGGCGTCATGGGCAGGGGGGCCGGCATGCTGGAGTTGAACTCGGCCTCATCCCGGGAGAGGGGCTGGTGCACTTCCAGATAGCGGTGACCATCGGGTTCGAGGGATGCCTTCATCGGCTGGTTGATGAACTGCACGCGCGTACCGACCGGCACCTGCTTGAACAGGTACTCGATGTCATCGTTACGCAGCCGCACGCAGCCATGGCTCACCCGCAGGCCGATGCCGAACTGGGCGTTGGTGCCGTGGATGGCGTACATCTTGCCGATGTAGAGCGCGAACAGCCCCATGGGGTTGTCCGGGCCCGCCGGCCAGACCGCGGGCAGGGTCTCGCCACGGGCGGCGTATTCGGCATGCATCTTGGCAGTCGGGGTCCAGGTCGGGCCCTCTTTCTTGCGCTGCACGCTGGTCACCCAGTTCTCCGGGGTATCGGTGCCGAGCTGGCCGATGCCGATGGGCAGCACTTCCACCACCTTCTTGCCCTTGGGGTAGTAATAGAGGCGCATCTCCGCCACGTTGATGACGATCCCCTCCCGCGGCGCATCCGGCAGGATCAGCTGGTGCGGCACGACGAGCTTGTCACCGGCCTGCACCAACAGGGGATCCGCCTTGGGGTTGGCTTCCAGCATGTTGGTCAGCCCCAGCTGGAATTTGGCCGCCACCGTCTCCAGGGGCTGGCCGCCTTCCTCGGCGGGCACCACGTACTCCGTGTTCTCGCCCACCAGGCGGCTGTTGGCCGCAGGCAGGACATACTCGACGGCCAGGGCGGGTGCCGCAGCCAGGATGAAACTGCAGCAGAGCGTGGCGGCAGTGGCGTGAAGAAGCTTCATAGGATTCCCGTCATGGATAAGGTGAGTCAGTGCTCCGGCCCGATTGGGCGCGACAGGGCGCTCCAGGGGCCCGGAGAAGGCCGCCATTTTTCTCCCATGCGGGTAAAAATTCAACCGGCAAATGCGCGGATATTAAGCGCTGACCCATAACCCCGCCCCCTAGTCGTTGCCAGCCATCTCCCGTTGCCAGAGGCGCATATCATAACCTGTTGGCGATTGGTGCAACCGCAGATGAAACTGCCCGATAATGGCAAATAGGTGGTCGAAAATATCGGCCTGTATCCCTTCGTACTCGGCCCAGGCGGTGGTCGCCGTGAAGCAGTAGATCTCCAGCGGGATCCCCTCGCTGGTCGGGGCCAGCTGGCGCACCATCAGGGTCATGTCCTTGCGGATGTTGGGATGAGCCCGCAGATAGGCATCCAGATAGGCCCGCAGGGTCCCCAGGTTGGTGAGGTGACGGCCGTTGATGGGGTAGTTGATCGCCTCGCTGAGCTGCTGGTTGTAGCTGCTCAGCTCCTGCTCCTTGCGACTGAGATAGGGGGCCAGCAGCTTGGCCTGCTTCAAGGCCACCTGCTCGTCCGGCGTCAGGAAGCGCACACTGGTCATGTCGATGTTGACGCTGCGCTTGATGCGACGCCCGCCGGACTCCGTCATCCCCTGCCAGTTCTTGAACGAATCCGAGATGAGGGCGTAGGTGGGAATGGTGGTGATGGTCTTGTCCCAGTTTGACACCTTGACCGTGGTGAGACCGATGTCGATCACCTCGCCATCCGCCCCGTATTTGTCCATCTGCAGCCAGTCGCCGACGCTGAGCATGCGGTTGGCGGAGAGCTGGATGCCGGCGACCAGACCCAGGATGGGATCCTTGAACACCAACATCAATACCGCGGTCATGGCACCCAGACCGCTGAACAGGATCACCGGTGACTTGCCCAGCAACAGGGCAATCATCAGGATGCCCACCAGGATGCTGCCCACCAGTTTCACCCCCTGGAAGATGCCGCGCAGGGGCAGATCCCGCCCTATCCGGGTGTTGCGACTGAGGGAGAGCATGCAGTCGAGCAGGGCAAACAGGGAGAGCAGCAGGAACAGCAGGATCCAGAGCTGGGTCACGGTCTCGATCAGCATCAGGCTATCGGAGGCCCGTGGCAACCAGATCTCCGCCTGACCGAACATCACGGCCCCCTGCAGCACGAAGGCGAGACGGTGGAACAGGCGCTGCCGCAACTGGGGTGGCAACCACATCTGCTTGGTCTTGCCGAGCAGCGCCACCAGGCGCACCAGCAGCACCCGGTGCAGCACCAGGTGCAGCACCAGCGAGGTCAGGAGAATGAAACTCAGGGCAATCACCAGGGCCATCAGATTGCTGACTTCGATCCCCATGCTACCCAACCAGTGAAAAAACGCGTCTTTCATCCCAACCTCCACTCATGAAACAGCCTGTCAGGGTACTTATCTCGCCCGTCATGTCAAATGACAAAACGCTCAGGCCGAGCCCAAAACGACAACGCCCGGCACAGGCCGGGCGTTGTGATTCAGCAAGATGGCATCAGCCAACCAGGCTCAGGGCATCGCGGGCGATCACCAGCTCTTCGTTGGTGGGCATCACCAGTGCCAGCGGGCTGTCTGCGGTGGTGATGCGACCCTCCCCACCCAGCACGGCGGCGTTGTTCGCCTCCTTGTCCACCTTGAAGCCGAACAGGGCCAGACGGGCCAGCACCATCTCGCGCACCATGGCGGCGTTCTCGCCGATGCCGCCGGTGAACACCAGGGCATCCAGACGACCGTCCATGGCGGCAGCATAGGCGCCGACGTACTTGGCCACCCGGTAGGTAAACACGTCCAGCGCACGCTTGGCCCCGTCATCGGTGGCGTAGTTGGTGGTGACATAGCGGCAGTCGCTGCTCGCCTCCGTCATGCCCAGCAGGCCGGATTCGCGGGTCAGGCAGTGGTTGATCTGATCCACGCTGTAACCCAGGTTGTCGTGCATGAAGAACACGATGGCCGGATCGATGTCACCGCTGCGGGTGCCCATGGCCAGCCCTTCCAGCGGGGTCAGCCCCATGGAGGTATCGACCGACTCGCCGCCACGGATGGCGCAGACGGAGGCGCCGTTGCCCAGGTGGCAGTTGATCATGTTGAGCTCGGACAGCGGCTTGCCCAGCGCCTTGGCGGTCTCTTCGGCAATGAAGCGGTGGGAGGTACCGTGGGCGCCGTAGCGACGGATGCCGTGCTCTTCATACAGCTTGTAGGGCAGCGCGTAGAGGTAGGCCTCTTGCGGCAGGGTCTGGTGGAAGGCGGTGTCGAATACGGCCACGTTCTTCTCGGCCAGGGCCGGGAACACCTTCAGGGCGGCACGGATGCCAATGAGGTGAGCCGGGTTGTGCAGGGGGGCGAACGGGATGGCGGCTTCGATACCGGCGATCACGCCGTCATCGATGCGCACGGAGCGGGAGAACTGCTCGCCGCCATGCACGATGCGGTGACCGATGGCCACCAGTTGTTCGGCCAGGGCAGGGTCCTGGGGCAGGATCTGACCCACGATGTGGTCGAGGGCTTCCTGGTGAGCGGCACCCGCTCCCAGCATGGCTTCGCCCTTGACCCCGTGGAGTTTCCACTTGATGCGTGCATCATCCAGGTTGAAACATTCGGCCAGGCCGGACAGCATGTCCTCGCCTGTTTCGGCGTCCATTACGGCAAATTTCAGGGAAGAGCTACCGCAGTTAAGGATCAATACCAACTTGCTCATGTTCTACATCTTCCTGTGCTTCGGCTTGATGCCGACAGTGTCGTGTCATCCAAACAAGGATGGGATTCCCCTGCCGGGGGCTTATGGTCGCAGGAAAGTGCGTCCAATTTTTCAATTCGCTCGGTGCAGGCCGCAGGCGCGCTGCACTCATGAGGGGCTGGGCGAGCCACTGACGGCGGCCTCGTCCCGGGCGGGCACCTCGGCACCCGCGACTGGCGGCTACAGGCCTGCCAGCAGATCCTTGTGAACCTTGACCACCAATTTTTTCACCAAACCCGGGGTGGTCAGGGTACAAAGAGGGCGATGCAGTTCTCCCGGCCAGAAGATGGCGAAGTGGCCGGGCTGCAACGCCAGATAACTGGTCTGTTCGTCGTCGACGAACCAGAGATCGGGATGGGGATGATCCGCCCCTTCACATGCATAGGCATGAGGGCCTACTCCGATCCACTCTTCACCGCGCAGCAGCAGCTGGATGTCCAGATACTGCTCGTGAAACTCGCCACGGCGCGCTGCGACTGGCTCGGTCAGCTCCTCGCTCACCAGGCAGAACAGCCGCATGCCATCGACCTCGGTCTTGCCGAGGGGAGCATCCAGCCAGTGCGGGACGCTCTTCACCACGTCCGCCATGATGCGGGCCAGGGGAGCGGGCAAGGGAGTGCGTTGCAAGGTATCCAGACTGCCGGTGATCATCGCTGTGCTTCCTTAGGTGTATTCGCCGTCTATCTTCGTCTGCCAATAAAAAAGGACCCGTCAAAGGTCCTTGTCCAGCGCCGTCTGCTATCCGTGCAGACCAGAAGGAGCATGTTCATCAAATGGGCGCCGGATCACTGTTGCACAGTTTTTCGACGTTTGCCAAGAAATAACCGCTCACTCGCCAGATGATCGTACCAGCTGAAACAATATTATTCACTAGCGAATTGCCCCCGACTTTGACCAGACGCAAAAACGGGAGCATCTGCTCCCGTTTTTTCTGTCCAACCAGCCTCATTCAAGCCTTTTTGGCATTCTCGACCGGTTTCGCATACATCTGACGCCAGATGTGCTTGTACTCTTCTGGCACCTCTGACTGGCGGGTCAGGAAGGCGGTCTGCTCGATGGTACTGGCCTTGCCAGGCACATCCGCCGCCAGATAGTTGCCGGGGAAGAGTCGATAGCTGCCCCAGATGGCCTTGTCGATCAGGGCGGCGAGTTCGTCCGGATCGCTGAAGCCCTCGGTGATGGGGGCGCCGAAGGAGACATGAACCCGCCCCTTCTGGCCGACGATGCCGGCGACGATGCTCTCGATGTCCTCGAACTCCCCTTTCTCGTAGCTGCCGTTGACGGACTTCTCGTACAGCTCCCGCGCCTTGGCCTTGTCGGTGGGATCCAGCTCGTAGCTGATGCTGACCGGCACTATGTTGAGGCTGCGCATGTAGTCGACGAACTCGATCTTCTGCTTCTTGCCGTCCACGTAGAACATCTTGAGGATGGCGGGATCCGTCTTGTCATCCCCGTCCTTGGCGCGACCCTCTTTCTGGGCGATCCAGATGGAGTGCCCCTCGTGCACCGACTGGCCGATATAGGCCGACAGCTCCCCGAGCATCTTCATCATCTCCCGCGGCCCCTTGGCGGAGCGTTTGACGATGAAGCTCTTGTTGAGCTTCATCAGCTCGGTGGCGCAGGGCTTGCGCAGCAGGTTGTCACCGATGGCGATGCGCACGGTATCGAAGCCGTGGGTGTGCAGCCCCCAGTTGACGAAGGCGGGATCCATGGCGATATCCCTGTGATTGGAGACGAACAGGTAGCCCTGCTCCTTCTTCAGGTGCTCGAGGCCGGAGAAGGTCACCCCCTGGGTGGAGGTCGCTATCATGCGGCTCATATAGCGGGTCACCCCCAGCTGCACCTGCCGCACCGTGGTCACCTTGGCCCATTTGTGGCGCAGGAACTGGCGGATCAGCGGGCGAATGGCCCAGCCCAGCCAGCTCATCAGGGAGCCGAAACGGTATTTGGCGATGGCACCGATAAACTCATCATCCTGGATCAGTCGCTCGATGGCTGCCGGCACTTCGTCATCGCGATAGGGGCGAATGTCCGCGAATCTGTCTACGTCAGTCACAATGTCAGCCTTGCATGTATGGGATCGCGGCCAGCAGCAGCTGGCCGGGCAAAAATTCAGGGCGCAATTTTACACGCTTTTGGGGTCAGGGGTATGAGCAGTGCACAGATAGTGCGACCGATCCCGAAAAAGCCAGGATCGGGGCCTGCTTTCGGGCTTAAACCGCGGGATTGATCAGCGCCGTGAGGACGTGATCCTCCCAGCGGCCGTTGATCATCAGGTAATCCCGGGCATAGCCTTCCCGCTCGAAGCCGAGGCGCGCGAGCAGGGCGCCGCTGCGCTCATTCGCTGGCATGTAGCTCGCCATGACGCGGTGCAGGCCGAGCTCGCGAAACAGATGCTCGATAGCGGCGGCCACCACCTCCTGCATCAACCCCTGCCCTTCGTGGGCCTTGTCCACCGCATAGCCGAGATGGCACGCTTTGAACATGCCCATCACGATGTGGGTGAAGTTGCAGGTGGCGAGCACCCGCTCCCCCTTGGGGTCGAGCGCCACCAGTTGCAGAGCGCTGCCATCGAAGAACTGGCTGTAGCCGTCCCGCAGCCGCAGGCGCCAGTGATCCAGGGTATAGAAACTCTCGTCCCGCGCGGGCTCCCAGGCCTGCAGATGGGTGCGATTGCGCAGATAGAAATCCAGCATCAGATCGGCCCGCTCCGGGGTCAGCACGGTCAGCCGGGTGCGGGCGGTCTGGATGACGGGCAGACTCATGGATGCTCCCGCTGGCGCAGCCAGTCGTCCCGCAAGAGGCCATAGTGGACGTGATCCACCACCCTGTCGGCCAACCGCTCGGCGCGGCGGATGATCCCCTCCTGCTCCATGCCAAGCCGCTCGCACACAGCCCTGCTGGCATCGTTCTCGGTGGCGGCGCTGATCTCCACCTTCTCCATCCCCATCTCCTCGAAGGCGTGGTGGATCATCGCCTGGCAGGCCCGGGTGATGATGCCGTTGCCCTGCCAGCGCTCCGCCAGCCAGTAGCCGATGGTGACCTTGCCGAGGGCGGCATCGATCTGGTTGTAGCCGATGACCCCCACCACCTCCCCCTGATACTCGATGGCGGTGGTGAGCCCCTCGCCGCGGGCGAACTTCTCGATGGCGTGGCGAATGAAGGTGGCCGTGTCGGCCGGTTGCTGGATATAGGGCACCCAGGGCAGCCATTGGGTCAGGTAGTCGCGGTTGCGCTGGCAGAGGCCGAACAGCTCGCTGGCCATATCGGGCTGCAGAAACAGCAGCGACAGCTCATCATCCAGTTGCCATGAAAACATCCGTTTTCTCCTCCCTTATGGCTCCCCATGAGCCGTCATGAGGGCCAATGTAGTCAATCAAGCCATTGTCTGCCAAGGACTTTCAGTACGAGATCCCGGCCGGCAACCCCCATATGGACACCCCCATCCGGGCCAGGATTCGACGCCCAGATCACTGCCCCTCTTTTTTGGAACAAAAAACCAACAATTTGGCATATGGCAGGCGTAGTGGATGGCAACAGTCACTTCCACTACATGTTTATGCTGTCCTGTCACAACTAACAGGGCGCAATTTCAAACCGGCCCACTAGTGTAGGAATGCCGGGCAAGAGACCCGGAATGCACTCTTCATCGACTTAAGGAAAGACGAGATGAACAAAGTTTATTTGGCCGTGGTACTGGCCTGCTGGGGAAGCGCCGCCATGGCGGCAGAACAGGTGGAAGTGAATCAGGTTGCCGGCATCCAGGGGGCACCAAGCGGGGCCGCCGGTGTCGGTGCCCTGGCCGGAGAGGGGGAGTACCGCCAGGTGCGGGTCGTCAAGCTGCCCAACGGCCAGCAACGGGTGCGCTATGAGCAGACCTGGCGCGGCATCCCGGTCTGGGGCCAGGTGCTGGTCGCCGAGCAGTCTCTCGGTGGCCAGGTCAGTCAGGTGTCCGGCCAGATCCTGCGCCAGATAGACGCCGATTTGGCGAGCCCCGCTGCCACCCTCACCCCCGCCGATGCCGCGAGCAAGGCCCGCGCCGGCGCCAAGGGCAGCAACGAGCGGGTCAAGCTGTTCGTAATGCAGGATGAGGCCGGTCAGGCCCGCCTGGTCTACCTGGTCTCCTGGCTCGCGGCGAGCGACGAGCCCAGTCGCCCCTTCGTGGTGATCGATGCCCAGAGCGGCAGCGAGCTCAAGCGCTGGGAAGGGATCAACCACAAGGACGCCACCGGCCCCGGTGGCAACACCAAGACCGGCAAGTACTTCTACGGCGCCGACTACGGCCCGTTGCAGGTGGATGACAGCTGCCGCATGAGCAGCGCGAACGTGGATACCATCAACCTGAACCACGCCACCTCGGGCGGTGCCGTGCACCAGTTCACCTGCCCGGAAAACACGGTCAAGGAGATCAACGGCGCCTACTCCCCCCTCAACGATGCCCACTACTTCGGCAACGTGGTGTTCGACATGTACCGCAACTGGTACAACACGGCGCCGCTGAGCTTCAAGCTCAAGATGCGGGTGCACTACAGCCGCAACTACGAGAACGCCTTCTGGGACGGCAGCCAGATGACCTTCGGCGACGGTGCCACCACCTTCTACCCGCTGGTGAGCCTGGACGTGGCCGCCCACGAGGTGAGCCACGGCTTCACCGAGCAGAACTCGGGGCTGGTCTACTCCGGCCAGTCAGGCGGCATCAACGAGGCCTTCTCCGACATGGCGGGGGAAGCGGCCGAAAACTACATGAAGGGCAGCAACGACTGGCTGGTGGGAGCCCAGATCTTCAAGGGCAACGGCTCACTGCGCTACTTCGAGGATCCGACCCGGGATGGCAAGTCCATCGGCCATGCCAGCGATTACTATGATGGCATCGACGTGCACCACAGCTCGGGGGTCTACAACCGTGCCTTCTACCTGCTGGCCAACACCAGCGGCTGGAATACCCGCAAGGCATTCGAGGTGTTCGTGCTGGCCAACCGCCTCTACTGGGGCGCCAACACCACCTACGATCAGGGCGCCTGCGGCGTGACCAAGGCAGCCACGGATCTGGGCTACAGCCTGACCGATGTGGCGGCGGCCTTCACCACGGTCGGGGTCAACGCCACCTGTGGCGGCACCACGCCACAACCCGGCAGCGTGCTGCAAAACGGTGTACCGGTGACCGGTCTGGCCGCCGCCAAGGGGGGCAAAGTGAGCTACACCATCGACGTGCCCGCCGGCAAGAGCCAGCTGGTGATCGCCAGCAGCGGCGGCAGCGGGGATGCGGATCTCTATGTGAAGTTTGGTTCGGCCCCGACCAGTACCAGCTATGACTGCCGTCCCTACAAGAGCGGCAACGCCGAGACCTGCACCCTGAACGCCCCCAAGGCGGGCACCTGGCACGTGCAGCTCAGCGCCTACAGCGCCTTCTCCGGGGTAACCCTGAAAGCCAGCCACTGATCCCGTCCCAAGGGATTGACTCACTCAGGCGCCGGACTTGTCCGGCGCTTTTCTTTTGGCTCTCAGCTGGTGCTCAGCGCCCCGCCCAGCGCCTGGCCAGGGTGCGGGCAGCCTCCAGTACCCGCTCCTTCTCCCGGTTCGGTCGCTTGCCGCTGCGCCAGGCCATCATCACGTCCCAGTGATCCGGCGGCAAATCCACCACATCGAGCTGCACCAGGCGGCCGAACTCCAGATCCCGGCTGATGGCGAGCGCCGGCATCAGGGTGATGAAACCGTGCTCCAGTGCCAGCTCCCGCGCCGCGCTGGCGGGCTGGATGGCATGCAGCGGGCTCGCCACCTGGCGCAGCAGCCGCAGCTGCAGGATCAGCTCGTCGCAACCTGTGCCCCATTGCTGGGGGGCCAGCCGCTCGTTGGCAATGTCCTGCAGGGTCAATCCCTGCTTGCCTGCCAGCGGGTGACCGGCGCTGGCCACGGCGATGATGGGGGAGCGATAGAGCAGCTCGAGCTGGATGCCGGCGATGGCGGGGCATTTCAAGATGAAGCCCACATCGGTCTCACCGGTCAGCAGCTCCTGCATGATGACGCCGGAGTGATCCGTGTTGCAGCGGATCTCGAACGCCTCGTCCACCAGGGCCAGCAGCAGTGGCCCGAAAACCACGGTGGTGAGGGACGGCAGACAGGACAACTTGATGCGTGGCAGGGCGGGCGCCCCCTGCATTGCCAGCCGCCCTCCCTCCAGGGCGCTGAGGGCCGCGCTCGCGGCGGGCAGGAACTGCTCGCAGGCCGGGGTCGGGGCCGCGCCCCGGCGATGACGGAAGAACAGGGGCTGTCCCAGCGCCTGTTCCAGCACGGCGATCCGCTGGCTGACCATGGGTTGGGACCAGCCGCGAATGGCGGCGACCTTGCTGAAGCTGCCACGGTTGGCCACATCCAGCAGCAATTGCAGATCATCGAGGGTCATAGCCATAACAAAATCCAATATGAAATATAGCCAGTTGTCGGCTACCACTATATCTGGCCCCCTTCCAGAATAGCAGTATCAAATGTCATGAAATGGCCACAGCGCCGCCGAGCCAGGGACTTATCTTCGTCCTTGGCTCTGTTTGGTGACGGCGCCATTCAGGCAACACACACCATAAATACAATATTCGATGCAGTAGAGGTTCTAAGGGTCATGGTTGAGCGGGCAAGGCGGTTGGGGCGGTGGTTCTTGGCATTGGATTCCCTCTTGGTGATCCTGGGGTTCTTCGTGGTCATGCCCATGATCAGCCTGCGCTTCGTGGATCAACTCGGCTGGGCAGCCGGCGTGGTCGGACTGGCGCTGGGGTTGCGTCAGCTGACTCAGCAGGGGCTGGGGGTCTTTGGTGGCTCCCTTGCCGACAAGTTCGGCGCCCGCCCCCTCATCGTCTGCGGCATGCTGCTGCGCGCAGCCGGCTTTGCCAGCCTGGCCTATGCCCAGACAGGGCTGGATCTGATCCTCTCCTGCGTCATCTCCGGGCTCGGCGGCTGCCTGTTCGATCCCCCCCGCGCGGCCCTGGTGATCAAGTTCACCCGTCCCCGGGAGCGGGGCCGCTACATCTCATTGCTGATGATGCTGGAGAGTGCCGGCGCCGTGGCCGGGGCCCTGCTCGGCAGTTGGCTGCTCAACTTCGATTTCGAGTACGTCTGTCTGCTGGGAGCCGGGCTTTTCGTCTGCGCGGCCCTCTGCAACCTGCTGATCCTGCCCGCCTACAAGCTCTCACTGCGGCCCACCCCGATCCGGGCAGGTCTCGGCCAGGTACTGGCGGACAAGGCCTTCTGCCGAGTGGTGCTGGTTCTGAGCGGCTACTACGCGCTCTGGGTGCAGGTGATGCTGATCTTCCCCATCCTGGTCAAGCAGATGGCGGGCACCACCACGGCGGTGGGCTGGATGTACACCCTGGAGACCGCCATCTCCCTGACCCTGCTCTATCCCCTTGCCCGCTATGGGGAGCGCCATTTCAAGCTGGAGAATCGCTTGATGGCCGGGGTACTGCTGATGACCGCCGGCATCGGACTGGTGGCCTTCGCCACCACCCTGCCCGCCGTCTTCATGCTGCTGGCCTGTTTCTATCTCGGCATCGTCATCGCCGAGCCGGCACGGGAGACCCTCATGACCAAGCTTGCTCAGCCGGGGGCCCGTGGCAGCTACATGGGCTTCAGCCGGCTGGGACTGGCGCTCGGCGGCATGACCGGCTATGTCAGCGGCGGCGCCCTGCACGACTACGCCAATGCCCAGGGCCAACCCTGGCTGCCCTGGCTGGTGCTGGGCACCGTCGGCATCATCACCTTCCTGCTGCTGGTCAGCTGCTTCCAGCGCGGCTCCCGCCTCGCCAGCATCAGCGCCTAGGCCCGCAAGACAAACACGTCATCATATCGATATGAGCAGGGGGTCGGTTTATACCACCCGGCCCCCTGTTGTTATCCGCTCGTCCATCGCTGAGCACCCCAGGGGTACCAACACTCATCCGCGCTCACCGTCAACCTCCCCTGCATCTTCGGATAAGGTCGGGATTGCAACCATGACCGCCGTTGACTGCTCCCCTCATCAAGCCAGCCCATAAAAAAAGCGGCAGATTGCTCTGCCGCTTTTTGTTCCACCCGAGAAGGTTACTTGTCGATATCCAACATATTGTTTTGCAACATGAAGTCGATGACCTGGTTGGCCGTGGTGCCGGAGCCACCGGTCAGGGTATCGAAGGTGTGGTTCGTCAGCACTATCTCCTGCGTCACCGGTGCAGTGCTGTTCTCCTTGACCTGCAGATGCACCCCTTCGCTGTCCTGGAACACCGAGAGCAGGCTCTTGAGCGAACTTTCGTTCTTGCTGCCATCGCTATCCAGCAGATCGCTGAGATCCAGCTTGTCCCCTTCGGCCTTGGAGAAATCGGTGACATAGTCCTTGGTCACAATGCCGGGGGTCGTGTCACCCTTCTGCCAGACGAAGGTATCGGCGCCGGCATCCCCGGTCAGGATGTCGTTGCCAAGCCCCCCACGCAGGATGTCATTGCCCAGACCGCCGCTCAGCAGATCATTGCCAGCGCCACCGTCGAGGTTGTCGTTGCCGCTCCCGCCATAGAGGGTGTCGTTGCCACTCTCGCCGAACAGGTTGTCGTCACCGCTACCGCCAAACAGGATGTCATTACCGGCCCCGCCGTACAGGAAGTCATTGCCACCCTGACCGAACAGGATGTCGTTGCCATCCCCACCCAGCAGCACATCCGCCTTGTCATTGGCCGAAGACTGGTCAAAGTCGCTGGCATGCTCCTGAATATAGCGATGTACGTCGGCATCCAGCACATCGCTGCGGCCCAGCTGCGCCGCCACATAGCTCTTGATGGCGGCATAGCCTTCCCCGTTGATGCCGGCAAAGTGCACCGCATCGCCAAACAGGATGTCATCGCCGGCCCCGCCATCGAAGCGGTCGGCTCCCGGCAGATTGTTCACCGAGGTGCCGAGGATGGCGTTGGCCAGATCCGAGGCGTTGACCCCGGTCTTGAGCACGCCGTCTGAGTCGTAAGACTTCAGGTCATTGGTGGAGATGTTTGCCCCCAGCCCGATGGCCTCGACGGTCACTCCCATCCCGGTCAGTAGCCCGAAGCCCGCTACCGAGTTGTTGATGGTGGTAGTGGTCGAATCCTGCCCGTTACCGCCAAGGGTCGAGTAGGTATAGCCACCCTTGCCGTCTGCACGCATATAGCCAATCGCAGAACCAGCGGCATATACCCGCCCATTGCTATCGATGATGGTATAGCCATTGGCGGTATAAACCTTCCCAACAACATAATTACCACCGAGAACCGTATTCAGATAAACGTCATTGCTGCTCCCCGAGTAATTCAATACACGAGGGTTGCTGCCTTCACTATCCAGGTAATAGGTCGGCTTGCCATCGGTAATGAAGTAGGTCAGGTTCTTGGCATTGGTGTTGCTCTGTACGGTCGAGCTGTTGAACCAGTTGGCCGTGGTTTTGAACACATCCTCGTAGTTGGTGCCACCGCCGTTGTTGCTGCTGCCATCCATGCTGTCAAGGATGGTCTGCAGCTGGCTCAGGGCATTGGCATCCTTGAGGTTCACGCTGACCGACTTGTTGGCCAGGGTATCGAAGTCCACCAGGAAGATATTGACCTTGCCCGCCCCTTCCGTGCCGGCACTGTTCTTCAGGCTGGCGAAGACCTGGGCCAGCTGGTTCTTGATGGTGTTCATGGCATCGGTGCCGATACTGCCGGAGCTGTCGACCATGAAGGCGATATTGTAGTTCTGGCCCGACAGCACCACGCTGCCATCCAGATCCCCCACCACGATATTGTGCTCGCTGCCAAAGGTCCGGTTCTGGTCGCCCGGCTCCCCTTCGGTGGCGTTGAAGTAGCTCAAACGGATGCTGTCATCGTCGGTGGCCGAGCTGGTCTGATCGGTCCCCACTTCCTTGGCGATGGCCTCGACCTTGAGATCAACCTGGCCGGCACTGGCACCGGGGACGCGCAGAGTCAGCCCGGTCAGCTTCACATCCAGTGCACTGGCGCTCCACAGGCCATTGCCGGCGATCAGGGTGATCTTGCCATCAGCGCCTGCGGTACCCAGCAGTTGGGCGCCGTTATAGAGCTGTGTCCCCTGTGGCATGCCGGTCAGCACCAGGCTGTCGAACACTTCGCTGCCATCTCTGTCACTCAAAGAGGCCGTCAGCTCCACCGGATAGTCGACCACGCTCGGCTGCACCAGCGTCAGCGCCCCCGTATCCTGGTTGATCTGGTAGATGCCGTCAGCGAACTGGACATACTCGATGTCGTGCAGCGCCTTGGTGACCCCGCCCCCCTTCTCCGTCACCGAGAAATCGAACCAGCGATCATTGGTCGAGAAGCCACTGCCCTTCTTGATGGCGTAATCCGCACGGTTACCCGTCAGGACGGCGATATCAGTACCGGCACCACCATAGAGACCATCGTTGCCAAGGCCGGACACCAGCACATCGTTGCCATCGCCACCATAGAGGGAATCCCCCTGGGCTGCGTTACCGCCGACCAGAATGTCATTGCCCCCCTGACCATAGAGCAGGTCGCCACCACCGTGAGTGCTGACGATATAGTCGTTGCCACTGTTGCCAAGTACCTGTTCCTGACCACTGCTGCTATCGGTCAGCGAGTTGGTGATGCCAAAGGCCGTCTTGTTGAAGTTGCCGGACTGGAATTGCTCCGTCGTGATACTCGCACTCGGGAAGCTCAGGTTGTAAAGCGGTATGCCGTTACCGGTCAGGGTCAGGTTGACCGTCGGCTTGTCCGCCACGGCCGCCACATCGATCACCAGCTTGCCACTGTTGCTGAGGTTGGCGCCATCGCTGACCTGATAGCTGAAGCTGGCGTAATCCCCCTGCTTGTTGCCGGTCGAGGTGCCGTTGCCATTGGCCGCAATCGTGCTCGATTCATTGAGCCCGGGCACGAAGCGCAGATGGCCGGTATCGATGTCGCTGTAGGAGATCAGATCCCCCGCTTTCACGGCGACCCACTGACCCGCGGCGTTGAGGTATTCCAGCTTACCGTTGAGGGGCAGAGTGCCTATCTTCACGCTCAGATCGCTGTTCGCCTGATCGTCGCTGGCACCAAACTGGGCCCACTTCAGCACCTGAGGCTGATCTTCCAGCCCTGAGCTGTAACCACCTGCTGCGGTCGGCGCGCGATCATTGTCTGTGATGGTGCCCGTGCCCGTCTGTCCACCTATGGTGACCGACAGGGTCTCGTTTGCCTCGACCAGACGATCGTCCAGAGTCGGAATGGTCACCGTGAAGCCGGATACGCCGGCAGGAACAGTGATCTTGCCGGTCGCGCTGTTGTAGGTCACCCCATTGCTGAACTGCGCCGTTCCCCAGTCGAGGCTGGAGGCCGGGTTGGCACCACTGCCCTGGATGGCGAAGTCATACTGAGTCGCCTCCTGGGTTGCATCAGACAGGATCACCCGGTGACTCAGGTTGCTGCCTTCGGTCACGTTCTCGCTGGAGACCGACTGCACTATGGGAGTGAACAGCGGCTTGGTGGCAAACGACCCTATGCTGCCATCGCCATCCCCATCCACTGCCTTGAACTGGAAGTCGATATCCCCATCGCCCAGCGGCTTGGACATATTCTGGTACTGGAAGAACTCCCACTTGCCGGTCGCCGGAGTGAACTCCAGACGGAACACCAGGGTGCCATCACTGGTCTTGCCAACCAGGGTATTGGCCGATTCCAGCGTCGTGGTGATTGCCTTGCCGGTGGCCGTGGTCAACCCGGTTTCGGTTGTGCCGACCAGCTGCATCGCGCCCTTGCCATCGGCTCCCCACTGGGGTGTGACGCTACCCGAGCCGTAGGCGATGGCCTGAGCCGAACTGGCACCGAGGAACTCGATGCTCTTGACGGTGAAGTCACTGTTGTCCGAAGTGTTGGTATTGCCGTTGTTGGTGGCCTTGATCACCATGGTGTCGAAGCCGCCCTGTTGCACCTGGAAGTTGCCGGCATAGTCGCCGCCAGAGACATTGGAGCTGAAGGTCTGAGTGCCGATCAGCACGCCACCGCGGTAGAACTCCACCACACCGCTCTCCAGCTCGCCACCGAACATCTGGCTGAATTGAATATTGGCGCCGTAGGCGACCTTGCCCGCATCCAGCTTGATGATCAGTTGCTCGGAAGCCGAAGTGCCATTGGCGAAGTGACGGAAATCGATCTCGTTGGCGATGTTGTGATAGGGGGCAGCCACACTGGAAACCCCCAACCCAGCGCTGGAGCCATTGACATTCGCGGCAACCAGGGTCGAGTCGGTCGCCGACTTGAAGCCCAGAGCCGTGATGGTAAAGCCCGTCATCCCCACAGAGTTCTGATTGCCGCTGTATTTGGTCAGATCGAACACACCCGTCAGGGCGGCCGGGATATCCGTCTTGGTGACAGACACGGCGGCGGAATCCCCCGCTATCGGCGAGTCATCCTCTATCGAGATGGGCAGGTTCCCCGTAGTGGTCGCCTTGCCATCCAACACCGTCACACCAACCTGGAAGTTGAGCACATCCTCACTGCCCTTGACCGGGTGATCAAGCGGTGCCTTGAGGGTCACGTCATAGCTCCAGTCACCCTTGCTGCCACCGGTCGGCGCCGTCAGCTTGACGTCGATGATCGCCTTGTAGTCAGCACCGCCCAGTGTGCCGGTATACCCGGTCAGTACCTTGGTTGCGGCATTCCAGCTCCACTGCACCGCAGCACCGCCGGATGTCAGACCGGTCGGCCCATTCAGACTGACGGTCAGTACGTCCTGACTGTCGACATCGCCAACGGTGATCTTGCCGCTCGCAACCACACTGTTGGTGGTATCGCTGCTACCCGCCGTATCAGCAATACCGCCGACAAGGCCTTCTTCGGATACCACGGCTCCCTTGTCGATGCTCAGCGTCGGCGCATCGTTGGTGCCAGTGATGGTGACCGAGACGATATGGCTGGTGCCATCAGCACTCTTGACGGTGAAGGTCTCGACCTTGGTCTCGCCCTGGCCCAGGTACTGCACCTTGCTGTTGTCGACGTTGTAGCTCCAGGTCCCGCCTTCGGTGATGGAGAGGCTGCCCAGCGCACCCGCGCTCGGGGTACCACTGCCCGCCACGAATTTCGCCTGCCCCAGATCTGCATCGCTGATGGTCAGCACGCCGCTGTCGCTCAGCTTGCCGCCGCTCACGTTCAGATCCTCGGTCACCGCCCCCAGGTCATCCCCTGCCACCACGGCACCATCGTTCACGCCGGTGATGGTGATGGTGACGATGTGGGTGGTGCCATCCACCGACTTCACGGTGAAGCTTTCAATACGCGTCTCGCCCAGCCCCAGGTACTGCACCTTGCTGTTGTCGACGTTGTAGCTCCAGGTCCCGCCTTCGGTGATGGAGAGGCTGCCCAGCGCACCCGCGCTCGGGGTGCCGCTGCCCGCCACGAATTTGGCCTGCCCCAGATCTGCATCGCTGATGGTCAGCACACCGCTGTCGCTCAGCTTGCCGCCGGTCACGTTCAGATCTTCGGTCACCGTCCCCAGGTCATCCCCCGCGACCACAGCACCATCGTTCACGCCGGTGATGGTGATGGTGACGGTGTGGGTGGAGCCATCCACCGACTTCACGGTGAAGCTTTCAATACGCGTCTCGCCCAGCCCCAGGTACTGCACCTTGCTGTTGTCGACGTTGTAGGTCCAGGCACCGCCTTCGGTGATGGAGAGGCTGCCCAGCGCACCCGCGCTCGGGGTGCCGCTGCCCGCCACGAATTTGGCCTGCCCCAGATCTGCATCGCTGATGGTCAGCACACCGCTGTCGCTCAGCTTGCCGCCGGTCACGTTCAGATCTTCGGTCACCGTCCCCAGGTCATCCCCCGCGACCACAGCACCATCGTTCACGCCGGTGATGGTGATGGTGACGGTGTGCTCGGTGCCATCCAGGCTCTTGACCACAAAGGTCTCGACCTTGGTTTCACCTTCGCCCAGGTACTGCACGTCGCCATTCGCCACGTTGTAAGTCCAGGCACCATCGGCATCAATGGTCAGGCTGCCCAGTGCACCCGCGCTCGGGGTGCCATTGCCAGCAATGAACTTGGCTTCATCCGCCCCGTCCACGTCAGTCACGCTCAGGGTGCCGGTCTCGGTCAGGGTCGGCTTGGTTTCGTCTTCGGTCACGCCACCGGTGTCACTGCCAGTAATGACAGCCGCATCGTTGACGCCAGTGATGGTGATGGTGACGGTGTGTTCGGTGCCATCCAGGCTCTTGACCACAAAGGTCTCGACCTTGGTTTCACCTTCGCCCAGGTACTGCACGTCGCCATTCGCCACGTTGTAAGTCCAGGCACCATCGGCATCAATGGTCAGGCTGCCCAGTGCACCCGCGCTCGGGGTGCCATTGCCAGCAATGAACTTGGCTTCATCCGCCCCGTCCACGTCAGTCACGCTCAGGGTGCCGGTCTCGGTCAGGGTCGGCTTGGTTTCGTCTTCGGTCACGCCACCGGTGTCACTGCCAGTAATGACAGCCGCATCGTTCACGCCAGTGATGGTGATGGTGACGGTGTGTTCGGTGCCATCCAGGCTCTTGACCACAAAGGTCTCGACCTTGGTTTCACCTTCGCCCAGGTACTGCACCAGGCTGTTGTCGACGTTGTAGGTCCAGGCACCATCGGCATCAATGGTCAGGCTACCCAGTGCGTCCGGGCTGGCCACACCGTTGCCCGCCACAAACTTGGCCTCGTCCGCCCCGTCCACGTCAGTCACGGTGAGGGTACCGGTCTCGGTCAGGGTCGGCTTGGTTTCGTCTTCGGTGACCGCACCACGGTCAGTGCCGCCGATCACGGCGCCATCGTTGACGCCAGTGATGGTGATGGTGACGGTGTGCTCGGTGCCATCCAGGCTCTTGACCACAAAGGTCTCGACCTTGGTCTCGCCCTGGCCCAGGTACTGCACCAGGCTGTTGTCGACGTTGTAGGTCCAGGCACCGCCTTCGGTGATGGAGAGACTGCCCAGTGCGTCCTTGCTGGCCACACCGTTGCCCGCCACAAACTTGGCCTCGTCCGCCCCGTCCACGTCAGTCACGGTGAGGGTACCGGTCTCGGTCAGGGTCGGCTTGGTTTCGTCTTCGGTGACCGCACCGCGGTCAGTGCCGCCGATCACGGCGCCATCGTTGACGCCAGTGATGGTGATGGTGACGGTGTGCTCGGTGCCATCCAGGCTCTTGACCACAAAGGTCTCGACCTTGGTCTCGCCCTGGCCCAGGTACTGCACCAGGCTGTTGTCGACGTTGTAGGTCCAGGCACCGCCTTCGGTGATGGAGAGACTGCCCAGTGCGTCCGGGCTGGCCACACCGTTGCCCGCCACAAACTTGGCCTCGTCCGCCCCGTCCACGTCAGTCACGGTGAGGGTACCGGTCTCGGTCAGGGTCGGCTTGGTTTCGTCTTCGGTGACCGCACCGCGGTCAGTGCCGCCGATCACGGCGCCATCGTTGACGCCAGTGATGGTGATGGTGACGGTGTGTTCGGTGCCATCCAGGCTCTTGACCACAAAGGTCTCGACCTTGGTTTCACCTTCGCCCAGGTACTGCACGTCGCCATTCGCCACGTTGTAAGTCCAGGCACCATCGGCATCAATGGTCAGGCTGCCCAGTGCACCCGCGCTCGGGGTGCCATTGCCAACAATGAACTTGGCTTCATCCGCCCCGTCCACGTCAGTCACGGTGAGGGTACCGGTCTCGGTCAGGGTCGGCTTGGTTTCGTCTTCGGTCACGCCACCGGTGTCACTGCCAGTAATGACAGCCGCATCGTTCACGCCAGTGATGGTGATGGTGACGGTGTGTTCGGTGCCATCCAGGCTCTTGACCACAAAGGTCTCGACCTTGGTTTCACCTTCGCCCAGGTACTGCACGTCGCCATTCGCCACGTTGTAAGTCCAGGCACCATCGGCATCAATGGTCAGGCTGCCCAGTGCACCCGCGCTCGGGGTGCCATTGCCAACAATGAACTTGGCTTCATCCGCCCCGTCCACGTCAGTCACGGTGAGGGTACCGGTCTCGGTCAGGGTCGGCTTGGTTTCGTCTTCGGTCACGCCACCGGTGTCACTGCCAGTAATGACAGCCGCATCGTTCACGCCAGTGATGGTGATGGTGACGGTGTGCTCGGTGCCATCCAGGCTCTTGACCACAAAGGTCTCGACCTTGGTTTCACCTTCGCCCAGGTACTGCACGTCGCCATTCGCCACGTTGTAAGTCCAGGCACCATCGGCATCAATGGTCAGGCTGCCCAGTGCACCCGCGCTCGGGGTGCCATTGCCAGCAATGAACTTGGCTTCATCCGCCCCGTCCACGTCAGTCACGCTCAGGGTGCCGGTCTCGGTCAGGGTCGGCTTGGTTTCGTCTTCGGTCACGCCACCGGTGTCACTGCCAGTAATGACAGCCGCATCGTTGACGCCAGTGATGGTGATGGTGACGGTGTGTTCGGTGCCATCCAGGCTCTTGACCACAAAGGTCTCGACCTTGGTTTCACCTTCGCCCAGGTACTGCACCAGGCTGTTGTCGACGTTGTAGGTCCAGGCACCATCGGCATCAATGGTCAGGCTACCCAGTGCGTCCGGGCTGGCCACACCGTTGCCCGCCACAAACTTGGCTTCGTCCGCCCCGTCCACGTCAGTCACGGTCAGGGTACCGGTCTCGGTCAGGGTCGGGTTGGTTTCGTCTTCGGTCACGCCACCGGTGTCGCTGCCAGTAATGACAGCCGCATCGTTCACGCCAGTGATGGTGATGGTGACGGTGTGCTCGGTGCCATCCAGGCTCTTGACCACAAAGGTCTCGACCTTGGTCTCGCCCTGGCCCAGGTACTGCACCAGGCTGTTGTCGACGTTGTAGGTCCAGGCACCGCCTTCGGTGATGGAGAGACTGCCCAGTGCGTCCTTGCTGGCCACACCGTTGCCCGCCACAAACTTGGCCTCGTCCGCCCCGTCCACGTCAGTCACGGTGAGGGTACCGGTCTCGGTCAGGGTCGGCTTGGTTTCGTCTTCGGTGACCGCACCGCGGTCAGTGCCGCCGATCACGGCGCCATCGTTGACGCCAGTGATGGTGATGGTGACGGTGTGCTCGGTGCCATCCAGGCTCTTGACCACAAAGGTCTCGACCTTGGTTTCACCTTCGCCCAGGTACTGCACGTCGCCATTCGCCACGTTGTAAGTCCAGGCACCATCGGCATCAATGGTCAGGCTGCCCAGTGCACCCGCGCTCGGGGTGCCATTGCCAGCAATGAACTTGGCTTCATCCGCCCCGTCCACGTCAGTCACGCTCAGGGTGCCGGTCTCGGTCAGGGTCGGCTTGGTTTCGTCTTCGGTCACGCCACCGGTGTCACTGCCAGTAATGACAGCCGCATCGTTGACGCCAGTGATGGTGATGGTGACGGTGTGTTCGGTGCCATCCAGGCTCTTGACCACAAAGGTCTCGACCTTGGTTTCACCTTCGCCCAGGTACTGCACCAGGCTGTTGTCGACGTTGTAGGTCCAGGCACCATCGGCATCAATGGTCAGGCTACCCAGTGCGTCCGGGCTGGCCACACCGTTGCCCGCCACAAACTTGGCTTCGTCCGCCCCGTCCACGTCAGTCACGGTCAGGGTACCGGTCTCGGTCAGGGTCGGGTTGGTTTCGTCTTCGGTCACGCCACCGGTGTCGCTGCCAGTAATGACAGCCGCATCGTTCACGCCAGTGATGGTGATGGTGACGGTGTGCTCGGTGCCATCCAGGCTCTTGACCACAAAGGTCTCGACCTTGGTCTCGCCCTGGCCCAGGTACTGCACCAGGCTGTTGTCGACGTTGTAGGTCCAGGCACCGCCTTCGGTGATGGAGAGACTGCCCAGTGCGTCCTTGCTGGCCACACCGTTGCCCGCCACAAACTTGGCCTCGTCCGCCCCGTCCACGTCAGTCACGGTGAGGGTACCGGTCTCGGTCAGGGTCGGCTTGGTTTCGTCTTCGGTGACCGCACCACGGTCAGTGCCGCCGATCACGGCGCCATCGTTGACGCCAGTGATGGTGATGGTGACGGTGTGCTCGGTGCCATCCAGGCTCTTGACCACAAAGGTCTCGACCTTGGTCTCGCCCTGGCCCAGGTACTGCACCAGGCTGTTGTCGACGTTGTAGGTCCAGGCACCGCCTTCGGTGATGGAGAGACTGCCCAGTGCGTCCTTGCTGGCCACACCGTTGCCCGCCACAAACTTGGCCTCGTCCGCCCCGTCCACGTCAGTCACGGTGAGGGTACCGGTCTCGGTCAGGGTCGGCTTGGTTTCGTCTTCGGTGACCGCACCGCGGTCAGTGCCGCCGATCACGGCGCCATCGTTGACGCCAGTGATGGTGATGGTGACGGTGTGCTCGGTGCCATCCAGGCTCTTGACCACAAAGGTCTCGACCTTGGTCTCGCCCTGGCCCAGGTACTGCACCAGGCTGTTGTCGACGTTGTAGGTCCAGGCACCGCCTTCGGTGATGGAGAGACTGCCCAGTGCGTCCGGGCTGGCCACACCGTTGCCCGCCACAAACTTGGCCTCGTCCGCCCCGTCCACGTCAGTCACGGTGAGGGTACCGGTCTCGGTCAGGGTCGGGTTGGTTTCGTCTTCGGTCACGCCACCGGTGTCGCTGCCAGTAATGACAGCCGCATCGTTCACGCCAGTGATGGTGATGGTGACGGTGTGCTCGGTGCCATCCAGGCTCTTGACCACAAAGGTCTCGACCTTGGTCTCGCCCTGGCCCAGGTACTGCACCAGGCTGTTGTCGACGTTGTAGGTCCAGGCACCATCGGCATCAATGGTCAGGCTACCCAGTGCGTCCGGGCTGGCCACACCGTTGCCCGCCACAAACTTGGCCTCGTCCGCCCCGTCCACGTCAGTCACGGTGAGGGTACCGGTCTCGGTCAGGGTCGGCTTGGTTTCGTCTTCGGTGACCGCACCGCGGTCAGTGCCGCCGATCACGGCGCCATCGTTGACGCCAGTGATGGTGATGGTGACGGTGTGCTCGGTGCCATCCAGGCTCTTGACCACAAAGGTCTCGACCTTGGTCTCGCCCTGGCCCAGGTACTGCACCAGGCTGTTGTCGACGTTGTAGGTCCAGGCACCGCCTTCGGTGATGGAGAGGCTACCCAGTGCGTCCGGGCTGGCCACACCGTTGCCCGCCACAAACTTGGCCTCGTCCGCCCCGTCCACGTCAGTCACGGTGAGGGTACCGGTCTCGGTCAGGGTCGGCTTGGTTTCGTCTTCGGTGACCGCACCACGGTCAGTGCCGCCGATCACGGCGCCATCGTTGACGCCAGTGATGGTGATGGTGACGGTGTGCTCGGTGCCATCCAGGCTCTTGACCACAAAGGTCTCGACCTTGGTCTCGCCCTGGCCCAGGTACTGCACCAGGCTGTTGTCGACGTTGTAGGTCCAGGCACCGCCTTCGGTGATGGAGAGACTGCCCAGTGCGTCCGGGCTGGCCACACCGTTGCCCGCCACAAACTTGGCCTCGTCCGCCCCGTCCACGTCAGTCACGGTGAGGGTACCGGTCTCGGTCAGGGTCGGCTTGGTTTCGTCTTCGGTCACGCCACCGGTGTCACTGCCAGTAATGACAGCCGCATCGTTGACGCCAGTGATGGTGATGGTGACGGTGTGTTCGGTGCCATCCAGGCTCTTGACCACAAAGGTCTCGACCTTGGTCTCGCCCTGGCCCAGGTACTGCACCAGGCTGTTGTCGACGTTGTAGGTCCAGGCACCGCCTTCGGTGATGGAGAGACTGCCCAGTGCGTCCGGGCTGGCCACACCGTTGCCCGCCACAAACTTGGCCTCGTCCGCCCCGTCCACGTCAGTCACGGTGAGGGTACCGGTCTCGGTCAGGGTCGGGTTGGTTTCGTCTTCGGTCACGCCACCGGTGTCGCTGCCAGTAATGACAGCCGCATCGTTCACGCCAGTGATGGTGATGGTGACGGTGTGCTCGGTGCCATCCAGGCTCTTGACCACAAAGGTCTCGACCTTGGTCTCGCCCTGGCCCAGGTACTGCACCAGGCTGTTGTCGACGTTGTAGGTCCAGGCACCGCCTTCGGTGATGGAGAGACTGCCCAGTGCGTCCTTGCTGGCCACACCGTTGCCCGCCACAAACTTGGCCTCGTCCGCCCCGTCCACGTCAGTCACGGTGAGGGTACCGGTCTCGGTCAGGGTCGGCTTGGTTTCGTCTTCGGTGACCGCACCGCGGTCAGTGCCGCCGATCACGGCGCCATCGTTGACGCCAGTGATGGTGATGGTGACGGTGTGCTCGGTGCCATCCAGGCTCTTGACCACAAAGGTCTCGACCTTGGTCTCGCCCTGGCCCAGGTACTGCACGTCGCCATTCGCCACGTTGTAAGTCCAGGCACCATCGGCATCAATGGTCAGGCTGCCCAGTGCACCCGCGCTCGGGGTGCCATTGCCAACAATGAACTTGGCTTCATCCGCCCCGTCCACGTCAGTCACGGTGAGGGTACCGGTCTCGGTCAGGGTCGGCTTGGTTTCGTCTTCGGTCACGCCACCGGTGTCACTGCCAGTAATGACAGCCGCATCGTTGACGCCAGTGATGGTGATGGTGACGGTGTGTTCGGTGCCATCCAGGCTCTTGACCACAAAGGTCTCGACCTTGGTTTCACCTTCGCCCAGGTACTGCACCAGGCTGTTGTCGACGTTGTAGGTCCAGGCACCATCGGCATCAATGGTCAGGCTACCCAGTGCGTCCGGGCTGGCCACACCGTTGCCCGCCACAAACTTGGCCTCGTCCGCCCCGTCCACGTCAGTCACGGTGAGGGTACCGGTCTCGGTCAGGGTCGGCTTGGTTTCGTCTTCGGTCACGCCACCGGTGTCACTGCCAGTAATGACAGCCGCATCGTTGACGCCAGTGATGGTGATGGTGACGGTGTGTTCGGTGCCATCCAGGCTCTTGACCACAAAGGTCTCGACCTTGGTTTCACCTTCGCCCAGGTACTGCACGTCGCCATTCGCCACGTTGTAAGTCCAGGCACCATCGGCATCAATGGTCAGGCTGCCCAGTGCACCCGCGCTCGGGGTGCCATTGCCAACAATGAACTTGGCTTCGTCCGCCCCGTCCACGTCGCTCACGCTCAGGGTGCCGGTCTCGGTCAGGGTCGGGTTGCTCTCGTCTTCGGTCACGCCACCGGTGTCACTGCCAGTAATGACAGCCGCATCGTTGACGCCAGTGATGGTGATGGTGACGGTGTGTTCGGTGCCATCCAGGCTCTTGACCACAAAGGTCTCGACCTTGGTTTCACCTTCGCCCAGGTACTGCACCAGGCTGTTGTCGACGTTGTAGGTCCAGGCACCATCGGCATCAATGGTCAGGCTACCCAGTGCGTCCGGGCTGGCCACACCGTTGCCCGCCACAAACTTGGCCTCGTCCGCCCCGTCCACGTCAGTCACGGTGAGGGTACCGGTCTCGGTCAGGGTCGGCTTGGTTTCGTCTTCGGTGACCGCACCGCGGTCAGTGCCGCCGATCACGGCGCCATCGTTGACGCCAGTGATGGTGATGGTGACGGTGTGCTCGGTGCCATCCAGGCTCTTGACCACAAAGGTCTCGACCTTGGTCTCGCCCTGGCCCAGGTACTGCACCAGGCTGTTGTCGACGTTGTAGGTCCAGGCACCGCCTTCGGTGATGGAGAGACTGCCCAGTGCGTCCTTGCTGGCCACACCGTTGCCCGCCACAAACTTGGCCTCGTCCGCCCCGTCCACGTCAGTCACGGTGAGGGTACCGGTCTCGGTCAGGGTCGGCTTGGTTTCGTCTTCGGTGACCGCACCGCGGTCAGTGCCGCCGATCACGGCGCCATCGTTGACGCCAGTGATGGTGATGGTGACGGTGTGCTCGGTGCCATCCAGGCTCTTGACCACAAAGGTCTCGACCTTGGTCTCGCCCTGGCCCAGGTACTGCACCAGGCTGTTGTCGACGTTGTAGGTCCAGGCACCGCCTTCGGTGATGGAGAGGCTACCCAGTGCGTCCGGGCTGGCCACACCGTTGCCCGCCACAAACTTGGCCTCGTCCGCCCCGTCCACGTCAGTCACGGTGAGGGTACCGGTCTCGGTCAGGGTCGGCTTGGTTTCGTCTTCGGTCACGCCACCGGTGTCGCTGCCAGTAATGACAGCCGCATCGTTGACGCCAGTGATGGTGATGGTGACGGTGTGCTCGGTGCCATCCAGGCTCTTGACCACAAAGGTCTCGACCTTGGTCTCGCCCTGGCCCAGGTACTGCACCAGGCTGTTGTCGACGTTGTAGGTCCAGGCACCGCCTTCGGTGATGGAGAGGCTGCCCAGTGCGTCCGGGCTGGCCACACCGTTGCCCGCCACAAACTTGGCCTCGTCCGCCCCGTCCACGTCAGTCACGGTGAGGGTACCGGTCTCGGTCAGGGTCGGCTTGGTTTCGTCTTCGGTGACCGCACCACGGTCAGTGCCGCCGATCACGGCGCCATCGTTGACGCCAGTGATGGTGATGGTGACGGTGTGCTCGGTGCCATCCAGGCTCTTGACCACAAAGGTCTCGACCTTGGTCTCGCCCTGGCCCAGGTACTGCACCAGGCTGTTGTCGACGTTGTAGGTCCAGGCACCGCCTTCGGTGATGGAGAGACTGCCCAGTGCGTCCGGGCTGGCCACACCGTTGCCCGCCACAAACTTGGCCTCGTCCGCCCCGTCCACGTCAGTCACGGTGAGGGTACCGGTCTCGGTCAGGGTCGGCTTGGTTTCGTCTTCGGTCACGCCACCGGTGTCGCTGCCAGTAATGACAGCCGCATCGTTCACGCCAGTGATGGTGATGGTGACGGTGTGCTCGGTGCCATCCAGGCTCTTGACCACAAAGGTCTCGACCTTGGTCTCGCCCTGGCCCAGGTACTGCACCAGGCTGTTGTCGACGTTGTAGGTCCAGGCACCGCCTTCGGTGATGGAGAGACTGCCCAGTGCGTCCGGGCTGGCCACACCGTTGCCCGCCACAAACTTGGCCTCGTCCGCCCCGTCCACGTCAGTCACGGTGAGGGTACCGGTCTCGGTCAGGGTCGGCTTGGTTTCGTCTTCGGTGACCGCACCACGGTCAGTGCCGCCGATCACGGCGCCATCGTTGACGCCAGTGATGGTGATGGTGACGGTGTGCTCGGTGCCATCCAGGCTCTTGACCACAAAGGTCTCGACCTTGGTCTCGCCCTGGCCCAGGTACTGCACCAGGCTGTTGTCGACGTTGTAGGTCCAGGCACCGCCTTCGGTGATGGAGAGACTGCCCAGTGCGTCCGGGCTGGCCACACCGTTGCCCGCCACAAACTTGGCCTCGTCCGCCCCGTCCACGTCAGTCACGGTGAGGGTACCGGTCTCGGTCAGGGTCGGGTTGGTTTCGTCTTCGGTCACGCCACCGGTGTCGCTGCCAGTAATGACAGCCGCATCGTTCACGCCAGTGATGGTGATGGTGACGGTGTGCTCGGTGCCATCCAGGCTCTTGACCACAAAGGTCTCGACCTTGGTCTCGCCCTGGCCCAGGTACTGCACCAGGCTGTTGTCGACGTTGTAGGTCCAGGCACCATCGGCATCAATGGTCAGGCTACCCAGTGCGTCCGGGCTGGCCACACCGTTGCCCGCCACAAACTTGGCCTCGTCCGCCCCGTCCACGTCAGTCACGGTGAGGGTACCGGTCTCGGTCAGGGTCGGCTTGGTTTCGTCTTCGGTGACCGCACCGCGGTCAGTGCCGCCGATCACGGCGCCATCGTTGACGCCAGTGATGGTGATGGTGACGGTGTGTTCGGTGTCATCCAGGCTCTTGACCACAAAGGTCTCGACCTTGGTTTCACCGTCGCCCAGGTACTGCACGTCGCCATTCGCCACGTTGTAAGTCCAGGCACCATCGGCATCAATGGTCAGGCTGCCCAGTGCACCCGCGCTCGGGGTGCCGTTGCCCGCAACAAACACTGATTGACCCGCATCCGCATCGCTCACGGTAAGTACACCGCTGTCAGTCAGGATCGGGTTAGTCGCATCCTCGGTCACCCCACCGGCATCATCGCCGGCGATGAGAGCCGTATCGACATCGCCAATATCGTCCTCGCCATCCCGCGCTTCGGCAACAATACCCGGCGCGTCTGGATTGGCCGTGTCGAAACCGGCGGCGGCTATGGTGGCATCACCGGTTCTATCGATGGAGACGAAACCACCGTTGCCACTGGCGCCCGCAACGCCACCTGCATTGCCGGCGGCAGGAGCTCCGCCCGCGGCAGAAGCTTCAAAGGCCTTGGTGGGGTCAACCCCTTCGAGGATGGCTTGCTGCAAGGCGGCGATGTCATCCGGTGTCTGCGCTGCATTATTCTGTGCCAACAGGATATCTTCCGCGGCAGGAATGGGCTCCTTGGTCGGGCTCAGGGTAAAGGTCGTCTCCCCCCCCTGGAAGCTGGCACCGTCCGGAGCAAGCACAACAGCATCCTTGGGCAAGACATCGCCTTCGGCCAGCGGGATTTGGCTTCCATCTGCTGCAACCAGATAGACTTTGCCTTTCAACTGGGTAATGACGACATCCTGTTCCAAAACGATATTGTGGCTGCTCATCAGTCTCTCCTGAATATCTATGGGCATACTTTTCCAGCCTCTACTGTGCCCGTCCCTGAGCCCAGAAACCAGTTAGAAAATTCGAACGAACAGACTAATTCGGGACTGGATTGAACGACGGATCAGAACTGTGGGATAGCGTGATAATGCCAATTAAATCAATAGCATTTCATATAACAAACAAAGGCAGGAACCAGATACTGGCTCCTGCCTAGGGCTCTCAAGCTCCGGCCCAGAGCAGGATGGCCAGCAGTTGAGGCGAGATAATCCGAAGGAACATCACCAAGGGGTAAACCGTTGCGTACGAGAGTGCGCTGGCTCCGCTGGTAGGGTGCATGGCATTGGCAAACGCCAGAGCGGGCGGATCCGTCATGGAGCCCGCCAGCAACCCGCAGAGCGTGAGGTAGTTGAGCTTGCCGTAGTGACGAGCCAGCAGCCCGACCACCACCAAGGGGATCAGAGTGATCGCCACCCCGTACATCACCCAGGCAGGGCCGTCGCCGTTGATCAGGGTATCGATGAAGCCAGCCCCTGACTTGAATCCCACCACCGCCAGGAACAACACGATACCGAGCTCACGCAACGCCAGGTTTGCACTCGGCGGCATGAACCAGTAGAGCTTGCCGATACTGCCGATACGCGAGAGGACAAGAGCAACCACCAGCGGTCCACCCGCCAGCCCCAGTTTGAGGGCCGCAGGGAAACCAGGCAGATAGAAAGGAATAGAGCCGAGCAAGACCCCCAGCCCGACACCGATGAAGACCGGCAGCATTTGTACTTGCTGCAGCTTCTGCTGCACGTTGCCCACTACACTGGTCACCGCCTCGATGGCATCTAGGCGTCCCACCAGGTTGAGAATGTCGCCAAACTGCAGACTGGTCTGACTAGTCGGCACCAGTTCAATCCCCGCCCGGTTGAGACGGGAGATGACCACATCGTATTTTTGCTTGATGTCGAGATCGCGGATCCGTTTGCCGAGCACCTGCTCGTTGGTGACCACCACCCGCTCGACCCGCAGATCCGTGCCTCGGGTTGAGAGCGAAGTATCCACCTCCTCCCCCAGCACCAGCAGCACCTTGTGCAGGGCGTGCTGCTCGCCGACCAGATGCAACAGATCGCCGAGTTCGATGCGGGACTCCGGCCTCGGTACCATCAGCACCTCACCACGCTTGAGGCGGGAGCAGATGACGTCCGCTTCATCCAGACTCGGGATTTCCCGCAGCATCAGACCGTGCATATTCGGGTTGCGCACCGCGATGTTGATGGTCTGCAGGCTCTCCTTGCCCTTGTTGGCCTGCTGCTCGAACGCCGCCGCCTCTTCATCGATCTTGATGTGGAAGAACACCCGGATGAACCACATGGTGAGCAGGATCCCGCAGATCCCGAATGGGTAAGCCACGGCATACCCCATCCCCATGGTACTCATCATGTCGGGAGCGGCCCCCAGCTCTCCCAGGATCTGCTGACCCGCCCCGAGGGAAGGGGTATTGGTCACCGCACCGGAGAAGATCCCGAGGATGGCAGGCAGCGGCACGTCAAACAGCTGATGCAGCCCGACAGCCACCAGAGCGCCGAGCAGCACCAGCAGGGCAGCAAAGCCATTGAGCTTGAGCCCGGAGCTGCGCAGGGAAGAGAAGAAGCCGGGGCCGACCTGGATGCCGATGGTATAGACAAACAGGATGAGGCCAAATTCCTGAATGAAATGAAGTGTTTGTTCGTTCAATTGCAAACCGGAGAGGCCGGCGAAGTGGCCCACTATGATGCCGCCAAACAGCACCCCCCCGATCCCCAAACCAACGCCATAGACTCGCCAGTTTCCCAGCCAGAGCCCCAGCACTGCCACCAGCGACAATATGCTGATGGAAAGCGCGATCTCACTCATTGCATGCATCCTTTCCAAACCAGACTGTCGTTAGCTTGTCAGCAAATGCAGGAGGCAACTGTGGGATGCCGCACGAATTCAGGCTTTCATTGGCACCAAAATACCAATTAAGGGTTAGCCGACGTAACCGTAAATGGCCGCAAAGTGGCAGGCGCTGCCTCCCAGCACGAACAAGTGCCAAATGGCATGGTTATAAGGGATACGTTTGGATGCGTAGAAGATCACCCCCAGACTGTAGATGAGACCCCCTATCCCGAGCAGCAGCAGTCCCTCCCCCGCCAGATGAAGGTAGAGTTGATACACCACCACCAGCGATAGCCAACCCAGCAACAGGTAGGTAAACAGAGACAATCGCTTGAATCTGTTGATAAAGACCAGCTTGAATGCGACCCCTGCCAGGGCCAGCACCCAGATCACCACCATCAATCCCTGAGCTAAAGGCGTGTCCAGGGCGACCAGCAAGAAGGGGGTATAGGTCCCCGCGATCAGCAGATAGATGGCGCAGTGATCAAACAGCTTGCACCAGCGCCGTGCCGTTGCCGACGTCACGCTGTGATAGAGGGTCGAAGCGAGATAGAGCAGCACCAGGCTGATGCCATAGAGGCCGTAGCTCAGCAATACCTGGGGGCCCTCATCCCAGCCTTTATGCAGCAGCAGGGCCAGCCCCAGGATCCCGAGCAGCAACCCCAGCCCATGGCTGAGGCGATTGGCCCACTCTTCCCGCGGGGAATAACCGGTCACATTACTCATCACTGCCTCCTGCCAAAACTCGCCTCACTCTAGCGGCCCTCATTTCAGGCTACAAGTGTTAGCTCAAAATAAAAGTGCCGTCACGGAGCGCGGTGCGATGCGCAGGAGATGGCTGTTCCCCCTGCCCCTTTGGTGTATGCTCTGCGGCCGGCGCCACACCCCGGGCAAGGCCCAAACTGGCGTAGTCTGCCCCCACGCAGGTCTGGAGGACCCGATGACACTGACTGATCTCTTCACACAACCGGATCCGGACTTCGGCCAGGCCATGACGGCCCTGCTGGAGACCTTCCATCGTTCGGACGACAGTCAGGCGCCCTATCTACGGGATCAGTTCATCCACCAGTTCGATCAATCCCGCATGCCCGCTGCTGGTATGAGCACACAGGAGTACCTGGCCCGGCTGGCGACCCTGGTTCCCGGCGCCTCGCACCTCACCTCCCCCCGCTACATGGGACACATGACGGCGCCACTGCCGACCTTTACCGCCGAGCTCTCCCGTCTGCTGGTGATGCTGAACCAGAACCCGATGAAGATGGAGTCTTCCCGCCTGCTCAGCTTCCTCGAGCGGGAAGTGCTGGCCAAGCTGCATCGCTTGATCTACCGCCAGAGCGACGATTTCTATGCCAGCCAGATGCACGCCAAGGATGCGGCCCTCGGCGTCATGACCAGCGGCGGTACCATCGCCAACGTCACCGCCCTCTGGCTGGCCCGCAACCAGGCCTGTGGTGACAACCTGTTTTCCCTCTATGAACAGGGCTATCGCGGCGCCGTGATCCTGGGGTCGCGGCTGATGCACTACTCCTTCGACAAGGGTATGGATCTGCTGGGTCTCGGCGCGGCCAGCGTGTGGCGGCTCGATACCCATGATGACAATCGCCTCAACTTGGCGGCGCTCGAATCCGCACTGACTCACTGCAAGGCGCAAAAACTCAAGGTGCTGGCCCTGGTCGGCGTCGCCGGCAGCACGGATTTTGGCTCCATCGATCCCCTGCCCGAACTCGCCGCCATCGCCAGACGGGAGGGGATCCACTTCCATGTGGATGCCGCCTGGGGCGGTCCCACCCTCTACTCCCCCCGCTATCAGGAGTTGCTGGCCGGGATCGAGCAGGCCGACACGGTGACGCTGGATGGCCACAAACAACTTCTGGTGCCGCTCGGTACCGGCATGCTGCTCTGCCGCCAGCCGGACCTGATGATGACGGTCAAGCGGGAAGCCCCCTACGCCATTCGGGCGACCTCCTTCGACCAGGGGCGTTTCACCCTGGAGGGAACCCGTCCCGCCAATGCACTCTATCTGGACGCCGCCTTCCAGCTGCTGGGCCAGCAAGGCTATGCCGGACTTATCGAGGCGAATTACGACAGGGCCAGGCTGATGGCCAGGCTCATCGAAGAGAACCCGGCCTTCGAATTAATCTCTGCCCCCGTGATGAACCTGCTCTCTTACCGCTGCATTCCGCCACATTTACAGAACAAGGCACTGGATGATGCTGCCAACAGGCAGATCAATGACTTCAACGTGGCGCTACAGAAGGCGCAGCGGGCCGAGGGTCACAGCTTCGTCTCCCGTACCCAGCGGGCGGTCGGCCGATACGGCGAGCAACCCCTCACCCTGCTGCGGGCCGTGCTGCTCAACCCGCTGATCGAGCAACACCACATCCAGGACTTGCTGGCGGATCAGGAGCGCCTTGGCAAGGTGATCGCCCACGAGCTATTTGGGGCAAAGGCCCCGCAGGCCTGATGCCGGAACATCATCGGCCGGATAACGCAGCCAAGATCCGACAGCGCGGGAACGGCTGACACGGTGACGCGGTCTTATTCATTTGCCGTTGTCTGGCAGGCAGGTACACTGAGTGAAATTTTGAGGTTAACGGACCCAGCATGAAGCAGTTTATTGAATTCATTCCCCTGATCGTCTTCTTCGCGGTCTACAAGTTTTATGACATCTACATGGCCACCGGTGCCCTGGTGGTGGTCACCGGCCTGCAACTCGCCTACAGCTGGATCCGCTATCGCAAAGTAGAGAAGATGCAGCTGTTCACCTTCCTGCTGGTCGGCTTCTTCGGCGGCCTCACCGTCTTCTTCCACGACGACACCTTCATCAAGTGGAAGGTGACTGTGATCAACGTGCTGTTTGCCCTCGCCCTGCTCATCAGCCGCTACGGCTTTGGCAAGAACCTCATCAAGCAGATGCTGGCCAAGGAGCTGCAGGCGCCGGATCGTATCTGGGATCATGTCAACCTCGGCTGGGTCGGCTTCTTCGCCCTCTGCGGCCTGCTCAACCTCTATGTGGCCTTCAACCTGTCCCAAGAGGTGTGGGTCAACTTCAAGGTGTTCGGCCTGCTCGGCCTGACCCTGGTCTTCACTCTGCTGAGCGGCGTCTATCTCTATCGCCACCTGCCGGCGGAGCAAAAAGCCGAACAGGACAAATAACCGCAACCAGAAAGGGATTGTTCCATGTGGTATCTGATCTACTCCGAAGACGTCGCGGGCAGCCTGCCCCAGCGCAAGCTGGCTCGCCCCGCCCACCTCGCCCGTCTGCAGGCACTGCAGGATGAGGGGCGGCTGCTGACCGCCGGCCCCAACCCGGCCATCGACGCCGAGGATCCTGCCGATGCGGGTTTCACCGGCAGCACCGTCATCGCCGAGTTTGGCAGCCAGGAAGAGGCCAAGGCCTGGGCCGACGGCGATCCTTATGTGGCGGCTGGCGTCTACGCCAAGGTCACCATCAAGCCTTACAAGAAGGTGTTCTGAGTCAGCCGCTCCCCTGGCTGTGTTCAAACATGCGAAAGGCCGGACAATGTCCGGCCTTTCTATTTGGCTCGCGAGAACGGCGGGGTGGCTCAGGCCTTGGCCACAAACCAGGGGTTGAGGATATCCGGCTTGTTGTAGGCAAGGGGAGACCCATCGAGCTGGGTCACGCTGCCCCCGGCCCCCTCCAGCACCGCCTGGGCCGCCGCCGTGTCCCATTCGCAGGTCGGTGCCAACCTGGGATAGAGTTCGGCCCCGCCCTCGGCGATGATGCAAAACTTCAATGAGCTGCCCATGGCGATCAGCTCAATCTCCCCCTTCGCCATGTCGCCGAAACGGGCCAGATAATCCAGAGTGGCCTGAGAGAGGTGATTGCGACTGCCCACCACCTTCCAGACCTGTCCCTCGGCATGGGGGCGGGTCTGGATAGGAGCTGTGCCACTCGCATCTGTCCGCCAGGCCCCGACTCCCTTGCCGCCATACCAGAGCTTGTCCAGCACGGGAGCATAAACCAGTCCCCAAATGGGCTTGCCCGCCTCGATGAGCGCGATGTTCACCGTGAACTCCCCGTTGCGAGAGACAAACTCCTTGGTGCCATCCAGAGGGTCCACCAGCCAGTAACGTGACCAGCCAAGCCGCTCCTGCATGACACCCGCATCCGACTCCTCCGACAGCACGGGGATCCCTGGCGTCAATGCTGCCAACGCCTGCACGATGACCTCGTGAGCCCCCTTGTCGGCCGCAGTCAGCGGGCTCTCGTCCTGCTTGTATTCCACCTCGAAGGGTTGATGGTAGATGGCCAGGATGGCACGACCTGCGGCGCGGGCGATGGGCTCCAGATCGGAAATGGCGGGTTGGGACATGGAAAAGGCATCCTGTTCAAATGGTTAGCCAGTGTAACCGAGGAGACGGCACCCGGCTTATAGCCGATTCACCTGAGTTATTCCCTGCTAATTCTGACAGACGAAAAATGGCGCAGCTCGGCTAGCTTTCTATAGCCAATCGGCACCTAACAAGGATGTGACATCATGAACAGAAAGACCCTGATTGCAGCCCTGCTGCTGGGCGCCCTGCCGCTCTTTAGCCAACCCCTGATCGCTGCCGACAAGCCCGCTACCCAGCCCGCCGCAACCGTCAACCAAGCCAAGGAGAACGGCAAGGTCAACCTCAATACCGCCAGCGCCGATGAGCTTGCATCCCTGAAGGGCATTGGCGAGAAGAAGGCCCAGGCCATCGTCGATTACCGAGAGAAGCAGGGCAAGTTTACCTCGGTGGAGCAGCTGGAGGAGGTGAGCGGCATCGGACCTGCAACCCTGGATGCAAACCGGGACATGATCATCGTCAAGTAGCGAGTCAAGACCCTGTTTCTCCTGTGGGCAGCCAGTGGCTGCCCTATTTTTCTTCGGGTATCATGAGCCCACTTAGTATCTTCGGACTCACTTCCATGAAAAAGACCCCTCTCGTTGTTCGCAAGGCCGTTCTCCCCGTCGCCGGTCTGGGCACTCGCATGCTGCCCGCTACCAAGGCCATTCCCAAGGAGATGCTGCCGGTGGTCGACAAGCCACTGATCCAGTACGTGGTGCGTGAGGCCATCGCCGCCGGCATCAAGGAGATCATCCTGGTGACCCACTCCAGCAAGAACTCCATCGAGAACCACTTCGACAAGAGTTTCGAACTGGAGGCGACTCTGGAGAAGCGGGTCAAGCGTCAGCTGCTGGAAGAGGTGCAACATATCTGCCCCAAAGACGTGACCATCATGCACGTGCGCCAGGGTGAGGCCAAGGGTCTGGGCCATGCGGTGCTCTGCGCCCGCCCGCTGATCGGCGATCAACCCTTTGCGGTGCTGCTGCCGGACGTACTGATCGACGAGGTGGCCAGCGATCTCAAGCAGGACAACCTGGCCGAGATGGTGCATCTGTTCGAAGACGATCAGATCAGCCAGATCATGGTGGAAGCCGTGCCCGAGCAGGATGTGGACAAATACGGCATCGCCGACATCAAGGGCGAGGCACTGACCGCCGGCATGTCACTGCCGATGCAGGCCATCGTCGAGAAGCCCCCCCGTGACGAGGCTCCCTCCAACCTCGCCGTGGTCGGCCGCTACGTGCTGTCTGCCAACATCTGGCCCCTGCTGGAGAAAACGCCGGCCGGCGCCGGGGACGAGATCCAGCTGACCGACGCCATCGCCATGCTGATGGAGAAGGAGCAGGTCAACGCCTACTTCATGAAGGGCCGCAGCCACGATTGCGGCAGCAAGTTTGGTTATATGAAGGCCAATGTGGAATATGCCAGCCGCCACAAGGAGCTCGGCAAGGAGTTCACCAGCTGGCTGAAACAATTTGCCAAAGAGTTGTAATCGCTGAATATTTGCACAATATACAGAATAAAAAACTGGGCATCATTCGATGCCCTTTTTTCATTTTTTAAACAAAAAATCAACCATCGATAGATAAAATAACGTCAAAAACGCTCGTTGTAATTCGATTCCGCTTGTTTTATAAGAAAGATGGCTTGTTCCTAGCCCTTGCATAAAATTTCTAAAAAAATATAAGACACAGGTGGAAGTTCCAATGAATAACCCGTCCAAAGGGACCTTTTTAGGTCACCCTAAAGGGCTTTTTTTGCTCTTTAGTACCGAACTGTGGGAGAGATTCTCCTATTACGGCATGCGTGCCGTGCTCGTCCTCTATCTGACCGACATGACTGCCAATGGCGGCATGGGCTGGACACAAGCCGATGCGCTCAAGCTGTACGGCATCTACACCGGCCTGGTCTACATCACCCCCATCATCGGCGGCTGGCTGGCGGATACCTTCCTCGGTCAACGTCGCGCCATCCTGTTTGGCGCCATACTGATGGCGGCCGGCCAGTTCACCCTGGCCCTGCCCCACACCATGTTCCCGGACATGGTCAACACCGTCTTCTACGCGGGCCTCGGTCTGCTGATCCTGGGTAACGGTCTGTTCAAGCCGAACATCTCCACCATGGTGGGTGACCTATACAAGGAAGGGGATCATCGCCGCGACGGTGCCTTCACCATCTTCTACATGGGCATCAACCTCGGCTCCCTGCTGGCTGGCGTGATCTGTGGCGCTGCCGCCACCGCCTACGGCTGGCAAGCAGCCTTCGTCAGCGCCGGTATCGGCATGCTGCTCTCCCTGGTGGTGCAAGCCACCATGGCCCAGCGTTTCCTGGGTGACATCGGCCGTGTACCGGCCGCCCAGCGCGCCGCCGAGCAACGTTCCAAGGAGCAGAAGGCTCCGCTGACCAAGCAGGAAGTGGATCGCATCAAGGTCATCCTGGTGCTGGGTCTGTTCACCATCATCTTCTGGGCCGGTTTCGAGCAGGCTGGTGGCCTGATGAACCTGTACGCACAGGAATATACCGACCGCATGATCGGCAGCTTCGAAGTGCCGACCGCCTGGTTCCAGTCCCTGAACCCCTTCTTCATCATCACCCTCGCCCCGATCGTGGCGGCCATCTGGATCAAGCTCGGCAAGAAAGAGCCGAACTCCCCGGTGAAATTCGCCATGGGTCTGCTGTTCCTGGCCGTCGGCTTCCTGTTCATGATCGGTGCCGTGCTGGAGCAAGGTGGTGATCAGGCCGTCAAGACCTCCATGTTCTGGCTGGTCGGTGCCTACCTGTTCCACACCCTGGGCGAGCTCTGCCTCTCCCCCATCGGGCTCTCCATGGTGACCAAGCTGGCTCCGCTGCGCCTGGCCTCCCTGATGATGGGTGCCTGGTTCGGCTTCGTGGCCCTGGCCAACTATGCCGCCGGCTTCATCGGCTCCTTCGTAGGCGAGTCCGGCGCCATGGCCATCTTCGGTGGTATCGCACTGGCCGCGGTGATCAGCGCCCTGATCCTGCTGACCATGGCCAATCGCCTGGTCTACTGGATGCACGGTGCCGAAGGCCCGGCCAAAGCCGCCGACGACAGCGACAAGAAACTGCAATCCGCCACCGTCTGATCGGTCAGGATGCAGCAACAAAGAGGGCGCCCATTGGGCGCCCTCTTTGCTTTCCGGCTTATTGCTCGCGATCTCAGTGATGACGCACCTGCATCTTCAACGCGCTGCCGCTGTCACTGCGAAACTGCAGTTCGAATGGCTCGTGCCAGCTGCGTTTGTGCAGGCTGTACCGGCTGCTGCGCATCAGCCCCAGGGGCAAGCCCCCCGAGCGCATCAACCAGCGCGGCGAGGTGAGACCGGCATTGGCAAACACCAGACCATCCTCCTGATCAAACAGCAGGGCGGCCATGGAGAAGGAGTGGCGCAACCCCGACTCCAGCAGTTGCAGATTGAGGTAATCCAGCAGGCGATGGGGCTGGGTCAGCAGCAGACTCTCCTGCTGCTGGTATTGGCGGTAGGGCCCGTTCATCAGGGAGCGCACCAGTGCGCTGCAGAAGGCCGCATCCATGCCAAGGAGGGGCAGCTCCATCACCAGCACCAGCAGCTTGTCATCCAGCTTGAAGGTATCGGGGATGAAGAGGTTGCCCATGCCGGCGAAGGTCACCTGCCAGGGGCCCCACTCCTGCAGACCTGGGGGGGCCAGCCAGGCCAGCAGACGGCTGGAGGCTCTGTCGTGGGCACGGAAGAAGTCCATGTGCTCCATCAGCTCGAGCTGCTGGCTCTGATGCCCGACGCCCGCCAGACACTGGTCGATGCTGCGCCGGATCTGGTCATAGTCGGAGACCGGCTTGATGAAGAAATCCTTCGCCCCGGCCCGCAGCGCCCGCTCGATGGCGGCCATCTTGTCCTGACCGGAGATGACGATGACGGGCACCTCGGGATAGCGAGCGGCGAGGCAGGCTATCACTTCGTGGCCATCCATATTGGGCATGTTGAGATCGCAGAGCACGATGTCGGGGTGATAAAGGGCGGCGGCGGAGAGCCCTTCAATGCCATCTTCGGCCTGAAAGACACAGGCCCCCTCATGCTCGAGATAAGTGACCAAGGAGTGGCGAAAAACCGCCTCATCCTCTACCACCAAGATCCGTAGTCCGGCTTTTGACATCTTGACAAAGCTCTTATTAGTCAGCGTGTTAGTTGGATATTAAGCCTAGATCATGTGGGGTCTATATCGCCACCCAAGGATGCAATTGCGCGTCATGAATCTGCCGATGCCCGGCCCAACTGGTTGAAATAGACTGACTATTTCATCAATATTTTTTGGTGCCCAGAGGTATTGCCAGCCCTGGCACCACGAATTGTATGCAGCCACACCATGAGGGATAATGCTCTCATTCCCGATTGTGAAGCAGACCATGACCCCAGCCGAATACAGCGCCCTCGCCCATCCCAGGTTGTCCCATCCGGCCCGCAGCCTCTATACCCTGCAACTGCGTCGGCTGGTGCTGGAAAACCGGCAGACCCGGCTCAACTACCCGGAGCTCGGGCGCGCGCTGGCGGTGGTCGATCCGGGCGATCCCAGCGGTTTCTGCTATCAGGTCAATGCCAGACAGCTGACTGAGCTGCTGGATGAACTGATGGAAGCAGAATTGTTGCAAGTCGAGGCCCATGGCGACAGTGAGCACTATCATCAGTGCCCCTTCCTGCTGCCCCTGCTGAGTCAGCGCGTGCGCAGCCCGCTGCCGGAGCGGCCGTTCCAGATGCACCTGCAGTGGCGCCCGGATGAGGAGCTGCCCGCCCTCGCCCGGCTGTGCGGCGTGATCGACGCCAGCTACAGCGAGGAAGATCTCGGGGAGTTCATCGCCTACTGGCTGGGCCGCCCCGAGGTGTTCGACTCCCAGCACCAGTGGATGCTCAAATTCATCCGTACCCTGAAGAGCCGCCGTTACGCCCGCCGCCAGCCGATGGAGATCAAGGGCTATCAGCAGGTCAGCCCGCCCCCGGTGGAATCCGGCCCGAGCAGACGGGCACAGGAGATGATAGAAACCGCCAAGCGCCTGGCCCAGGAGCCGGATAATGATTGATCCCAAGCATCGGCAGCAGGCACTATTGGCCGCACCATCGGTCACACCCTTGTCCGCCCTTTACCCTTTCCCTCGCAGAAGGAGCCATTCATGACAGACCCGCAAGATCCCCTGCGCCAGGAGCTGGAAGAGATCGAGGCCAGACGCAAGAAGATAGCCAGAGCCAAACAGGATCAGCGCGTGCACGATCCCGAGTTGAGCCAGCATGTGGGTGGCCTGCTGGAGCGCATCCGCCGCCTGCAGGCCCAGACCGGCGGCAGCCAGTACGATTACGAGACCCTGCGCAAGGAGTACGACGCCAAGGCGAACGAGGAAGTACGCGAGCTGCAGAAGGCGGCGCGCCAGGAGCGGATCCTGAAGCTGATCGCCCAGGCCGATCTCAACCCTGACTGGATCTTCGACAAGATGGATGCCACCGATCCGGCGCTGCAATACCCCATCGAGACCGCCCGCTACTTCATCAGCGGCTTCGAGCACTGGGAGAAGAGCGGCGGCGGCTGCATGCTCATCTACGGGGACTACGGCACCGGCAAGTCGACCCTGGCGGGAGCCGTCGCTCACGAGTTGATCGAACGTCACCAGAAATCGGTGATCTTCCAGCAGTGGGCCTCCATCGTGGATCGGTTGTTCTTCAACGTCATCCAGGATCAGGAGGAGCGCAACCAGTACCGCCGCGCCCTGGAAGAGGTTGATTTGCTGATCATCGACGAAGTGGCCGCCAACCGCGCCAAGATGGCGGAGAGCCAGTCCAGCTTCCTCGGCCACCTGTTGCGCCGCCGTCGCAACCTGTCAAAGAGCGTCATCATCATCACCAACCACAGCCCCCAGAGCCTGCATCAGGCCATCGGGGACTTCAGCTTCGAGGCGATCAAGGCCTTCAACCCGGTGGATATCCACCTGAGTGGCCCCAGTCGCCGCCCCAGCATCGGCCACTACAACGGCTGACCCTGCGGGCCGACGTCACCGACGTCGGCCCCTTGCTTTTCTGCTTTCCCTTCACAGATAAAAACAACTCTCATTTACATCCCCTCTTCCAGGCCCTAGGCTACCCCTTTTCTTCAAGGGGACTCTCTCATGCCGACCATTCTCATCTTCGGAGCCAGCCGCGGGCTGGGCCGCGCCTTCACCGAGCAGGCATTGCGCCAAGGCCACAGGGTCGTCGCCCTGGTACGCAGCCCCGACATGGCCGCCGAGCTGCAATCCCTGGGGGCCGAGACGGTGCAGGGGGATGCCCTGGACTCGGCCGCCGTGGCCGCAGCCTGCCAACTGGCTGGCAGCGAGGCCCGGGTGGTCTCCACCCTGGGCAGCTTCCGTCAGCAGCAACCCGTGGATTATCAGGGCAACCGCCAGGTGATCGACGCCATGGAGCAGGCCGGACTCAAGCGCCTGCTGCTGGTCACGTCCCTCGGCTGCGGCGACAGCTGGCAATACTTGCCCGAGCGGGCGCGGGAGGCCTTCGGTCACGAGGTGCGGCTGAAGAGTCTGGCGGAGAGCTGGCTGCAGACAAGCGAACTCGAATGGACCATATTGCGGCCAGCCGGCCTGCAGGATGGGGACGCGACCGGCAAGGCAGTGCTCAGCCAGGGGCAGGAGGTGCACGGTCTGGTCAGGCGCCAGGACGTGGCGCTGCAGGGTTTGCAACTGCTCACCGACCAGCTAGCCCTCGGCCAGATCTACGCCATCGGGGAGCCCGGTCTGCAACGCAGTTAAGCCGCCATTCGGGTGCCGGATCTTTGAAAAACGGTCAGCTTTCGCTGACCGTTTTCATATCGGGTTCGGTGCCCTGACGCTGGCGCCAGGCCAGCAAGAGGATGGCGAGCAGACCGTTGAACAGGGCCAGCCCCCACAGCTGCCACCAGTAGCCAGAGACCTGGGAGAACGCGGCCCCCATCTGGTTCAGGCGCAGGAAACCCTCGATGGCCGGGGTACTCGGCACCCACTGGGACAGCCAGTTGAGCGGCGCAGGGATGAGCTCGAGGGGCCAGATAAAACCGGCAAGGAACACCAGCGGCAGGGAGGAGACCAGCACCACCTGGGTTGGCAGATCCCGGCGGGTAAACAGCGCCCCCAGTACGATGCCGAGCCAGGTGGTCGCCAGCAGGAACGGCAGGGTGAACAGCCAGAGCGCTCCCGGCTCGGCGCTGCGCGCTATGCCGTAGTAATCGAAGCAGAAGCCGAAGAAGTAGGTCACGGGCAGCACGAAGATCCCCCCCAGCACCAGGGTTCTGGCCAGCAGCAAGGCCCAGACGGGCGCCTGCTGCCAATAGCCACGTTCGCCACGGCGGCTGAGCTGGTTCTGGGTCGCCCCCAGGATGCCGGCCCCCATCAGCAGCACCTGATGCAGGATCAGCACGAACACCGCAGGCACCACGTAGTTCACATACCCCATGGAGGGGTTGAACACCGGCAGCACGTTGAGGCCCACCGCATTCCAGCCCACGGCCGCCTGGGGCAGCGCCTCCCCGTGGCTCAGCAGGCGCGCCACCTTCACCTGAGCGGCCAGGGTGCCGCCCGCCTGGGCCAACCCCTCGGCGATGGTGCCGTACACCAGGAAGTAGGAGGCGTCCCCCGCATAGCTCAAGGTCACACTACGGCCCAGCATCAGGTTCCGATAGAAGTGGCGGGGGATGTGCAAGATGCCGCTCGCCTTGCCGGTCAGCAGCCAGTGGCGAGCCTCGTCCAGGCTGGCGACCCGCGCCACCAGTCTGACCTGGGGCGTGGCATCGGCCATGAACTCCAGCTGGCGGGAGAGCTGGCTGCCATCGTCATTGACCACCACCACCGCCTCTTCCCGCGGCAATTGATTCAGGTAAGGCTGGGGATAGAGGAAGGAGTAGAAAAAGACGCCACCAAACAGGGTCAGCATGATGGCCCTGTCCGTCAGCAGACTGCGCAGCTCGAGGCGCAGCAGATCCCAGAAGCCCATCATGATTTGGCCTCCCCGGCCCCGGGGCCCAGGGTCGTCTGCGGTCGATAACGGCGCACCACCACGAGCAGGGGCAGCAGGAACAGCAACAGGGCGCCGAACTGGGGCAGGGTCGCCCCGAGCGGCAGACCGTAGTTGGTCTGCCCTATCTGTAGTTCGACGTAATGGGAGATCGGCAACAGGCTGCGCCAGAACTGGGCAAGATCCCCCATGGCACTGACCGGGAAGGTGACTCCCATGAAGGCAAAGCCCGGTGCGGTGTAAGCCCCCGCTATCGACAGCGCCCGCGCCGGATCCCGCAACAGGGCGTAGAAGAAGGCCCCCATGCTGACGCAGGCGGCCGATGCCAACCCAAGCCCAAGCGTCAGGATCAGCCAACTACCCTGCATGGGATAGCCAAACGCCATAAACAGCAGCAGACTCCACCCCAGCCCCCAAGCCCAGCCGATGAGCACGTGAGGCAACAAAATGCGCCACAGGCCCTTCCAGACCCCTTCACGGGCCCAGTTCAGGCCGAGCCGGTCTAGCCGTGCCAGTGCATTCAAACCGTAGAGCACCACCAGGATCTGCCACACCGCGGGCAGCAGAGCACTCAGCAGGAACTGGGCGTAGCTGGAGTTGAGGTTGTAGAGCGCCGTGATCTGGCTGGTGATGGGCAGAGACTGTCCCAGCGCGCCGGGCAGCGCCTTGCCATCCGCCATGGCCGCCAATACGCCGACCTGACCGTTGAGGGTGCCGACCACCTGGGCCAGGGCCGAGCTCACCAGCTTGGCGATGAGGATGAACTGGCCGTTGTTGAGCACGGTGACCTGAGGTTGGCTGCCTTCCCGAGCGTCCCGCTCCAGATGGGCGGGGATCACCACCAGGGCGTAGATACTCCCCCCTCGCAGCGCTCTGGCTCCCTCGTCGATGGAGTCGAACTGGTCGCTGACCTTAAGCCCGCTCGAACCATCCAGCGAGAACGCCAGCTGGCGGGAGAGCGCACTCCTGTCCAGATCCACCAGACCTATCTTGAGATCCCGTGCAAGCCCCGCCGAGAAGATCCAGCACAGGATCCCGATCAGCAGCAGCGGGAGCCAGCTCGCCAGCGCCCGCCCGAAGGGATCCTGCCACAGTCGTCGCCACTCGCTGTTCATCAAAGCTCGACCAGTACGCTCATGCCGACCCGCAGCCCCTCAACCGCTTGCAGGGGACGGGCCTCCACCTGGAAGCTCTTCATGTCGAAGCCCTGACGGGTATCGGTGGCGCGCCAGGTGGCAAAGTCGCCCATGGCCGCGACATGGCTTACCTTGAAGCGGATCAGCTGATCCCCAAGGCCGGGAATGCGGGCGTCGAACTCGGTGCCCACCGGGAAGCGGGGCAACAGATCCTCACGGATGTGGAACTGGGCCCAGGCATCCTCCATGTCGAGCAGGGTCACCACGGGGAAGCCCTGGGGAGCCAGTTCGCCACTGCGCAGCAGCACCTGAGCCACTTCACCGGCGTGCGGAGTGACAATGCGGGTATCGGCGAGATAAGCCTCCACCTCGGCCACTGAGCCTGCCGCCATCTTGGCCTGCTCCCGGGCCGCCACCTTGGTCTCCTCCCGCGCCCCTTCAAGGGTCATCTGATATTGCTGCCAGGCCATGCCTTCGCTGTACTTGGCCGCCTGCCAGGCGGTCCAGGCCTCGTCTCGCTTCTGCAGGGGCATGACGCCGTCACGGTGCAGGTTGGCGATGCGGGCATAGGTCTTGCCATGGAGCAGGGCCGCCGCCTTGGCCTGTTGCCACTGATCTTTTGCCGCCGCGATCTGCTGGGCCCGCGCCCCCTTCTCGGCCTCTTGCGCCAGGGCGCCAGCCGCCGCCTGACCCGCCTTGGCCTGACTCAGCTTGGCCTCGATCTCCGGGCTCGCCAGGGTGAAGGCGAGCTGCCCCTTGCTCAGCTGATCCCCCTTCTTCACCAGCACCTCATCGATGCGCCCCGCCACCTTGGAGGAGACGGTGTATTGCTGCGCCTCTATCTGCCCTTGCAGCCGTACCGGCTCCGGCTGATAGGCGAGCCAGAAGCGCCAGCCCAGCCAGATGACCAGCAACACCAGCGGCAGGGCCAGCCACAGCGGCTTGCCTCGGCTCATCTTCTTCTTTATGGGGGAGTGACTCATGCATTCACCTCGGCAAACGGGCGACCCTTGGCGGTCGAAACACAATGTAGGAGCAACAACGCAGGGCTCATGAATTCACCTCGATGGCCTGACCATGCTGGTATTGATTGAAACTGTTCATCTGACCGGAGAGTGCCAGCAATCGGGCCAGGGAGATGACGTATTGATAGGCGGCGGCCGCGCGCTGGGTCTTGACCCCCGCCAGCTGATTCCGGGCATCCACCACGTCCAGCGAGGTGGAGAGCCCCTGGCCGAACGCCTTGTCCCGCAGCCGCACGTTCTCCTGCGCCAGCGCCTGGGTGGAGGCGAGGGACTGATACTCCTCCAGCCCCTGAGCCGCCTCGCGCCAGGTCTTCTCGACCAGCAACTCCAGATCCTGGCGGGTCTTGGCCTGCAGCAGATTGACCTGCAGCTCGGCGCTCTTGGCCGCCTGCACCGTCTCCGAGCGGCCGTCACGGCTCACCAGCGGCATGCTGACCCCCACCCCGACCAGCCAGTCCGGCGTGGTCTTGGAGACGATGGAGTCATCCTCGTAGAGGTTGTAATTACCGAACAGGAACAGCTCGGGGGCATATTTGCCCTTCTCCAGCTTGATCATGCCCTGGGCCTGCTCCTTCTTGGCCGCCAGCAACTTGAGGCCGGGGTGCACCGCCAGCGTCTCCTGCACGAAGGGATCGAGCTGCGGCATGCCTGAGTTGATGAACAGCCGGGTATTGGGCTCCGCCTGCTTCAGTTTGAGCATATGGCCGAGGGCCAGCTGGGCGATCTCCAGGCTGCGCCGCGCCTTCTGGGTATCGATGCGCGCCCTGTCATAGGCTGACTGGGCGGAGAGTCGCTCCACCTTGGCGATCTGGCCCTGGGCCTCCAGCTTCTGGGCATGGTCCAGGTGATGGGCCAGCCCCTGCTCTATCTCCTGCTTGGTCTGCACCACCTGCGCCGCCAGCACCACGCCGAAATAGGTCTGGGAGAGGCTCTCGAAGGTGGACTGCTGTTTGAGCACCAGCAGCTGCTGCGCCTCGCTCACCTGAGCCTGGCGAATGTCCTGGGCCGCATCGATGCGCCCGCCGGTGAACAGTGGCCACAGCATCTTGACCGAGCTGGTGACCACGTTCTGTTTGGTCAAGGGAGTGACGAAGTCGCTCGGGCTGAGGTTCAGCGCCTGCATCACGGGCCCCAGCACCTTGCCAAACTCCGGGTGGTTGGCGATGGGATTGAGATCCAGCATGTCCAGTTCCATCGGCTGATCGAGGTGGGTATAGCTGGCCCCCACATCCACCTTGGGCAGATACATGGCCTTGGCCGCCTCGCGCAGCTGCTCGACCCGCTCCACGCCCGCCTGTTCCGCCGCCAGACCATCATCCTGCTGGATGACCCGGCTCCAGGCCTCGGTGAAGCTGACGGTCTGGGCCTGAGCCGAGCCCAGCATGGCGCCCAGCAGGCACGGACTGAGCAATTTGATGAACCTTGACGTCATACATCCCCAAATTCTATTTTTAATGAAATTGTGTGGAGCCTTTGCTCGATTCAGGCTCGCTATCATAACGTAAACCCATGGCGGAGGGAGACTCACAAATCGTGACACCCCTCACTCATTTGACCCCACCTATCGTCCCAGACAATATCTCTGATTTTCAAGCACTCCTGAATTTGCAAGCCTTGGCGCGACGTTTTTTTCAGAAAAAAATGGCTGACGCTCAAATACTAACCTTTTCTCCTGACTAAAAAATGCGTAATATACGCCGCCCTAAGCCGATGGTAACCGTGTAATGCAGATAGGTCCCCACACGCTTGAAACTCCCCTGATTGTGGCCCCCATGGCCGGTGTAACAGACCGACCATTTCGTGAACTTTGTTTGCGATTGGGTGCCGGCATGGCCGTTTCCGAGATGCTGCTGGCCAACCCGGATGTCTGGGATACCCAGAAAACCAGGATGAGAATGGATCACTCTGCAGAAGGCGGCTTGCGATCGGTCCAGATTGCCGGGGCTGACCCCGAGATGATGGCGTTTGCTGCCCGCTACAACGTGGAGCAGGGCGCTCAGATCGTCGACATCAACATGGGATGCCCGGCAAAAAAAGTGAATAAGAAGTTGGCAGGTTCCGCCCTGCTGCGCCAACCCGATCTGGTCAGAACCATCTGCCGGGCCGTGGTGGATGCAGTGGACGTGCCTGTCACCTTGAAGATCCGCACAGGATGGGATCCGGATAACCGCAATGGCGAGGAGATCGCCCGAATCGCCGAAGATTGCGGTATCGCGGCCCTTGCCGTGCATGGTCGTACCCGCGCCTGCCTCTACAAGGGGGAAGCGGAGTACGACACTATCAGGGCGATTAAGCAGGCCGTATCGATTCCTGTTGTCGCCAATGGCGACATAGACAGCCCGGAGAAGGCCCGGTATGTCCTCGACTATACCGGCGTCGACGCCGTGATGATCGGCCGTGCAGCGCAAGGACGACCCTGGATTTTCCGGGAAATCCGTCATTTTCTTGAGACGGGCACCAAGCTGCCACCTCCCGACAGGGAAGAGGTTCGCACCCTGATGAACGAGCATGTTACCAACCTGCACCAGTTTTACGGTGCATATCTGGGAGCGCGCATTGCCCGTAAACACGTGGGCTGGTATCTGGATGAAGAAGAGACGGGCCGAGAATTCCGTAAACATTTCAATGCCCTGGATTGTGCTGATGCACAGCTGACGGCACTTGAAGTGTATTTCGATGGATTAGGTTAACGCATAACTAAAGAGCCGACCGAATATGTTCGAACAAACCCTGACTTCTGATGCATTGGTAACAACTACTCACAATCACGCCGCCGAGCCGACCCAGCGCCCCCTGCGTGACTCTGTGCAACAGGCCCTGCGTAACTACCTGGCCCAGTTGAACGGTCAGGAAGTGATTGATCTGTACGATATGGTTCTCTCCGAAGTCGAAGCCCCCATGCTGGACGTGATCATGCAGTACACCCGTGGCAACCAGACTCGCGCCGCCGTGATGATGGGCATCAACCGTGGCACCCTGCGCAAGAAACTCAAGCGCTACGGCATGAACTGATTTCAGTCTCCTGCTGCAGTTGCAGACGAAGGCGTATCCCAGCGATGGGATACGCCTTTTTCTATGGCCGTCATTCGGCGGCCAGCTTGATCCCCAGACCCACAAACAGGCCCCCCATCACGCGGTTGAGCCAGGTCCCGACCCGGGCTGGCAGGCGCAGCTTGCTGCTCGCAAAGGCGGTGGAGAAGGCCAGCAGATGGCACCAGATCATGCCGTTGAGGTTGAAAATGCAACCCAGCACGATGAAGGCCAGCGCCTTCTGCGGCGCGGCGGGATCGATGAACTGGGGGACGAAGGCGAGGAAAAACAGCGCGACCTTGGGGTTGAGCACATTGGTCAGCAGCCCCTGCCGGTAGATACGCCCATAGGAGAGCCTGGGCAGCGCCACTGACCCCTCTCCTGCCACTGCGGTACTCGCCTTTTGCCTGAGCAGTGAAATCCCCAGATAGACCAGGTAGAGCGCCCCTGTCAGCTTGATGACGGCAAACAGCTCGGCCGAGGCACTGAGCAGGGCTGACAGCCCCAGCGCCGCTGCCAGCACGTGTACCATGGTGCCTGTCCCTATCCCCAACGCCGCCACCGAGCCGGCTCGCCAGCCCTGAGAGCCGCTGCGCAGCATGATGAGCAGGGAGTCCGGTCCCGGCATCATGTTCAGCAACAAGCCCGATACGATAAACAACGCCAGATCGTGGATCCCCAACATAGACAGCTCCTTGTGCATGAAACACCTAGTCTATGGATCCCGTCGCGCTTGTCACTCCCGTCTCTCGCGATAGTGATTATCAATGCAGGGCATAGTCGCCTTGCCGTTGCAGTTGGAGGTGGAGGGAAGATGCGGAGAAAAGAAGTCCGGTAGTCCGGTAGTCCGGTAGTCCGGTAGTCCGGTAGTCCGGTAGTCCGGTAGTCCGGTAGTCCGGTAGTCCGGTAGTCCGGTAGTCCGGTAGTCCGGTAGTCCGGTAGTCCGGTAGTCCGGTAGTCCGGTAGTCCGGTAGTCCGGTAGTCCGGTAGTCCGGTAGTCCGGTAGTGTGGCGCTAAAAACAGGCAGGAGACAGGTAATCGGAGGCGTAGAAGGCAGTTTGTTTGACTAAGTTGATAGGGCTTTACGATGTAGTTGCCTGATAAACAGGCCATGATTGGACAAAACATCTGCCAATCCCCAAATGTCAGCCAATAAAAAAGCCCGCTCAGATGAGCGGGCTTCTTCAAATTAGGTGCCTGGCAGTGTCCTACTCTCGCATGGCGAATGCCACACTACCATCGGCGCTACCGCGTTTCACTTCTGAGTTCGGCATGGGATCAGGTGGTTCCACGGCGCTATGGCCGCCAGGCAAATTCTTAATCTAGAAAGCTGACGTGAATAACGACTTAGCTACTGTGCTCTGTCGCTATCACTGAATTTGAGTAGTTCATGCACTTGCTACAAGGCCAGAAACACTTCTTGGGTGTTGTATGGTTAAGCCTCACGGGTAATTAGTATGGGTTAGCTCAACACGTCGCCGCGCTTACACACCCCACCTATCAACGTTGTGGTCTCCAACGGCCCTTTAGGACCCTCAAGGGGTCAGGGATGACTCATCTCAGGGCTCGCTTCCCGCTTAGATGCTTTCAGCGGTTATCGATTCCGAACTTAGCTACCGGGCAGTGCCACTGGCGTGACAACCCGAACACCAGAGGTTCGTTCACTCCGGTCCTCTCGTACTAGGAGCAACTCCCTTCAATCATCCAACGCCCACGGCAGATAGGGACCGAACTGTCTCACGACGTTCTGAACCCAGCTCGCGTACCACTTTAAATGGCGAACAGCCATACCCTTGGGACCGACTTCAGCCCCAGGATGTGATGAGCCGACATCGAGGTGCCAAACACCGCCGTCGATATGAACTCTTGGGCGGTATCAGCCTGTTATCCCCGGAGTACCTTTTATCCGTTGAGCGATGGCCCTTCCATTCAGAACCACCGGATCACTATGACCTACTTTCGTACCTGCTCGACCTGTCCGTCTCGCAGTTAAGCTGGCTTATGCCATTGCACTAACCTCCTGATGTCCGACCAGGATTAGCCAACCTTCGTGCTCCTCCGTTACTCTTTGGGAGGAGACCGCCCCAGTCAAACTACCCACCAGGCACTGTCCGCGAGCCCGATTCAGGGCCCTGCGTTAGAACATCAAACATACAAGGGTGGTATTTCAAGGACGGCTCCACGACAACTGGCGTCATCGCTTCAAAGCCTCCCACCTATCCTACACATGTAGGTTCAATGTTCAGTGCCAAGCTGTAGTAAAGGTTCACGGGGTCTTTCCGTCTAGCCGCGGGTACACCGCATCTTCACGGCGAATTCGATTTCACTGAGTCTCGGGTGGAGACAGCATGGCCATGGTTACACCATTCGTGCAGGTCGGAACTTACCCGACAAGGAATTTCGCTACCTTAGGACCGTTATAGTTACGGCCGCCGTTTACCGGGGCTTCGATCAAGAGCTTCGCTTGCGCTAACCCCATCAATTAACCTTCCGGCACCGGGCAGGTGTCACACCCTATACGTCCACTTTCGTGTTTGCAGAGTGCTGTGTTTTTGATAAACAGTCCCAGCCATCTGGTCACTGCGACTCCCGACAGCTCCATCCGCAAGGGACTTCACCATCAAGAGCGAACCTTCTCCCGAAGTTACGGTTCTATTTTGCCTAGTTCCTTCACCCGAGTTCTCTCAAGCGCCTTGGTATTCTCTACCCGACCACCTGTGTCGGTTTGGGGTACGATGACTTGTAATCTGAAGCTTAGAGGCTTTTCCTGGAAGCAGGGCATCAATGGCTTCCGCACCGTAGTGCGTTCGTCTCGTGTCTCAGTGTTGTGTCTCCGGATTTGCCTAGAAACACCACCTACGCACTTTCACCAGGACAACCGTCGCCTGGCCCACCTAGCCTTCTCCGTCCCCCCATCGCAATTACAAGTCGTGCAGGAATATTAACCTGCTTCCCATCGATTACGCCTTTCGGCCTCACCTTAGGGGTCGACTCACCCTGCCCCGATTAACGTTGGACAGGAACCCTTGGTCTTCCGGCGAGGAGGCTTTTCACCCCCTTTATCGTTACTTACGTCAGCATTCGCACTTCTGATATCTCCAGCATACCTCTCGATACACCTTCGCAGACTTACAGAACGCTCCCCTACCACTCACGCTTAGCGTGAATCCGCGGCTTCGGTGCCTGGTTTGAGCCCCGTTACATCTTCCGCGCAGGCCGACTCGACTAGTGAGCTATTACGCTTTCTTTAAATGATGGCTGCTTCTAAGCCAACATCCTAGCTGTCTGAGCCTTCCCACATCGTTTCCCACTTAACCAGAACTTTGGGACCTTAGCCGGCGGTCTGGGTTGTTTCCCTCTTCACGACGGACGTTAGCACCCGCCGTGTGTCTCCCGGATATTACTTACTGGTATTCGGAGTTTGCATGGGGTTGGTAAGTCGGGATGACCCCCTAGCCCAAACAGTGCTCTACCCCCAGTAGTATTCGTCCGAGGCGCTACCTAAATAGCTTTCGGGGAGAACCAGCTATCTCCGAGTTTGATTGGCCTTTCACCCCCAGCCACAGGTCATCCCCTAACTTTGCAACGTTAGTGGGTTCGGTCCTCCAGTTGATGTTACTCAACCTTCAACCTGCCCATGGCTAGATCACCCGGTTTCGGGTCTACACCTTGCAACTAGACGCCCAGTTAAGACTCGGTTTCCCTACGGCTCCCCTATACGGTTAACCTCGCTACAAAATGTAAGTCGCTGACCCATTATACAAAAGGTACGCAGTCACCCCGAAGGGCTCCCACTGCTTGTACGTACACGGTTTCAGGTTCTATTTCACTCCCCTCACAGGGGTTCTTTTCGCCTTTCCCTCACGGTACTGGTTCACTATCGGTCAGTCAGGAGTATTTAGCCTTGGAGGATGGTCCCCCCATGTTCAGACAGGATGTCACGTGTCCCGCCCTACTCGATTTCACATCAAGGTTGTTTTCGTGTACGGGGCTATCACCCTGTATCGCCGGCCTTTCCAGGACCGTTCCACTAACTTCCAAGATGCTTAAGGGCTAATCCCCGTTCGCTCGCCGCTACTGAGGGAATCTCGGTTGATTTCTTTTCCTCGGGGTACTTAGATGTTTCAGTTCTCCCGGTTCGCCTCCGTTAGCTATGTATTCACTAACGGATACCCAGCTTATGCTGGG